>JAEYNX010000025.1 GCA_023412215.1 Bacillota bacterium | reverse complement strand
GCCGCGAAATACAACGTAACCAACAGCGCCATCGCCATTGCGTGGATACTGCGCCACCCCGCAAAGATGCAGCCGATTGTGGGCACCACCAATAAAAAGCGCCTCGCAGAGATCTGCAGGGCGTCCGACGTCGCCCTTACCCGTGAGGAATGGTACGCACTCTACATGGCGGCAGGCAAGCAGCTGCCGTAACGATTACGTGAACCATAAAACCGTGCAGAACTAAAAAAGGGCAGGCAGCGTTTAAACCGCTGTCTGCCCTTTTTAGTGCTGTTCAGATATAAAACATCAGCCCGCCGTCGCTTCTCAGCTTTTGCGCCTGCGCCACCAGATCCTCCAACATTACCTTCTGCAGAGACTTTTCCACCGCTTCGTCGAGTACTGTAAAGACGCTCGTCTGCATGGCCTGCTCGATATCGGCCGCCTTTTTCAGCACCGATTCCTCGGTTTTTTCAAACAGCGAGTGCTCCAGCGCCTGCAGGATATCCAACGCGGAGATGGCAGTGTACGGCTTTGAAAGGCGGTAGCCGCCCTGCGACCCTTTAATGGCGTTGACCAGTCCGGCCCTTTTGAGCAGCGAAAAAACCTGCTCAAGGTATATCTTAGAAACCCCCAGCTTCTCCGAGATACTGATGACGGTGATCACCTCACTGCTGTCGGCGCTTTGTGCCATCAGGATCATGGCGGCGAGACCGTATCGTCCTCTTGAGGATATCTTCATAAATTCCAAGCCCTCCTATAATACTGATTCTCCTTGAATGCATAATGTGTTGCATCTATGTAGACGTCTGTAGGCACAATAATTCATACATGAATACTATTATTATAATCCGACCGCGGGAATCCGTCAAATTATTTAAAAAGGATAGGATGTTAAACGCGAACAAACAATCGCCTCTAAATTAAACCGGCCTTTTTTGCGGCATCGATTGCGGCCACGCGGGCGTTTACGCCCAGCTTGCCGTAAATATTGAGAATATGCGTTTTCACCGTGGCAAGAGAGATGCAGAGGTTTAGCGCAATCTCTTTGTTGGCAAGCCCGCCCGCCAGCTGCCGCAACACCTCCAGCTCACGGTTGCTGAGGATGCAGGGCTCCTCCGCCCCGCAGCTCTTCAGCACCTCTTTGTAAAAGGCGCGCTCCGGCTCCGATAAATCCGCGCCAAGGGCGGCGGCAAACTGCCGGTCAATACCCAGCACCGCTTCCTGCTCAAACACAAAGGGGAGCAGCACGGTGTTTTCATGCGCGTAGTAGAGCGCCTCTTTAAAAAGGTTTAACAGCTCGCGCGGCGCGGCGCCGCTGTGCAGGAGCAGCGAAATCTTAAAAAGTGAGGCCTCGATCAGCTTCAGGTACACCTCGTTTTTGCGCGAATGCTGCAGCACCTCGTCGGCAAGAGCCAAGGCCTCCGTGGTATTATTCTCTGCGGCGAGGATGCGCGCATACATGAGTTTTGAATCCAGGCAGCGGTTATTTTCGCTGGCGCCCTTGTAATCGGCCTTGAATTTATCCATGGAGGCGCCGTCCAGCTGCCCGTATTTAAGCAGGTATTTCAGCAGCGTCGCAAGGGTGAGGATGTTCTGGTAGGTTTCAAGCGCCGAGAGACGGCGGTAAAGCTCCAGCCCGCCCTCCTTGTCGCCGGTTAAATAGCGGTACTCCGCAAGGTTATAAGCGTACCCGACATCAAACCAGTTTTGCCGTTTAACGGTGTGAAGGGTCGATTTGTTTAAGCATTCGATCGCCTTTTCAAGGTTTAGCTGCTTTAAATAGGTGCCGGTGATGCCGATATAATAGCTCGGGTAGAACAGCGACATGTGTTTATGCTGCTGAATGTATTCCTGCGTCTGTTCGTAGATGCTTAAAGCGAATTTAAGATTCCCCAAATCCTCGTGAATCTGCGCCTTGACACTGAAGGCGAAAAAGGCGATGTAGGGGTTGGAGGCACTTTGCAGGCAGTTTGTTGCCTTTGCGATCAGCTTAAGCGCCTCGGTGTAGCGGTTCTGGTAGTAAAGCAGGGAGGCGTTCTTTACCATGATCAGGGATTTGGTGACGCAGTTTAGGTTTAAACGGTCAATCTCCTCAGCGGTCATTACCTCCATGCTAAAATCGGCCACCCCGCTGCCGATGATGAATTTCATGCCGGTAAACGCTTCAAGCGCAGGGTCGTCCCCGCGCTTGAGCATCATGAGGTCGTAGAGCTCCTGACATTTATCGTATTCGATGTTGCTGTAGTGGTAGAATAAACGCTGGTACGCGAAATCGAAGTTTTCGGTTGCAAAGCGCATCGGCACCGCCGTGAGGTAGGATAAGGTGCCTGCGGTTTTGGGCATCTCCAGAATCAGCCGCATAGCGGCGGTATAGTCCTCTAAGGTGAGCAGCTGCCTTAGGCTCTCGTCGTAATCCCCAAGCGCCTCGAATGCCGCGGCCGCCTTGGCGAGCAGGGCGGTTTTTAACGGCTCGTCCTGCCGCGCAAAGCGCATCTTCAGGTACTCGCCCAGAATATTGTGGTAGCGGTAAAGCCCCCGTTCCTCGTCGATGCAGAGTATCAGCAGGTTCTTCTGCTGAAACGATTCCATCATGCGCTCGTAATCGCAGCCCTCAAACAGGGCGGTACACACCTCTTTGCAGAAGTAGGAGAAGGGGGAGGTGTTCACCAGAAAACGCTGTTCGCCCTCGCTAAGCCGCTCGAAGATTTCCTTGGTGAGGTATTCGCTGATCAGGCGGCTCGTAAGCTTTAACCTTATAATCTCCGCCTCGTTCTTGCCCTGTGCCGCCGAGGCGACCAGCTGTAGCCCGCCGATCCACCCCTCGGCAAGCCTCGCCATATAGCGTAGCGCCTCGGGGGAATAGGGAAGCGCGAGCGTCTTTTTTAAAAAGCGCTCCGCTTCCTCCGGCGAAAGGGTGAGGTCCTTCTCGTCTAACAGCAGCAGGCTGCCGTCCATTCCCAAGCCTGCGAGATAAAACAGCGGTTCCGCTCGGGTGAGCAGGATGAAGTGCAGGTTGTCCGGCGCGTTGGTTATAAAGAACTCAAAACCGTCCAGCAGCTGCCGGTCGGTGATGCAGTGGAAATCGTCCAGAATCAAAAAGGCTTCTTGTTCGCTGTTAAAGCTGTTGATATACAGCCCCAGCATCTGTTCCATGCTGCTGGGGCTTACGTTTGCGTTAAAAAAGGCGACAAAGACCTGCTTGGCATCCCCCAGCAGGTCGGCTGTCGCCTCTATGATATAGTTCCAGAACAAAAGCAGGTTGTTGCAGCCCTCGTCCAGCGCCACCCAGCGCACATTGGAAAGCGCCTTTTCTTTAATAAAAGAGGTAATCAGCGTGGTCTTGCCGCTGCCCGCCCCACCCTTGATCACGGTCAGGCGGCAGTCGCGCATCTGCTCCAGCCGGTCGAACAGGCCTTGGCGGACGATATAGTTTCTACGGGGCTGCGGAAGCTTTAGCTTGGTGGAAAGCAGGTTGTTCTTGTCCATAACGGCCTCCCCGGTTTGGCGGAATCTACCTTCAGTTTATACCTTTTCCGGCCGTATTTCAATGCGCGCGCACATAATCCCGCCGTGTTTTTGCAATGGCAAAGCCAAACAGCACAAGGGTGAGTACACCCACATAGCAGAGCGGGGGCAGCAGCGTGCTCAGCGCGGCACCCTGCTCCAGTCCGTCCGCGAGGGTCAAAAACGCCTTCTGCGGCAGTACCTGTATCATCAGCTCCAGAGTGCGGTTACCCTTCTCAAAAGAGTAAAAGCTGCCCGCGAGAATTGAGGTAAGCGTCACAATGCACGAGCCTATCATGTTCGCGGTATCGGGCTTGTTCACCAGCGAATTCAAAAAGAGCGAGAAGGCGGTGGTAAACGCGCCCAGCAGGGCCGTCAACCCGGCATATTGCAGCAGGCTAAAGCCGATATCGGCACCGAAGATGTACCGCGCCGCGGCGAGTATCGCCAGCACGGGGAACGTGATGGTCAAAAAGGTAAACAGCATATGCCCGAACAGGTACCCCGTAAAGGAGATGGGCGACGCCGCGATGCGTACGATCTGTTTCTGCTCCTTATCGTCGGCGAACATATACATGAGCACCACGCCCTCGAGCAGGATGAACATCGTCAAAAATCCGAGGATGGTGCCGCCCGCGCCGCGGGCCTCGGTATGGTCGGGCGTGTAGGCTGCGGGGTCCTTGAGCAGTGCCATAAGCGACGCTTCAAACGCCTGATCCTTGATAGAAGTAATCTCGTAGCTGCTCGGTGTCTTGGTCACTACCGCATCATATTTGTGGGAGATGAGGGCGGACATAGGCGGCGCTTCATCCATCACGGCGACGCGGAGGTAGGGCAACGAAAATGCTGCCTCACCGTCTGCGGCAACCAGCGCGATGCTGCCCAGCGTCTCGGCCCTTGAACTGATAAAGATAGCGGCGAAGATGGCCCCCGTAATCAGCACAATGGTGACAACCATGTTGGTCTTTCGGCAGAGCATGCGGTAAAAATCATTTTTTACTATCGTAATCATAAGTAATCCTCCGTTCTAAAGAGCCTTACGCATAAGAATACCGACAAGGCGGAAAGGGCCGCGAGCACCAGCATGGCGGGCAGGAACAGCGCGTTGTTGCCGTCGTAGATCATCTGGAACGAGGCGGTGAGCACCCACTTTACGGGGGAGAGGTAGCTGAGCTTCTCAATGGCGGCACCGTACCCGTCCAGGGGGAAGAACAGCCCGCCTAAAATGGCGAACATGGTGATGACAAAGCTCAGTATCTGGTTGGCGAGGTTCTCGCTCTTGCAGGCACAGCAGAGCATAACGCCAAGCGCCGAGGCGAAGAATTCGCTTAAAAGCAGCAGCGCGAGCATCAGGCCGATCTGCGCGCTGTAGCTTACGCCCGCCGTCAGGCTCAGCATCACCGCCACCAGCAGGTGGCAGGTAAACGAAAAAACGAAGGTGGCCAGCAGCTTTGAAAGGTGGATATAGAAGGCGGGGATAGGGGAGTGCACCAGCCGCAGGTTGGGGCTTTTGATGCGCTCCTCCATAAAACTGTTGGCGGCGATGGTGGCGGTATTAAAAACGGCGAAGATGAGCATGGCGACACCGTAATAATCGTAGGCGTTGATTGCCCCGCCATAGGCGCCGCTGTTTAAAAAGCCGAGGATCAGGGTGAGCAGCAGGGGGAACCCGATGTTGTAAAACAGCCACATGGGGTTTGTAACAAGGTTGAGCAGGTCCATCTTAAAAATCTGTCTGAATCTATACATGGCGTTTCCCCTCCTAATCTCTAAGCGATTTTCCGGTGAGCTTTAAAAACACCGTTTCAAGGCTCGCCGTGCGGCAGGAGATATTGTTGATTTTAGCCCCCACACTGATCAGCGCCGCGATGATGCGGTCGAGGTTCTCAATGCCCTTGAGGGTGGTGATTTCGAGCAGCCCGCCGTTGATCGTAACCTTTTTGACGCCTTCGATTCTATAGAACTCGTCGGTGCTCAGGGGTTTTACGCACTCATACTCGATAAAGAACTGCCGCTCGTTCTCGATGCTCTCTTTGAGCTGCTCCTTGGTGCCGCTCGCGATGATCTTGCCGTTATCCATGATGATGATGCGGGTGGAGATCTCCTCTACTTCCTCCATGTAGTGCGTGGTGTAGAGGATGGTCATGCCGCCGCTGCGCAGTTGCTTGATGGAGCTTAGGATGTGGTTGCGCGACTGCGGGTCGATACCCACCGTCGGCTCGTCCATAATCAACAGCTCGGGGCGGTGGGCGATGGCACACGCGATGTTTAATCTGCGCTTCATACCGCCCGAGAAGGTGCTTACCTTGTCGTTTGCCTTATCCGAAAGGCCCGTGAATTCCAGCGCCTCGTCGCACTGCTCCTTTAACTTCTCACCCCTTAGCCCGTACAGTGAGGCGAAGAAGCGCACGTTCTGCATGGCGGTAAGGTCCTCGTAGAGGGCGAGGTCTTGCGGAACCACCCCGAGGCGGCTTTTTAAGCGGGTGAGGCTTTTGGCAATGCTGCCGTCGCTGCCTTCAATCTTTCCTGCGTCGCTGCCGAGCGCCCCTGTCAGAATGTTGATGGTGGTGGTTTTTCCGGCACCGTTCGGGCCTAAGAAGCAGAGTATTTCGCCCTTGTTCACCTCAAAGCTGATGCCGTGAATCACCTGTTTATCCTTGTAGCTTTTCTCCAGCTTTTCGACCGTAAGTAATTTATTCATCTCATATCATCTCCTTGCCACCTATTTTAGGAGAAAAGACAAAAAAAGAAATCAACCGTTCGGTTGATTCGACAGGATGATTTTCTAAAGGCTATTCCGTTTTTAATATCCACCCGGGGCCGCATGTGCTCAGCCCGCCTCCGCACAAAAGCGCTGGTAACGCTCCTCTGCCTGATACTCCGCATGAAGGCAGATGTCGGTAAGCTGGTCAAAGTGCTCCAGCACCACCGCTACCACGCTGGCGCTGATGGCGCGCTTCTCCGCCATGTTTTGCAGTACGCTTACCACCTGAGCCTTTTCCATGCCCTTGCGGTAGGGGCGGTGTTCGGTAATCGCCGAAAAGACATCCGCAACCGCCATCACCTTAGAGCCGAGCGGCAGGTTCTCGTCCGTCAGGTGGAAGGGGTACCCGCGCCCGTCAAGGCGCTCGTGGTGGAACGAAGCCCACTGGTTGATGGTTTCAAAGCCCTTGATCTGCTCTAAAAGGCGGTAGGTATAAAAGGTGTGGCTGCGCATGATGTCAAACTCGCGTGTGCTGAGCGCCGAGGGCTTTTCCAAAACGTCGTTGCCCACGGCGAGCTTGCCGAGGTCGTGCAGGTAGCCCGCGGTCAGCATCATGCGGCACTCGTTTGCCGAAAAGCCCATCAGCTCCGCCAGCTTTTCCGCGGTCTTTGCCACGCCAGCGGAGTGGGTGGCGGTAAAGCGGCTGCGAAAATCCACCACCTGCGAGAACATCTCGGCGACGTTTACCAGCTCATCAAGGGTGAGCCGCATCACCCCGAAGGGCGACATATCGGCAATATACGCAAGCGGTGCCTTATAGGTAAGCTCCAGCCAGATGTACTCCTTTTTGGCGAGTGCCTCCAAAGCTTTTACCATTCGCGGGTTAAATACGCCGTCCGCCTTCTCGCGGATGGTATCCATAATACCTGTTATCTGCGACAGCACGTTGGTCTTGCGGTTAATCAGCACACAGGTGCGGTCGGCCAGGTGCAGCAGGTGGCTTGTCTGTGGCACAGCCTTGCCCAGAAAAACGGCACCGGCGCCGTGGTTCCATGGCAGGTGATGGTAGCGCACCGTCTCGGCTACCTCTGCAAACGGGCCGCATTCCCCCAGCAGCCTTGCGCCGCTAAAGGCGTGGCCGTTTACCGTAACCGGCTCATTTTCGATGAGCGAAAGGCGCTCGTTTACCGAAAAGGCTCCGATGTCGTGCACCATCCCCGCAATCAGTACATGCCGCTGCTGGGGAGTAGAAAGACCCATCTCCTCCGCCAGCCGGTAGGCCAGATACGCCACCTGATGGTGGTGGTCGGCAAGCTCCGGCCGCGCAAGGTCTATGGCGCCCGAAAGGCAGGTGAGTATGTCAAAAAGATTGATGCAGATTGTATCCATCGTTTCATTCTCCGGTGTTTGGCAATTACGTCAGCAGACATATTTTATATAAGAAGTTTAGCACAATTTAGCTAAGCGTGTCAATTCGATGAACAAAAAGGGCGATGTGCAGCGGGGAAGACCCGTGGCTGCTCGGGCCGGCGCTTTCAGTGATTATCGACTGGCTGCGGCAAACGCGAACCGCATCGCCGGAATTCGGTGATACGCGCGTGGCGTCCAAGGTATAAACCCCCTGCTTTTGGCAAGAATACTACCAATCAAAGTTGGCTGTATTCAAGCCGGAAAAGAGGAACGTGTATGAAAGCATTTCTTGACAGAAGCGGCTGCATCTCCTGCGGGCTGTGCCCCGAAACCTGCCCCGAGGTTTTCAGAATGGCCGATGACGGCGTTGCCGAGGTGTATCAGGAGGAGGTACCCAAGGATGCGGAGGAACGCGCTGTAGAGGCGCAGGAAGGATGCCCCGTTTCAGTTATCACCGTAGAGGAGTAGCCGCCTCGTTTTGTAAAAGCAGATGAATAATGCCCCCGCAGCCATACGGCCCTCGCCGCGTGACAGTGGGGGTATTTTGCGTAGCTATCTCATTTTCACTGTTACCTGCTATACATATCCGTAGAGGCCGCGCACCGAGGCCTCGCCCGCGTGTATGGCCCGGAGCTTACCCTCGATATTCACCAGCAACGCGCCGTCGGGGGCGATATCCACCGCGGTGCCGTTTTGCTGGATACCGTCCTGCAGCACCGTTACCTCGCTGCCCAATGTGATACAGGCCTCGCGGTAATCCTCCATCAGGCCGTCAAAGCCGCTTAGAATAAACCGCTCATAGTACCCCTCCAGCGCGTTTAAAACAGCTGCGGCCATTTGCAGCACCTCGCACCGCCGCCCGGTCTCCGCGTAAACCGAGGTGGCGTGGGGCAGGTTCACCTTGTTAAAATCGTCTCGTGTCTCCAGCAGGTTTACCCCTATGCCGCAGACGGTAAACACCTGCTCGCCCGCAACCGCGCCCTCGCACAGGATGCCGCACACCTTTCTGCCGTTTATCACAATATCGTTGGGCCATTTAATGCTTCCTACAGCCCCCGCGGCGGTCATCAGCGCTTTTTTTACCGCAAGCCCGCACACAAGCGGCAGCATCGGAGTATGATAAACCGTGGGCGGTTTTAATAGCACCGAGAGTGCGAGCGATTTCGCCGCCCCGCCCTCCGCCGTATCCTCCCATTTTCGTCCGGTTCGCCCTTTCCCCGCAAACTGTCGCAGGGCCACGACCGCGGTGCCGTGCGGCAGGCCTTGCCCGTTCTCCTTTAGGTAGTCGTTGGTAGACGACACCTCCTCAAAGTAAAAAAAGGTTTTGCCAAGGTCTTTGGTGGTAAGGTCTTTCAGGACTGTCTGCATCATTCTTTCCCCCCTTTTCGGTTACAGCTCCACCACAAAGGGCACGATGCCGCCCGCGGTGATGTCGATAATCCCATAGCTTGGTTTACCCGCCCGCGGCTGTGCTGCGCTGCCGGGGTTCAGCAGGTAGACGCCGTCTTCGAACGCTGTATAAGCCACATGGGTATGGCCGTACACCGCAATCTTCGCGCCGTTCTCTTTGGCGGCTGAGAGTATCCTCGCCGTACCGGCCTTTACGCCGTACAGATCCCCGTGCGTCATGAATATCTTAGTGTCTCCCGCCACGACGATGCGGCTTGCCTTTTCCAGCGACGCGAAATCGCAGTTGCCGCGCACCGCAACAAAGGTCTTGTTTACAAACTCATCCCTAATATCCTCAAGCTCCCGCTCGCCGTCCCCGGCAAACAAGAACAGGTCTCCGTCCTTCTCGTGCTTCTCCACGATCTCGCGCAGCGCGCGGTAGCTGCGGTGGGTGTCGGAAATCACGATAATTCTCATTAAGCCCTGCCTCCGTTAAGTACTCTTTCCCGCTACATATACCAAAATAAACGTTGTCGTTTAAACAGGAATTCGTGCGATTCTATTTCCCTTTACTGTATCATAAAGATTAGTTAGAGTTCAAGTGTGAGGTGATACAATTTGGCTTCAAACAACGAGGTATCGGACGATAAGCTCAATTTGCTTATCAATATTGTATCCAAGAAGATGGGGATGTCGCCCAATACCCTGCGCAGCAAGCTGGAGGACGGCTCCTTTGACAATGTGGTAAAGAACCTCAGTACGGAGGATGCAAAAAAGCTTGAGAACGTGGTAAGCAATCCTTCGATGGTCGAGAAGATTATAACCAGCCCGGAAGTGCGCAATAACATAAGTACTATTATAAACGGAAAGAATGCGGTAAACCAAAACGCCGGCGGGGCTCAGACGGGCAGACGCTAGGATAAATCCGGGCAGTGCAAAGGGGGTGGCGCCGTGGATGATATCGCCCAAAAGATTAACGACCTGCTCAACAGTGAGGATGGATTAAACCGTATCAAACAGATGGCCGACATGTTGGGCGTGGGCGGTTCTGACGGCGGGCCGGACCTTTCCGCGCTCGGCGCTATGTTCTCGCAGGGCGGGGGAGACGGCGGGAGCTCCTCCTCGCGAAACGATACTTACCGGGCACCTCAAAATAACGGCGGGGGCGACCCGCTGGGCGGCTTGGGAGACCTGTTTGGCAATATCGACATGTCCAAGGTCCTGCGATTGCTTAAGGCCTATTCCGGCAGCGGCGGGGACGACAACACCCGCCTGCTGTTGGCACTCAAACCCTTGCTTTCGGACAAACGGCAGGGCAAGGTAGATGAGGCGATACAGATGATGAAGCTGATCGCCATCCTGCCGCTTGTTCAGGAGAGCGGGCTTTTAGGCGACCTTTTCGGCAAAAGGTAGGCGGCATAGCAACAGTGGAATCGGCGGGGGGAGAGGGCTGCCATGTGGAACAAGGCAGGATATACCGAATACGACTTTATGCGCATGAAACAGGAGGCTATCAATGAAGCCAAAGAGATGCAGCGCCGCGCGGCAGTGCCGGCCGCGGGCGTGAGCGCTGAAAGGGGCGGATGGAGCAGCGGGCAGCCGGTGCAGCAGCCTGTAAAAGAGGAGCGCTGCCCGCGTTGCGGGCGGATCATCAGGGACGGAAAGCATATCTACCCGCAGCGTGAACCGCCGATAGCCCCAAACGCCCGTCCGACGGGCCAGACCATACGGCAGGGCGCTCCGGCAGCGCCGAGGAACACCGCGCAGAACCGGCCGAATAACCGCCAGGGTACCGCGCAGCGTTTTACTCCAAACCGCCGTGCGCCGCAAAACAACCCGGTAGCTTCTCCGAGCGGCTTTGGCTACACCTACGAGCAGCCCAAAGCTGAAGAAAGACGATATAACGATACACCGCCGCCCAAGGAAGGGTACGCCGAGGCCCCGCCGCTTGCCGAAAGCAACGACGCTCAGGGCTTCAGCACCAAGATTAACATTCCGTTTTTGGGTGACATCGATATCGACCGCGACGTTTTGATTATAGGAGGACTGCTCCTTGTACTGCTTACCGAAGAAGGCAGCGACCGTATGCTCATGCTGGCCCTGCTTTATATCATGTTTTAACCCCAAAGCAAAACCGCTGTCGGCTCTTGTTTCGACAGTGGTTTTTTTATATTTATGAAACAGTTGCCTGCTAAAGCTGTGCTTATCAATCGTGCCGGGACAACCTTCGCCGCTGTTTTCAAACAGCTAAAATCGCGTTTTCGGAATAAAAGTGGGCTCGCATCTTTATGCAAGCCCGGATTGTGTTACCAGAACCGTCCGCAACGGCGAAAACGCCCACAGCCTCCGAAGAAACCGCAGCCTCCACGGAATCCGCAGCCTCCGAAGAATCCGAAGCGGCGCCCTCTAAAACAACACATAGTCGCACTTCCATTCCTTTTTTGTAGTAGCATAGTCTTTGCCATGTTTTATCCTATGCAAAAAGCAAAAAGAGTGCTACAATGCGTCGATTCTTTAAGAAATATAAAGAATCCTCCCGGTGCCGAACCGCCTTTCAATTTCGCGGTTGAACAGCGCCTCGCCCTCTGCGCGTGCGGCGTTGCTGTAGCAGTATTTGCCCCTGCCGCGCCCCGTCATTAAGCGCTCGTCGTACAGCTCTACCGCGTTCGGGAAGGCCTCGTTGTTGATGGCGCGGTGAACGAAGCTGTAGGTCATGAAGATAATCTCTATAAACATCTCCCGCTTCATCTTCTCGCTAAGCGCTGCCTCGAGCAGGTCCAGCAGCTCGGTGTAAAGCCTCTGCCAGCCATCCAGCAGCACCACGGGCGCTATCAGCAGCCCGCAGCGGTATCCCGCCTCGCACAGCTCGTTGATGGCGGCGATGCGCGCCTTCAGCGCGGCAGTGCCGAACTCCACGCGCGTGATCACATCCTGCGGGTTTACGCTCATACGCACCACCGTTCTGCCGCGGTGCGAAAGGCTTAGCAGCGGCCCGATATCGGCAAACTTTGTTGGAAAGGTGATAAATCCGCGCTCGCCTTTCCCAAACTGCTCGATAGTCCACGGCAGGTTGCCGGTAATATCGTTCTCCAGTACAAGGTCGCTGTTGCTGCCGATCTCGAAGGTAAGCTCACGGTCAGCCTCGCCTGCGGTTTTAATCAGCTTGCCCAGCATCTGCTCGCGGTTTACAAACAGGCGCAGGTAGGAGCATTTGTTGTAGTTGCACACCAGATAGCAGTAAAGGCACATCGCGCTGCACCCCGACGAGGTGTAGGGCACCAAGAAATCAGATGATTTATGGTTGGGCACATACTTATGGGTTTTGCGCACCCCGATTATGATGTGCCGTTTCATGGCGGCGAAGGCGCTGTTGGGGCTTTGACGCAGTTGTTCGATGTTATTGTGGCTTTCAATGGGCACCCAAGGGACGTCACTGTATTTTTCCTGCAGCATGCGCCCCAGCTCGTAGGTTAAAGCATTCGGTTCGTAGTAGATTTTATCGGGCTTCATCGGTGTTCCCCCTTTGGGGTTAGTATGCTTTTAAACAGCCTTAATAAAACCGAGGGATACATTTTTGGTACAAGCCGTTTTCATGGCACCAACCGTCCCTCGCCGTCATATTGTATATTGTAAGAAGGAGGTTGGAAGATGACGAAGCGTTATGATTTCGCGGTGGTCGGAGGAGACCAGCGACAGGTATATATGGTCAATGAGCTTATTAAGAAGGGTTATACGGTGATTTATTACGGCAGGCCGGATGAAAAGATGAGCGAAGAAGCCGCCGAGGCCGATTCGCTTGCACAGGCGCTTGCCAAAAGCGATACAATTCTCTGCCCGGTGCCTTTTACCCGCAACAAGACGAGCATTGCGACACTGGAGGATTTCTCCGACGGCGGGGTGGACTATCTGTTAACCAACCTAAGGCCGCGCCACACGCTGTTTACGGGGAACCTTCCGGCACACGCCATGGAGTACCTAAACCATGAAGGGGTACGCTTTCACGACCTGATGCAGCGCAACGATGTCGCCGTGTTAAACGCCATATCCACCGCGGAAGGCGCCATAGCGGAGGCCATCACGCACAGCAGCATCAACCTTCACCAGAGCAGCAGTTTGGTGTTGGGCTTCGGCAGGTGCGCGCGGGTGCTCGCTAAAAAATTAAGCGGGCTGGATACCAAGGTATACATAGCGGCGCGCAACCGTGATGCCCGGGTATTCGCCATGGCCTACGGGTATAACGCCCTTTCTTTTGAGCAGATGGACGACGAGTTGCCCCGTTTTGACTTTATCTTTAACACTGTTCCCGCCCTTTTGCTTGGCGAGGAGCAGCTTAAAAAGCTGCCGCCGCAGGCGACGGTTATCGACATCGCGTCGGCGCCGGGCGGGGTGGATTTTGACGCTGCCAGACGGTTAAGGCTCTACGCGGCGCTTTGCCCCGGACTGCCCGGAAGGTACGCTCCCAAGACCTCCGGCGAAATACTCGCGGACGCAATAGAAACTATACACGCTGAAAGAAGTGATGAAAAATGAAGCTGTCGGGTCTCCATATCGGCGTTGGCTTCACAGGCTCGTTCTGTACCTACGATAAGATCATAAAAGAAGTTGAAAGGCTGGTTACCGAGGAAGAAGCGATTGTTCACCCCATTTTGTCCGATGCCTCTCAAACCATCGACACCCGCTTCGGCACCGCCGAGGATTATATAGTGAAGATTACCGAGATAACCGGCCACAAGCCTGTGGTCTCGATTGAAGAGGCCGAGCCGCTCGGCCCGCATAATGTATTGGATATTCTGCTGATTGCCCCCTGCACCGGCAACACCACCGCAAAGCTCGCAAACGCGATTATCGATACCCCGGTGCTCATGGCCGCGAAGGGGCACCTGCGCAACAACAAGCCCCTTGTCATCGCGCTTTCGTCCAACGACGCGCTGGGCTTTAACTTTAAGAACATCGGGCTGCTGCTCAACGCGAAGAATGTGTACTTTGTTCCCTTCGGGCAGGATAACTACAAGCAAAAACCGAACTCGATGGTGGCGCACGCCGGGCTGATTATCCCCACACTTGAGCAGGCGCTTGAGCGCAAGCAGATTCAGCCGGTTATCCAAAGCCCGCATTAACCTTGTCTAGTTGCATACGAAATACCCCTCTCTGAATGAGAGGGGTATTTCACTGGCTGCGCCTTTTCAATTGTTTGCCGATTTTATTTGGGTCGGCCTAAATCTTTTTCTCGTCTGATGTTCTTCATCCAGCACGGCTTCCCTTGCAGGAACTCCTGTAAGTGTGCCTAGCTCATTCTGTGCTTCAATTACTCTTTCTAGCCACAATTGTTTATAATCATCTAAATTGCGGCAGCCTTTTGGTATAACAATGGGTTTTCCAAATACTAAACGATTCTCGGCCCCTTCGACAGCTTGTTCCATAAAAGCCGGCAGAACAGGAATATCCAATACTCTGGCCAGCCAGAACGCTCCCCGCTCAATATCCTCTGCGTTGTCTTTATTGATGTCATAAATGGTTCCTTGTGAGAATATCAGAAAATGCTTTGGCTTTTTACCTTCGGCAAACCACTTTTCTGCAGCTCTTATTGCCGCCATTGAGCCGGTAGTGCTATTGCGGTTAACGGCAAAAACCTTTTCAAGCTCCAGTATCGGTATCAATTCTTTGGGTATGGAAACACCGTTAAAACAATTTTCTTTCGCGAAAACAAACAACTCCGGATAGGTATCTTTCACCTGATGCATCAGCTCATAATAATAACTCATGATCAGCGGGGCATCAGAATCGGTTAGATGATTGGCTGCTATTATATAGGAAGCAGCAGTAAAATCCTCCGGTACCTGATAAGCCTTAAAATGATATACCTTTAAGAGCATTTTCTTTATTTCAATTAACCTGTCCCTTAATTTTTCCGGATCATTTACAATACTTAATATGTCTTTTTCGGAATTCTCATTAAACAATGAACTGGCATTAAACAGATTCATCATATTCCCCCTTAACTTAGCTGTAATTTAACGCTATCTCAGGTGTTGAAATTATTGCCGCTAGCCTTCGCCATAATACAATATGTTTCTCAAATATAAGTAATCTGGGCTTCAATTCTCGATATGCTATGCACTAATGATACCATGTTACGGCGTGAAAATCAAAGTTAATCGGTACGGTAGAATTTTTAAATACAAGAAGATGCGCCATTGTTTATATGAACAAATCAGCATACCTTCATAGGAAGCTGCTAAAATCAAAATTAAACGGTACGGTCCGTAACTATAACCTCTGTGATAATATCCCTCAAACGAACGCCGTCAATCATATATTCCAGGGCTTCATCGGCGGTATTGCTCCATCGTTCTGTTCTTCCCTGATTTTCTACGAATTTCTCACAAATAAGAATTTGCTCCGGAGAATCTGAAGTGCGCTTTAATTTAGGAAAAACCCCAAAAATTCTTTCGCCGACGCAAAATTCCACTTCACCACCTCCATTCACACACCATTTAAAATCACTAATTGTTTTAAATCTGTTCTCTTCCGGACTGTTAATTCCTATGTTTTTTGACATGGATTTTATCTCCTTAAAAGTTTTGAATGTGGGGGCATTCCCATCGGAATAATTTATTGGCGGTCCAGGATTAGGGTAGCCGTTACTCCAATCAATATTATGGTCATGCGGGTTAGAGTGTTTTGAGGAATTATCGTGATCTGTATGATGCCTCTCTTTTGATGCTTTTCCATCATCTCCGATTTTAGTTTCCCGATCATATCCACCCCTCGTTCCATCTGCTCTTATTAACATCCCCAGGCTTACCCAGAAAACGTTCATCTTCCGCTTTGCTTGGCTGCCACTTTCCACCATAGGCGCTGCCCATTCCTTTAAAGCCGGCATCATCTCGAATGATGTTTCCGCTTTTAATGACGATATTGCTGCCGCTTGGTAATTTTTTGTTCCCCAAAATATAATCGATATATTTTGACGGCGTATAATCATCATTTTGATATTTCCACGAAGACAGTTCGTAATCCACAAACACAATATTTCCCTGCATCTCAGGAAAAGGTTGGTTATAACATATGATTTTTTCCGGTTCAATGCGTTTAAGTAGTTCATTGTAGCCGCTTAAGAAGAACTTTTTCTGGTCAGCATGGTTGTTGTGCGCACTTACCATATAGGTGGATACCGCAACCGTACTGCCTTTTTCTATACCCTCAAAACAAAAATCAAATGTATTTTTACCGCCCCAACTTACAGTCGGGATAACACGAATCCCTTTTGAAGCAAAATATGCACCACACCAACGATTGCGAAACGTATTATATAATTGTATTACCGGTGCCATTTCTAAGTACATACTAAAATCCGGAGATAAAACCGCCCGATAGCGCTTTAATCGCTCAATATCGATGTCAGGTTTTTTCCATACACGCTCAAACTTGTAGTCATACAGAAAAAAGTGTACCATTCTGTCGAGATGATTATTGTTCTCAAGATTAGTACGGTCAAATCCAATCAATAACAAGTCTTGAAATTCGACATCTGAAAATTGTGCTTTTGGAATAATGGGGATTTTGAATATGCCAGTTCCCGCGAACTGATTTCTTAACAAGAATGGGCTCGTGCGGTAATTGTAATTTTCTTCTGTCATTTTTACACTCCTATTGGATGATAAGGATATCGTCCTTTCATTAATAGGAGAAAAACGGCTGAAAGTTGCATTAAAATGTGCAGCCTTAGAAATTTATTAATAAGAATTACAACGGTTTTTTGAAGATTCAATAATCATGGATTAAATTTCTCTATATCTTATTATACCATATTATGGAGAAAATCGCAAACACCACGACGTCCCTATAATCTCCCCAATAACATCCCAACGCCACTTCGCCCTGTCCGCTTCGGGTCATTCGTCGCCAGTGGTATCCACCCAAGCTCTTTTACATCGAAGGTCAACTAAAAAGGGGAAGACAACGGCGCTTGCCGTGTTTTCCCCCTTCATTATTTTAAAAAAAGCAGTGTTTCGTTTATATGCATCTGCCCGCTAAATATCGATATCCACCCCGTAATGCTCCAGCCAGAAGTTCACCTCTATTAGGTAGGCGTACATCTGCGGCACCGCCATCAGCTGCCCGAACCACGGCCGGCCATAGTCGCTTTCGCTGTTCATCAGGGCCTTGAGGGCTTCGGGGTTTATCAGGCGGTGCAGGGGCGCGTACCGGTCACCGAGTATTAAGCGCAGTTCATACTTAAGGCCCTGCTCGTACTCGGGGTGATAGGTTTTGGGGTAGGGGCTCTTCTTGCGGGCAATCACCTCGGGAGGCAGAATGTCCCGCGCGGCATCCTTAAGCAGCGCCTTTACCTCCTCGCCGCGGTACTTAAAGTCCCACGGCACGTTATAAAGATACTCTACCAGCCGGTGGTCGGCAAACGGCACACGAACCTCCAGACCGCTCGCCATCGTCATGCGGTCTTTGCGGTCGAGCAGGGTTGTCATAAACCATGTAATGTTTAAGTAGCTTATCTCGCGCTGGCGCGCGCGCAATGCGCTTTCTCCGTTGAGCTTCGGCGCACGGTCGATACTTTTGTGGTATTGCTCACTGACATAGTCGTCCATCGGCAGATGGGCCAGCAGGTCGGGCGCCAGCACCTCCTTGCGAAGGTCGAGTTTCTTCGACCACGGGAAGGCGTCGGTTTCGTAGGCCTCTTTGTCGCGGAACCACGGGTAGCCGCCGAACACCTCGTCGGCACACTCGCCCGAGAGGCACACCGTGTGGTTATCCTTGATCCTGCGGCAGAAATAGAGCAGGGAGGAGTCTACATCCGCCATGCCCGGCAGGTCCTTTGCCAGCACCGCGCCGTACAGGCCGCTGATGAGGTCGTCATTGTCGCAATCGAGGCAGCGGTGGTTGGAACCGATGGCCTTGGTCATTATATCCACAAAGGGGCGGTCCTCCGACGGCTGGAAGGAGGACGCTCTGAAATAGCGCTCGTTATCTACAAAATCGAAGGAATAGGTGTCTAAGGTACGTCCCGATTCTCCCAGCTCCTTCGCCGCCACGGCGGAAACGATACTGGAATCAAGGCCGCCGGAAAGCAGGGTGCAGATGGGCACATCCGAAACCAGCTGCCGCCTAATGGCGTCAAACAGCAGCTCGCGGGTGGTCTCCACCGTTTCCTCATAGCTGTCGGTGTGTTCCCTTGCGGTAAGCTGCCAGTAGGGTGAAATCCGTAATCCGTCGGCGTCAAAGTGGGCGGCATACCCGGGCATCAGTTCGTGTACATCTTTGTAAACCCCGCAGCCCGGCGTACGCGCGGGGCCCAGCCCAAAGATTTCGCACAGTCCGTAGCGGTCGATCACGGGCTTTACCCCGGGGTACTCAAACAGCGCCTTTATCTCAGAGCCGAACACGAGGGTATCTCCCCGCAGAGCATAAAAAAGCGGCTTTACACCGAAGCGGTCGCGTGCCAGAAAACAGCTCTGGCGGCGAGAGTCCCATACCGCAAAGGCAAAGATGCCGTTAAAGTAGTCGACGCATTTTTCGCCGTACTGCATATATGCCCGCAGGAGCACCTCGGTATCCGACGAGGTATCAAACTCGTGCCCCAACAGCTTTAAGACGTTGCGTACCTCACTGGTATTGTACAGCTCGCCGTTGTACACGAGGGCGTACTCAAAATCATCCCGCTTGCGAATCATCGGCTGTATACCGCCCGCCGGGTCGATAACAATCAGCCGGCGGTGGGCAAACGCCGCGTGAGAGGCTATGTACTCGCCGCTTGCATCCGGCCCGCGGTGCTTCAGCACCGCACCCATCCGCTCCGCTACGGCCTTGTTTTTGTGGTACGCCTGCGTAAGATCCTCTTTGAAGTCACAAAAGCCCGCAATTCCACACATAAAAAGACACCTCCGTTTTGCTCATAACCCATTATACTAATCTTCAATTAAAACGGTGAATGGCATCGTTTGAATCTTGCGGCAAAAGATCGCAGGTGTTGTACAGTATAAGTAAACATACAATTTACCCCAGGTGGTAATATTGACTGTAATTTCTCATGGGCGTATAATGGAGGATATCAGTAGAATATATTGTTTTAAACAAGCTATTAAGTGCTGTTTTGGAAAGGATGAAGCAAACCTATGAAGGTTCTGGCCTTTAACGGCAGCCCGCACAAGAACGGCTGCACCTACACCGCGCTGCGCATCATCGCCGATGAGCTGGAGAAGCAGGGCATCGAAACCGAGATCATCCATGTGGGTGGCAGCGTTATCCGCGGCTGTACCGACTGCGGCTACTGCGGCCGCTCCGAGGAGGACGGCTGCGTATTTAAGAATGACCTCGTAAACGAGTGTCTGGAAAAATCCAAGACCGCCGACGGCATCCTTCTGGGTTCCCCCGTTTACTACTCAGGTATCGCGGGCACCATGAAGTCGTTTTTAGACCGCTTCTTCTTCTCCGGCAGCACACTGCAATACAAGGTCGGCGCCGCGGTGGTATCCACCCGCCGCGCGGGCGACGTAGACACCTTCCACCAGCTCAACAACTACTTTAACCTGCGCAACATCATCATCACTCCCGGGCATTACTGGAACGCTGTGCACGGCACGAACCCGCAGGAGGTTCTGCAGGACAAAGAGGGCGTGCAGCTGATGCGTGCGCTCGGCAGAAATATGGCGTGGCTCATGCAGTCCATCGAGCAGAGCAAGGGTACTGTACCGATGCCCGAGCGCGAGGCACGGGTATTTACGAACTTCATCCGGTAGTTTTACTGTTGTATATACACAAGCAAAGCCGCCGAGGGGTGTCTCCCTCGGCGGCTTTGTCGTTATCTGTTTAACCGGTTAGCCGGTGATTAAGCGTTCTCGGTCTTCTTCCTGCCGATGTTCACAATCAGGTTGAGGATGATGCCGAAGAGGGCAGCCGTTGCAATCGCGGGCAGCTGAATACCGAACATCGGGATCATGCCGCCTTCAAACGCGAAGCTGCCGCCGATGCCGATAATCAGGATGGTGGAGATCACGGCAAGGTTGCGGGCATCGAACAGGTCTACCTTCTTGGTGAGCATGATCGTCACGCCCTGCGAGGCGATGACACCGAACAGGTAGATGGAGATACCGCCGATTACAGCGCTCGGAATGGAGTATACCGCGGCAGTAAGGGGGGTAAAGCAGGAGATTACCATGGTGATGATGGCAGCGGCGATCAGCACGGGGGTGGAGAAGTTTCTGGTAATTGCCATGGTGCTTAGGTTCTCGCCGTAGTTGGTTCCGGCGGGGCCGCCGATCACACCCGAGATCATATCGCCAAGGCCGTCACCGATCAGGTTGAGCCCAAGCTTGTCCGCAATGGGGTATTTCTTATCGGATTTCTTTTTCTTGGCGAGGTCGTTTACATAGATGTCGAGCTGATAAAGATGTGCGGTGGATTCGGGGATGGTCGCGATAGCGATGGGCATGATAGCCGCAACCGCAGCGAGGTTGGGCAAAGGCAGCGTGAAGTGCGGCAGCGCAAACCCGATGGCGGGAATGGCGAGCAGCGACTCGGTCGCACCGATCTTATTAAAGTCACAGAAGGCGATGCCGTTGATGCCGCCGAGAATCAGCGCCAGCACATAGCCGGTCAACAGTCCGAGCAGAATCGGAATCTGCCCCCAGGTGCCCTTGAGGTATACCGAGAAAAGGATGGTAGCCAGTAAGGTTACAAGGCAGATGGTCCACGAAAGGTTCAGCGCAAGCGCCTGATTCGCCTCTGTAACGCCGTTTGGCAGGTTCACGGGGTTGGTAATCGCCGAGCCCGCAAGCGAAAGGCCGATAACAATGGCGATGCTGCCCGTTACGGTGGGAGGGAGCACCTTCTCGATCGCGTTCTGGCCGAACTGCTTGATGATAAGGCCGGCGGCGATGGATACTAAGCCCGAAAGCACAATGCCGAACTGCGCAGCGGCAATCTTATCGTCCGCTACGGGGCCGGCAAAGGCCTGCGCGCCGGTGATAGAACAGATGGCCGCAATGTAGGAAAAGCTCGAGCCGTAAAAGAGGGGTATCTTTCTGCCGGTTACCAGAATAAAGCCGATGGTTGCGAGGCCGCTTGCGAAGATGGTGGTGGAAACATGAAAACCTGTGAGCAATGCCACCAACACGGTTGCGGGGAACATAACAATAATCTGTTGCAGGGCAAAAAGAAGCAATTTGCCAATCGGTGGCCGTTCGTCCGGCAGATAGCCTGCCGAAGTTTTTTGAGCTGTCAAGGATTATCCCTCCTGATTAATATTTGCGCTTAACCCGACGCAGAACCTTTGATTTTTTATGAACAAACTATTAAAAATCAAATTGCTGTAATTATACCGCGCAAAGCGGCGTTTGGCAATCTTTTTTCGTATATTTTCACGACAAATATATTTTATGAAAAAATGCCGGATATACACCATGAAAAAGCGCCGGCAGGTGATCTGCCGGCGCCTAAAAGCTTTAGGTTATCTGAAGAGCGAGAAGGCTAGGAACGCGGTGGCCATCAGGGACGAAACCAGCGACACTACCGTAATCTGTGTGTTGATGGAAGGGCCCGCGGTGTCCTTGAACGGGTCGCCCACGGTGTCGCCCACAACGGCGGCTTTATGTGCCTCGGAGCCCTTGCCGCCGTGGTTGCCCGCTTCGATAAACTTCTTGGTGTTATCCCACAGGCCGCCTGCGTTGGACATAAAGAGCGCGAACAGCAATCCGCTTACGATGTTGCCGGTTAAGAAACCGCCGATCGCCTCAACGCCGCCGATAAAGCCGACCAGCAGGGTGGAGACAATCGCCATTAAGCCTGCGGGGATCAGCTCCTTGATAGCGCCGGTGGTGGCGATCTCAATGCACTTGTCGTATTCGGGCACAACGCCCTCTTTGCCCTCTTTAAGGCCGACAATCTCTTTAAACTGGCGGTGAATCTCCGCCACCATGCGCTGCGCGTTGCGGTCAACACCGAGCATCAGCATCGCCGAGAACACGGCGGGGATGGCGGCGCCGATCAAGAGGCCGAAGAACACGGTGGGGTTGGTCACGTCGAAGCCGGAGATGGCTTCTCTGCCAAGCTCGGCGGCAGCGTCGTTCACCTCGCTGATGAACGCGCCCAAGAGCGCGATAACGGTAAGGCCCGCAGCGCCGATGGCGAAGCCCTTTGTAACCGCTTTAACGGTGTTGCCCGCGCTGTCGAGCTGGTCGGTGATCTCTAAAACCTCATCGCCGAGGTTGCCCATCTCTGCCAGACCGCGCGCGTTATCCACGATGGGGCCGTAAGCGTCGTTGGAGATGATCATCCCCACGATAGAGAGCATGCCCACTGCCGCCATAGCGATGCCGAACATCGCGTAGCCGGGGCCGAGCGGTTCGCAGAGCTTGTAGGAGATCAGCGCGGAAACCGCGATGCCGATCATAGCGGGCAGGGTGCTTAATAGGCCATACGAGATACCCGAAAGGATGGTGAACGCGGGGCCGGATTTTGCGGCCTCCGCCACCATATGAACCGGCTTTTTGGTGTCGTCGGTAAAGTAGTCGCTGGCGATACCGATGATAACGCCTACGATCAGGCCGACAGCACTCGCCGCCCAGATGCGCCACTCAAACCCGAACACATAGGTTGCAAGCGCGGTAAGTACGGCATAGATGCCGGTGGTTACATAGGTGCTCATGTTAAGCGCCTTGGTAGGGCCGCCCTTCTTGCCCATCCTTGCGGTGGCAACACCGATGATGGAGGCCAAGAGGCCGATGGCGGCATAGCAGAACACCATGCTGGCGTTCATCGTGTTGCCGGTAATCTTGTCGAGCGAAACGGCCATAACGAGTGCCGCAGCCATAGAGGCTACATTGGAATCGAACAGGTCGGCGCCCATACCGGCTACGTCGCCTACGTTGTCGCCTACGTTATCGGCGATAACCGCAGGGTTGCGGGGGTCGTCCTCGGGGATGCCCAACTCCACCTTGCCCACAAGGTCGGCGCTGATGTCGGCGGTTTTGGTGAAGATACCGCCGCCCGCCTTGGCAAACAGCGCAAGCGAGCTTGCGCCGAAGCTAAAGCCCAGCAGCGCATTGGTGTTGCCGGTAACGAGCAGCACCAGCGCAACGCCTAAGAGGCTGCTGCCTACCACGGCCATACCCATTACAGCGCCGCCGCGGAAGCCTGCCATAAACGACTTCTTAATGCCCTTGGTAGCCGCCTCGGCGGTTTTTATGTTTGCGATGGTGGCAATGGTAATGCCAACCTTGCCCGCGATAGCGGAAAATGCCGTACCGGCAAGGTAAGCAAGCGCCATCATCAGGTTCTCTAAGATACTGCCCTGCCAGATGGGCTTGGGAAGGAAGATCAGGATAAGCAATGCCGCAATGCCGCAAAAACGCAGAAGAGTTGTGTATTCCTTCGCCAAAAAGGTGTTGGCACCTTTTTTGATGAGCTCGCCAACCTCTTTGATTCGTGCGTTGGAAGAGGGCTGTGACTTTACCCAGTGAAACAGCCATAGTGCCGCGCCAAATGCCAGTACCGCGATGACGATTGATGCAATTTGAAAGAACAGAACATCAGGAACCATTGACACTCATCCTTTTCTAAGATTAATTTTGCGCTGCTTAAAAATTGCGCTTTTGCACCTATTCTATCACTGCCGTATGGTTTGCACAAGAATAATTTACGCGTTTAAAAAACTTTGTTTACAACAGACAAGTCTGTGAATAATGTTTATAAAATGTTCATAGAAATTACACGTATTAGCCAATTAAATAGTTATATTTACCGAAATATTACCCTGCTTACCGTGCAAACAGTATATGTAAACTCAAGAAGATTATACTAAATAATTTGTTTTAACCAAGCCATGAGTTCATCTGAAAGGAAGGCTTTTAGCCACTGATAGCGGCACAATCCATTTTCCCTATAGCGCTGAACACTGCTTTAGCCGCCTCCTAAAGGCGACCCAAAGAACCGGTAAGGTGTATACCTGTACCGGCATAAAAAAGCCGCTGCGTTATGCAGCGGCAAAAGATGATTTTCAAATTTTCGCTTTCAAAGACCGTACATATTTTAAGGCGCTCGTACCGGCCTTGGCCCCCTCATATACGGCCTTTGCTACCTGCAGCATGCCGCCCGTGCAATCGCCCGCGGCAAACAGGCCGGGCAGGGCTGTTTGCATCTCGGCGTCCACCACAATGGCGGTGCCGCTAACCTCGGCGCCGAGCTTGCGTGCAAGGTCACTGCTGCCCGCAACCCCGATGGCCACAAATACTCCGCTTACCGGCAGGTTGACACCTTCTTTAAACGTTACCGCCTGTAAAACACTCTCGCCCAGCAACGCCGCCACCGGCTCTTTGACCACCTTGATTTCGGGAGGCACCTCAAGGGCAGGCTCTACGCCGTTTGTCAGCATCGTTACCGAGCCCACCACCGGCAGCAGCTCCAGCGCCTCATGCAGGGCATACTCGCCGCCGCCCAGCACCGCGACATCCTTGCCTCTGTAAAAGAACGCGTCGCACACCGCGCAGTAGCTGACACCCTTGCCCTCATACTCCGCAAGGCCGGGTATTCTGGGGGCCTTTCTGGCGCTGCCGGTGGCCAGTATCACGCAGGGTGCGCGGCGGCTTTCGCCCTTGGCGGTTACCGTGTAGCCCTCGCCGTCGTAGTCTACGGCAAGCACCTCGTCGGCAATCACCTCTGCGCCCAGACGCTTTGCCTGCTCAATACCGGTGCTTATCAGCTCCTGCCCCGAAACGGGCTGTGCAAAGCCGTAGTAGTTTTCTATCTTTTCCGCCTTTTGCAGCGAGCCGCCGTCCCGCCCGATTACCGTCACCTTCAGCCCGCCGCGCGCCGCGTAGGCCGCAGCCGAGATTCCGGCAGGGCCGCTGCCCAGTATAAGAACGTCTGCCATCGTGTTGACCTCCCTGTTTTCTCTGCTTTATCTACAGTATAGTTATACATTATTAATTCTACTGTGATTTTATCACGAAATCCGTTGCACGTCATCTGTTTTGCATTACTTTTATCACCACACAAAGGGTTTTGGTCATACTTATGCACTATGGCAATGTGTTACTGCTTAAAAGTTTTAAATAAATAGCGTGAAAAATCGTGTTTTCCTTGACAATTTCCCATCTTTGAGCGAAAATGAATAATATTATAAACAGAAAAATGGGTTGTGATTTTGATAAACCTATTTCTTCTGCCGAAAATGAAAGGATGAGAGTATTATGAAAAGAGCAGTTAGTATTCTTGTTGCGGCTGTAATGCTTTGTGTTACACTGGTATCTGCTACTGCCTGTACCAACTCGGGCAGCAACGAATTCAAAGTGGGCTTAGAGTGCGGCTATGCACCGTTTAACTGGACACAGGTAGACGATTCCAACGGTGCGGTACCGATTCAGGGCGGAGGTTATGCCGGGGGATACGACATAGAGATCGCCAAGATCATCGCCGATAAGCTCGGCAAGAAGCTCGTTGTGGTTAAAACCGCGTGGGACGGCCTCACCCCCGCCGTACAGTCCGGCACCATCGACGCCATCATCGCGGGCATGTCGCCCACAGCCGAGCGGAAAGAGACCATCGATTTCTCCGACAACTACTACAAATCCGACCTTGTAATGGTGGTAAAGAAGGGCAGCCCTTACGAGGGCGCCAAGAGCATTCAGGATTTTAACGGCGCTAAGATCACCGCGCAGCTCAACACCTTCCACTACACCGTAATCGACCAGATTCAGGGCGTGCAGAAGCAGGCCGCGATGGATGACTTCCCCGCAATGCGTGTTGCGCTCGAGTCCGGCATCATCGACGGTTATGTTTCCGAGAAGCCGGAGGGCGTTTCCGCCTGCGCCGCCAATGCAAACTTTGCCATGGTAGAGTTTGCCGAGGGCTTTGAGGCCTCTGATGAGGACGTAGCGATCGCCGTTGGCTTAAAGAAGGGCAACGATCCGCTGCGCAAGGTGATCAACGAGGCACTGGCCGGTATCTCTGAGGACCAGAGGAAGCAGATGATGGACACCGCTATCCAGAACCAGCCGGTAGAGCAGTAATTTTTTAAATAGTACTTATCGAGATTGTGCTTTTTGGCTTATGCCGAAAGGCACAATTTCAGCATTACCACCCGGATAAAAGGATAAAAGGGTTGCCCGTGCGGGCTTTTTCTGATATAATCAAACCTTGATAATTATTATACCAAATTCCATCTGCAACAACGCAAAGCGTTGTTGCTCCCCGCCTTCGGCGAGGATTTAAAAAAGCGATTTTATCGCTTTTTTAAAGGAGAATTAGTATTATACCCAACGATCATCCGATAACCCAAAGAAAAGGAGAAACGTATAATGCTACTTGCTGCAGCGTCCGAAAAGGGCTTTTGGGAGTGGACGTTTCAAATCCTGCAAACCTATTGGCCGCTTTTTTTAAGAGGGGCAGGTACGACCCTGCTGATCTCAATCACCGGTACCATTATCGGCTCCATGATTGGGCTTATCGTGGGTGTTGTTCGTACCATCCCGGTCAGCCCGCGGGACTCCGCGGCGAAGCGCGGCCTGCTTAAGGCCGTGAACTACGTTCTCACGGCCTACATAGAGGTATTCCGCGGCACGCCGATGATCGTGCAGGCGATGGTTATCTTCTACGGCGCGGCCTTCGCGGGCATCTATATGAATACCACCATTGCCGGTATCTTTATTGTTTCCATTAACACCGGCGCTTATATGTCCGAGATCGTACGCGGCGGCATCCTGTCGGTAGACAAGGGGCAGTTCGAGGCGGCGCACTCCATCGGGATGACGCACACCAAGACGATGTTTAACATTGTCATGCCGCAGGTTATCCGCAATATCCTGCCTGCCACCGGCAATGAGTTTGTTATTAACATCAAGGATACTTCGGTACTAAACGTGATCTCGGTTACCGAGCTGTTCTTCCAGTCGAAGTCTATCGCGGGGAACAACTTCCAGTACTTCCCGGTATTCCTCGTCACCTGTGTCATCTACTTTATTATGACCTTCACGGTTACACGCGTGCTCAAAGCGGTTGAAAAGAAGATGGACGGGTCGGATTCCTACACCATTCACGGCTCGCAGACAACCCCCGAGCAGGAGATTAAGGTGAGAGGGGGCGCGCTGTGATGGAACAGGTTATAGAGGTCAGACACCTGCAAAAAAGCTTTGGCGGCAACGAGGTGTTAAGGGATATCAGCCTTGATGTAAACAAGGGCGAGGTGGTGTGCATCATCGGCTCGAGCGGTTCGGGCAAGAGCACCCTGCTGCGCTGCATCAATCTGCTGGAGGACCCGACCGCGGGCGAGATTACCTACCACGGCGAGAACGTGCTCTCGAGCAAGCTTTCCCGTGCCGAATACCGCACCAAGATGGGGATGGTGTTCCAGCAGTTTAACCTGTTTAACAACCTTACCGCCTTGGGCAACTGCACGGTGGGGCAGATCAAGGTGCTGGGGCGCGACAAGGCCCACGCCACCGAGACCGCGATGAAATACCTTGAGCTGGTGGGCATGGCACAGTATATCAACGCGCGCCCGAGCCAGCTTTCGGGCGGGCAGAAGCAGCGTGTGGCGATTGCGCGCGCGCTTTCCATGGAGCCGGACGCACTGCTGTTCGACGAACCGACCAGCGCCTTAGACCCCGAGATGGTGGGCGAGGTGCTCAAGGTAATGAAGACGCTCGCCAAGAGCGGCCTTACCATGGTGGTGGTTACCCACGAGATGGACTTTGCCCGTGAGGTAGCCAACCGTGTGTTGTTTATGGACAAAGGGGTCATCGTGGAGGACGACACCCCCGACGTGATCTTTACAAACCCCAGAAACGAGCGCACCAAGGAGTTTTTAAGGCGCACGCTCGAAAAATAGTTTTTAAAGCAAATCAAAGCAAACCGGGAGGGCAGCAGCCTTCCCGGTTTTTTGCGTTATTTCGACGAAACTGTAACGAACCTCATAAAATGTGCTTAAGCACGCGACTTATGGCAGGCGCAGGGCAGAACTTTGGCCTTGCTCGTCAACAGGAGTGAATATGCCTTGTATTATCAATATATTTTTTCAAAACCATGGTTGACAAGCACCAAAACCTGTTATATTATTTAACTAAAGAAAATGTGCCTGAGCACGCAAACAGCGATCGGCAAAAACACAGAGGATGTAAGGCGGTGTATGATGTATGCCGGTAACCATTAAACAGATATCCGAAATCTGCGGCGTTTCCCGGGGAACGGTAGACAGGGTTTTAAACAACCGCGGCAGGGTAAAGCCCCAAACCGAGCAGATGATTCGCGGCATCGCCGAGCAGCTCGGCTACGTGCCCAATCTGGCGGGCAAGGCGCTGGCCGCGAAGAAGAAATCCTTTGTCATTGGGTTTGTGCTGGCCTCGGAGGGGAATGCGTTCTTTGACGACGTGCTGCGCGGCATCCGTCAGGCGGAGGCCGAGCTGGCCGATTACGGCACCAAATTTCTTTTAAGAACCATGAAGGGCTACGACGCCGCCCGTCAGCTGGAACTGATCGGCGAGCTAAACGACAAGATCAACGCACTGATCATTACCCCCATCAACGACCCGATGATTGCGGAGAAGTTAAACGAGTTAAGCGACGCGGGTATCTGTGTTGTTACCATGAACAGCGATATCGAGAACGCCAGCCGCCTATGCTATGTGGGCAGCGACTACTTCAAGGGCGGCGAAACCGCCTGTGGGATGCTGGGTATCCTCACCGGCGGCAGGGCGAATATCGGTGTGCTCACCGGCTCGATAAAAGTGCTTGGGCACGCAAGGCGTATCGCGGGCTTTAAAAACGTCATGAACACCCGTTTCCCCGATTTTTCGGTCATCGATTTCCGCGAGACCAACGACGACGAGATACAGGCCTTTGATGTGACCAAGCGCATGCTCGAGGAGCACAGGGAAATCGACGCGCTTTACATCGTCGCCGGCGGCGTTTACGGGGCTTGCCGGGCGGTTCAGTCGCTGGAGCTGGAAGAGAAGGTAAAGATCATCTGCCACGACAAGGTGCCCACCACCGTCGAGATGATGAAAAAGGGCGTGATTGCCGCCACCATCTGCCAGCAGCCCTACACGCAGGGCAGCAAGTCGGTGCGCATGGCGTTTGATTACCTCATCACTGGTAAAAAGCCAGAGAACGATCAATACTATGTTAAAAACGAGATTAAAATATTAGAAAATCTATAATGTTATGGAGGAAAAGAAATGTCCAGTTATTTTGAAGCGGTTCCCATGGTAAAGTATGAAGGCCCGAAATCCAAAAACCCTTTTGCCTTTAAGTTCTATGATCCCGAAAAGGTTATTATGGGCAAGCCCATGAAGGAGCATTTAAAGTTCGCGATGTCCTATTGGCACACCCTGTGCGCGGGCGGAAAAGACCCCTTCGGCGCGGAGACGATGGACCGCAGCTACGGCCAGACCGACCCGATGGCGCAGGCCAAGGCAAAGGCCGACGCGGGCTTTGAGTTTATGCAGAAGCTGGGTATCGAATACTTCTGCTTCCACGATGCCGACATCGCACCCGAGGGCGTAACCTTTGAGGAGAGCCGCGCAAACCTGCTTGAGATGGTAGAGTATATCGAAGGCTTAATGAAGAAAACCGGCATCAAGCTTTTGTGGGGCACCGCGAACTGCTTCAGCAACCCCAGATATATGCACGGCGCGGGTACCTCCTGCAACGCGGACAGCTTTGCCTACGCCGCGGCGCAGATTAAAAACGCCATCGACGCCACCATCCGCCTCGGCGGCAAGGGCTACGTGTTCTGGGGCGGCCGCGAGGGCTACGAGACCCTGCTCAACACAGATATGGGTCTTGAGCTGGACAACATGGCCCGCCTTATGAAGATGGCGGTAACCTACGCTCGTTCCAAGGGCTTTACGGGCGATTTCTACATTGAGCCCAAGCCGAAGGAGCCCACCAAGCACCAGTACGATTTCGACACCTCCACCGTGCTGGCCTTTTTAAGAAAATACGGTCTGGATAAAGACTTTAAGATGAACATCGAGGCAAACCACGCCACCCTTGCCATGCACACCTTCCAGCACGAGCTGAGGGTTGCGCGCATCAACGGCGTGTTTGGCTCCATCGACGCCAACCAGGGTGACTACCTGCTGGGCTGGGATACCGACCAATTCCCCACCAATGTGTACGACACCACCCTCTGCATGTACGAGGTAGTTAAAGCGGGCGGCTTTGTAAACGGCGGTCTCAACTTCGACGCGAAGGTAAGACGCGGCTCCTTCACCTTTGACGATATCGCCTATGCCTACATCAGCGGCATGGATTCCTTTGCCCTCGGCCTTCTCAAGGCGGTTGCCCTTATCGAGGACGGCAGGCTGGATACGTTTGTAGAGAACCGCTATGCCTCCTACAAAACCGGCATCGGCAAGGATATCGTAGATGGCAAGGCCACCCTCGAGCAGCTCGAGGCCTACACCCTTCATGGCAGCGACCCCAAGATGGAAAGCGGCAAGCAGGAATACCTCGAGAGCGTACTCAACGAGGTTATCTTCGGCTAAATCTTTGGTTTGCAAGGAGATGTAACAATGAACTATCTGATTGGTATAGACATCGGCACCTCGGCAACCAAAACGGTTCTGTTTGATGAAAACTGCGCTGTAGTCGCCTCCGCATCGCAGGAATATCCGCTCAGCCAACCTCACAACGGCTGGGCGGAACAGAACCCTGAAGACTGGTATCAGGCGACGGTTTCAACGCTCAAGGCTGTCATCGAGCAGTCTGGTGTAAGCGCCGCCGATATCAGGGGCGTCGGCCTCTCGGGGCAGATGCATGGGCTGGTGATGCTGGACGAAGACAACCGCGTAATCCGCCCGGCCATCATCTGGTGCGACCAGCGCACCGCAAAGGAATGCGCGGAGATTACCGAGCTGGTGGGTGCTACGCGCTTGATCGAGATCACCGCGAACCCCGCCCTCACCGGCTTTACAGCCTCCAAGATTCTGTGGGTGCGCAACAATGAGCCCGAGAACTATAAACGCTGCAGGCATATCCTGCTGCCCAAAGACTACGTGCGTTTTATGCTCACCGGCACCTACGCAACCGATGTTTCGGACGCAAGCGGCATGCAGCTGCTGGATGTGCCCAACCGCTGCTGGTCGCAGGAGGTTTTAGAGAAGCTGCAGATCAACCGCGCGTGGCTTGCCACGGTGTATGAATCCCCGGAGATCAGCGGCAGGGTAACGGCGCGGGCTGCTGCGCTTACCGGCCTTGCGGAAGGCACCGTTGTGGCCGCGGGCGCGGGAGATAACGCCGCCGCCGCGGTGGGCACCGGCGTTGTGGTAGACGGCAAGGCCTTCACCACCATCGGCACCTCCGGCGTGGTATACGCGCACACCTCCAACGTTACCATCGACCCGAAGGGCAGGGTACACACCTTCTGCTGTGCGGTGCCCGGCTGCTGGCACATCATGGGTGTTACGCAGGGCGCTGGGCTGTCGCTGAAATGGTTCCGCGACAACTTCTGCGAGGACTATATCGCAAACGCCGCCAAGGAGGGCAAAGACCCGTACTATCTCATGGATAAGGACGCGGCGCTGGTGCCCCCCGGCAGCAACCGCCTGCTCTATCTGCCCTACCTGATGGGCGAGCGCACCCCTCACCTCGACCCGAACTGCCGCGGCGTGTTCTTCGGCCTTTCGGCCATGCACGAGAAGCGGGATTTGATCCGCTCGGTGATGGAGGGCGTTTCGTTCTCACTCAAAGACTGCAACGACATTCTGGTTGAGATGGGTACCTCGGTAAAAGAGATGTTCGCGTGCGGCGGCGGCGGCACCAGCAAGCTGTGGCGGCAGATGCTCGCCGATATGTACGGCTGCGGGGTGTTCACCTCTTCCTCCAAGGAGGGGCCCGCCCTCGGTGTGGCCATCCTCGCCGGTGTGGCTGCGGGCATTTACACGAGCGTGCCCGAGGCCTGCGCGAAGGTGATCCATGGTGAAAACCCCAGCGAGCCTATCGCAGAGAATACGCGCATCTACAACGAGTATCACAAGCTTTATAAATCGCTCTATACAAGCCTTAAGGCGGACTTTGTGCAGCTTAGCACCCTATAGTTTGCGTGACATGAAATTTCTATAAATCACTCATCAAAACAGCCACCCGCCGCGGATTTTCCGTAGCGGGCGGCTGTTTTCCCTGTTAAAAAAGATATACGTAATACGGAAGTGCTCTTGTGAAAAAATTCTATTTGATGATGAGCCCCAACAGCTTTGCAAGCTCCGAGGCTTGGTAGGCATTCACAACGGCACCCCTCAGCTCCTCGCCGGAAACAATCATGCCGTCTATACTGCATTGGGTAAAGTCTACCCCGTTTAAAGGCGTTTTAAAGAAGCTGGTACCGATAAACTGTACCTCGCTTAGCGCTAACTGCGTCAGCTTGCAGGAGGTGATATTTGCGCGGCTGAAATCACTTTCCGAGATGGTCACTGCCTTTAGCTTTGCGTTATCCCAGTTGGAGTATTTAAAATTGCAGTTTGCAAAGTCCGCTTGCTGCATGCTGATGCTTTGCAGGTCCAGCCCCACGCCTTTGCAGGCGATAAACCGGCAGTTTTTAAAATACCCGTCGCTGAAGTTGCAGTTCGAGAGGTCGCAGGACTGAAAAACCACATTCATTAAATCGGCCTGCACAAACAGGCAGCCTGTAAATTTGCAGTTTTCAAACAATACCTCTTTAAAACAGAGCTTGGAAAGGTCCGTCTCGTTTAAGACCGCGTCTTTTATCTGCGCGGCAATAATGTCGCTTTCCTCAATGCTCACCTGCCGCAGCAGTGCGGGGAAATCCTCCACCGTTTGCAGCTGTGCGGGGAGCTTTGGCAGCTGATTCTTCATATTAAGATCCATGCCCTCTCTTGTGGGCCTTACGCCCAAAAGAGAGGGCATAAAACCAAATTAAAAAGTGCCGGTGCCGCATAGCGGCAGGAAGGGCTTAACCCATCATCGTCTTTACAGGCAGTTTTTCGAGGGTTAAAAGATTTTCTTATAACCTATTCTCCCGCCAGCTTATTAAGCCTGGATAGGATTGCCCCCTTTGTTCGCATATGGTTTTCGCTTATCTCGCGAATGGTAAGCCCGTCCCGCAGTTCGTTTTTAAGCCGCGAATCCTCCTCTTCGGTCCATGCCTGATAGGCGTCGGCCGAGCCGCTTTGGATAATCCTCTCCCGATAGTCTTGCTAATCTAGGGGCGGTGTCGATATCGTCTGATAGTCGGGCGGCCTTTGATTGGCGGTATATTTACCGATCAGCAGCATGAACCACTTGCCGTACCGCTCCTGCTTCACCTTGCCCACGCCCGAGACGCCGAGGAACTCTTCGTCTGTCTGCGGAAGCTTTTCGCACATCTCCCGCAACGTCGCGTCGGTGAAGATGATGTAAGCGGGAACATGTGCCTCCGAGGCGAGCCGGTTGCGCAGGGATTTGAGTTCGCCGAACAGCCCCTCATCGACCGCGTGCGTCTGTCCGCGTGCGGGCCTGTTCACGGCCTCCTCCTTGGGCAGCTTCATGGTGACAGTCTTTTTATCGCGCACGATCTCATTCGAGCGCCCGGAGGGCCGCACAACGGGGTATTCGTCGCCAGTAAGGGTGAGGTAGCCGCCGTCAATCAAAAAATCCAGAATACTGCGTATCCGCAGCACGGAGATGTCGGACATAATCCCGTAGGTCGTAAGGGTGTTCAGCTCAAGCCGCAGAAGCTTTTCGTTTTTGCTGCCGTGCAGAATGTCCGCAATCATGTTCTTCCCGAACGACCGCCCGCGCTGTTCGACGCGATATACGCAGGAGACGACCTTCTGCGCCTCTAGGGTGATATCCACCGTTTCAAAGTTGCTGTTGCAGTTCGAGCAGTTGCCGCAAAAGTTGGGCGCGTTTTCCCCAAAGTAGCGCAGGATATACTCCCGTAGGCAGTTGGCGGTAATGCAGTAGTAGGTCATCGCCTTTAGCCGCTCGCGGTCTTTTTGCTTGATTGCCTCCAGCGTGGCCTTATCCAGCTCCTCGTTCAGTTCGCGGTTATTGTCGATTAAAAACTGGTTGATCTGCACGTCCTGCCCACTGTAAAGCAGAATGCACTCCGCGGGTTCGCCGTCGCGCCCGGCGCGGCCCGCCTCCTGATAATAGCTTTCAAGGTCCTTGGGCATGTTATAGTGTACCACAAAGGAAACGTTGGATTTGTCGATGCCCATGCCGAAGGCGTTGGTGGCGACCATGACGGTCTTGCGGTCGTAGATAAAATCGTCCTGATTGCTGTGCCGCAAGTAGTCCTCAATGCCCGCGTGGTAGCGTGTCGCCGAGTAGCCGCTGCTAATCAAATCGTCACAGACGCTCTCCACCGTCTTGCGGGTAGAGCAGTAGACGATGCCGCTTTTGCCCTCGTACCGCTTGAGAATCTTTAGCAGCGCCGCAAACTTATTGCCCGGTTTCTGTACCTCAAAGTACAGGTTCTTGCGGTCAAATCCCGTTGTAACCATATAGGGGTTTTGCAGGCGTAAAATCTTGATGATATCCTCCCGCACCACCGACGTGGCGGTGGCGGTAAAGGCGCTGATTACCGGTCGGTAAGGCAGCCGCGAGATAAACTCCACAATCTTTAGGTAGCTCGGGCGGAAGTCCTGCCCCCACTGCGAAACACAGTGCGCCTCATCCACCGTTACCATCTCGATCTTCACCTGCTCCGCAAGGCGCAGAAAATCCTCCGAAGCGAGCCGCTCGGGCGCCACATAAATGATTCTATACACGCCGTTCATGGCGCGGCGCAACACCTCTTTGTACTGCGAAAAGGTGAGGGAGCTGTTGATATACGCCGCCTTTACGCCGGACTCCACCAGCGCGTTCACCTGATCCTTCATGAGCGAAATAAGCGGGGAGATCACCAGCGTAACCCCTTTCAGCATTAGCGCCGGAATCTGGTAGCAGACCGATTTCCCCGCGCCGGTGGGCATGACGCCGAATACATCCCGGCCCGCAAGGATATTGTCTATCAGCTCCGACTGCCCCGGACGAAATGCCGTGTGGCCGAAATATTGCTTTAATAAATCCTGCTTGTCCATCCGAGCACTCCAATAAATTATAATACGATAAATATTATATCATAAATGTGGTCACATTTATGATATAATCGTCCATTCCTGCCGGTTACCCCGCAAGGGGCGAGGCAGGTGGACATAAACATATAATAAGCGTTTTGAGGCCATCCCATTTTGCTCGGGCTTATGCGCTTATTATATCATTTTACCAGACAAAGTGATAGAAATAAATGTGAATCGTGCAGCAGAATGTAAAAATCAGGCACGCAGCATACCGCCGCGCGCCTGATTATAAGACATATGTAAAACAGATGCCGCCGCTTAAATCTCGATCAGCTCATACTCACGGCTGCCCAGGCCCATCTTCACCGCATGCTCGATGGCCACCCGCCAGTCGGTCGCGGGCTGTGTGTCGGTAAAATGGTCGTGGTGCTCATGGCCGCTCTCGTCTAGCAGGCTGCCCGCTATCACGGGCTGGCGGTTTACAGCGTCCACACACGCCATATCGAGTGCCACAGGGTCAAAGGAGGCGAACATCCCCACGTCGGGCACGATGGGCAGGTCGTTTTCCGCGTGGCAGTCGCAGAAGGGCGATACATCCACGACCAGGCTGATGTGGAAGTGGGGGCGGTCGTGCAGCACGGCCCAGGTGTACTCCGCAATCTTCTTGTTGAGGATATCAAACGACTCATCCCCGGCGGCCTCCACGGCGTCGGTGGGGCAGACGCCGATGCAGCGCCCGCAGCCTACACATTTATCGTGGTCGATATACGCCTTTTTGTTGGTCACAACGGGCGCGTCGTGCGCGCAGATCTTCACGCACCTGCCGCAGCCGATGCAGACCTCCTCTTTCACCGAGGGCTTGCCCGCGCTGTGCATCTCCATCTTTCCCGCGCGGGAGCCGCAGCCCATGCCGATATTCTTGAGCGCGCCACCAAAGCCGGTGCATTCGTGCCCCTTGAAGTGGCTCAGCGAGATAATCACGTCCGCGTCCATCACCGCGCGCCCGATCTTCGCTTCCTTTACATACTCGCCGCCTTCCACCGGTACCAGCACCTCGTCGGTGCCCTTTAGCCCGTCGGCGATAATGGCATGGCAGCCCGTGGTGAGGGGGGTAAAGCCGTTCTGGTAAGCGGCGTCGAGATGGTCGAGCGCATTTTTTCGCCCGCCGACATACAATGTATTACAGTCGGTTAAAAACGGCTTGCCGCCGAGCTCCTTTACCACATTGGCGACCACCGTGGCGTAGTTCGGGCGCAGAAAGGCGAGGTTGCCCGGCTCGCCGAAATGCAGCTTGATGGCCGTGTACTTATTCTCAAAGTCGATAGATCCGATTCCGGCTGCCTTAATCAGGCGCTCCAGTTTCTGCAGCAGGTTGTTGTTAAAGGAACAGCGCAGATTGGTGTAATACACCTTTGATGTCGACATGAAATTGCCTCCCCATATTCTGAAATAAATATCGGTTAAAAATCTACTACTACTGTAACAGCTAAAGTTCACTTTAAGTCAATAGCATTTTCAATGCATTTTTCTACTTCTGTTTGCCATAGAAGCCCCCCGAAGCTCCTCTTGATACCGCCGCGGCAAATTCGCTATTTTTATTTAAAAGATGAATGAACTTTCTGTCGATTGTTAAAGAAAATTATACAAATAAGATATTGACAAATTGTTCCGAATACTGCATCATAAAAACATTAAATTAGACTTATACTTATTACAATTAGAAATATAGAAAAATTCAAGCAAAAGGCCCTATTTATGCCTTTTGCATGGCGTTGTAAAACAACGCCTTAGAATTTTTACGTGATATTTCTTATTGAAATTAGTATTACGCAGTATGGTGATTACTTGTAAGGCATGATGCTGCGAGGTGCGATTTTTTGTAAATGTTTATAGTTCATGTGATGTTGAAGGGGATGGCGGTAGTAGTGCATGCTACATACCGTCTCTTTTTGCTGGGGGCAAACCCGACGTTTACATTACAGCACAACAAAACGACAGACGTCTTTATACGAATCTTAATTTAAACAGTGAATAATACCTTTATATCTGTACCAAAGGGGTTGCCTGCATGCGCATTGAAAAGCAGCGGTTGCTGAGTGAATTTTCATCCTTGGTGGCTATCGACAGCCCGTCCTGCGGCGAAAAGCGGATGGGCGACTATATAACAGGCGTTCTGCGTTCCCTTGGCTTTGTGGTGACGCAGGACGGCACACAGGGGCAGAACCCAAACGGCTGTGGCAATATTCACGGTTCTCTGGCAGGGGATATCCCAGGCGAACCGGTGCTCTTCTGCGCGCATATGGATACCGTGGAGCCATCCTGCGGCAAGCGCGCCGTCTTTCATGAAGACGGCAGGATTACGAGCGGGGGAGACACCGTGCTTGGCGCCGACGATTGCGCGGGTATTGCGGCAATCCTCGAGGCGCTGCGCACCATCAAAGACCGGCAGCTTTCACACCGCCCGCTTGAGGTGCTCTTTACCGCCGCGGAGGAGCTTTACTGTAAGGGCGCGCGGGCCTTCGATTTTACCCCTATTCGGGCAAAAGAGGCCTATGTGCTGGACCTTACCGGCCCCGTCGGCACCGCCGCGTATCAGGCGCCCAGCATCCTGTCGTTTACGGCACAGGTGGCAGGGAAGGCCGCGCACGCGGGCTTTGCGCCGCAGGACGGCGTGCACGCCATCGCCGTCGCAGCCACGGCCATCAGCCGCCTGCGGATGGGCCGTATCGACGAAGAAACCACCCTCAATATCGGCATGATCGGGGGAGGTACCGCCACCAACATCGTGCCGGACCGCTGTACTGTCAGCGGCGAGATTCGCAGCTACTCGCATCCAAAGGCGCTTGCGCAGCTAGACCGTGTTCGGGAGTGCTTTGTTACGGCTGCTGCTGAAGCGGGGGCATCTGCACAGGTGGAGCTCACCTGCTGCTGCGAGGGCTACGAAACGCCCCTTACCCACCCGGTGGCTGCCCGCTTTCGGGCCGCGTGCGAGCGGCTGACCCTCCCCACCTCGTTCTGCAAGACCTTCGGCGGAAGTGACAACAACATCCTTGCAAGGCACGGTATCGCTGGGCTTGTAATCGCCACCGCGATGAACCGCTGCCACTCCTGTGAAGAATATACGACGGTTGAGGAACTGTGCCGCATTGCCGAGCTGACTCTATTGCTTATCACGCTATAATCTATATATCCTGCTTAAGACGCTATAATCTATATATGACGCGATAATCAAGTTTTACGGAGTACGATATGAAGAATCCACTCAGCTATCAAATGACGGAATATGACTGCGGCCCTACCACCATGGTAAACGCACTCAGCTTTCTGTTTAAACGTGAGGATATCCCGCCCGATGTCATCAAGTACATCATGCTGTATTGTCTCGACGCATACAACGAAAAAGGCGAATTCGGCAAGAGCGGCACCTCCAGTATGGCGATGATGTTTTTGAGCAGCTGGCTGAATCAGTTCGGCAAGGTGAAAAGCTTCCCCGTGCAGTGCGAATACCTCACGGGCCGCAACGTATATATCGACCGCGGCAGCCCGATTGTCATGGGCTTGCAGCAGGGCGGTGCGGTTGTGGTGCGCCTGCGCTACGAGGGCTGGCATTACGTGGTGCTTACCGGGGCGGACGATGAACACATCTACCTGTTCGACCCGTACTACCGCAAGCAGCCCTTTCGCGCCGAGGGCATCGAGATCATCACAGACCAGCCGCAGAAGCATAACCGCAAGGTCACCTTCGATGTGCTCAACAGCGCCGGCAAGGGGTTCTATGCCCTTGGCCCGAAGGATACGCGTGAGGCAATCATCATCTACAACCGCTGCACCCAAAAGAACCTGAGCAAAACCATCGAATATTACATCTAGTTCAGGAGGATGCAATCAGCGATAGAATTATTGCGGTTGGCAATCGTTTTAGATTTTTTCTATTGACAATCTTAGGCAAGGCAGTATAATGTAAATCATACTAAGCATATATGCATTATTTAGTGCCTTTGGCAACTTTAATATAACGTTTTTAGATGCGGAGGGCCGGGATGGACGACATCATTTTACAGCTTGAACATATTGAAAAGAGCTTTGGCGGTTCCAGAGTGCTGGAGGGCATCGATCTTACCATTCATCGCGGTGAGTTTATCACGCTGCTGGGTTCCTCCGGCTGCGGCAAAACCACCACGCTGCGCATCATCGCGGGGCTTGAAACGCCCGATAGCGGACGCGTGCTGCTCGAGGGCAGGGACGTGACCGATGAGGAGCCGAACAAGCGCAATGTCAATACGGTTTTTCAAAATTACGCGCTTTTCCCCCATATGACGGTGGAAGGCAATATCGGCTACAGTCTGCGTCTTAGGCATGTGGACAAGCCTACCATCAAAAGGTCGGTCGACGAGGCGCTGGAGCTGGTACAGCTTACGGGCTTTGAAAAGCGCATGCCGGGCGAGCTTTCGGGCGGGCAGCGGCAGCGCGTTGCCATTGCGCGCGCGATTGTCAACAAGCCCAAGGTACTGTTGCTGGATGAGCCGCTGGGCGCGCTGGACTTACAGCTGCGCCACCAGATGCAAACCGAGCTCAAACGCTTGCAGAAGCGTTTGGGCATCACCTTTATCTATATCACGCACGACCAGGAGGAAGCGCTCAATATGTCCGACCGCATCGCCGTGATGCGCGATGGCCGGTTTGAACAGATCGGAACGCCCGCTCAGGTTTACGACCAGCCCAAAACCGCCTTTGTCGCCCGCTTTGTGGGCAACGCCAACATCCTTACCGGTACCGTCACGGGGGTAGAGCCGCAAAAGCTGGCACTTACCTGTCACGGCGCGGCAGCCTTCGCCGCCCGCAGGGAAGCGCAGGTGGGGATCGGGCAGGCCCTTACCATGGCGGTGCGCAGCGAGAAGATCAATCTAACGCCCGGCACCGAAGCAGGCCCTGCGGGCATTGCGGCGGTTGTAAAAGAGAAAAGCTTCACGGGCGGGGTACTGCATATCCTTGTATCGCTTGAGGACGGCAGTGAGCTTGTCTCCAGCCGCCACGGCATTGATTCCCCCCTTGCGCCGGGGGATAGGGTAACCGTGAGCTGGGAGCCGGAGAGCGCCGTTTTGGTGGATTTGGAGACGGCAGGCTGAAAGACTTTCCTTCAGTCTTAAGAAAACCGCAGGGCTTAGAGCCTGCACTGTTTTATACAGGAAGGACATGTAACATTGATGAATAAAGACGATACCCCCGTGCCTTTGGCAGCCCCTGACCCGAAGATACGCAGAAAGCATAAAAACAGCCGCGGCGGCGCGTTTGTGTTCACAGTACTGCCGCTTTACGTCTTCACCCTATTGTTTGTGGCGGGACCGCTGGTCTATATGTTTGCCCTCAGTTTTATGCAGCGAGCCGAGGTGTGGGGCGTAATCAGCAAGTTTACGCTTAAAAACTACCTCGATATTCTGGAGCCCATCTACTTAAAAACCTTCTGGGAATCGATCAAGCTTGCGGTTTTAACAACGCTGCTCACCATCGCCATCGGCTACCCGTTCGGCTACTTTATGGCAAAGCTGAGCGCCAAGTGGAAAAGCCGCATGATGCTGCTGTTGATGATCCCCTTCTGGACAAGCTCGCTCATCCGCCTCTACGGCTGGATCATCATCTTCCGCGCCAACGGCACACTCGACCGGTTGCTGATGTTTTTACATATCACCGACGCCCCGTTAAAGCTGTTGTACACCTACGCGGCGGTTGTGGTGGGCATGGTGTACGCGCTGGTGCCGTTTATGATCTTCTCGGTATACTCAAGCGCCGAGAAGCTGGACTGGCATCTCATCGAGGCCGCCAGAGACCTTGGTGCGAACCCCATACAGGCGTTTCTAACCGTATCCTTAAAGCTCACGCTGCCGGGGCTGCTCTCGGGCGTGGTGCTCACCTTTATCCCGTCGATGGGGCTGTTCTTTATCGCGGATATCCTGGGCGGCAACAAGGTGGTCTTGGTGGGCAACCTGATTCAGGAGCAGCTGATGAAGGCGCATAACTGGCCCTTTGCGGCGGCGCTTTCGGTGGTGCTGACGATCCTCACCAGCCTGATGATCTACCTCTACCGGCGTCTTGCCAAGGTAAAGGACTTGGAGGGGTTGGTATGAAGAACCGTACAAAGCTCCCGAACATCTACCTCGGCTTTATTCTGGTTGTGATGTATCTGCCCATCCTGCTCGTTATCCTCTATTCCTTTAACCAAAGCAAGCTCAGCTCGGTGTGGGGCGGCTTCTCACTTAACTGGTATACCGAGCTTTTTAAAGATAAGGCTCTTTTGCAGGCACTGGTGAACAGCTTGGTGCTGGCCACCCTCAGCAGCCTTGCCGCCGCGGTGATCGGCACGCTGGCCGCGGTGGGTATACCGCGGGTGAGGCTGCGCAGCAAGGGGATTATCGAATATATCTCCACCTTGCCCATCATGATACCCGAGATCATCCTCGGCATGGTGTTTCTGGTGTTTTTCTCGCTCATCGGCCTGCCGTTCGGCATGACGACGCTCATTATCGCGCACACCGCCTTCTGTATCCCGTATGTCTACATGCTGGTGAAGGCGCGGCTGGTAGGGCTGGATAAAAGCCTCGCCGAGGCGGCGAAGGACCTTGGGGCGGGGGAGCTGCACGTGTTTGTGGATATCACGCTGCCGCTGGTGCTGCCCGCCATCGTTTCGGGGATGCTGCTGGCCTTTGCCATGAGCCTTGACGATGTGGTGATCAGCATCTTTGTCACCGGGGTGAACACCAACACGCTGCCCATCAAGATATATACTCAGCTCAAAACCGGGGTAACGCCCAAGATCAACGCGCTGTGCACCATTATGTTTGGCACAACGGTGATTATGGGCCTGCTTTCGGCGTGGCTTGGTAAGATAAATTTACAGAAAAAAGTTGTTCAGGAGGAAAACAGATGAAGAAGTATCTATCGTTATTTTTAGCGCTGGTTTTGGCTCTTAGCCTGTTTGCGGGCTGTGCCGTTCCTGCTGCCACGGTAAGCAGCGACGCGGAGGTTAGCAGCGATGCGGGCACCGGCAGCGAGGCCCCGTCCGAGGCACCCGCGCAGGGGGATAAAACGCTCAACCTGTTCACGTGGGAAGGCATGTTCCCGCAGGAGGTGCTCGACGCCTTTACGCAGGAGACCGGCATCGCCATCAACTACAGCAACTTCGACTTTGACGAGACCATGCTCACCAAGCTGGAGGCGGCAAAGGGTGGCGATTACGACCTTGTTATCGCCGACGATTACATCATCCAAACGGTCATTTCCGAGGGGCTTGCGCAGAAGCTGGACAAAACCAAGCTCGAAAACTTCGCCAACGTAAACCCGCTTTATCAGGGGCAGTTCTATGACCCCAGCAATGAGTACACTGTGCCCTACGGCGCGGGTGTGCAGACCATCGTATACGACCCGAGCGTTGTTACCAAAGAAATCAAGGGCTATGCCGACCTGTGGGATGCTTCCCTCAAAGGCAATCTGGGCGTTATCGGAAGTGCACGTGTTATCGACGGTATGGCACTCAAGGTGCTCGGCAAGAGCTATAACACCGAAGACCTCGAAACCATCAAGGCCGCCGGGAAAAAGCTCAACGAGCTTGCCCCCAACATCCGTCTGATTAAGGACGACACCATTCAGGACGACCTGCTCTCCGGCGAGATCGGCGTTGCGGTAATGTATACCTCGCAGGTAACCGCCGCCAAGCTGGCCAAGCCCGAACTCAAGGTGGTATTCCCCACCGAGGGCATCGGCTTCGGCATCATGGCAAATTTTATCCCTTCCAAGGCGCCCAACCCCGACGCGGCGCACACCTTCATCGACTATATCCTGCAGCCCGAGGTTTCCGCAAAGTGCTTTGAATGGTTTGGCTACTACTGCACCAACAAGGCCGCCGAGGAGCTTATCAACCCCGATTATAAGGAATTCCTCACCCTGCCTGCGGACTTTAAGCTGGATAATATGGAGATGATTCAGCCTATCGGTGCTGAGGCGGAGGAAGCCCATAACAAGATCTGGACAGAATTTAAGGCCGCCGCCGGTCAGGAATAATTTTTCGAAACTGCCTTACGCCCTCCTTTCAAAATAAGGGGGGCGTTTTTTATTGTAAAAACATTCTTGACAATTATATCGGTAGGCGATATAATAATATTACGTTAACCGATATAACGCCAAACGTAATAGATGGGGTGATAGCTTGCCGGAGAGTTCAGAAAGAGGGGCCCTAACTGAAGCGGTATTCTATATTCTTTTGTCGCTCTATACCGCGATGCACGGGTATGGCATCATGCAGAATGTAAAGGAATTAAGCGGCGGGCGCGTGAACCTCGGTGCCGGTACCCTGTACGGTGCCCTTAACACCCTGCTTGAAAAGGGCTGGATACACGCGCTTGAAACGGAAAAGGACAGCCGCAAAAAGGAGTATGAGATTACCGCGCTCGGCAGGGCGGCGGTAGAAGGTGAAATGGTTCGGCTCAAAGAGCTGCTGGAAAACGGCAGACGGATTACCGGGGGTTGATTGTAATGAAGTACATCGTTCGAAAGGCATACTGGAATTACGAAAAGGAAGAAAAGTGGCTCAACGGGATGTCGGCTAAAGGGCTGGCACTTACCGACTATTCCTGGTGCCGCTATGTGTTCACGGAAACGCCTAAAAATGAATACACCTATCGGCTGGAGCTCCTGGAAAGACTCCCTAATAACGCGGAGAGCATTGCCTACCTTAAGTTTTTGGAGGAGAACGGCGTGGAATGCGTCGCAACCTATCTGCGCTGGGCCTACTTAAGAAAGAAAACCGCAGACGGCCCGTTTGACATCTACTCCGATCTGGATTCTAAGATTAAGCATCTGCAGCGAATCAACCTGTGGAATACCATCATGATGTGGGTGGAGCTCATTGCGGGAGCAATGAATCTGGCAGTCGGAATTATCAATATCTTTATGGATGGCGCACTAGGCAGTTTCACGGCGGGGAATATAACCCTGGGTATCGTCCTGCTCGCATTGAGCTTCCTGTTCTTCTGGGTGGGCCATTACCCCAGAGTGCAGATTAAAAAGTACCGCAAGCAGCGGCTCATTGAGGAATAGAAACCCGAACGTATGAAGGTGGTAAATTGAAAAACAGGTACTATATATTCTGTTTAATTGGCACAGCGCTCACGTCGGGAACATTGCTCGTTAACCGCTTTGTGATTTCAGTTCCCGACCCGGTAGCCATTATCGTCCTCGTATTAGCCGTTGTTTGCTTTGCAGCTTTTATTTATCAAACAATACGCGCCAAAAAGCAATAACGTCATTTTGTAAGAACATAGTGTCGTAAAGATGATTGAAGCCCTCCGTTATAAGGAGGGCTTTTGTCTGTTTTATTGCATAATTATGCGAATAGTTGTTCGTTTTGAGGTTGCGGGTTTAACTTAATTTTGTTATACTTTACTCGAATAATACAGAAATACAAGAAAGTGTGAAAGAGGACGCACGATGGATGAGCTTGAACGAATCATATTGGCGACAATCGATTCCCGGGCGGAGGAGCTAATCGCCTTCGCCGAGGATATCTACGCCCGCGCCGAGCCGGGTTACCGTGAGGTGCTAACCGCAGGCAAGGTTTCACGCATGCTGCAGTCTTTGGGGCTGACGGTGCGGGAGCGGTTGGCGGTTACGGGGGTAAAGGCGAAGCTGAAGGAAGGCGGCGGTCTTACCATCGCCGCTATCGGCGAGCTGGACGGTGTAAACTGCCCCAACCACGTCTTTGCCAACCCCGCTTCGGGCTATTCCCATACCTGCGGGCACCATTGCCAGCTTGCGGCGATGGTCGGCAGCGCCATGGCGCTTACCATGCCCAAGGTTGCGGCGGCGCTCGACGGGAATGTCGCCTTTTTTGCGGTGCCTTCGGAAGAATATAACGATCTTGAGCATAAAAGCTGGATGATGGAAAAGGGTATCATCCAATACGGCAGCGGCAAGAGCGAGCTCATCCGCCTTGGCGAGTTTGACGATATCAATCTCAGTGTGGTGCACCATCTGCATATGGTGGACACCTATTACGACGTGCTGCTGGGCATGAATACCACGAACGGCTTTATCATGAAGCTGGTTACCTATCAGGGCAAATCCGCGCACGGAGCGCTGGCACCCCACAAGGGCGTAAACGCGCTCAACGCGGCCTCGCTTGCGCTCTCGGCGCTAGCCTACCAGCGCGAAACCTTCCGAGACGGCGATTACGTCCGCCTGCACGCCATTATCTCCGAGGGGGGCGGGGTGGTGAACGTGATACCCGACCATGTGGTGGTTGAAAGCCAGATACGCGCCAAAACCATGGCGGCGATGCTGGATGCCAACCACAAGGCCAACCGTTCGTTTGAGGCCGGTGCGCATGCCCTCGGCGCCGGTGTGCAGATTCGTGATTTCCCCGGCTACCTGCCGATACTGGATGCCGTCAACACCCGCCCGATGGACGAAGCCGCGCGACTTGCGGCTGCAGGGAAGAAGATTTCGGCAATCGACCCCATGCAGCATAACCCCGCCTCCACCGATGTCGGCGACCTCTGCCACCTGATGCCGGTGTTGGCGTTTACCACCGGCGGCTTTAAAGGCAACCTGCACAGCAGCGATTTCGAGATCACCGATAAATACCTCGCCTATGTGCTCCCTGCAAAGATCATGGCGCTTACCATCTACCGTGCGCTTAAAAACGGCGCGTTTGAGGCAAGGCGTATCCTCGACGGATACTCCCAGCACCTCACCAAGAAGGAGTACCTAGAGTATTTGGCGGGGTTCTCGGCGCAGGCGCAGCCCGTGTAACCCGGCAGGCCTTTATCAGCTTTGTTGCACAGTTTCCGCCTTTACCTTGAGCAGTTCCCGCACAAACCGCCCGCTCTCGTTTATCCAGGGGTTGTGCCCCGAATGTTCAAACCAAACGAGCCTTTTTACGGGGGCGTTGAGGACGTTATAATAATCCTCCGCCAGTGCGGTGGGGGCATTGATGTCGTGCCTTCCGATAAAGAAGTAGACGGGCACCGCTATATCCTTATAGCTTTCTCTCAGGTCGGTATCATACAGCTGTGGGTAGACGTGGTTAAAGGTGTCTATCACCCCGCGCAGATAATTGATTTTATCGAGGATGCCATACTCCGGGGCAAAGAGGTCGCGGAGGGTATTAAACCCGGCGTTCTGTATCTCGGGGTTGCGGCTCATGACCGCGGAGAGAAAGTTTAGATATTCGGCGCTCTTCCATATAACGTCTGCGCCGTAGTAGGGGGGCGCGCCGTTGTTTTTCAGGGCTTTTATCACCTTGGTACTTCCTTTTTCCTGCGCAAGCGCCATCGCCTTGTTGTAATCGAGTATCTCCGTTTCCACAAAGTCTACCATCTGCCCCGTGCCGACAAAGGCATGGTAGCGCTCGGGGTATCTGCTCACTAGGAATATACCCAGCGCGCTGCCCCACGATTCGCCCACCAGATAGATTTTTTCCCGCTTAAAGGTGTCGCACAGATACTCGGTCAGCGCATACCCGTCCTCAATATAGGTATCCACCGTCAGGCCCTTGATGGGCGCCGCGTAATAGGATTTACCCGCCCCGGGCTGATCCCAGTTAACCACCACGAAATCTTTTTCGAGTGCCGCGAGGTCGTAACGAACAGCCGCCATCTGGCTGCCGCCGGGGCCGCCCGCCAGAAACAGCAGCACGGGGTTTTGCGCGTTTTGCCCGCGGATGCTGATATACTCCTTGCGCCCGTTGAGCTCGACCCGTCTTAATTCGGCGATGCTACCCTTTGCTGCACTGCCGCTTTCGCTTACGATCTCGGGTGTGCGGGCCAAGAACTGGCTGAAGGCGATCAACCCGAAGATCACCACAAGCGTGCCGCATAAGAATACGGCGGTTCGTTTTGCCCTTGCCGCTAACTTGGCACTGGGCTTTTTCTTTGCTTTATGTAATAGCCCGATGAGGCCTTGAACCAATAAGGCCAATAAAAATACTGCTGCGGCGAGCAGCAGTAGTGCCAGCAGAATTCCTTCTATCACGACAAACTTCCTCCGATAGCACGACAGTTTTTGTGTTGTTATTATTGAGTATCGTCACCGTTTGCATAGCTGCCGGTGATATGGCCGCGGGCTAGAATATTCCCGGCCTTTCCATCTATCTCGCCAAGGCTGCTCACCAGCTTGTCATAGGAGGTGCAGGTGTCCAGCTTACCTGTCAGCTGCGCGGCGGGGGCCTGCTTTAGCGCGAAGACCTCGATGCGGTAGTTATGCCGCCCGGCCATCGAGGGCGGGTACGGGCCCACATACACCTTTTCATCGGTGTATTCGCCCTGCTCCAAGCTGGTTTTGGCAATATCGGTCACCACCCAGTGCAGCCAATCGGCGTCCTCATCAAACATCATCACCGCGTAGCAGGTACAACCGTCCACCGCGTTCCAGCTTACCTGCGGGCTTTCGTTGCTGCCGGTAGGGCTGTTGGGCGCCCTGTTGGCGGCTGTTTTTGTAAGCAGCTTGCCCTCACTGTTTATTGAGGTGCTGGATACGGTCAGCTCGCCCGTATCCATACTGGGCTCAAAGATCGCCTTGCCCGCCCCGCAGGAGGAAAACAGAACCAAAACACCGGCCATGCATACGCTCAGCCACTTTTTCATTCTCTCACCATCTTTCCCGTATCAACCGTGCGGCAATACCTATATTTCTGTATGTTTATAGGAAAAGACATCGGTTCGACCAACGGTCGAATTTCTGGATAAGTATAACATGTTTTCGACCGATGGTCAAGTAGGCGTAGATATGATATAATAAGCGCATTGCAGGCAAATCAATCAGAAACCGGTTTTTGCACTTATTATACCCTTATGTCCACCCGTCTCGCCCCTATGGGGCAGCTGGCGAGAAGGACGATTATATCAGCGCGGACGCGCGCTAATATAATAACATTACGGTCAAAGGCGGAGATTATTACGGAAAAACGGCAGTTGATATTAGACGCCATGCAGGAGCTGCTGGCAGAGGATAGAGGCGCTGCCTGCTCGGTGAGCGACATCGCGCAGAAGGCGGGCATCGGCAAAGGGAGTATCTATTATTACTTCGAGTCTAAAGAGGCGATTTTTGACGCGCTCATTGAGCGCACCTACGCGCGTATTATAGAGTATTGCCGTGAGCTGGTAGACATGAGCGGGGCAGACGCCCTTACAAAGTTTAAGCTGCTGCTTTACCGCTACCAAACCGCTGTTGTGGACTCGATGGTAGACGTTTACCTGCACCAGCCCCAGAATGCGGCGATTCATCAGAAGTCGCTCGCAAAGATACTGTCATCGCTCTCGCCCATTATCGCCGATATCATCCGGCAGGGGATAGCGGAGGGGCTGTTCCGCTGCGAGCACCCGCAGGAGCTTGCCGAGATCGTTCTTTCCGCGTTCTGCTTTCTGCTCGATACGGGCATCTTCCGGTGGACACCCGAGCAGACGCTCAAAAAGCTGCAGGCGATAGCTGACGTACTGGAGAGTACCCTCATAGCACCCAAAGGCAGCTTTTCGTTCCTGTACCAGATAAACACCTGAATATTATAATGAATAAGCACGCCGCCCTGTCTCAGGACACAGGGCGGCGTGCTTGCCATATCGTGATGTGAACTGCGTTAGAAGTTGAGTGTTACGCGGTGCTCCTGATTGTCTCCAAACAGGGGCAGTACATTGCCCTCGAAGGGAGCACCATCCAATGTTACCTTGCAGCCGTCGGCGATGCGTTTAAAGCCCTGCGGCTTGTTTACAGTAACGTCATAGGCCGTGCCTCCGGCCTTGAGCTTCAGCGAAAGGGCGGTATCCTCCGGGCGCAGCAGCGGGCTTAACGCCAGCCCGTTAGCGCGGTACTCGATACCGAACGCCATCATCAGCGAGAGGAGCAGCCAGGTCGAGGTGCCGCTTAAGGTCGGCCCGATGTTCTCCCCCGTCTGGTAGTTGTTGTACTGCGTGCAGAAACGCGGGTTGCCACAGGTCACAAAGGGGGATTGCAGCGTCTTGTAGGGCAGGATGACGTCCATAATCCAATAGGCGGTCTCGGTTAGGCGCTTCGCAAGTGCAGCGTCCTTTACGGTGTTTGCCGCTTTGAGCATCGCCGCGGCGGCCATGGTGTTGGCGTGCTTAAATACGCCGCCGTTCTCCCGGTCGCCAGGGAAGTAGAGCGAAACGGCAATCTTCGGAGCGATGCGCGGGTAATCGACGCCCGTGCAGAGGCGGTAGCCGTAGGGGGTGCGCAGGTTTGCGTCGATGGTGTCCAGCATGATGGCAATCTGCGCGTCGGTCGCAACCTCCGCTAGCACCGACCATGTAAAGGAATTCAAGAAGTAGGTGCCCTTAGCGCCCTCTTCAATGGCGAGGGTATCGCCCTTGGCGCCCAGATATTCCAGTGCGTTGCCGCGGTTAAAGAGCACACGGGCAAAGAAGTCGCCCTTCCAGGTATCCTTCTGTAAGCCAGTCGCAAGCTCACCGGCCAGACGGCGGTAGCTTTCCGCCTCGCTTTCGGCGCCTCTTGCGTGTGCAAGCTTGGCGGCAATATCGGTCGCCACCTTGAGCAGGAAGGCGTTCATAATGCTTTCGGAAAGGTTACTCTGCAAGGGGTCGCCGTACCGCCCGCCCTTTTCAAGCTGGAGGTTATAGGCCTCCTCCTTCTGGGGGCCGTTCAGGCAGTCGGGGTCCACGTGCAGGCAGTCGTTCCAGTCGGCGGCATCGATGAGCGGGAAGCCGTGCCTGCCCACCGAGATCCTCGCCGAGTAGGTGATGATGGCGCCAATGGTATCTTTAAGCCTTCGCCTGCCGCCGTCCGCCATCGGGAGCTCCTCCTCCCAAAACTGAAGGTCGCCCGTGAGGTCTATGTACCGCCCCACGGCCTGCAACAGCCACAGGCTGTCGTCGGAGTACACCCCCGGCTCCTTGCCCTTCCAGTAGAAGTTGTGGTTGGCATAGCCCATGCCGTAGACGTTCGAGGCCCACTCGGTAATCAGCTGCTTAATAAAGTCGGGGCGGCCCATACCCGCGAAATAGTACATGGAAGCAAAGATATCCTGTATCTCGCGGAAGCCGATTTCGCGGAAGCCCTTCTGCGTCTGGTCAAACGAGCGGGAGACAAAGGTCTGGTAAAACACCTGAAAGGGTAGGTTGTGGTTTACATAACTGTCAAAGTTGCGGTCGCTGCTCTTCACCGAAAGGTAAGAGGCATACCGGCCGCAAAAATCGGTCACCTCGTTCAGCGAGGCCCTTAAAGCGCCTGCGGGTTCAAAACGCGCAATCAGCGCGGCAACCTGCGCGCGGGTGGTCTCGGTTTCGTCGTACTGCTCCTCCACCACGTCCGAAACAAGGCCGGTAAAGTTATCGAAGCTCACGCTGCCGCCTGCCGGTACGGTAAAGGGCGCACCCACCGCAAAGAAGCCCGGGCCCTTGCGGGTGTGGCGGTTGGGCAGCGCCGCGGCAAACTGCGGTTCGCGCAGGGTTCCGGCGCCCACCAGCTCATCGTATTTAAAACAGAAGCTGTCGGGGTAAACCACACGCCCGCCTTCATGCACCAGCGTGGTATGGAAGCGGATATTACCCTTCTCCCACGCGGGGTTGTAATCGTAGCTCACGGCGGCAATCTCGCCGTTTTCGCTATACAGTACGTTGGACTGGCAGATCACCGTCGTGTAGATGATATCCTGCATCAGCGCGTGGGTAGCGGATGTGCCGAACATGCCGGTGTATACCAGACGCAGGTTCCTGTCCTTTTGGCCGCGGTTCTCCACCTCAATCAGCTGGGCCTCCACCGCAAGCGGCAGGCCCTCGTACTGCGGCAGGATGAAGATGGTGCGGCGTATCATCAGCCCGCACGCGGTTTCGTACTCGATGACGGTATGGTTCTGCGCATGGATGCAGCGCGCCGATACCACCGAGGCATTTTCGGGCGAGCCGGAATAGAACAGCACCCTGCCGTCCTCCACCAGATAGAACTGGCGGTTTACAGGGTTGCCGTTCTCCTCGGGGCGGTAATCCCAGCGCGTGGCAAGCACCTGCGTGTCGGCGTGGGAACGGAAGCTGCCCTGCCCGAGCCTGTCCACCACCGACTTGGGCGTGCTCTGCAGCGGGCGCTTTTCGTTCATGCGGTTGCCGATAAGCATGTTGGTGTAGTAGTTCGGTCCGGGCTGGGGGGATTTCAGGTCGCTTACATGGCGGCCGTTTTCATCCAGCATGCCGCCCCATAAAAGCGACTGCTCAATGAGCGCGTTCATGCGCTCCAGTTCGTTCGCAGAGAGGATAAGCGGCTGTGTGCTGCCGCCCTTGCCAAGCAGCGCCTGCAAGGATTTTGCGGTGTTATCCCACAGCAGCAGCACCGAGTTTCCCGCTGTAAACGCGCGTTCAAAGACGGCGTGCAAAAGACTGTCGGAAATCAGCGTGGCGATGACGGGAGTGTAGAAGGGGATACCGTCTATCCCTGCCGCGAGGTCGCCGCGGTTGGCGCGCGCAAAAATAACCGAGGCGTTTTGCGTAAGGGCCCTGCCGGTCTGCTCGCCCAATACCGCTGCGGCCGAAATCTGCGGGCTTCTGGCCTTGATGTTGGAACTAATCATACGATGTTTCACTCCTACTGTTGTGTATTATCGCTTTAGTCTTTTCGGGTTACATTTTTTAAGCGGAATGGTTACGTATGCACTCGTGTAATCGAATACACACATCTATTTTATACCCTGTATGGCAATAAAAGCAAGGGGGACACGCTTTACATTCATAAAAATTTAGATATATCAATCTCATTATTTCTGGGATAATAATAATATAGTATTGACAATAGTGTGCGGTATACAGTATAATGACGTCAGAGGTGATGCATGTGGAAAACAAAGACGTTTTTGAATCACTGCTGCTGGAGCTAAGGCGCGGCACATTGGTGCTGAGTGTATTAAGCCGCTTAAGGCAGCCGAAGTACGGCTACGATCTGGTTCAAATCCTGCAGGAAAAGGGGATGCCGGTGGATGCCGGAACACTATACCCGCTTTTACGCCGCCTGGAGTCGCAGGGGCTGCTCAAAAGCGAGTGGGAGACTTCCGCCGCCAAGCCCAGAAAGTACTATGTGCTTACCGGTTTTGGGCAGCAGGTATACAGCCGCCTGTGTGAGAGCTGGAGCACCATGGCCGACAGTATGACCACGTTACTGAATGAAGGAGAGAGTGAAGATGAACGCCAATGAAAACTACACAGCGGATATCATTAACCGCTATATTGCCGCCGTCACCAAAAAGCTACCCGCGGGCCAGCGCGCCGATATTGAAAAAGAACTGCGCGGTCTGATTGACGATATGCTGCAGGAGCGCTGCGGGGGAAACGCGCCGACGCCTAAGGAGGTAGACGCCGTTTTGATAGAGCTCGGCCCGCCCGAAAAGCTGGCTAGGCGCTACAACGAGCACCCAAACTACCTCGTCGGCCCGGAATACTACGACACCTACATCATGATTATCAAGATCGTAACCGCGTGCATCGCGTTTGGGCTATTGCTTGCCAATATTATTTTGGCCGTGATCTCGCCGGGTGAGAACCTGTTCTACACCGCATGGAGCTTCATCGGCACCACCTTTATGGCGATCCTCCAGGCCTTTGCGTTCATCACCATCGGCTTTGCGCTTGCGGAGTACTTTAAAAACAGGAATATCGCCCACAAGGCCGAGGAGAAGTGGTACCCCAACATGCTGCCGCCCGTTCAGCCCGTGCAGACCGAGATTAAAAAGGGCGAAGCCATCGTGGGTATCGTGTTCAGCTGCCTGATCCTCATCCTGTTTAACTTTGCCCCGCAGCTGATCGGCATCTATACCTTTGCGCCGGAGGCCCGGCTTATACCGCTCTTTAACATGGAGTATTACAGCAGTGTGCTTATACTGTTTAACCTCTGCTTCCTCGTCGGGCTGACGCGCGAGATTTTAAAGCTCACCATCGGCAGGTACACGGTGGGGCTGTGCGTTTCTACCGTTGCGCTCAACGTTATCTCGGTGATCGCAATCCTCTTCATCTTCAGCTCCGACAGGCTATGGAACCCCAATATTGCCAAGGAGCTGGCAAAGCTGGGGATACTCTCGGAGAATATGACGCTGACAGTGATGCTGAGGAATTTTGAGCACCTCTTTTTAGCGGTAGTGGTTTTTGCCTTTATCCTCGATACCGGCGTGATTATTTCCAGAACCATCCGGCTGCAGAGCAGGCAGTAAACAGCGGGCCCTCCGTCGCAAAGGCACGGAGGGCCTGATTTTTTCATGTTAGGGTCTGCGGCAGAGGGGCAATATCCGGCTCAAACGAGCGGGAAATATCTGGCCCAAAATCCTTGACAATATCCCCGATATGACATATAATAATTCAGCGGCTTGTTAAAAATTGAGCCGACCTGTAACAAGTAAATAACTATCGGGGTGTAGCGCAGATGGTAGCGTGCTTGGTTCGGGACCAAGAGGCCGCGGGTTCAAGTCCCGCCACTCCGACCAACTAAAAAGCCTTGAAAGTAGTATTTTAGGGCTTTTTTGTTGCAAACAACACACTGCGAAACACATTGTTTAATTACAGTTTGTGTTCCTTTCCGGTTGTTTAAAAGGTATTCGATTAGCAGGATGCACTTTAAAATACCGAAATCCGGCTTGTGCACATGGACATGTTTGACACGCGGACAAACGCCCGCGGCAGCGTAGAAAGGGCAGTTTGTCTATTACAAGGGGCGCATCGAGCGCCTTTTATATGAGCAACGGTTCCTGACGGCTTTTTTCGCAAATATACCTTATACATGCCCCGCCTGTCAAAAACAGCGGGATTCCGCTTTGCCCACATTGCAAAGGCATAACGACATCCCGCAATCGTACTACTGAACAAGATTTGCACCTGTAAAATTGTGGGGGTCACCAATGAAACTGCAGCAACTTAAACTCAGCAAACTGAAACTGGACCGGACGAGTGACAAACAGATCATCGGTATGGCATGGCCGTCCATCGTCGAGCAGATACTCGAAATGATGGTGGGCATCGTGTCGATGATGTTCATGGGGAGCATCGGCAATGCGGCGGTGGCCGCGGTGGGCATGATAACCACCCTGATGAACCTGATTCAGGCCGTTTTCGCGGGCCTATCCATCGGTACTACGGTGGTTATCGCGAGAGTAACCGGCGAGGGCGATACCGCCGAGGCCAAGAGAGCGCTGGTGCAATCCGGCTATATGGCTCTTCTCGTGGGCCTTGTGATGATGTTTTCCGGCCTGTTCTTTAAAGTGCCGATCATCGATCTTTTTATGGGCGGCACGGAACCCGAGGTACGCACCTTAGGCATTGCTTACTTCGGCATTATCCTGTTTAACCTGCCCTTTTTTGTTCTGGATATCATCGTATCGGGCGCTATGAGAGGCGCGGGCGATACCAAGACCCCGATGGTAATCACGGGCGGGGTCAACATCCTCAATATCCTGCTCAATATCATCTTCGTATTCGGTGTGCCCTTTTTACATATTCCCGCGATGGGCGTAAAAGGCTCCGCGCTAGCCGTTACGATTGCAAGAATCGTCGGCGTTACCGTGAGGGTGCTGGTGCTGTATAACATCAAGGGGCTTAAGCTTAACCTGAGCTTAAAGGATGATTACCGAATCAAGCCCGAGCTGATGAAGCGTATTGTCAACATCGGGGTACCGGGCTTCATCGAGCAGGCGGTTATGCAGGGCGGTTTCGTCGCGCTGCAGTTTATCGTTGTCGCGATGGGTACGGTGGCGATGGCTGCCTACCAGATCGGCTTAAATATCAACGCGATCGTTTTCTTCCCGATATTCGGTTTTTCCATCGCCAACACGACACTCGTAGGGCAGAGCCTCGGCGAGAAGGATTACGCCAAGGCGCACACCTACGCTTACGAGAGTTTAAAGATATCGATGATCTTCGGCTTCGCGCTGGGGATACTCACCTTTACCTTTGCCCCTCAACTGGCGGGGATGTATACCCAAGACCCGGAGACCATCAAAGAAGCAGCACTTCTGGTGCGTGTTTTCGGTGTACTAGAACCGATGCTCGCCATACTCAACCTTTGCTCGGCAACCCTCAAGGCCGCGGGCGATATCAAATATGTTATGGTCACGGCGCTTGTCGGGTTATGGCTTTTGCGTGCACTGCCTACCTTCGCGCTGGACAGGCTCTTTGGCTTGGGGCTCACAGCCGTAGGCATCGGGATTTTGCTGGATTTCAGCATCCGGTCCATCATGTATCTGGTGCGCATGAACAAGGGCGACTGGAAGTATCTCAAGATTTAACGCACGGGTTGATTCTACTATAAAACTTATATAAGGTATATCTGCAGGACGAACCATCCTCGGGTATACCTTTTTATTTTATACCCTTTACAACATAAATTGTTTTTTAGATGTTATAATGAAATAAGTAATGTTTACCGCCTGACCAATGCAACATAAAAGTACACAATACACACGAAAAAGTGTTTGCTTTTAATTGAAATAGGTTTTATTTTTTGATATGATAGGTAATAGTGATTTTAGTAACAAACTTGGAGGCAATTATGCATAAGGAAACCGACAAATTTTTGCGGCAGCACGGAATGCACTACGATACCATAGACCTAAAAAAGGAGACCGAGGCCTTTTTTAACGAGATGAAGGACGGCCTTGCGGCGAAGCCCTCTTCGCTGATGATGATCCCCACCTTCATTACCATAGCCGATGAGATACCCTGCGGCAAAGAGGTTATTGTTATGGATGCCGGCGGCACCAACTTCAGGGTGGCCACCGTAAGGTATGAACAAGACCGCACCATGACCATCGAAAACTTCTCCAAGCATCCCATGCCCGGTACACAGGGCCGTATTGGCATAGACGAGTTCTTTGAGAAGGTAGTCGACTACATGGAGCCGGTGCTCAAAAACACCGCCGCCGAGACCGTCGGTTTCTGCTTTTCATTCGCTACCGAGATCCTGCCCAGCAAGGAAGGCCGCTTAACCGCGTTCAGCAAAGAGATTCTGGTAGACGGCATCAACGGGCACCTGATCGGCGAGTGCGTGAATGCGGTGCTGAAAAAGCGCGGCTACGCACCCAAGCGCTTTGTATTGTTAAACGACACCGTTGCCACCATGCTCGGCGGCATTGCCGAGAGCGGGAAGAGCTATTCCAGCTTCATCGGCTATATCCTCGGCACCGGCACAAACACCTGCTACCTTGAGCAGTGCGAGAATATCACCAAGTCGTCCGATGCCGTTTCGATGCGCGGCAGGATGGCGATTAACTGCGAAAGCGGCATGTACAGCGGGTTTACCCAAGGGGATTACGACAAGGCGGTGGACGCGGAGTCCTCCATCCCCGGCGACCATCAGCTGGAGAAGATGATCTCGGGCGCGTATCAGGGCTCGGTGATCTATAAAACAGTGCGCGGCGCCGTGGAGGAAGGGCTGTTCTCGCAGGAGTTTGCGACTCGTTTTTCGCAGGTGCAGGGCCGCTTTACCATGCCTCAGATAGACGGTTTCTGTGCAGCTCCTGAAGGCGATGGCGATTTGGCACAGCTTGTCGCGGGTAGCGCCCGGGACCGTGAAACCCTGTACGACCTCATCGACGCCAGTTTTGAGCGCTCGGCCCGCCTTACCGCCATTGTGTTTGCCGCCATCATGCTGCAGACGGGTAGCGGCAAGAGCAGTGAAAGCCCGGTATGCGTCACCGCCGAGGGCACCAGCTTTACCAAGTCGGTGCTGTTTGGCAAAAAACTTGCCGTTTATATCAAAGAGTATTTAAACGGGGTGCTTGGCCTTTACTGCGATATCATCTCCGCGAACAATGTTACCCTTACCGGCTCTGCCATCGCCGCGCTGATGGACTAATTAAATACTAAAGAACAAGGCCCCTCCCGCCGTAGCTTCAATCTGCGGCAGGAGGGGCTTTATCGTCTTAGATCAAAACGGTGACAAAAGCGGGAGATACACCTCAACCATAGTGGTGTATCTCCCGCTTTAAATTCATACTTGGCGCTCTATAAACCAGCGAGCGCATAGAACCGGCGATTGCTTTTTGCAGCTGGTAATTAGTCTGCCAAAACGGTGCCGGAAATCTTCTCGTAATATTGCAGGATAGCGCTGTGGTCGCTGTCCGCCTTGCCGTCCGCCTTGAGCATCTGGAGCATCTGCATCACCTCTGCGGTTAGAATCATCGGCGAGCCGGTAGCGGCGCCGGTGTCGAGCGCGTTCGCAAGGTCCTTGATGTGCAGGCCGATGCGGAAGCCGGGCTGGAAGTTGCCCGCAAGCATCATGGGTGCCTTGGCGTTCATAACAGTGCTGCCCGCCAGGCCGCCGCGAATCGCCTCAAATACCTTTTGAGGGTCGGCGCCCGCCTTTTTCGCGAGCATCATGCCTTCGCTCAGCGCCGCGATGTTGGCCGCAACAATCACTTGGTTTACCAGCTTGCAGGTGTTGCCGCTGCCGATAGCCCCGACAAGCACCGCGGAGGAGCCCATCACCTCAAACAGGGGCTTTGCGCGGTTAAAATCTTCTTCACGGCCGCCTACCATGATGGCGAGGGTGCCGTCAATGGCCTTGGGCTGGCCGCCGGATACCGGCGCGTCAATCATGCGGATGCCCTTTTTCTGTAATGCCTCATGCATCTCCTGCGAGGCCTGCGGTGCAATGGAGCTCATGTCCACAATCAGGGTGCCGCTTGCGGCGTATTCGATGATGCCGCCCTCGCCCAATACCACCTGACGCACGTGCGGGGAGTTCGGCAGCATGGTAACGATGAGTTCGCAAGCCTGCGCAATCTCTTTGATGCTGGAGCAGCCCGTGCAGCCTGCACTCGCTACTTCCTTCACGGCCTCCGGGAAAATATCGTAGGCCAGCACCTCATACCCGCATTTCGCAAGGTTTTTTGCCATGGGCTTGCCCATGATGCCCAATCCGATAAATCCTACTTTACTCATAACTAAGTACCTCCGTTATTTTAATATCCATGCCCTATCTTTTGGGCCTTACGCCCAAAAGATAGGGCATAAAACCAAGTTTAAAAAGTGTCGGTGCCGCATAGCGGCAGGAAGGGTTTTACCCGGACAGACAGTTTTTCGAGGGTTGAAAGATTTTCTTTCAACCTATATTCTACCTAAAATATGGATAGCGGTTTATTCTGCCTGGGGCAGTCAGGGGTTTACGACATTTACGGGGCTGCCGCTCTGGTACGCTTTCAGGTTTTCTACGGCAATGTCCATCAGCCGTTTCCTGCTTTCCTTCGGCGCCCAGGAGATGTGGGGTGTAATGATGCAGTTCTTGGCGTTCAAGAGCGGGTTATCCTCGCGAATCGGCTCGGAGGATACCACGTCAAGGCCAGCGGCCGCCACCTTGCCGCTGTTTAAGGCATCGGCCAAATCCTGCTCCACAATGAGCGGGCCTCTGGAGTTGTTTAGGATGATGACGCCATCCTTCATTTTAGCGATGGTTTCTTTATTGATAAGGCCCTGAGTGGCAGGGAAGAGCGGGCAGTGCAGGCTGATCACGTCGGATTGCGTAAGCAGCGTATCCAGTTCCACATACTCGGCAATCGCCCTTCCTGCGTCGTTTGGCTGAAGGTCGAAGGCAATCACCCGCATACCCATCGCCTTGGCGATGGTGCCCGTAACCTGCCCGATGCGCCCGAAACCGACAATACCTATCGTTTTTCCGGCAAGCTCGATGAGCGGGTAGTCCCAGAAGCACCAATCCTCACCTTTTGTCCAGCGCCCCTCGTACACCGCCTCGCTGTGATGGCCGATGTGGTGGCAGATCTCCAGCAGCAGCGCGATGGCAAACTGCCCCACGGCAGCGGTGCCGTAGGTGGGGATGTTGGTCACGGGGATGCCTTTGACTCTAGCGGCATCAATATCCACTACATTATACCCTGTTGAGAGCAGCCCTATGTACTTGATTGCCGGGCAGGCACTGAGTATCTGCGCAGAGATGGGGGTTTTGTTGGTGATAACGATCTCCGCGTCACCGATGCGCTCCACAATCTTGTCCGCCGGGGTACGGTCATACACCGTAAGTGCCCCCAAGCTTTCAAAGCCCTCCCAGCTTAAATCGCCGGGGTTTTCGGTATATCCATCCAGTATAACAATCTTCAAAGCATACGCCTCCTTTTTTAGTCCTGCAGTATGGCCCACGCGCGGTTGAGCACGCGTTTCGCGTTGGCTACCACAATATCGGGGTCCTCATCCTTCCACGGCTTTACCTCAAAGGACAGCACATAGGGCCTTTCGGCATCCATAAAGCCCTCGTTCTTCAGTACCCGCAAGAACTCCACAACCTGCTCGGTGTCGTTGGCGCCGCCCGGGAAACCGAAGCGCTGATGCTCGTCGCCATATCCCTCAAGGCTCGGGTCGGTGCATACCGTGTTGCCGATGTGGAAGTGGGTGAGGTAGGGGCGGAGTGTCCGCACCACAAATTCGGGGCTCTCGTAGGTCATGGGGATGTGCGAAAGGTCAATCAGCAGGCCGAAGTTCTGGTGGGTGGTGCGCATATCGGCCGCAAACTGGGCTGCTAAAGGGGCGGGGCCGATCAGCGAAGCCTTGGCGATATCATAATCAAACACCTCCAGCTCAACCTTCATACCCTTGTCCGCCGCGTAGTCACACAGCCTGCGGGTCGTCTTTAACAGCTGTACATAGGCCTGCGCCTTTGTTTCGGGCTGCCACTTGCCGGAGAGGAACGCAATGCCCTCCGCGCCCAGTTCCTTCGCCTCGTCAATGGCCTCGATCAGGGTGGCCTCGGCCTTAAGGCGCTCGGCCTCGTCAATCGCGTTGGCGTTCATTCCGGTTGTTAAAAGGCGGGGCTGAGCGCCGTAGCATACCGTCATATGTGAACTTTTAAGCAGCTGCGCAGCCCGTGTACGGGTGGCAGCGTCCTTAATCCAGTTTACCTCAATGGCATCAAAATAGTCGTCACAGGCGATTTTCTTGATTACCTGTGCCACGTCGGGGTCCTCGCCCCGCAGATTGGCGGGATATGCCATAAAGCTAATCAGGCCAACCTTAAAATACTTGTGTATGGACTCTTTCATATCCGTCACTCCTCAGCAAAATTTTGGGGGAAGGCGGGCTTATGCGCCTTTACGGCAGTCTTGCCGTGCCTCAATGATGTGTTATCAATCCCTCGCCATCGGGCAAGCTGCTTGCGCACGATGGCTGCCCACGCCGATGCTTCTTTAATCTTGGTATATGCTCCGCCTCCATGCCGGGCGGGATACCTTTGCTACTGCCTGCTACTATTATACTTTTTTGAGCCATGTAATCATCCTTTCGGTTAAACACATTATTTATATTTTAAAAAATAATGTTCAAAAAAATAATAGACAAACCGCGTTGAATTTGTATTGGTTTGGTATTTATTTATTTTGAAAAAAATTATATTGTAAAACCTCATTCCGTATGCTAATATAAAAATAAAAAGTTTAAAAATAAACGTCGATTGTGCCCAATTTATTTTACATATATGCCAGGATGTTTCATAATAACGCTATATTTTACGGGTCTTAGGTAATCTAGTTAATTAACTTCTTTGAAGTTTGTTAAAATAGCACATACTAATTAACCTATTGGCGGATCTATCCCTTGCAGATGTGGAGGAAAAATCATGAGTGATATTGGAAAAAACATGTTCGACCTGCGGGTATCCAACCGAGTAGCGGTGCTCAACCTGCTGCATTCCTCGGGCGGTATGTCACGCAAGGAGATTGCCACCCGCCTAAACCTGACGCCTGCCGCCATCTCGCACATTACGAGCGACATGATCGCCGAAGGCGTTTTGATTGAAACGAAAAAGGTTGAGGGCAGCAGCCGCATGGGCCGCAGAGAGGTCATCTTAGAGATCGATTTGACCAAGTTTAAGGTGATGTGCGCTTATATCCCTACGCGGGAGGTGAGAATCTCCTGCATCGACCTTGCCGGCAACATCGATTTCAGCCAAGACCTGCATTTCGATCCTTCCTTGAGCGGCAGAGAGATTATCGATTCCATCTGTGATCAGATGCTCGATTATATGAACAGCTTAACCCCGGAACAGCGCCGCTGGATTATCGGTGCGGGCTTGGGCATCAAAGGCATCTTCGACGACCAGCGCGGGGTGAGCGTCAATTCGTTTGGCCTGTGGGAGGCAAACCTGCCTGTGCGGGATATCGTGGAAAAGCGGCTGGGAATCAAGGTGCTTTCTCACAACAATATCCGCTGTGTGGCAAGCGGGGAGATGCTGTTTAACCACCACGAGAACATCCAGAGCATGCTATTTGTCAAGTTCGGGCCGCTGGTCGGCGGTGCGTTTATATTAAACGGCGGGCTGTTTAAGGGTTACGGCTACCACGCGATGGAGCTGGGGCACTTCGTGGTCGACCCCCGCGGCTCTGTATGCCGCTGCGGTAAGCGGGGCTGTCTGGAAACCGAAGTCGGCTTTGACATTATCGCCAATCATCTGGGGGTACATTACTCCTCCACCCGCACGCCCATCCTATATCAGCTGACCGGCGGGGATAAATCCAAGATTACAATGGAAAACATCATGGAAAGCTTTGACCGCAACGAACGCGTGGTGTGCGAAATCATAGACGGTGCGCTCGATCATTTCGCGTTTATGCTGGTGGACGCCATCGGATTGATCGACCCGCAGCGGATCACGCTGTACGGTTTCCCCTTTGAAAGCGACAAGTTTATGCGCCTGCTTAAAGAGAAGATCAAGAAGCTCAACCACGGGGATATGACGACCGAGATTGCCAAGAGCAGCCGGAACCTGCAGCTGGATGATCTGGGTTGCGCCTCGATTGTAATCAAAGACTTTCTCGGCAACGGTGCCATCTACACACCGATGGGCGAAGAGGAAGTTGTGGCCGCAGAACCGATGGATTAAAAAAACAAACAATACGAGAAAATCTGCCGAAGAATATTTCTTCGGCGTTTTTTTGTTTATAGGCAAAGTTCATAGCAAATAGATATACGACAGTCGATATAAATATGGCTGAACAGGCATACTAACGGCAAAAGTATGCTGTCCAGCCGATGATGTTCATTTCCCAGTGCCAAGCACGTACGTCTCTCGGTTGCCATCTTTTTAAGAAGGCCGGTACTTGGTGCCGTTAAAAGGGAGGATTCGGCAGGGCAAAACCTGCCTTTTTTATACGCAGTTCATTTTAAAACTACATTGAATGTGCTGTGACGGAATAGATGTTTATCAATGTACTATTTTTTAGCGGCCATCGCTTCTTTAACCGCCTTCACGATATCGTTCGCGGTCATTTTATATTCCTCCATCAAGAAGGGAAGGGTACCAACCTGACCGAAGCGGTCCTGAATACCAACCATGCGAATCGGGGTGGGCAACTTCTTGGATAAGGCCTCCGCTACCGCGGAGCCGAGGCCGCCTACAACACTGTGGTTTTCGCAGGTTACTACCGCGCCGGTTTTGGAAGCGGACTTAATAATTGTGTCCTCGTCCAAGGGTTTAATGGTGTGTACATTAATAAGCTCAGCAGAGATTTTTTCGCTCTTTAAAATCTCAAGCGCCTTTAAGCTCTCCTGTACCATTAAACCGGAAGCACAGATGGTTACATCGGCGCCTTCCTCAATCACATCGGCCTTGAAGAGGTCAAAGTGATAGCTGTCCTTATTAAATACATCACCGATTACCTTGCGGAACATGCGCAGGTATACCGGGCCCTCGTAGGCGATGATCTGGGGCAGCGCCTGCTCGAGCTGGGTGTTGTCCACCGCCTCGAAGATCACGAGACCGGGGATGCTGCGCAGCACGCCGATATCCTCTACACTCATGTGGGTGCCGCCGTTTAACTCAGCAGCAAGGCCGGGGTCGGTGCCGATGATCTTTACATTGCTCTTGGTGTAGCAGATTGAAATGGTAATCTGGTCGCAGATCCTGCGGGTGGCAAAAGGAGTAAAGGTCGCGATCAGCGGAATCATGCCGCAGGAGGCCATACCTGCCGCAACCGATGCCATGTTCTGCTCGGCAATACCCACATCCAGCGCTCTGTCGGGGAATTTCTGCCGAAGGGCGAAGGTGCCGTTGGCCTTGGCCAGGTCGGCGTCTATAACAACGATTCGCTCGTCTTTAGTCATCATCTTTTCCAGCGTTTCGGCAAGAACAACGCGCATTTCTTTTTGAGACATTATCCCTTCACTCCTTCAATCATTAACTCTTGCAGGGCCTGTTTAGTCTGCTCGGGGGAGATTGTCATGTTGTGGCAGCCAAAGCCCGCCTTCTCAACAAAAGAAACGCCTTTGCCCTTGATGGTATTTAAAACAATCAGGCTGGGCGCCCCTGTTACCTTCTTTGCGCTGTCGATGGCCTGCGCAATGGCTTCGACATCGTGGCCGTCCACCTCGAAGGTTTTAAAGCCCAGAGCAGCCCAGCGAGCTGCGGGGTCACTCAGCGAGTTTACATCGTCCACCATACCGTCTATCTGCATTTTATTATAGTCGAGCATTACAATCAGGTTGTCCAGCTTAAACTGAGCGGCGGCCATAGAGGCTTCCCATACCTGTCCCTCCTGGCTCTCACCGTCGCCGATGATGCAGTAAACATGGGAATCTTCACCCTTAATCTGCAGTGCCTTCGCCACGCCTACCGCGCAGGAGATCCCCTGACCAAGCGAGCCGGCCGTCATATCGATACCGGGGGTACGCAGCATATCACAGTGGCTGGGCAGCAGCGTGCCGGGTTTATTGAGTGTGTGCAGTAACTCTGTATCAAAATAACCGCGGTATGCGAGAGCAGCATATAACGCGGGGCCTGCATGTCCTTTTGAAAGTACAAGCCTGTCGCGGCCCTCCATCTTGGGGTTCTTCGGATCAATGTTCATTTTGTCGAAATAAAGTACTGCCAGTGTGTCGACAATCGAGAGGCTTCCGCCTACATGCCCAACACCCAGATGTCCAAGTTCATCCATCAGCAGGCAACGAATCTGTTTCGCAGCTGCTTGCAGTACTGCCTTCTTTTCGCCATCCATTAGGTAAACCAACCCTTTCCATAATTCAGCTAATTAACGCATCTATGCAATATAATTAACTTTTTTACCATTATAGCATTGCGTTTTATATAATTCAAGAAATATATTGCATTGTAAAAAACAATATGCTATAATGTGAAACGAAATGAGGAACATAAATCACAAAAAATGCACAAAAACACTCGTTGATTTATAACTTATACATAGATTGACGAAAACAACGAAAACGATAATAATAAAATAAATTATTTAACATCAATATATTAAGTAATATCGTAAAATAATTTCCCGATGTTTATGCCTCATTACAAAGGATTACTATATTAATATAGTAAATAAACTGCTTAACGTACATGGCACTGTTCCCGTCAATTACGCATTTTATATGACATACTCATATGTACATATTCAATGGACATCCTTAATCTGTACGTTAAAGCGGTTGTTTTGTTTTTGTTATCATGTTTTAGGGATCATTAGCAAACCGGTGGTTCTCTAAAATATGAAATATAACCCCAAGGAAATTAAGAAAGTGGAGGATGAAATCATGTCACGATTCAAGGTAATTCTTAGCGTGCTTCTCGCGGCTCAGATGTTAGTATCTCTGGCTGCTTGCGGCAGCGGCACTGAGACACCTTCGGCAGCGGAAAGTTCTGCACCCGCCAGCAGCGACGCTGCAAGTTCTGAAGCACCCGTAGGCGAGCCCGCAACTGTTAAGTTCTGGGATATGCAGGGCGGCGGCGACAACTACTTTAAGATTGCTGGCGAGCACGCGGCTACTATCTCCAAGGATCTTCCCAACATCACCATTGAGTATCAGGGCATTCCGTGGGCAAACCGCTACGAGACATTTACAACCGCTATCGCTGCAGGCGAAGGTCCTGACTTCAGCACCGGCGGCGGCTACCAGAGCTTCCAGTTCTACGCAATGAACGAGATCATGGACGTTTCTTCGATCATTGACGAGTGGAAAGCAGACGGCACACTTGACAAATACGACATCAACCTTATCAACTACTTTAAGGTTGGCGACGCTCAGGTTGGTATTCCTTTTAACGTAGACCCCCGTTTCATGCTTTATCGTAAAGACTGGTTCGATGCAGCAGGTATCGCCGCTCCCAAGACCTGGGACGAGTTATATGCGGCTGCCAAGCAGTTTACCGATAAATCTAAGGGCGTTTACGGCTTAGCTTATCCTTGCGAAGGTTCTGACGGTAACGTACTGTTCATGCTTTGGTTTGCTATGAACGGCAGCGGCGTATGGTCTGCGGACGGCACGGCTCCCGACTGGACCAACCCCAAGAACGTTGAGGCTGTAAACTTCATCAAAAAGCTCAATTCTGAAGGCTTAATGCCCGAAGGCATGAGCGCTTACACCAACACCGAGGTAATCCAGCTCGCTACCCAGGACAAGGTTGCTATGGTTCTTGGCATGGGCGGTAACTTTGGTACCCAGGTTGGCGCTAACGGCGGCGACTCCAAGTGGGCACTGCTCCCCATCCCTGCAGGCCCTTCCGCTAACGGCAACAACGGTTATTCAGCTGCCATCAACGCGCTCATGGCTTACAGCCAGTCTAAGAACCCCGAAGCTACCAAGGCTGCCATGAAGTGGTGGGCTGAGAACCAGATCGCTGTATGGGGTAATAAAGACGCCGGTATGGGCGGTCTGCCTGCTCGTCAGGATTGGCTCAATGATCCTAGCTTCAAGGGAAACCTCTCTGACCCCTTCACCCGTGCCTTCATCGATAACAACTACATCACACAGGTTAAAACCCTTGTTTACCCCGCTCCCAACATCACCAGCTGGCTCACCCAGAACTCCTTCGACGCTGAGCGTTGGTGGTCTGCACTGTCTCAGGCTATTCTTACCACAAACGATTCCGCTGAGAAGCTTCTCCAGCAGAAACAGGATGACGCTACCAAGCTGATGGCTGATTTCGGTGGTAAATAATCTAAGTCAGTAAACGCAATATCGTTCCCTATTTGAAGTAGTACATCTTCCGGGGCTACGACTGTGGCCGTAGCCCCGAATTTTTTTAAGGTAAGGAGGAACATTGAATGAAGTTGAAGAGATTCGCGCAAAGTGATCGATTTTTTGCTTGGATGCTTCTTCTGCCGGCTGGCTTAGTGCTTTTGTCCATCAGATTATGGCCAATGCTTCAAGGTATCGGCCTCAGCTTCACCAACAGGCGCCTGATAGCGGATAGACCCACGCAATTTGTGGGTATTGAAAATTATATCAATCTGTTCACCGATCAATCCTACTGGAGCACTGCGCTTTTTACAATCGTTTACACCCTTGGCACGGTAATCATCAGCTACCTTTTAGGTATGATCGTTGCCCTGCTGATGAATATGAATATTAGAGGGCGCGGTATCTTCCGCACATTCCTCATGATTCCTTGGGTAATTCCCGCAGTGGTAGCGGCTTACATCTGGCGTTACGCTTTAAACGATCAGGTAGGTATCATCAACATAATGCTTCAATCTCTGGGCCTCGCTTCTCAACCGATAGCCTTCCTTTCTACCCCGACAGCGGCGCAGATTACCGTTATCATGGTAAATGCATGGAAGAACTATCCGTTTATGGCGCTGGTTCTTCTTGCTGGTTTACAGAACGTTTCGGAAGACATCAAAGAAGCGGCGCGTATTGACGGCGCAAACGTATGGCAGGTATTCAGACATGTAACCTGGCCTCAGCTGCGCGGCGTAACCGGTATGTGCACCACGCTGATGTTTATCTGGACATTCAACAGCTTCGATTCGATCTTCCTGCTTACTTCGGGCGGCCCGAATCAGGCTACCTACGTATTGTCTATTCAGGCTTACTACGCGGCCTTCTCTCGTATGACAATGGGCTACGCATCTTCGATGGCAACATTGATGCTGGTGTTTATGCTGATTGTTACAACGATCTACTTTAGAATGCTTAATCGCAAGAAATAGGGGGTAAGGATAATGAGTACAACCGTTGCACACGACAAGACATACAAGACGCTGCACAAAATCCTCGGTCTTTCACCGTATATCGTCCTTACTCTCATGCTGGCTATCTCCATGCTGCCGCTTATTGCCATGCTGGGTACCTCTTTCCGTTCTGAGGCAACGCTTTATACTACCAGAGGTATCCTCCCGGACGAATGGTCGCTGGGGTTCTACAAAGAGGTATTAAGCGATATCCGCGTACTGAACTATTTTAAAAACAGCTTTGTTTCTGCGGCAGGCACCGCTATAACCTCGGTTGCCTTGGCGATCCTCGGCGGCTACGCAATGGCTCGTTTCAACGGCAAGGTTCGCGGCATCAGACTGTTCACCACCTTTATTTTAATGGTGCAGATGTTCCCCACCCTGCAGATGATCATTCCGCTGTTCCTCACCTTCAACAGCATGGGCATCACCAACAAATGGTACACCCTGCTTTTGGCTTATCCTGCGTTCCAGCTCCCCATGAGCCTTATGATGATGCAGAGCTTTATTGAGGGCGTGCCGTACGATATGGAGGAAGCGGGCCGCATCGACGGCTGCAACCGTATGCAGGTTATCTTCCGTCTGGTTATACCGGTGGCGAAACCGGGTATCGCTTCCGCAGCTATCCTTGCATTTAACAACTGCTGGAACGAGTTCCTTATCGCATTGCTGCTGGTTAAAAAGGACGAACACCGTACCATGCCTATCGGCCTGCATAACTACATGCAGGAAAACAACACCGACTGGGGCTTAATCATGGCCGCTTCCGTGCTCATGATCATTCCTGTACTGCTGTTCTTAAACGTTCTGCAGAAACATATCGTCGGCGGTTTGACCCTGGGTGCGGTAAAGGGCTGATACGGCCATTTTGCACTTACTATCCACACATATTACTTGTTAATGAGGAATTACTATGCAGTTGGGAATATGCACAAACATGAATACCACCGATGCCGATGATTTGGGGCTTAACCAAATTCCTTATTGCAAGCAGCTCGGCCTTGAATATATCGAGCTTTCCCTTGATAGATTGATGCGGTATGACGATGCGCGGTTTGAGGCACTGGTTCAGTCCCTCTCTACCGACTCTCTGCCGTGTCCTACCTGCAACAACTTTTTCCCGCCCGGTGTACGCCTTGTAGGGAACGAATTTCAGCAAGATATTTTTGAAAGCTATGTCAAAAAAGCTTTGGCAAGAGCTTCCTTACTTGGCGTGGGCAAGGTGGTTTTCGGCAGCGCGGGAGCGCGCACCGTCCCGTCGGATTTTTCAATGGAAACTGCGAAAGAGCAGATCTTCAACCGCTTGTGCTTTATAGCAGACGTTGCGGAGAAGAATGGGATAGAGATAGAGATAGAGCATCTGAATCGGTTGGAATGCAATATTATCAATACGTTTGAGGAAAGCACTGCGCTTGCAAAGCGCCTTAGCCGCCCCAATGTTAAAAGTATATTTGACTACTACCATTTTGCGCTGAGCGGAGAGCGGGAAGAATTGATCGCTCAAAACGGGGCGTGGATTGGTCATATTCATTTTGCCTGCACGCTCGGAAGACATATGCCGGATATTTATGATGCGAAGAACCTGCAGCATATTTTTACGATCCTTCGCAACCTTGCATATGACGGGACCTTCAGCTTCGAGGCCTATTTCCCCGGGCTTAAAATGGACGATTTAAAGTACAAAGAAGTCGTTTCCTTTGTTAAGGAAGCGTTAAGCTGAGTAAACTGACAGGTAAAAACAAAATCCGAAAGGAGTTTCCGTGATGCAAAAAGCAAAGGTTTTTCTGAGCCAAGAAGGTGCCGCCAAGATGTTGGCGCCGCAGCAGGATGTGTCGTTTAAGAAGGATGTTGAGACCGAAAATATGGTGATCAATATCTTCCCCGAGGTGCGTTATCAGGAGATTATCGGTTTCGGCGGCGCATTTACTGAGACATCGGCATACAACTTCTCCAAGATGAGTGAAAAGAGCAAGCGCGAGATTATCGACGCTTACTTTAACCCGGAGAAGGGCCTCGGCTACAACTTCTGCCGTACCCACATCCATTCCTGCGATTTCTCTCTCGACCACTATACCTATGTTGAAGAAAACGACAAAGAGCTTAAAACCTTCTCGGTTGACCGCGACCGCAAATACATTATTCCTTACATTAAGGCGGCGTTAGAGACCGCTGACGGCTTATGCCTTTTCGCCTCTCCCTGGAGCCCTCCCGCATGGATGAAGAGCAACAACGATATCTGCCACGGCGGGCGCCTCTTAGACGAGTACTACGGCACATGGGCAAAGTATTTCGCAAAGTACCTCACCGAATACAAAAAAGAGGGCATCGAATTCTTTGGCCTGACCGTGCAGAACGAGGCGAAGGCATGGCAGACATGGGAGAGCTGCGAGTATACCGCAGAGGAAGAGGCCCTGTTTGCACATAAATATTTAAAGCCCGAGCTTGAAAAAGCCGGCTTAGGCGACGTAAAAATCATGATCTGGGACCACAATAAGGAGCGCGTATACGACCGTGCACGCGATTCCTTTAAGGTGCCGGGCGCCAAAGAGGATATCTGGGGCATCGCCTTCCATTGGTATTCCGGCGACCATTACACCGGCCTTGACATGGCGCACGAAGCCTTCCCGGATAAGCCGCTGGTTATGTCGGAGTTCTGCCTCGGCGGAGCGCGCGGCGAGACCGCACCCGGCCCGCACAGCAGCTGGAACGGCGTAGAGATTTACGCCTCCGAGATCATCAACAACTTCAACCACTACATGGCCGCTTCGGTAGACTGGAACATGATCGTAGACGAAGAAGGCGGTCCTTTCCACGACCGTGAGCGCGGCTGCAAGGCGCAGATCGTTGTAAACCCCGAGACCGACAGCGTGAGCATAGAGCCGACCTACTATTCCGTGGCACATTTCAGCAAGTTTGTAAAGCGCGGCGCGGTTCGCATCGGCAACAGCACGTTCAGCGAAGGCGTTAAGACAACCGCATTCCAGAACCCGAACGGTGAGATCGTGGTGGTGGTATTAAACTGCACCAAGGATCAGAAGGACGTGTTCTTAAGGCTTAACGGCAGCACCGCAGAGGTTGCGCTCCCCGGCAGATCCCTTTCCAGCTACGTAGTCTCTGCACAGTAAATAGATAGTTTAAGGATGAAGGAGAATAATCGATGCTTCCTGCAACATTAACGGAATTGGTTGAATATTCCCGTAAGCACACCGTTGGTGTGGGTATGTTCAATATCGTAAACCTTGAATTTGCTCAGGCTATTTTTAACGCCTCTCAGGAGACCGAGCTGCCAGTCATGTTCGGTATGCCCGAGCGCTTTATTCTCAATTATTATTCGGCTGAGTGCATGAGCTTGGCCTGCAAAAAGATGATTGAGAAGGCAAAGGCCCCCGTTGCCATCCACCTCGACCACGGCAAGAGCTTTGAGGGCGTTATGCTTGCCCTGAAGGCGGGCTTTTCCTCGGTTATGTTCGACGGTTCCTCCCGCCCTTACGAGGAGAACGTTGAAATGACCGCAGAGATCGTAAAGATTGCACACGCAATGGGCGTGTCTGTAGAAGGCGAGCTTGGCTATGTAGGCCGTGTAGGCGTTGACGCGGTCAGCGAAGACGGCTTTACCAAGCCCGAACAGGCAGCCGACTTTGTAAAGCGCACAGGGGTAGACGCGCTGGCAATCGCCATCGGCAACCAGCATGGGCAGTATAAGGGCGTGCCGAAGCTTGACTTCGACCGCTTGGAAGCCATCCGTTCCAAGGTTGATTGCGGCCTTGTGCTTCACGGCGGCTCCGGCATCAGCAACGCCGACTTTGTAAAGGCCATCCGCTGCGGTATCAACAAGGTAAACATCTATACCGCGATGGACGAGGCGGCAAAGGACTTTAACAAGGCCCACTTCACAGAGTACGGTGCATACCTAGACTACACGAGAGACCTTACCGCGGTTGTGCAGAAGGTCGTTCGCGATCATATGCTCTTATTCGCAAGCGCAAGGCAATAACTTTTAAGGAATTTCCCGAAGCCGGAAGCCGACAAACGATAGGCTTTCAGCTTCGGGTAGCCTTTAATAATAACAGGAGATGTTATCATGTACAAGGAAAACAAGGTAAAACTCGGATACATACCGATCAAGCGCAATGTATTCGATATGCAGGTACCCATCGACACAAAATTTGCTGTTGAAAAGAAGATCCATGAGCTGGTTCCCCCCATGGTAGAGATCGTGGATTGTAATGACCTTGCACCCAACGGGTTGATTTATAACCTTGACGATATAGATAAGGTTGTTGCCAAGATGAAGGCCAACGATGTTGACGGTATCTTTTTGGCACACTGCAACTTTGGTACAGAAGAGGTTGCCATCCGCGTTGCCAAGCAGTTAAAGGTTCCCGTACTGCTCTGGGGCCCCCGCGATGTAAAGCCCGTTCCCGGCAAGATCCGCCTGCAGGACACCCAGTGCGGCCTGTTCGCCACCAGCAAGGGCTTACTCCGTTCCAAGACCCCTTACAGCTACATCGTAAACTGCAACCTCGACGACGAGCGCTTCTCCAAGGGCTTTGTAGAGTTTTTGCAGACCATCAGCGTTGTGCAGGCCTTCCGCAAGAAGATGCGCATCCTGCAGATCGGTAACCGTCCCCGTCCTTTCTTCAGTGTTATGTACAACGAGAGCGAGCTCTTCAACAAGTTCGGCGTAGAGGTTGTGCCGCAGCCTTTCTACGAGGTTGTAAACCGCATGAACGAGATGATCGAGGCGAATACCCCCGAGTTCCAGGAGAAGATCAAAGAGCTCACCACGCGCGTAGACTGCTCCAGAATGAAGGAACTCGACGTGAAGCGCGTTGTTGCTTTAATAGACGTTATCCGCACCCTTGCGGAGATCAACGACTGCTACGCGGTTGCCAGCGAGTGCTGGACACTCTTCCCGCAGACCGTCGGCATCCGTCCCTGCTTTGTAAACGGCGAGCTGACCGCTCAGGGCCTGCCGGTTTCCTGTGAGACCGACGTGCTCGGCGCTATCTCCTCCATCCTGCTGCAGGCAGCCGACCTTGGCCGCCAGATCACCTTCTTCGCGGACGTTACCATCCGTCACCCCGAGAACAACAATGCCGAGCTGCTGTGGCACTGCGGCCCGTTCCCGCACGCCCTTAAGGCTCCCGGCGTAGCCGGCTTTGTAAACGAGATCGGCAAGGGCCAGTGGCGCATTAAGGACGGCCCCATCACCGTTTGCCGTTTTGACGGCGTAGGCGACGAGTACAAGCTTCTCGTTGGCGAGGGCAAGAGCACCGAAGGCCCCGAAACCGAGAGCACCTATGTTTGGTTTGAAACCGACAACTGGGACCGTTGGGAAGAGAAGCTCATCTTTGGGCCGTATATCCACCATCTCACCGGCCTTCACGGCAACTTTGCGCGTGTTCTTGCCGAGGCAACCAAGTACATGCCCGGCGTGACCTTGGACGCAATGGAAGAACACCCCTTAAGCCTCGGCGTATAATATGAATTCTTCTTTAAAAAGCGATAAAATCGCTTTTTAAAACCCGCCGAAGGCGGGGGCAACAATGCTTTGCGTTGTTGCAGAAAGCGTATTAAACGACAATCCGGCGGCTAAAAGCCGCTCACGCCGTTTTTTAACGGCGTGTTTGAAACGGGGATTTATCCCTGTTTCAAATGGAATTTAGTATAAAAGGATGTAGCAAGAATGAGTAAGGTTGATGTAGTCTGCGTCGGATTAAACGTCGTAAACTTCCCGGTATTCCCCGTGGACGAATCTATTTTTACCCGTGATCTCAGCCCTGTTTCACCGATTACCCTGTTACCGGGCGGTGATGCCGCCAATCAGGCGATCATCATCTCCCGGCTCGGGTTTAAAACCGCCCTGCTTTCCCGCCGCGGCGACGACGATTTCGGCGTTATCATGCTGGAGCTTTTAAAGAAGCACGGCAGGGACATCGATCTTTCCGGTATCGCTGTGGATAAGGTGAAGGCCACCAGTGTGTGCGCGATGATGATCAAGCCCGACGGGCAGCGCCATTTCTGCTCACACAAGGGCTGCATCTTTGATTTTTGTTTTGATGATATCGACCTTTCGATGCTGTCGGGAGCCAAGGTAGCCACCATCGGCGGTATGTTCGGCCTGCCCTCGTTTGACGGCAAGGGCGCTACGGCGTTCTTCAAAGCGGCGAGGGAAAAGGGCGTTACCACCGTGGCGGACACCAAGGCGGACTTAATGGGCATCGGCCTCGCCGGCATCCGCGAAACGCTTGCCTATACCGATTACTTCTTCCCAAGCTTTGATGAAGCGTCGGCGATCAGCGGCGAAACGGAGCCCGGGAAGATTGCACAGGTTTTCTTAGACTGCGGCGCGAAAAACGTGGGCGTAAAGCTCGGCTCGAAGGGCTGTTACGTGCGCAACGCCGAGACGGAATTCTATCTGCCGGTTATCCCCAGCAAGGTGGTAGACACCACGGGCGCGGGCGATAACTTTATGTCCGGCTTCATCGCCGGACTGCTGAAGGGCTGGGATATTCGCAAGTGCTGCCAGTTCGGCACCGCCACCTCCGCACTTTGTGTATCGCAGATTGGCCCCACCTCCGCAGTACAAAGTTTTGAGCAAGTGAATACGGTTATGGAAACCGGCTCAATAGAGTAAATTATAGCCCGCTTCTGCGAGCAGAAATGGAGAAGTAGTATGAAAATAGCAGTAATCACAGAAGGAAGCACCAAAATCCGCAACAGCGAGGTTGTTGCAGCGCTGGACGGCATGGGCCATGAGGTATACAACCTCGGCATGAAGAACGTAGAGGGCGAGCCCGATTTAACCTATATGGAGACCGGTTTCCTCACTGCGCTGCTTTTGAACATGAGGGCGGTAGACTTTGTCGTAGGCGGCTGCGGCACCGGCCAAGGCTACATGAACATGGTTCTTCAGTTCCCCGGCACCGCTTGCGGCCTGCTCTGCGACCCCGTAGACGCCTTCCTGTTCTCTCAGGTAAACGCAGGCAACTGCATCTCGCTGGCGCTTAACAAGGGCTACGGCAACCTCGGCGGCGGCTTAAACGTTCGCTATATGCTCGAGAAGCTGTTCAACGACACCTACGGCCAGGGCTACCCCCCTGCAAGAAAAGAGATTCAGGTAAACGCCAGAAAGAAGCTCTCCAACTTCTCTCTCGTAGCGCACAAGACCATGCCCGAAATCCTTAACGCAATGGATAAGGACATCATCAAGAATACACTTTCTTTCCCCGGCGTACTTGAGTTCATCAAGACCGCTCCGGAGTCTGAATTAAAAACCTTAGTACTTAGTTTGGTGTGATTGTAATGGAAAACATGAGAGAACTTAGCGCTCTGCTGGGCATCAAGGAGTGCGACCTCCGTGAGAACCTCTTTATCCAGTGCCAGTATTCGGTGGATAAAGGCATTCACATCGGCGGCGCGCAGAGCGCGATCGCCCCGCTTACGGCGCTGTATTACGGCGGCACCTTCCGCTCTAACGTGGAAGACCCGACCACCGAAGAGCAGGATATCTTCCTGCTCAGCAAAGGCCACGCGGTGGCCGCGCTCGCCTCGGTGTACGCCGATATGGGGTACTTCCCCAAAGAGAAGCTCAAAAACTCCCGCGGTTGGAATGCCATGATAAAAGGGCATCCCGGCCCGGTGGTTCCGGGCGTTCCCGTGGCAACGGGCCCGCTTGGCCACGGCATCTCGGTAGCAAACGGCTATGCGTTCAGGCAGAAGGATCATTTCGGCTACGATGTATACTGCATGGTAGGCGACGGCGAGCTGCAGGAGGGCTCCTGCTGGGAGGGCCTCATGTTTGCCGGCGAGCACCGTCTGGATAATCTGTGCGTTATCGTTGATAAAAACAACGGCCAGAGCGACGATACCCATAAGCTGTTCCTCAGCATGGAGAGCATTGCGGACCGCTTAAAGGCATTCGGCTTCCGCGTGCTGGAGGCCGACGGCACCAATATGGCGTCGCTGCTTGCCTGCCTCGAGGAGTTTAAGAGCTTCCCGCGCGATTGTCGTCCCACCGCCATCATCTCCAACTCCGTTAAGGGCTTCGGCGGTTACGGCGTAAACAACGGCAAGCACAAGGGCAGCTTCAACGACGAAGAGGTAAAGGTCGAGAGCGGCTTCCTGGCCCGCACCCGCGCCATTCGCGTAAACAACTTAAACCAGTTTGACCGCGCTCTTATCGAGAAGCTGGCGAAGAAGCTTCACTATACCGTAAAGACCGACGCCTCCGGCAAGATTATAGAACTTATTGCCGACGAGCTTCCCGTAAAGGTGAAGCGCGCCGCTCCCCGCAAAAAAGCGCTCGCCTATGATGCAAAGAAGCTGCCCGCGCTCGAACTGGGCAAGAAATACGGCGCTACCGATATCGCCATCGCGTTTAGCAAGGTTTTTGCCGAGAGCGACGATTTCTATACCGTGGATGCCGACCTCTCCAACGTAAGCGGCCTGTACACCGGTACCGGCATGACCAACCGCTTTCACGCCATCAACTCGGGTATTGCCGAGCTCAACATGATGTGCATGGCGGAGGGCCTGGCGACCAGCGGCGCAAACGTTTGGGTAAGCACCTTCGGCCCCTTCTTTAACTGGCAGGCGTTCAGACGCATCGCCGTTAGCTATCAGGAGCGCTGCGAGGCCATCGAAGCGGCCGACGGCTGGCTTTCGGAGGGCCACAACCTCGATATCACCTTCCTTTCCACCGCCTCGAACCTCGACACCGCGGTAAACGGTGCCACCCATATGAGTAACGACGATATCTGCTTCTTTGACCAGCTTGCTCATGTGAAGGTGATCGATACCTGCTGCCCCCGTCAGCTTCTCTCGGTGGCGCAGTGGATAGCGGAAGGGAACAAGGGCCTTGTATACCTTCGCGTTATGCGCAATCCCTCCCCGGCGCTCTACGGCCCCGATTACAAGTTTACCTACGGCAAGGGTTATTTCCTGCGCAAGGCAGAAGCCTCCAAGGCAGTTGTTATCTCCAGCGGCCACGGTGTGTTAGAGGCTCTCTCCGCCGCCGAGCTGCTCCATAACGAGGGCATTGAGGTATCGGTTGTCGATATGCCGAGCTACGACGGCGAGCTGCTGCGCGAGCTTACCGCGAGCAATACGACCGTGCTGTTTGCAGAGCAGAACAACGGCGCGCTGTTTGACCACTTCAGCCGCGACCTGCTCAAGCATAAATTCCCGTGTGACCTCCGCAAGGTTCTGCAGCTGGGTACGCGAGATAAAGAGGACAAGATGCAGTTCATCCAGTCCGGCACCTACGACCAGCTTATCAAAGAGCTGGGTCTCACCGCTCAGGATATTGCTAGTACCATTAAAAGCAGCCTGTAGTATTTAAAAGGAGGAAACACCGTATGACGCGCTTAGAAGAGTGTGCCAATAAAGTGGAGCGGGTTCGCGCCGTGCTCCGCGAAAAGGGCCTTGATGGGGTAATCATCAAAAAGCAACCCAATTTTTCATGGATTACGGCTGGGGCGCGCGGTTTCATCGGCCTTGCCTCCGAGGTTTCCTGCGGTTCCATTGTAGTTACGACAAAAGACGTTTATATCGCGTCCAACAATATTGAGACCCCCCGTCTGCTCGCCGAGGAGCTGCCGCATGGCTTTGCCGAGCCGGTGATGCTGCCTTGGGAAGAGGACGGCGGAACAGACGCTCTGCTGCGCCAGAAGTTGGGCAAGCTTGCCGACGACGGCGAGCTGGATGCCTGGTTTAGGCAGGAGCGTGTCAACCTGCTGGGCAGCGAAGTAGAGCGCTATGCGAGCGCGGGCGAAACGGTGGCGGAGATTCTTGAGAATGTCTGCCTCTCCGTTAAGCCCGGCGTAAGCGAGCTCGAGATTGCGGGTATGATCTCCAGCGGCCTGTGGGCCGCCGGTATCGAGCCCATCACGATGCTTGTGGCGGCGGATGAGCGCAGCAAGCATTTCCGCCACTACGTTCCCACGAGCGGCAAGGTTACGCGCGGCGTTATCTGCTCACTCTGCGCCCGTGCGGGCGGCCTCGTTATCTCCGCTACGCGCTCTGTCGCCTTTGATAAGGACTTTGCGCAGCGCTACGAAGCCCTTTTACAGGTGGAGAATGTTGCGTTCACCGCGACGACCCAAGGTGCCAGGCTGGGCGAAGTGCTCGGCAAAATCAAGGATGCATACAACCAGAACGGCCTTGACGGCGAGTATAAAAACCACCATCAGGGCGGCCTCACCGGCTACCTTGCCCGTGAAGTGCGCGTAGACAGCACTTGCCAGAAGGTTGCACAGCCCAATCAGGCCTTTGCGTGGAACCCTTCGGCGGTGGGCGCCAAGTGCGAGGACACCGTGCTCCTGCAGGAAGACGGTATCCGCGTTCTCACACCCTGCTCCGCCAAATGGCCTACCGTGCAGGTGGGCAAGCTGCTGCGCCCCGACGTGCTGCGTAAGCAATACTGATCCCCGTTTTTGGCGGAACAGCAACGCTTTGCGTTGTTGTAGAATGAGCATAAGAGGCAAAGAATGTCTGCCCGGGATAGAGCAGACCGAAGTTTAATTCTTAGGAGGTCTTTACATGCATGAGGTACAACGGTTAAAACCGTTTATTAACGGCGAATTCACTTTATCCTCAACCGAAAAGTATATGGATGTATTCAATCCGTCTACCGGTGAGGTTTTAGCGCAGGCCCCCTGCTGCACCAAGGCGGAGGTAGAAACCGCCATTGCCGCAGCCAAGGCCGCATTCCCCGCGTGGCGCGATACCCCCGCCCATAAGCGCGCACAGTATTTCTTCAGGCTCCGTGACCTGATTGCCGAAAACCTTGAGGAGCTCACCCGTCTGGTGGCTACCGAGAACGGCAAGGCATGGCACGAGGCCGAGGGAGATGTGCTCAAGGCCAAGGAGATGACCGAGTTTGCCTGCGGCATTCCCACGCTCATGATGGGGGAGAGCCTGATGGACGCTTCCGCCGGCTTCGACACCACCCTGTATCGCGAATCGATGGGTGTGTTCGCCGGTATTGCGCCGTGGAACTTCCCGGCCATGATTCCCGTGGGCTGGATGGCTCCGCTTTGCATCGCCTGCGGCAACACCATGGTGCTCAAGGCTGCAAGCCCCACCCCCATGACCTCGCTCAAGTTTGCCGAGCTTTATAAAAAAGCCGGTTTCCCGGACGGTGTTTTCAACATCGTCACCTGCTCCCGCAATGAGGCCGAGCTGCTGCTCACCCATCCCGACGTTCGCGGCGTAAGCTTTGTTGGTTCCACCAGCGTAGGCCTGCATGTTTATTCCACCGCCGCGGGGGCTGGCAAGCGCGTACAGGCTCTTTGCGAAGCCAAGAACCACGCGCTCGTATTGCGCGACGCGCCTATCACCCGTACGGCTGCCGGTATCATCAACTCCGCGTTCGGCTGCGCCGGTGAGCGCTGCATGGCGCTTCCCTCCATCGTGGTAGAGGATTGCATTGCCGACGAACTGATTGCCGAACTGATCCGTCTGTGCAAGCAGCAGAAGCTCGGCCCTGCCTACGATAAATCCACCAACCTCGGCCCTGTGGTTTCCAAAGAGCACAAACAGAGCATCTTAAACTGGATCGAAACCGGTATCAAAGAGGGTGCCAAGCTGGTACTCGACGGCCGCGACACCGTAGTGCCCGGCTATGAGAACGGCTACTATGTAGGCCACACCATCTTTGACGATGTAAAGCCCGGCATGACCATCGGCGATCGCGAGGTATTCGGCCCCGTACTCTGTGTTAAGAGGGTAAAGAGCTTCGAAGAGGGTCTCGAAATCATGAACAACAACCCCTTTGCCAACGGCTCGGTTATCTTTACCCAGAGCGGTTACTATGCGCGTGAGTTCGTAAAGCGCACTGACGGCGGCATGGTAGGCGTAAACGTAGGTATCCCCGTGCCCGTAGGCGTGTTCCCCTTCTGCGGCCACAAGCAGTCTTTCTTTGGCGACTTGCATTGCCACGGCAAGGATGCCATCCGCTTCTACACCGAGTCGAAGTGCGTAACCACCCGCTGGTTCGACGAAGTAGAGATCAAGAAGGAAAAGGTTTCTACTTGGGATGGAGTAATCTGATAGTTCGCGGTAGCGATAGGTTTTAACGTTTATAGGGCTTGAGCTGTGTACACATGGCTCAAGCCCTTCTGTTATATTTATTGATATATTGCTGGAATCGACTTCTCACTTGCCACCCGCTGATTCCAAAGGATATCAGCGTTTACGGCCTGATTATAGACCCGATGACCGGCAAACTCGACCGAATTTAATAAGTATCTTATCAATGATAAGTCGATTGCAGCAATGCAGTCGGCTTTTTTTGTCAAACAGCAGGTAAATTATCTCTGTCTCCCTCAAATCTTTTCAAAAAACGTATTGACCTGTCTATAGCTTTATAGTTTAGAGTTACCGGTAGAAGGCGGTAACGTGTACAATGCCTCCTAATCATAAGAAATAATGAAAAGAGGTATCCATCGGAGCGTTGCGCGCAAAGATCTTTCCCGCGTGGCAGCCGGTCGTGCTGATTCTTGCCATGCTGCTGTACATCAACCCCGATATCGATATCCTCTCTCTTATGGCCTCCGTTTGATGCTCATAGGTATGGGCGGGATGGGAATTATCCTGATCATCAGGCAGTACAAGCCTGATAATAAGTAAAAGGCTCTTTAAGAGGTACGATACATATATATTGTGTTTTGCTGGGTACAATAATACCTTATTATACAGATTAAGCCGTCTTTTTAAAGGGAAGACGGCTTAATTTTAATTTTGTTAACACATAATAAACTAAAATGATGTACTATTTAACAAGGTAAAGACGTTTGATTGCATATTTCCTACAGATTTTAAACATCCCGGAGACTTTTATGGGTTACTATATTGCAAAAATGACTAAAATTATGTAAAATAAACTTAGTTATAGGTTTTATTTTGCGGGCATATTATTACCAATTTACGCTTGCATTTTAGAGCGGTGTTCACCCAGTTTGCATAAGCCGATGAATTCTATTAAGAAGAAGGGGTACAACATGTCAAACAGACTTTTTCAGGGCGTGGTTCACCAGATGCGTGACTCGATCGACAGAATTATCGGGGTAGTAGACGAGAACGCCACCATCGTATCCTGCAGCGAGCTTTCTAAAATCGGGGAGACGGTTTTGGAGGTTAGCGGTTATCAGCCTTTCGATCTTTCCGATTCGCACGATACCTTTGTACGTGACGGGTATACCTATAAGCCCTTCGGTACGCGCCCGCGTCCCGATTACGCCGTTTTTGTAGAGGGTACCGACGATCTGGCGGCCAAGTACGCGGCAATCCTCGCGGTTTCGCTCGCCAGCATCAAGCAGTACTACGATGAGAAGTACGACCGCAACAACTTCATTAAAAACGTTATCTTAGATAACATCCTGCCGGGCGACATCTATGTGAAGGCGCGTGAGCTGCACTTTAGCACCGATGTGAGCCGCGTGGTGGTGCTCATCCGCGTTACCGCCAACACCGACGTGTCCGCGTTTGAGGTGATTCAAAACCTGTTCCCCGACAAGCAGAAGGACTTCGTGTTCAACATCAGCGAGAGCGATGTGGTGCTGGTAAAAGAGATTAAGCCCAACATCGAGTCCCGCGACCTTGAAAAGCTCGCTCGTTCGATTGTCGACACGCTTTCCAGCGAGTTTTATACCACCGCGGTTGTGGGCATCGGCACCTCGATCGTGGGCATCAAGGAGCTTGCGCGTTCGTTTAAAGAGGCGCAGGTGGCGCTTGAGGTAGGCAAGGTGTTTGATACCGAAAAGTCGATAGTAAGCTACGACAACCTCGGCATCGCAAGGCTTATCTATCAGCTGCCCACCACCCTTTGCGAGATGTTCCTGCGCGAGGTGTTTAAAAAGGGTTCCATCGATTCGCTCGACCACGAAACCCTGTTTACCATCCAGCGTTTCTTTGAGAATAACTTAAACGTGTCCGAGACCTCCCGTAAGCTGTTTGTACACCGCAATACGCTGGTATACAGGCTGGAGAAGATCAAAAAGCTCACGGGCCTCGACCTGCGCGAGTTTGACCACGCCATTGTCTTTAAGGTGGCGCTCATGGTTAAAAAATACCTTACCGCAAACCCGGTAAAGTATTAATTGATTTTTGACATATTGATAGCAGGCAGCCGTTTTTATTGCATTTATGATCCGGAGGCGAAAAACGCTTGATAAAATTTTCTGGGGTCTCAAAGATATATCCTAACGGCACGAAAGCGCTGAAGGATGTGAGCCTGAAGATTGATGACGGTGAGTTTGCATTTGTAGTGGGTTCCTCGGGTGCCGGAAAGAGTACGCTTATCAAGCTGATTATGGGCGAGGAGCGGCCGAACAAAGGCGTTATCGAGGTAAACGGCTACAATATCTCCCGCATTAAGCGCCGTCAGATTCCGCGGCTCAGGCGCTCGATGGGGGTTGTGTTTCAGGACTTCAGGCTAATCCCCACCATGACGGTTTATGACAATGTGGCGTTCGCGCTGCGGGTAACGGGCGTAAACCCCCGGGATATCCGCAAGCGCGTGCCCTATATCCTCGGGCTTGTTGAGCTTGCGTCCAAGGCCAAGTGCATGCCGCTTGAACTTTCGGGCGGCGAGCAGCAGCGCGTTGCGCTTGCGAGGGCACTGGTTAACAACCCCTCGCTGATTATAGCGGACGAGCCCACCGGGAACATCGACCCGGAACTATCCTTTGAAATTGTTGAGCTCTTAAACGAAATCAACCGCTGCGGTACCACCGTACTGATGGTCACCCACGAGCACAACCTGGTTGCACATTTCAACAAACGGGTAATCACCGTGGAAAACGGCCAAGTGGTTTCTGATGGCATGGGCTTGGAATGGGGGCCATAATGAGGGGAAGCAGTTTCGGTTACCTTCTTAAGGAGGGTGCCAAGAACGTTTGGGTAAACCGCTTGATGTCGGTGGCCTCGGTGGGCGTACTTACGGCGTGCCTGCTGCTTATCGGCGGCGCGGTGCTGTTTTCGGTAAACGTCAACAGCATCGTCGGCTATGTGGAGTCGCAGAACGAGGTTAAGGTTTTTCTAAAGAACGATATCTCCGACGATGTTCGCTCCTCGCTCGATGAGGATATCCGCAAGATATCCAATCTCGGTGAGATTGAATACATACCCAAAGAAAAAGGCATTTTGATCTTCTCCCAGACGATGGGCGAATACAGTGACCTTGTGGCGGGCCTGCAGGGAGATGAAAACCCGCTGCCCGACGCCTACAAGTTAAAGGTCAAGGATCTTTCCGCCCTTCCGGAGACGGTAAAGGAGATCGCGGGCCTTACGGGGGTGGAAAGTGTTTCCGCGCCCGAGGAGGTGGCTACCTCCATCACCGGCATCAAAAATGCCGTGACGGTGTTCGGTATCTTCGTGGTGTCTATCCTCGTATTGGTGTCGCTGATTATTACGGCCAACACGATTAAGATTACCGTTTACAACCGCCGCAAAGAGATCAACATCATGAAGTTTGTCGGCGCGACCGACAGCTTTATTCGTCTGCCCTTTATCATCGAGGGCACCATTCTCGGTGTCCTGTCGGCGCTGCTGGGCTATGTAATTGTATGGGCGGGGTATGATTACCTGCTTGCCCATCTTACCCAAACCGCCACCGGCTGGTTGGGCCTTGCCTATAAAAACTTTGTGCCCTTTACCCAGTTGGCGTTCGACATCTTCGTGGGCTTTTTGGCTGCGGGTGTTGTTTCGGGCACCTTCGGCAGTATGTTGTTTGTACGTAAACACCTCCGTGTATAACATCCTATCAAACTTTTTCGCAGTATAATGGGGGATAAGCTATGAGCCTCAGAGCCAAGAATATATTCAGGTTATCGGTAGCGGCCTTTTCCGCCTTTTTGCTTTTTACGTCCGTCTTGCCGCAGTACGCCTACGGCTTGACGTTATCCCCGGACAGCTCTTCCGAAGAGAGCTCGCAGGAGGACGATACCGGCGATACCAGCAGCACCAGCTCCGGCACCACCTCCAGCGCTACCAAGAATGCGAACAATGAGAAGCTCGATGACCTCAAGGACGAATATGAGCAGCTGGAGAAAGAGCTTAAAGAGATCGAGCAGAACATCAAGAGCATCAATAACGAGAAAACGCAGACGATCGCCGCGCAAAACTCCATCAGCCGTCAGATCGACATCTCTACCGAGCAGCTGAAGATTCTTGAAGAGAAGATCACCCTTATCAACGCGGAGATCGAGCAAAAGGAAGAGGAGATTTCGGCCAAGCAGGCGGATATCGATCAGAACTACGACCTGTTCAAGGTTCGTGTACGCGCTTTATATATGACCGATACCTCCAGTGTGATGAATATCATCTTCGGTGCGCAGAGCTTTTCAGATTTTTTAGAGCGCAGCGAGTACATAAAACGTGTAACCGACCATGACGACGTCTTAATCGACCAGCTTAAAACCGATAAAACCGCTATCGAGGCTGCTAAGGCCGAGGTGGATGCCGCAAAGGCGGAGCTCGAGCAGTCGAAGGCCGACGAGGCCCAGAAGAAGACGGAACTGGACGGACAGCTAAGCAAGGTCAGCGCCGAGGTAGCGCTGCTTAAAAAGACCGAAGCGGAGTTCTATGCCAACAAAGCCGAAAAAGAAAAGGACATGAAGGAAACGCAGGCGGAGTTGGATAGGATATACGCGTCGATGAAGAGCATCGGCGAGTATGTGGGCGGTGAGTTTACTTGGCCGCTGCCTGGCTTTAGCAGCATTTCGTCTTACTACGGCTGGCGCTTTAACGGGGCCGACTTCCACACCGGCATCGACATCACCGGCTCGGGCGTATACGGTCATTCCATCGTGGCGGCCAACAAAGGGAAGGTAAGCTTTGTACAGACAAGCTATACCCCCGGCAAAGGCTACGGGATGTATGTCATCATTGATCACGGCGGCGGCAGAACTACCCTTTACGGGCACATGTCCGCCATCAATGTCAGCCTGGATCAATGGGTGGACAAAGGCGAGAAGATTGGTGAGGTCGGTTCCACGGGTAACTCGACCGGCCCGCACCTGCATTTCGAGATAAGAATCGACGGCAAGCACACCAACCCGATGAACTATTTCCAAAAAACCTAGTTTCAGATTTGAGTATATTTTACCCGGGCAAAGCAGCTTCGCCGCTTATAAGAATCCTTAACCGGCCGGCGGGGAATGCTGCGGAAACGGAGGCAGAATGAGAAAGAAGATATCTCTTGGCGCGGCGCTTACCTTTATGGCAATCACCGCGGCAGTAACCTTTTCCATCACCATGGTTATTTCGATGTCAAACTTCAACTCGATGGTTTATAACCTAAAAGAGCGCGAGTCGATGTATGAAAAATTGTCCGAGCTGGAGCGCATTGTTCGCCAGAACTACAGCGGCAAGATTGATGAAGAGCTCTTGCAGGACAATATCGCCAAGGGTTTTTTAGGCGGCTTGGGCGATGCCTACGCGGGCTATTATACCCCCGAGCAGTATAAGCTATACACCGAGGCCTATGCGGGCAAAACGGTAGACATCGGCGCAAAGCTGGAAAAAGACCCCTCGGGTTACATCCTTGTTACCGAGGTATACACCGAAACCTCCGCGGAGAACTCCGGCCTTATCGCGGGCGACTTGATTATTAAGGTGGACGATATGGACGTCACCGCCGCAAATGTCGACGAGGCGCTTGAAAAGCTCAAGGGCAGCGCGGGCACCAAGGTGAGCCTTACCATACGCCGCGACGCGAAGGACTCTCAGGTGGATGTAACACGCCGCGAGGTGGATATTCCGTCGGTATATACCAAGCTGATGGATACCAACGCGTATATCAAGATTACAGCGTTTAACGATAACACCGCCAGCCAGTTTGAGCTAGCGGTAGACGAGATGCTCAAGCAGGGCGCTACCGGTCTTATCTTTGACCTGCGCGGCAACGGCGGCGGCACGCTCAACTCCGCGGCGGCCATGCTCGACAAGCTGCTGCCGGAGGGCACGATCGTATCGGCCACCTATAAGAACGGCGAGACCAAGATCCTTGCGAAGAGTGACGCCAAACAGGTAGACCTGCCGATGATGGTGCTTACAAACGGTGATACCGCGTCGGCTTCCGAACTGTTTGTTCAGGCGTTGCGCGATTACGGCAAGGCGAAATCGGTGGGCACCAAAACCTTCGGCAAGGGCTCGATGCAGCAGCAGTTTAAGCTCAACGACGGTTCCGCGGTATCCTTTACCATTGCCCTGTACAACCCGCCCAAGAGTAAAAACTTTAACGGCGTTGGCCTGCAGCCGGATTTTGATGTGAAGATACCGACTGAAACCGAAAAGGAGCTTTTAACCCTGCCGGTAGAGGATGAATCGGCCGACCTAGACCCGCAGTTAGCCAAAGCAATAGAGGTTATAGAGGCTACGAAGAAGAATGCGACATCCGAGAGTTCCTCAGAGGGTGCGTCTTCTCAGGGCGGTGAGAGCTCAGCCGCCAGCAGCGCGTCATAAACTGCCTTTATAGTGGGAAGGGCGCGGCGTTAATCCTCTTTGTTTTATTGTAATCCATATTAACCACCTGCATATTTACCATGCAGGTGGTTTTAAAAAATTCAAGCTGAGCACGGGTGGTGGTTCTATAAGGCCTGTTTGGGTGTGCCAGTATTTTTAGGCTAACTGGCATGATAACATAAAAGCACGGCATATACTTGCTTAACGGGCGATTCTGCTCACAGCAACGGGGGCGGTGCCATGTTTGTTGTTGCAATTCCTCAAAAAAAGGTACGGATCGGCCTGTCGGGGCTTATCAAGGTTTGGCGCAGACGAAAGGATGCGGTGCAGCTGTACCGACAGGACGGCATCTCTTTTTATACCGTCACGGTTCCCACACGCAAGGGCAAAGCGGATTATCACGAGCTATATGCGCTTGCCCCAAGGTTCTCGGGCCGGCTGCTGATGGCGGAAGGGCTTGACCCTCCGGCGGAACATCCGGAGCTTTTATTTTCCCCCCAAAGGCTGAGCGAACAGATCATGCTTAACGTAGCAGTAAAAATCAGTGAAATGCTGCCGCTGCCGCTCATCAGACGGAGCATCGGCCTTGCAGACGAAGACGGAATATACGGAGATTTTGCGGAAAAACTGATAAAACATTCCCCAACGGTAAAGGTCTTTACCCGGAATTTTGAGTATTACGGGCAGATGCAGGAAAAGCTGCTGGCGCTGTACGGTGCACCACTTGTGGTTACCGGACAGCTTTCTTCGCTTAATGACTGTCAGGTGATTTATTCCCCTGTGTCACAGGCGGCAGAAAGGGCGGCGGCGCTGGGGCCGATAACGGTAAACGGCGGGGTAAACGAAGGCAGCATGCGCGGGAACGTACTGACGCTTCACAGCTTAGACCTGACGCAAGAGAGGATACAGCAGGTTCCGCAGGGGGTAAACCCCATTTATTTTTTCGGTGCCGCTTATGCGCTTTGCGGTAAAAATGAGCTTCAGACGCTAAAGCCGCAAACCCTGCTTCTGGGCAGGCGGGTTGTAGCCTTTTCGTCGCTGAGCGGCTATATTCCGACGTTGTACAAGGCACCGGGTATTTTAGGCTGACAATACCTTTTCCTTGCCGCTTTGGCGGAAGACATTAGTTTTCATTAGAATCTGCAATAAGAGGGAATTGTATTCTTCTATTGACATCCCCTATAGCTTTTACTATAATACAAATATTGTCACGGTTTACTATGGGGAATTGCATCACATAATAATTTGCAGCCGCCTATGATAGGATATCGGCTGCAGATGTTCGGCCGCGTGGCAACATTACATTTTCGCCATGCTATGGCTGCTGAAGAAAGGAACATGACTTATGGCAAAACCGATTCTACTTACAGACGAGGGCTTAAAAAAACTGGAAGATGAGCTGGAACAGCTTAAAACCATAAAACGCAAGGAGATTTCCGAAAAAATCAAGGTAGCTCTTTCGTTTGGCGACCTTTCGGAAAACAGCGAGTACGACGAGGCCAAAAACGAGCAGGCCATCATCGAGGCGCGCATCGCCACCATCGAGGCGATGCTTAAAAACGTGAAGCTGCTTGACGACGATGAAATCTCCACCGAGACCATCAATGTCGGTTCTAAAGTAACCTTAAAGGATATTGAATTCAACGAAGAACTCACCTATTATATCGTGGGCTCTACCGAGGCCGACCCCGAAAAGGGCAGAATCTCCGACGAGTCGCCCATCGGCAAGGGTCTGCTCGGCCATAAAACCGGCGATGTTGTAGAAATCGACGCACCCGCGGGCGTTATCAGGTTTGAGGTGCTTTCCATCGGAAAATAACACCGGTCCTTCTTTCAAAAATCGATCAAATCGCTTTTTTGAATTCCCGCCGAAGGCGGGGAGCAGCAATGCAAAGCGTTGTTACAGAATGAGGTATCAAACGGTAATTCGGCGGCTAAAAGCCGCCGCGCCGTTTTTAATAACGGCGTTTTCAAATGGAATTTTAGTATCAGCCGTGTCTGCATAACGGAAAGGATAGAACAAAATGAGCGAAATAATCACCGGCGAGCAGGAGAATGAAGAGCAGAGCCTATCCGAGGTTCTGCAAATCAGAAGGAACAAGCTCACCGAGCTGAAGGAGAGCCGCAAGAACCCTTTTGAGATCACCACCTATCACCGCACCGCCTACGCGGCGCAGATAACCGAGCAGTTCGAGCAGTTTGACGGCAAAGAGGTTTGTTTGGCCGGGCGCATCATGGCCTGGCGCGATATGGGCAAGGCTAATTTCATCGATGTACGCGATGCAAGCGGCAAGATGCAGGTATACGTAAAGATTGACGATATCGGCGAGGAAAACTACAACGACTTTAAAAAGTGGGATATCGGCGACATTGTGGGTGTAAAGGGTCTCGTGTTCAAAACCCGCCGCGGCGAGGTTTCGGTACATGCCCACGCTCTTACATTGCTTTCAAAGTCCCTGCTGCCGCTGCCTGAAAAGTGGCACGGGCTTAAGGATACCGAGCTGCGCTACCGCCAACGGTATGTGGATTTGATCGTCAATCCCGAGGTGAAGGACGCCTTTGTCAAGCGCTCGATGATTATTAAAGAGATTCGCGCGTACCTGGACAGTCTTGGCTACCTCGAGGTGGAAACCCCCATGCTGCACACCATCGCGGGCGGCGCCGCCGCACGTCCGTTCATCACCCATCACAACACGCTGGATATGGATTTATACATGCGCATTGCGCTGGAGCTTCACCTCAAGCGTCTGATTGTCGGCGGGTTTGATAAGGTATATGAGATCGGCAGGGTGTTCCGCAACGAAGGCATCTCGGTGCGCCACAACCCCGAGTTTACACTCCTTGAGCTTTACGAGGCCTACACCGATTTCCACGGTATGATGGACATTGCCGAAAACCTCATCCGTGATGTGGCGAAAAAGGTGCTGGGTACCGCACAGATTACTTATAACGGCGTGGAGCTTGACCTGGACAAGCCCTTTGAGCGCTTAAGCATGCTAAACGCCGTAAAGAAGTACGCAAACGTTGACTTTAGCGAGGTTCATACCACCGAGGAGGCGCGCGCGCTTGCCGATAAGCATAACATCAAGTACGAGCAGCGCCACCGTAAGGGGGATATTCTTAACCTCTTCTTTGAGGCTTACTGTGAGGAGCACCTCATTCAGCCTACCTTTATCACCGAGCACCCGGTAGAAATCTCGCCGCTTGCCAAGCGCAAGCCCAGCGACCCCGATTACACCGAGCGCTTTGAGTTGTTTATCATCGGGCGTGAGCACGCAAACGCCTTCTCGGAGTTAAACGACCCCATAGACCAGCGTGAGCGTTTCGAGCGTCAGGCACAGCTTAAGGCTATGGGCGACGACGAGGCGTGCGACATCGATGAGGACTTTTTGTCCGCGCTCGAGTACGGTATGCCCCCGACGGGCGGTATGGGCATCGGCATAGACCGTTTGATTATGCTGCTTACCGACAGCTATTCCATACGCGACGTGCTGTTGTTCCCCACCATGCGCCCAAGAGAATAGAAACAGGTGAAAATATTGACGCAACAAGAGTTTAAACGTAAGTGGGAAAATTATTGGTATTACTATAAGTGGCACACCATTGCGGGGCTGTTTGTCCTGCTGCTGGTTGTCATCTTTATAAGAGACATGGTCGGCCGCGAGAAGTATGACGCAAACATCCTGCTCGCCACCTCCCGCTTTGTCAGCGACGAGCAGGTCGCGGAGTTTGAGCAGCAGGCGGAGAAGTACTTCACCGACATCGACGGCGACGGGCAGGTTAACCTCTCGGTTATACCTATCCAGATTCAAAAAGGGGAGAACGGCCAGCCCGCCGACCCGCAGTATGCCTATTCCATGCAGGTTAAGCTCATGGCGGAGGTCTCCTCCGACCGTGCGATGATCTACGTTTTTGACCAAGACTTTTATGACCTGTTCACCCAGGAGGCCACGCCCAGAAACCTGACGGCAGATTTCCCCGGCAACCCGCAGGTGCAGGGCCCGGTTTGGATGATCGGCGAGTCGGAGTTTGCCAAACAGGGCTTTTTAAAGGACTATACGCCCACTACCGGTGTTAAGATTTATGCCACCATGGGCGACAGCAGCCAGATTACAAAGCCCGAGGAGCAGGAGCAGTACAGCAAGGTATTCGAAGGGTTCTCCAATATGGTAAACAATAAGGCAGTCAACCCATAATACATTTTGGCGGCGTACATTTTGTACGCCGCTTTTGTATGTGCTTGTCGCTGCAAAAATGTCACAAAATATCCGCGGGGATGATCGCAATATTTTATGAACAGGCCCTAGACAAATCGGGCCTAATGGGGTATACTATCAAAAAGGCAACCTTTAAGTTGGTCCGGAGAGGCTGACAAGGCGGTCGCGGCTTTTCATAGAAAAATGTCGGAGGTTACTCCGGCGGCTTTTGTGAACGCATATTACGGCCAAACTGTCAGGTAAACGGACAGCTTGGCCGTTTTTTCATGCTTAAAAGTCGAATGCTATAAATAATAAAGGAGGCATGCACCTGTGAAGGAAAAGGCGGAGATCATGGACGAAAAGGCGGTAGCCCGTGCCATTACACGCATCGCGTTTGAGATTATAGAAAAAAACCGCGGCGCCGAAAACCTGTGTATCGTCGGCATCCTCTCCCGCGGGGCGGAACTTGCGGCTCGCATCTCGGCGAAGATTTCAGAGGTCGAGGGCAGGAACATCGAGGTAGGGCTATTAGACATCACCCCCCACCGCGACGACCGAAAAGGGAAGGAGCTTGGGCAGGACCAGTCGCTTTTAAACTTTGAGATTACCGATAAAAAGATTATTCTGGTGGACGACGTAATCTATACCGGCCGCAGCGTGCGCGCGGCGATAGACGCCATCATGTCGCGCGGCAGGCCGAAGAACATCCAGCTTGCGGTGCTCGTAGACCGCGGGCATCGCGAGCTGCCCATACGCGCCGACTATGTGGGCAAGAACCTACCCACCGCGAGCGGCGAAACCGTAAAAGTGCAGGTAAAAGAGCGCGACGGCACCGATAGGGTAGCAATCTTTACAAACGATTAAAACAGTGTTCGGATGAATTTTTACACAGGACAAAACAAAAAAGTGTTGAATAATTATGCATAACAATGTATAATTATGTAGTGTGCGGAGGTTATCATGCAATCCGTTCAAAACCCTAAACCAGACAGCATCCTGATAAAAGGCGCACATATTATAGACCCCTCACAACAGCTTGACGGGAGAGCCGATATCCTGATTGAGGGCGGTAAGGTCAAGGCAATCTCCGCGGGTATCGATTCAAATTTTGGTGCCGTTATCGACGCAGACGGCCTCTATGCCGCTCCGGGGTTTATCGATATGCACGTACACCTGCGCGACCCGGGCTTTACCCATAAGGAGGATATCGCTTCGGGCACACGCGCGGCGGCGGCGGGCGGCTTTACGGCGGTGGCCTGTATGCCAAACACCAACCCGCCTGTCGATTGCGCCGAGGTATTGCGATACATTCAATCGCAAGCGGCCGGTTGCTGCGCGCGGGTTTACCCCGTGGCCTGCATCACCAAGGGGATGCAGGGGAAGGAGCTTACTGATTTTGACGAGCTGATAAAAGCGGGCGCCGTCGCGGTGAGCGACGACGGCAAGCCGGTGGAAAACGCCGCGCTGATGCTAAAGGCGCTCGAGCGGTGCGCACAGAGGAATCTGCCCGTAACCAGTCATTGCGAGGACATTGACATCATCGCGGGCGGCATTCTCAACGCGGGCGCGGTAAGCGAGGCGCTGGGCGTAAAAGGGATGCACCGCGCGAGCGAGGACAGCATTACGGCGCGCGAAATCGCCCTTGCCGAGAGCATCGGCGCAAGCGTTCACATCGCGCATGTAAGCACCAAAGGCTCGGTAGAGATTATCCGCAGCGCCAAGATGAGAGGGGCCAAGGTGACCTGCGAGACCGCCCCGCACTACTTCGCGCTCACCGAGGAAAAGCTGCTTGCCAAGGATGCAAACCTTCGCATGAATCCGCCGCTGCGCTGTGAAAGCGACCGGCAGGCGATCTTAGAGGGCATCCGAGACGGCACCATCGATGCAATTGCCACCGACCACGCGCCCCACGCCCCGCATGAGAAGGCCGATTTTTATACCGCGCCGAACGGTGTGGTAGGGCTGGAGACATCGCTGGCCGTCTGCATTACCTACTTGGTGAAAAAAGAGGTTATACCTTTCAGCAAGCTCATTGAGCTGATGTCGCTGAGCCCCGCGAGGATACTTGGCATCTCGGGCGGTACGCTTCAGGCGGGTTCCCCCGCCGACGTGGTGCTCTTTAACGCGGATGAGGCATATACCGTAGATCCCGGCACCTTTTATTCAAAATCAAGGAATACGCCGTTTGCGGGCAGGAGGCTTGCGGGGCGTGTGAAATATACCATCTTGGGCGGGCAGGTTGTGTTTAAAGGGTAACCCGCAGAAAGGACGTACCAATGGCGTTTGATACACTGATACAAAAGATACAAAAAACCAACAATGTAACCGTGGCGGGGCTCGACCCAAAGCTTGATTACATCCCGCAGCATATCAAAAACGCGGCCTACAGCCAGTACGGCAAAACCCTGGCGGGTGCCGCCGAGGCGCTCTTACAGTTTAACAGGGGGCTGATAGACGCCCTCTGCGACATTGTACCCGCCGTAAAACCGCAGTGCGCTTATTACGAGATGTACGGCTGGCAGGGCGTGAAGGCGTTTGACGAGACGGTAGCCTACGCTAAGAGCAAGGGGCTGTATGTAATCGCCGACGGTAAGCGCAACGACATCGGCTCCACCATGGAGTGCTACGCGCGCGCCTTTTTGGGCGAAACGGCGGTGGAGGAGGAGACCCTCCCGGCGTTCGGCGCCGACGCGCTCACTGTAAACGGCTACCTCGGCACCGACGGCGTTGCGCCGTTGCTCAGCTTCTGCAAGCAGAGTGACAAAGGCATCTTCGTGCTCGTAAAAACCTCCAATCCCTCCTCGGGTGAGCTGCAGGACCAGCACATCGCAGATGAAACCGTGTATGAAAAGATGGGCTCGCTGTGCGAGCAGTGGGGCACACAGGCCATGGGCGCGCTCGGGTATTCCTCGGTGGGCGCCGTGGTGGGCGCCACCTACCCCGAGCAGCTAAAACAGCTGCGGCAAAAATTGCCGCACACCTTCTTTCTGGTGCCGGGCTACGGGGCGCAGGGGGGTGCCGCCAGGGATGTGGCGGGCGCGTTTGACCAAAACGGCCTTGGCGCCGTCGTAAACTCCTCCCGCGCCATTATGTGCGCTTACCAAAAGGGCGGATACGACGAAAAAGATTTTGCGCAGGCAGCCAGAGACGAAGTGCTGCACATGCGGGATGAGATCAACGCATACAGAGGGTAAAACCTTTAGGCGATAGATTCGATGCAACATACTTTGTGCAATATGGGGGAACAGGATATGACAGGTACACCCAAAAAGGCCTTTATCCTCTTGGCGGACGGCTCTGTTATAGAGGGCGAAAGCTTCGGTGCCGAGGGCACCACCATCGGGGAGATTGTTTTTGCCACGGGCATGACGGGGTATCAGGAGATGCTTACCGACCCGAGCTACTACGGGCAGATTTTAACGCAGACCTATCCGCTCATCGGCAACTACGGCTTAAACGACTACGATTCCGAGAGCGGCAAGTCGTGGGTGAAGGGTTACATCGTGCGCGAGTGGTGCGACGAGCCTTCCAACTTCAGGTGCCAGCGGGGTATCAACGAGTTTTTAAAAGAGCAGAACGTTATCGGCATCTGCGGTGTCGACACACGCGCGCTCACCCGCAAAATCCGCGAGAGCGGCGTAATGAACGGCATGATCACCACCTTGGATGTGACTGCGAACAAGGAAGAATATTTAAAACAGATCCGCAGCTATGTGATTGCCGACGCCGTAAAGCAGGTAACCTGCGCAAAACCGTTTGAGGCGGCAGGCGAGCGGCACGACTTTAAAGTGGTGATGATGGACTTCGGCTTTAAGGAAAACATCCTTAAGTCGCTGCAAAAGCGCGGCTGTGATGTGACGGTGGTGCCCGGTGATACTGCTGCCGAAGAGATTCTGGCGCTCAAACCGGACGGAATTATGTTAACTAACGGCCCCGGTGACCCCTCCGAGAACGTCGAGATCATCGAAAATCTAAAAAGGCTTGTACAGTCCGGCGTGCCCATCTTCGGCATCTGCCTTGGGCATCAGCTCCTGGCGCTCGCGCAGGGGGCGAAGACCAGCAAGCTTAAATACGGCCACCGCGGCGGCAACCAGCCGGTAAAGGACCTGTTAAAAGACAGAACCTACATCACCAGCCAGAACCACGGCTACGCCGTGCTCAGCGATACCTTAAACCCCGAGGTCGGCACGGTGAGCCATATCAATGTCAACGACAACACCTGCGAAGGGATTCTTTATAAAAACACCCGCGCTTTTACGGTGCAGTTCCACCCGGAAGCGAGTGCGGGCCCTATGGATACGGCCTATCTCTTTGACCGGTTTATTGATTTAATGAAACAATCAAAGACTTAAAACGGAATGCAACCTGTCAGACGTTTTTGAATGGTCGCCTTTTTAGCCTCAGGGCGGAAGGCAATATAAAGCCGGAAAGGCAAGGTTTATAATATGCCAAAACGCAGTGATATCAAAAAGGTATTGGTCATCGGTTCCGGCCCTATTGTAATCGGGCAGGCCGCCGAGTTTGACTATGCGGGTACGCAGGCGTGCCGCGCGCTAAAATCCGAGGGGCTTGAGGTGGTGCTCATCAACTCCAACCCCGCCACCATCATGACCGACAAGGCGATGGCGGATAAAATCTACGTAGAGCCGCTTACCCTCGATGTGGTAAAGCGCATTATAAAAATAGAAAAGCCCGACAGCGTGCTCTCCACCCTCGGCGGGCAGACCGGCCTCACCCTCTCGATGCAGCTGGCAGCGGAGGGCTTTTTGGAGGAAAACGGCGTAAAGCTGCTCGGCGCTAACCCCGAGACCATCCACAAGGCCGAGGACCGTCAGGCGTTTAAGGATACGATGATCGAAATCGGCGAGCCGGTTATCCCCTCTAAGGTAGAAACCACGGTGGATGGCTCGCTTGCCTTTGCCGAAGAGATCGGCTACCCCGTGATCGTTCGCCCAGCGTTTACGCTGGGCGGTTCGGGCGGCGGCATCGCCTACAGCCCCGAGGAGCTTGCCGAAATCGCCACCAACGGCCTTCGCCTTTCGCCCATCACGCAGGTGCTCATTGAAAAGTGCATCTCGGGCTGGAAGGAGATCGAGTTTGAGGTAATGCGCGACAGCAAGGATAACGTCATTACCATCTGCTCGATGGAAAACTTCGACCCCGTGGGCGTGCACACCGGCGACTCGATTGTTGTTGCCCCCGCGCAGACACTCGCCGACAAAGAGTACCAGATGCTGCGCACCGCCTCGCTCAACATCATCTCGGCGCTCAAGGTAGAGGGCGGGTGCAACTGCCAGTTCGCCATGCACCCCACCAGCTTTGAGTACGCCGTTATCGAGGTTAACCCGCGTGTATCGCGCTCCTCGGCGCTCGCTTCCAAGGCCACGGGCTACCCCATCGCGAAAGTGGCCTCCAAGATCGCCATCGGCTACACCCTCGACGAGATCAAGAACGAGGTGACGGGCAAGACCTGCGCCTGCTTCGAGCCCGCGCTCGACTATATCGTAGCGAAGTTCCCCAAATGGCCCTTTGACAAGTTCGTATACGCCAAGCGCACCCTCGGCACCCAGATGAAGGCTACCGGCGAGGTAATGGCCATCGGCACCAGCTTCGAGCAGGCCATCATGAAGGCCGTGCGCTCGATCGAGCTGGGGCTGGACACCCTAAACCTCCCCAAGCTCGCCTCCAAAACCGACGCGGAGATTGCGGAGCTCGTATCCCACTGCGACGACGAGCGCATGTTTGTGGTATTCGAGGCCATCAAGCGCGGCATGGACATCGACTGGATACACGAGACCACGATGATCGACAACTGGTTTTTATATAAGCTCAAAAAGCTTGCCGACGCCGAGCAGGCGCTTGCCGAAGGGGAGCTTACCGACGAGAAGTACCTGAAGGCCAAGCATATGGGCTTCTTGGATAAAACCATCGAGCGCCTATCCGGCCAGAAGATACAGAAGCCGCGCTATGCGTCCTACAAGATGGTAGATACCTGCGCTGCGGAGTTCTCGGCGCAGACGCCCTACTTCTACTCCACCTACGACGACGAAAACGAAGCCGCCGAGTTTTTGCAGGAGCACCAGTCAGGCAAAAAGAAGGTGCTGGTATTCGGTTCGGGGCCAATCCGCATCGGGCAGGGCATTGAGTTTGACTACTGCTCGGTGCACTGTGTGTGGTCGCTTAAAGAAGCGGGCTATGAGGCGATTATTGTCAACAACAATCCCGAGACCGTTTCTACCGACTTTGATACCTCCGACCGCCTGTACTTCGACCCGCTGACCCCCGAGGACGTGCGCTCTATCATCGAAACCGAGAAGCCGTGGGCGGTGGTGGTGCAGTTCGGCGGGCAGACCGCCATCAAGCTCACCAAGCACCTTAAGGATATGGGCGTGCGCATCCTCGGCACCAGCGCCGACAGCATCGACGCCGCGGAGGACAGAGAACGCTTCGACGAGCTGCTCGAGCGCTGCCGCATCCCGCGCCCGCGCGGCACCACGGTGTTCACCACCGAAGAGGCCGCCGAGGCCGCGAGAAAGCTGGGCTATCCCGTGCTGCTGCGCCCCTCCTACGTGCTGGGCGGCCAGAACATGATTATCGCCTACGGCGAGAAGGATGTTCTGGAGTACATGGATATCATCACCGCCACCAAGCTCGAAAACCCCGTGCTCATCGACAAGTACATGATGGGCACCGAGGTGGAGGTAGACGCCATCTGCGACGGCGAAAACTTCCTCATCCCCGGCATCATGGAGCACATCGAGCGCGCGGGCGTGCATTCGGGCGACTCGATCTCGGTTTACCCCTGCCAGCATCTCTCCAGGCGCATTAAAAACACCATCATCGAGTACACCGGCAAGCTGGCGCGCGAGCTGAAGGTTATCGGCCTTGTGAACGTGCAGTATGTGGTGTACAACGACATGGTGTATGTCATCGAGGTAAACCCCCGTTCCTCCCGTACCGTGCCCTACATCAGCAAGGTAACCGGCGTGCCGATGGTGGATATGGCCACCCAGATCATGCTGGGCAAAAGCCTCACCGATTTCGGCCTCGGCACCGGGCTTTATCCGGCGGCGGACTATGTGGCGGTGAAGGTGCCGGTGTTCAGCTTTGAAAAGCTGCACGACGTAGACACCCACCTCGGCCCCGAGATGAAGAGCACCGGCGAGGTGCTGGGCATTGCCAAAACCTTCGAGCACGCGCTGCTCAAGGGCCTAGTGGCTGCGGGCTACAACATGAAAAACCGCGGCGGCGTGCTCTTCTCGGTGCGCGATAGCGATAAGGAAGAGGTCATCTCGGTAGCCGACCGTTTTGCCAAGCTTGGGTTTGATATCTACGCCACGGCGGGCACCGCATTAAAGCTCAACCAGAACATGGTGGCGGCCAACGCCGTGCGCAAGGCGGGCGAGGAGAAGCCCAACGTGATCTCCCTCCTAGAAAGCGGCAAGATAGATTATGTAATGTCCACCTCCGCCAAGGGCAGAAAGCCGCAGGACGAGGGCGTAAAGCTTCGCCGTAAGGCGGTAGAGCGCTCGATTGCCTGCCTCACCTCCATCGATACGGCGCGCGCCCTGCTCGACTGCCTGGAGATGGAGAGCACCATCAACGACGTAGACATGGTGGATATTACGAAGATTTAAGTTTTTTCGGCGGGCGGGGCAAACCCCGCCCGCCTTTTCGAAGAGGCCTTGCATTTTAATTACGCTTTATGCCTAATACTTAATTAGAAATATAGAAAAATTTCGAGCAAAAGGGCCCATTTATGCCTTTTGCGAAAAATTTTTACGTAATGCATAAAGCCGGAAAGGTATGACTAACGATGAACTACCGTCAGGGAATCTACACGCTTACACGCTGTGACCGGATTGCCGAAACCACCTACAGCTTTGTGATCGCCTGCAATGAAATAGCCGCCCTTGCAAAGGCGGGGCAGTTTGCCCACCTGCGCGTGCCCGGCTTTTCACTGCGCCGCCCCATTTCTATCTGCGAGGTGCTGCCCCAAGAGGGCGCTATCCGCGTGGTATTCGACATCCGCGGCGAGGGCACCAAGGTACTGGCGACGCTTAAAGCAGGGAATGAGATAGACATTATGGCCCCAATCGGCAACGGTTTTACCTTGCTTGAGCGGGGTAAGAAGGCCACTATCATCGGTGGGGGCATCGGCGTGCCGCCGCTCTTGGAGGTTGCGAAGCACTACGGCAGTAATGCCCGCGCCGTTCTCGGCTTCCGCAGTGGGGGCGCCGTAATCCTGCAACAGGATTTTGCCGCCTGCGGTTGCGGGGTGTATCTTTGCACCGACGATGGCAGCATGGGGCGCAAGGGCTTTGTCACCGAACTGCTTAAAGAGCAGCTTCATGCCGAAAAGCCGGACATCCTCTACGCCTGCGGCCCAAGGCCGATGCTCAGGGCGGTAGCCGCCCTTGCGAAGGAGCAGGGGGTGCGCTGCCAGCTTTCGCTGGAGGAGCGCATGGCCTGCGGCGTGGGCGCCTGCCTTGGCTGCGCCTGCAAAACGAAGAAGGACGGCGTAGAGTCCTACAGCCATGTGTGCAAAAACGGCCCCGTGTTTGAGGCCGAGGAGGTGGTTTTTGATGAGTAATCTTGCAGTAACCATCGCGGGCGTACCCTTTAAAAACCCCGTGATTGCCGCCTCGGGCACCTACGGCTTCGGCAGGGAGTACGAGTGCCTTTACCCGCTTTCAGCGCTCGGCGGCATATCCCTCAAGGGCATGACCCCCGTCCCCCGCATGGGCAACCCGCCGCCCCGCGTGGCGGAGACCCCCTCCGGCATGCTCAACTCGGTCGGGCTGCAAAACCCCGGCGTCGAGGCTTTTTTGAAGAATGAGCTGCCCTATTTAAAGGATAAGAACACCGTGCTCATCGCCAATGTCGCGGGCAGCACAATCGATGATTACCGCAGTATCTGCGAGCGGCTGGACGAAAGCGGCGTGCAGATGATTGAGCTTAATATCTCCTGCCCCAACGTCAAGGAGGGCGGCGCGTCGTTTGGTACCAGCTGTGAGAGTGCCGCTTCGGTGGTGCGCGCCGTAAGGCCGGTGCTCAAGCATACCCCGCTTATGGTCAAGCTCACCCCCAATGTCACCGATATTGCCGCCATCGCGCAGGCGGTGGAGGCCGAGGGCGCCGACGCGGTGTCGCTCATCAACACGCTGCTCGGTATGCGCATCGACCTTAAAACCCGCCGGCCTATCCTTAGAAATAACGTGGGCGGCCTAAGCGGCCCGGCCATCTTCCCGGTGGCGGTGCGCATGGTGTGGCAGGTGGCAGGCCGCGTGAAGATTCCCGTTGTGGGCATGGGCGGTATTGCCACCTGGCAGGATGCCGCCGAGATGATGCTGGCGGGCGCCTCCGCCGTGCAGGTGGGCGCGGCGCTTTTTACCGACCCCTATGCACCCGTAAAGATTGTGAAAGGCCTTGAGAAATATCTTGACGATAACGGCATTGAGGATATAAACTCTATGGTAGGGCAGGTTCAGCCGTGGTAGCGGTAGCTTAAACAAACGATTGTTTCCCTTTCGGGTGAACCGTTATGCCACACCCAATAGAATAATTCTTCGAAAGGTATGATGATAATGACGGAACTATATCTGGTACGCCACGCGCAGACGGGCGGCAACAAAACCCGAACCTTTCAGGGCCGCACCGACGCGGATATCACCGAAGAGGGCGAAAAGCAGCTGGTGCAGCTCACCAAGCGTTTTAAGGATATAGAGTTCGACAGGGTTTACTCGAGCCCCCTGCTGCGCGCCCGAAAGACGGCGCAGGCCGTCAACCTGCATCACGGCAGGGAACTGGTGATTGACGAGGGTATCATCGAGATAGACGTCGGTGAGATGGAGGGCATCCCCTTCGCCGAGCTGTACAAGCAGTATCCCGACGAGGTGCAGCATTTTATGACGACCCCGCACCTGTTTACCACCCCGGGCGGCGAGAGCATGATGCAGGTTTACGAGCGCATGGCAACAGCGCTCGGCCGTATCGTGGGGCAGAACAAGGGCGGGCGCGTGGTGGTGGTTTCGCACGGCTGCGCCTTGCAAAACTATCTTGCGTACGCGCTTGGTTATGGGCCGGAGGGGATTCATCACGCGCCGGTGTGCGTGAATACGGCGGTGACGCACATCCGCTTTACCGAAAGCGGGCTGCCGTTCGTTGTAACGCTCAACGATGCCTCCCACCTTACCCCCGAACAGTTGGAGCACAGCAAATGGGAGCTGAAACCATAAAGGACATTCCCAGCCTATACACCTAGAAGGAGAAAATCAGATGAAGATTATGGCGGTGGATTTCGGCGACGCGCGCACCGGCCTTGCGGTGTGCGACCGCACCGAGTATTTGGCCGAGCCGATTGGCGTAATACATGAAAAAAGCTTTGCGCTCGCGCTGCAAAAGGTGGCGATTGCCGCCAGAGAATACGACGTGGCTATGATTGTGGTGGGCTACCCCAAGAACATGAACGGCAGCGTCGGCCCCCGCGCCCAGAAGTGCGCCGACTTCGCCGAGCGGCTTAAAAGCATGGTGAACGTCCCCGTAGAGCTGTGGGACGAACGCAACACCACCGTTTCGGCCACCCATTATTTAAACGAGACCAACGTGCGCGGCAAAAAGCGTAAAGCGGTCATAGACGAGGTAGCCGCCACCATCATCCTTGAAAGCTATCTCGCTTACCGCAAAAACATGAGTGAGAAAGAACAGAAGCCTAATGAATAAACACTGAATAAAAGTTACAGCCGGTGCCCCCGCTTTTTTGTGGGGTCACCGGCTATTTTTGTTTCTTGGAAGACTTCAAAATCAAACGCTTATCCGTCCGCCAAAGGGTATTCCAGAAACCCAACCGTAAAGGGCAGGTGCGCAAACACCTTGGTGCCCGTGGGGACAAACCCGTTTGCCATATACCATCTCTTTAACACGGTATTCTCTTCAATAATCGCGATGCTGATCTTCTCCCCGCCAAGGGCGCTTGCCTGCTGCTTGGCGTAAGCGAGCAGCAGCGTGCCGTAACCGTTGTGCCGGTGCTCGGGCAGTACCGAAAGCTTTTCAATCGCGTACAGATGCTCCTCCAGCTTCTCCAGCTCAAAAAAACCGGCTAGCTTACCCGCGGCGTGCAGCGCGTACATGCAATTGCCTTTCACTCGTTCGGCATAGAGCCGTTCTGCCTTGATAAACGCACCGTTGGTGGGGCAGTTTTCAAGGGTAAGGCCAAAATCGCGCGCCACCGTCGCAAAGCTTTGCCGCACAACCTCCGCGCAGGCCTCCAGCTCGTCTTGCCGAACCTCCTTAATCTCACATGCTGCCATTTGTCTCATCCTCCCCATAGTTGTCACATCATCCCATAGAAAATGAATCAATTGAATAACTGCATTTTACCATAAGTAACCGCGGACGAGAAGGGCCAATTCCAAAAATAATTCCATACAACAAAAATCCATAAAAATGATTATATTGGGGATTGTAAAAGCATACCCGCTGAATTAAGCTATAGGTAACAGTAATTGTTTACGTGTAATCAGGATGAAATGACAGATTCTTAAAATAATGCTAGAAGTAAAACAGGGGGATGCTTATGCTTACCAAAGAGATAAAGACGCTGCTGGCAGGCTCGGCCTTTGACGATGCCTTTGCATACATGTACTGTGCAAGCACGCAAGGCGTCGCGGAGCAGAAGACGCGTTATACCGAGGCGGCAGACGCCTTTGAAGCGCTGTTCGGGCAGGGCAGGGAGGCCGAGCTGTTCAGCGCGCCGGGCCGAACCGAGATCGGCGGCAACCACACCGACCACCAGCACGGGCGGGTGCTTGCTGCTGCCGTAAACCTCGACGTCATCGCTGTGGCGGCCAAAAACAGCGACAATGTCATCCGGGTGAAGAGCGAGGGTTACGAGATGGATGTCGTTCACCTCGACTGCCTCGCCCCCGTTGAGCGTGAATACAACCAGGCAGCGGCCCTTATCCGCGGCGTTGCGGCACGTCTTGCACAGCTGGGGTACACCGTAGGCGGGTTTGACGCCTACACCACCTCCAATGTGCTCAAGGGCTCGGGGCTTTCGTCCTCCGCCGCGTTTGAGGTGCTGATGGGCACCATTCTCAGCCACCTGTACAACGACGGCAGCGTTTCCCCCGTGCGCATAGCGCAGGTGGGCCAGTACGCCGAGAACAGCTTTTTTGGCAAGCCCTGCGGGCTGATGGACCAAACCGCCTCGGCGGTGGGCAGCTTTGTAGCCATCGATTTTAAAGACCCTTCGCTGCCGAAGGTGGAGAAGCTCGGCTTCGACTTTGCCGCTTCGGGCCATGCGCTGTGCATTGTCAATACAGGCGGCAACCACGCCGACCTCACGCCGGATTACGCCGCGATCCCCGTAGAGATGAAGTCTATAGCCGCATATTTTCACAAGGAATACCTCTCGGAGGTCGACGAGGCTGAATTTTATTCTGCACTGGGCTCCCTTCGCGGGCAGGTAAGCGATCGGGCGATTTTACGTGCCATCCACTTTTTCGGTGATAACGCGCGTGTGCTGCGGCAGATCGAGGCGCTTCATCAGGGCGATTTTGAGGCGTTTAAGCGGCTGATCGTTGAATCCGGTTATTCCTCTTACATGTACCTGCAGAACGTGTTTTCCTGCATCAGCCCCGCCGAGCAGGGTGTTTCGGTGGCTCTTGCCATCAGTGAACGCGTGCTGGCGGGCAAAGGCGCTTACCGTGTGCACGGCGGCGGCTTTGCGGGTACTATTCAGGCCTTTGTGCCGCTTAAGCTGCTAACACAGTATCAGCGCGAGACTGAAGCCGCGATGGGCGAGGGCAGCTGCTACGTGCTCTCGGTCAGACCGGTAGGCGGGGTACGCGTCTCGCCCGAGATGGTATAGTACTTTACCCCACCTTTGGAAGCGTATTGAACGGTCATTCGACTTAAGCGACGTATCAAAGGAATTTAGTATAAATGCCCGAAGGGTTTAAACAATATATTGGAGGAGTATCCCATGGCAGAACTCAGATGGCACCCCCTCACGCAGGATTGGGTGATGATAGCGTCCAACCGTCAGGCGCGGCCCCAGATGCCCAAGGACTGGTGCCCCTTTTGCCCCGGCTCGGGCAAGGTACCCGACGTGTTCGATGTTTATAAATACGATAACGACTTTCCCGCCCTCTCGCAAAACCCGCCCGTACCCGACGACGTGGCAAACGATTTCTTTAAGGTTGCCCCGTCTTACGGTAAATGCGAGGTGGTGCTCTATTCCTCGGGGCACACCACCACCGTGCCGGAACTCAGCGACGTGCATGTAACCAAGCTTGTGGACCTCTGGTGCGAACGGTTTGAGGCGATGCGGGCGGACGAGAAGATCAAATACTGCTTTATCTTTGAAAACCGGGGCGATGTGGTGGGCGTGACCATGCCGCATCCCCACGGGCAGATTTACGGTTACCCCTTTATCCCCAAAAAAATAATGCTTGAAACCTCCTCCGCAAAAGAATATTATAGCAATACGGGCAAATGTATCTTCTGCGACATGCTCAAAAACGAGCGTGAGGCGGGCAGACGCATTATCTTTGCAAACGAGCATTTTACGGTTTTCCTGCCGTTTTTCACCGAGTACCCCTATGGCGTTTATATTGTCTCCAACCGCCACAAGGCGTACATCACCGAGTTTGATACCGAGGAGCGCAGGGCGCTCGCCGTTACCTTTAAGCAGACGGTCGGCATGCTCGACAGCCTGTTCGGCTACCCGTTCCCCTACATGATGTGTATGCACAACGCGCCCGTCAACAGCGGCGACTATACGGAGGACTACCACTTTCACATCGAGTTCTTCCCGCCGATGCGTTCGGCCGAAAAGCAGAAGTTTAATGCCTCCAGCGAGACCGGTGCATGGGCGCACTGCAACCCCACCTGCCCGGAGGAGACCGCCGGGGAGCTAAGAAGCGCGTACGCGGCTTATCTTGCAGCGTGTAAACAGGCGCGGTGAGCCGTATGCTCAATACCGTCTACAGAGAGGAAAGTGACTGAATATGAAGATTCTTGTTACAGGCGGCGCCGGTTTTATCGGCAGCCATACCTGTGTAGAGCTGCTTAATGCGGGCTATGAGGTGGTTGTGGCCGATAACCTCAGCAACGCGAAGGAGGATATCATCGACCGTATCCGCCAGATCACCGGTAAAACAAACGAGATTGCGTTTTATCATGCCGATATCCGCGATAAAGAGGCAATGAGCCGCATCTTTCGCGAAAATGTGATTGGGGCTGTAATCCATTTTGCAGGGTTAAAGGCCGTGGGCGAGTCGGTTACCAAGCCGCTGGAATACTACGACAATAACATCGCGGGCACCATCGCGCTGTGCGAGGTGATGCGCGAGGCAGCCTGCAGGACCATTGTATTCTCCTCCTCCGCCACCGTGTACGGCATGAACAATACCGTTCCGTTTAAAGAGGAATACCCTACCTCCGCCACCAACCCCTACGGATATACCAAGGTGGCCATCGAGCGTATCCTTGTAGACCTCGCGGCCTCGGACAAGGACTGGAGCGCCATACTGCTGCGCTACTTTAACCCCATCGGCGCACACGAGAGCGGGCTGATCGGCGAAAACCCCAACGGCATCCCCAATAACCTGCTGCCTTACGTTTCGCAGGTTGCCGTCGGCAAGCTGCCCCGCCTTAATGTGTTCGGCAACGACTACGATACCCCCGACGGCACCGGCGTGCGCGATTATATCCATGTGGTAGACCTTGCGCGCGGGCATTTAAGCGCGCTCAACTACGCCTTAAAGCACAAGGGCAGCGAGGCCATCAACCTGGGCACCGGCAAGGGCAGCAGCGTGCTGGAGATTGTAGCCGCCTACAAAAAGGCGAGCGGGTGCGATATCCCGCTAAACTTTGCCCCGCGCCGCCCGGGCGATATTGCCACCTGTTACGCCGACACCGCCAAGGCCAAGGCACTGCTTGCGTGGGAGGCGGAAAAAACCATCGACGATATGTGCGCCGACAGCTGGCGGTTCATAGAAATGCTCAGCAAAGCCGCCCAATAGCCTGTTTTACAATACATCCATATACACTTTCGAGGGAGCCGCGTGTTGCACAGGCTCCCCCCTTTTTGCATAAAAAGGCACTGTTATAACATTTGTTGTATATATTGCAACACAAAATACATAAAAATTATGAGTACTTTTGGCGTCGCATGCTATCGCGATTGGTTGTTTTTTATAATAAAATGTGGTATATTGAAAGCATGCACTTTGCTAAACTATATTTTCTATCTTGATGATTTTATGCATCATATTACCACAATTCGGTCTCTTGACTCATTAACGCAGAAAGCAGGCGGCCAGATTAAAGGATGACAACATGATGAAATCAACGGCGAAGCCCAAATTTAAGCTAAACTCTAAATGGACAGCGCTGGTAATCATACTTGCTACCACAATTGCTGCAGCTATTTGGCTGGTGTTGCTGAATATATTCGGTCTTGCATACGATAATGCAATTAGGGCAGACGCCAACACACGTCAATTATCTGGAATTACCCGCATGTATTCCGACAAAATAAACGTATCCGGTTTTGCTGCGCAGGGCGGCGTATCGGGTGCGTTTCTTCGTAACCGGGCACCCTTTATCAGCGCTATTAAAGCCACCCATGGCGGTCGTGCGGCCAGTCTTCCGCAGCCGCTTAAATTTTTATCCGGTTCCCAAAACCTTGTGGCGATGGGTTCTGTCGCGGCAGTCGGCTTTATCGCGCTTCTAATCATCTTCTTCGTAACCAGGCGGCGCAGCAAAGAGCAGCTTATGCGCCTAGCTTATGTCGACAGCCTTACCGGCCACCAGAACTATACCGCTTTTCAAAAAAAGGCAACGGCGCTTTTGGCCAAAAATCAGCGCTATGCGTTTGTGCTGTTTGACATTAACCGCTTTAAGGCCATTAACAACACCTACGGCTTTAAGGAGGGCAACAAGCTGCTGCTCTATGTTTCACAGCAGCTCTCCGATTTTGTGGGAGAGGACGAAACCTTTGCCCGCTCGTCGGATGATAACTTCGCGGCGCTTTTGCGGTTTGACGGCGAAGAGCAGCTCAGGGGGCGGCTTGAAAGGCTTTTTGAGAGCATGAAGCTTTTCTGCGTGCCCTACAGCGAAAACCAGATTCAGCTAAACTTTGCCTGCGGCGTCTATGTGGTTGTAAATCGTGCGCTGCCGCTTGACTACTGTCACGAGAATGCGCAGATGGCCAAGCAGAATGTGAAAGAGCTGTACGACACCGCTATCTTTTTCTACGACGATGCCCTGCGCCAGAAGGTGATCGAAACGCAGGAGATTGAAGCCTCCATGTATAAGGCGCTTGAAAACAATGAGTTTGAGGTTTACCTGCAGCCGAAGTACGACCTGAAATCCGAAAGCATCGCGGGGGCGGAGGCGTTGATACGCTGGCACCACCCGACCTTGGGCTTTTTAACCCCCAACCGCTTCATCCCCATCTTCGAGCACAACGGCTTTTTGCTAAAGCTTGATTGCTATGTTTATGAAAAGGTGTGCAGCATCCTCAACCAGTGGGCAAACGAGGGCGTAACGCCGCTGCCCATTGCGGTAAATATGTCGCGCCTTCATGTCCGTCAGCAGGGGTTTGTCGAGGATCTCGAAAAAATGGTGAGCCGCCATGGCATTCCGGCCGAGCTCATCGAGATTGAGCTTACCGAAACCGCTTTTTTTGAAGACACCCAGCAAATCATTGACGTAATGGAGAAGCTAAAGGATAAAGGGTTTAAGCTGTCGATGGACGATTTTGGCTCCGGCTATTCGTCGCTCAACCTGCTCAATATGCTGCCGGTGGATATCATCAAGCTTGACCGCATGATGTTTACCGAAACCGATAAGGCCGACCGCAGCCGAAAAGTGGCCGCCAACGCGATTCATATCGTGCGCGACCTGGAGATGAAGGCCGTAGCGGAGGGCATTGAAACGAAGGAGCAGGTCGATTTCTTGAAGGGAATCGACTGTGATATGGTGCAGGGCTATTATTTTGCAAAGCCTATGCCGGTTTCACAGTTTGAGATGCTGGCATACAACCGGGTAATGTGTGCAGACAGTTAAGGGGGGGCCGTCAAAGACTAATTCCAGGCATAGAGCCACACAGAGTAACCCTTGGGGGGTATTCTGTAAAGGAATGGATTTGGATGAAGAATAGATTCTCACTAAAGGCCTATGGGGGTGTGATCTTAAAAACCGCCGTTCTTTTAACGCTGGTTTTTGTAATGGTTACCGCCTCTTTGCCGGAGCTTGAAAACATCGTCAGCAGCAGCACAAGCATCAACGTGGCGTTAAGCGATGATATGTCGCTTGCCATTAAAACCATAAGACGAAAAGAAGAAGACACCTTTTACCTACTGGAAACCATCGCCTCCTTCATCGGTACCGACGCAAGCATTACGGATGAGGACGTTTTGGCGGGGCTTAAAAAGCTTGTTTCCGGTAAGGATTTTTATGCCCTTGAGGTGGCGGACGAAACGGGTAAGGCGTACCGGAGCGACAGTATCGTGCAGGATATCTCCCGCAAGGGCTATTTTCTCGCGGCCCAATCGGGAGAGAAAACGGTGTCCAGCCTCTACGATATCATCACCGACGCGCGCAGCATGGTCTACTCGATGCCGGTATACCGCGGTGAAGACTTCGTGGGTGTAATCTCCTGCTATTATCACAGCGATTTTTTTGAAAGAATGCTCTACGATTTTGTCAAGGATTACGGCCCCGACGCTTCCTCGTGGATTATACAGGATGACGGTGAGGCTCTGCTTTCGTGCGGCCGTGTATCGGGATATAAAAACTTCTACACCCTTTTACAGCAGGCAACGGTCAAAAAGGGGATGAGCATCCAGGAGCTCATTCGTCAAACCACAACCGAAACCCCGGGATTTATAGCCTATCAGCAAGCGGACCAAGATTTTTACGCCGCGCACATGCCGGTTGGGCTTAACGGGTGGACATTGATTACCGCAGTGCCCTCCGAGTATGCTAAGCTGTCGTCTGAGGCACTTCAAAGCCTGTTGATGATTCTACTCAGGCTGATATTGGTGGCTGCGGCCACCGCAATCTATATCTTTTCGTTTGAATACAAAAAAAGCGCCACCATGCGCAGGAGCCGTCAGGAGTTTGAGGCGCTTACCAACAACGTGCCGGGCGGGGTGTTCCGCTACCGCAACGACGAGCGGCAGACACTGGGCTTTTTAAGCGACGGGCTTTTGCATATCTACGGTTATAGCCTTGAAACCTTCCGCCGCGTATTTGACAACAGCTTTATCAACATGATCTATAGCGAGGACCGCGAACGGGTGCTTGCTGAGATTACAAAGCAGCTTGCTCAAAACGGCAAGCGCAAGATCCAGTACCGCATCATGGACGCCTCCGGAAAAATCCGCTGGGTGTACGACAGCGGCAGGATTGTAACCGACAAGGACGGCAACGAGTGGTCCTATGTGGTATTGCTCGATGTGACGCGCTTTAAAACCAACGAGGAACAGGTGCGCATCAGCGAGGAGCGCTACCGCATTCTGGTGGAGGAGAGCAACTCGATCGTGCTTGAAAGCAACAGCATGGACGGCACCGTGTTCTTCACGCCGAATTTTAAGGAGAAATTCGGTTTCGAGCCGAAGGTTTACGACTATCCGTGCATGCTCTTCCCGAGTGAAATGGTACATCCTGAAGACCTTGGGGTGCTGCTAAAGATGCAGCAGCAGTCGCACGACGGGGCAAACAGCATCACGGGTGAGCTGCGCATCCGCACGGCGGACGGCAGCTTTGTATGGTTTAACATCAGCAACCACATTGTGCGGGACGAGTGCGGCCTGCCGGTTAAAACCATCAGCAAGATCACCGACATCGATGCCGAGAAAAAGCAGATGGAGCATCTGGAAGACCTCACGCAGCGCGACCCGCTGACCGGGCTGTACAACAAAACGACGGTGCGCAGGCTCGTTTCGGAACATCTGAGGCAATACGGCGGCAGCGGGATGCACGCGCTGTTGTTTATCGACATCGATAACTTCAAGGCCGTTAACGACAATCTGGGGCACCTGTTTGGAGATAAGGTGATTACCGAGATCGCCGCGAGGCTTAAAAAGCCTTTTCGCGAATCGGATATTGTCGGGCGCGTGGGCGGCGACGAGTTTATTGTCTTTTTAAAGAACGTCCGCACCAAGCGGTTTATTTACGATAAGGCCGAGCAGATCTGCGCGATCTTCCGCAACGCCTATATCGGTGAAAACGGAAGCTATAAGATATCGGGCAGTATCGGCATCTCGTTCAGCATGCAGGCGGGCACCACCTACGAGGCGATGGTGGACGAGGCTGATCAGGCGCTGTATTACGCCAAAGAGCACGGTAAAGACCATTACGAGGTCTTTCACCGCGATCATTAAGCAAAGCCGCCGCTCAAAAACCTTGGGCGGCGGCTTTGCTAATACGCGCTTGCATCCGAAGGCGCGAAGGGGTAAAATATGTATTGACTTTATGGTGAATCCTTTTAATCCATTATGCGAAAAGGGCAGGGGTGATTGGCGAATGAACGGCGAACTCAAAAAACTGGTTGAAGCGAGCGAAAACATTGTGTTTTTCGGCGGGGCCGGTGTGTCCACCGAAAGCGGTATCCCCGATTTCAGAAGCCCCGACGGGCTGTACCGGCAAAAATACCGCTACCCGCCCGAAACCATGCTCAGCCGCAGCTTCTTTGACAGGCACCCCGCCGAGTTTTACGACTTTTACCGCGATAAGATGCTCTGCCTGCACGCGCAGCCCAACAAAGCCCACCGTATGCTCGCAAGGCTGGAGCGGCAGGGCAAGCTCAAGGCGGTTATCACCCAGAACATCGACGGGCTGCACCAGCTGGCCGGCAGCAAGCAGGTGCTGGAGCTGCACGGCTCGGTACACCGCAACTACTGCATGGCCTGCGGCAGGCAGTATGATGTTTCGGCCATCGTGCAGAGTGAAGGGGTGCCGCACTGTGCTTGCGGCGGAGTGATAAAGCCCGATGTGGTGCTTTATGAGGAAGGGCTTGACCAGGAGACCCTCCTGCGCTCCGCAGACTATATCCGCCGCGCGGATATGCTGATTGTCGGCGGCACCTCACTCGCCGTATATCCGGCTGCCGGACTGGTGGAGTATTACGAAGGGACTAGGCTGGTGCTTATCAACAAGTCACCCACCCCACTGGACGCGCGCGCAAACCTCATCCTGCGCGGCGCCATCGGCGATGAGCTGGGCGAGTAACCCCTCAAAAGCCCCGGTTAGGCGGCTAAAGCCGACCCAAACAAGAGCAGTACGGCTAAAAACAGGGCGTTGATACCGGTAAATACTCCCATGTACAGCGCGGGCCTTGCTCCGCTGTTTTTTGTGTACAGCTTAAACGAAATCAGGCTCGCGAGCGATGCAATCAGCGTACCGAGGCCGCCGATGTTCGTACCCGCGATGAGTGCCTTGTAGTTTTGGGTAAAGCCCGAAAGCATCACCGCGGCGGGTACGTTGCTGATAATTTGGCTGAGCCCCGCGGAGAAGAGCAGCTCTTTTCCGGCGATAAGCGACGAAACCAGTGCCCTCACCGCCTCGATGCGCCCGAGGTTGCCTACAAAGATAAAAAAGCACACAAAGGTCAGCAACAACGCATAATCCACGCGCCGCAAAAGGCTTCTGTCCGCCAGCAAAACGGCAGCCAGCACAACGATGAACGCGGCCCCGTAATGGATGATTTTAAGCACAGCCAACAGGCACACGGCAAACAGCGCGAGGTACAGGGCAAGGCGCTTCTTATCGCGCACCGCCGCCTTTTCGGCAAAGCAGACTTCCATCTGCCGGTTTTTAATCAGCAGGGTGCAGGCCACGATCATCAGCGCGCTGACACCGACGATGGGCAGGGTGATTTTAAAAAACTCCGTGGCATCCAAACCAAAATAGGAATAAAGATAAAGGTTTTGCGGGTTGCCCATCGGGGTGAGCATACTGCCGAGGTTTGCCGCGACGGTCTGCAGCGTGATTACATACACCAGCCGCTCCTCACCGGCAAAGCGCAGCACCATCACGGTAAACGGTATGAAGGTAAGCAGCGCCACGTCGTTGGTGATGAGCATCGAGAAGAAAAAGCACAGGAGCACCAGTATAAGCGCCAGCCTTTTGAGGCTGCCCGCCTTGCTGATCAGCCGCTGAGAGAGCACCTCAAACACGCCCAGCTTGGTAATGCCGGCGATAACAATCATTAAGCTAAAAAGCAGCGCCAGTACGTTAAAATCAATATAACCGATATATTCGGCGTCGGGCGGAACAAAAGGCATCGAGCACACGGCCGCCAGCGCCGCAAGCACCAGAGCAATCTCATTTTGTATAAAAGACAGAACCCTTTTCATCACACAAACCCCTCGGAGCATCATCGTCATTGCCAAAGGCGTAATCACGTCTATCAGCATACTATTTTTATCGACGCTTTTCAACAAAAATGGTTTGTAGGGTACTGCCTTTCATCATACTATTTCTTATTGGAATAAGTATTAAAGATCAGGGAGCAAAGCATGGAACAAAGCAGGATTATCAACGACTACAGCAAGGGGTTTCGGGATGGAATCCCCATTGCGCTGGGCTATCTTTCGGTGTCCTTCACCTTCGGCATGGCGGCCTCTGCGCAGGGCCTTGCGCTGTGGCAGGCCGTTTTCATCTCCATGACCAATGTCACCTCCGCCGGGCAGTTCGCGGGGCTTTCGCTCATGGCGGCGGGCGCGCCCTACCTTGAGATGATCCTCACGCAGTTTATTATCAACCTGCGCTACGCGCTCATGTCCGTTTCGCTTTCGCAAAGGCTTAACAATGTGGGCATACTCGACAGGCTCGTCATTTCGTTCTGCAATACCGATGAGATCTTTGCGGTGGCAAGCCGCCAGCCTGCGGAGGTGGGCAGGCGGTACATGTACGGGCTGATGACGGCACCCTACCTAGGCTGGGTAGCGGGCACGCTGGTCGGCGCGGCCGCGAGCGCTTTACTGCCCGACGCGATACGCAGCGCTCTTGGCATTGCCATCTACGGCATGTTCATCGCCATTGTGCTGCCACCCGCCAAAAAGCTGCACGCCGTGCGGCTGGTTGCGGGTATTTCAGCACTGCTCAGCTGCGCCTTTGCGTGGGTACCGGGGCTTAACCGCGTTTCGGGCGGCTTTGCCGTCATCCTCTGCACGGTTATCGCCTCGACTGTCGGCGCTTTACTCTTCCCCATAGAGGAGGCGCAAAGCGAATGAGCGGGCAGTTCTGGGTTTATGTGCTGTTGATGGCGGGGGTCACCTATCTTATCCGTATGCTCCCCCTCGTGATCTTTAAAAGAAAGATTGAAAACCGCACCGTAAAATCCTTTTTATTTTATATGCCCTACGCGGTGCTCACGGCTATGACCATCCCGGCCATCTTTACCGCTACCGCCTCGGTGTGGTCGGCGGCCGCGGGGCTGATGGCGGCGGTTATCCTTGCCCTGCGCGAAAAGAGCCTGCTCACGGTGGCCGTGTGCGCCTGCGCCACTGTTTTTGCGGTGGAATGGGTGCTGCGCTTCATATAAGAATCTTGGTAAATATGCAGGACGATAACCTTAAACCTTCATCATCGGATAAATCGGGCTTGAAAATGCTTCGTTTTCTTTATATAATACAGATAAAATTCAGCCATTTTGCCTGTTTTATCGCATGAAGTGCATTGAAAAATAGAACGGGATAGATTATAATAAGAAAATCAATTGGACTATGCCTGCATAGTGGCTGCAATTTTATGGTTTATAATGGTTAATTACAGGGCGATGTCGGTTGCTTTCGGTATAATACCGATATTACCCTGTTATTATAAATGTATATTGAATGGAGGACAAACACATGAGCTTGAAGAAAGGTCTCGCAGTTGTACTGGCCTGTGCGACTGCCTCGCTTGCTTTTGCCGGATGCGCGCAGTCGTCGGGGAACACCATTAAGATTGGTGGGCTTGCTCCGCTTACCGGTGATGTATCGGTTTACGGAACAGCGGTAAGCAAGGGTGCGAATCTTGCTATTGAAGAAGTTAATGCTGCCGGTGGTATTCTTGGCAAGCAGATTGAGTTTATCGAACAAGACGAAGAGGGCGACCCTGTAAAGGCTGTTAACGCCTATAATAAGCTTTCCAGCCAGAAGGTTGTTGCCATTATCGGCGACGTTACCAGCAAGCCTACCATCAGCGTAGCGCAGAAGGCGGCGAAGGACAATATGCCGATGATCTCCGCTTCCGCTACCGCCGCTGAGGTTACTACTTACGGCAGCAACATGTTCCGCGCCTGCTACCTCGATCCGTATCAGGGCGAGATCATGGCTACTTACGCGACCCAGAACCTCGGCGCAAAGAACGCCGCGGTGCTTTACGACACCTCCGACGACTACTCCAAGGGCTGCGCCGAGGCCTTTAAGGCGAAGGTTGAGGCTGCCGGTGCGACAGTAGTTGCTTACGAGGGCTTTGGCAAGGGCGATACCGATTTCAAGGCCCAGCTCACCAAAATCAACCAGAGCACCCCCGATGTACTGTTCATCCCCTCCTACTATAACACGGTTGCCCTGATTGCCACACAGGCCAAAGAGGTTGGCGTTACCGCAACCCTGCTTGGCTCCGACGGCTGGGACGGCGTCATTGGCGCATTGGATGCCGGCAATGTAGGCGTTGTGGAAGGTGCTTATTTCGGGAACCATTACTCCACACAGGACCCTTCTGAGGTTATCCAGAAGTTCCTCACCGATTATAAGAAGAAGTATAACGAAGACCCCAACGCGTTCGCCGCACTGGGTTACGACTCCGCCAAGATCCTGATCGCCGCTATCCAGAAGGCCGGCAACACCGATAAGGCCGCAATCATCAAGGCGATGTCCGAGACCGACTACGAGGGCGTTACCGGCCACATCACCTACAACGGCTCTGGCGACCCCGTAAAGAGCGTTGCTATCATCAGGATTGCAAACGGCGCTTATACGCTTGACTCCAAGGTTACTCCCCAATAACGGTCGACACTAAACGAATCTTTTAACTCGGTTACAGCCGTCCGCCGCAAAGATCAGCGGCGGACACGGTTGTAACTGATTTACTGTAATAACATAACTGTTTTAGCCTACTTAAATCGAAGAAGAATGATGTGAAAGCACATTAACTCGCCCGGAGGAGGAAGACTATGAACTTTATCTACCAACTGATTAACGGGCTTCAGGTTGGGAGCATTTATGCTCTGGTTGCGCTTGGCTACACCATGGTGTACGGTATTGCCAAGCTTATTAACTTTGCGCACGGCGACATTATCATGGTGGGCGCCTACGTTGCGCTGATTGCCGTTGCCTCGTTGCATGCGAATATCTGGGTAGCCTTGCTGCTTTCCATCCTGTTTTGCGTAATACTTGGTGTATTGATTGAAAGGGTGGCGTATAAGCCGCTCAGAAACTCATCCAGAATGTCGGCGCTTATCACCGCCATCGGTATGAGCATGCTTCTTGAGAATGTATTTTTGTTAATCTTTTCGTCCAACAAGCGCCCGTTCCCCAACAGCTTTGACGGCGTCGCATTTTCCATCGGCGACAAGCCCATAAGCTTAAATACATTGCTGACAATCACAGTCTCATTGGTGCTGATGTTTGTGCTTTGGTTCTTTGTGCAGAAGACAAAGATCGGCAAGGCGATGCGCGCCGTATCGGAGGATACCGCCGCCGCGCAGCTAATGGGTATTAACATAAACACGACCGTTTCCATCACCTTCGCCCTCGGCTCCGGCCTTGCGGCGGTTGCCTCGGTTTTCTACAGCTCGTCTTACCCGCTGGTAGACCCCTATATGGGTGTTATGCTGGGCTTAAAGGCCTTTATTGCGGCCGTTCTCGGCGGTATCGGCAGCATCCCGGGCGCTATTTTAGGCGGTGTGATCATGGGCATTGCCGAGAGTCTGACGAAGGGCTACATCTCCTCCACGCTCGCCGATGCCGTGGTGTTCGGCATCCTCATCCTTGTGCTTTTGTTTAAGCCGTCCGGCTTGCTGGGCAAGAACGTTAAAGAAAAGGTGTAAGGGTGGGTGTCATGAAGAAAAATTTACGCTCCTATCTTATCAACGGTATCGCGGTAACGGTGCTCTTCATTGTTTTAAGGGTGCTTATGGTTACCGGTATTATCGACAGCTACTATAGCGGCATCCTTATTGTGGTGGGCATTAACATCATCCTTGCGGCAAGCTTAAACCTTTCCACCGGTTTTCTGGGCCAGCTCGTGCTCGGTCATGCGGGCTTCATGTCGGTGGGCGCTTATGGCGCCGCGCTGTTTACCATGAACATGCCCGAGGGGATTCCGCTGGTGCTCCGCTTTTTGGTTTCGCTTTTGGTGGGCGGGCTGGTGGCGGCTGTCTTCGGCGTTGCCATTGGTATTCCGGCGCTGCGCCTGCGCGGTGACTACTTGGCGATTATCACCCTCGGCTTCGGCGAGATCATCCGCGTTATCATCTTAAACCTCGGTTTTACCGGCGGCGGGCAGGGCCTTAAAAACATCCCGACCCCGGCGGACGAAACCTACGATTATTTCGGTATGGTGTACTGGGTGATGGTGGTTGTCATCGCCATCCTGTTCGCACTCATCCGTTCACGGCAGGGCCGCGCTATCAAGTCTATCCGCGACGACGAGATCGCCGCCGAGTCCTGCGGCATCAACACCACCTATTATAAGATACTGGGCTTTACCATCTCCGCCTTCTTCGCGGGGGTTGCGGGCGGTCTGTACGCGCACTATATCACCATTCTTGACCCGTCGAACTTCGGCTTCATGCGTTCCATCGAGATACTTGTTATGGTGGTGCTCGGCGGTATGGGCAGCTTTACGGGGTCCATCCTCGCGGCGTCGGTGCTCACCGCACTGCCCGAGGCGCTGCGCGCATTCTCCGATTACCGCCTGCTCATCTACTCGCTGCTGCTCATCGTCATGATGATCTTCAAGCCCTCCGGCCTGCTCGGAACTTACGAGTTTTCGTTAACCAGACTGCTGGACAAGCTTTTTGCAGGCAAAAACAAGAACGCAAAAAACAAGTCAAAGGAGGGATAAGCGATGGCACTGTTAAAAGTACGGAACCTTGGCATTACCTTCGGCGGTTTGAAGGCGCTGGATGACGTGCGCATCACGGTGGAGCAGTCGCAGATCGTCGGCTTGATCGGCCCCAACGGCGCGGGCAAAACCACGGTTTTCAACCTGCTCACCGACGTATACTCGCCCACCAGCGGCACGATTACGCTCGATGGCGAAAACATCGTGGGGCAGAGGACCTATCTGGTTACCAAAAGCGGCATCGCGCGTACCTTCCAGAACATCCGCCTGTTTAAGAATATGACGGTGCTTGAAAACGTCATGGTAGGCTTCGACGTTCATATGAAGTACTCCTGTTTGAAAGGCGTGCTTCGTTTGCCCGCTTTCTGGCGGGAGGAGGAGCAGTACGAGCAGAAGGCCCGCGAGCTGCTGGCCGTCTTCGGCTTGGAGAACAAGGCCGACACCATCGCGTCCAACCTGCCTTACGGGCAGCAGCGCAAGCTGGAGATCGTGCGCGCGCTGGCCACCTCGCCCAAGCTGCTGCTTCTGGATGAGCCCGCGGCGGGCATGAACGGCACCGAGACGCAGGAGCTGATGGATACCATCCGCTTTGTACGCGATAAATTCAACATCGCCATCCTGTTGATAGAGCACGATATGCATCTGGTCATGGGCATCTGCGAGAAGATCATCGTTCTTGATTACGGCAGTGTTATCGCAAAGGGCACGCCTGAGGAGATTAAGAACAATGAAAAGGTTATCGCTGCCTACTTAGGCAAAGCGGATAGTGAGAGTTAGAGGGCAATATGAAAGATAAATCTTTCATATTGGGTTTTGTGCTTTTCGGCCAACGACCGAAATTTCGGCAAGCCGAAACCGCATAATTCCCCGGCAAGGTGCAAGAAAGGAATGATTATCATCATGCTGAAGGTTGATAATTTACAGGTATACTACGGCTCCATCCACGCCATTCACGGGGTAAGCTTTGAAGTAAAGCAGGGTGAGATTGTTACGCTGATCGGCGCCAACGGCGCCGGCAAAACAACCATCCTGCAGACCGTTACCGGTATGATCAAAAGCAAGGCCGGTGACATCTCGTTTATGGATACCAACCTGAAAACCGTCGAGCCGCACCGCATTCTGCAGCTCGGGCTCGCCCATGTGCCCGAAGGCCGGCGCATCTTCTCAGGGCTTACGGTTATGGAAAACCTGCAGATGGGCGCCTACACCCGCAAGGACGGCAAGGCCGCGGTAGACGGCGACTACGAGAAGGTGTTTACCATCTTCCCGCGCTTAAAAGAGAGAAAATCGCAGCTCGCGGGCACCCTTTCGGGCGGTGAGCAGCAGATGCTTGCCATTAGCCGCGCCTTGATGGCAAAGCCCAAGATGATGCTGCTCGATGAGCCTTCCATGGGCCTTTCGCCCATTCTGGTGCAGGAGATTTTCAAGATCATCAAGGACGTTAATTCAAGTGGCGTTACGGTTTTGCTGGTAGAGCAGAACGCCAGCATGGCGCTTTCAATTGCCGACAGGGCCTATGTGCTGGAAACGGGTCTGATTGTAAAAGAGGGCGAGGCGGCGGAGCTGAAGAACGATTCCGCCATCCAGAAGGCATATCTCGGCTCCTAAAGGTTTATCTAGCATGTAAAGAGCATACGGTGAAGGCGAGGGCCTTTTGCCGTATGCTCTTTTTGTCGCTCGGAATGTTTTCTCGTGCACCCTAGACAAATAGGGCATCACGCAATATAATGGTATTAATGTAGGCATGCCGGGCATATGTAGTGGCTGCCTGTCGAATAGGTTGTGATGAGATGCTGTACGGGCTTTCTACCGCCTGCCTTTACCCGCAGGAAACCGAGAAAACCTTTGAGTACTACTGTAAAAATGGCGTAAAGGCGATTGAGATATTCTTTAACACCTTTTCGGAGCTTGAAGCGGGTTATGTGAAAGAGCTCTATGCGATGGGTAACGCCTATGGTTCCAAGATGGTGTCTGTACATCCCTTTACCAGCGGCTTTGAGCCGTTTATGATGTTTACCGACTATCCGCGCCGGTTTGCCGACGCGCTGGAGCTCTATAAGCCCTACTTTGAGGTGTGCAACCTCCTTGGCAGCGATATTCTTGTGTTTCACGGAGACCGGCGTGAGGGCCGCTTTTCGCCCCGGCAGTATTTCGAGCGTTACGCAAGTCTGTATGAGCTGGGCCAAAGCTACGGGGTGCATGTTGCGCAGGAGAACGTGGTGCGCTGCCGCTCTCATTCCGCGGAGTTCATAGCACAGATGAAAGAAGCGCTGGGCGGCCGTGTCTCTTTTGTACTGGACACCAAGCAGGCGGTGCGTGCGGGTGAAGACCTGTACGATATGATAGGCGCGATGGGGGAGAATATCATCCACGTGCATTTAAGCGACCATACCGCCCTGCAGGACTGTCTGCCTATCGGAAAAGGTACGCTGGACATCGGCAAACTTTTAACGAAGTTAAAATCCTTGCGGTATGACCGCAGTATTATTATCGAGCTATACCGGGAAAACTTCGATAGTAACAACGAGTTACTCACGTCACTAAATAATTTAGTAAACTTAGGTAAAATGAATGAATAATGCGACAAAATCCGACAAGCGAATCTTCAAAAGTTAACATAAGGCTTATTATTCTTATAATAATTCACCTGCGCTTGCGAAAAATGTCGAATTACACTTGATAATGTTGGACGCTTTTCCTTTTATTTTCTTTCCCCTTTCGCTACAATAAAAGTAATTCGCTTTTTATGATACGGAAGGAGAGAAGAACGTGCAAGGAGTAGTATTTCTGGACAAGCTCGAACATCAGTTATCGGAGGACATGCAGCTAACCTACAGTATTGTAGAAACGAGGCTGGACCCGGCTGTGATTGAGCTAAGCGGCGGCCCTATTGTTACATATGGCGTGGTCGTTACCAAGACGGCCGAGAGTGGGGTAGAGAATATAACCATTGCAGACATCTCTACCAATCAGGGCTTGGTTGAAGAGCTTATTTCAGCCTTGCGGCGAGGCAGGGTCACACCGGTTGCGGTTGCCGATGTGGTGGAGGACTACATGGCGCTTTTGTTCCGTTGAAAATCCGGAGTAATTTTCGGCTTTAATGTCGTTTTATGTTGTTATATGTGATAAAATATGCTATCATAGTGTAAGAATATTTTGGTATCGCAGGGTATGCGGAGGTACACTGTTATGAGATGCCCTTTTTGCTCCTACGAAGAAAGCAAGGTTATCGATTCAAGGCCTACCGACGAAGGTAAGAGCATTCGGCGCAGACGAGAGTGCTTAAAATGCGCCAAACGTTTTACCACCTATGAGGTGGTGGAGACACTGCCCCTGATTGTGATAAAAAAGGACAAGTCGAGAGAGCCGTTTGACCGGGGTAAGATTATTAACAGCTTCCTTCGGGCCTGCGAAAAACGAACCGTTTCCCTCGATATGATCGAGAGAGCGGTAAACGACATTGAAACTACCCTGCAAAACTCGCTCGACCGTGAGGTAACTACCGAAAGGATCGGCGAGCTTGCAATGGAAAAGCTGCGGCAGATCGACGAGGTTGCCTACGTAAGATTCGCCTCAGTGTACCGCCAGTTTGGCGACCTGACTACCTTCATGAAAGAACTAAAAACAATGATGGAAAAACATTGAACAGCCGAAAGGCTGTTCTTTGTTTTTGGGCCTTTGCCTATTGCAATGTACGCCGTGATACGAATGGGCGGCATTCAGGCGCCGGGTAAGCCGGCTACAGCACGCTGCTGGGCAACGGCAGCTCGCTTTGCCACAGCTCGTTGATCTGATGGGCGACCTCCTCGCAGGAGGCGGCGGCCTGTGACGTATCCTGATGCCGTATCAGCCCCTTCAGAAGGGCGATGCTGTTCGAGATATCGCTGATCTGATGCCGCCTGAAAAAGTAAGAAAGCATACCCTTATGCTCCTGCCAGTAGTTGTCAAGCTGCTGCGCCTGCTCAAAAGCCTCCTCGAAGTTCCCCGCGTCGATACTCGCGCAGATGTTGTCTGTCTGCTGTGTGAGGATATCGCAGGCCTCCCTGAGTATCAGCAGAGAGACTATGGCGGTGCCCAAAATGACCGCGATAATCCCAAGCGCTATCACCAACCGTTTCAAGTCTTTTTTTGCCCCTTTTGCTTCGGAATTACATAGGCGCTCATTGATGTATCAAGCGTCATAATGAAGATGTCGCTTAACTGATGTCCGGTTCTTTTTAAGTAGGCCTCCAGCCATTTACGGTCTGCTCCGCAAAACGAAAGCCCCTGGTCTATAATGTCCCCGTCGCTTACTACCACAACGGGAGGGGAGATGTTTTTGGCTTTAATCTGCAGCTGTTCGGCTGTAGCGGGCTGTTTTTGCGGTTTAAGATAAACGCTTACCGTTCCGCTGGTCTCCACCGTCGCGTACTGTACGTCCCGCACGTCGAAGATGCTCTTGCCGCGCAGCTCCTCCATCAAATCGTCCACCGAAAAGCGCAGCTCCCGCATCGCGGTTTGGTCTATTTGGCCGTTATTGATAATCACCTTTGTGTTGCCGGATATAAATGTGCGAAACCGTATATTCTTTAAGCTGATAGCCGAGATGATAATCTCAAACGAAACAAGGGTTAAAATCGGCACGGCACCGGCAAGCAGGGGAATGTTCGTATCCTCGATGGGCAGGGAGGCGATGTTGGAGATGAGTATCGTCACCACCAGTTCGGAGGGTTGCAGTTCGCCCAGCTGGCGCTTGCCCATCAGCCGTAGCGACACAATAATAAGCAGGTACAGCAATACCGTTCTAAAAAAAACAACGATCATCCGGTCCTTATCCTCCCATCGCGCAAGCTTCAACAACAGTATCTGCAACCGCTTATTCATTATACTTTTTCCTCAGGGTGTCGCGAATAGGATTTTGCGTACATGTATGCGGTGCTGCGGCACATAATAAAATGGAATCATCCTCCCTTGTGCCGCGGGCAAGACGCATGCCGCTTGTAGCATCATCGCTCCGATGTGTTTGTGCAAATCCACAAAAACAGCCTGAAGCTTCTGCGTAAGTTGATGAAAAAAGACTGTTAAATTTTTAACAAAATCCATTGACATTGTTAAAGTTTTAACATAAAATAAAGACACAAGGAAGAAATAAACACAAATAACATAATCATAAAACTAGGAGGTTATCACATGGCTGCAGAGAAAATAAAACAGGATGCGGTTGATATCAGTAAGATGATCGACCAGCTTGTGGACAACGCGCAGGAAGCCCTCGCGGAATATATGCACCTGACACAGGAGCAGGTAGACAAGATTGTGCACGAGATGTCGCTCGCCGGCCAAAACGACCACATGCGGTTGGCAAAGCTTGCGGTGGAGGAAACCGGGCGCGGTGTGTACGAAGACAAGATCATTAAAAACATGTTTGCCACCGAGTATATCTGGCACTCCATCAAGTACCAGAAGACGGTGGGCGTCGTGGACGAAAGCGAAATGGAAGGCTACGTGGAGGTAGCCGAGCCGGTAGGCGTGGTCGCGGGCGTAACCCCGGTTACAAACCCCACCTCCACCACCCTCTTTAAGTCGCTTATCTGCGCAAAAACCCGAAACCCCATCATCTTCGCGTTCCATCCGTCCTCGCAGCAGTGCTCGGCGGAGGCCGCAAGGGTCGTGCGTGACGCAGCCATCAAGGCGGGCGCCCCCAAGTACTGCGTACAGTGGATAGAAACGCCGTCTATTGAGGCGACCAACGCGCTCATGAACCATCCCGGCGTATCGCTCATCCTCGCCACCGGCGGCTCCGGCATGGTGCGCTCGGCCTACAGCGCCGGCAAGCCCGCGCTGGGCGTCGGCCCCGGCAACGTGCCCTGTTATATCGATAAAACGGCAAATCTCGAAAGAGCCTGCACCGACCTGATGCTTTCCAAAACCTTTGATAACGGCATGATCTGCGCCTCCGAGCAGGCCGTTATCGTGGATAAAGAGATTCACGAGGCCTTTGAGAGCTTTATGAAGGCCAACGGCTGCTACTTTGTAACCGGCGACGAGATCAAAAAGCTTTCCGACTATGTGGTAAACCCGCAGAAGCAGGCCGTAAACGCCGACATCGTGGGCAAGCCCGCGGCGTGGATCGCGAAAAACGCCGGCATCGCGGTGCCGGAGAACACCAAGATTCTCATCGCACAGCTGGCCGACGTCGGCCCGGAGTACCCGCTTTCGAGAGAAAAACTTTCCCCCGTACTCGCTTGCTACGTGGTCGAGTCGAAGGAGGAGGGCTTCGACAAGGCGCTTAAGATGCTGAAGCTGGGCGGCCTCGGGCACTCGGCGGTCATCCATTCCACGAGCGAAGAAACCATCCGCGAATACGGCGAGGCCATGAAGGTCGGCCGCGTTATCGCCAACTCCCCGTCGTCTCAGGGCGCCATCGGCGACATCTACAACACCAACACCCCGTCGCTTACTCTGGGTTGCGGCTCCTTCGGCAGAAACTCCACCACCTCCAACGTTTCCTCCGTAAACCTTATCAACAAGAAGCGCCTTGCCCAGAGGAGGGTCAACATGCAGTGGTTTAAGGTTCCGCCCAAGATCTACTTCGAGTCCGGCGCCGTGCAGTACCTCGAGAAGATGCCCGACATCACCCGCGCGTTCATCGTAACCGACCCCACCATGGTGACTCTCGGCTATGTTGACAAGGCGCTCTATTACCTCAGAAAACGTCAGGAGTACTGCCACAGCGAGATCTACTCGGATGTTGAGCCGGACCCCTCGATCGATACCATCATGCGCGGCGTGGAGGCCATGAACAACTTTAAGCCCGATGTTATCATCGCGCTGGGCGGCGGCTCGGCTATCGACGCCGCAAAGGGCATGTGGCTGTTCTACGAGCACCCCGATACCACCTTCGACGGCTTAAAGCTGAAATACCTCGATATCCGCAAGCGCACCTTCTCGTTCCCGAAGCTCGGCAACAAGACGCAGTTTGTGGCTATCCCCACCACCTCCGGCACCGGCAGCGAGGTGACCGCCTTTTCGGTGATCACCGATAAGCAGAACGGCAACATCAAATATCCGCTCGCCGATTACGAGCTGACCCCCGACGTGGCGATCATCGACCCGCAGTTTGTGGTGACCATGCCCAAGGCCATCACCGCCGATACCGGCATGGATGTGCTCACCCACGCCATCGAGGCCTATGTCTCGGTGCTCGCCTCAGATTACACCGACGGCCTCGCCATGAAGGCGATCGAGCTAGTGTTTAGCTACCTGCCGCGCTCCTACAACAACGGTGCGCAGGACTACGTGGCTAGAGAGAAGATGCACAACGCCTCCTGCATCGCCGGTATGGCGTTTACCAACGCTTTCCTTGGCCTCAACCACTCCATGGCACATAAGCTGGGCGGCGAGTATCACATCCCCCACGGGCGCGCCAACGCCATCCTGCTGCCCTATGTCATCGAGTATAACGCGCAGCTGCCCACCAAGTTTGTTACCTTCCCCAAGTACGAAAAATTTATCGCAAACGAAAAGTACGCCGAGATCGCCAAGCACCTTGGCCTGCCCGCTGCCACCGCAGAGCAGGGCGTAGCGAGCCTGATCAAGGCGGTGCGCGACCTGATGAAGTCGCTGAACATGCCGGACAGCATCAAGGACTGCGGCGTAGACGAGAAGAAATTCTTCGCAACCCTGCCGCAGCTCTCCGACAGAGCATTCGAAGACCAGTGCACCACCGCCAACCCCCGCTACCCGCTGGTGAAGGAGATTGAAGAGGTGTACACCAAGGCCTACTACGGCAAATAACTCCTATTCCTCCGATTTTATAATATATCTTTCACACCAAACACACCGGATGTTTTTAAAATATCCGGTGTGTTTCCGTTTGCCAAATCTTAAAACGGCAAACCGATCATTAGATGCGCCGTATCAGGCCTTATATGGGCTATTTATGTGATTTTTACGTTCAATAATTGGTTGCAAAAATGGGAATGGACGGCTATAATATAAGCTGTGTGGATATAATTTGTGGTTTTTTAACAGGTGAAATACATGAAAAGATGTGCAGCGGTTCTGTTATCTGCGGTAATTTGTATAGCGGGCTTGTCCGCCTGCGCGCCGCAGGGCAAAGACATTGACAATACCACGATGGGCGACGACCCGTCCGGTGCGTTCAAGGACGCCCAGCTCACCACCTTTTCGCTCTTTGCGGGCGAGGGGAGCGACGCGGCGGCGTATACTGCCCTGCTTGACGAGTTTAAAGCAGAACATCCGGGCGTTGAGATTACCGATCACTCACTGCCTTATAGCGAGAAGGCAAAAAACGATCTGATTACGGCGTTTGAAAGCGCAAGCCAGCCGGATGTTTTCTTCTTCCACACGGGTGAAAATGCCGCCGCCTTTGCGAAAGACAGCCTGGTAGTGCCTGTAAAGGAGGTCAGGGCCAAGTATCCCGACTATGCCGGTGACATCCTGCCCTGGGCGCTGGAGAATGCCTTGGAGGGCCCCTACGGGGATTTTGCCGTGCCTGTGAGAGGCTTCTATGAGGGCCTGTTTGTGAACACCGACCTGTTTGAGAAGTATGAGCTCGAGCTTCCCACCGACTGGGATCGTTTTATGAAGGCGGTGGATACCTTTGCCGAGGCGGGCATTGTGCCGGTATCCGCGGCGCTCAAGGATACCCCTCACTATCTGCTTGACCATCTCCTCCTTTCAAGTGGCGGGGCGAAGGGTTATATGACGTCGCCTAACGCCTCCGGTGAGGTACCCCAAAGCTGGACGAGCGCCTTTGCGCACCTTAGCGCGCTGTATGAGCGTACCGCTTTCGGGCAGCAAGACGCAGACTTGACGGAGGGTGACACCACCGAACTGTTCCTGCAGAAAAAGGCAGCAATGCAGCTGGACGGCTCGTGGTTTGCCGCAAGGCTGGAGGCAAGCGGCATGGGCGACACCACCATGGTGCTGCCGTTTCCGACTGTTGAAGGCGGCAAAATGGCGCAGGGGGAGATTGTTGGGGGCTTTACCTCCGGCTATTACCTTTCCCGTAAGGCATGGGACGATCCCAAGAGGCAACGGGCCGCCGTGGCGCTGGTTGAAAAGCTTACGACAGCCGATGCGGTGAACCGCTTTGATATCCTTTCCGGTCTGCCTGCCGCTAAGATGAGCGCGGAGCCCTCGGGCAGCGCGCTTGCGAAGTCTGCCTATGCGCTGTGCGCGGCTGTGAAGACCGCTATTCAGCCGCTGGACGCGCGTATGAACACCGATGCATGGTCTTACATTACCGCCAATGCCTTTGCTGTTGCAAGCGGTGAGGCCGAGGCACAGCAGGTTTTTGAACAAGCGTTCCCCAAATGACGAGCAAATATCATTTTTGTTTTTCTAAAATGTGTTGAAAATTCCTTAGAAATGGAATATAATGGTAATTGAGATTCGGGGATTGTAGGAGAAATGATCTACAAAATCAAGGAGGAATCACTGTGCAGGGAAATATGGAAAGTACAAAGATCATGACCGCGCGGTTTGAGCCGGATAACAGCGACACCTTCGCTTTTCTGGTCGATCTTACGTCGGAGGAGCTTAAAAGAAAACGGTGCGTGATTGAAATCGCGTTTATTGACGGCCAAACCAAAAAGCCGATTCGTATAGCCGACCACAATGAATATACACAGTTTGCCAATGAGCAGTCGGAAATCTGCATCTCCGTTCCGGTAAAGCGCGAGGTTTTTGCGGGCAAGAAGATGCGCGTGGCGGTGCCGTATGATATTTTTGTAGAGCTTATACCCAACCGCCGCATTACGGCGCAGGTGGCTCTCTTTGTAAAGGAAGAGGACGAGCCGCTCGAAACCGCAACCTTTGATTTAATGGTGAACCTGGGGAAGAAGTTTACGCTTTATTCCCTTGATAAATATGCCAAATACCTTAAGACCATCGGCACAGAGCAGGAGAAGCTCGCGTTTGCGCTCAGTCAGGTAGAAAAAGGTAACCAGGATCACGAGTTGTTTTCCGCGGTGCTCGAGCTGTTAAACGACCTTGCCGAAGGTACAAACAACGCGGTGGCGCAGTATATGCTTTATAATATCTACAAGGATGAGAGCTTCGGCGTGTTCAACGCGGTAACCGCCGTGAACTGGCTCAAGCGCTCTGCGGCAAGCGGCTACGACAAAGCGGTGAGGGAGCTTGAAAACGCCAAGAATCTCGAGGACATTCAAAAGTCCGGCGACCAGAACGCCCTGATGCTCTATAAAAAGGCAGCGGAGAACGGGGATGTCGACGCGCAGTATACCATGTACGAGTACTACTCCCGCCCGGGGGAGGACGCGGACGAGATGCTGTCGGCCCACTGGCTCAAGCTGGCCGCCGCAAACGGTCACCCCAAAGCGGTAGAGAGGCTGTTTGACATCTACAATGACGCGTTTGTGTCCGACGCATCGGTTGCCGATTATCTTTCGGTGATCGAGATGGCTGCCGCAAAAAATTGCGGCGAGGCGCAGTTAAAGCTGTTCTATGTATACTTTACCGGCGAGTGCATGGGGCGCTCGGTTGGGATAGACAAAAAGTATGCGGTGGATAACCTGCTGAAAGCGGCGAACAACCGCTGCTTTACGGCCTGCTATAAGATATGGTCCCTCTATGTGGGCGGCAACGACCTGCTCATGGATGAGGAGACCGCGATATCGTGGCTGAAAGTAGCAGCCGATAACCATGTTGCAGAGGCGCTGAACGACCTCGGCGAGCTTTACATAGAGGGCAAAGGGGTGCCGAAGGACAATACAAAGGGCATCGAGTATATCCTTAAGGCCGCGGAGCTTAATAACTACGGCGCTCAGTTAAAGGTTTACGGCATGTACCGCGCGGGACGTTATAAGGACGTGCTGCTGCAAAAGGATGTTGAAAAGGCGCTCTCCGGTCTGATCGGCGACGCGGAGAGGGGCAACCCCATCGCTCAGCTGACGCTCTGGGAGCTTTATAAAAAGGACAATGAGGTGATGTTTACCCGTCAGGAGGCCATCGGATGGCTGATTAAGGCGGACATACTGGATTATTACCCCGCTTCCTATGAGCTGGCCAACGTTTACCTCACCGGCGAATATACCGACATCGACCTGCAGAGGGGCGCCGCTCTTCTGGAAAAGGCCGCGAAGCATAACGAGTGCAAATCGCAGTTTGCGCTCTACCAGCTGTATTACAGCGGAGAGTACTGTGCGCTGAGGACTGAGGTCAATAAAGAGCGCTCTTATAAATGGCTCCTGCTTTCATCCAAAAGCTATGCCCTCGCGCAGTACCAGATGTGGGTACTGTTTAAGAGCGGCAATGAGATGGGGCTGGATGACAACGAGGCGCTGAACCACCTGTTTGAGGCTGTAAAGAACGAGAATCCTCCCGCGATGTACGACATCGGCGTACTCTACTTCAAGGGGGATATGGTTACCAAGAACGTTGAAAAGGGTATTTCGTTTATTGAACAGGCAATGAAACTTTGTTACCCCAAGGCCATCTATGCGCTTTCCAAGATCAAGAGTGACGGCATGTGCGAGGGCGAGCCGGTGGAGAAGGATGAGGATGAAGGCGAGCGTCTGCTCAAGCTCTCCGCCGAATACGGCTACGCACCCGCCTGCTATGAGGTTTGGGAGCTGTCTCAGCGCAACGAGGGCATCCGCATTGAAGATACATGGGCCAGAAAGCTGTTGGAGACCGCCGCCGTTCAGGGCTTTGCCCCCGCCATCAAGGCCTTGAAGGCGTTAAAGGCCGCAAGCTGAGCCGATTAATCGGCAGACAATAGGAGATGATAACGTGAACGAACTAGCAAACAATCAAGAAACGGCGCAAAAAGGTTTGGAGACTGAAGCAGACGCAAGTGCAACCTTAAACCCTAAGCTGACCAATATCACCGATACCAGCGACTTGAACGTTAAAAACATCATGGTGGATATTGTGTGGGATAAGATCGACTCTGTCGTAAGCCATATAGACGGCTGCTGCAACTGCACGAAATGCCGCAACGACATACTCGCTATCGTGCTCAACAGTATCCCTTCCAAGTATGTGGCAACGAAGCAAGGGGAGCTTTTCTCCCGCATCAACATATCCGATATTCAAAACGACACCAATCTCTCCGCTATCATCACCTCGGCAGCGTTGTATGTAAAAGAGCATCCAAGGCACGACGCTTAGGCGACGCCCCCGGTTTATCACCGGGGGTTTTTGTTTTATCGGCCGTCTGTGCTGTGAATTCAACCATCTGTTTTAAGAGGGTTGCGCAGGGCGCTGCTGGCGCTATAATAAAATCATAGGTTACGTGTAAACCAGAGGAGGAGTGGCGTTGAATGTTGAGATTGTAATTGAACCGGGGCGTGCGGAACCCAAGCTTGTATTGTACGCCGATACGGTCACCCCCGAGCTTGCGCGCCTGATGAGCAGGCTTTCGGACAATGCCCCGGAGGTGATCATCGGCTATATCGAGAACGAGGCGTTCTTATTAAACCGTGCGGATATCCTGCGGTTTTATGCGCAGGAGCAGAAGGTATTCGCTAAGATAGATAACCGTGAATATAGGGTGAAAAACCGCATCTACGAGCTGGAGGAGACGCTTACAGGCACCGCCTTTGTGCGTATCTCAAACTCCGAGATCGCGAACTTCAGCAGGGTCGCAAGCCTTGATATGGGCCTTTCGGGCACCATTATCCTACGGTTTAAAAACGGCGAAACCACCTATGTGTCGCGCAGGTACGTAGAAAAGATCAAACACTACTTAGGGCTGTAGGCCCGTTTAGCAGAGAGGGGCAGAAATATGACACTCAAAAAAGCGATGTTAAGAGGCCTTATCGGTATTCCGACCGGTGTGTTTATCTCGCAACTGGTTTTGCTGGTGGTATCGCTCGGGTGGGGGCAGGGGAAATACCTCATCGCGGCGCCGGAGTTTATAGAGTATGCGGGCGGAGAGGTAGCCGCCTCGGGGCTGCAATTTTTGTTTAGCTGCATTATCGGCTTCGCGTTCGCCGTGGCTTCGTGTGTATTTGAGGTGGAGCACTGGGGCGTCACCAAACAGACCGTGCTGCATCTGATTATCTTAGGCGGGGTGTTTTTCCCCATCGCGCTGTTTCTTCGCTGGGTAAGCTTTACGTTATCCTCCGTCGGGCGCTATTTTTTAATCTGGATCGCCATCTACGCGATCATTTGGGGGACGCAGTTCTCCGCCCTAAAACGTAAAACCGGCAAGCTGAACGAGAAGCTTAAAAGGAATTAACACCGCATCCTAAAAATGACGAAGCGCCCTTACCGCGTGAGCGGGAGGGCGCTTCGTCTATTGAGTGAAGAATATAAGGAAATAGCATAAAATGGAGGTATACGGCTATAGAATATAGGCGTATACCATAGTGAAGTGCATGAGACTGCCCAGCATCACAAAGATGTGAAACAACTCGTGAAAGCCGAACTTGCGGCTGAAGTTGGGCTTTTTGGTGGCATAGATAACAGCGCCAATGCTATAAAATACACCGCCAAGGATCAAGAATACCCTTCCGCCCAGCGAAAAAAGGCTTATCGCGGGAATATCCAGCAGAATGGACCAGCCCATCAGCAGGTAGAGTGTCACCGAAAGGGCCCTGGGGCAGTCGATCCAGCACAGTTTAAACAGAATGCCCAGTATGGCCGCGCACCAAATGGCAATGCAGAAGTACAATCCCTTCGGCTGCGAAAATACCAGTAGGCAGATGGGGGTATAGGTACCGGCAATCAGTACGTAGATCATCGAATGGTCTACCTTGCGCAGGAAGGTGCAGACTCTTTTGCTGCCGTTGGTAAAGTGGTAGGTGGCGCTGGCTGCATACAGCAGAATAAGCGAAAAGCCAAAAATCAGCGCGGCCAGCAGCGAGACCATGGTTACCGTATCCGCGTACAAGGGCTTGGCGGCGAGAAAAATGGTTCCTAAACCGCAAAGCAGCGCACCGATAAAGTGGGTGAGAAAACTTATTTCATCTTTTGCTCGATGTAACATAATTACAGAAACCACCTTTTCGGTAAAAATGATTATAATATCTAGTAATTGAAACTATATTACATAATCATTATAACATTAAATTTTTAGAATGCAAGAGCTTTTTAACCGCAGCAGCAGATATACTGTTTTAAACATATGCCATTTTGTCGTGCCGCGGCATATCATGTAAAGGAAATCACAATTTATAATAAAAAAGAAGGTGTACAATTTATGCAGAACAGTTTTAAAGAGGCATATGAGGCCGCGATAGTGCAGGCGGATGAGATGATGAACAGCTTCAATATAATTATGAACGCAGGCATTAAGCAAAAGCTCAGCCAGTCACTGCAGGGCGTAAGACAGCAGCTTTTAATGGCGGAAAGGGTAGCGGCGCGCACACTCGCCAAGGCAGAGTACGAGGCCGAAATGATTCGCAGGCTGGAAACCCTCAATCAAGCCTGTGCGCTGATTACTGTTGCAGCCAAGAAAAATGCCATCATGCTGAGGTATGCTAACCTCAGAAACACGGTTGCCGCTTTAAACGAGGCGCTTATCCTGCCGGTAAGACAGCCGCAGAATCCATACCACAATAACCGCGGCTACAACCGGGGGTATGTAAGGCAACCCGCTGCGGCCCCCAAGAAATAAGGAATTTCCGTGCTTATACTTATTACGATTAGAAATATAGATAGAATTCAAGCGAAAAGGTTGCATTTATGCATTTTGCGAAGAATCTTTACGTAATATTTCTTATTCGAATTAGTATTACATAGCGCGGCAGGCAGTTGAAATTGATCGTGCACCATCTGCTGCGCAGGGGACGGCTGTCCCCTGCGCATTCGTCATTTATTATCTGCCGGATAATCCGCTATGCGAATTATCCGGCAGACAGTATTTATACTAAATTCCATTTATAAAGGGGGTAATATCCCCTTCAAGGCTTTTAGCCACCGTAGGTCAATACGCTTCTGTAACGATGCAAAGCTTGCGGCTACCTGCCGAAGGCGGAGCTTTAAAAAGAGATGACACCGCCTTTTTCAAGGAGAATTAGTATTATAGCAGCTTTTGACCAAGGCCTGAACCCGTGCATGTGCTTTACACAATAAGAAAATTGTCGTATAATTTTTAAAAAGTGAAAAAGAAGTAAAGGGGCGCACACCGTGGAAGACTTACGGGTTGAAACCGAAAGACTGCTCATCCTCCCTATGAGCTACTCGTTTATGACCAACCTGCTCGAGGGCACGCAAACCGACCTTGAACTGCAAGGCTATCTGCTCTGTGAAGGATGGGTAAACATGGAGGTACTCAGCTACGTGGATATTATCCGTTCGCTTATGCCGCCGGAGGGCACGGTGGACGGCTTTTACACGTGGGCTGTTATTGATAAGCACACCGGCATGATTATTGGAGATATCGGCTTTAAAGGCCGCCCGAATGAGCTGGGGATCATCGACATCGGTTACGGGCTGGCGCCCAGCGCGCGCGGCAGGCACATTGCTACAGAGGCGGTTCTCGCCATGCTGCAGTGGGCGTTTGCGCAGCCGGGGGTAAGGCGGGTCTCGGCTGAATGCCTGGATGATAACACCGCCTCGGTTCGTATCCTTAAGAATATGGGCATGCGGGAGATGCTGCGCGACGGCAACACGATATTTTGGGAAGTGAAGCGGGAACAATTCCTGCAGCCCTCCTACTGATTCTTCTTTAAAAAGGTGATAAATCATAAAAAGCAGCTTGGCAGGGCGCTTACGCCTTGTCAGGCTGCTTATCGGTTTATCTTGTTATTGCCATTTCATCTACACGTTTTGGTGCGCTTAGTAAATTTTATGTTTGTAAAATTAAAGCAAGAGTTAAAATAATGTCGAAATTATGTAAATTTGCATACAAAATATGAACAATAAATATAGTAATTTCATGCGAAAGTCTTCCCGATTTGTTGGAATAGCTATTGACGAAAATGTATAAAAAACGTAAAATTACGTTGGTTAAAACGTATACCTAAACGGAAGGGTCGTAAGGATGGAAATTTTGTCAACAGCGATTGACGGCGGCAATCCGGGCAATATCATGCTTCTGTTTGAAAGTGCAAAGCCCATACTTGTCAACTATGTCATTCCGGCAATTCTGGCACTCGGCGTTATAAAAATCATCCAGGTCGTTTCCCGTAACATGAAGGAATATTTTGATAAGATAAAAGGAGAAGATACAGAATTATCGATTCGGTCGAAGTCCAAGCATCAGGCATAGGCTATGCCTATTCATTATATATCGTGTGTTTTGAGCAAATAACCGGGTGCGTTTTACGCATCCGGTTATTTGTTTACTGATCAGCTCAGCTATTTTGTTTTAAGATAATCTTCTGGGTTTAAATTTTCGTTGTCTTGCTGCAATTCAAAGTGTAAGTATGGCTCAGTTGCATCTCCGCTTTGACCAGATTCCGCAATAACATCTCCAGCCGTCACGGCACTGCCGGTTTCCACGAATACTTTATCACAATGAGCATATAAAGTGCGTATGCCATTCCCGTGGTCAATAATTATGTACTTACCATAGGTAATAAATGAATAAATTTAACGACTTGTTAATATTTTAAAGTTTATCCTGAATCTGATGGCGATATCCGCTTGTTTTAAACGCCCAGATTGTATCCTGCCGCTTTTTGTGTTAAACTAAATATAATCATCTCACCATATTCATCTGAAATCGTGGCTGAAACGGAGGCATTAAGGTGGACACCGATATTTTAGAAAGCTTGGGTATAAAGGTAACACGGCAGCGAAAGGCCATCTTGAGCGTTATTCAGCAGGCCGATACCCCGCTTTCCGCCGACGAAATCTATGCGCGCCTGGCGCAGGACGGCACGAATTATTCTACCGTATACCGCACGCTGGCCACGCTGGCCGAGAAAGGCGCACTCATCAAGGTGGGCGGCATCGGCGGCAAAACCTTGTTTATGCTGAAAAACCATACCCATAAGCACCACCTGATCTGCACCGAGTGCCAAAAGGTGCTGGAGATAGACGAGTGCCCCATCGAAACGTTAAGCCGTGAGATCGCCGAAAGCACCGGCTTTAAGATTACCGGCCACTGCCTTGAGCTTACCGGTATCTGCCCGAACTGTGCAAAGCACTGTGTTAAGCAGGGCAAGGCGTAAAGGAGCCGACGACTGTGCGAACCCTGTAATTTAATTGAATTTATAGCGAAAAGATGCTAGAATAATAACCAATACCTTGAAAGGAGCCGTGCCCTATGGTCATTCAGGAGTCGGGAGAGAATTATCTGGAAACCATACTTATTCTTCAGCAAAAGAGCGGGTATGTCCGTTCAATCGACATAGCGGCCGAACTGGGTTTTACCAAGCCGAGCATCAGCCGCGCCATGAGCATTTTAAAGCAAAACGAATATATCACCATGGATAAAAACGGGCAGATACTGCTTACCGATAAGGGCAGGGAAAAGGCCGAAAAGGTGTACGAGCGCCATTGCCTCATCGCCAAGTATCTCACTGCGGCCCTTGGCGTGGATGAAGAAACCGCAGATAAGGACGCCTGCCGCATCGAGCATATCATCAGCCAGCAGAGCTTTGACCGCATGAAGCAGTATGTTACCGAGCATTGCGGCTGATGAAGAGTTGACGCCAACGTTTTGACAACAAGGGAGCGTACACACGGTATGAATTTATTCAAGGATGTAGAAGGCAAAGCCCTGCCTGAGCAACTGCGCTGGTTTAATGAGCCCGTGCAGTGGGCGTTTCGCGGCGGCGAGCTGTTTGTGCAGGCCGAGCCTTCAACCAATCTTTTTAACGACCCCGATAAAAGTAGCCGAGAGAATACCGCGCACTATCTGTACACCACCGCGAACGGCGATTTTTCGTTTACCGCGCGGGTGGAGGTCGACATGCTCAGCATGTTCGACGCCGCATGCCTGTTGGTGAAGGTGGACGAGGATCGTTGGGCGAAGCTTTGCTATGAAAACTGGTTGAACGAGCCCTCCATCGTGAGCGTGGTGACGCGGCAGCTTTCAGACGACTGCCCCTCGCTGCGCATCGGCAGGGTAAAGCCCTACCTGAGAATTCTGCGCTCGGGCGATTGCTTTGGCTTTTTCTTCTCGCTGGACGCGCAGGACTGGACGGTTATCCGCTACTTTACCATGGACGTACCTAGGGAGGTAAAGGTCGGGGTGGTGGCACAAAGCCCCGTAGGTACCGGGTGCCCGGTGCATGTTGAATTCTTTGAGTTTGAGCTCAAAGAGATAAAAACAGCAAAATACGTGGAAAAGGATTGAGTGCCAAAAAGCCGAATACTGCAGGAACATTAAATTTACAGATTAGCATGGGAGTTTACAGCATGAGTGTTTTCACCATTCGAAAAGCCGTCCCCGAGGATGCGGGGCTTATCTATCATTTTATCATGGAGCTTGCCGTATATGAAAAGATGGAGGATTGTGTTGCGTGCAACGAGCAGATTCTGCACGATTCCCTTTTTGTACGCGATGCCGCCAAGGCGCTGATTGCCGAGGAAGACGGTAACCCCGTCGGTTATGCCATCTACTTTAACAACTTCTCCACCTTCACCGGCAAGCAGGGGCTATACCTCGAGGATATCTACGTAACCCCGTCGGTACGCGGGAAGGGTTACGGTAAGGCCCTGTTCAATCACCTCGCCAAGGTGGCGGAGGAAACAGACTGTGCCCGCATGGAATGGGCCTGCCTTGACTGGAATGCACCGTCCCTGAAGTTTTACAAAGGCCTCGGGGCACAGAGTATGCCCAGCTGGATTCTGCACCGCTTAACCGACGACGGTATTCACACCCTCGCCCAAGCGGTAAAGTAATTAAAGACGCTTTATCTGCGCCGGATTTTAACAGAAAACCCGCCTTACTGTGTAGCAGTTCGGCGGGCTCAATTTTAGCAACTATATTTTGTTTCTAAACCAGACATCCTCCACCTCAAAGCTCTTGTTGTTGAGGTAGTTCAGCGCTCCCGCGTCCTCTGTGAAGCAGAAGACCAGTTTGTACGAATAGAGCGCCTGATATTTAAACCCGCTGCCCTTGTTCTGGCTGTTGGTGCCGTACTTGGTGTCACCCAGCAGCGGGTGGCCTATCGAGGCAAAATGGGCACGTATCTGGTGGGTGCGCCCGGTGAGCAGTTCCACCTCCAGCAGTGAGCATCCGTTTTTTTCGGTAATCACCCGGTATTTTGTTTTGATGGTTTTGGCCCCCTCAAACGGGCGGGCCTTTACCTCAACCGTATTGGTATCGTCATCCTTTTTTAAATAGCCTATCAGAGTTGCGCACTTGCTCTGCAAGGTGCCGTGCACAATGCACAGGTAGAACTTCTGCAGCTCTCGGTTTTTGATTTTTTCATTGAGGACGCGCAGCGCCTCGGCGTTTTTGGCCGCAATCACAATCCCGCCCGTGTTGCGGTCTATGCGGTTGCACAGCGCGGGTGCAAACGAATTTTCGTTCTGGGGGCTGTACTCCCCCTTTTCAAACAGGTATTTCTGTATGCGATTGATGAGAGTGTCCACGGTCTCCTGCTTGTCCTCGTGCACAATCAGCCCGGCGGGCTTGTCCGCCAGCAGGATGTTCTCGTCTTCATAGACGATATTGAGCTCGGCAGGGGCGAGCAGAAACGGGTACTCCTGCGTGGTGTCGCTAAAGAATTCGTCGCCGATGTACAGCTCCAACACGTCGTTTTCGTTTAAACGCGTCGCGTTTTCGCAGCGCTTGCGGTTGAGCTTAATCCGCTTGAGGCGCAGGTATTTATGCATCAGCGCGGCGGGCAGGCGCGGCACGGCCTTGGCGATGAACTTATCCAGCCGCTGTCCGGCATCGTTTTTCCCTATGGTGTAGCTTCTCAAAACAGTTCCCCCATCCTAAAACATTTGGGTGCAACAACGTTTAATATGTGTAAAGTACAGCTGTTGTGTATCATGATCATCCATATAGACTGTAATTCCTTTGGAAAAGTCAATAATTAAATTATACTCCCAAGTGGCAAATTCGGTCAATTATTTTTAATTTGTACTATACATAACATATGTTTTTGTTATATAATATTTTTGGCTATAAATTGTAGCTGTTTAATAGTCGGGAATCGGAAAACAACTGCTGTTTTCTGGTTCGTATTGGTCTGCCCAGTCGGCGGCCAAACTTTTATGCCGGAAGTGCGGCGGAACGGAGCGTCTATGCTGACGAGAGAGCGTGTGGAAGAGATTTTAAAAGAGGCGGGTGTGCTGCTGGAAGGGCATTTTCTTTTAACCTCCGGCAAGCATTCGAACAGATACCTTCAGTGTGCGAAGATATTTCGCCATACAAAATACAGTGAGGAGCTTTGCGCCGCCCTTGCGTCTCAGTTTGCCGACGAGCGGGTGGATGTGGTGATCGGCCCCGCAATGGGCGCCGTGCAGATGGCCTATGAGGTCAGCCGCAGCTTAAAATGCGAAAACTACTTTGCCGAGCGCGAAGAGGGCAAGATGGTGCTTCGCCGCGGCTTTGAGGTAACACCGGGGATGCGCTGCCTGCTGGTGGAGGACGTGGTAACCACCGGCGGCTCGGTGGTAGAGGTGAAGGAACTGGTTGAAAAGGCGGGCGGTGTCGTGGTTGGCATCGGCTCGATTGTAGACCGCACCGGCGGTGAGATTCAGTTCGGCGTGCCCTATAAGGCCGTTTATTCCGTGAAGGTAGAGTCGTGGCAGAGCGACGATTGCCCGCTGTGCAAAGAGGGTAAGCTTCCCGTCGTAAAGCCCGGCAGCCGCAAGCTGCCGATTAAATAAATCCCTCGATGAATAGCAACGACTGAACGTTTACGGGGCGGGTGAGACATGGTGTCGGACATCCACGAGGGACATAGGGAGCGTATGAAAAGGCGCTTTCTTGAGAACGGGCTCGATTCGTTCAGTGACCATAATATTCTGGAGCTGCTGCTGTTTTATGCCGTGCCGCAGCGGGATACCAACGTACTCGCCCACCGGCTGATGGATAAGTTCGGCAGCCTTTCGGCGGTGCTGGACGCGCCGGTGGAGGAGCTGGCAACGGTTCTTGGGGTAGGGAAGGGCGCGGCAACCTACCTTAAGCTGTTTTCGCAGGTTGCGCGCATCTATTTTAACGACAAGATGAAGGACGGCATCCTGCTCGACAGCTCCGAAAAGGTGGGGCAGTACCTTATTCCGAAGTATATCGGTATCCCCAACGAGATCGTCTTGCTGGTGTGCCTAGATTCCAAATGCAAGGTCATCGGCTGTACCACCGTCATGGAGGGCAGCGTGAACGCCACGCAGGTTTCGGTGCGCAAGATTGTCGAGACCGCGGTGCGCAGCAACGCCTCCTCGGTGATCATCTCCCACAACCACCCGAGCGGGCTAGCTATCCCCTCGCGAGAGGATCTGCAAACCACCGAAAAGATCAAACAGGCACTGCTGCTGATCAATATCACGCTGCTCGACCATATCATCGTGGCCGACAACGACTGGGTGTCGCTCAGGGATTCGAGCTATCTTACATAAGGCTGAAAAGAATAGTTATAAATAGTTGTTTTTTGCTGCTGCAACAGTATCTGCCGGTACTGTCGTAGCAGTTTTTTTGTTATTCGGCCTCCCCCGGATATGCCGGGGGGTAACTGCTGTCAGCCAGGTTCATTTTATATTATGTATTATGAAAAATATTTGTAGAACCTTGACACGGATATTCTACTGTAGTAAAATAAGAATACGGTGATTCTACTACAGTAAAATATATTCTGGAAGGTGTTTCGTGATGTCCATAAAGTTATTTGATTCCGAGCTGAAGGTTATGGATGTTCTTTGGAAAAACGGCGATACAACCGCAAAACAACTTGCGCAGGCATTGAAAGAGCAAGTCGGATGGAACAAAACCACAACCTATACCCTGATTAAAAGATGCATCGACAAGGGAGCCATTGAGCGCATAGAGCCGAATTTTGTATGCCATCCCCTTGTGACCATCGAGCAGGCGCGGGAGCTTGAAATAACGGAGCTGATTAACAAGATGTACGGCGGCGCCGCCGATCAGCTGGTGGCTTCCATTCTGGGGCGTAAGAACCTGTCCCCGGAGGAGATTGAAAGGCTGAAGCGGCTCGTTAACAGCTTGGAATAAGGAGGCTGCTTATGAACCTGTTGGAAATGAGCCTGTCGGCTTCCGTGCTTATTCTTGTCATTGCGGTCATTCGCGCGCCGCTGCTGCACAGGCTGCCGAAAAAGACCTTTCTTGCGCTGTGGGGAACGGCGCTGTGCCGCCTGTTGATCCCATTTTCCATTCCGTCAAGGTTCAGCGTATTTACTGTTGCAGACATGCTGAAAAGCAATTCTCCTAAAGGGGCTTTTTCATCCCCTCAAATGCCTGCCATTGCTGTCAATCCGGCTGTCATGGGAACTATCCCCACATTGACGGAAACGGCGGATAGGGGGATTTCCCCCGTATGGATTGTCTGGCTCATTGGGCTTACATTCTGCGTCCTGTTTTTTCTTGTGACGCACCTTTGCTGCCGCAAAGAGTATAAGACCGCACTTCCGGTTGACAATGCGTTTGTGAAGTGTTGGAAGCTGGAGCATCCAACTAGGCGAAACGTTCAGTTCCGGCAGTCGGATGAGATCGCCGCCGCTTTGACCTATGGGCTGTTCCGCCCCGTTGTGCTTCTGCCCAAACAGATCGATTGGACGGATGAGACCCGGCTTCGGTATATCCTCACGCATGAGTATGTCCATATCCGGCGTTTTGATATCCTGACAAAGCTCCTGCTCGCGGCAGTGTTATCCATCCATTGGTTTAATCCTTTTGTATGGCTGATGTATCTGCTGGCAAATCGGGATATTGAGCTTTCCTGTGACGAGGCGGTTGTGCGGACATTCGGGGAAACGGTAAAATCGGCTTACGCGCTGACCTTGATTCAGCTGGAAGAGCAGAAAAGCCGCATCGCTCCCCTTGTGAACAGTTTTGGCAAAAACGCGATTGAGGAAAGGATCGTATCAATTATGAAATTTAAAAGGGCATCCGCCTTTTGTACCATGTGTGCCGTTTGTTTGGTGATTGGAATCACCGCGGTCTTTGCAACTTCTTGTCAGCGCGGTGAGCCGAATTCGGGTTTGCCTGAAAAATACGACCGTCAATATATCAGCGAATTGGAACAAGGGCATCATGCAGAAGATTCAGACCCCCAAACAGTATTGATGGAATATATCTCCGAAAAAGGGTATGACTTTAATAATTTCGAATTAAAGCTCGACGAAGATATGAAAAAGAGATACGTATATCCGGATGGCAACATTGAAATCCAGCTGACTGCTTACGATATTGAAACCTCAGGCGGGGATGCCGTCAGAGTTTGGGACGTGCAGCCATATTACTATTATGAGTTTTCATCTTCTTCCTCCGCCGCGGAAAGCGGGGAAAAGAAGTCGGTTGTTAATGATTCGCTGCCGCCCGTTTCTCCTGCTGCAGAAAGCGGGGAGAAGGAGTGGGTTGTTTCTTCCGTCAACGATTCACTGCGGTACAGCTCCCCAGTCGAGGCAAAGGATGTTGCGTGGGAGCTTTTGGACAACAACGAGGAAGGATAGCCAGCGAGGAGCAAAAGGCCGTATACGCGGCCGCAGACGGCGTAGCTATCGTTAAAAAAAAGGCCGGTTGGAGTCCGTTTAACTATGTGATGATTTCCCACGGAAGCAGCATTTGCAGTGTTTACAGGAATCTGGATAATTTTGCGGTGGAATTCGGGGAAGAGGTTAAAAAAGGTCAAAAGCTTGGCGAAATGAATGAAGAGAACGGGCATTACTCCTTCCGGTTCGGTCTTAGCCAAGACGGGAAATATCTCGAAATCGAAGCCCCGTTCGCTTGATGTCCATTCGTGCGTTTTGTCAATCTGGCTATGTGGGCCGAATGACCTGTTGGCCATTCTTAGACGCCTCAGCGTAAATGAATAGTCGACAGAATTGAATAAGAGCAAACCGAAAAGAGCCGACGCCCGAACAGATGAGCGGTGTCGGCTCTTTCAGTTTTTGAATGATATAGTAAAAATTTTTAAATTCGCACTATACAAACATATGTTTTTATTATATAATAAAAAAGCATGCAGAACGGCAGGTTGCGGTTGGGGTGTCCCATAATTGGGCGGAGGGCTAGAGAGCAAGCTATGGATAAATTCAAACTCAAATCAGAATACATCCCCACGGGTGACCAGCCGGAGGCGATTCGCGCGCTTTCGGAGGGCATACGCCGCGGCGCGAAGGAACAAACCCTGCTGGGTGTTACCGGCTCGGGCAAAACCTTTACCATGGCGAATATTATACAGGAGATCAACCGCCCCACGCTGGTGCTCGCCCACAACAAAACCCTTGCCGCGCAGCTTTGCAGCGAGTTTAAAGAGTTCTTCCCCGAAAACGCGGTGGAGTACTTTGTGAGCTACTACGATTATTATCAGCCGGAGGCCTATATCCCCGGCACCGATACCTATATAGAAAAAGACAGCGCCATCAACGCCGAAATAGAAAAGCTGCGCCACTCGGCCACCGCCTCGCTCTCCGAGCGGCGGGATGTGATTATCGTGGCCAGCGTTTCCTGCATCTACAGCCTTGGCGACCCCATCGATTACCGCAGCATGGTGCTCTCGGTGCGCCCCGGTATGCAAAAAAGCCGCGACGAGCTGGTGGCAAAGCTGGTGGAGCTGCAGTATGAGCGCAACGACATCGCGTTTGAGCGCAACAAGTTCCGCGTGCGCGGCGACGTGGTGGAGGTATTCCCCGCCTATTCCAGCGACACCGCCCTGCGCATCGAGTTCTTCGGTGACGAGATCGAGCGCATCAGTGAGCTGCAGGCGCTCACGGGCGAGGTCAAGGCGGTGCTTAGCCACGCGGTGGTGTACCCTGCCTCCCACTTTATTGTTTCCAAAGATAAAATGGAAAACGCCATTGTCGAGATACAGGACGAGCTTACCGACCGCCTGCACTACTTTAACGATAACAGCAAGCTGCTGGAGGCACAGCGCATCGAGCAGCGTACCAACTATGATATTGAGATGCTGCGTGAGATCGGCTTCTGCAGCGGCATCGAGAACTATTCGCGCGTGCTCTCGGGGCGCAAGCCGGGCAGCATGCCCTTTACGCTCATCGACTATTTCCCCCAAGACTTCCTCATGTTCGTGGACGAATCCCACGTGACCCTGCCGCAGGTGCGCGGCATGTTCGCGGGCGACCGCGCGCGCAAGCAGACGCTGGTGGATTACGGCTTCCGCCTGCCCTCGGCGTTTGACAACCGCCCGTTAAACTTTGATGAATTTTACAGCAAGATCAATCAGGTGGTGTTCGTTTCAGCAACACCCAGCGAGCTTGAGCGCAGCAAAAGCGCGCAGGTGGTGGAGCAGGTAATACGCCCCACCGGCCTGCTGGACCCTGAAATCAGCGTAAAGCCCGTGGAAGGGCAGATAGACGACCTGCTTTCCGAAATCAACCTTCGCGCCGAGAAGGGCGAGCGCGTGCTCGTTACCACCCTCACCAAGAAGATGGCGGAGGACCTCACGGCCTACCTCGAGAACGCGGGCTGCAAGGTGCGCTATATGCACCATGACATCGACACCATTGAGCGCATGGAGATCATCCGCGACTTGCGCCTCGGAGAGTTTGACGTGCTGGTGGGCATCAACCTGCTGCGCGAAGGCTTGGATATCCCCGAGGTATCGCTGGTGGCTATCTTGGACGCCGACAAAGAGGGCTTTCTGCGCAGCGAGACCTCGCTCATTCAAACCATCGGCCGCGCGGCGCGCAACGCCGAGGGCAAGGTGATTATGTATGCCGACACGGTGACGAAGTCGATGGAATACGCCATCCGCGAAACCGAGCGCAGGCGCGGCATCCAGCATGAGTATAACCTTCAGCACGGCATCACCCCCACCACCATTAAGAAGGACGTGCGTGATTTAATTGAGATTTCTGCGCGTGAAAGCATTGACAAAACCTTTGAAAAGAAGATCAACGCCCACGAAAAGGCCAAGCTGATCGACCAGCTTAACAAAGAGATGCGCGCGGCGGCCAAGCTGCTGGAATTTGAGCACGCGGCCTATCTGCGCGATAAGATAAAGCAACTGCAGGGCGGAAAATAACCTGCCAAAAGAACAAACGTTTACCAGTATTCGCACCAAAGTCTGGAGGAATAGCATTGTCAAAGGATAAAATCGTCATCAAGGGCGCCAGAGAGCATAACCTGAAGAACATCGACCTCGAGATCCCGCGCGATAAGCTCGTGGTGTTCACCGGCCTTTCCGGCTCGGGCAAAAGCTCACTGGCGTTTGACACCATCTATGCCGACGGTCAGCGCCGGTACGTTGAAAGCCTTTCATCCTACGCGCGTCAGTTTTTGGGCCAGATGGAAAAGCCGGATGTCGACTCGATTGAGGGTCTTTCCCCGGCAATCTCGATAGACCAGAAAACCACCAGCAAAAACCCGCGCTCCACGGTTGGCACCGTCACCGAAATCTACGACTACCTGCGCTTATTGTATGCGCGCATCGGCAGGCCGCACTGCCCTGTGTGCGGCAGGGAGATTTCCCAGCAAACCATCGACCAGATGGTGGATAAGGTGCTCTCCATCCCAGAGGGCAGCAAGATACAGGTTCTGGCGCCCGTTGTCCGCTCGCGCAAGGGCGAGCACCAGAAGGAGTTTGAGGCTGCGCGCCGCTCGGGCTTTGTCCGCGTGCGCGCAGATGGTAGCATCTACGACCTTTCCGAGCAGATCAAGCTCGACAAAAACAAGAAGCATAACATCGAGATTGTGGTGGACAGGTTGGTGGTGCGGGAGGATATCAAATCCCGTCTGGCGGATTCACTCGAGACAGCTGTTTCACTCGCGGGCGGCCTCGCCATTATCGATGTGCAGGACAGCGAGGAGCTTTTGTTCTCGCAGAACTATTCCTGCCCCGAGCACGACATCAGCATCGACGAGCTGGCACCGCGTATGTTCTCGTTTAACAACCCCATCGGCGCCTGCGAAAAATGTACCGGCCTCGGCACCTTCTTAAAGGTAGACCCCGACCTCATCCTGCCCAATAAGCGCCTTACCATCCGCGAGGGAGCGGTGCGCGCCAGCGGCTGGTATTACGGCGACGGCGGCACCATCGCCCAGATGTACTACGACGGCCTTGCCAAGCATTACGGTTTCTCGCTCGACGTGCCCGTCTCACAGCTCACCAAAGAGCAGCTGGATAGGATTTTATACGGTACCAACGGCGAGGCCATCGAGATCACGCGCAAGAACGAGTACGGCGAGGGCACCTACAAAGCGCCTTTCGAGGGCGTTATCAACAACCTTGAGCGCCGCTTCCGCGAGACCCAGAGCTCCTTTATCAAGGAGGAGCTGCAGGGGTATATGTCCTCGGTGGTTTGCCCCAAGTGCCACGGCGACCGCTTAAAGCCCGAATACCTCGCCGTAACAGTGGGTGGCATCAACATCAGCGAGTTTACCCGCATGTCGGTTACCGTCGCCCTGGAGTTCGTAAACGGCCTGTCCCTTTCGGGTAGGGAAGAGATGATCGCCGCGCAGATACTTAAAGAGATCAAAGAGCGCCTCGGCTTTTTACAGAGCGTGGGGCTGGAATACTTAACGCTCTCCCGTTCGGCGGGTACCCTCTCGGGCGGTGAAAGCCAGCGCATCCGTCTGGCGACGCAGATAGGCTCGTCGCTGATGGGGGTACTGTATATCCTCGACGAGCCGAGCATCGGATTACATCAGCGCGATAACGACAAGCTGATTGCTACCCTCAAACGCCTGCGCGACCTCGGCAACACCCTGATTGTGGTGGAGCATGACGAGGATACGATGTACGCCGCCGACTATATCGTCGATATCGGCCCCGCTGCGGGCATCCATGGCGGCGAGGTGGTGTGTGCGGGAACGATCGACGAAATCAAGGGCTGCGAGCAGTCCATCACCGGCCGCTATCTGAGCGGCAGGGTGAAGATCGAGGTGCCGAAGGTGCGCCGCAAGGGCAACGGCAAGACCTTAACCATCCAGGGCGCGCGCCACAACAACCTGAAAAATATAGACGTCACCATTCCCCTCGGTACCTTTACCTGCGTAACCGGCGTTTCTGGCTCGGGCAAAAGCTCGCTGATCAACGAGGTACTTTTCAAGGAGCTGTGGGCTACCCTCGGCGGCAGCCGCGTAAAGGCGGGCGCGCACGACGCCATCCTCGGCATCGAGAACCTCGATAAGGTCATCGACATCGACCAGTCGCCCATCGGCAGAACGCCGCGTTCCAACCCCGCCACCTACACGGGCGTATTTACCGATATCCGCGACGTCTTTGCGCAAACAAACGACGCCAAGATGCGCGGCTTCACCTCCAGCCGTTTCTCCTTCAATGTAAAGGGCGGGCGGTGTGAGGCGTGCGAGGGCGACGGCATCATCAAGATCGAGATGCACTTTCTGCCTGATATCTATGTGCCCTGCGAGGTATGCAAGGGCAGGCGCTACAACCGCGAGACGCTGGAAGTAAAGTTTAAGGGCAAGAACATCTATGAGGTGCTGGAGATGACGGTGGATGAGGGCGTAGAGTTCTTCGCCAACATCCCGAGGGTCGCGCGCAAGCTCGAAACCCTGCAGAGCGTTGGGCTCGGATATGTAAAGATCGGCCAGCCCGCCACTACCCTTTCGGGCGGCGAGGCACAGCGCGTAAAGCTAGCCACCGAGCTTGCCAAACGCTCCACCGGCAAAACCATCTATATCCTCGATGAGCCGACCACCGGCCTGCACACCGCCGACGTGCACAAGCTTATCGACGTGCTGCAGCTGCTGGTTGAGTCCGGCAACACCGTGGTGGTGATCGAGCACAACCTCGACGTGATTAAAACCGCCGACTATATCATCGACCTTGGCCCCGAGGGGGGCGACAAGGGCGGCGAGGTGGTTGCGACCGGCACGCCGGAAGAGATTATCAAGTGTAAAAAATCCTATACCGGCCAATATTTAAAGAAATTATTGTAATACTACCATAAATAAATTATACTATTTTTTAAGGCAACGGTTGACTTGTCTCTTTACAAAGCTATACTATTATGGTATAGTTGTTGAAAGGACTCCAACAAGAAAACAAGTAATCAGAAAGGATGTTAAAGATTTATGGCTAAGTACGTTTGCTCTGTTTGCGGCTACACCTACGATGAGGAAAAAGGCGACCCGGATGTTGGCATTGCCCCCGGCACCAAGTGGGAGGATATTCCGGACGATTTTGTGTGCCCGCTCTGCGGCGCCGCGAAGGACATGTTCTCCGAGGCATAATAGTGCATAATGGTGGCAGCAGGAAACTGCTGCCACTCATCATAGAAGGGAAGTGAAGCTGATGAGCGTCATCAAGATTACGGAGGATATCTACTCGGTGGGCGTCCTCAACCCAAGCTTAAGGGTGTTCGACATCATCATGGCGACCGAGTACGGTACGTCCTACAACTCATACATTGTAAAAGGCGCGGAAAAAACCGCCCTGATTGAAACCTGCCATCTCACCTTTTTTGATGCCTACCTTGAAAACATCAAAGAGGTATGTGCGCTGGAAGAGATCGATTATATCATACTCAACCACAACGAGCCGGACCATTCCGGCTCCCTCAAAAGGCTTACCGACCTTATGCCCAAGGCGCAGGTTGTGGCCTCGCAGGCGGGCGCCATCTATTTAAAGAACATCACCAACAAGCCCGAGCTGCAATACAGGGTGGTAAAGGACGGCGACACCATTGATATCGGCGGCAAGACCCTGCAGTTTATCAACGCCCCCTTCCTGCACTGGCCCGACTCGATGTTCACCTGGGTGAAGGAAAGCGGAACGCTCTTTAGCTGCGACTTTCTCGGCACTCACTACTGTGAGCCGCTGATGATTGACACCAAGATGGTGTACAAGCCCCTGTATGACGCGGCCTTTAAGAACTACTACGACGCCATCTTTGCCCCCTTTACGCCTTACGTGCTCAAAGGGCTTGAAAAGATGGAGCACCTTGGCGCGGAGTATGTGTGCACCAGCCATGGCCCCGTTTTAACCAAGGACGGCTGCCTTGCCGCCTGCATTGAGCAATACCGCCTGTGGAGCACCCCCGAGGTGCATGAGCACAAGCGGATACCCATCTTCTACTGCTCGGCCTACGGCAATACCGGGCGTCTTGCCAAGGCGATGCAAGAGGGCATTCTTGAGGTAATCCCCGACGCGGTGGTAAATGTGTACGACATTATCGAAAACGATATGACGATGCAGCAGAAGGAGCTTAACGAATCCGACGCGTTCTTAGTCGGCTCCTGCACCATCAACCGCGATACCTTGCCGCCCGTCTGGACGTTGCTTTCACACGTCGATGCCATCTCAAACACCAAGAAGCCCTGCACCGCCTTCGGCTCCTTCGGCTGGAGCGGCGAGGCTGTGCCGATGATCAAGGCAAGGCTGGAGGGGTTAAAGCTTTCCTTCTTCAGCGAGGGCTACCGCATAAACTTTGTGCCCAGCGACAGCGAGCTTGCCGCCGCCAGGGCCTACGCGGTTGATTTTGCAAAGACATTATAAATCTCGGTTAGTCCGATTATTAAAAAGGGACCGCCTTTATGCGTTGCATAAAGGCGGTCCCTTTTGTCGTTACATTGTTTTCCTTTGTATTATGATGCGATTTTTCCTTTGATAAGCACCGAGAGCTTCTTATACACCAGCAGGGTAACCAGCGAAATCACCACGCCCTTAATCAGATTAAAGGGCACCACGCCCAGCAGGAGGTAGGCGTTGATGCTGTCAATGTAGGGGTTTACTGCCCTGCAGGCCTCAATAATCGCTTCAATCGGCATGATCTTCTCATAAAAGGGGATGAGCAGAAACTTGTTGGCTAAGGCGCCGACCACCGTGATTACCCCCGTGCCCGCCGCACAGGCCAGCACCGCAAGCTTGCGGGTTTTGTTTATGCGGTAGATAAAATAAGCCGTGAGCGCGAAGGCGGAGAAGATGATAAAGTCCGCAAGCTCGCCCACACCGCCGGTCTGGCTGGAAAAAAGGTGTATGAGGTCTTTGATCAGTGTAACGGTAATCGCCTCAACAGGGCCGAACATAAAGGCCGCCAGCAGAATGGGGATGCCGCTTAAGTCGATCTTTAAAAAGGGCGGAAGGAAGGGCAGCGGGAATTCAAAGTACATCAGTACCGCGGAAATGGCTGCAAACATCGCTACATAGGTAATCTTTCTGGTTTTGCTGTTAAGCTGCATAATCGCTATGCCTCCGTAAAATTATTCTCTGTTTTAGGCGGCAAGTTATGCCCAAAGCCATAACCGGCATCAAATCAAATAAAAACGCCCTTGAACAAAATGTTCAAGGGCGAAAACAAACCGAGCGTTGATGCGTATGGTTTTGTTTCTTTCATCCGGACTATACCGTCGGTTTCGGAATCCAACCGAAATCTGCGGGGGATACCCGCTCGCGGACTTGTGGCCTTACGCCCATTACCGCCGGTGAGGACTTACACCTCGCCCTGAAACAGATTCTACTGATATTATATGTTTCCCGCACGATGGTGTCAAGAACAAATCACAATAAAAATTGCCCTGTCATACTATGCAATGGATGACATTTTATACAAAAGGAGTCGATTTTTGTGGCCGAAAGCATTAATATTCTGCTTTTAATGATTTTCTCGATTGCGGGGTTCTTCTGGGTGTTTCATTGGGCGCTGCCGCTGTTTATCTTTAACCACGACACCAACCCGCTTATCAAGATCATCCGGGTAAGCGAGCATCAGCAGGACGCCGAGTTTGTGCTGCGCGCCGTGCAATACACCATCTCCCGCGGAGGGTTGGAGCGCAACACCGTCATCCTGCTGGTATGCGGCGATAACGACGGCGAGGCGGGGGAGGTGTGCAGGCGCTTTTGCGAGGAATACGGCAATATCCGGCTGTGCAGCGAGCGAATGCTGCCGCAGGAGCTTGCACAGCTTGCCGGTTTACAAATGCAGGGCTAGGGATTATACTGAATACATATGGTTTTTAGTGGTTAAGCCGCGGCGTCTACATAGGTAAAAGCGGCAATTTACATCTGGCTGGCAGCGCTGAGCCGGAAAGGCAACGTACTATATGCAGCAAGAGGAATTTATCGTTCTGGAAGGAACGGTTGAAACAATCGTATACCACAGCGAAGACAGCGGCTTTACCGTGCTCGAGATCGACTGCGGCGGCGAGATGGTTACCGCCGTAGGCGAGCTCGGCAATGTCAACGAAGGCGAAGAGGTGCGCCTAATGGGCCAGTACACCACCCACGCCTCCTACGGCTCGCAGTTTCGCGCGGCGACCTGTGAGGTAAAGCTTCCGGCCACCGCCACCGCGATATTAAAATACCTTTCCGCTGGTGCCATCAAGGGTATCGGCCCCAAAACGGCCCAGAAGATCGTGGCGGCGTTCGGCGATAAGACGCTGGAGATTATAGAGAAGCAGCCCGAGATGCTCTCGGAGGTGAGCGGCATCTCGCAGAGCAAGGCCAGGCAGATAGAGAACGACTTTAAGAAGGTGTTCGGCATCCGCACGGTGATGGCTTACCTTGCGCGCTTTAACGTGCCGCCGTTCTACTGCATCCGCGCGTGGAAGAAGCTGGGCCCCATGACCATCGAGATGGTGAACGAAAACCCGTTCGTGCTCTGTAATGATGAGATCGGGCTGGATTTTAAGGCCGCCGACGAAATCAGCAAGTCGCTTTCATTGCCACCCGAAGCCCCCGCCCGCATCCTGGCGGGCATCCTCAGCGAGCTGACGGCGGCCACGCGCAACGGGCATACCTGCATGCCCTATGCCAGGCTGGTAGAGCGCGCACAGGCGCTGCTGGATATCTCGGGCGACGATATAGAGAACGTTCTGTATGAGCAATCGCAGGCTCAGATGATCGTGTGCGAGCGGTTCGGAGAGGCAGAGTACGTCTACCTGCCGCAGTATTACGACGCTGAGCGCTTTATCGCGAGCAGGCTTTCGCTGATTATCAAAGCCATCCCCGACAATCTGCGCAGCTGGGATACTGAAATAACAGCACTCGAAGCCGAAAAGGATATACACTATGAGCGTCTGCAGAAAAAGGCAATCTCCATGGCGCTTTCCAACGGTATTACGGTACTCACCGGCGGGCCGGGCACCGGTAAAACAACCACCATCCTAGGGATTATCGAGCTGTACAAGCGCCTTGGCAAAAAGGTAATGCTTGCGGCGCCCACCGGCCGCGCCGCCAAGCGCATGAGCGAGCTGACGGGGTACGAGGCCAAAACCATCCACCGCCTGTTGGAGGTGGAATACTCAAAGGGCGACCTGCCCTCCTTCCGCAGAAACAGCCGCAACCCGCTAAACTGCGACGTGATTATCATCGATGAGTTCTCGATGGTGGATACTTTGCTGTTCGAATCGCTGCTCAGCGCCGTGAAGCTCTCCTGCCGCATTGTTTTGGTGGGCGATTCCGACCAGCTGCCCTCGGTGGGCGCGGGCAACATCCTGCACGACCTGCTGCAGAGCGACTGTGTGCCCACCGTCACGCTTACCGAGATCTTCCGGCAGGCCGCGCAAAGCCTGATCGTCACCAGCGCGCATGAGATCATCAGCGGCGAGGTGCCGCAGACAGAGGTGAAGGACAACGACTTTTTCTTCCTGAAAAGGGAGCTTTCACAGTCGGCCGCCACCGTGGTGTCGCTGTGCAGGGACCGCTTGCCCAAGGCCTACGGCTATTCGCCGCTGTGGGATATTCAGGTGCTCTGCCCCAGCCGGCAGGGCGAGCTGGGCACCGCCGCGCTCAACACCAAGCTGCAGGCGGCCATCAACCCCAAGGGGGCGGACAAGCCCGAGGTAAAATCGGGGCAGAACCTGTTCCGTGAGGGCGATAAGGTAATGCAGGTGCGCAACAATTACGATATCATCTGGACGCGTGACGACGGGGAAAACGGCGCGGGGGTGTTCAACGGCGACATCGGCATCATCGAGGGCATCGACCGTCCGGCGCAGCTGCTTACTATCCGCTTTGACGACCGGGTGACCGACTATACCTTCGACCAGCTCACCGAGTTGGAGCTCGCGTACGCCATCACGGTGCACAAAAGTCAGGGCAGCGAGTACGAGGCGGTGGTGATTCCGCTGGCAAAGCCCATGCCCAACCTCTATTACCGCAACCTGCTCTATACCGCGGTCACACGTGCCAAGAGGCTGCTTATTCTGTTAGGTGACCCCGAGACACTCTCCTTTATGGTGGATAATAACCGCAAAACCTACCGCTACACCAATCTTCAGCAATATATCACCGACGAAGTGCTGGGCTAAAAGAGGGGCAGAGGGATGACAACAGGGGAGTTATTGCTAAACTTCATCTTTCCCAGTGTGTGCAGGTTCTGCGGCAAGGTGATCGCCTACGACGCTCAGGTGTGTCCGGCCTGCACGCGAAGTTTGGCACCCATCGGCGGGGTTACCTGCGCTGCCTGCGGCAAGGAACAGGGTTTTTGCCGCTGCGAGGGTAACGAGTTTGAGTTTAAGCGCTGCATCGCCCCGTTTTATTACGAGGGCACGGCAAAGCAGGGGGTTCATACCCTTAAATACGGCGGGGTACCCTATACCGCTCGGTATCTTTCGCGTTATATCATTGGGCTTATCAAAAAGCAGTATAAAGGCATTAACTTCGACCTTGCGGTGTGCGTGCCCATGCACCGATTAAAGCAGCGGGAACGGGGCTATAATCAGTCTGAGCTGCTGCTAAAACATATTTGTACCTCGTTGCATATAACGTGCTGTAAACGTCTGCTTATGCAGGTAAAAAAGAATGAAGCGCAGCACAGCAAGCACCGCAGCGAGCGGGCGGAGAATGTAAGGGGCATCTACCGCGCGCGCGGCGGGTATGATTTAAAGGGCAAAACCGTGCTGCTCATCGACGACATCTTTACCACCGGCGCCACCCTCAATGAATGCACCCGAATACTCAAGGCGGCGGGTGCAAAAAATGTATATTGTGCAGTTTTTTGTACAACAAAACCGATAAAGCTTGAAAACCAAAACAATAATTAGTATAATAAAATATACGGTTGTTTCATATTAAGATAGTAAATAGTGTTTAGATATATAGTTGCAATCGGTATATATCATCATAGAACCTGCGCAGCCTGCGAAAGCGGATTGTACCGTGGCACAGAGCGGAAAGGAACGAGTTTATGGTAATGGCAAACAGAGATATTGGCATCGATTTAGGTACGGCTACCGTAATTGTTTATATTGTCGGCAAGGGTGTTGTACTCTGCGAACCGTCTATTGTGGCGGTGGAAACAGTTTCGGGCAAGATTGTAAGCGTAGGTGAGGAAGCGTTTAAGGTGCTGGGCAGAACACCCGACAACATCCGTGCGGTAAGGCCCTTACAGGACGGTGTTATCTCCGATTATGTACTCACCGAGCAGATGATCAAGCACTTCCTGAAAAAGTCCTGCGGCAACATGATGTTTAAGCCGCGCGTGGCGCTTTGTGTGCCCTCCGGCATTACCGATGTTGAATCCCGCGCGGTGATCGAGGCTGCCATTACGGCGGGCGCCCGCAAGGTGTTCCTGATTGAGGAGCCTGTTGCGGCTGCCATCGGCGCCGGCATTGATATCTCCCGCCCCAACGGCTGCATGATCTTGGATATCGGCGGCGGAACCACCGATATCGCGGTTATCTCTTTAAACGGCATTGTGTGCAAGACCTCGCTTAAGATTGCGGGCAATAAGTTTGATAACGCGCTGGTAAAGTATATCCGCAACAAATACAGTGTTTTAATCGGCGAAAAGACCGCCGAACGCCTTAAAAAAGAGATTGCCTGCGTATGGAACCCTCAGCCCGATTCCACGATGGAGGTAAAGGGCCGCAACCTGATTACCGGCCTGCCGCAGAAGATTACAATCACGGCGACGGAAACCTGCGAGGCCTTAACCGAGCCGGTAGCGATGATCGTGCAGGCTATCCAGTCTGTTGTGGAACGCACCCCGCCCGAGCTGGTGGCGGATATCTCGGAAAACGGCATCGTGCTTACCGGCGGCGGCTCATTGCTCAGAGGTCTTGCGGAGTACATTACCGCAGAACTGCGCATGAAGGCGCGTGTAGCGGAGGACCCGACTAACTGTGTGGCCATCGGTACCGGCAAGGCGTTCGAGTACATTAACATCCTGCAGGACGGTTTCTTTAATCCGTCCACCTATAAATATCAGTAAGCCGGTAAGCCGCCGGATTTACTCTGAAATTCATTCATAGCTGAAGAACCGTTTTAAAGATTCTGTACAAACTTTAAAACGGTTCTTTTTTTGCATAATAAATCGATGAATAAAATGAAGATCACGCTTGAAGACGGTACCGAAGGTACCTCGTTTCATCTTTAAGAGAGGAAGGTATTTGCAGGGGATATAGACGAATTCGTCATATGGTTTGAGTACGATTTTCCCGCCGCGCGCCATAAAAGTGTTCCGCCCTGTATATAGCGGGGAAGACCGTGAGTGACAGCCTAATGGGCTTCATGCATACACCTAGATGAGAACAAAGAAGGTAAACAAAACGGGATACGCGCTGTTTAATATCCGTACAGGCTGCGCAGGGCAGAGGTTTAAGGTTGTAAATACGCAAAAGGTAAATTTTGGATAAATTTGCGCAAAACCAATTGACAATATTAGGGCTTTCAGCGTACAATAGCATTGATTCGGAAGAAGGACGTGAGATAATGTTAAAGAAGGTATTAACCGTTCTATGCAGTATTCTTATTGCATTTGTTTTAATCATTGTTGGTTTACTAACCTTTGTGTTGCTTGGCAAGGATACAACACTGAACCAACAGATTGGCGATATCAACCTCGAGGGTGTGACGGATGGCGTGTACACCGGCAGCTACAGCGGTTTTCGGTGGTCCAATACGGTTGAGGTAACCGTAAAGGATCATCAGATTACCGATATTAAGGTGGTAAAGCCGCAGATGTTTGCGAAGGTAACGACCTATGCCGAGATTACCGACAGGGTAAAGGAGCAGCAGAACCTAAAGGTGGACGCGGTAACGGGCGCGTCGGTCGATACCAAGGCCTTTTTAAAGGCGGTTGAAAGTGCCGTTGACGGCCAGAAGTAATTGCTTCCCTTCATCCCGCGGTACATAAATAACCCCCGAACGTTGCATGCGTTCGGGGGTTTTATCATGAGATATTGAGACCGGCTTATAGCTTATAAAGCGAAATAATCCACCGCCGCAAGGAAGAGCTTTTGGTCTTTCTCACCGGGCACGTTCTTTATAATATTCGTGCCGATGCGCTCGCTGTGGCCCATCTTGCCAAGGATTCGCCCGTCCGGCGAGGTGATGCCCTCTACCGCGTAGACCGAGCCGTTGGGGTTAAAGGGCATGTCCATGGTCGGGGTGCCCGAAAGGTCCACATACTGGGTGGCGACCTGTCCGTTCTGAATCAGCGTTGCCATCAGTTCGTCGCGGATGACAAACCGTCCCTCGCCGTGCGAAACGGCGATGGTGTGCAGGTCGCCCACGCCGTTGTACATCAGCCACGGTGAGAGGTTGGAGGCCACTCGGGTGCGAACCATCATCGACTGATGCCTGCCGATGGTGTTGTAGGTGAGGGTGGGGCTGGTTTCATCCGTATCGGTAATATCGCCGAAGGGCAGCAGCCCGAGCTTGATAAGCGCCTGGAAACCGTTGCAGATGCCCAGCATCAGCCCGTCGCGCTGATGAAGCAGCTCGCGCACCGCCTCTTTGATGCGCGGGTTTCTGAAGAAGGCGGTGATGAACTTGGCCGAACCGTCCGGCTCGTCTCCGCCCGAGAAGCCGCCCGGGATGGCGATAATCTGGCTCTCGCCGATCGCCTTGGCCATGCCCTCAACCGACTGTGCAACGGCGTCGGGGGTGAGGTTGCGCACCACAAAGCACTCCGCCTGAGCACCCGCGAGGGTAAACTGCCGTGCGGTATCGTACTCGCAGTTGGTACCGGGGAATACGGGTATCAGCACGCGTGGCCTTGCCACCTTCGTCTTGGGTGCGGCGCGCAGGATGGCATTGTAGGAGTAAGCTCGCAGCTCCGGAGAGGCAGGCTCGGTGAAGGGAGCGGATGTATGTTTTACAGCGTTGTAAGAGAAGGCCTCCACCGGCCCCTCTTTTCCCTTGACATTGCAGGGGTAGACGCTTTCGAGCTTGTTCTGCCACAGTGCCTCGAGCGGCGCTATCGCTGTCTTCTTGCCCGCGTACCCGATATAATAGTCGCTGTGCGTGACGCCGATGACCGTTAAGCCCTCGCCGCTGCCGGTAAGCTCTACCAAAAAGCCGCCGTAGCCGCTCGAGAACAGGGGTTCGTCGTCCAGTTCCTTCGTAAAGGTGAAGCCTATCTGGTTGCCGAGCGCCATCTTAAAGATACCCTCCGCAACGCCGCCCATCGAAAGGGCCCAGGCCGAACGCACCTTGCCTTCGGCAATCAGCGTCTCCACCTTGTCAAAGCATTCCTTGATGCTCTCAAAGTCGGGCAGACGGTTTGTAAGTGTTTTGGGCTGGATGAGCGCTACATGGCTGCCGCTCTGCTTAAACTCGGTGGAAACCACCTTTGAGGCCTTGCCGCAGGAGATGGCGAACGACACCAGCGTGGGGGGCACGTCGATGTCCTCGAAGGTGCCGGACATCGAGTCCTTGCCGCCGATAGCCGCGATGCCCAGCTCCAGCTGTGCCTTTAAAGCGCCCAGCAGGGCCGCAAACGGCTTACCCCAGCGCTCGGGGTCACCCTTGGTGCGTTCAAAATACTCCTGCAGGGTAAGGTAGCAGCCCTTGCGAGAGCCGCCCGCCGCAACCACCTTCGCCACCGAGCTGATGATAGCGGTCATCGCGCCGTGGTACGGGCTTTGTTCCGATACAAACGGGTCAAAGCCGTAGGCCATAATTGAACAGGTGTCGGTCTCGCCGTTTAATACGGGAATCTTCGCCGCCATGGCCTGCGATTCACTGCGCTGGGTTTTGCCGCCGTAGGGCAGTATTACCGAACCGGTGCCAATGGTGGAGTCGAAACGGTCTACCAGCCCCTTCTGCGAACAGATATTCAGGTCGCTTACCAGCTCCGTCATGCGGGCGGCAAAATCCCTCTTGCCGGTCTCTTTTGCGGTAAAGGAGGGGGCCTTCACCGCGACGGCGGTTTTCTTGGGCGCGCCGTTGCTGTTTAAAAAGTCGCGGGTGATATTGACGATCTTCCTGTCGCCAAGCTCCATCACCAGGCGGTCGGTGTCGGTCACGTCGGCTACGTAGGTCGCCTCCAGATTTTCGGTATCGGCGAGGGCGATAAAGCGCTCCAAATCTCTCTTGCGCACCACGCAAGCCATACGCTCCTGAGACTCGCTGATGGCGAGCTCGGTGCCGTTTAGACCGTCGTATTTCTTGGGCACGCGGTCAAGGTAGATATGCAGGCCGTCGGCCAGCTCGCCGATGGCCACCGAAACACCGCCCGCGCCGAAGTCATTGCAGCGGCGGATGAGCCCGGTCACCTCGGGGTTGCGGAACAGCCTTTGCAGCTTGCGTTCCTCGGGGGCGTTGCCCTTCTGTACCTCGGCCCCGCAGCTTTCGAGCGACGAGAGGGTGTGGGACTTTGAGGAGCCGGTGGCGCCGCCGCAGCCGTCGCGGCCGGTTTTGCCGCCCAGCAGCACGACCACGTCGCCAGCATCCGGGCATTCGCGGATAACGTACTCCGCCTTTGCCGCGCCCACCACGGCGCCGATCTCCATGCGCTTGGCCACATAGCCCGGGTGGTAAAACTCCTTTACATGGCCGGTGGCGAGGCCGATCTGGTTGCCGTAGGAGGAATAGCCGTTTGCCGCGGTGGTAACAAGCTTCTTCTGCGGCAGCTTGCCCTCAAGGGTTTTCTCAAAGGGGGTGAGGGGGTCTGCGGCGCCCGTTACCCGCATGGCCTGATATACGTAAGCACGCCCCGAAAGCGGGTCGCGGATAGCGCCGCCCAGACAGGTGGCGGCGCCGCCGAACGGCTCGATCTCCGTGGGGTGGTTGTGCGTCTCGTTTTTAAACAGTAAGAGCCAGTCCTCCGGCTTGTTGTCCACCTCCACCTGAATCTTTACCGAGCAGGCGTTGATCTCGTCCGACTCGTCAAGGTTCGGCAGCAGGCCGTTCTTCTTTAAATATTTCGCCCCGATTACGGCGATGTCCATCAGGGTCTGCGGTTTGTTTTTGCCCGCATAGAGCACCTTGCGGCAGTTTAAGTAGTCGCTGTAGGCGTCTTGGATGTAGTCGCAGTCGATGTCGGCACTCTCAATCTCGGTTAAGAAGGTGGTGTGACGGCAGTGGTCCGACCAGTAGGTGTCTATCATGCGTATCTCGGTAACGGTGGGGTCGCGCTTTTCGGTGTTCTTAAAGTAGCTCTGGCAGAATTTGACGTCGTCGATATCCATCGCAAGGCCCATCGACACGATAAACCCGCCGAGCTGTTCCTCGTTATAGCCGGTAAACCCGTCGAGCGTCGCCACCGCTTCGGGCACGGGCTGCTTCATCTCGAGGGTTTCAAAGCGCTCGAGCGAGGCCTCGCGCGATTCCACGGGGTTTATCAGGTAGCTTTTGATGGTCTCGAACTCGGTGTCGGTGAGTTTGCCGCTTAAAATAAACACCCGCGCCGATTTAATCAGCGGCCGGTTCTTCTGCGTCATCAGCGAGATACACTGTGCACAGGAGTCCGCGCGCTGGTCAAACTGCCCGGGTAGAAATTCAACCGCAAAGATCCGTTCGCCCGCTGCAAGCCTTGGCAGCTCGTCGTAGATGTTATCCACCTGCGGCTCTGAAAAAATAGTGCGCTTTGCGGCCGCAAAATCGCCTTCGCTCAGGCCCTGCGCGTCATAGCGGTTGATTACCCTCACGCCGTCCAGCGACTTGATGTTGAGGGTAGAGCGGATGTCCCCCGCAATCCCGCCGGCCTCCACCGCGAACTCGTCTCTCTTTTCCACATACACACGAAAAACCGTCATTTGAGTTTCCAATCCTTTCGCAACACATTCTATAGCCATAATCCGCATATAATACTAACTCCGATAAGAAATAGTACGTAAAAATTCTTCACAAGGAATTAATAGGGCCTTTTGTTCGAATTTTTTCTGTATTTCTGATTGAAATAAGTATAACGGAGGTTTCCCGTTCGGTCGGCGCCTTTACCTAGTATCCCCCAAAAGCGTGCCGATGCACGCATCCTCTGCCGCACCGGTTATCAGCACCTGCCGTATGGTGCCCTGCAGGCTGTCTTCGCCGGTTACCCGCACGGGGGCGTAGTTCATGGTGTAGCCGGTGTTTACGCCGCCCTCGCAGGTTTCAAACAGCACCGGCAGGGTTTTGCCCGCCTGTGATGCAAGAAAACGCTTATGCGCCTGTTCGGCCGCCGCCAGCATGCGGTGGCTGCGCTTGTCCTTATCGCCCTTTGGCACCTGTGGCTGCAAAAGGGCCGCCTTGGTGCCCGCGCGCGCGGAGTAGGCAAACACATGCGCTTTGGCAAAGCCGGTAGACTCCAAAAACGCAAGTGACGCCTCAAATTCCTCCTCCGTCTCTCCGGGGAAGCCCACCATAATGTCGGTGGTAATCGCGCTGTTATCAAACGCGGCGCGGATTCTATGCACAATCGTTAAGTACTCGTCGGTGGTATAATGGCGGTTCATGCGCCGCAAGGTTTCGTCACAGCCGCTTTGCAGCGAAAGGTGAAACTGCGGGCAAAACTGCGGCAGCAGGGCAAGGGTCTTGATATCCTCGTCGGTGAGCAGCTCCGGCTCAAGCGACCCTAAACGGATGCGCTCGATGCCCGGTATCTGCGCGGCGGCCTGTACGGCGTCTATCAGGCGCAGGTTAAGCTCCTTGCCGTAGCAGGAGAGATTTATGCCCACCAGCACCGCCTCTTTGTAGCCCTGCCCCGCCAGGGCGGTAAGCTCCGCCCGTATCTCCTCAAGCGGCTTGGAGCGCACCGGCCCTCTCGCGGTGGGGATGATGCAGTAGGAGCAGTAGCGTTCGCAGCCGTCCTCAATCTTTACAAAGGCGCGCGTATGCTCGGCAAAGCCCTCGGCGTGCATGCGCTCAAAGCCTTCGCCTCGCTTGTGCGGGGTGATGTCGATGACGCGCTCGCCGGTGGCAAGGCTGCGTTTTACCGCGTTTATAAGCCCCTTGCGGTTGTAAGAGCCGGTGATCACCTGTGCCTCGGGCAGCTTTTCACAGATGTCCGGGAAGGCCTGCGGCATGCAGCCGCAGAGCGCCACCACGGCGCCGGGGTTTTCACGCTTTGCGTGCCTTAGCGCCTGCCGCGTTTTCTTGTCGCCCGTGTCGGTAACGGTGCAGGAGTTTATCACGCACACATCCGCCTGCTCGTCAAACTCCACGATATCGTAGCCCTCGGCGGAAAACAGCTGCTTTAGTATCTGCGTCTCGTATTGGTTTACCTTGCACCCCAGTGTATAAAACGATGCCCTCATAGCCTATCGGTACCGCGCCTTTCCGGCAGGCGGCGAAAACGCGCCGGCCGTGTGATGAATGTTTATCAACAATGCAAAATGCCGTTTTTGTAACGGCACCGTAAAATAATTATATGATTTGTGCAAGCCTTCAAGACAGGCTCTAAAAGAAGGGGTTTTAACCCCCGAAAAAACCGCCCAAACAGATTGCTGAAATACGGACAAACTGCCAAAATCATGCCGTTAAACTACACAAAAAAGAAAGTCTATTTATTTGTATTATAATAAATTATTGGCGTAATTACAATTAGCAGTTGACTTAAAATAATCAGGCTGATATAGTGTATTTGTAGGCAATATATAAGTAATTATTTTCATAGGAGGTTTTATTCAATGAAAAGTGTAAATATCATGCTGAATACCATTAACGACGTAAAGGACTTCGTAACCGTTGTAAACAAGTATAACTTCGACGTAGATTTGATCTCCGGCAGATATGCTGTTGACGCGAAATCTATCATGGGTATCTTTAGCCTCGATCTTTCCAAGCCCATCGCGCTGCAGGCCCATTGTGACGATTGCGCGGAGTTTGATGCCGACATCGCGAAGTTCATCATTAAATAGTTTCGCTTTTGGTTGTACATTAAGGCGCCATGCCGCTCACGCGGCATGGCGCCTTTTCAGCGTGAACAAATTTCGGCCAAACGTTGCCGCGTAATCATATCGTGCCACGCGCGGCGCATAAAATATAGAAAACAGACAATCATACGCTGTAAAGGTGGGTATGTGTATGCTTTCTATAAAAAAACGGTTGGGTGCCGCAATGATGGCCCTTGTTTGTACGGCATTCTTCTTAAGCCCGGTGTTGGGCGCCGAAAACGCCGCCGAGCCGGAAGTACCGGTAGCGGTTACAGCCCCCTCGGCGATTTTGATGGACGGTATCTCGGGCGAGGTGCTGTTTGAGAAAAACGCCGACGAGCAGTTGCCGCCTGCCTCCGTTACCAAGATCATGACGCTGCTGCTGACCATGGAGGCGCTGGATGCCGGTAAAATCAAGCTGGACGATACGGTTTCGGTCTCTGAGAACGCAAGCTCGATGGGCGGCAGCCAGATCTGGCTCGAGGTGGGGGAGCAGATGACGGTGAACGACCTGCTCAAGGCCACGGCCATTTCCTCCGCCAACGACGCGGCGGTGGCGCTCGGGGATAAGGTCGCGGGCAGCGAAACCTCGTTCGTCGCGCTCATGAACCAGCGCGCCAAGGAGCTGGGCATGAACAATACCGTTTTCAAAAACGCGACGGGGCTGGACGCCGAAGGGCATGTGACAACGGCGCGCGATATCGCCATTATGTCCAAGGAGCTTTTATCCCACCCGCTCATCAAGCAGTATTCCACCGTGTGGATGGATTCGCTGCGCGACGGCGCCACCTCGCTGGTAAACACCAACAAGCTGGTACGTTTTTACGAGGGCACCACCGGCCTTAAAACCGGCACCACCGATTCGGCGGGCTACTGCCTGAGCGCCTCCGCCGAGCGCGGCGGTCTGGCGCTTATCGCGGTGGTGATGGGCGACAAAACCGGCGACGAGCGCTTTGCCTCAGCGAGAACGCTGCTCGATTACGGCTTTGCGAACTGGCAGGTATACACCCCCAAGCCGCTCGATAAACCCGTTGAGCCGGTTAAGGTGGTAAACGGTACCGAGAGCACGGTGGCGGTGGAATCGCATCCCCTCAAGGCCGTTGTGATCAAAAAGGGGCAGGATAAGGATATCGAGTATAAGGTGGAGATCGTGCCGGATGTGCAGGCACCCGTTGCGATGGGGCAGACGCTGGGCCGTGTGGCGCTTTATATCGGCGATAAAGAGATCGGTTCCTACCCCCTTACCGCCGTAAAGTACGTGGGCAAGATGACTTTCTGGGTGGCGCTTAAGATGCTGTGGGCATCCATGCTCAACATGCAATAGAGGTAACAGGCTGGCAAAAGGGCTGAGCAGGCAGTGCGATGCCCTTTTGCGTTTGCTTGGCGCAGAAATCCGGCGGTTTTTTACTTTCCGCTCTCAAAAATTATATGAAAATTCGGTAGTAAACTGTTTAACATTCTGGCAATATTTTTGCGCCGCACTTGAAAAAAAGATGATTTTAGGGTAATATAGAACCATAGAGACAAAGGAAAAGGATGGACGTCTTAATACGTCGGGGCTCTCCTCGGGAACGTCCCCGATAAGATGGAGGTACAGCATAAATGGCAATTAAGTATAACGGCAAATATCTTAAGGGCTTTCTGGGCGCGCACGAGGTAGGGGCGCTTGAAGGTCAGGTAAAGGATGCGCACGACAAGCTACACAATAAAACCGGCCTCGGCAACGATTTTCTGGGGTGGGTAAACCTGCCCACCGACTATAACAAATTCGAGTTTGAGCGCATCAAACGGGCGGCTGCAAGAATTCAGAGCAACTCGCAGGTGCTTATCGTAATCGGTATCGGCGGGTCGTACTTAGGCGCCAGAGCCGCCATAGAGCTGCTTCGTTCCCCCTTATATAACAACCTGAAAAAGGATACCCCCGATATCTACTTCGCGGGCAACAACATCAACCCCGCCTACTTAAGCGAGCTGCTTTCCATCTGCGAGGGCAAGGATATTGCGCTCAATGTTATCTCCAAGTCCGGCACCACCACCGAGCCCGCGCTGGCCTTCCGCATCTTCCGCGAGATCATTGAAAACAAATACGGCAAAGAGGGCGCGCGCGAGCGCATCTTCTGCACCACCGACGCCGCGCGCGGCACCTTAAAGGAGCTTTGCAACCGCGAGGGCTACGAAACCTTTGTGATTCCCGACGATGTGGGCGGCCGCTTCTCGGTGCTCACCGCGGTAGGCCTTTTGCCGATTGCCGTTTCGGGCGCCGATATCGACGCCATTATGCAGGGCGCTAAGACGGCGCAGGACGAGCTGTCGGTTTACGATATGGAGAAGAACGACTGCTATAAATATGCGGCGGCACGCAACTGCCTCTACCGCAAGGGCAAGTCGATGGAGCTGCTGGTGAGCTACGACCCCGCGTTTGCCATGATGGCGGAGTGGTTTAAGCAACTCTTCGGCGAGAGCGAGGGCAAAGACAACAAGGGCCTGTTCCCGGCCTCCGTCACCTTCTCAACCGACCTGCATTCCTTGGGCCAGTTTGTGCAGGAAGGCTCCCGGCTGATGTTCGAGACCGTGGTAGACATTCAAAAGCCCAAGCAGGATCTGTTTATTAAAAACGATGCCGAGAACTTCGACGGCTTAAACTTCCTCTCCAACCAGAACATGAGCGTTGTAAACCGCAAGGCCTTTGAAGGTACCGTGCTCGCCCATACCGGCGGAAACGTGCCCAACATCGTGCTTGAGGTGCCCGAAATCAACGAGCATGAGTTTGGATATATGGTTTACTTCTTTGAAAAGGCGTGTGCCATCTCGGGATATCTCCTTGGTGTAAACCCCTTTGACCAGCCCGGCGTTGAAAGCTACAAAAAGAATATGTTCGCTCTGCTCGGCAAGCCCGGGTACGAGAGCGAAAAGGCTGCTCTGGAGGCTTTAATTAACGGATAATTCATCCGCCCATCGGCGGGTGACGTTATAGCAAAAATTTTTTGGAGGTATTCTTATGATTAAATTGATTGTCGGCAACAAAGGCTCCGGGAAGACCAAAACCTTAATCGAGCTGATCAACAAGGCCACCAAGGAATCCAAGGGTAACATCGTCTGCCTTGAAAAGAGCATGAAGCTTACCTACGACATAGACCACACCGTTCGGCTGATTAGCATTGACGAATATAAAGTATCGGGCTACGATGCATTTTTTGGCTTTGTTGCCGGCCTGTTTGCAGGCAACTACGACATCACCGACGTGTTTGTGGACGGGATTCTGAAGATTGGCGGCAAGAACCTTGAGGAGCTGGGCGCAACCCTCGATAAGCTCGACGAGATCATCAAGGGCACCGATGCCAAGATTACCTTCACGGTTTCGTGCGATTCCTGCGAGCTTCCCGAAAGTGTAAAGAAGTACCTCTAAGTCTTTGATCTGTGTTTTTAGCAGCCGCTGCATGTAATGCAGCGGCTGCTTTTGCGTTGCGGCGGTTGTTTATTTTTTGTACATGACTTTGCTTTAAGATAATGTTACACTTTATTAGAGCATATGATTATGGAAAGGGGGATAAAGTCCCCTTTTCACAGCCGTTATAAAAACGGCATGTGGCGGCTTAAGCCGCCGAATTTTACCGCTTTTTAAAGGCAATAGTTACTGCTTGCAAAAAGGGAAGGGATTGATCACGTGAAGCATAAAAATATCGTAAAGCTGCTGGCCGCTGTCGCCGTTTTAACGGTGCTTTCGCTCTTTACCACGGGCTGTCTGCCGCTGTTCTGGGCCAATCTGGCGGAAGGTACCTTCGGGCAAACCTCCTCTTCCGCCGTCGAGACCCGTGAGCTGGGGCTTAAGGACGATTACTACGATTACATAAACGCCGAATGGCTTAAGAGCGCCCAAATCGGCAGCGGCGTACCCGCTATCGACAGCTTTGCGGAGGCCTCGATGCAGACCACCACCGACCTCTTGGATATCCTGATGGAGTTAGACGAGAAGGCGCCCGCCTACGAGAAGGGCAGCGACGAGCAGATGCTCGCAAGCCTTTACCATACCTCCATGGATTACGAAAGCAGGGATAAAGACGGCTTAAACCCAATTATGCCTTACCTGAATGCCATCCAGAACGCGCAGAACATCGACGAACTGATGGACGCGATGATACTGATGGATAACGCAGGCATCGGCTCGTTCATCATGTGGGGGGTAAGCGCCGACGTATACGACAGCCGCAAGAATTCCCTGTATATCGATACGGGGCATATCGGCCTGCCGCAGAAGGAATACTACCACGATACCGACACCCAAACGTTAAAGATTCAAAGCGAATATAAAAAGTACCTCAAGGCGCTGCTTGAGCAGGTGCCGTGGTATAAAGCCGATGCCGAAAAATGCGCCGAGGCGGTGTATGCGTTTGAATCCGACCTTTCCTCCTCTTTTTGGGACGCGGAGGAGCGGCGCGAGATAGAAAAGCAGTATAACCCCATGACGCTCGACGAGATTGCGGCCACCAACCAGAATTTTAATATTAAAAAGTTCTTCAACGGCACCGGTATCGGCAACGCCAGCATCTATATCGTGCAGTGCCCGCAGTATTTTACCAAGCTTAACGAGCTTTTTACCGCGGATAAGCTAGACCTTCTCAAGGAGTATGTCACCGCGAAGGTGCTGCTGCAGACCGATTACTTCCTCACAAGCAACCTTGAGAAGCTGCACATCGATTTTAACAACACCGTAAACGGCTCCAGCGGCAGCATGCTGGATATCGAGATTGCCTACAACACCGTAAACGACTACTTAGGCGAATTGCTCAGCCGCATCTATGTGAAGGACTTCTTCAGTGAAGAGACCAAAAAGGATGTCACCGCTATGGTGAAGATGATTATCAAAACCTACGAGAAGCGCCTGAATGCCATTGACTGGATGAGCGACGAGACCAAGGCCAAGGCCGTTAAAAAGCTGGAGACCATGAGCCTTAAAATCGGCTATCCGGATAACTGGGACGATTATTCCTCGCTCGATATTCAAACCTACGGGGAGGGCGGCAGCCTTTACGAAAACCTTATAAACATCTATAAGCATAGCTGCGAAAAGTCGCTTTCAGAGATTGACCAGCCGGTGGACGTCAGCGAGTGGAGCATGACGGCCCACACCGTAAATGCCTACTACAACCCCTCCAACAACGAGATCGTTTTCCCCGCCGCCATGCTGCAGGCGCCGTTTTATGATAAAAGCGCCACCCTGGAGGCAAACCTCGGCGGCATCGGCTCGATCATCGCGCACGAGATTTCGCACGCCTTTGACGATGAGGGCTCAAAGTTCGACGAGAACGGCAACCTCAACAGCTGGTGGACGCAGGAGGACCTGCAGGTATACCAGGGCAAGACAAAGGCGCTTGTAGAGCAGTACGACCAAGTGGAGGTAGCCGAAGGGGAATACATTAACGGCGCCCTTACGCTGGGTGAGAATATCGCTGACCTCGGCGGGGTCAATTGCGTTGTAGAGGTTGCGAAGGAATATGGCAGCGGCGATTTGGACGCATTGTTTAGGGCCTATGCCAACGCGTGGCGCTCCAAATGCACGCCGGAGTACACCTCCTACATGCTCAAAGCGGATGTGCACTCGCCCGATAAGTACCGCGTAAACGAGGTACTTAAAAACATCGACGACTTTTATAAAACCTATAACATCAAGCCCGGCGACGGCATGTACCTGCCGCCCGAGCAGCGTGTGAAGATATGGTAGCAAGTTCGGTGCATCTTTGAACAAATATTGAACAAAATACTATTTGCATATTGACAAACTTTAGAGAAAACCCTATAATATAACCCGTGGCGTTATGAGGTATTGTTATGTTTATTGATTTGCAGCAGCTCTTTGATATTGAAAATGAACGGGTTGAGATAAACTACGACCTCGATTTTTCCGGTATCGAGCTGTGGGGACAATGCCCCTTTGGTTCTCCCGTGCATATCACGGGTGTGGTTGAAAACCGGGCCGGTATAGTTACACTGGCGTATACCGCTGGCTTTGTGTTTTCCGCCCTCTGTGACAGATGCCTAGACAGGTTTTCGCGCGATGTGGCCTACCGCTTTTCCCATGTTTTAGTGCAGGGGTTAAACGAAGAGGATTCCGACGACTTTATCCTCGTCGAGAATGCAAGGCTGGATCTTGACGAGCTTGTCACATCCGATATCCTTCTCAGCCTCCCTACCAAGATGCTGTGTAAGGATGACTGCAAGGGTCTGTGCCAATCCTGCGGTAATAATCTTAACCATGCCAGTTGCACTTGCTCCCGAAAAGAGTGCGACCCTCGCCTTGAGGCTTTAAAAAAGTTGTTGGATTAGGAAAGTCGGCAGTATTCGTCGGTCATCCTTACGTTAAAGATATAAGGAGGTGCACAACATGGCTGTACCAAAGAGAAGAGTATCCAAAGCAAGACGAGATAAAAGGCGTTCCAGCGTATGGAAGCTTGCAACCCCTAGCTTTTCAAAATGCACACAGTGCGGCGAATTAAAGCTGCCTCACAGGGTTTGCCCCAGCTGCGGTTATTACAAGGGCAAAGAGATCATCAAGAAAGAAGCTTAATAAGCTTTACCGCGATAGAGAAGGGAAACCTTCTCTATTTTGTTATCCCCGGTTTGTTTAATTTCCTGCGCATTTCAGTCATAATAACTATGGTATGATCCATAATACTTTCAGAAAGCTGGTAGAATATGCCGGTAGCCATCAGCGCCGTAACAGAGCATTCTCCCGCACACCGGGCGGGGCTGTGCGTGGGGGATACGCTGTTTCGCATCAACGGCAACGACATCAACGACGTGCTCGATTACCGTTTTTACATGACCGACCGGGCCCTTACGGTGGACTATATCCGTTCGGGCTGCCTGCTTTCGGCGCAGGTTAAAAAGGGCGAATACGAGGAACTGGGCCTGGAGTTCGACTCGTTTTTAATGGACAAGCAGCACAGCTGCAAAAACGGGTGCATCTTCTGCTTTGTAGACCAGCTTCCCCCCGGTATGCGCGACACCCTTTATTTTAAAGACGACGATTCCCGCATGTCGTTTCTGTTCGGCAACTACATCACCCTCACAAACCTCACCGACAGTGATGTTGAGCGCATTATCAGGATGAAGATCAGCCCCGTTAATATCTCGGTGCACACCACCAACCCCGAGCTTCGCGTGCGCATGATGAAGAACAAGCGCGCGGGCGAGAGCTTACGGTATATCCGGCAGCTCGCCGAGGCGGGTATTAAAATCAACGCACAGCTGGTGCTCTGCCCGGGGGTAAACGACGGCGAGGAGCTTACTAGGAGCCTAAGCGACCTAGCATTGCTCTACCCGTCGGTGGAAAGCATCGCGCTGGTGCCCGTGGGTATTACCAAGTACCGCGAAAGGCTGCCGGAGCTTACCCCTTACACCGTGCAGACGGCTCGGGAGGTCATTGAGAGGGCGCACGCCTTTGCCGATGCCTTTGCCGTGCAAAACGGCACGCGCCTCGCGTACCCCGCGGACGAATTCTTTATCAAAGCGCAGCTGCCGATACCCGGCTGCGGCTACTACGGCGATTTTTCCCAGCTGGATAACGGCGTGGGGATGATTGCTCTTCTGCGGGAGGATTTCAGGCTGGAGCTGGAGGCCCTTGCCCCCGGCGGACAGCCGCGCCATGTAACGATAGCCACCGGCGAGGATGCGCGCCCCTTTATTGCCGAACTGGTTGACGAGTTGAAAGAAAGATGGCATAATTTAATCTGTGATGTGGTAGCGATTCACAACGACTTTTTTGGGCATACCATCACGGTAGCGGGCCTTGTTACGGGCGGCGACCTAATTAAGCAGCTGAAAGGCCGCGATTTGGGTGAAGCGCTGTTCATCCCCGAGGTGATGCTGCGCTACGAGCAGGATATGTTTTTAGACGATGTGACCGTTTTGCAGGCGGAGCAGGCGCTTTCGGTGAAGATACAGGTGGTTAAAGGCGGCGGGGACGCGCTTTTAAAGGCGATCTGTGGCTGCTAGATTCCTAAAACAGGGACAGGCATTTTCAATGCCGCATTTTTGTGCGGAAGAACGGAGCAAATATGGCAAAACCGATTATTGCGGTGGTGGGCAGGCCGAATGTGGGCAAGTCCACGCTGTTTAACAAGCTTATAGGCCAGCGCCTCTCGATTGTAGAGGATACCCCCGGCGTTACGCGTGACAGAATCTACGCCGAGTTTGAGTGGCGCAGCAAGAGCTGCATGCTGGTGGATACCGGCGGCATCGAGCCGTTTACAAGCGACGTCATCCTGTCGCAGATGCGCAGGCAGGCGCAGCTCGCCATCGACAGCGCCGATGTCATCATTTTAGTTACCGACATCCGTTCCGGCGTTACCGCCACCGATCAGGACGTCGCCGGTATGCTGCTGAAAAGCGGCAAGCCGATTGTGCTGTGCGTTAATAAATGCGACAATCTGGGCGCGCCGCCCGCCGATTTCTACGAGTTTTACAACCTCGGCCTCGGCGACCCCATCGCCGTTTCCTCGGTGCACGGCCACGGCACGGGCGACCTGCTCGATGCGGTGTTTGAGAAGCTCGAGGATTTTAACGACGAGGACTATGCCGAGGAGTATATCAAGGTTGCCGTTATCGGCAAGCCGAACGTGGGCAAATCCTCGCTCATTAACCGCATCGCGGGCGAGGAGCGCGTGATTGTTTCCGACATCCCCGGCACCACGCGCGACGCGGTGGACACCGTCATCGAGAACGGGCACGGCAAGTTTGTGTTCATCGATACCGCGGGGATCCGCAGGCAGTCGAAGGTGGAGGAGAACATCGAGCGGTACAGTGTGCTGCGTTCCTATATGGCGGTGGACAGAGCCGACGTGTGCGTGATTGTCATCGACGCCACCGAGGGCTTTACCGAGCAGGATTCTAAAGTGGCGGGCTATGCGCACGATCAGGGCAAGGCGAGCATTGTCGCCGTGAATAAATGGGACGCGGTAGAAAAGACCGACAAAACCATGAATGAGTTTGAGAAAAAGCTGACGGAGGATTTCAGCTTTATGTCCTATGTGCCCTTTCTGTTCATCTCGGCCAAAACCGGCCAGCGTGTGGATAAGCTGTTTGATATGATTCAGCACGCACATGACCAGAACACCATGCGCATCTCAACCGGCAAGCTCAACGAGGTGCTGGCCTATGCCACGGCGCGCGTACAGCCGCCCTCCGATAAGGGCAAGCGCCTGAGAATCTACTATATCACACAGGCAGGGGTAAAGCCGCCTACCTTCGTGTGTTTCGTCAACAAAGCGGAGCTGTTCCATTTTTCCTACCAGCGCTACCTTGAAAACCAGATACGCGAAACCTTCGGCCTTACGGGTACCCCGGTAAAGATGGTGGTGCGCGAACGGGGCGAAGGGAACAGCTAGAGGCTCTTTCTGATGATATAAACTGTGTTTCCAATTACAGACAGTAATGCGGATAGGGGTAAAATCCCATAGGGAGGACATGAATCAACGATGGGTATTCAGATCGTATGGATTATTGCAACGGCGGCAATAGCCTACCTGCTTGGCAGCATCAGTTTTGCGGTGATTGTTTCCAACGCGTTTGCACACAAAGACGTCCGTGAGGTGGGCAGCGGCAACGCGGGCATGACCAACGTGCTGCGCAGCTTCGGTAAGCTGCCCGCGCTGCTCACACTGGTGGGCGACTTCTCCAAAGGCATTATCTCCGTTGTTCTCGGCAGGCTCATCTTTGAGCACCTCGCGGGTCTCGACCCGCTGTACGGCGCCTATCTGGCCGGTCTGTTCGCCATCATAGGGCATATCTACCCGCTGTTCTTCGGGTTTAAGGGCGGTAAGGGTGTGATGACCACCGCGGGTATGGCGCTTGTTATCGACCCGAGGGTTTTTATTATCGTTATCGCCATCTTCCTCCTTTTGGTGTTCATCACGCGCATGGTTTCGGTGGGTTCCATCATCGCAGCCATCTGTTACCCCGTTACAACCTATGTGGTTTATACGCTTGTGGGCCGCCCCGCGGGCGTGAGCACGGTGCTTACCGCCTGTATTGCGGCGCTGCTGGTATATATGCACCGGGCGAATATCAAACGCATTTTAAACGGCACCGAATCGAAGTTTGAACGCAAGAAAAAGAGTAATCCATAAAGCAGGGAGGCGTTTGGGTTGAATATAGCCGTGCTGGGCGCGGGGGGCTTTGGTATTGCCCTTTCGGTAATGGCAGCGAAATATGGGCACAGCGTTACGCTGTGGTCGGCATTTGAGCAGGAGGTAGCGCTTTTACAAACCGAGCGCGAGAATAAAAAGCTGCTGCCCGGGGTCGTGCTGCCGCAGGAGGTATCCCTTACCACCGATGTACACTGCGTGCTGGGCAAGGAGCTTGTCCTGCTGGCGGTGCCCTCCTCTGTGGTGCATCAGGTCGCGGAGCGGTTTAAAGAGATCATCCCGCCACAAGCGGTGGTGGTAAACGTCGCCAAGGGGCTGGAGGAAGCGAGCCTTAAGCGCCTGTCGCAGGTGCTGGGCGAGTTTCTGCCCAACAACCGCATCGTGGTACTGTCGGGGCCTTCTCATGCCGAGGAGGTGGCGCGCGGCGTCCCCACCACCGTGGTGGCCGCTTCGTCGGACAGAGCGGCCGCGGAGTTTGTGCAGGACGCGCTGATGAACGCCACGCTGCGCATCTATGTCAACGACGACGTGGTTGGCGTGGAGCTGGGCGGTGCGTTGAAGAATATTATCGCGCTCGCGGCGGGTATTGCCGACGGCCTTGGCCTTGGCGACAACACCAAGGCGGCGCTCATGACAAGGGGCATTACCGAGATGGCGCGTCTGGGCGTGCTGCTCGGCGGCAAAACCGAAACCTTTGCGGGCCTTTCGGGCATCGGCGACCTGATTGTAACCTGCACGAGCATGCACTCGCGCAACCGCCGCGCCGGTATCCTGATCGGGCAGGGCCTTTCCGCGAAGGAGGCCATCGAGCAGGTGGGTATGACGGTGGAGGGTTATCGTTCCGCCAAATGCGCGTACCTGCTGGCGCAGCAGGTGGGTATCGAGATGCCGATCGTCAATGAGGTTTACCGTGTGCTCTACGAGGGCAAGAACGCCAAGGAGGCGTTAAGCGACCTGATGGGTCGCTCAAAAAAGCACGAGAGCGAGGAAATCTGGCTTTACAGCACCGGCGGCAGGGAAACGGTCCACTAAACGAATATTTACACCTTAAGGGCACGAAACGGCAATAATGTTGCCGCTTCGCGCCCTGCTTGTTTTGTTCCCTAACACCTTATCTGCCGTTTTCATATGATGGGTTACCTGATAGATAAGAGGATAGAGGGTGACCCTTTTGAAGTTTTCTAAGATGCACGGCACCGGCAACGACTACATATTCGTCAACTGCATGCAGCAGACGGTTCAAAACCCGCAGGAAGCGGCGGTGGCCCTCTCCAACCGGCATTTCGGCGTGGGCAGCGACGGTTTGGTGCTCATCTGCCCATCGGAGAAGGCGGACGCCATGATGAAGATGTATAACGCCGACGGCAGCGAGGGGCTGATGTGCGGCAACGCCATCCGCTGCGTTGGGAAGTTTTTGTACGACAATCATCTGGTGACCAAGACCGAGATCACGGTGGAGACCGCCTCGGGGATCAAAACACTGCACCTTATGGTATCGGACGATAAGGTGAGGGAGGTGACGGTGGATATGGGGGAGCCGGTGTTTAAACCGGCGGATATTCCGATGTTTACAACCGGCGAAGACTTTGTAAACCGCCCGGTGAAGGTATTCGGGCGTACCATGTACGCCACCGCGCTATCGATGGGCAACCCACACTGGGTGTTCCGGGTAAAGGATGTAGACTCGCTGGACTTAGACGTCACCGGCCCGCTTTTTGAACACCATAAGCTGTTCCCCAACCGCGTGAATACCGAGTTTGTCGCGGTGGAGGAAGACGGCATCCGCATGCGGGTATGGGAGCGGGGCAGCGGCGAGACCCTTGCCTGTGGCACCGGCGCCTGCGCCGCGGCGGTAGCCTGCAACATAAACGGCTGGTGCTCGCGCGCGGTGGCTGTGCGCTTAAAGGGGGGCACCCTGCATATCGACTGGCAGGAGCAAACCAACCGTGTGCTCTTAACCGGCCCCGCGCAGCATGTATTTGACGGCGAACTGATTATCTAGTATAATACAAACCATAAGCTGTTTAGCGCGGCAGTTCGTTGCACTGCTAAACTGTCTGAGATAGGAATGCTCTTTTCAGAGCGTAGAGATATACAACGGGAAGGACGAATGTAAAGTGGCATACAGCAACCGGCATTATGAGGAGTTAAAGGGCGCCTACCTTTTTGCGGAGGTGGCCAGACGCAGCGGCGAGTATAAAACGCTTAACCCCGATAAAAAGGTGATCAGCCTCGGCATCGGCGACGTTACCCTGCCGCTCGTGCCCGCGGTGATAGAGGCCATGCACAAGGCGACCGACGACATGGCAAAAAAGGAGACCTTCTACGGCTATGGGCCTTACGAGGGCTACAAATTCTTACTGGATAAAATCGCGGAGCAGGACTTTAAGGCCCGCGGCGTGGATATTTCACCCGACGAGATATTTGTAAGCGACGGTGCCAAAAGCGATTCGGGCAATATCGGCGACATCCTCGGCGAGGATAATACGGTGCTGATCGCCGACCCGGCCTACCCCGTATACATCGACACCAACGTGATGGCGGGGCGCAAGGTGGTGTTGCAGCCCTCCAAAGAGGAAAACGGCTTTGTGCCGCTGCCGCCCGATTTTGCGAGCGACATCATCTACCTCTGTTCCCCCAACAATCCCACGGGCGCCGTGATGAACAAAGAACAGCTTGCAGCGTGGGTGGCGTATGCCAAGAAGCATAGCGCGGTAATCCTGTTTGACGCCGCCTACGAGGCGTTTATTCAGGATGAGAACCTGCCGCATTCCATCTATGAGGTGGAGGGCGCCAAGGAGGTTGCCATCGAGTTTCGCAGCTTCTCCAAAACAGCCGGCTTTACCGGTATCCGCTGCGGCTACGCGGTAATCCCGAAGGCCTTAAAGCTGCAGGGCAAGAGCGGTGCGGTTTCGGCGAACGAGCTGTGGTACCGCAGGCAGAGCACCAAGTTTAACGGCACCTCCTACATCACGCAGCGCGGCGCGGAGGCCATCTACACCCCTGAAGGCCGCGCGCAGATCATGCAGAGCATTGCCTTTTACCTTGAGAACGTGGCTATTATTAAAAAAGGCCTGGACGCCTGCGGCATCGAGTACCTGCCGGGGTTAAGCTCGCCTTACATCTGGTTAAAATGCCCCGGCGGCCTTTCGTCGTGGGATTTCTTTGATAAGCTTTTAAGTGTTTGCAATGTGGTGGGTACCCCGGGCGAAGGCTTTGGCGAGTGCGGCAAGGGATGGTTCCGCCTCACGGGCTTTGGCGACCGAGCGAGCACAATAGAGGCCGTGGAACGGTTTAAATCATTAAAACGTTAAATACATAAACATAACACAACAAAATGTTGGTTGTTTATACAGCCAACATTTTGTTGTATCATCTCTACAAATATACTATAATATCTTTCAAACGAGGTATCAGCGAAATAGGCTGAAAATGGGCACAGTGATACACTATACAGGGGCTCTAACCTGTTTGGCTGTCTGCAAACAGGGCATTCTGATAGAATAAGCACAATTGGGCCGAGCGGGCGGAACATCCTACTATGGCGGCAGACGGGAAACGAACATTATACTGCGTCGGTATTATTCGCGAGAAAGGCATGGTTGTTGGTTATGAGGCTAAGCAGGCTGTTTGAGGAAAAGAAGGTTGTCTTTTCATTTGAGATCTTCCCGCCGAAGAAAACCTCGTCGGTGGAAACTATATACGCGACCCTCGATGCCCTGAAGGGGCTGAAACCCGACTATATCAGCGTCACCTACGGCGCGGGCGGCGCGGGGAGCGGCAAAACCTGCGAGCTTGCCACCGTCATCAAAATCAAGTATCACATCGAGCCGCTCGCGCACCTCACCTGCATCAACGCTACCAAGGAGCAGATACTAACTGAACTGCACGCCTTTGCGCAAAACGGCATTGAGAATGTGCTTGCCCTGCGCGGGGACAGAAACCCCGAGGTACCCCCCTGCGACGACTTCCACTACGCAAGCGAATTGGTAGGGTTTATCGCGCAAAACGGCGGGTTTAATATTGTGGGCGCCTGCTACCCCGAGGGCCACCCCGAAAGCGACACGTTAAGCGACGACATTGCCCACCTTAAGGAAAAGGTGGACAGGGGTGTTTCACATTTAAATTCCCAGCTGTTTTTTGATAACGAGGATTTCTACCGCTTCTTAGAGCTCACCCAAAAGGCGGGCATTGCGGTGCCCATACAGGCGGGCATTATGCCGGTGACCAATTCCCGCCAGATCGAGCGCATGGTGTCGCTCACGGGTGCCAAGCTCCCCTCGAAGTTTTCAAAGATCATGGCGCGTTACGGCGACGACCCGGAGGCGCTGCGCGACGCGGGCATTGCCTACGCCACCGAACAGATTATCGACCTTATCGCGAGCGGGGTGCGGGGCATCCACCTCTACACCATGAACCTGCCCTATGTGGCCGAACGTATATCCTCAAACATTGCTTCGGTGCTGCAGATCAGTAACCGATAGCTTTTTGCCGGAGACTGCCTTATGAAATTGCTGCTGCAAGCGAAAAACTTTGAGCCGGATATCCCCCAAGCCGAAGCGGTACGGTACTTGGGCTACCGCGGCATCGAGCCGGACGAATCGCTCCTCGCGGATATCTCAGCCTGCAAAAAGCAGGTGAGGGAGGCCGCCACCCCGCGCTTTGTGTGCGCCGAGTTCGCTTTGCAGCGCACGGAGGCAGCTCTTATCTTGGAGGGCAGCGGCATCGCGCTTGAGGGAAAGTCGATTGCGGAGCACCTCGCGCAGTCGCGGCGCTGTCTGGTACTGGCGGCAACCCTCGGCAGCGGGATAGAAAAGCTTTCACACTACATGCAGGTCTCGGCGCCGCATATGGCCCTTATTATAGACGCCTGCGCCAACGCGATGATTGAGGATTACTGCGACAAAATAGCTGCCGCGGCCGAAGCCGAGGCCTGCGGGCCGCATGAAACGCTCACGTGGCGGTTTAGCCCCGGCTACGGCGACCTTCCGCTTGAGATGCACACAAGGCTGCTGCCGGTGCTCAACACCGGGCGCGTTCTGGGGCTATATGAAACCAAAACGCACCTGCTTACCCCTCAGAAATCGGTCACGGCGCTGATGGGGGTTATTCACAAGGATGCAGAGAAGGGTAAACACGGCTGCGAGGCCTGCCCGAACTATACAATCTGCAATTTCAGACAAGGGGGCACCTCCTGTGGGGCTTAGAGAACGGATTCAAAACGACATCTTAATACTGGACGGCGCCATGGGCACCATGCTGCAGAGTATGGGGCTGCCCACGGGTGAATACCCCGAGGCCTATAACGTGACACACCCCGATATCATACGCAAGATACACCGCAGCTACCTTGAAAGCGGCAGCGATATTATCTACACCAATACCTTTGGCGCCAGCGAAAAAAAGCTTGCGGCCACCCCCTATACCGTCGAGGAGATCATCACCGCGGCGGTGGCCTTGGCAAAGGCCGAAGCGCAGGGGTACGGCGCCTATGTGGCGCTGGATGTCGGACCGCTTGGAGAGCTGATGGAGCCGATGGGCCCGCTTACCTTTGAGGAGGCCTACAGCCAGTTTGCGCGCCAGATACGCCACGGGGCAAAGCAAGGCGCGGACCTGATCGTCATCGAAACCATGACCGATCTCTACGAGTGCAAGGCGGCGCTGCTCGCGGCAAAAGAGCAAAGCGACCTGCCGGTGCTTTGTACCATGAGCTTTGAGCAGAATATGCGCACCTTTTCGGGCAGCGACTACCGCGCCATGGCGCTCACCCTTGAGGCTTTAGGCGCCGATGCCATCGGCATCAACTGCTCGCTGGGGCCGAAGGAGATTCTGCCCATTGTGCGGGAGCTTATTAAGTATACCAACCTGCCTGTTGTGGTAAAGCCCAACGCAGGGCTGCCTTCCCCCGACAGATCGTTCTATGCGGTCACCCCGCAGGAGTTTGCAGACACCGCCACCGAGTATATTGCCCTTGGCGTCACGCTGGTGGGTGGCTGCTGCGGCACCAATACGCAGTATATCGCCGCCGTAAAGAAGGCCGTAGAGGGCTTAAAGCCGGTTAAGCGGCCCAAGGTGGAGTACTGCGCGGCCTGCTCGTCCTCACGTGTGGCGGAGATAAACCGCGTGTGCGTGGTGGGCGAGCGCGTAAACCCCACCGGCAAAAGGCTGTTTAGGCAGGCGCTTATCGACCATAATATCGACTACATCGTCAAGCGGGCGGTAGAGCAGGTGGAGGCGGGCGCGGACATTCTGGATGTAAACGTCGGCATCCCCGATATCGACGAGCCGCAGATGCTCGTTACGGTGGTCAAGGCCATACAAGAGGTGACCGATATCCCGCTGCAGGTCGATTCCTCCGACCCGAAGGCCGTAGAGGCGGCGCTGCGCGTATATAACGGCAAGGCGATCGTCAACTCGGTAAACGGCGACGATAAGGTGCTGGACACCATCCTGCCGATTGTAAAAAAGTACGGGGCCTCGGTGGTGGGGCTTACCCTGGATGAGCGCGGCATCCCCGACAGCGCACAGCAGCGGTTTGAGATCGCACAGAAGATCGTCCGGCGGGCGGAGGCCCACGGCATCCCCCGCAAGGACGTCTTCATCGACTGCCTCACCCTCACGGTGAGCGCCCAACAGCAAAACGCCGCGCAAACCTTGGAGGCGTTAAAGCTGGTGAAGGAGCGCCTCGGGGTCAAAACGCTGCTGGGGGTATCCAATATCTCGTTCGGGCTGCCGGAGCGCGAGCTTATCAACAAAACCTTCCTCACCATGGCGCTGCAAAACGGGCTGGACCTGCCCATCATCAACCCCAATATTTCTGCGATGATGGATGTCATATACGCCTTTAATGTGCTCACGGCGCAGGATGTAAACAGCGAGCGATATGTCGAGCGCTTTAGTAATGCCGTCAAGGCGCAGCCGCAGCAGCGCGCGGAGGATATCACCATCGGCTACTGCATCAAAAAGGGCCTGAAGGAGCAGTGCAGGGAAGAGGCAAAACGCCTGCTGCAGCACAACGAACCGCTTATCATCGTCAACGAGTACCTCATCCCGGCGCTGGACGAGGTAGGCAAGGACTACGAGGTGGGCAAGATCTTTCTGCCGCAGCTCATACAGGCCGCCGAAACGGCAAAGTTTGCGTTTGAGGTGGTCAATGCCGCCATGCCCAAGGCGCAGCAGGGGAGCGACAAGCCCATCGTGCTTGCCACGGTCAAGGGCGATATCCACGACATCGGCAAGAATATCGTCAAGGTCATCCTTGAAAACTACGGCTATCGGATCATCGACCTCGGGCGGGATGTAGACCCTTTAGCGGTGGTGAAGGCCGCGCAGGAGAGCGGGGCCAGAATGGTGGGCTTGAGCGCGCTGATGACCACCACCATCAAGAGTATGGAGGAGACCATCAAAGCCCTGCGCGCGCACAACGTCTGCTGCAAGGTGTGCGTGGGCGGCGCGGTGCTTACGCCGGAATACGCCCAAAAGATGGGCGCCGACTACTACGCAAAGGATGCCAACGACGCGGTGGCGGTCGCAAAGGCTATCTACAGCGGGCAGGCGGCAGAAGTTTAAGCGGTAAGGCCGGAGCGGTGTCACGCACCCTTCCGGCAAAATGACAGAGTGGCACGGGAAGCCTGAAAGGCAAGGGAGCATCATGAAGATTAACTGGAACGAAAAGTACACAACGATAGCGGTTTACGCACTGCTTGTTATCTGCGGCGGCATCTTCTTTTACATCGCCGTCAGCCGCATTGAGATTACCTTCACCTTCTTAACGAAGGTGAAAAACCTGCTGCTGCCGTTTGCCTATGGCTTTTCCATCGCCTATCTGCTCAACCCTTTATGCAATTGGCTGGAAAATACGGCGTTCGCTTTTTTAAACAAGAAGAAGCCGCGTAAAAAACTTACACGCGCGCTTGCAATCGTTGTTACCTACATCGTAACGCTGATGCTGATTGCGGGAGCCATTATGTTCGTCATCCCGCAGATGGCCTCCAACCTGAAGGTCATCAGCGTGAACATCCCGGGCTACTACGATAACATCCTGCAGTTTATCCACGAAACCCTGACGAAGATGGGCGTTCCCGACAGTGTGGTCACGACCCAGATCGATGAGCTCTACACCTATCTGCAGGGTCTGCTTAACAAATCCTCCGAGCTCATCACCACGATCCTGCCCTACGTTTATGACGTGACCAAATCCTTTACCACTGTCCTCTTAAACCTCGTGGTGGGAACCATTTTATCCATCTATGTGCTGCTCTCCAAAGAGCGCATCTTTGCCCAGTGCAAAAAGCTGCTCTTTGCGATTTTAAAAGCGCCCTTGGCCGACAGGCTGATTGAGATCACGCGTTCCAGCAACAAGATATTCAGCGGCTTTATCTCCGGCAAGATCATTGATTCGCTGCTGCTGGGCGTGCTGTGCTTCTTGGGCATGAGCATCTTCCGCTTCCCTTATGCGCTGCTCATCTCGGTGATCGTCGCCATCAGCAATATCATCCCCTACTTCGGGCCGATCATCGGCGCGATACCCAGCATCCTGCTGGTGCTGCTTGTAAACCCGATGCAGGGCTTGGGCTTCGCGGCGTTTATACTGGTGCTGCAGCAGTTTGACGGCAATGTGCTGGAGCCGAAGATTTTGGGCGAATCCACCGGCCTTACGCCGTTATGGGTGGTGTTTGCGGTCATCGTGGGCGGCGGCTTGTTCGGTATCCTCGGTATGTTTGTGGGGGTTCCGCTGTTCTCGGTCATCTATTCACTCATCAAGGAATACCTAAACGGGCGTCTGGCCAAGAAAGGGCTCAGCACAAAAACCACCGATTACGCATCCGAGCATCACAAGCTTTAACCAAGCTTAAAGTGTTTTAGGTCACTGATACAAGGCAGTCTGGCGTGATATCGCCACCGTTTTTGGTGAATAACGCCAATGTTTCCCGGATATAATTCCCAGTACTTTATGCAGAACATAGAAAGTGCCTATAGTATATTGCATTATTCAGTAGTGTGTTATATACTATAGGCACAGACAAATTTTTTTAACGTTAGTAGGTGTTATTATTCAGTACAGAACAATATATACTTACCGGCGTCGAAGGCTAAAACAGAAAGGGGTGTTCCCGCGTGAACGTGCAGTACAAAAAGGGAGTACTGGAACTGTGTGTGCTTTCGCTGCTCAAGCAGGGCGATAAATACGGCTATGAGCTCGCCGAAGCCATCAGCAAAGAGATTCCCGTGGCGGAGGGAACCATCTATCCGCTGCTCAGGCGGCTAAAAGATGAAGGTCAGTTTGAGGTGTACATCAAGGATTCCAGTGAAGGGCCTCCGCGCAAGTATTACAAGCTAACCCAAAAGGGCAGAGAAACGCAGACGGAACAATACAAGGAATGGTCGGTTTTCACCAAGCAGGTAATAAAGGTGATAGGGGGTTTAGACAATGAAGAAAATTGAGTATCTCGCGCAGCTCAACTCGCATTTGGTAGGGCTACCGGAACACGAGAAGATCGAGATCATCCTCGATTTTGAAGAGCATTTTTCAGCAGGCCTTGCAAAGGGCAAGACAGAGGAAGAGATCTGTGAGGATTTAGGTGATCCGCTTAAGAACGCGAGCCAGTATATCTCGAACGGTGCCCAATACGGCGCGGGCAGGCCGCCCGTTTCCGGTGTTCCTCCCGTGGCCGCTGCGGCAACCGCGCCGTATTATAATCCGGCAGCGGCACAGGCGCAGGTAAGAAAGAGCGAAGAAACCACCTACCTCGTACTGTTTATCCTTTCGGTTATCTTTGCGGCATTTATCTATTTGACACTGGTTCCGGTGCTTTTCAGCGGCGGTGTCGTGTTCGTTTCGGGTATCGCAGCGAGCTGGGTAGTGGGTTCGTGGCTTATTACGGCGCTTGTACTCTCCATCGGCGTATTCTTAATGGCGATTTCGCTGCTCATTATGCTGGCCGTTACCTGGTTGAGCATCTGGCTTTATAAAAAATACAAAGGCAACAGGGAGGTTGTGGCACAATGAAAAAGGCAATCGCAATTACGGCCATTATTGCCGCGGTTTCACTGCTTTGCGTCATCGGCTTTGCCGTGGGAGCGGCAGCGCAGGGCGTACCCGTGGTGCTGGACAGTATCCACGGCCGCATCGGAAACATCGATATCGGCAACCTGATTTCGCAGGCGATTAACGACGAAGACGTTCGGCTTCGGTTTGATGACTTTACGGTAAAGGACAGCGATAAAAAGACGCTCGACTTTTCACAGGTGGATACGGTAAATATCTCGGTGGACGCCGCGAAGGTTATTATTGAGAAGACCTCCGGCAATACGGCGGAGGTGCTGCTGGAAACCGGGAATGCCATCCCCGCAAAACGCACCCTCAAGGCGGAGGTTTCGGGCAGCAGCGCCGTGATAGAGTCTTTGTACCATAATAACGGAAATTTCGATGTATTTAACCTTACCCATACCAAGGTGACCATTCGCCTGCCGGAGAAGAACTATAGCAAAATCAAGCTTGTACTCAACGCGGGCGATTTCAGCATGGAGGATGCCGTAAGCAGCAATGTAAACCTTGAACTCAACGCCGGAAACGTAAACCTTAATCGCGTTCAGGGCGACGATTTTACGGTTACCTGTAATGCCGGCAATATTGAGCTTGAGAATGTAACCGGCAAAACGCTCCGCATCGAGAACAACGCGGGCAACGTCGAGGTGCGCGACGACAGCCGGTTTACCGATAAAATCGACGGCTCGGTAAACGTGGGCAACATTACGCTGAGACTGCCGAAGGATATCGGGTTTGAGCTTCAGTATAAAGCCGAGATGGGCAGTATAAGCAACAGCTTCGGCGGCGAGGACAACGGGCATTTTGATATCGACAACCCTGTCTCCAAGTCCGGCACCATTCTGTATGGCGATGAATCCTGTAAGATTACGTTAAACGCCGAGATGGGCAACATCGATATCCGTTAAAGCAAACACGTCTGATTTTTAAGATAGGCTGGGGGATGTACCATTCCCGAGCCTATTTTTTGTGTTTGGAACAGGGACGATATCCCTATTTCTAGTGTTGCGGACTTTTGTCTTGATTTTAACGAGCGTTTTGGTGTAATATAAAAGTAGTGAAAAAGGTAAGCCGCTGACGAATAGCGGCTCATTTTATGGGAAAGAGGCTTTGGCGGGATGATAAAATGCTGTATCTTCGATCTTGACGGAACATTGCTCAACACCTTAGACGATCTTGCCGCGAGTTGCAACCATGCGCTGGATCTTTATGGCTATCCAACCTACCCTGCGGACGATTACCGCTATTTTGTCGGCAACGGGGTGGGCACCCTCATAGAGCGCACCATGCCCAAGGACGCCGATGAGGAGCAGAAGCAAAAGGTACGCGAGGCCTTTGCGGAGCACTACGCTCAGCATTACCTTGATTTAACCGTGCCCTACGACGGCATAGAAGCGCTTTTGCGCATCTTAAAGCTGCAGGGCTATCAGGTGTGCGTCGTAAGCAACAAGCCTCATAACTATTCGAAGGAGCTGCTTTCGAAGATTTTCGGCGAGAAATTCTTTATCGTTATTATCGGTGCAACCGAAGATATGCCCAAAAAGCCCGCCCCCGACGGGGTGCTCAGCTGCATGAAGAAGTTGGAGCTTAAGCCGGAGCACTGCGTCTATATCGGCGATTCCGATGTGGATGTATTAACCGCCAAAAACGCGGGCATCCCCTCTATCGGCGTCGCATGGGGCTTCCGCGGTGAAGAGGAACTGAAAGCCGCCGGCGCCGGATATATCGTACATACCCCCAAAGAGATTGCGCAGCTTTTAGAGCAGCTTTAATGCTTGCCAGGCATCTATCAAACAGCGAAAAGACGCTTCCCGCCTATCTTCAAACTGGTATAGGCGAGGAGCGTTTTATTTCGCTGTTTGAAGCTGGCAGTGCTATCAACCTGTTCATTTTCGGTGATTTAACGGCTGCTTTGTGCTACAATAGCAGTAAGGTTTAAACAGACAAATCATGACAGAGGTGTACCATGGACTATTCTCATGTGGATGTATTTTCGTCAGCGCCGATGAAGGGGAACGGGCTTACGGTGGCCTTCCCCAAGCAACCACTCACTGTTGACGAGATGCTGCAAATCACCCGCGAGTTTAAGCAGTTTGAAACCATCTTTGTCGGCAGCATCGATGAAAGCGGTGCCTTTCCCGTAAGAATCTTTACAGTGGATGAGGAGCTGCAATTTGCGGGCCACCCCATCCTCGGGGCGGCGGCAGTGGTTCACAGCCGTTTTTACACTGCCCAAAAGGATACAGAGCTTCAATTTAACCTGTCGGGGCGCAGGGTTAAGGTGCAATCGGTTCGTACGAATTCCGGTTATCAGGCGGTTATGAACCAAGGTGCCCCGGCATCCATTACACGGGTGGATAGAGCCCATTATCCGGCCATCGCGCAGGCGCTGGGCTTAAGCCCCGACGTGATAGACACCGCGCTGCCCGTGGAGGTCGTTTCCACCGGGCTGCCGTATCTGCTCATACCGCTTGCAAGCGGGCTGTGTGATGCAAAAATCGCCCTCAAGGATTTTGAGGGCTTGCTTGAGGGGTTTGGCGCAAAATTCGTATATGTATTTGATGCGCAAACACTCGAGTGCCGCACATGGGATAATCTTGGGCTGACGGAGGATGTCGCGACCGGCAGCGCCGCCGGCCCCTTGTGTGCGTACCTTGTGAAAAACGGGCTGAAACAGGCCGGCGAAATTATTAAACTGCGGCAAGGCGGTTATACCGGCAGGCCGAGTATCCTGCAGGGCTTGTGCTGGTGTGCGTGATTTTTCTCCTTCAAAAGAATTACCGATACATAAAGGACAGTGTGTAATTATCAGAAAGATTGAAAATCACGTTGGTATTTTTGTGCTGCGGGTAAGTACCTCTATTTGCCCGCACCATGGTCATAAAATGATTCCACCAAAAGGCTTGATAAATTTATATCAATCAGGTATAATATAAGTAACAAATTGCTCAGCGGATAGATTCGTTCTGAACGCGCAGCATTGCTACAATTTAGTAAATTACTTGCTCACTGACACTCGAAGAGTTATCTGAGGTGAAAGGGTTGCAGCCAATACGTTCAGCGGTATTGCGCCCTTTTAGGGCGCATTTTTTGTTTTGGAATGGGATTATATCAGACAGAAGGAGCGGATAAAAAGATGGATACCCGCGTTGCGCTTATCGGCATTGTGGTGGAGAATGCCGAATCGGTTGAAAAGATGAACCAGATTCTGCACCAGTACGGCGATTATATCATCGGCAGGATGGGCCTGCCTTACCCCAAAAGGAAGGTCAATATCATCAGCATTGCGGTGGACGCGCCTGCCGATGTGATCAGTGCGCTGTCCGGCAAGCTCGGTATGCTCGATGGCGTAAGCTCCAAGGCCATCTACTCAAAGCTTGCCGAGAAGAATGTTGCGGAGGAAAGCCCATGAAAGAACTAATCGATAAACTTGAACAGGAGAGGTTTCTCACCCAGGACGAGTTTGTGCGGCTGATAGACGGCCGTACGCCGGAGCTTGACGACTACCTCTTTGAAAAGGCCCGGGCCGTACGGCACCGGCATTATGGGCAGGATATCTACCTGCGCGGCCTGATCGAATTTACAAATTACTGCAAAAACGACTGCTATTACTGCGGTATCCGCAAAAGCAATGCCCATGCCGCGCGTTACCGGCTCACCAAGGAGCAGATTCTTTCCTGCTGCGAAACGGGGCATGAGCTGGGCTTCCGCACCTTCGTGCTGCAGGGCGGCGAAGACGGTTTTTACACCAACGAGCGGCTGGTTGATATTATCTCAAGCATCAAAAAGGGCTATCCCGATTGTGCCATCACCCTGTCTATCGGCGAAAAGAGCAGGGAGAGCTATCAAGCTTACTTTAACGCGGGCGCCGACCGCTACCTGCTTAGGCACGAAACGGCGTGTGACTGGCATTACGCGAAGCTGCACCCCGAGAACATGTCGCTTGAAAACCGCAAGCAGTGTCTGTACAACCTTAAAGAGATTGGCTATCAGGTAGGCTGCGGGTTTATGGTGGGCTCGCCCTTTCAAACGTCCGAGTGTATCGCCGAGGATATGCGGTTCATCCGTGAGCTGCAGCCGCAGATGGTAGGCATCGGGCCGTTTATCCCGCACCACGATACCCCGTTTGCTTCACAGGCTGGCGGCACGCTGGAGCTTACCCTGTTTTTGTTAGGGCTTATTCGCCTCATGCTGCCGAGCGTATTGTTGCCGGCAACCACGGCGCTGGGTACCATCCACCCGCTTGGGCGGGAAAAGGGGATACTGGCGGGCGCCAATGTGGTGATGCCCAACCTCTCGCCGGTCGACGTGCGAAGTAAATACCTGCTTTACGACAATAAGATCTGCACGGGAGACGAAGCCGCCGAGTGCCGCTTCTGTATGCAAAGGCGTATGGAGAGCATCGGTTACCGCGTTGTAGTCCACCGAGGAGATTTCAAGCCCGCCGAGTAAGTGCGCTACTACGTCCACTGAAGGGAAAGGCGTTAAAACCTGACCCGATTAAGAAAGGAAGAATACTATGCACAACCCAAGTTCGTCCAAGGCCGAAGAGTTCATCGCCCACGACGAGGTGGTGGATACCCTCCGCTACGCGGAGCAAAACAAGAACAATGCAGTGCTGATCGACAGCATCCTTGAAAAGGCAAGGCTTCGGAAGGGCCTTACCCACCGTGAAGCCGCGGTGCTGCTCGACTGTGAAATCGAAGAAAAAAACAACGAGCTTTTTGCCCTTGCCGAGCAGATTAAAAAAGACTTTTACGGCAATCGCATCGTGATGTTTGCCCCCCTGTACCTCTCCAACTACTGCGTAAACGGCTGCGTGTACTGCCCCTACCATATGAAGAACCAGCACATCGCCCGCAAAAAGCTCACGCAGGAGGAAATTCGCAAAGAGGTAACCGCTCTGCAGGATATGGGGCATAAGCGCCTTGCTATCGAGGCGGGCGAGCATCCGGTGCTCAACCCGATTGAATATATCCTAGAGAGCATCGACACCATCTACAGCATCAAGCATAAAAACGGCGCCATCCGCCGTGTAAACGTCAATATCGCCGCGACTACCGTAGAAAACTATAAAAAGCTCAAGGACGCGGGTATCGGCACCTACATCCTCTTTCAGGAGACCTACCATAAGGAGAGCTACGAAAAGCTGCACCCCACAGGCCCGAAGCACGACTATGCCTACCACACCGAGGCGATGGACAGGGCCATGCTGGGCGGCATCGACGATGTCGGTGTAGGCGTGCTCTTTGGTCTGGAGCTTTACCGCTATGAGTTTGCGGCGCTGCTCATGCACGCCGAGCACCTTGAGGCCGTGTTTGGCGTCGGGCCGCACACCATCAGTGTGCCCCGTATCCGCCGCGCCGACGACATCGATCCCAATGTGTTCGATAACGGCATCAGCGACGACACCTTTGCAAAGCTAGTCGCCTGCATCCGCGTTTCGGTGCCCTACACCGGCATGATTGTCTCCACGCGCGAAAGCCAGAAGTGCCGCGAGCGGGTGCTGCACCTCGGTGTTTCGCAGCTGAGCGGCGGCTCCAAAACCAGCGTGGGCGGCTATGCCGAGCCGGAGGCGGAGGATGAGAAATCGGAGCAATTCGACGTCAGCGACACCCGCACGCTCGACGAGGTGGTAAACTGGCTGATGAAGCTCGGCTATATCCCCAGCTTCTGCACGGCGTGCTACAGGGAAGGGCGCACCGGCGACCGCTTTATGAGCCTGTGCAAGAGCGGGCAGATACAAAACTGCTGCCATCCCAACGCACTCATGACCTTAAAGGAGTACCTGCTCGACTATGCGGGGGAGGATACCCGGCGCATCGGCGAAGCGCTTATACAGCGGGAGGTCGGCAATATCCCGAAGGAAAAGGTAAGAGATATTGTTTTAAAGAACCTCAAGGAGATCGAGATCGGCAACCGAGATTTCAGGTTTTAACGGAGGAAGCCTATGAGCCTTAATAACACACCCTCCGCCGACCGCGTGCACATCGGCTTTTTCGGCAGGCGGAACGCGGGCAAATCAAGCGTTGTCAACGCCGTTACGGGGCAAAGCCTCGCCATCGTCTCGGAGGTAAAGGGCACAACGACCGACCCGGTATACAAAGCCATGGAGCTTCTGCCGCTCGGGCCGGTAATGATCATCGATACCCCCGGCATTGACGACGAGGGCGAGCTGGGCACCCTGCGTGTAAACAAGAGCAGGCAGGTTCTGAACAAAACTGATATCGCCATACTGGTGATAGACGGCACCGTCGGTAAAACGGCGGACGACGAAGCGTTAATCGCTTTGTTTAAACAAAAGAATATCCCGTACATCCTTGTAAACAATAAAGCGGATCTATGCGAAGAAAAGCCAATCACGGCAGTAAGCGAGGTTTGGGTGAGCGCGAAAACAGAGGAGAATATAAACATCCTTAAAGAGATGATCGCGCGCCTCGCGCCTTCTGAAGAGCCCAAGCTGCGCATTGTCGCCGACCTGATTAGTCCCTCCGATTTCGTGGTGCTGGTGGTGCCTATCGATAAGGCGGCGCCTAAAGGCAGGCTCATTCTGCCCCAGCAGCAGACGATACGCGACATCCTGGAGTCCGACGCAGTGGCTATTGTGGTAAAGGAATACGAGCTGCGCGAGATGCTGCAAAACTTGGGCAGAAAGCCCAAGCTGGTGATTACGGACAGTCAGGTTTTCGCCAAGGTCTCCGCCGATACCCCCAAGGACATCTGGCTTACCTCCTTTTCCATCCTGTTTGCGCGCTATAAGGGCAACTTGGAGCTTTCGGTAAAGGGGGCAAAAGCAGTAGATGCCCTTGAAGACGGCGACAGGGTACTTATCTGCGAGGGCTGTACCCACCACCGGCAGTGCGACGACATCGGCTCCGTCAAGCTTCCGCGCTGGATAAAACAGCACACCGGCAAGCAGCTTCATTTTGAATTCACCTCGGGCACCGAGTTCCCCGACGATCTAAGCCCCTATAGGCTGATTGTTCACTGCGGAGGGTGCATGTTAAACGAGCGGGAGATGAAATACCGCCTGCAGTGCGCAAGCGACCAAGGTATCCCCGTTACCAACTACGGGCTGCTGATTGCCTACATGCAGGGGATACTCAAACGCAGCGTAGAGCCGTTCCCGCACATTGCCATGACCTTGGAGGGAGGTTGACACCATGCGTACCGAAAAGGATAAGCTCGGCGAGATACTGCTGCCGGACGATGCTTTGTATGGTTCTCAAACAGCACGGGCAAAGGAGAACTTTGCGCTGGGGGAAGAACGCGTCAGCCTTGAACTGATATACGCCATCGTCACCGTTAAAAAGGCGGCGGCTATCGCTTACCGCGAGCTTGGCATGGCCGAAAAGGCCAAGACAGCTGCCATCCTTGCGGCGTGCGACGAAGTACTTGCCAAAAAGGCGGACGACGCCTTTATTACCCATGCCCTGCAGGGTGGAGCAGGTACATCGACGAATATGAATGTTAACGAGGTTCTTGCAAACCTTGCGCTATTGGCAATGGGCAAAAGCCTCGGCGACTATTCGGTGATGCACCCGCTGGATGACGTAAACCGCGGGCAGTCCACCAATGATGTTTACCCCACCGCGCTGCGCATAGCCGCCATCAAGAGCGTGCGGGTATTAAGCGACGAATGCGCCAGGCTGCAGGAGACACTGCAGCATAAAGAGCAGGAGTACGCGGGTATCCTGAAGTTGGGGCGTACTGAGCTGATGGACGCGCTGCCCATTACCCTCGGGCAGGAGTTCGGCACCTATGCGCAGGCCATCGCGCGCGACCGCTGGCGCATCTATAAGGTGGAGGAACGCCTGCGACAGATCAGCCTTGGCGGCACCGCGGTGGGCACCGGCAGCAACGCCAGCCGCCAGTATACCTATAAAGTCATCGATGTTCTGCGCGAGCTTACGGGCATCGGTCTGGCCAAAGCCGAATACCCAATGGACATTACCCAAAACAACGACGTTTTTGTGGAGGCCTCCGGCTTACTAAAGGCGCTGGCCGTGAACCTGATGAAGATTTCCACCGACCTACGCCTGATGAACTCGGGGCCGAATGGCGGCCTTGCCGAAATTACGCTTAAGGAGCTGCAGGCGGGCAGCACCATCATGCCGGGGAAGGTGAACCCGGTGATCCCCGAGATGGTTACACAGGTGGCGATACGGGTTATGGCAAACGACTCCGCGGTGAGCATGGCCGCAGCAAACGGCAATTTTGAATTAAACGCCTTTATGCCGCTCATCGCCCACAGCCTGCTTGAAAGCCTTTCGCTCCTCACCGGTGCAGTGCGGCTGTTTAGAACAAAATGCATTGAACTGCTCACCCCGAATGAGGAGAACTGCCGTGGGCATCTCGACCGCTCGCTTGTGCTTGTTACCGCGCTCGCACCGGTAATCGGCTACGACAACGCCGCCGAAATCCTGCGGGAATGTGCCAACGATCCGAAAAAAATCAAAGCGCTTGTGCTGCAAAAGGCACTGCTGAGCGAGGCGGAAATCGCCACATTGCTTGATTATAATACTATTTCTTCTTTTAAAAAGTGATAAAATTACTTTTTAAAACCCCGCCTTCGGCGGGAGCAACAACGCACAGCGTTGTTGCAGAATGAGTATTGAACGGCAATTCGGCGGCTAAAAGCCGCCCACGCCGTTTTTTATAACGGCGTATTTGAAAAGGGGATTTTATCCTCTTTTCAAATGGAATTTAGTATAAAAAAGCGGCAACCTACCAGCATCTGTAGGTGAAGGAAGGGCATGGCGGCAGTTTCCAGCATATTGCGGCTTTGGGCTGGCATACTAGTTTTGAGATGATAGGTTGAAAGAGAATCTTTCAACCCTCGGAAAACTGCCTGTTAGCAAGACCCCTCCTACCGCTATGCGGCACCGGCACTTTTTAAATTTGGCTTTATGCCCTCTCTTTTGGGCGTAAGGCCCAAAAGAGAGGGCATGGATTTTAATATGCCAAAGAACAACAATAATAACAGGTATAAGAAAAAAACCTTTAAAGACCCCAAGACCGTTCAGCAACGGTTGGCGAATTCCGATATGACCTTGCAAAGCGGGATCAGCCAACCCCATAACGCCAAGAAAGAGGGCTTGGGGCCCAATACCGAGCGATAGAATGTTTTTACGGGTTACAGCATGATGAATGTCGGAAAGGCAGGCAATGACCATGGGTGAGGAAGGCAGAAGAAAAAGTACACGCAACAACAAAAGGGCAGACGGCAAGTTCCGGTCTAAGAACGTTAAGCATGACCCTCAGGCCGAAAGCGCCCGCGCGGTTTTTGGGCTACACCATGTGAACAGGGAGAGCAAAGATGAGCCCCGATAACACCTTTGCCGCTGAGCTTCAGCGCCATCTGCTGCAGGATGAGCAGCCGTCGCAATATCTGAATGATATAGCCTGTAAACCGGAGTTTACAGGCTATCCGTATACTATGCTGTTAAAGCAAAGGGGCACCGAGCAGTCGCCGGTGCATCACCCCGAGGGCACTGTGTGGAATCATACCCTGCTGGTGGTGGATGAAGCCGCAAAGGTAAGGAACCTAAGCAAAAATCCCACCGCGTTTATGTGGGCGGCCCTGCTTCACGATATCGGCAAGCCCGACACCACCCAGGTGCGCAAGGGGAAGATCACCTCCTACGACCACGAAAAGGTAGGGGAGAGGTTGGCAAGAGAATTCCTATCCTCGATAGGGCTGGATGCCGCGCTGATCGATGAAATCTGCGGTTTGGTGCGTTACCACATGCAGATACTGTATGTGGTGAATCACCTGCGCTTCGCCGATATCGAAGGGATGCGCGAACATACCGACATCCGCGAGATCGCGCTGCTGGGCCGGTGCGACAGGTTGGGGCGCATCGGGTATGACCGAAAAAAAGAGGAAGAGAACATCCGCCTCTTCCTAACGCGCTGCAATATCAGCGATTCCTTTTCGTTATGATGTGATCTTTTAGTCAAAGGACGTGTACTATGCTCATCTATGCGATTGAAACCATCACGCTGGCACTGGTTTTCTACACCGTCGGGGTTTGGAGCGAGAAGCTGCAGGGCGGCTTAAAGAAGTGGCATGTGATTGTTTTCTGGGTTGGGTTTTTGTTTGACACCACAGGTACCACCCTGATGGGCCGCTTGGCGGGCGGCGATTTTACGCTGAACTTTCACGGAATCACCGGCATTGCGGCTATTGCTTTAATGCTTCTCCACGCAATCTGGGCAACGGTGGTTTTATTTCGGAATAATCCAAGGCATAAGAAGAACTTTCACCGCCTGAGCATTATCGTGTGGATTATTTGGCTTATACCCTTTATTTCAGGCATGATACTCGGCATGTCGCGTTAAAGGCGCGTACGAAACGGGAGCAGCCTTATTGTTGGGGCGGCTTCCCAAACATGCTGATGAGCTCCTTGGGTACAACGGTTGCCTTGGGTGCCGCAGCCTCGCGGTTTAGCTGCTCGGTTTGAAGCAGCTCGTGGCGCACCACACGTATCTCACGCGGGGCATTGATGCCTATTTTCACCTTATCGCCGGATACATCAACGATAATCAATTCAATATTGTCGCCGATCACGATGCCTTCGTTGATCTTTCTGGAGATGACAAGCATGGTTTACGCCCCCTTTTCTGTAAACAGGGGATAGCGAACCGGGTAGTCCGCATCTAAAATGGACTGAATGGCGCGATTGTTCTTTATATTGATAATGATAGGGCTCTTTAAGTTGACCGTGGTATTTTTCATATCGTCCGGGATCACTGAAATCACCAGATATCGCAGGTCTTCGCGGCTTTCGGCACCCAGTTCGGCATAGTCGTTCGCCGGGATGCTAGGAGTGTAATCGTGGGCATATAAAAATGGGTCAAACACGATAAAGCAAAGCGAGCTGTCGTCTACCGACTGCAGCCACATGGGGGCGATATCCTCATTGGGGTAGTGAATGAGTACATAGCGAGTTTGGTGTTCAAACGCGAGGATGCCTTTTGGGAAAACAAGAATATCCTTTTCGTTTATCTCGAGCTCGCCAAAGTCTCTGGTGGCTATTACCATTCTGTTCAGCTCCCTGCCATAATCTAATACTATAAAACGGTGCGGAGCACGCACCGTTTTTTCTATAGATATGATAGCATACTTTATGCCATTGCGTCAAAAGAAGAGGGTTCATAGTTCGGGTTCGCGCTCGGGGGTACATAGATAGGCCCGCCGAGATACTCGATAATCACCGAGGGGCGCTCAAGAACGGTAAGCTCAATCTTTGGTGGTATAAACTCAAACTCCGGGTGCGCCGAATCCCAGTCGATGTTCAGCTTGTCGGCGTCGTACTGAATATTCAGGGTGCCGCCATCCCAACTGATATTCGGTTCCTGCGAAGGAATGAACGCCAGCATGGTTTGAATGTCGCGATTAAAATACTTTTTTGCGATTTCGGGGATAGGGTTCTGGCTTGCAGGGGTGTCTGCCAGATAGTTGCCCTCATCCGCATAGCGCGCCGTCGCCTCGTAGGCAATCTTGATACCGTCCTGCGCGGATTTTAAGATAGAATCCTGCGCGGTCAGAATACCGATGCTCTTCTTGGTTTCCAGCGTATCAATGCGCACCTTGATAGGGTCGGATGTAATCTTAAACCCGCCCTTTTCGTGGGATATTGATAACTTTGGTATCCCGAAGCTGTCTTCAGGCGACGAATTTTTCAGCTGTGCCTTTGAGGTTTTCAGCTCAATGGAGATGGGAACCGTCGTGATTTTAATCAGCTGCATAATACCACCACTCTATTATAGACTAAAAATTAACGTAAATAATCAAACAAAGAGTTTTGTATCAATCTGGGCCCGATCTGCAGGCATGCCTTATAGGTAGTCTCGGCGGTTTTAAGCTCTGTAATAGCTTCCGCGGGGTTGATGGTTTCAATATTGTTTTGGGTTTCCTGCAGTGTCAGTGTATCCGATTCCAGTCTGCTGATGTTATAGTCAATGTAGCTGATGCGGTTGCCGATGTCGGCCACACTGGTAAATACACGGGAGCGCTGTTCCTCGAACTTATCTACATACTTCCTGCAAAGATCCAAATCGGGATTAGGTTCCCGCAGCATATTGGCTACCGTGGTAAGCGCATCACAGATATTGTTCTCAAGGCCGTTAGCGTCGGTACCAAACCCTAAAAAATCCACACCCGAGGTGGATATCTTCAGCGCTGTCTGAGGGTCGATGTCGTGCGTTACAGGGTCAAACTCCATGCCAAGACCGATGTCGATGAACACATCCTTGTTTTGGGGAAAGTCCGAAGCAGAGGTTGCGGTAGAGACCGGCTCGCCGTTAAACAGCAGTTTACCGTTCGCATCCAGCGAAAAAGGGGCTTCGTTGCTGGTTCCGCCGAAAAGAAAGCGTCCGCCGAAGTTATTGTTCATGGTTTTAATAATCTCGTCGCGGTAGTTTTCAAGTTGCTGAGCCAACACTTCTTTACTATCGTTATTGGTCCCGTTTACCACCTTTAAGAGGGTGGTGGAAGCGAGCTTGATGCTGTTGCCCACCTTGGTTGCGGAGGTTTCGGCAGAAGAGAGAAGGTCTTTGGAGCTCTTGAGGTTGGACTGGTACATATCGATTCTCGCAAGCTGGCGCCGCACCAAAAAAGCCTTGGCGGCCGCGGCAGGGTCGTCCGAAACCTTGTCAAACTTTCTCCAGGAGGTGACCTGCTCGGTCAGCTTATTCATGCGTTCAAGGCTGAGATTGTAGTTATTCAGATATCTTCTTGTCGTGATGCTTCCCGGTACTCTCATAGCAGTAACCTCCACAGGTAATTATTACGGTTGCAGTACTAAACAATGTAAAGGTCAAACGAACCTTTATATATCTGTTACAGTCCAACACGGCCCATTTTGTTAATCAGTACGTCCAGTACCTCGTCCATTGCCGTAATCACACGGGCGGCCGCGTTATAGGATTTTTGATATTTCATCATATTTACGGCTTCCTCATTCTCAGAAACCGCCGAAATAGAATCGCGCATATCCAACAGATCGGTTGCGACGCTGGTGGTCGATTCGTAGGTGCCTTTGATGTACCCCGTTTGATTGCCGAGTTTATTTTGAAAATGTGTCAAATATCCTTCGAAGGTTCCAGAAAACTCTGTGTAGGTGGGGGTACCATCCGGCTTCGTGGTAGTACTCTTGAATGTAAAAGACTCATCAAACATCTTAATCATCTTTTGCAGGTTTGAGGTATCCAGTTCACCTTCGGTGGTGGTATTTGACATTAAAATATACTGCGAGTTTTCCATCCAAGCGTCGGAGATGCGCAGGTTTTTGGCTGTAAAAATTAGGTCCGCGGGGTTTGATTTAGAGAACAGATCACCGCCGTGCACTGCACCGTCACTATCGGTAAAGGTGTTGGCCTTATTAAATTCAGTGGCAACGGTGTCGGCAAAGGAGTTTAAAACTTCACGATAGTACCCGATGCCTTCGTAGGAGTTTTCACCTCCCACAGCGTAACCGCCCTTGCCGTTCAGCACATTGACATACGCCTTGATTGCTCCGGCTTCCGCTTTAAAAGTCTCCTTGGAACGTGACCACTCTAGTACATTGCTGCCCGAGGCATCCTGCGAGAGGTTTAGCGTATCGTATTTGCTGCCTTTCAAAACCTCGGTTCCGGCAAAGTTAAGCGTTATGGTACCGTCGCTCTCGCTTTTTACATCCACTTCTCCGTAAGCCGAAAGCTGGTCAAGCAGCAGGTTACGGTCATCGAAAAGCTCGTTCGGGCCGTAAGGGCCGAGCATGCGGCGCTCGCCGGTTGTCGGGTCGATCGTGGTGTTGGCAAGACAGGCATCCTTGATCTGTGTATTTAAGGAGGCCAATTTTTCAAGGATCGAATTGACGTTCTGCACACCAATCTCAAGGCCGGTCTGGTTCTGCTTTGCAATCTGGTCGAGCTTGGAATTGTAGGAGTTGATAAGCTGTACCATATTTTTGGCTGCGGTGAGCACAGAGTTTGCATTTTCCGGCTTTTCTGAATTATTGGAAAGATCCTGCAGCTGCCCCATGAACTTTGTCATAGCGTCCTGCAAACCGGAAGAGGTGACATCGTCAAACAGGTTTTCCATGTCTGTATAAGCGGTGAGCTGTGTCGCGAGGTCGCCAAGGTAGGACGACTGTTCCCGGTAGCGCGCATCCAGGTACGGGTCGCGCACCTGGCTCACGCCTACGATATAAACACCGGCCCCCGCCATCAGGCTGTTGGCATAACGGTTGTTTGAGCCCGAGATACTTACCGAAACAAGGTCCACACGCTGACGGGTGTAGCCCTCGGTATCCATATTTGCGACATTGTTCCCCGTAATATCCAATGCCTTCTGGCTTGCAACTAAGCCGGATCTGGCGGCCTCAAAACCTAAAAATGTCGGACGCATAGAAGAAAGCTCCCTTCTGCCGCCTTATGCGGCATGGCTAATCGTTTGCTGTCTATTGCATGCGGCGGGTAAGCCGCTTTATATCGATTTACTGATCAAGCTTTTGTTGATACCGTCATTGTTTTCGGCGACTGTTCCGGCGCCGTTGTAGGTGTGCATATCCTGCACATAGCCCGAAAGCTCCAGCCGCCGCTCGGTTGTTCTGAGCCGGTCATTGAGAATCTGCATGCTTTTGCTGTTGACGGACTTTATGGCGTTTAGCTGTTCGAGCAGCTTCTCACGGTAGATGAGCAGGCGGCTGCGATTATCGGTATCCAGCTGTTCGGCCATTTCGAGTAGGGTGTAGCCGTCAAATCCCAGCTCAGCCTGTGTGGAAACCCTGCGTTTCTCCAGCACACCAGATTTCATAATCAATGCCTGTTCAACCTTCAACATCTCTTCCAAGCTGGTGATATCCTTTTGAACAATCACCGTATACTTGGAGTTTTCAAACTCCAGCATGTTGGTGTAAAGGGCTATGCAATCGTCCAGCACAGGATAAAAAACATCCAGTTTACTCATAGCTGATCGCTCCTTTGCCAAGTCAGATAGACTTTGTACCACCCAGAATTGCGGCCGCAATAACCGAGGCAGGAACTTCATAGGTGCCGTCGGCTATTTTTTGCTTGATGGCACTGAGCTTTTCCGCAGGGGTGTCTTCATGAACCTCTGCGCTAATAGAAGCGGCAAGAGCCGCTTGTCTCATCTGCGGGATGCTTGAAGAAAGCTCCAGCCTGTCCAGCTTGTCGGCTCCGGCCTTGCTGTCGGCAGGTTTGCTCTCGCCGCTTTTGGGGGCAGGCACATAGCTTTTGTAGAATTGTGAGGCATCAAAACGCTGGATAACCATAAAAGCTCCATTCCGCCGCTCAAGCGGCCCGCATCAGCAGAAAATCTATCATCCAAAAGACTAGAACAGTAAGAACTCATAACAACTCTTATTGTTCTTATCGGTAGTACGGCAAAAAACTTTAGGCCTTTTCATGGTTTATTCAAAAAAACTTTACGGTATCCATTGCAACATTTTTCTGTATATATACCCAAATTATTAATAATAATAAGGTATTTTATTGACTTTTAGGGAAAATTCGTGTAACATATATTTAGTATATAAAAAGCGCCTGATTTCTGCTATATAGTGTGTTTTGCTCAATTTTACACTCATCTTTTCAATAACGAGGCCGCTATGATATCACAATTTTCGCGTTCATACCTTGCTTGTTTTTTATCGCCGCTCATTTTTTGCGAAACATTTTCGAAGCTCAAAAATAACTGTATCTGTTTGACTTAAAACACTAGGGTACCGGCTTTTATACAGAACCGGTGTCTTGGTGCTTTTTAGCATTATAAGCTATACTATTAAAAATATTAATATATTACGTCTGCTGTTTATATTGAACTATAGCGCTTGCCGCGCATGTACGCCATAGATTACAACAGAAGCTTGAATGGAGGAATTAAAGTGGACTTATTAAGTGGAACGTCCTTTAACCTGCTTAATCAGAGCATTAACGCGGTGTGGCTGAAGCAAATGGTTACGCTTCAGAACATCGCAAACGAAGAAACCCCGGGCTATAAGGCAAAGTATGTTGATTTTCAAACCGTCTATCAAAGCCTTACCGGTTCCCCGGACGGCAAGCCACAGCCCCAGATTCAGGCTGTGGTAAAAGAGGATGACGCCACATCGCTGCGTGAAGACGGCAACAATGTCGACACCGAAAAAGAAAATATCGAGCTCGCACGGGCGCAGATAGAATACGAATATCTGCAAAGCAAGATCAGCTACAGGTTTAACAGCCTTGAGCATGTCATCACCGAGGGCAGAAAATAGTTTTTAACGCAAGATTAAAGAGAAAAGAGGGGACAGCATGTCGTTTTTAGGTTCGCTGAACATAGCCGGTTCCGCTTTAACGGCGCAACGGTTTCGCATGGACATTATCTCACAGAATATAGCAAACTCCACTACCACCAAAACCACAGAGGGCGGCCCGTACAGAAGAAAGCTGGTTGTACTGGAAGAACAGAAGAATTCGTCTTTTGAAAATGTGCTGGCGGACAAGATGCAAGGCTCTGCGTTGGGCGGGGTGAGAGTTCGTGAGGTTGTGGAGGATACAACTCCGTTCACGCCGGTTTATAACCCAAAGCATCCGGACGCGGATGAAAACGGATACGTGATGATGCCAAATGTAAATACAACCGAAGAGATGGTCGACTTAATGGCGGCATCCAGCGCGTATGACGCAAGCCTCACGGCGTTTAACGCCATTAAATCGATGGCGATGTCCGCACTGAACATCGGCAGATAAGAGAAAGGCTGGTAGAATCGCTTATGTTTATTGTTCCTATTACGCCCATCACACCCATCGGCGGCATTTCTGAGCTTGGCTTGGTGCAGAAGCCTGCTCAGGCCGCTTCGCAGGAGCAGTTCTCGTTTTCAAGTGTTCTGCAGGACGCAATCAATAACGTGAAAGAGACAAGCGCCGCGGAGAATGCGGACGCCTATAATCTTGCGCTCGGGCAAACCGATGATCTCGCGAACCTGCAGATCAATCAGCAAAAAGCCTTGCTTTCAATTGAACTGCTGCAATCGGTACGGAATAAGGTACTCGACAGCTACAAAGAAATCATGAACATGGGTATATAGCGATACCCCATACCGTTTAATATGGTATCTTATGAAACAGTTGGAGAACGCATATGGAAGAACAGCTTAAAAAGATGCTTACTGCGGCCCAAGAGTTTTGGAAGAAGCAGAGTAAGAAGCAAAAAACAATATTTTTCTCAATACTTGGCGGGGCGGTCGTACTTGCTGTCGCGCTTTCAGTAATACTCAATATAGATTCCTATGTAGTGATTTCCAGTGGTGCCGAAGCTGCTGAAAGCAGTGAGATCGTCTCGATGCTGCAAGAGATGAATATCGACGTGCGGGTGGAAAACGGCGGGGTTATTAAGGTGCCTAAAAAGGACGAATCGGAGGTTCTCATGAACCTCTCCATCGCCGGTTACCCCAAAGATTCCGTCAACTACGGCATTTTTGCAGCACAGGTCGGCTTTACCAGCACTGAATTTGAAAAGAACCAATACCTTCGTTTCCAGACGGAGGAGAATATCCGCTCCGCCATTAAGACCATTCCGGGTGTTAAAGATGCCAGTGTAAACATTGCGATGTCAGATGACAACCAGTTTGTGCTCGCAAGCGAAAAGGTGGATACCAAGGCTTCCGCGAAGGTGGATATGTTTGCGGGCTATACACTTACGCCCGTACAGGTAAAGGGCATTGAATCGCTGATTGCCTACGGCGTACCGGGCCTTACCACAGAGAACGTATCGGTGGTGGATAATGACGGAAAGCTGCTCACCTCGGGCGATGACGAATACGGCGACGGCTCCGATAACAAACTAAAGCTCTCCTATGAGCGTCAGGTAGAGGACAGCTTGAAGCAGAAGGCCATCGATATTCTCAAAGGGCCGTTCGGTACCGACAATGTATCGGTTGCCGTTACCGCGGTGCTGGACTATGACAAGATGATCTCGGAAGAGATGAGCTACCTGCCCTCGACTGATCAGGGCGGTGTCATCAGCCACGAGGACACCAGCTCTTCACAGGAGACGGGGCCGGATAACAACGGCGGTGTAGCCGGGGTTGAAAACAACGCCGAAGTGCCCACCTACCCCAGCGTGGATGCGACAGCCGGCGGCGAAAGCTCCAGCGGCGCGCGCAGTGTCGATTATCTCGTCAGCTATATTAAAACACAAAAAGAGAAAAACGGTGCCGAGCGCAAGGCCATCACCATCTCGGTGATGATCAACCGTGAGGTGATGACCGACGAGGAGCGCACCAGCCTTCAAAGCGCCGTTGCCATGGCGGCGGGCGTAGACGCCACCAATGTGAATATCGTCAATATGAAATTCCAGGATAAGAGCATTATCACCCCGCAGCTCAATACCAATATGCTGTTGATTGCGGGCGGCGCAGGGCTTACCCTTGTTGTCTTGCTGATTGTGGTTATCTCCCTCTTAGTCCGCAACCACAAACGCAAGCGTGATTTGATGGATATGGTGGCGGCAGGGGATGCGCAGATACAGGATATCAACCAGTATTTCGGCAAGCCCGCGGCGCCGCAGCCAAAACCTGACTTGGGGGTTGCGAAGCTTGAAGTCTCCGAAACCAAAGAGATGGCGCTTAAACGGGAGATACAAACCTTCTCGAACGAGAACCCGGATATCGCAGCGCAGCTGCTAAGAACATGGCTGAAGGGAGAGGAAGAAGATGGCCACTACTAAGAGCAGAATTTCTCCCAAACAGAAGGCCGCCGCAGTTATCATCGCCATGGGTGCGGAAAACGCCTCGCAGGTGTATAAATACATGCGCGAGGACGAGGTTGAGGAGCTTACCTATGAGATTGCGCGCTTATATCGGCTGGACGCCGAGGACCTTGAACAGATATTAAGTGATTTTTACGGCCTCTGCCTCACCCAAAAGGTTATTACCGAGGGCGGATTGGATTACGCGAAGAACGTTCTCGAAAAGGCCTTCGGCGCGCAGACTGCCTCCAACCTGTTAGACAGGGTGACCCGCTCGCTGCGCACCAAGGCATTTGAGTTTGTGCGCAAGGCCGATTATAAAAACCTTTTGGCAATCATTCAAAACGAGCACCCGCAAACCATAGCACTCATCCTCTCCTATGCGCGTTCGGATCAGGCCTCCACGGTGATCTCGGAGCTGCCCAAAGAAAAGCGCATCGACGTGGTAGAGCGCATCGCGCGCATGGACAGAACCTCCCCGGAGATTATTAAAAACGTGGAGCGCGTCCTTGAGCGAAAATTCGATTCGGTTGTTTCCATCGATTACACCGAGATCGGCGGTGTAAACTATATCGCCGATATCTTAAATCAGGTAGACAGAGGCACCGAGAAGTTTATCTTCGACGAGCTCACGCGAAGAGACCCGAAGCTGGCCGACGACATCCGCAAGCGGATGTTTGTATTCGAAGACATCACATCGCTTGATAATATCTCTATTCAGCGCTTCATCCGCGAGGTGGATTCCAAAGACCTTGTTATTGCGCTTAAAGGTGCCAATGAGGAGGTTACCGAGGCCTTCTTCACCAATATGTCGCAGAGAATGGCCGAAACCATCAAATCGGATATGGAGTACCTGCACAATGTGAGAATCCGCGATGTGGACGAGGCACAGCAGCGCATCGTCGCGATCATCAGAAAGCTCGAAGAGGATGGTGAACTCGTCATTTCCAAGGGTGGAAAGGATGATATCATTGCCTAAGATCGTCAAGGCCTTAAACGCTACTTTTAAAGAGAGTATACTGATTTCCGCTTTTATGCCGACTCAGCCGCCGGAGCTTCATCAGGAGCCTCGCGCGGCGGCTGAACCGGCTATGCCGGATACACAGCCGCAAATCTATATCAGTGAGGCCGCCGCACATGAAACGGTAGACCTTCGCCAGCAGATACTCGACAATGCACACGCCGAAGCGCAGATGATTATAGCCGAAAGCCTGCGCAAGGCCACGAAACTTGAGGAAGAGATGCTTGACAGCGCCAAGCAGGAAGCACAAAAGCTGAAAGAAGACGCTTATCACAGCGGATATGAGCAGGGCAGAGCCGAAATCGGCTCACAGCTCCAGCACAAGCTGGATGAACTGACCGTACTGCTCGACCGTGTAGACGATAAGCAGCGCGAGATTATTGATAAAACCGAGAACGATTTAAAGCTTCTCGTTGTAGATATCGTTTCCAAGATCATGGGCAAAGAACTTGCGGAGGACGATAAGGCGCTGGTCGGCATGGTAAAAAAGGCGCTTGCAAACTATAAGAATACCGACTGGGTGAAGATTACCGTATCCCAAACCGATGCACAAACCAGCTGTATCACCAACAAAAAGCTGCTTGCCGAACTGCTGGATGTCTCCGGCAGCATTGAGGTAGAGGCCATTAAAGACGCTTCCGCCGGGTTGTGTATTGTAGAGACGCCGAGCGGCATAGCCGACGCAAGCTTAAGCACGCAGCTTTCGAGTCTTAAGCAGCTGCTCATGAGTAAGAATAATTAGGGCTTATACCCTAATCCGCCATCGTAAAAAGGGTGTGTTTTGTTTGGCTTTGGAAGGCGTTAAAAGCGCTGTACGCAGGAAGAACCTGATTACCTTTTACGGCAAGGTGGATAAGATTGTTGGCTTGATGATTGAGTCCACCGGCCCGCTTGCCAATATCGGCGACGTCTGCAGAATCTACGCCGGTGAGAGCGGCAGGATTGTAAATGCCGAGGTGGTGGGGTTCCGCGAAAGCCGGGTACTGCTTATGCCGTATGACGATATCGACGGCATCGGCCCGGGCAGCATTGTGGAATCTACCGGTGATAAGCTCAAGGTAAAGGTAAACAACGGCCTGATCGGCAGAATACTCGACGGAACAGGGACGCCCATCGATGGCAACGGCGAGGTTGAAGGGGATACCTATTACTCGGTGAACAATACCCCGTCCAACCCGTTATCCCGCCCCAGAATCGATACCCCGCTCAGTTTCGGCGTCAAGGCGATAGACGGCCTGCTTACCTGCGGTAAAGGGCAGCGCCTTGGCATCTTTTCGGGAAGCGGCGTGGGCAAGAGCACCTTGCTCGGCATGATTGCGCGCAACGTTACGGCGGATGTCAATGTCATCAGTTTGGTGGGGGAGAGAGGCAGAGAAGTACGCGACTTTTTGGAGCGCGACCTCGGCGCGGAGGGCATGGCGCGCTCGGTGCTGCTGGTGGCTACCTCTGATCAGCCCGCGATGCAGCGCCTTAAATGTGCGCTTACCGCGACAACGATTGCCGAGTATTTTAAAGATCAGGGCAAGAGTGTTTTGCTGATGATGGACTCGCTCACTAGATATGCCATGGCGCAGCGCGAAATAGGGCTTGCCACGGGTGAACCGCCCGTTTCAAGAGGGTATACGCCCTCGGTTTATTCGGTAATGCCCAAGCTGCTTGAAAGAACGGGCAACTTTGAAACCGGTTCGATAACCGGCATCTACACCGTGTTGGTGGAGGGCGATGATGTCAATGAGCCGATCTCCGACACCGTGCGCGGTATCATCGACGGGCATATTGTACTGTCCCGAAAGATTGCGATGCGCAACCAATACCCCGCTATCGACATCCTGGCAAGTGTCAGCCGTCTCATGAACGAGATTGTGGATAAAGACCAGCTGGAGTTTTCTAATAAACTGCGCAGCATTCTTTCGGTTTACTATTCCAATTACGATTTGATTACAATCGGCGCGTATAAGCAGGGAACCAATCCCGCGCTGGACGCGGCCATCTCCAAGATAGAGAATGTGAACCGTTTCCTCAGTCAGGGTGTCAACGAGGCATTTACCTATCAGCAAACCGTAGAACTGATGCGCAGTGCGGTAATGTGAGCCGCGGGAGGCTGTGAGCGTTATGAAACGATTTGAGTTTACGCTTGAGAAGATGCTCAGCTTTAAAGACCAGATGCTGTCGGGTGAGAAGCTTCGTCTCGCCGACCTGCGCGGCCGTTTGTCGAAGCTTTTACTTGCACTGGAGCAATTGCAGGCTGAATACCAGCGGTGCGATACCGAGCTGAAGACGCAGGAACAGATTGGCCTTATGCCGCAGGAGATTTTTCAACGCAAGGCATACCTTAATGTTTTAAACGACAAGGTGAAGCTTCAAAAACAGTATATTAAGGCCATGGAAGCTAAGGTAAGCGAACAGGTTGCCGTAGTGGTGCAGGCTTCGCAGGATGTTACGACACTCGAAAAGCTCAAAGAGCGGCAGCTGGAGGAGTATCGTTTTGCCGAGGGCAAAGAGCAGGAACTTTTAATCGATGAGTTTGTATCCAACAGTGCTACTGCAGCTAGTTAGTTATAATGCATAAAATGACCGTCAGAAATTTTGACTTTTATCAACAAGATACATATAATATCGAGTAAAAAGCGAGTAAGGTGTTAAAATTCTATTTTTTTCGCGCTTTTTGTTTGGTATAATATATGCAGTTCTATTGCCAAAGGAGGTGATAAAAATGATGGTTAACATGCAGGCAGACCTAGCGTTTCAAATCGTTAATTCTAATCAACCAAAGCAGCCTTCTTCTTCGTCGGATAATGTTAGGGATCCTTCCTCTTTTCGCTCCGAATTGCAAAAGCAGATAAACGGCGCTAAAGAAAATGCCAAAAAAGAGGTTAAGAAATCCAAAGAGGCCCCTGCCCAAAAGCAAGAGGACGACGAGGATGAGAGCAAAGCAGCCAAGGTATCGGATGCAGCAGAAGTTAAGGATGCTCCAGTATCTGCCGTACCCCAGCAGCCGATTCAAGGGGGGATTATACCGGCAGTGTTGCCTGTGACAGTGGCACCGCCGCAAGGCGCCGAAAAAACGGAAGCCGCTGCTTCGGCACAAGGATTACCCGGGCAGGCTATTGCACAGATACAGCACGCATGGGAGTTGGTTGAACAGGCCGTTGTGGCAGTACCGAATACCACCGCTAACCCACAACAGGCAGCTGCCGAACAACAGGCATTTGCTTCGGTACTGCATCAGGAAAAGAGCCAAGGAAACCCGGTTCAGCCCGTTGCAACGCAGCCTGATGCCGGCTCCACGCAAAGCAATACTGCTCAAAACGGCGGCGCTCAAACGGCAAATCAGCCCGCTGCTCAGCCGGTAACCGCAGCACCCGTTGCTTCCGCCGCTGAAAAGAGCGTGCTGCAGGACGACGGAAAAAAAGATCAGGCACAGCAGATTACGCAATACCTTTCTTCCTTTAACGAAAAGTTGCAAAATCTTGGCCTGGCCCTTAAAACAGAGGCGGCTGCTTCAGCGCCCGCTATGCCCACAGCAGAGGCAAAACCCTTTGAACAGGTTGCTTCGGGCATACTCAATGCCTATTCCGACGGCAAGATGGAGTTTACCATGAAGCTCAAGCCGGAGATGCTTGGCGAACTTACCGTTAAGATGGTAATGACAGACGGTAAGCTGACTATGGACATTATTACAGGCAACCAGCAGACCGCCAAGCTTATTGAAAACCAGATTCCCGAGCTGCGCGCGAGCTTAAAAGAAAACAATGTCAACATGCAGAGTTGCACGGTCGAGAATCAATCGTTTAACGACATGGCTTCATCCAGCAACGGCTTTATGTCGAGCATGGATAAGGGCGGCAATCAGCCGTACGAGACCCGCCGCGTAGTCTTTGCACACCCGGTTTTATCGGATGCATCCAGTGATGTGGTTGTGAGCGGTATCGCCAGCGGCCGTTATGTCCGGCAATCGATGCTCAACTGTTATGTTTAACCTTAGGAGGTGAACGAATGAGTTCGGTTTCAGGCTTTAGTACTCAATACAATGCGGCATCCCCTGCGAAAAAGACCTACTATACCGAGGATGGCCACCCCTACACCATAGCTGAAGACAACAACATGGATATTCAGGATTTCTTTCAGCTTATTGCCTCCCAGCTTTCAAATCAGGACTTCATGAACCCAACCGACAACACGGAGTTTATGGCGCAGATGGCGCAGTTTTCTGCGCTGCAGATGCAGCAGAACATCCTCTACGCGTCCAATGCGTCCTTTGCCTCTTCGCTGGTGGGTAAGACGGTAGTTACCGCCAAGCTTGATTCTACCGGCAATCTGGTTACAACCACAGGGATTGTTGACCGCATTACCTTTGCAAACGGCACCTTTGAGTTTGTCGTAGACGGCAAGAGCTTTGCGCTTGAAAACCTGATGGAGATCAAGACGCCGGAGCCGCCGGATGAGCCAGACGGCGCCGACACTTCAGAGGAGTCCGGTGAAACAGGCAACGGCGCCGATCCGACAGACGGCGAAGGCGACCAGCCACAGGAGTAAGACAGGCTGAGCTTAAAATCCATGGAGGGATTTTGATGGCAGACACCTATATTAATCGATTCCCCGTTACCATTACCACCGGCATCGTCACCCCCTCCTCCGCGACACCCGGTAAAGCTGCCCAGCCGCAGCAAAGCGGGGAGCCTTTTTCGGAGGTATTGCGCAAGCAGCAGCAGGCGTTTCAGGTCAACTTCTCAAAGCATGCCCAAACCCGCATCGCCGACAGAAATATCGACATCAGCGGCGAAAAGATGGAGCGCTTGACCCAAGGCATGCGGCTTGCAGGCGAAAAGGGCTTGGACGATACCCTGATACTAATCGACAAAACCGCCTTTATTGTCAGTGTAAAAAACGGCACGGTGGTTACCACGGTAAACGGAGACGACCTAAACGGTAATGTATTCACAAATATTGACGGAACCGTTATTGTATAGCCGGACCTTTCAGGGGGCTATTTCAGCTTCTGAACGACAGAGGAAGCTGACGGTTTCTTAGAAAAGGAGTAATTTGTAAGATGGTTAGAGCCATGTATTCCGGCGTTGCCGGCTTAAGGGCACACCAGATGCGTCTTGACGTTATCGGCAATAACATAGCCAACGTCAATACCTATGGTTATAAGGCCTCCAGAACTACTTTCCGCGATGTTTATTATCAAACCATCAGCGGCGCCTCACAAGGCACGCAGATTCGCGGCGGCGTGAACGCCACACAGGTGGGCTACGGTGTACAGGTTGCGTCTATCGACATCAACCACGACCAGTCCGGCTTCCAGCCCACCGGTATCTCTACGGATATCGCCATCGCGGGGCAGGGCTACCTGCAGGTGCAGGACGCGGAGGGCAATATCTTTTACACCAGAGCCGGTATGCTCGATATCGACTCCAATGGCAACCTCATTGATTCTATGGGCAACTTCGTACTGGGCGTGAGCGGCCCCGAGGCCAAAACCGCAGCACCCTCCAGCGCCAGAATCCAGATCGTTGTACCGCCTGTAACCGACAATCAGGCGCATGATGAGAAGGATGTGGAGATTGCGGGAGCGATGAATTCAATTACTATCAAGTGCCTGGGTGCAGGCAGAAACGGTAACATGACCATCAACTTCGTTCCGGGTACCGCAGGCGGGGGAAACAGTGCCATCCTTAAAGGTACTGAATTAACTGTAACGTTCGACCCAGCGGCCAATCTTACAATGGAGGATATCAGCAAATTGCTCTTACTCGCACCCGGTAACCCCGGTGATTCGCCTGCGGCTGGTGTTATTGGCATTGTAGACGAAAACGGCAAATGCCTTGCACCAGACACTATTCCCGGAGGAGGGTTTGAACTTACCGGCCTTCATTTTCCAACGGACCCAGCTGATCCTACTGGCACTGCCGAGCTGCCCCTCACCGGTGCACAGCTCGCAGACCTTGGCAACTTCAAAACCGAAGAGGGCAGAAGCTTCGCGCTGCAGTCGGCGAAAGACCTCAGCGGCTACGCCATCGGCAGCGACGGTGTTATTATCGGCAACCACGCGATCCATGGCCAGATCGTACTCGGGCGCATCGATACCGCTATCTTTAATAACCCCGAAGGCTTAACGCAGGAGGGCAATTCCTACTTTGCAGAGAGCCCGAACTCCGGTGAGCCTCAAATTTGTATCCCCGGCACCTCCGGCTCCGGTGCCCTGAAGCCCGGCGCGCTCGAAATGTCCAACGTAGACCTTTCCGAGCAGTTTACCGATATGATTACGACGCAGAGAGGCTTTCAGGCCAACGCCAGAATTATAACGGTCACCGACGAGATGCTCAATGAACTTGTGAACCTAAAGCGTTAGTTTATCGCCTGCATGTATAAGGGGCTGCAATGCCCCTTATACACCATCAGGCAGATATTTTCCGCATTGCACCGGCGCAGTTTGGTTTGTGATAAACGGATGCTGCCATTTTATTGCATCCGACTTAGCGGATTATGATACTGAGTCTTGATTAGAGTGGTGCTATTCACCATTTTAATTTAAAGATTAGTATATGGAGGGTGCCCGATGATTAAGGTAACCAGATTAACAAAGAAAGATAATAAAGAATTCCTGCTCAACTGTGATTTAATAGAGTCGATTGAGGAAACACCCGATACCACCATCAAGCTTTTAAACGGAAAAATACTTATAGTCAGTGAATCCGCCAACGAGGTGCTGGAGCGGATTATTGCCTATAAGAGAAAGATATACGGTAAATTCAACTGATCCCTTAAAACTTACTGCTCCAACTTTTTTAAGAAGGGTGAAAGCTCTTATGGATTTAATGTCACTGATTGGTTTCATAGCCGCAATCGCGTTTGTACTTTTTGGTATCGTTTTTTCTATGCCCGTTGCCGGTGAGCCCGCGGTATTTTCCGAGCTCTTTAAATTCGGCAATATCTTAACCTTCGTCGATTACCCCAGTATGGCGATTACCATAGGCGGCTGTATCGCAACCCTAATGATCTCTTTTCCGGGCAGGGCATTTACGAAGGTTTTGCCCCATATGAAGATTATCTTCTTTCCGCGAAAATACAGCCCAATCGCTCAAATAGACCGCGTTGTGGAGTTGGCGAAGGCCGCCAGAACGCGGGGGTTGCTTGCGCTGGAGGATGCGCTGAACGACCAGGATGACGGCTATCTGCGCAACGGTATCATGATGGTGGTTGACGCCATAGACCCAGAGAAGGTAAAAGCACTTTTGGAAGAGGAACTGGATTTTCTTGACGAACGGCATGGTCAGGATCGAGCGTTCTATGATAAGGGAGCAACCTTTGCACCTGCCTTTGGTATGATTGGTACACTGATCGGCCTTATCTTGATGCTGAAAAAGATGGATGACCCGTCGCAGCTTGGTTCGGGTATGTCGGTTGCTCTTATTACCACTTTTTATGGCTCCATGCTTTGCAATATCATTTTTTTGCCGATTTCAGCAAAACTTAAAGTGCGCCATGAAGAGGAATACCTTTGCAAGCTCATTATCTGTGAGGGTATTCAGGCCATTCAGGCCGGTGAAAACCCGCGGTTTATCTCCGAAAAGCTGTACAGGCTTTTACCCGGGGCACTGGCATCCCAAAATCCCAATGCCTTTAAAAGCGGCGACAGCGAAGGTGAAGGCAGAGACGGTTCACCTGCGACCGATAAAAAATCGAAGAAGAAAAAGTAATCTGGCGCGATGTAGTTTCTGTTTATCTTGATCTGATCTATGCATTGAGGAGAGTAGGCTATGGCTAGAAAAAAACGTGAGGATGAGGGCGCCAGTAACGAGTGGCTGAATACATATGCGGATATGGTAACCTTGCTGCTTACTTTTTTCGTGCTTTTGTACTCGATGTCGACAATCGATGCGGAAAAATTTCAGTTGCTTGTTTCTGCGCTATCAAACATTGGGGTCACCACGCAGCAGCTTGTTGTGGCGCCAGACCTTCAAGAAGTCGGCGAGGGTAAGGTGGGCAATACCGGTACCGGTATTGGCGACAATGATGTGGCGGAGGCTACAGAAGAGCCGATCAATATCGAAGCGTTGTATGAAATGATTAACGAGTATGTTGACACACAGACTCAAGGCGAGATGAAAGAGAGTATTCAAGTAACCAAAGGCAAGAACTATGTCTTCATACGCTTTACCGATAACGTGTTTTTCAATGCGGACAGCGCGGTATTGCGCGACGAGGGCAAAGTGGTACTCGAAAATATAGGTAAAGGTATTAAGGCTGCCGAGGCGTCGATCGGTGTTGTGCGCATCGAGGGGCACACCGCTGCCGTGCCGGAGGATGAGAACTATCGGGTGGACGACCGCGAGCTCTCCTCCGACCGCGCCAACGCCGTTTTAAAGTTCCTTGAAAACACCAGTAAGATCAACTCTGAGATTTTAAGCTCGCTTGGCTATGGAAAATATCGGCCGATAGCGGATAACAGCACAGCGGAGGGACGCAAAAAGAACAGAAGGGTTGAGATTTTAATTGTCGATAAGGATATAGACGTTGAAGATAAGGATACCCTGCAGGAGCTTGTATCAAAGTTCTTTGGCGAAGATAAATATAAGCTGGATGATGACTACCTGCCATAACCAGATATAAGCTTCCAAAGCCTATGGAAAAGGAGTAACCCCTTTATGCCAGATATACTGTCACAAGCGCAGATCGACGAACTGCTGAAAGGCTTGAATACCGGTGAGCTGGACTTAAATGAAATCGATGAGAAGGCTTCTGAAAAAAAGGTTAAGGAATACGATTTTCGAAGCCCGAAAAAGTTTACCAAAGAACAGCTCAAAAAGCTTGACAGCATCTACAACAACTACACAAGAAGCCTCTCCTCCTATTTCACGGGTATCTTGCGGATGTTCTGCCAGCTGGATGTTACGCAGATTGAGGAACAGCGGTATCACGAATTCAGCAATGCGCTGCCGGACTCCGTAATGATGGGGGTTGTGGACCTTAATATCAAAGACTCCACGGTTCCCGATACGACCATTATTTTTGAGCTTTCAAAGCCAATCGTTTTCTCCATAATCGACAGACTTCTTGGGGGAAGCGGCGAAACAATGAGTATGGAGAGAGATTTTACCGAAATTGAGCTTTCTCTTATTGAAAATGTCCTTAAAAACATGGTAAAATTGTTTAAGGACGCATGGAAGAACTATGCGGAAATGGAGCCGCAGCTGGTTGGCATCGAAACCAATTCAAGACTGATGCAGACTATCTCACTTGATGATGTGGTACTCATCACGGTAATTGATGTTTCAATGAAGGGCCAGGTTGGCAACATGAGCATCTGTGTACCGGCTATCAACCTTGAAGAGATCATCAAGAAGATGAACACGCGTCTCCCCAAAAGCGATAAGAAACTGGACGAATTCAGAGAGAGTGAGCGCAGAGACATTATCTTTAACTCGGTTAAGGATTCCGATTTGGAGCTTACAGCCGTCTTAGGCGAGCTTGAACTTACACTGAGCGACGTATTAAACCTACAGGTTGACGATATAGTGCAGCTTGATAAATTGGTTAACGACGTTATTGATATCAGAGTTGGCACTAAAACGTGGTTCAGGGGTAAAATGGGCAACTACAAAAAAAGAAAGGCTGTACAAATCAGCGAAATTCTTTAGAAAAGGGGTTTTACTATGAGCTCGGGACTCGAGAAAAGCTCGCCAGGTGATTTATCGGCAAATGATGTTTTGTCAAGTTTTGAGATAGATGCGATAGGCGAGATATTAAATATCAGTATGGGTTCCGCGGCGACGGCGGTATCTACGCTTCTTGACAAAAAAGTACTTATTACTACCCCCAGCGTGTATGTTGCGAAGGTAAAGGACCTTGAGTACGGCCCGCTGGAGCCCGCCATGTGCGTGGAGATTACTTACCTTACCGGCATCACCGGTTCGAACATCATGGTGCTCAAACAGGCGGATATGAAGCTGATTTTAGACCAGCTTATGGGGCTTGAACCCACGCCGGACGAGAACTACGTGTTTGACGAAATCAGCATCAGCGCGGCGTGCGAGGTTATGAACCAGATGATGGGCTCGGCCGCGACGGCGCTATCCAACTTCCTTGGGCGGGCCATCAACATCTCCACCCCGGTTGCGTATCTGCTGGACAGCGTAGACTTAAAGAAGAACCTGCTCGTCAATCAAGACGACTTTGTAACGGTGGTTTACTTTGATCTGACGATTGAGGGGATTACGCAAAGCAAGTTTATGAGCATCCTTCAGATGGACCTTGCCAAGGAGATCGTCTCCCAGTCGCAGATGTTTAATATTTCCAGTGAGGAGCCGGCTCCGGCAAAGCCGCAGGAACTGCCTGAGATCTCTCCCGCGGAAGAGAACCTGTTAAACCGGGTATATGATTCTCCGCAGTTTGATACGGCACCTCCGGTTCCCGTTCAACCCAGCGCCCCGCCGGTAGCGCCTCCGCCGCCGCAATACCCCTCGCAGACGGCGTATGTCAGCCAGCCATACCCGCCGCAGATGCCTCCGTATCCGCCGCAGATGCCGGCCTATCCCCCGCAATATTATCAGCAGCCGCAGGCTCCATACGACCCCAACAATGTTGTTAAGCAGCCTGTTGATATCCATAATGTCAGTTACCAGAGCTTCTCATCTTTGGGTCAACCGATCCCGGAGGGTCAGCATACCAACCTCGACCTGATCATGCAGGTGCCGCTGCAGGTCTCTGTGGAGATAGGCAAGACCAGAAAGAAAATCAAGGACATTCTGGAGTTTAGCCAGGGCATGGTGATTGAGCTTGAAAAGCAAGCCGGTGCCCCGGTAGACATTATCGTAAACGGCCAGCTTGTCGCACGAGGCGATGTGGTTGTCGTTGAAGATAACTTTGGCGTGCGTATCACAGAAATATTGAAAAATACCGACTTCCTCAACGGTATATCTTAAGATTGGCGGTGCAGTAAAATGGGAAAGAAAATTTTAGTAGTAGACGACGCGGCATTCATGCGATTGATGATCAAGGATGTTTTGACCAAAAACGGATATGCCGAGATTGAAGAGGCCGGTGATGGAGAGCTCGCGGTGGCGGCATATCAGGCAGGGCATCATGACCTTGTAATCTTAGATATCACCATGCCCAACATGGACGGCCTTGAAGCCCTTAAGCGCATCAAAGGCATGGATGGAAGCTCGCGCGTGGTTATGTGTTCCGCCATGGGGCAGGAGTCGATGGTGGTGGACGCCATCAAGCTCGGCGCGCTGGACTTTATAGTGAAACCTTTTAAGCCTGACAGAATTATACAAACCGTAAAGAATATCCTCGGATAGTATCATCTGCGGGGAGGGCATGCTTTGTACGATTTTTTTCAATATGCAGGTGCAATTTTACTGATAATCGGTATCGTGGTTCTGGCTTTTTACTCTACCAAGTGGCTTGGTAAACGGGCTGGCTCCCCTCTAAGCGGCAGGTACCTTGCCGTGGTTGACAGAATCGCGCTGGGGCAGGATAAGTCGATTGCAATCGTTAAGGTAAAAGACAAATATCTGCTGGTAGGTATCGCCTCGGGGAGCATCAACGTGCTTTGTGAGCTAAGCGGTGAGGACATGGTTTTACCGCCTGTCACTCCCGGTACCGTGACCTTCAGTGACGCGCTCAAAGAGAACCTTAAGAAGCACGGATTGCACGGATGGAAAAAGAGCGATAAGGAGCATGATACAGTTGACTAAGGCAGCCGCAAAGCTAAAACTCAAGAAACCCCTGCGGCGTTTACTCATTTCACTTGTCGCGGTGGTTTTATTATCCATAGTATTGTTCTCCCTTACCGTTTATGCTGCCGACCCCGGGGTATCCATTAACATAAACGGTGCAGAAAACCCTGACGATCGCATAGAAGCGCTGGATATCCTGTTCATGCTCACCATCTTGGCGTTGCTGCCCAGTATCCTGATTATGATGACCAGCTTTACGCGCATCATCATCGTCCTGAGCCTTCTGCGCAACGCCATCGGTTTGCAGCAAACGCCGCCCAATCAGGTGCTTATCGGTATCGCGTTGTTTTTAAGCCTCTTTATCATGTCGCCGGTTATCAGCGACATCGATAAAACGGCCTACCAGCCCTATGTGGCGGGCACCATTACGCAGGAAGAGGCCGTCGACCGCGCCATTGTGCCGCTGCGGGAGTTTATGCTCAAGCAAACCTATAAATCCGACCTAAACCTTTTCCGCACCGCCGCGCAGCAGGAACGCCCGGAGGAGTACGACGAGCTTTCCATGACGATCGTCATTCCGGCGTTTATCACCAGCGAGCTTAAACGCGGCTTTTTGATGGGCTTTTTCTTGTACATACCCTTTATCGTTATCGATATGGTGGTTTCCAGCGTGCTGATGTCGATGGGTATGATTATGCTGCCGCCCGCCTCTATTGCAATGCCGTTTAAGATATTGCTGTTTGTTTTGGTGGACGGTTGGGCGCTTACGGTAAAGACGCTTATATCAAGCTTTAATTAGCTTTAACATAACAGCATGTTGCGATAATCTGTGAAAGGACCGTGGTTATGGACCAGGGAGATGCGATTAACATCCTGCGTCAGGCTGTGTTTACGGCGTTAAAGCTCTCTGCCCCCGTGCTGATTATCAGCATTGCGGTTGGGTTTATCATCTCCGTATTGCAGGCCGCTACGCAGATACACGAGCAAACCTTAACCTTTGTACCCAAGCTGATAGCCATAGCGATTGTGCTTTTACTGCTCGCATCCTGGATGATGACGGTTATGTCCGACTTTACACAGCAGGTATTCTCGATGATGGCAGCGACTTAGCCCTCTATTTGTACGGCGCTTTTTGCAAGCCGCCGTAATGCGGGGTATGATTCATGATAGATTTATCCTTTAGCAACCTAACCGTTTTTTTGCTTATCCTTGCGCGCATGTCGGGTATGATCATCTTTAACCCCATCCTGTCGCGCCGCAACCTGCCGTCTGCCTTTAAGGCAGGGCTCGCCCTGGCCGTTACCTTTGTGCTCGCCGGTACCATGTTTGGCACCGAATTGCAGATTAACTCCGCGGTGCAGTTTATCTATATTGCGATCAAAGAGTTTGCGGTGGGGTGGATTTACGGCTTTATCCTTCAGATGTTTCTTTCGGTGGTGTTTGTTGCCGGCGAGGTGATGGATATGCAGATGGGCGTGAGTATGTCTAAGATATACGACCCTTCCAGCAATGTTCAGATGCCGCTCTCCGGTTCAATACTAAACCTGATGTTTTTTCTCCTTTTCTTTTTAACCGACAGCCATCTTACACTCATCAGGCTCACCATGGCCTCCTTTCAGGTGATCCCCGTAGGGGCGGGAACCTTTAACTTTGCTATCGGTTCCTTTATCGCCAATCTGTTTTCAAGCATCCTTTCGCTCTCGTTAAAGCTTGCCCTGCCCGTGATGGCCATCGAGATTATCACCGAGGCGAGTATGGGCGTGCTAATGAAGGCAGTTCCGCAAATCAACGTATTTGTGCTCAATATTCAAACCAAGGTTTTTGTTGGTATATTGGTACTTTTCCTTCTTGTCGGGCCGATGTCTTCCTTTATTGAGATGGTCATCTCCAACGCCTTTTCAACCATGCAGGAGGCCGTCAAGGTGCTCGCGGCGCCTTAACCTTAAGGATATTCTTCATCCGCGTTTGTACCGAGGGGGGATAAACAAATGGCGGGAGGTTCCAAAACCGAAAAAGCCACCCCCAAACGTAAAAGTGATGAGCGCAAAAAGGGCAACGTCTTTCAAAGTCAGGACATTATCAGCGCCTTCTCCATCTTCATCCTGTTCTTTGCCTTAAAACTGCTAAGCCAATACCTTTACATATATATGAGCAATACCATTCGCAGTTATATCGGCAAGCTGGGGGAGTATCATACATTAACCGTTTCCGATGCCGCCGCGGTAATGCGCGATTTTGCGCTTACCATCGTGCTGATGGCAGGCCCGCTTTTACTGGTCGCCCTGCTGGTCGCCATATTGCTTTCCGGCGTGCAGACAAGGTTCCTGTTTGCCGGCGAGCCGCTGCGGTTTAAGTTCAGCCGGATTAACCCTTTACAGGGCTTTAAGCGTTTCTTCTCGGTTCGTTCTGTTGTAGAGCTGTTTAAATCGCTCGTCAAGATAACACTGGTAGGTGTTGTGCTCTACGGCGAAATCAGCAAAAGGGTTACGGAGCTTCCCTCCCTGCTGGAGATTGACCTGTTACAGGGGATTATTTACATCGGCAATTCTGTCATTTCGATGATATTTACGATAGCTCTTCTCTTCCTTGGCCTTTCGGTGCTCGACTACGTATACCAGTGGTGGGAGTACGAGCGAAACCTGCGCATGTCCAAGCAGGAGGTTAAGGAGGAGTTTAAGCAACTCGAAGGCGACCCAAAAATCAAGGCTCAGATTAAAGAGAAGCAGCGACAGATGGCGCAGATGCGCATGATGCAGCAGGTTCCTACCGCCGACGTGGTTATCAGAAACCCGACGCATTACGCGGTGGCTATCCGCTACGCCCCCTCCGAGAACAGAGCCCCCGTTGTGGTGGCGAAGGGTGTTGATTTGGTAGCGCTTCGCATCGTCACCATTGCGCAGGAGAACGAGGTGTCGGTTACCGAGAATGTTCCGCTTGCACGTGCGTTATACGCCGCGGTGGACATAAACGCCGAGATACCTGCCGACTTTTATCAGGCCGTTGCCGAGGTACTGGCCTTTGTGTATACCTTAAAGAAAAAGGATTTGAACATAAAATGAAGGTTCTAAACAACGTCGTATCCATATTTGTCGTGACCATTGTTCTGGCCTTTATTATCCCTATGCCGTCCGGCCTGCTGGACTTTATGTTTATTTTAAATATAACCCTCTCGCTTGTCATCCTTTTGATGTCAATGTACATCAAATCGGCACTGGAGTTCTCCGTTTTCCCGTCTATGCTGCTCGTTACCACCATCTTTCGGCTGGCGCTCAACATCTCCTCCACAAGGCTCATCCTTTCTCAGCAGGGCCAGGCAGGGCATGTTATCGCGGCAATCGGTGAGTTTGTGCTCGGCGGCAACGCGATTATCGGCTTTATCATCTTCATCATTATCGTTATCGTGCAGCTTGTCGTAATCACCAAAGGCTCCGAGCGTGTGGCGGAGGTAGCGGCAAGGTTTACGCTCGACGCGATGCCCGGTAAGCAGATGGCCATCGATGCCGACTTGAATTCCGGCCTGATTGACGAGCATCAGGCGCGTCAGCGCCGTGCCGACGTTCAGCGCGAAGCGGATTTCTTCGGTTCAATGGACGGTGCCTCGAAGTTTGTAAAGGGCGACGCGATCATCTCCATTGTGGTAACGGCGGTAAACCTGCTGGGCGGTATGGCGATGGGTATGCTTTCAAACGGCATGTCGCTGGATGAGGTGCTGAGCGTTTACTCGATTGCAACCGTAGGCGACGGCCTTGTTTCGCAGATACCGGCGTTCTTAATCTCCACCGCAACGGCGATGCTGGTAACCCGCACCGCCTCCGAAAACAACTTTAATACCGATCTTACCAGACAGTTTGCTTCCCAGCCCACGGCCATTATCATAGCCGGTATTGTGGCTGCGGGCCTTATCTTTATACCGGGCTTTCCGCCCTTCCAGATTATCATCATCTCGGCTGCCCTCATTGCGCTTGGCTTAAAGCTGCGCAGTTCCATGCAAAAGACGGCGCTCGCAAGCGAGTTGCCCGCCCCGGCACCGGAAACAGAGCTTTCCGAAACCAGCTTTTATAAGAATATTGACAATGTATACACCTTGCTTTCGGTGGAACAGATTGAAATGACCTTTGGCTACAGCCTGCTGCCGCTGGTGGATGAAGCGAGCGGAGGCAGCTTTATAGACCGTGTGGTGATGTTCCGAAAGCAGTTTGCGATAGATATGGGCATGGTGGTGCCCTCCGTGCGTATGCGCGACAATGGGCAGTTAAACCCTAACCAGTACGCCATCAAGCTCAAGGGCGAGGAGATTGCCCGCGGTGAGGTGCTGGTAGACCATTATCTCGCGCTTAGCCCGGGCGAGGTTACCGAGAGGGTAGACGGCATCGATACCATCGAGCCCGCTTTCGGCATACCCGCCAAGTGGATTACCGAGTCCAAGCGTGAAATGGCCGAGATGGCGGGGTACACGGTTATCGACCCGACATCGGTGATTATCACCCATCTTTCCGAGGTTATCAAGGAGCATGCCCACGAGCTGTTAACGCGGCAAGAGGTCAACACGCTCATTAACAACCTGAAAAAGAGCAACCAGAACCTCATTGAGGAGGTTATCCCCGCTGTCGTTACACCCGGGGAGCTGCAAAAGGTGCTTGCGAACCTGCTGCGCGAAGGGATCCCGATCCGCGATATGGAAACCATTATAGAAACCCTCGGCGACTACGGGGCGAGCATAAAGGATGCCGATATGCTCACCGAGTATGTGCGGCAGGCGCTGCGCAGAACCATTACCCGCAAGTTTGCGGATGCAAACCAGCTGCGTGTTATCACGCTCGATACCGCAACCGAGAACATGATTATCAACGCGGTGAAGAAGTCGGATCATGGATCCTACCTGGCGCTGGACCCCGACACCGTACAAAAGATTGCCAATTCTCTGCTGTCGCAGGTAAACAAGGTTCGGGAGCTTTTGCCAGTGCCGATTGTGCTTACCTCGCCGATTGTGAGAATCTACTTTAAAAAGCTGGCCGACCAATTCGCCCACGGCATCGTGGTGCTGTCGTTCAGCGAGATTGACAACTCGGTTCAAATACAGGCTATCGGGAATATCTCGGCTTAAGGCCGACTGCAGGGGGTGGGTAGGCTGTATACCAAACCAGAGAATAAAATAGACGTTTCGGCCTGGCGCGAATACAAGCGTACCGGCGACCTACAGCTGCGCAATCAGATCATTCTTCATTATTCCTATATTGTGAAATATGCCGTTATCAACATGCGTAACATGTTTAAGAATATTGCCGAGCAGGAAGACCTTATCAACGAAGGCATCGTCGCGCTGATGGATGCGATCGAACGCTATAACCCGGATAAGGAGGTTAAGTTTGAAACCTATGCCTCTATCCGTGTGCGCGGCGCGGTCATCGACTTTATCCGCCGGCAGGATTGGGTTCCCCGCAGGGTGCGCAAGAATGCAAAGGATACCGAAACGGCGGTCGCGAACCTTTGGGCGGAGTATAACCGCCAGCCCACCGACGAAGAGGTGGCTGGTTACCTTGGTATTACGGTAGACGAGCTGCGCACCAATATGGCGCAATCCTACAGCGCGAGTGTGGTTTCGTTTGAAGAGCTGATACAGGATAATCTGGCGGGGCTTGATACCTTTGTTTCGCCGGAGAGCGGTTCGGCGGAGGATATGCCGGAGGAGGCGCTCTCTTCCAAGGAGTTTAAAGACGTCATCGCTCAAACCATCGATAAACTGCCGCCGAAAGAAAAGCTGGTGGTCGCGATGTATTACTACGAAAACCTTAAGTTAAAAGAGATTGCGCAGGTTTTGGAGGTAAGCGAATCACGTGTGTGTCAGCTTCATACCTCGGCCATCGCAAAGCTGAGAAGATCAATCGAGGTCTATGTAAAGGAATAAGCAGCGTATCACTTACAAGCGATTTTAGGAGGGAAACAGAATGGTAAGAGGGTTTTATACATTAGCCTCTGGCATGCTCACGGAACAGCGCATACTCGATACCGTCAGCAACAACGTGGCGAATATAAAAACGCCGGGATATAAGCGCCAGGTGCTCACGAGCAGCACCTTTAATGAGCAGCTGCTGGCCAGAATACAAAAAAATCAGAATAAGATGATGGGTTCCGGCTACGTTGTGCGGTACGCCGACAAGCTGAATATCGATTACTCGCAAAGCGGCCTTGAGGATACCGGGTTGCCTTTCGACGTCGCCATAGTGGGTGACGGCTTCTTTAGGCTGGAGGCGGAGGGCATGGAAAAACCGCTTCTGACAAGAAACGGAAACTTTGCGGTGGACGATGAGGGTTACCTGATACAACCCGCCGGCGGCAGGGTCCTGGGCGAAGGCGGCCCTATTCAGGTGGGCGGCGGAGATTTTGTGGTGGATGAGGAAGGTTACGTGTACGTGGGCAGCGACGAAAGCCCGGTAGACCGTTTGAGTGTGGCTTACCCCATCGATACGGCAAACCTTACCGTTTACGGAGAGGGTGTGTTTATCGATAATAACCCCGACGATTACGGCGGTGAGGAGACGGTTCATACCACGTCTTTTATGCAGGGGAAGCTTGAAAGCTCCAATGTGGATATGGGAGAGGAAACGACAAGCCTGATGGAGGCCAGCCGAACCTTTCAAACCTATAGTCAGGCTCTCAAGATTTTTGACAGGATCAATACCAAAGCGGTTACCGAAATCGGTAAGGTATAAAAGTATCCGGTTCACAGACATGTGCTTGATATAACGCAAATTGCAGCCGCTGCTGGGGTTCATCCCTTTCGCGGCGGAAGACGGCATTTTAGAAAGGCTTTATCCCACCGGGGCTTAAAGCCGGAAAGGCAAGGTCATCAAGATGAATACAGCATTTTATACCGCTTCCTCCGGTGTTATCTATATGCAGCGGAGCATGGATGTTACAGCGAATAATATCGCCAATACCGAAACGCCAGGTTTTAAAACCTCCGTTTCCTCGTTTGCAGATCTGCTTTATCAAAACATACACAGAGATGCCGATGAGCAGACCAATAATCTGAAGGTCGGCCACGGTACCAAGCTAACCGCCACTACCATGCAGATGACGCAGGGCCCCATGCAGCCCACCGGCCGTGAACTGGATTTTGCCATTGTGGGCGAGGGTTTTTTCGCGGTGGAAAACGATGCGGGGGAGCGCTTTTATACCCGTTCCGGCAACTTTTACACCAAGCTGGACGGCGATGTGGCCTATCTCGTTACCTCCTCCGGCGATTACGTGCTAAGCCTGGACGGCGAGCGTATAGAGCTCAACGCCGAAGGTACCACGCAGCTTAACCTTGATAATATGCAGTCGCGTGTCGGTGTATTTCAGTTTACCAATAAGTACGCGATGGAACAGACCGGCAACAACCTGTACCGTGCCCCGGCCGCGGCGGGGGAGGCGCAGCCCGACGGGTCGTATACCCTCCTGCAAAGCATGCTGGAGGGCTCAAACTCCGACTTAAGCAAGGAAATGGTGGATGTTCTGGTTACGCAAAGGGCGTTTCAGTTCAATGCCAAGGTGGTTCAGGCCGCCGATGAGCTGGAAGCTACCGTGAACAATCTACGCTGACTGTAGGGCAGGAAACCCACAGAATACAGAATCGGGAGGTTTCGTTTTATGCCTCAGTTTCAATATGAGCAGCTTAATGATATGCATATCGACGTATTGCGTGAACTGGGCAATATCGGAGCAGGGAATGCGGCAACCGCGCTCTCTACCATGCTCATGCAGTCTGTGCAGATGTCTGTGCCCAAGGTAAAGATTCTGGACTTTCAGGATCTAACCAACATCCTTGGCGGGCCGGAAAATATTGTCGTGGGGATTTTAACACATCTGCATGACGAAATTCAGGGGATGATCATGTTCATCTTGGAGCAGAAGTTTGCCCATATTGTCGTGAATATCCTGCTCAACAAAGAGATTAACGATTACACGCAGATGACCGAGGTGGATTATTCGGCGCTCAACGAGATCGGGAATATCATGGCGGGGTCGTATGTGAATGCCATATCGTCACTCACCGGCCTTAAGATCAACATTATGGTTCCGTCTATCACCATTGATATGGCGGGCGCCATTTTGAGTGTTCCCGCAATAGAGCTTGGCATGTCCGGGGACAAAGTGCTGTATATTGAGGAAGATTTTATCGGCGCAACCGAAAGTGTAAAAAGCTGCATGCTGCTTATCCCCGAGGTAGATTCCTTGAAAATCATTATGGAACGTCTGGGGATTGAAGTATGAGTAATCTGGTTACGGTTGGCATCTCCGACATGAACGTTGTCACAAAGCCCGATAGGCTTATCACCTACGCACTGGGTTCCTGTGTCGGAATATGCTTGTATGACGCAAAGGCAGGGATTGGGGGGATGTCACATATCATGCTTCCCAGCAGCACCGAATGCATACAGAACGACAATAAGTTAAAGTTTGCAGACACCGCAATCATCCTGTTAATCCGGCGTATGGAGCAGGCAGGCGCGTCAAAGCAACGCATGTTGGCTAAGATCGCGGGCGGAGCCCAGATGTTTAAAATGGACGGTACCTACGGGTTAAATGACAATATTATGAATATCGGCAAAAGAAATATCGCTGCAGTTAAAAAGGTCCTCACTGAAATTAATCTGAAAATAGTTGCTGAGGATGTTGGCCTAAACTATGGCCGAACCGTGGAGTTCGACGTTGAGACAGGTATTATGACGGTTCGGTCTATCGGCAAGGCCAATGTATCGCTGTAACACGAACGCTTGATATAAGACGACAGGAGGGATACACTGTTATGGAACCAATTGAAGAAAATAAAGAGTTGATACCGCTGGATGCGCAATGCCGTGTGGAACTGTCGGCCGACCTGCTGAATGCCTACGTTACGGTTATGAGCCCGGAGAACGGCGGCGCCGACATTACAGTGCCCGCTGTCGTTCAGTCGCTCAAGGATAATGGGGTAGTTTACGGCATCAAGCTGGACGAGGTTCAAAAGCTCGTGTTTCGCCGGGCGTATGAGCAAAAAATACTGGTTGCCGAGGGCCTGCCCGCTGTAAACGGCAAAGACGGCGAGCTTATTAACCGTTTTGTTTTCGGCAAGCAGGGCATTCCCAAAATGAATATAGACGGTTCGGTGAACTACAAGGAACTCAACCTCATCTATAATGTTCTACAGGGCCAGATATTATGTGATATTGTTCCCCCTACCGACGGCACCAAGGGCATGACGGTAACCGGCCAAAATATTATGCCCGCAAGGGGCAGAGAAGCACGGCTTCCCCTCGGTAAAAACGTGCTTGTCAACCAGCAGAACACCGAAATCTATGCCGGTGTGAGCGGTAATTTGGTAGAGCGCCATAATGCCCTCGAGATTGACGACACCTTTGTGGTTAACGGCGATGTGGACAATTCCGTCGGCAACATCGACTTTGTCGGCAATGTGCTGGTTAAAGGGGATGTCAAGTCCGGCTTTTACATCCACGCGCAGGGCAGCGTCAAGGTGAACGGCGTCGTGGAAGCCGCTGTCATTCAGGCGCGCGGCGATATTTCGCTTATGGGCATGAACGGCAGGGGCGGTGGCAAGCTTACGACCGAGGGAGGCCTTACCGCCTCGTTTATAGAAAATGCCATCGTTGAAACCAAGGGCTCGATTGTAGCCAACTCTATCATGTATTGCAATACCCGCTGCGGCGGCACAATGGAGCTAAAGGGGCGAAACGGCAGCTTGGTTGGCGGCAATTTCGTCATTGCAAAGGATCTGCTCGCAAGGACAATCGGGTCGGATTCCCATGTGCCCACCGACATTACGCTCGGCACCTCAACGACACTGGTCTACGATATGGATGTTATCTATAAACGCCTGCAGCAGATTGAAAGCGACGATATGAAGCTTACGCAGGTGATTGATTACTTAAACAGCAAGGATAAAAACCTACTGTCAAAGGATAAACTCAAGATACTGGATCAGGCGGTATACAATAAATCGGTTATTGCGCTGGAAAAAGAAAAGCTGCAATTAAAATATAGCGCTATGGAAGAAGAATTTCATCAGCCCAATACAAGCAAGATTATTTGCAAAGGTACCATCTATGCAGGAACACGCATAACAATGGGCAGCGTGAGTGTTCAGATCGCCGAAAGCCGGGACAATACGCTGATATACCTATCCGATAACGAGATTGTTTTTGGGGTTGCGTAACCGATTAAGGGGTGTATGTTTTGAGAACTGTCCAACAAAAGGTTGAGATTTACAGCATGACCAATGCACTGATTACCTCCGGCGTGCTGGTAGATGTCAGCGATGGCTTTATGGAGATTATCGGCGATATCTTTCCGCATTTTGAGAAGCGCGAGATGCTAAAAATTTGCGCATATGACGACATGAGGGGTATTTGCTGGTACTCCGCCTTGGTGGACTTTTCGGGGGTAGACAGAATTATCCTGACCGATTATCACCTGTTGGATGTCATACAGCGCCGTAAAAGCATTAAGGTGAAAACCACCTTTGAAACCAATATCTATATTCTATACGACAGCGAGGGTAATCGGGTAACCGTTGAAAACCCCATTAAGATTACCATACGGGACATCAGTGTAGGCGGCATCTTTTTTGTTACAGAACATATCTTCTTTGAGGGCACCCAATTTGAGTTCTACTTTAATCAGGGGCCCAAGCATCTTCGCCTTAAAACCAAGATACTTCGGCGGCAGGAGATGAATAACGATAAATTGGGTTATGGAAGCAGCTTTATAGATGCAACCGAAAAAGAGCAGGATATCCTGTTTGCCTATTTGTGGGAGGTTCAAAGGCTGCAGCTTAAGCGCATGAAGTTTGACTAGGGCGTTTCTGAAAACGGAAAATCGCCGGATATTTCGCTGCAAAAGAGCAGATTCAAATCAAAGAAACGTCGACATACTGTGTATGTTTGAATACTGTATGTATTCCGAGTATTTTGATGCAGAAGATACCTTTGGCAGAGCGTGTCTTCAAGAAGTTTATATTAGGGAACACATAGCTTAATTTAAAGACACGCTTTTGAAATAGACAAGAATTTGGAGTTTTCAGATAGCCCCTAAATGATGGCAATAAAAAAGCCCGCCTTTGGTAGGCGAGGCTTTAAGCGTTTATTTTACTAAGCTGGTGTTTTGCTGCAACTCCTGCTTCAGCTCATCAGACATTCTTAGCAGGTCGAGATAGATGGACGCGATAATCTCAAACAGTTCCGGCGGCACACTGCTGCCGATTTCAAGCATCGCAAGCATGTTTGCGGTTGTATCGTCCCGGTAAACAGGGATGCCGCTTTGGTCGGCAAGGTCGATGATCTTTTCGGCGACATAGCCGTAGCCGGAGGCCACAATGATGGGCGCGGCATCGGTTTGCGCGTTATACTTCAAGGCAACGGCCTTGTTGCCCGTGTAGGGGGCTTTACGCTCTTGCATCTATACCGCTCCTTCTTGCAGACAACTTTGTAAAAACCTCGTCCAGCCTGCGCTCTTTTACAAGAGGCTCAATGCTGATGCTGCCAAAGGTATAGGCGGTGTTTTTACAGAGCTGGCTAATCCGCTCTTTGTACCCTTTAAAAAAGCTGGTGTAGTCCGGCGGGCAGAACATATAAAGGTCTATGTGGTAATCCGCCACCAGCATCTCAAGTTCAAAATGTCCTATACCCTCCACGTCCGATACAAAAAAGATCTTCACCGCGTTGTTTTGTCTGTCGGACGCATTTTCTTTTGACGCGTCGGGGTCTACCCACAGCTCCGCAAACGCGGAGGAATTGCCGTATTCCAGCGGCAGTATGTAATGCAGCAGGGGGGTAAACGCGGTCGGCGCGGTGGCAAGGCTCTGCAGGATGTTGTTAATCTCCAGCATGGCTGCGGGGGTATTCATCTTTCCGTCGAGATGCTGGGAGATAATCTCCGATAGCTTGCCGATCACCTTAGACTGCAGCGCGGCTGAGTCACTTTGTTTGGTGGCGACCGCCAGATAGTTCTCCAGCGCCTTCCTGTAAGATGTGCGAGATTCTTCCGGTAAAAATCGTGAAAAATTCTCAAAAGCTGCATTAATTTCATCTTTATCATTTACAAATTTCGAAAGATTATATACAATTAAAGCAGTAAGATTCATCGTCTTATCGTTCGCGTAGATACTGGAATTCAGTTCGCGCAGCACGCTGATTAAAGCGTCTTTCAGTTCCGTAAACATCTTGGCGTCCGGTTCAGTGCCTAAGCCGCTGAGTGCTTTGAAATTGATGGAAAGGCCGTGCAGCGCATCGTAGGCCTCCGGTACCGAGCGCATCAGCAGAGCGTATTTCTCAAGGTTAATGCCAATGGAATCAAGGATATCACCGGCATAAACGCGCCCTGTAATCGCTTTTAGAAGCGCCCCGATGCTGTCTTTAAACTCTGTACTGGCGGTGCCGGAAAGCAGGCTGCGCAGCGCGTCGAAAAATTCGCCTTGAAACGACGAGATTCCCTGCTGTTGGCTGAATATCTCGGTGAGGAGATCCTGCTCGGTGAGCATCAGCGACTTTATCAGCCCGTTTATCTCGGCTTGCCCGGCAGATTTTTCACCATTTAAGGTAACCAGCATGGCGCTCATTAAAAGCAGTCTTTTTAAAGAGGAGATGGCAAGCCCCGGGTCTTTAAGCAATGCGCCAAGCGCATGCTTGGCCTCTTGCTGAGTAGCCAGATTTAAAGCGTTATTATCCGGTGTTTCATTGCGTTCATTGGGTTTTGTCACACGGGTGAGGTCCACCAGATTAAATACATCCTGTGACGGCTGCTGGTTGGGTTTTACGCTGTTTACATAGTTTTTGGGCAGTATCGGGGTTGTAATCTTTAGCATATCGGGCACGGTGGTTCACCTCCTTTATGGTAAGAAGCACATAAGTATTATCGTATAAATGCCGCAAAAATTCAATCATTCCAGTACTTATTTCATTAAAGTGTTCACACTGTACTACAGTATCAACATAAAAACAGTCGGAGTATTCAGTAAATTTAAGATATGCAGGTGAGATAATGGATAAGTTTGACATGAGTTTGGAATCGATGCTGGAGACATTCATTTTTGAAAGCAATACGTTGCTGGAACAATTGGATGCCATCCTGCTGAAGTCCGAAAAAAGCAACGACATGGCGCAGGAGGATATCAACGAAATCTTCCGCATTATGCACACCATCAAGGGCTCGGCAGCCATGATGGGCATAGAAAATGTGTCTACCGTTGCGCACAGAATCGAGGATTTGTTCTTTATTATACGTGAGAACAAATCCGCCACCGCCGACTACAGTTCCATCTATGACATTGTTTTTCAAGGCTCCGATTTTATCAAGAGTGAGATAGACAGTATTCAGGATGAAACCACCAAGGCCGCAAACCCGGACGAGCTCATCGCCCTGATTGAGGAGGAACTCGACTTTATTAAGAGCGGTGCGGCACAAAAGGGCAAGGCGAAGCCAAAGCCCAAGGCAAAGGCCAAAAAAGCCGAGGCCGAAGCAGCCCCGGCGGTTGTTGCCGAAGCCCCCCCCGCGGCAGTGGAAGAACCCCAAGCCGCGCCGGAGACTGTAGCAGAAGAGCAGCCGCAGCAGGAGGTAAAGAGCGATAAGCCCGAGACGGTTGTTCGCGTTTACTTTGAGGACGGCTGCAAGATGGAGAATATCCGCGCCTTTATGCTTATCAACAACATGAAGGATTACTGCGAGAAGCTCACCTACGAGCCGCAGGATATTGAAACCAATCAGGCAACCGCCAAACAGATTGTGGATAACGGCTTTATCATCTCGTTTATCCCCTATAACACCAACGACGAGATCTATAAGATCATCGAGAATTCGCTTTACATAAAGTCCTACGAATCCCTCGGAGACGATCAGACGGCAGTTGAAGAGACCAAGGCCGCTGTCGAGATAGAAAAGGAAACGGTCGCAAAACAGGCTGCGGCGCTTGAGAATGTCAATACCGCGGTGCAACAGAACAAGACCGCCAAGCAGAACCTCATCAGCGTGAACTTAAATAAGCTCGATGAGCTGATGGATTTAGTGGGCGAGCTGGTTATCACCGAGTCGATGGTAATCGCCAACCCCGATTTAAAGGGGATGCAGCTTGAAAACTTCACCAAGGCCTCCCGTCAGCTGCGCAAGCTTACCGACGAGCTGCAGGATATTGTGATGTCCATACGCATGGTGCCGGTTTCGGGCGTGTTTAACAAGATGAACCGCATTGTGCGCGATATGAGCAAAAAACTTGGCAAAGAGGTGGAGCTTGAGCTGCTGGGCGAGGAGACCGAGGTGGATAAGACCATCATCGACAGCCTGGGTGACCCGCTGATGCACCTGATACGCAACGCGATGGATCATGGTTTGGAGACCACCGAGGAGCGCGTGAAGAGGGGCAAGCCGCCTGTAGGCAGGGTAGTGCTCTCCGCCGAGAATACGGCCGGCGAGGTGGTTATCCGTGTTTCGGATGACGGCGCGGGCATTAACCCCAGCAAGATTTTGAAAAAAGCGCGTACCAACGGCCTGCTTACCAAAAACGAGGCCGACTACACCGAAAAAGAGATTTATAACCTGATTATGCTGCCCGGCTTCTCGACCAATACCGAGGTTACCGAGTTCTCCGGCCGCGGGGTTGGGATGGACGTCGCCAAGAAGAACATCGAGAAGGTTGGCGGTTCCATCAGCATCGAGAGCAAGCTGGATAAGGGCACGACCTTTATTATAAAGATTCCGCTTACCCTGGCCATTGTCGACGGCATGGAGATCTCGGTAGGCGGCTCTATCCTCACCATCCCCATTACATCCATCCGGGAGTCGTTTAAGATTCAGCCCAAGCAGATTGTAAAGGATGTAAACGGCAACGAGATGATCATGATACGCGGTGAATGCTACCCCGTAATACGTATCTTCCAGGCCTTCGGCATCGAAACAAAGATACAGAGCATTCTCGAGGGCATTATCATACTTGTTGAAACAGAGGATAAGGCGGTTTGTCTGCTTGCAGACCAGCTTATCGGCGAGCAGCAGGTGGTTGTAAAACCGCTGCCGACCTATCTCAATCGGTTTAATGTTAAGGAGCGCGGCGTTGCGGGCTGCACCATCTTGGGTGACGGCAGCATCAGCCTTATCTTAGACATCAAGAACCTGATCGCTAACAACTAATACAGTCCGTTACAATGGATTATCTGAAAGGGTGTAGGTTACTATGGCACAATTATTAGACAACTTAAACGATGTAGAGGATTCGCTGAAAGAGAAATATCTTACCTTCATCATTGATGCACAGTCGTACTGCATAGACATTCGGTATGTCATAGAGATTATTGTGGTTCAGCCGATTACGCAGGTTCCCGAGCTGCCGGACTACATCAAGGGCATTATCAACCTTAGAGGCAAGGTGATTCCGGTGCTGGATGTGCGCCTACGCTTTGGCAAGGAGGAGCGCCCCTACGACGATAAAACCTGCTTTGTGGTTGTCGATGTAAACGGCAATTCGGTGGGCATTATTGTCGATCAGGTGGAAGAGGTTATGCGCATTCCCGATGCGGACATCGCGGCGCCGCCGAGCTTCAGCAAAAACGGCTCCAGCCGCTATGTGAAGGGCATCGGCAAGGTCGGTGAAGAGGTAAAGCTGGTGCTCGACTGCCAGAAGCTTTTAAGCGATGATGAGATGAACGAGCTTTCAGCCATCGCCGACAATATCGATAAGTAGTAATCGTTCCTCTCGCGATAGCGACAGGCTGTGTGCTTGTCGCTATTGCTTTCTGTAGCGGTTTTATCGTAATATTGATTTAGGAACGCATTCGGTCATTTGTCATCAATAGGAGTAGCTATGATTTCATTAACGGATAGTGAATTTGAGCGCATAACAGGCTATTTGAAGACCAATTATGGTATTAACCTTACTAAAAAACGTACACTCATCGAAAGCAGAATGGCCTCTACGCTTGCCGAAAAAGGTTTTATAAACTATACCGATTATTTTAACGCGGTACTGCAAGACTCCACCAAGAAAGAGATGTCGCTGCTCATCAGCAAGTTGACCACCAATCACACCTATTTTTTGCGGGAAGCCGAGCATTTTAATTTTTTAGCCTCCACGGTATTGCCGGAGCTTGAACGCAGCAATCAGAACCATGAGATCCGAATTTGGAGCGCGGGCTGCTCCTCCGGTGAAGAGCCCTACACTCTCGCGATGGTGATTCAGGACTATTTCGGGATGAAAAAGCAGCAGTGGAATACCAAGATACTGGCCTCCGACATCTCTGTGAAGGTGCTGGACAAGGCGAAAAACGGCATCTATGCCGCAGAGGCTATTCAGAGTGTACCTGAGAAGTGGAAGACGAAATATTTTAGCGCACTGGACGCGACAACGGTAGAAGTAAAGCCGTTTCTTAAGGATGAGGTCGTATTTCGGCAGATAAACCTGATGGATAACTTTGCGTTTAAGGGCAATTTCGACATCATTTTATGCAGGAACGTGATGATTTACTTCGATACCCCCACCAAGCAGCAGCTCATCAGCAAGTTTTATAACAATACCAAGCAGGGCGGTTACCTGCTTATCGGGCACGCAGAAACCATTAACCGCGAGACCTCTCAGTACAAGTACATCATGCCGGCAGTTTATCAGAAAAAAGCGTGATTGTAATCAAAATAGGTTTTAGGGTAATCCTCCTTAAAGCCGGAAAGGGCAAGGTACTGATTATGGCGAACCTGCGTAAGATCAGAACGCTTGTGGTAGATGATTCGATACTTTTTAGGGAGTTCTTAGTTAAAAGCATGAGCTCCGATAATGCGATAGAGATCGTCGGCACGGCAGCCGACCCCGTCGAGGCGCTTAAGCTCATTGAGCAGCTTAAGCCGGACGTGGTAACGCTGGACGTTGAAATGCCGAAGATGAACGGGATAGAGTTTCTTAAAAAACTGATGCCTACAAACCCGCTGCCGGTTGTGGTGGTTAGTTCCTTGCCAATAAACGCGTTGGATGCGCTGGACGCCGGTGCCGTTGATTTTGTAAAAAAACCGACCATTAAGTCCTCCTCCGACCTTTTTAACTTTACCCATGAGCTTATTATAAAGGTAAAGATTGCCTCCATGGCGAAGCTTAAGAAACCGAATATCATTGAGCGCGTAAGCTATACCAAGATTAAGGCGGTGGATAACTTTGTTATCGCCATCGGCGCGTCAACGGGTGGTACGGACGCGACCGTGGCTGTTATCGAAGACCTGCCGGCGACCACCCCGGGGATTGTCATCGTTCAGCACATGCCCGAGATGTTTACCCGCATGTACGCCGAACGGCTCAACCGCATCTGCAAGATGGAGGTAAAGGAGGCCGAAAACGGCGACAGGGTTCAGACAGGCAGGATTTTAGTAGCGCCGGGTGATTATCAGATGCGGCTTGTAAAGGATGCCGCGGGGTATACGGTCAAATGCACGAAAGAGGAGAAGGTAAGCGGACACTGCCCGTCGGTGGACGTGCTTTTTGAATCGGTGGCGGCAACAGCGGGGAAGAACGCAATCGGCGTTATCTTAACCGGCATGGGCGCGGACGGCGCCAAGGGGCTTTTGTCCATGCGCAATGCGGGCGCGTATACCTTGGGCCAGAACAAAGAAACCTGTGTGGTGTACGGTATGCCGATGGTTGCATACAACATCGGCGCGGTGATGAAGCAGGCGCCCATCGGCGACATGACATCGTTAATTTATAACTACGTACAGAAGCTGTGACAATCTAAAACAAGACCATTACAGGCCGGTGAGTTTATCACCGGCCTGAATCTTTTTTAATACAGAAAACCGCTTAATCAGATGGTCGGCGGCTTGATAACTATCCTGTAGCCGATTGTCGCTTCTCTGCCAATATTCAATCTATCAAAAAACCGCTTAACAACTTTAGTTAAGCGGTTTGAGGGAAGGAAAACACATATTCTTATGCAGAAGTGTATACCCAGTGGCTTTACTCATTTCAGTTGTTGGTTGCACCGAAAATAATCCTTCCACGGGTCCTCTTTGCCGATTTTCAAGAGCGCATCCGCCATACCGATGCCATCGGGAGCAACCGTATCCAGCTCATCCCATGTGATGGGCATGGAAACCTTGGCGCCCTTTCTCGCCCTTATGGAATAGGGGGCGACGCTGGTAGCACCCCTGCCGTTCCGGATCCAGTCGATAAATATCTTGTTTGTCCGCTTGGCCTTTCGGACATTGCTTGTATAGCGGTCCGGCCACTTCTGCTCCATCACTTCGGCGACGCGCCTTGCGAAATCGTGAAACGTATCCCACGAAACGGTGGGCTTTAGTGGTACGACCACGTGGTACCCTTTACCGCCGCTGGTTTTGAGATACGAATTGAGCGAAAGCTCGGCAAGAATGGCTTTCATATCCCGCACGCCACGGCGCACTGTATCGAGGTCCATTCCCTCATCCGGGTCCAGATCAAATACCATCATGTCCGGTTTTTCAATTTCATCTACACGGCTTCCCCAGATATGAAACTCGAGCGTACCCATCTGTACTTGAGAAATAAGCCCGGACGCGTTCTCAATGTAGAAGTAATCCTCTGTTTCGCCGTCTGCGGTGCGGATGGGCATGGTGACAATCCCCTTGTTATCCGAAGCGGGGTGCTTTTTAAAAAAGCAGGACTGAGACACCCCTTTGGGGCAGCATACGATGCTTAAAATCCGATGGCCCACATAGGGCAGCATGCGCGCAGATACCTGTTCGTAATAGCGGGCTACATCCGATTTTGTTGTTTCTGGGTCGTCAAACATCACCTTGTCTGGGCTTGAAATCTTTATTCCCTCGATGATGATGCCGCTGCTGTTTTCCTCCATCGGTTTCTCCAATTCTTTAGCAGGTGATTGTAACTCTGCCTCGTCATCCGCCTTTTCCTTTTTAACATCTCTGGAATTCTTATCCGCCCGCAGGCCCTTAAAGCTTGCCTGCCTTAAGAGGTTCTCCTTGGTCCACTCGGCGAACTTGATTTCCGCAACCAGTTGGGGGGTAAGCCATGTAATACTTTCATTTGACCGGGGCTTTGGCGCAGGTTTAAAAGGGGATTCCGTTCTCTTTAAGGCAGCGAATCTTGTCTCGAGTTCTCTCATGTCAGCCGCACTTAAACCCGTGCCTGCGCGTCCGGCATAGACGAAATCGTCACCGACATACACGCCAAGGAGAAGGGCGCTTACCCCGCTCGCCTTTTTATCGGTAAGCGTATACCCTCCAATCACAAATTCCTGCCTTTTCTCGCATTTTAACTTGATCCAATCACCGTTTCTTGTTCCGCTGTAAACAGAGTCGGCTTTTTTACCGACGATCCCCTCCATGCCCGCCTCACTGGCCGCTTTAAAGCTATCCTTTCCGTTTCCTACGACATGCTGGCTGTAATGGAGGTTTTGGGGCGCGTCCTTCATCAGCGTTTGCAGGGTTTCTTTCCTTTGAGTAAGGCGCTGCCCCCGAAGATCCGCGCCATCCAACGCCAGGAGATCAAAGACGATATAGGTGAGGTCTTGGCTCTTGGGGTTTTTCATGTAGTTTTGCAGCGCCTGAAAATCTGTTTTGCCTGCTTCATCTGCAACGACCATTTCGCCGTCCAGCACTATCGCCCTTCCGGCGGCCCAATCAAGCAGGGAAGAGGCAGCACCCCAAAACCGGTTCGTATAATCGTTGTTATTGCGGGTCATAAGCCGGACGCTGTTGCCCTCCACAAACGCCATAATTCTGTAGCCGTCGTATTTCAACTCGTAGAGCCAGTTATCCCCCTCTGGAACCGTATTGACAAGTTTGGCGAGCTGTGCGTCGGTTCTGTCGAAGGGATTTCTCACCACCTTCTCGTCTTGCCCTGCTTCAATTTCCGTCATGGTGCGTCCGGTGCGGATGCTGGTGACAAATTCGGAAATCCCGTCGGCTGCTTTGACATACTCGTCTTTTTCCTTGAGTAACAGCCAGTTATCCCGCGTTTCATCCGCTTTTGTTTTCATCCGCACCAAAGCCCACTTACCCTTGAGCCTTCTGCCTTTTAAAACAAACTTCAGTGAGCCCACTTTAAGCCCTTTGTCGACTTCCACATAAGGTTCCCAACTGCCCTCATCCCACAGCATTACCGTTCCGCCGCCGTATTCCCCCTTAGGGATCGTCCCCTCGAAATTCCGGTATTCCAGCGGGTGATCCTCCACCTGTACGGCAAGCCGCTTGTCGCGGGTATTGTAGGACGGCCCCTTGGGTACTGCCCAGCTTAACAGGGCACCGTTCCATTCCAGACGAAAATCGTAGTGATCTCTGCGCGCCATGTGGTGCTGGACGACAAAGCGGAGATATCCTTCCGGCCTGGCCGCCTCGCCTTCCGGTTCCGGCGTCTTGTCAAAATTCCTTTTCTGGTTGTATTCGTTAAGTTTTGCATCCATAATAATTACGCCGGGCCCTTCTCTTGCTTGGCCTTCTCGACGCTGGCCTTAAGAGCCTCCATAAGGTCGATAACCTTTCCGGGGCCCTTGGCCTCCGCGGCGACAACCTCCTTGCCGGAGATCTTGGTTTCAATCAGCGCGCGGAGCTTTTCCTGGTATTCGTCTTTGTATTGCGAGGCGTCAAAGGGCGTGTCCATCGAATTGATCAGCACCTTTGCCATATTCAGCTCCGCCTCGGAGACCTCGGGCTTTGTGTATTGTTTTTGCAGCTCTTTGATGTCGTCGGCATAGAACATTGTGGAGATGAGGATACCTTCCTCGCGCGGGATGATTGCCATCAATGTATCTTTTGTCCCCACGACGGCCTTGCCTATGGCTATCTTCTGCTCAGCCATCAGCGCTGCGCGGAGCAGTTCAAAGGCCTTTTCTCCCCCTGTTTCGGGTGCGGCCTGATAGGTTTTGTCATAGTAAACGGGGGATATCTGGTTAAGTTGGGCGAAGTGCAGGATTTGAATGGATTTCTCCTTTTCTGTCTTGATTTTTTCAATCTCGTCGTCTGTAACGACAACATATTTTTCCTCGTCGTACTCAAAGCCCTTTACAATGTCTTGTGTCGTAATCTCCTTGCCGCAGTGAGCGCAGGTCTTTTTATATCGGATACGGCTGTTATCTTCCTTATGCAGCTGGTTGAAATGGATGTCGTTATCCTGCGTGGCTGTATACATCGTAATGGGGATCGCGACCATGCCAAACGTAATAACCGATTTACGAGATACCATATAAACACCTCCCGTTTTAGTGTTTCCGATTGCAGTATCAGTATCCGATATCCATTTTGCATACGCAGGCATAATTTCAATTCTTTAACCTTAATTGTGCTTAAAGTTAATTGGATAGCAATTTGAAACAAAAAACTACTTAACTTCTAGTTAAGCAGTTTTTGGAGCAATTTTGTGATTTACTATAACAACGCAAAATGGGCACTCTCGATTATTGATTTCATTTGACATAAGCAAAAAGGATGTCCGGCAGGGTCAAACATAACCCTCCAGTCATCGGAAAATTGCTTATCGGCGGTTGTTGCTCCGCAATGGGTTGCATATTGAACTGCTTTCTCTAAATCATTTACTGCGAAGTCTATATGTGCCATTTGCTGTTGAGCTTCAGGCTCTTCCGGCCACACAGGCGGCTTATACTCAGGGTTCCGCTGAAACAATATACAGGGATATGTTCCCTGATTGGTTCCTGGAGCGTATACACATGCCCATCCTTCATCGATAAACATTACTTCCCATTTGAGCAACGCCGCATAAAATTTTGCTAATTCATGCGGGTCTTTGCAATCCACCGTAAATGAGTACATCTTAATCTTTAATTCGTTATCCATAACGCTAATACCTCCTAAAATCAATAAATCTCCTCGCAAATTCCTGTTGTGTATGATAATGTAATCGCCTTTGAATCCATAATACCATATTTTACTGCATAAAAAAAGATATAGCTTCCTATAAAGGAAAGCTATATCTTTCTGGCGGAGAAGGAGAGATTCGAACTCTCGAGACGCTTTTGACGCCTACACGATTTCCAGTCGTAATTCGATGGCTTAGATAAGCCTAAAAATGATGCGTTGACTACTTTTTGACTACTTTTGTGGATTATGTTATCTCCGGCGCCTCTGTTTCCCTTGCGGTGAGGGCTTACGGGGTTATCCTTGGCAACCCGCCGGCACTATTGCACCGGCAACGCTCCCAGCTTAATGCCCTTGGTGCCGCTGGGACGGCTTATTTTATTGCGATGCGCTTATCACCTGTCGCAAGCGCGGCCTCCAGTTTATCAGATACGCCCCGGAGATTGTCTGCCCTCAGATTGAGCAGCCCCTTTTCGGCGGTGCTCATGTTGGGATATTGCATAATCGCATTACGGTTTACGGCCTCTGCCTTGATGATCTCTTGGATAATCCACCTGATTTCGGTTTTGGTGACTTTCTGCATGTGGTTCTTCCTTTCTGGGCCGGGCTTCGGACGGCCCCCGCCGCATTACACCGGGCCACCCCGGTGCCGTCTGCTTGCTATGCTGCAATCTTGCGGCCTGTGCTCTTATAGTGCCCCGCCCAATAATCAATCGGATTGGAGATCGCCGCCCGGATGCGGGCACTAGCCTCGCGACCAGAAAGGTGGACGCACGTTGCCCGATCCCACTTGCCCCCGTGCCGCTCATATCGATTTATGGCCTTAACCATACCAATAAGGGCGTCACTATCAACGTCAACCATCTTGCACATCATGCGCACCATATCCCACTTGCAGCTTACGCGCTCGTCGTGTTTGGTGTAGGCAACCTGCTTTTCAGCGGGTAGGCTAGGCAACCATAGATCATGCCATCCGATGCAGTATATCTGCTGGTCGTTGACGGCGTATAAATAATCCTGCGCGGCCTCGATTAAGGTGTTGATGTTGTACTCCATATATCCTCCTTCTGCCGGGATGAACCGCCCGGCTCGGTGTTGTGTTGTTTGACTACATGCTTATTGTACACTACGTGTCACGTATATTCAATCTTGATTATGCACAAACTTCAATAAAACTTATTGTACACTTTATACGTATCACGTAGATTTGTTTTGTGTTATGATTATGTTGAGGTGGTTATATGACGGTTACACCGGCGCAAAAAACAGCCCGGAATAAATATGATGCAAACCATTATGAGTATGCCACATTAAAGCTACCAAAGGGAGAAAAGGCCAAAATAAAAGCCCACGCCGAAAGTAATGGAATGAGCCTAAACGCTTATATTGTATCTTTAATTGAAAAAGACATGGGGAAGGCCGGAGATTAAACGCTCCGGCCTTTTTGATTATCCTCGTCCATCAATGAAATCACGTGCCGCTTATTGATCGATATCGGAGGCTATAAAAATTACTGTATTCTAACGTTAACCCTATTCCCAGATACGCTTACGGCCTGTATTCCTTTGCTCGTAAGATAGCTTTCTACAGATATCGCTTCATGGATTCTTAATTGCACTGATTTAATAGTAACGGCGTGTTCTGCGCCAAATAAAGCACCGTAAGTATCGTCAAAAGGTTCTGAGATATCATCTTCTGAAAGGTTATATTTTGAGATTACTGCGTTTAATTCGTCTTGGGTAGCAGGGCGGCCAATTGCTAAATCATACCCGCCTCGGCGCTCCATATGGTACATTACATACTCGTAGTTTGGAGCCTCCCACGCGGTAGATGATATATTGCTCCTATAGGGGCGTAAATCCTGCAAATGCAAAGTTTTATTTATAGACAAAATATGTGGCGTTAAAAAATAATCACTACCAATTTTAACTATAAGATTGCTTGGATACCGAGGGTCATGGATAATGCAATCTACAATCAATTTTCCGTTTTTAAACTCTTCCGATGCGGCGGGCGCCTTTGCCTCATATAGTTGCTCTACGGATTCCAGCCCAAGGCCATCGGCCAGGGCTTTAAGCTGCGATATGCTTCTCGGGCTGCGTTTACGCAGCTTCCAGTCCTGCAGGGTGCGATATGGTATATTAGTGGCCTTAGATAAGTCTGATAATGACATATGATTTAGTGCAAGCAAAGCGTCAAGGTTTAATTCCATGGTGTTTTCCTTTCTCCTCGTATACCCGTTAGGACAGGTTTTTAATGTCTGACTTTATTCTCCCAAAATCGCCTTGGCTGCATCGTATTCCTCTCGGCTTACCCAGTGCGGGACGTAACCATCGCCGCCCTCATTATTGATATCGTTGTATACATTTTCGCGCCGTCTGGCCTCAGATCTATCGGGTATATCTCTTTGTGATTCTGCTTTTGCTACTACAGCTTTAGCATCTGCAATTTCCTTGGCGTGTTGCTTTGCAGATTCGGCGTCGTGATATTTTTTAGCCTCGGAAGATGTTCCACCTGCAATAAGGTCATCCAGCCATTTTTCATAGCGGTCTGCGTCTGCTAAGTTTAAACCAATATCAAGGCCCCAAATCTTTTTGACGTCGGGCATACCGCTAACATCAATCAATCCCCAAAAGTTGTGATTCCAGCAGCTATCTACTAATTCCTCTCCTATATACGCTTTCATGTCGCACTTTCCAGCAGTAGTTGGCTTGATTCCCAACTCTATGATATCTCCATCGGCATCTACAGCTTCCATTTCCATGTTTTCCGCGTAGGTTGCTATGATTTTACCAGCCGCACCTTTAAACGTTGTCCACTCAAAAGTACTTGTCATTTTAACAGCCTCCTTAAATTTTAGGTTTTAACCTAAATGTCAACAGGGAAAATGTAAACAAATTATTAACAAAAAACAGTACACGCAAAATATGCGGTGCTATACTTTTAAAACCACAATATATAGGATATAATAAGAGTAAATAAATATACCAATGCGGTATCATTAGATATTACGCAAGCGGTGTAATCCCGCAATTGGTACCAATAACATCGCTCACACTCCTTTCTACCGCCCAGCGCCCGGCGGGAATAGGGCGCAAACAAATATGCCGCCGTAGCTTAGATAGTAGGAGCCTCCGCCCTGTAAGCGGCAACCTATTGGCCGTAAAAGACACGATTAGCGCAGGGAAACACGCAAATATTGAGTAGGTGATTATATGCCGCACGCAGGAGGCAGACCCAAAAAATATAATAGCGTTGACGATATGCAGATTAAAATAGACGCCTATATTGCGTCTTGCGGGCCACAACCGCTTAAAGACAGTAACGACAATATGGTGTGCGACAAAAAAGGCGCGCCGGTGATTATAGATAAGCCATTAACCATGAGCGGATTGGCAAATGCGCTGGGGATGGACCGCAAATCGCTGCTTAATTACTCCAAAGATCAAGAGTTTTTCCCCGCCATCTCACGCGCGCGCAGGAGAGTTGAGCAGTATGCCGAGGAGCAGCTTTTTAACCGAGATGCAGCCAACGGCGCCAAATTTGCCTTGTCAAACAACCATGGATGGGCTGAGAGGCAAGAGGTAACGGCCGAAGTGTCCATCACAACAGAGGACAAAGCTTTGCTTGATCGCATTAGTAAGCGCATGGGCATAGACGATAACGCATAATATTCACTTTTTAAATAGCATAAATATTCATTTTGTAATCAAAAACAAGAATAATTATACGTTTAGTCTCAATAAACATGGAAAAACACTTTTTAAAACGCATAAAACAGTGTATAAAGTACGCTCAACTTATATTTAGTGCAATCGAGAAAGCAGGTAAACTAATGATTTTCGGAGACGATTGGGCATAATCGGAGGCAGCAATGAGCACAACAGCGCAAACGTTGGAGCGGGCAAGACAGATTGAGATTGACTACATACGGGACAATCTCGATTACTACGTCGATACATACGTGATGATAGAGGACAAAGATGCTGACGAGGTAATTGTGCCGTTTAAGCTTTGGCCCGCACAACAAGAGGCGTTACAGAGCATCCACGACAACCGTCTTAATATAATCCTCAAGGCGCGTCAGCTTGGTTTTACGTGGCTTATACTGGCCTATGTGTCGTGGGCGCTGTTAACACATCCGGGTTGGCTCACAATAGCGTTTTCCCGCGCTGAGACACAGGCCGGAGAGCTTGTGCGTAGGCTTGAGGTAATATACAGCCACATGTCGGCGCTAATTAAGCCACAAGGCACTGTAGGATGGTCTGGCATTACATATCGCAAGACAACGCTTGCATTGTATCTATACTTCTCCAACGGCATGGTAAGCACGTTTCAGGCATTCCCCGCATCCGGTAATGCGTCTATCTCGTTTACGGCCAACATCCTTATGCTTGACGAGTGGGCAGAGCAGGAGCAGGCCGACGAGATATGGGCTAAAGCTTACCCTAATATCAATAGACCTACCGGAGGTAAGGTAATCGGATTATCAACAATTGAGCGAGGTACGCTATTTGAGAGATTATATACCGAGGACAACAATTTTAATAAGATATTTGTACCGTGGAGCGCTGACCCTCGTCGTACAATAGAGTGGTACGAGCAGACTAGGCGTGACATGGGCGACGAGGTAATGTCTCAGTACCCCGCAACGGTAGACGAGGCACTTACAATACCAGGCGGGGCATATTTCCCGGAGGTCAAGCCGCACAGCCATTTAGCTGACCCTTATTACGATACAACAGGATTTAGGCGGTATGCATGCTTAGATTATGGGCTTACAGATATGCTGTCTGTGCACTGGATATGGGTTGACAGAGGATATAACGCAAGGGTATACCGAGAGTTTGATATGTCAGGGTTAACGATATCTGAGGCGTGCAAAAAAATGTTAGAGCACAACCAAGGAGATCAGATAGAGGCATGGCTAGCCCCTGATGATCTTTGGGCAAGGTCTCAAGAGAGTGGTAAAGCTAAATCAACAATATTTTACGAAAACGGTATACAATTAACTAAAACTACTAGGAATAAGGAGAGCGGATGTGCAAACCTTAAGGAGTGGTTGAAGGTACGAAAAGATGGAACAGCAGCTTTAATGATTGACGAAGGAGCTGCTCCAAACCTGTTTCGGTGCCTTACCAAAATCCAAAAGGATAAAAATAATCCCAACGTGTACGAATCGAAGCTTAACCATGATCTTACACACGACGTAGACAGTTTAAGGTGCTTTGCTGTTTACTATACAAAACCGGCCGACCCTCCAAAACAACCAGAAAAAGCATTTGCGTTTGATGTGCTTAAACCCAAATCCAATCCGGGAGGGTACGGAGAGAGGATAAGGATTATATGATTAACTCCATAATGCTTGTTATAGGATTTGTAACGGCCTCTGTAGCTGTTTTTATGGCATATAGGCAAGGCATCAAAGACGGGCGTAAACTCTCCGATAATAAGCCGCTAGAACCCGTTATAAGCGTTCCAAATGTTCCTGCGCCAATGTCAAAAGAGCAAAAAGCAGAGGTAAATAGGATTAACGCTATAATGCAAAATGTCGATGCATACGACGGATCGCCGAAAGGTCAAAGGAAGGTGAATTAGTGGACGCAACACAGGTTTGGAATGAGTACCAAGCTGGCGTAGATCACCATAACCAAGTAGGTTTATACACAGAAACCGAACAAGCCCATAGGCTGTTTGAGGGCGACCAGTGGTATGGAGTAGATGCTGGCGGGGATTCTTTGCCACAACTTAATTTTGTGCAGCCTTTAGTGGAATATAAGACCGCAATGGTGGCACAAAACACCATGAATATCACCTTTTCCCCCATGGAATACGGTGGTGACCGGAAACTAGCTTCTCAGGCTTGCGAATTGCTTAACAAATATGCTCGTCGTCAGTGGGAGCTGCTTAAACTCGATACAAAATCGTGGAACGTGGTTCGAGACGCCTGTATTTCTGGTGATTCTTTACTGTACTTTTATGATAACAAAGGCAGCGCACAGGTAATAGATCGAACTAATGTTTATTTTTCGGATGAAAATAACCCTGATGTTCAGTCACAGAAGTACATTCTTATATCAGAACGTAGGTTCGTGTCTGACGTTAAAAACGACGCGGTTCAAAACATGAACAACAAGGATTCTTATCCTGATTTTGAAGTTGACATTGATCTTATTGTACCTGACGAAATCACCGAGCACGAGCTTGGCGATGAAGCAAAGCAAGAGGTTAAAGGACCGGAGCGCAAATGTCTGTCAATCCTTCGTATTTGGAAAGAATCTGACGGAATACACTTCCTGCGCGCCATTAAAAACGTCATATACCAGCCTGAAACTGTTATACCTGGGCTTTTTACATACCCTATTGCGTTTTATGTGTGGATGCATAAAAAAGGGTCATCGCGTGGTATAGGCGAGGTTACGGCGCAAAAGGCAAACCAGATTGAGGCCAACAAAAACCTTTATAGACGGGCAATAGCAGCCAAAATATCCGCGTTTCCAAAGCTTTTGTATAATAGCAGTAGGATAACAGACCTTGATTCTCTTACAAAGATAGGCGCGGCAATTCCTGTGACAAATGCAGAAGGATTAGACGTAACAAAGCTTGTTAGCTATATCATGCCTGCGCAAACTTCTCCTGACGCTGCCGCCATTTCAGGTGAGCTTATCGATAAAAACATGGAATTGGCAGGCGCAGGTGATTCCGCAACTGGACAAATCAATCCAGAGGAGGCTAGCGGCTCCGCTATCATGGCCGCAAGAGATCAGGCGGCTATACCTCTTAATCAGCAGATAGCAGATTATAAGCAGTTTATTGAGGACATAGCGTCGATCTGGTATGACATGTGGGTAGCTTATAATCCTAACGGAATGGAGGTTACCGACGAAGAAACGGGAGCTGTTGAAATTATTTCTTCCGATGTTTTAAGCCAAATGAAAGTCAACATACGCATCGACGTATCACCGGCAGACCCGATAAGCAAGATGGCCCGCAATAAATTTCTCGAAAACCTGTTTATTAACGGAAAAATTGAGCTAGAAGAATATGTTGATTCGCTTGACGAGGATTCCCCAGCCCCAAAAGGAAAGCTGCAGGACATTATAAACAAGCGTCAACAGCGTGCGCTACAGCAGCAGGCATTACAGCAGCAATTATTATCTCAATTCCCGCAACCTCAGATGTTACCGCAGGGGGTTGTACAATGATCAAAGACGGCTGGATAGTTTGCCCTCATTGCCACAAAAAGCAGTTTCCAGTACATGCGTCAACTTCAATTGCTTATCTTCCATGGATATGTAAAGCTTGCAAAAACCCGTTTTTAATCAATATAAATCTCGGAAAACCTGTTGAACCATATGAATTTTGCGGCACAAAGATTATAAATATAAAAGGAGAATAATGTTGCACATGAAGTATAGAAAAAAGCCCGTAATAATCGAGGCGTTTCAAACAGACAAAGAAATTGTGATACACACCCTTGAAGGGGACATGAAAGCGAACGTAGGAGATTTCATCATTACCGGTGTAAATGGTGAGCAATATCCATGCAAGCCGGATATTTTTGAGAAAACCTACGAGCCCGTTTAATAACTAAATATCCAGAGCCAAGAGCCTTTGAGCCAAGAGCCAATATGTACCTAAACGGTATATGTTGGCTCTTTTTATTTTGCAAGGAGGATGCCATGCAGTGCGAAAAATGCGGCCTTGAAATGTTTATAGACGCTTCTAGGCCAGAAGTAGAAGGGGACAAATCTCCTAACACGCAAACCAAAGTATATACGGTTTTATCTTTATCTTGCCACAATCCGCAATGCCCCAACAAGGGCAAAGTGATTGAACAAAAAATACAAATTTACCCCGCAGCCGATGCGTAAAAACGGCAGAAAGAGGTCTTAAATGGATGAATTAAACGCGGTACCTACCCAAGAGGTAAACGACGCGCAGGCGGTGAACGTTGAGCCGCAAGAATCCGGAGTTAATGATGGCGAAATTCAGCAGCAGGAAACTGTTGCGCAGGAACCCGCCAAGCCTGTTCAAACACCGGAACAAAACGCAGTATTTGCCGCTATGAGGCGCAAGGCAGAAGCAGAAAAGCAAGCGGCACTGTCTCAGTCTAAGCAGCAGTACGACCCTTTGCTGCAGGCCCTTAACCAATATGGATTTCAAGGTACCCCGCAGGAAATAGCCGATATGCTGCTATCCCAAAAAACGCAGATTCCCGTTGAACAGATTCGCGCAGAGCGTGAAAAGGCATTTGAACAGGCAAAGCAAGAGTACATTCAAAGCCCTGAGTATATTCAGCAGCAGGTGCAGCTTGAAATGTACCGAACAAAAGATCGTGATCGACGCTTTGCTGATGATTTAGCTGATATCAAAAAGTCTTTTCCTGACTGCAAAGCCAGTTCTGTGCTTGATCTTGGCCCTGAGTTTCTTTCCCTTATGTCAAACAAAGACTACCCCGTGTCTGCGGTGGTGGCTTATAAAGCGGTTATGGAATCCAAAAAACCTATACCGCCAACCATAGGTGCAGTTAACACAGCAACCCCAATAGAAAAGGATTATTACACACCGGACGAGGTAGACAAGCTGACCAAGAAAGACCTGGATAACCCCAAGGTTTATGAAAACGTAAAAAAATCAATGCACATATGGAAATAGGAGGATAATAAATGGCAATTAGCAACTTTAAACCCCTTGTATGGACAAAGCAGATCGAAATGGATTTGCCCAAATTTACCGTGTTGCAGGAAGATTGCAATATGAAATTTCAGGGCGAGGTTGGTCTTGGTAAAACCGTAAAAATCATCGGCGCTGCCAAGCCCACTGTGGGTACATACGTTCCTGGTACTGACATTGCAGACGCCGAAACTCCCGCCGATACTTCCGTATATCTGGCTGTTGACCAGTACAAATATACTCACTTCGGCGTGGATGATGTAGACGCAGCACAGGCACAACCCGGAGTAATGGAGGCTTATATGCAGGGCTCCACCGAGGAGCTTGCAGAAGCTAGAGATAGTTTTATTGCTTCTTTATCACAGTATGCCGGCTCTTTTTCGTCCAGCGCTGCAATTACTACTTCTGCAGGCGCAAAAACGGCGATTGACACCGCGTTTGTGGCACTTTGGGACAACAGCGTCAAGATCAACTCTGACGTTACCATTACTATGACGCCGTGGATGTATAACCTGTTCAAGGACAAATTGACCGAATTGTATACCGACAACGTAGCTTTGATTAAAAAAGGCATCGTAGGCATGTACAATGGCGCTATGGTTAAAATCTCAAACAATCTTTATAACGATGGCACAGACGACTACATGATGATCAGAACCAAAAACGCAATTGCGTTTGCGTCTGGAATTTCTAAGGTTGAACCCTATCGCCCTGATAAGCAGTTTGTAGACGCAATCAAAGTTCTTGATACCTACGGCGGCAAGGTGGTTCGTCCTAAGGAAATCTACGTTATCAAAGCCCGTAAAGCATAAGGAGGAATATAAATGGCTACAACTGCAGTAACTCCGGAAGTATTGACCATTAATACCGTTGACACGGACGCATTGGCGCTTACAGAAGCCACTACTGCGGCAGACGGTTTTCTTGTTCCCTTTACTTCTGCAGATCAGAAAACCTTGTTTGTGTTTTATAACGCAAATGCAAGCACAACCGCTAGAACGTTTACCATCAAAGCCGGTGACGGAATTCAAGGAACTACCGACTTAGCAAGCGGAAATGTTGCGGCCGGTAAGTACGCCTTGGTTGTAATTGAATCTGGTAAGTACAAGATTACGTCTGGCACCAACAAGGGAAAAATTCTTGTTATTCCGTCTCACGCAGAACTTAAAATGGCGGCTGTTGTACTGCCTTAGAACATGGGGGAGGGCAACTCCCCCTTTTCTATAATGAGGTGAAACTATGACTGGAAGACAGCTTTATGAAAAATCATTGTCTTTAATTTCTGAAACAACAGATACTGCCGGTTTTCCTGATGCTCAAGTAATATCTTTAATCAATTTTGTTCTTTTTGAATGCTTCAAAATTAACAATTCTATTCGCGCATCAAAAGACCTTGAAAAGTTTGCTGCTCCTCAACAGATTACCGCTATGACAGATACACTTACCTATGACGACGATCTTACGCTTATTGTTATACCATATGGGTTAGTGTCAAAGCTGCTTGAATCAGACGACGAAATCGATAAGAGCAACCATTTTCAAGAGATTTACGCGAATTATCTTAATGATTCAGAAAAGGTTGAAATAATGGTGGTGACGCTGTGAAACCTATTACAACTACATATAAGCCAGCTCCCGTAAGCGTTCTTGATATTTCTGAGTTTAAGGGAATTGACCTTTATAATTCTCCTTCTAACGTTGAAGTGTATCGCAGCCCTGACGCTCCAAATATGATTCGTGATGAAGTAGGCAAAGTGCGTAAGCGCATAGGATATTATCATGTAAAAACTTACGACGGTGCCATTAACGGCGTACACTTTTTTGGAACAACAAAAATTGTTCATGCCGGAACCAAATTGTATATAGGCGATACCGCTATTTACACTAGCATGAACAATAACCGTTCAAAGTCATGGCAGCTTTCCAAAAAGCTGTTTATTATGGACGGCAAAGAGTTTTTAGTATACGGAGAATTTGACGGGTCAAACCAACTCAAAAAAGTTTCAGACGTTGCTTATATTCCTAAAATTATAATTAACAGAACTCCTACAGGCGGCGGAACAACTCTTGAGCCTATAAACCTTTTGCAATCTAAATGGACAGAAGAATTTTTGGGAACATCTACAGGAAAGGATTATCAGCTTACTACTGGTGGACTTGACGCAACACTAGTTACGGCCCAAAAGCTAAACTCGGATGGTTCATGGACTAATTTATCTGAAACCACACATTTTACAGTAGACAGAACAATAGGAAAAGTAACGTTTATTACCGCTCCAGGTGTTACACCAATCACTGGAGAAGGAAATGTAAGAATTACTGCGTCAAAAGATCGCACAGGATATAAAGACAAAATAAACAAATGTGACATTTCTATTCTTTACGGAGTAAACGGCGCAGCGGACAGAATTTTTGCGTCTGGAAACCCTGATTTTCCGAACTATGATTGGTACAGCCAAATGAACGACCCTACATATTTTGGCGACACATGGTATTCAATACTTGGTTCTGATAATTCCCCGATCATGGGTTATTCCATTGCTGCAGACCGATTAACCGCTCATAAACAAGCTGGTGACGACGGAAGAAACGCTATTATGCGTTCTGGTACTTTGCTTGAAAATCAAGCCGCATTTCCTATTGTTGCTACCCTGCAAGGTGAAGGTGCTATTTCAAAGTACGCATTTGCGTATCTTCAAAACGAACCTTTGTTTTTAACCAAACTTGGCGTTTATGCGATTACTCCGGCAGATATAACAGGTGAAAGATACGCGCAAGGCCGAAGTTTTTATATTGACAAAGCTTTGCAAGAAGAAGCGAATATACAAAGCGCTGTTGGATTTTCTTACAATAATTTTTACTTTCTTGCTATTAACGGAAACATTTATATTCTTGATGGGCTTCAAAAAACCTACGAAAGAAACGCCCCGCAAAGCGCGTTTCAGTACGAATGCTACCTTTGGAAAACAATAAACGTTCGTTTGTTTTGGGAAGAAAATGGAGAACTTCATTTTGGAAACAGCGGCGGTCAAGTGTTTTCGTTTTATTCGGATTCTACAGATCAGGAAAGCTTTAATGATAATGAAGAACCTATAGAAGCTTATTGGGAATTGCCAGACATTGACGGAAAGGCATTTTATAAAAACAAAACATTTAAACACATATCTTCCAGATTAGCTTCTGCGGTGTCAACCGGCGTTAAAATTTACGTTCAAAAAAAAGGTGTATGGTACGAAATTTACGATTCTCAAGGACGGGCAAGATACTTTTCATGGTCAAGGTTTAATTGGGCTAAGTTTACATGGAGCGGAGATTCAACTCCAAGAACTTTAAATTCAAAAATTAAAGTTAAAAGAGTGGATAAAGCAAGATATAGGCTATTAAACAATGAACTTAATGAACCTTTTGGCTTGTATCACATGGCGCTAGAATACACCGTAGATGGAGATTACGAGGGGTGATAATTTGGCTTTTAAAATTATAAATGACGCCGATTTAAGCGGAAAAGGCGTAATTGGTCAAGACGATGTTCCCGGTTTAACTCCAGCTGAACAGCAAGCTAAAATTGAAGAAGTTTCTCGGTACGCTATCTCTGTAATGAACGACAACTTCAATCAAGCATATACACAAGAAGAAACAAATCACGCTATCGACGAAAAAGCAATGGAGGCCGGTGGCGGTGATATGTACAAAGCGGAATTTGCAGACGGTAACGGGATACTTTTAAACACTAAAATCCCAAAAGCTACATCTGCAGAAACTATTACAGGCACGTCTACAACAAAATTTGTAACTCCTGCTGGGTTAAAATCTGCTATAGACGCAAAACTTCTTCAAAGCGTATATACACCAAATATATCCGGATCTGTAACTGCGGGAACTCCAACATATGCTTCTCGTAGCGGTAGCTATATAAGAAGTGGGCAGTATTGTTTGGCAAACATTGCTATGCAACTAACTAACAAAGGGGGAATGTCTGGTTCTCTAAAAATAAGTCTGCCTTTTCCTTCAAAATACGCTAGTGCTGTTACCTTTGGATTTATTTATAACGCTACGCTGTCTTCTGGATATACGTTAAATGGATATACTTCACTGTCAGATATTCAGTTAACAACGTCGAACGGCTCAACGTCTACAGATTTAACCGCTGCAAATATAAGCGATGGATTTTACATTGGCACATTAAGTTGTGCTTATATCGTGGGGGATGGATATTAATGTATTTACAAACAGTAAGCCAATTTTATGCTTTGGTATATAACGACAACAACGAGCCAAAGACATATACCAATTCAGAAAATGGAAGAAACGAATTATTAAACGAAGTAACAAATGAAATATATAATTCTATTATTTCTGTGTGGGGAAACTCGGCATTAGTTTATTACAAATACGGAAAATTTGAAAACGGCGCTTTTGTTGCTGCCCCTAATTTTCTGGTCATTGATGGAATAAGCGTATTTACTCCAAACTATTTTCAGTATATCAGTTATGGGTATTATCCCGTTTCTGTAGATGCCTCAACATATCAAGAACCAGATTCAACCCATAAACTTATTGATCATTATGCTTTTAATGAAGATCAGACAAAAATTATACAGACATTTGAACTTGTCCCTAAAATTCCGTCTGATTATCCACCGCCGACTATTCAGCAAAAATTAGATACATTAACTGCCGCATTTATGATTGAGCAGTCAATCAATCATTACTATAGAACGGAGGCGGCGCAATGAACATTCAGCAAAGCCTTATGGATTGGTTTGATAATCAAAGCTTTTCTCCGATTTCTATTGTTATGATGGCGGTAGCGTTTTGGATTCTTGGCGTTTTAGACACTACATCTCGAGACGACGTTGTTCAATATGTTGGTTGGTCTGTATCCACAAATGTTTTTTCAGATGGTCAAACTTCATATTCTGTAGCAAATCTAATTTTATACTGCAAAAATTATGTCTTTCCTTCACAACAGTGTTTAACAGAAATCAGTTATGAAGCAATTGTGGATATTTCATACGGAAAAGGTTTAATTACGGCAGAAGAAAAAACAGCATTGGAGGTATGACATGAAACGCTTTCCGTTTGTCTTAGGCGTTGTGTGTTTTATAGTTTCTATTATTGGATTTGCGTCTCTTTATGAACAGACAAAAATCAATATTAACACGCTTACCCCTCAAGAAATACAGTATGTTTGCGACAGAACAAGCACAATAGGTGATCAAACTGCAAAAGCTTTATCTGAAAACGTTCCTTTTTCAAGTATTGCGTCTGTAGATTCAATAAAAGGAATTGGCCCCGCAAAATTAAACGCTATTTTTTCTAGGTTTGACACGCGAGACGTGTACCGATGGGACGTTTTCTTTTGGGCGCTTATGGGCACCTCAATTTTAAGCATAATCGGTAGCTGCATTATATCTTATGTGATCATCAAAAAAAGCATCCTTTCCAGCATGGTAGCAAAGGAATTAAAAGAAAAGGGCGGGATTGGATGCAAACAGAAGTAATACTTTGCATTGTTTCAGGTATATGTTCTTTAGCTGGAACATTTGGGGGTATAATGGCGTCTAACCGGCTAACTACCTACCGAATTCAAGAACTTGAAAAAAAAGTGGATAAACACAACAAAGTCATTGAGCGCGTCGGAGCTCTTGAAATATACCGAGACGAAGATGTAAAAAGGCTGGATCGAATAGAAGAATGTATTATAAAATAGGAGGATATTATGGACATTACGAATTTCATTAAACCCGAGTTGTTTTTACTCATTCCGGTGCTTTGGATTATAGGAATAGGCATTAAAAACACTAAGTCTATCAGCGATAAGTTTATTCCGCTTTTGCTTGGCGCGTGTGGCGTAATTCTGGCCGCTATTTGGGTTTTAGCGACAACCGACATACTCAACTTTAAAGACGCTTTAATGGCTGTTTTTGTAGGGCTGACGCAAGGCTTATTGTGCGCAGGAGCAAGCGTTTATATTGACCAGCTTATTTTTAAGCAGCCACACAAGGAGGACTAAAAATTGCTTAATCCTGATAAAGTAAGAATTGACAATGGAGTTACCGTAAACGAAAAAATTATCCCTCAAAGCGCAGCTGCAAACAAAGATTGCGCCAGTTGGTGTAAAAAAGGTCAGCCTATGAAGCCCGGCGTTAAAATGCCTAAAGGAATACTCGGTGTGACCATTCACAACACCGACGATCTTGTCAACGTCAATGACGACGCGGAGCAGTATACGCGCGCCACATGGCCAAACTGCAACATGAGCGGCGTAGTTGTTCATTACTATGTTGATGATTTGGGCGCATGGCAAAACCTTGCAGAGAACGAAACGGCATGGCACGCCAGCGACGGCAGCGGAACGGGTAATACTGGCACAGTAGCAATTGAAGTTATAATGACCAACAAAAACGCCGAGGCAGACCAAAAAGCAGAAGACAATGCGGCTCGGCTTGCAGCGTCGATTTTGTTTAGAAATGGCCTTACTGCAGAAAACTTGTACACACATAATCACTGGATGGGCCGTGCAGATAAAATTGTGTCTGGTGCTTCAAAAAATTGTCCTGTTTACATACTCCCTCATTGGGATTATTTTAAGGCAAATGTAAGTAGGTATATTCAAGCACTAAGTTCTGCTAATAATTTAAATCCTTCCGAAAAAGCATATGTGCTTAAAATAGAAACCTTAAAAGCGCAAGGTTATACCAAAATAGAAATCCAGCTATAGGAGGGTTAGTATGGCAAAATCTTATCAAGAATGGCTTGGAAACCGTGCGAATAACACTCAGAACTACGTTTCCTATCAGTCTTATTTAGCTGCAGAAAACGCTAGGGCCAAAGAAGCAGAACAGCGCCAAAAAAATACCGACGCTTGGTATAGCCAAATTGGTGGTATGATAAGTAGCGGCCAAAAAGTTCCGTCTGCTGTAACAGATACCATGCAACGGCAGGGATATAGCGTTCCGAAATCCAGTTCTTCTTCTGGTTCCAGTTATTCGGGAAACAACGATCTTCAATCTATGACTGATTATTGGGCTCAGCAGTATTCTAATCCAGAACAGGATTATTATGCAGAAGCTTTGCGGGCCGCTAGAGAAGCCGCAGAAGCAGCACAAAGACAGGCTATTTCAAGCGTAGAGGCGCAGCGCCCTGGTATTTATAGTATGGCCGACAAAGCAGCCGCTGAGAACTACGCGGCTAAAGAAAAACGTCGTGTAGAAATGCCTCAAATTTCAGCGGCAACCGGTTTAAGTGGAGGGTTAACAGAATCGGCCATTTTGGGCATGAATACCGATTACGAAAACGCTCGCAACGATATTCTTTCTCAGCGTGACCAATCTTTGCGTGACTTGGATTCTCAAGTAGCCAATATAAGAGCCACCGGAGATTTAAATGTAGCCAACATCGAGAACCAATATGCCTTAATGATGGCACAGCGCCAGCAGGAACTTCAAGATCAGCAGAACCAGTTTGCGCAGCAGGTAACATTACAAAACATGCGCACTCAATCCACTGGTTCTGGAACAAAATCTGAAAGCAAACCAAGGCTTACTGCTTCTCAAGCCAAAGAACTGTACGACGCTGGATATACCACTCAAGAAGTTATGGATGCAATGGCTTATTGGGTTGGTGGGGATACTAGTAAATATGCAAAAAAAACTAACGAAAACACAGATATGTTTACGCAGGCATACACAGATATGCAGTCCAGCCAAGACCCATACCAGTGGCTTATAAGAAACATGACTGCGCTGCAAGAGGCTGGTATTTACGAGCCTATGGTTCGTTCGATGTACGCCTTACCAAAAGGAAGATAAATTTAATCGTGCGGAGGCATTATGGCTAATAATACGTGGAAAGATTATCAAACACCGGATAAATCATGGAAGGACTACCAAGACGAATTTAATTCTCAAATTCCTAAAAACAGTAATGCTTTTAGCATGTATAATCCTAAAAAGCAGGCGCGATTACCTAAAGCGCCTGCTCCGTCTATTCCTGACCTTTCAAAGCAGAAGATGATCGATCTTCAAAACCAAGTGTTTGAACAGCCTAATTTACCTCAAAACAAGCCGTGGTATGAAGATGCGTTTGGAAAAACTCCTTATACCGAACTGTTTAAACAGGGCGATATTGCGGGCGGCACAGCTAATTTTTTGGGTTCTGGAGTACAAGGCGCTGCATCTATTCTTAATAATACTTTTGCTGAAATTGCTAGCCCAATAAAACAGATGGTTGAAAATAAATCGCTTGATTTTGGCAAAGTGGTACCAAGGCAGTATGTTCAAAACATGGATTGGGATGATTTAGGACGCGAGATCGCTGGTAAAAGTCTTTCTGACTATGCAACGGACGTTAACCCCGCCCTAGGTTCTGCTGTATCTTTTGCTGGAAATACTTTATCAGACCCCACAAACCTATTGCCTTTTGGCATGTATGACGACATTGCAAAAGGATTAAACGCCACGGTTCCAGGTAGTGCAAACTACGCGGCCGCATTAGCAAAAAACACGCAGAATAATTTAGCAAAAAACGCCGTACGTGTTCCTAAACTTCCGGATGCAATTCCTTCTGCAAACGCGCTAGAACCTTCTACAATCGCCAAACCCGTTTTAAATGTAGAGTTACCAAAATTACCTGAAAACGTTCCTGAGGCTCTTAAAAACGCCAACACAAGCGTTGTGCGCCCCGTGAAAGTTACGCCGAGATTACCAGACTACAATCCGAATTTGTTCGCTAAAAACACAGTAGGTGCAGCTCAGGCAGCAGATAAGCCTACCATAGATCAGCTTATTAAACAGTACGGCGCGTTACCTCAGGGTGAGCCTCCGCGTTCTCGTGATATTAAAGTGCCTAAAGCAACTGAGTACGGTAAAACGTCTCGGTTTGTTCGTACTGCGCTTGAATCTGATGCAGTAAGCGACGATGCCGCAAAAGTAATCAAAGACGAAATTGTCAATGGAACGTTCTCTTACACTCCCATAAAAGACGTTGACGCGCAAGCACATGCAAGCAAAGTTATTTTAGACAATGGCCTTGATAACGCGTATAGCCAATGGAAAGCCGTTGTAAACGGTTCAAAGGTTGCAACAAAGAATGATATTGCTTTAGGCGAAACACTGCTTAAACGAGCCGCAGATGCAGGCGACGTTGATTCTGTCGTTAACCTTGTAGCTGAACTTTCCGTAGAGGGCACAAGATCAGGCCAAAACATTCAAGCAATGCGTATGCTTAAAAAAATGACGCCCGCCGGGCAGCTGGTAGGTGTTCAAAAGTATGTGGATAAGCTTAACAAAGAACTTAGTACAAGACTTGGACAAACCAAAATTGTTCTGAACAACGATTCTCCCGCTGTAAAGGAACTGCTGGCCGCAAAAGATAAAAAAGGCGTAGAAAACGCAATGGACAAGATTTTTCAAGAAGTTGCAGACCAAATACCTGCGTCATGGCAAGACAAATGGAATGCTTGGCGTTATTTTGCTATGCTTGGAAATCCCAAAACCCATATCAGAAACTTTATAGGTAATGCCGTGTTTGTTCCTGCTAGAAAGTTTAAAAATCTAATTGGAGCAGGAATTGAAAAAACAATACCGATAAAAACATTACCGATACAGGATAGAACCAAAGCAATTCTTACTCCAAAAGATAAGCCCTTAATTCAGTTTTCTAAATCTGATTTTGGAGAAGTAAGCGACATTCTTTCTGGCACCGGTAAATACAATCCTTCGGATAAAATTCAAGAAATGAGAACTATATTTAAAACACGTTGGCTGGAAAAACTCAGAAAGCTAAACATGAAATGGCTTGACAAGGCCGATCTGTTTTTTATGCGTTTGGCTTATACTGACAGTTTTTCTCAGGCCGCAAAGGCTAGGGGGTACACGCCAGAATTTTTAAAATCTAATACTAAGGCTGCAACCGAAGCGTTAGAATCTATTCGTCACTATGCATCTGATGAAGCTTTAAAGGCAACGTATAGAGACGCTAGCGAATTCGCCGATGCGCTTAACTCACTTTCAAAAAAACTAACTGGGAGCAAAAATCCTCTTGTTAAGGCCTCCGGTATGGCCTTTGAAGGTATAATTCCGTTTAAAAAAACACCAATAAACATACTTAAACGCGGTGCATTAGAATATAGCCCTATAGGCTTAATCAGAGGCGTTTCGGGGTTAACACAAGTTAAAAAAACAAAAAACGCAGCAGAAGCAATAGATATGCTAGCAAGAGGGCTAACTGGTTCTGGAATAATGGCACTTGGCGCGTGGCTGGCATCTATGGGCCTTATTTCTGCCGGTAAATCTGACAATGATAAGGAAAACCAATTTAATACATTACAAGGAGAACAAAATTACGCGCTTAACATAGGTGACTATTCTTACACAATAGACTGGATGGCACCTATTGCGTTGCCACTTTTTGTCGGTGTTGAACTTTACAATGCAGCACAACAAGACAATATGTCTTTTTCCACTATCCTAGATGGGATACAAAGACTTATAAGCCCGGTATTTGAATTATCTATGATGCAAGGTGTAAACGATGCTATAAAAACCGCTAGATATTCAGAAAATCCAGTTGGAGACATAATCACAAATTCAATTATTGGTTATGCTGGTCAAGCAGTACCAACATTAGCAGGACAAATAGCACGCACTATTGATGATACTCGTCGCACTACATACACAGACAAAAATTCTCAACTTCCCCAGTTTACGCAATATCCAATTCAAAGAAATTTAGCTAAAATTCCTTTTGCGAGTCAAATATTGCAGCCAAAAATAGATCAGTGGGGAAGAAAGGACGTTAACACAAACGTCGCAGGTAGAATCGCAGAAAACTTCATCAGCCCCGGATACTTAGAGCCAAACAAATCAACACCTGTTGATAAAGAGGTAGATAGGATTTATAAGTCTACTAGCGACGCAGGTGTTCTTCCTTCTTATGCTCCAAAATACTTTACGGTTAATGGAATTCGCAAAGATTTAACCGCAGAAGAATACACTGAATTCGCGGAAGATAAAGGTCAGAACGCTTATGCATATTTGCTTGACATGATTAAAAATTCTGATTATAAAAACCTTCCTGACGCAGACAAAGCAGACGTAATTAAAAAAGCCTACGAATATTCCACTGCAAAAGCAAAGGAATCCGTAAGCGATTATGAGCCAGATGGATGGTTAGCAAAAGCAAGGGCTGCGGAGCAAAAAGGTATTGATATTTCTGAATATCTTTTATATCAGCAATATTTACCTTCTAGCCCAACACAAAAAGAAACTCAGTCCACATTAAATAAAACCGATTTTTCTACTTCTCAAAAGGCCTATTTATGGGCACTTCAAAATGCAAAGTGGAAGAATAACCCGTTCAAATAGAACGGGTTATTTCTTGCGTAAACATAAATTTTCTTTTTTTGAAATAAATAAAGTTTGGGATAGAATAAATTAGCGAAGTTATAATTGCCATTACAATTGAAATCAGCAATAAATAATAGGTTGTAAACTCACTAATTTGAAAGGCAAAAGACGGGAATGCCTGAATCCAAATCAATAACATGTTTTCTTTATACCCTCTGTTTTTTCTCAGCATAATCATAGAATAAATGGTCAAGGTAATTTTGAGAGCAAGAAATAATACAATTAAAGTATAGTTTAAAAAAAATAGCGCAAAATTGATCAAATTATAATTATACGTAATCACCAGTTTTAGCAAAGATCCTATTTCAGAAAATAGAAACAATGGTAAAACAGCCATGTAATAAAATTTATACCATCTGTTCGACATTTTTGTTTCCCCCCTTTGCCACAATTATACACCACAAACTTAAAAAAGCAATAAGAAACAGCCCTGTTACGGGCTGTTTTCTTTTAGCTGCTATGTACGGGCTTGTCCGCGTACATCCACTTTATATCGTGGCTATATCCATTCCGATTTATGGCCTGTATAATGTTTTCGTGGTTTGCACCAACAGCCCTTGCGGCATCGTTTATTGATTCATACCGTTGCCTTTTCCCTTTTTTATCAATTCCAATCACCGGCTTTTTAGGGAATGTAGCATGGTTTATTTTGTTTGGATTAGGCACCCTGCTGTGGTCTCGTTTCGCGTCAAGAACTTTTTTCAGCTTCTTAACCCCGTTCGCCGCGTCGAAAATGATATGCTCCCTAATGGTTTCAACGCGGACGATTCTATTTTTGCAGCTTAACCGAGAGCATAACCCGTTTTGATCTTTCCATACGCAACCATTGGCTATGCAATAGTCTTTACGGTAGGTTATCACTCGGTCACCCCCGCGAGAATTTTAAGGTCGTCGGCGTAGTTTTCAATAATCCATTTAGCAAAATCTTCGTCTTTTACAATAATATCTCCTATGTAATATTTGTTACATTGTCTTATATGCATTTTATCGTGATAAAATATACTTGCCCCATTATGTCCATATTCGCATAACTGCCCGTTTTCCTCAATCACATTAAGCACACGGTTAAGTGCTCCAATGTACTTTGTGCGACGTTGCGCCTGTTCTTCTGTTTGAAATGTGTTCCCGAACATTATCTCTCCATTTCCAGCGCCTAAATATGCTCCTACATTACCTCCACACTGAACACAATAATATTTATCGCTGTGATTTGGAACCCACGCCTTTTTATATTTTTCAGTCTCAACCGCTTCTTTGCTTTCGGCAGGATAAATTTTATCCCCGCAGACAAACTGTGTTACCTCTTTTATTCCGTCCGCTGTTTCAATTTTCATACCCTAGAATCCTTTCTGATTATCGAATGAATAATTTCGTCCCTCTTTGCCAGCTCTTCTTCAAGGCGCTTGTTTTCGTCTTGATAGTCTTTTGAACCAAGGCAGAAACCGATGATAAATGCAATCAACAATGATATCGCTGTAAGCCATTCAAACATTCTGTTCACGCTCCTTCAACGCCTGTTCTGCGGCTTCGCAGGTTCCATCAGAAATTTGCAATAGAAACCGTATCAACGAAGCACGACCGTTGTTATGTCCGTTCCTGTACCCTGTAGTATAATTTTCGGCGTCATCACCAGTTAAATGTTCGACTTCTTCCATCCATGAAACAAGACACGAAACCTTGCACGGCAGCACCACGCACCTATTATCCCGTTCCGCATCGCAAATCTCTTGCAGGCGGTCAAGTGATATTCCTTTTGTAATGTCCATAAATTCGCCTAAAGTATCGTGCTGAGACATGTTACACCTCCATAATATCGTTACCCCAAATTTCTTTCAGCTGCTTCTTTTTTATTTTATACACATCCTCTTATCACTTCCTTTTGATGTTATATTCGCTTGTTTTGTTATTCATAAAGTGGTATAATAAAAATAAAAAAACTAGAAAGTAGGTTGCTATGGTATCATATAGGTGCAAGGTTTGTGGAACCGAAAAGCAGGTAAAGTACAAAAGCCAAATTAAAGAGTATTGTAGCCATAAATGCGCAAACTCATATTCGCGCGATAAGCATGTTGGAAATTACAAAACTTTGGTTTGCCGTGTTTGTGGAAAAGAATTTAAATTGTTAGAAAGTGTTTTGCGCGTTAGAAAAACAGTTAAATATTGTTCGCGCAAGTGCATGGGGATTGCAGAGAGAAAAAGAGAGATGGTGGTGTGTAAAAATTGTGGCAAACAATTTGAAACTACTCGAAATAAGTTTTGCAGCAGAGAGTGCGTGTCAGAATATAGAAAATCTAGCGGATTAGTAAAGAAAAACGGCTTTTGGTATGAAAACGGATATAAAGTTTTATACATTGACGGAAACATCCACATTAAGGAGCACGTCAAAATTATGTAAGACTATATCGGAAGAAAATTAAGCTGCGACGAGGTTGTTCACCACATTAACGGCATCAAGGACGATAATAGAATCGAAAACTTGCAATTGTTACAAAGAGGAGAACACTCGCGGTTACACAGAAACATTGAAAAGGCTCTTGGCAAGAATTTTTTTGAAGAAATTGATAGGACTAATTGATTTCTCTGAACTCGTATTCTTTATATATTTTCTTAAATAATTTTTTCTTGATAATGTATGCCGCTGTTTTAGTAGCTGAAGACTTAACATCTTCGGCTATTTTTTTACCGTTTTCAACATATACAAAATCTGCAACATAATAGCACGCACGTTCTTCTTCCTGCTTCGGAATAATCTCAAACCTAACTTGTAATTGCAGTTCGGATATTTTTCCTGCTCGCTGGAGAAGATTGAGTTCCGTATATCTTTTTGCCTCTTTCTGGCTATCAAACACGAATTCATCAATTTGGACTTTTATGTTGTTATACTTTGCGCTTGTGCTGTGTTTCATGTGTAATTCTGCTGCCACATCGTCCTCGTGCTTGCTTGCGTGACCGTTTGTACGTTTGGCGTGGTACTTTGACGTTTTAAGTTTCACTGCCTCTACGGGTCTTCCAGCGCGCTTCTGATACGCTTGGTATTCTTCCTCTGTCCAGTTAATCCGGCATCACCCTTTCAAACTCATACACCCACACCCATGGGTTGGCATCCCATCCGTATTTAACTAAGTCTGCGGACATTATGGTGCTGTTCCAAATATAAGCAAAATTAAATACAGCAGGTGCATATTCATAGTCGTTAATCGGAAGATACATGGCCCCTTCTTTTACAGCCTGTTCTTCCGTTATATCCTGTAGCCTCTCCACCCGCACATCGGTAACGCGCAGTAATATACGTGCGGCTTCTTTGGGCATGTGTATTGATGGATGCCATTTGATGTACATGTTGTCTTGTAAATGCGGAGCCCTTGCCTTGTACGCTAAGTAAGGGTTGTTTTGTTCGTCTGTTCCAAGATGCGTCCACGTTTCTCTCACATACATATATTCGCCTTTTTGGTACGCCGGATTCTTCAAACACGGTTCGTTTGTCCCGTTGTATAATTGGTTTCCGTCTTTTACATATCCTGTCCAATTCGGGTTTCTGTTCCCTAAAAACTTTGCAATCCTACGCGTAACCGTCTTTCTGCCGTCCAAAATAGCCCGTACCATTTCGGTGTTGAACAGAATGGGCTTGGATACAGATAATATTTCATTTCTGGTCATCTTCTTTTGCCTCACTTTCTAACCATTCTTTAATGCAATCGTAACATGGCATTGGAGCGTTACAATGTGTTCCTTCTGGAATAGGGCAACCATTGTCCTTTAAAAACCTGGCTAACTCATCGTTGTTTTTCCTTCTAATTTTATCTGCGTTTGTCAAAAAATTACCTCCTGTCTAGTATCAACGTCTTGCATCTCTGGCATCTTTTCTTCCGTCCACATTGCGCACAGCAAATTCCATGCCGCTGCGCACAAATGGTCTTCGTCTTTCTGACCGTCCATGTATTTCAATATGTGACGAATTGCACTGTCCATGTAACTGTGAACCGGTATCCCTTTCTCCCAATTTCGCTCACCATATTTCTTAGCTCCGGCTTCATAGTGTTTTGCCAAGCGCAGCAGCGCACACATTGGAAGAAGATCACAACGCCCTTTACCTTCACCCATATCCCGTACTGCTCCAGTATCAAACTGTGTGCGATCTCCGCTGTCTTTTATCATCGTTTCACCTCATTCTATAATTTTTGTCACCAATAAGTTTGATGGAGTTATCTCCGCACATCTGGCATATTCGGGAACCAAGCGCATAGTCAAACTTATTGATTTCTTCTAATGTGCGTTCGCTCGAAAAAATCGTGATCAGATTGTTGTTTGAACGATAATTTACAATCTCGAACGCTAATCTAATATCCGATGCCGTAGGAGGGACAGAGAAGAACGCCTGTTTTTCAGAATTGAATGTGTCGCCGGTTTTGAGAAAATCATCGATATAAAGCACTTCAATGCTCTTGGCCTTTGAAATGGAATCCTCGGCGTAATCGTCATTGATGTTGGCCTTAACCTTTCTAATCTCGTCCGGCCATACAAAATATCTAGCTTCTTTTCCGGATGCAATCAGCGCAGACACGATAGCGGTACACAGATGTGTTTTACCAGCCCCGGAAGACCCGTTAATGCTAAACCAGCCGTGCGGATTTGCAGCAAAACTTTCCGCTTCCTCTTTAATCGTCGTCTGCCACGGCTCAGAGGCCGTGTAGGATGAGAACGTACACTTTTCGAGTAGTTGCCCCAATCCGCTTCTTTGCGCCCGTAAAAGGCTTCTAGCCGCCTTTAAACATGCACACGGCTTTTGCATGATCTCTCCGTCTTTGGCATAAGCTATGTACCTGCGGTTTTTGCAAATCTGGCAGTCTGGCCCGGGTTCATTTCCTACGACGGCGTTCATGCGGTCAACCTGCCATTGTATAGGGTCAAAGTTCAATGCCTTTGCTTGGCTTTGTTTGAGCAGCTCCGATATTGGTTGCATCGGATCGCCTCCCGTCTCTCTGCTCCCACGTTCTCACGCAGGCTTTCCAGTCGCGCATTTTTGTTTTACCGACAACCCAACCCTTTGATTCGTAAAAGTCGAAAAACTGCTGTGCATTTACTCCGTTTTTGCGTTCATTGCAATAAAACGCAATTTCTTCTGCCGTGGGTTTGATAAAATTGTGCGACTTTGGAGCACTATTACTCTTTTCTTTTATTTCATTTACTTTACTTTCCTTTACTTTATTAGGTTGAACGGTTGTTGGACATTCGTTGAACGTCTGTTGAACGTCCGTTGAACAGACGTTTTTAAGAGACTTTTTTTTTGCAGACATTTGTCCTGCAAAACTGGCTTTTAATCGTTTTTCTTCTAAATGTTCCATTCTCCGGTTAAGGCTTTCTGAGTAAAAAAACTCGTCGTTTTCAACCTCAAAAAGCTTATATCCCATAACAACAGTGCGCATCTTTTCGGACGTAGTGTTATATCTTCTAGCGAGAGCTGGTATAAGAGCAATGGGATATTTGTATTCAGGCTGTTCTCTCAAAGTTTCTATAAGTACCCAAAATATTCCGTATCCCTCCATACCAAGCTGCTCAATCAATAGGACGCATTTAGGGTCATCTTTTGCGTTGCTGTCGTGAGAAAAATAATAAGCATCCTTCAAATTATCACCCCTTTAAAACATGTATCCAGTCGTAACCATACGTTCAAGACAAACAGCAGGGATTATTACTCCAAATGACGCACCAATATCTTTTGCCATGGTTTCAAAGCTTATATTCGCGTCTTCGTTAATTGTTTTTATTGCTTGAACTATTACAGGGTATATGATAGTGCCGTCTTCCATCAAGCAAGAATCATCCACGTTGCAGTAAAAACGTATATAATCAGTCAGTGCCTGTTTTTGCTCGTCTGTAGGTAATAGGTCAAACAATAAATCACTTCCGTTTCTTCTTTTTCCTAGACTTACTGCGGTCTTTCTGCTTTTCAATCTGCCGCAACATTGATTTCCAATAGTTTTGATTTGTGCCGTAAGATTTCATATTACCTCCACACAACAACCATAGAAGGGAACGGGGCGCCACTATTAGTACCTACAAACTTTAATCGGCCTTCAATAAAATCTTATTTCTGCCTTACCGAGTATGTATTGATGAAACCGCTTTGTGTCAGTACGCGCAGGAAGGAGCGCCACAACAACCGTATTTGGTTTTAACGATTCCTCATAACATTTTTTTACCCACTTGTTTTGCTGTCCGTTACTATATGGAGGATTGCAAAATATTGTGTGCCCACACCAATCGTTCAAAAGACCGTTGTCAAATTCCGCAAAATATAAATGGCATTTTGCGTTAATATGGGTTGCACACGGATCAAGTGTAAAATGAAACTCGTCATCTAGTTTTTTAAAAAAATCCTTTGGCGTTTCCCAGTCGTCCTTGCCTGTAGAAAATAAAGATTTATTCATTGTTCACCTCAAAACGGAAGATCATCTTCTGACAAAACCTGTGTGAAATCATCCTGCCCGTGCGACACATCAACACCGGAAGCTTTAGCCGCGTTTTCAAGGTTGCTTAACGGCGATTCTTTCTTTTCACAGAAAAATACATTATCCGCTAAAACCTCAAACGCCGTGCGATTGTTTTTGTTTTTGTCTGTATAACTTCTGGTTTGGATAGAGCCGTCAACCGCAATAAAATTGCCTTTTTTGAAGTACTTGCACACAAACTCTGCCGTGTTTTTCCATGCAACAATCGTTATAAAATCCGTTTTTCTTTCTTCACCTTGCTTTACAAAATTGCGGTCAATAGCAATCTGGAAAGAAGTCACGGCATAGTTTGACGGCGTGTGCTTTAGCTCTAAATCTGCAGTGATACGACCCATAAGTGATACTCTGTTTAAGCTCATTTACTTTCTCCTTTTCTTGACGCACCGCGCAATCGGTGGTATAATATACATGAACCACTGAAAGCGCAGATGCGTCGTAGGTGGTGTTTTTATTTGATTTCTTCTTTTGCTTTAGATAAATAGTCTTCAAAGCGCTGTTGTAGCAAATCAAAGGCAGTTACAGCCTGTTCAAGCGTGTATTCTCCGGATTGTATCAGCCTGCGCTGTTCTCGCTTTAAAACGGCTTGTATTGCGCCTTGTAACGTTGTTGAGTATAAAGGCTTAGCTACATACTCTTGTTCAAACTCTGTACCGTCTTTGGTTTTTGCAATTCTTGTTTTAAGTTCACCGGCTATGTAGCAATATTCGTCAGAATCAATTGCAAACTTGTCAAACTTAATCATCCGTTATTCTCCTTTCATCTTGTAAACACGGCATATGTCGGCGTCAGCCTTAATGCCGAACAGTTATTTACTCGCGCCCCATTCACGGGCGATTTGTTCGTCTAATATGCGTATCTGGACTTTATAGACATTACAGGCTTCTTTAGCCGCATCATACATTGTTTCTGCTATATCGCGTTTAAGCTTTAATGAAGCAATTTCTGCGCTGCCTCTGCACACATCTCCAATAATTGATACCGGAGTGCCTTTGTCTCTTTCTTTCAAAATCATTTGGGAAAGAGCAACGCGGTAGTCGTGCTCTGATTGCGCATATTCTCTACCACGTTTGCCCAGCTGAGAAAGAGCAGAATCCAGCAGCTTATTTTTTGACATTATTTCAAGCATTAAATCCTGTCCATTCACAAATAATTCCTCCCAAACAGTTCAATAAAATCAAGATATGGATATGCTGACATAAACGCTTGCTGCGCCTCCTGTTTAAGCTTTAAAGCGCGTTCTTGATTAAAGTGAATACCGGCATCCCCACGTACATTTTCGTTATGGTGGTCATGGTCTAACCAAACCCAAAGGCCGTATTGCTCAGATTTGTTTCGGTTAGACGCACCGAAAATGTGGTGCTTTTCAAGATACCGAGTATTTGACACGCCAAATTCGTTGCGGCATATGTAGCACTCTTTTTCAGTTTGTAGCAGGCTTTGCAAGCTTTTCCTCCATTTTCCCCATGCCAAAGGTAAACTGAGGCACAGTTAAATCTTCAATCTTCGTTACGGTAGGGGGGACGTGCTTGCTTATCACAGCCAAAAGATTTACCAAATTTGAATTAGTTGATGTTACTTTATCGTTGAAAACTTTAGCTTTTGTTGCGTCAATTTTTGCATTTTTAGCAGCCTCTGCCTTACGCGCCTTTTCGTCCAACTCTGCGCTAGATATTTTGTCGGGGTCTTCTCCGGTTGGTATTGCAAACGTGCGTAATAAAAGATATTTGTAGGCATATGTCATAGCTTTACCAACGCCCTTATCTTGCGTATCAGAACCGCTGCCGCTTGACATTGCCACAATATAATCTTCCGGATCCTCTATGTTTTGAATCCGATATGACACATCCACAATTGATAATGTACCGTCCCTCCGGTGTTCCTGACCAATCGGAACAATTACAATGCCGTTTTTAATCAAACTTTCACGCACGGTAGCGGTAACTTTTTCTTCAGATATTGCTTTGTAATCTGTTGTGCCAAATTTAACATGATCGTCTTTGCAAAGATATTGAACATCATTCATAACTGCGGATATTTTTTGATAAATGTTCACATTAAGCCTCCTTAAATTGAATAGGGCAACATTCTCCGCGAGTTGAAAACGGATGCAATAAAAGTTCACCGGTAACTCGACAGGTAAAACGTTTTAAAAACTCCTCAGTCTTGATCATGGGACAGTATTGACAAAACGGTGCCTTGCTTGGTAATGCTATATCCATTACGATTACACCCCGGTCATATGTAGTGCACTCTCCGAGACTTTCAAATGTCATAGTTTGACCTTCTTTCTTCCCAAATTTCCATATAATCAAACCAATCCATGTTAACCACCGTAAATCAGATCATGAATTTTTCCGTTGATGAAATTAAGCTCTCCTTGCGCATCCTCAAGATTGTTAGCATAATTTTGCTTGATAGATTCTAAATCTTTAGGTAGTATGTACTTGCAACCATGCAGCGCACCAAGAACATAATCGCGTTCGCTGATGATGTTATCAACGTCTCGCTCTGCGTTAAGTTGCTTGTGCGTAAGCCTGTTAAGTTCGGCGTCACGCTTGATTAGTGTCGGTTCTTCAAGCGGCGCATCCCTGCATAATTCAGGCATTGACAAATACCTCCCCTAAGCCTTTTTAGTCTGTTTTTTAGCTAAAATCTTGCCGAATACCCCACATTCATCAAGAGGAACGACACGAAGCACGGTTAATTCGGAAGTGCGAACCTTACCTGTAGAGCCGAAGGAGAACACAATCTTATCCACCGGCACTTCGCATTCGATGATGCGCAGGTCATCCCAATCGCGCCCAAAATCAAGCGCCCAGTTAAGGGTCGAAATGTGCAGCCCGCGACCGCAATCTTCGTTTTGGTTTTGGTCGCAGTCATGTATGATGGTTTTTCCGACACCATACTTAAACCGGCTATCGTACTGACTGTGTAAATCATCCCCGTGTACAGCTTTGTACATACGCACTTTACCATCGAGCACTTCAATGCCGTGAAAAGCAAGAAATTCGGGCAAATCATGCGGCATGAATACGATACGAGCGTTCGCGAAGGTCTGCAAAGCGCCGCGGCAGCTAAGATTAAGAATCTGAACGTTGCCCCAAGCCCGCACGGTGGCGTTGCCCGAAGCCTCCACGGTGGCGTTGCCCGAAGCCTCCACGGTGGCGTTGTCCGAAGCCTCCACGGTGGCGTTGCCCCAAGCCCACACGGTGGCGTTGTCCGAAGCCTCCACGGTGGCGTTGCCCGAAGCCCGCACGGTGGCGTTGCCCCATGCCCGCACGGTGGCGTTGTCCGAAGCCCGCACGGTGGCGTTGTCCGAAGCCCGCACGGTGGCGTTGCCCGAAGCCTCCACGGTGGCGTTGCCCCATGCCTCCACGGTGGCGTTGCCCGCTTTTATATATGACTTATCCTTAACCACAATGGCATAACCCTTTTGCTCTTTGATAAATATCCAGTTCTCTCCGTTTGAAAACTCGATCACGCCCGGATAATCTACAGGAAGAGCATCGTAATCATCCTGCGTCCGAACAACAGTTGTTTCGCAATCTACGGGTCGAAAATGTTTAGCTGCTACGACGTGTTCACCGGTACAACCGTTGAGATGTTCTATGGTCTTAACGGTGATATTCTCCCCGTTTACATCGGTTACGAGGCCCTTAAGCATCTTCGTGTTAGTGATGCTGTACACACGGTCGGATTCTGGCAATCCGGTAACGACCATTCCTGTTTTGAAATCCATTGACAACACTCTCTTTCTGCCCTATAATGGGGCTGTAGATTTTCGTTAGCGCTCGTTTTCGGTTCCAGCCGTGGCGGGCGCGGTTTCTTTTATTACGGTTGCTATTGCTGAAAAAATTGGATATGCCTGTTGAGGAACAACTGCGTTCCCTAAACACTTAAGTCTGTCCACCCGAGAGGGAACCCCATTAGCCACTCTACCCACGTCGGGTTCAACTGCCCACCATTCTGTGCTACTGCGGCAGTAAGGTCTTTCTGATTCTGGCTGGGCTCGGCGGTTCCATGCGACGATAGCCTTTTCTTTTGCTTCGCCCTTTGTTTGCTCGAAACCGTGCGAACCGACAGAAGCTAAACAATTAAGGCACAAAACATGAGACGAAAACGGAAAGAGGTTTGGACTTCGGTCATTGAAGTTAATCACAAGCTTCGTTGACCCGCAAAACGGGCACGGTTTTAATTCGTCCATCGTTACACCAGCTTCCTGCCGCAGTTGCTGCAATAATCGCTGTTAGGGCTAAAATTGCTATGATTATTGCATTTAATGCATTTAGTAGGAGCAAACTCAATATGAGCAGTTGTAACACGCAATGTCCTTGCACACTTCGCAGCCCTTTTCTCGCTCCTGCTGGGCACAAAGAATGTCGTAGCAAAAACGATACAGCTTACGATCTTCCGCAGATAATGAGCACCGCAACCTATGAGTTAAAATGTTGATTGCTTGAGAAAGTGTAAGATCCCTGCTGTCCTTGTCATTCATCTAATCCACCTCAATCCAACATAAAATATGGCGCCCATCAAAAGCCAGTATAAAACCTCGACAACGTTCTCGCGCTTAATCTTCATACCTCCACGATCCCTTCCGGCATCATATACACAATGTCAATTCCTTCGATGGGATTAACCGGAACCAAGCTGTAAACAGATTCTTCGGACGATAACGGCACTGCTTGAGCACCGTCTAAAGCATCAACAAGCTGGTGATTTATTTTGTAGGCATCTAGGCCGCGAGTGCGGATGAATTGTTCCTTTGAAAATATGGTCACTTTTCGTCCACCGCCTTTTCATGATCCAAAGACTTTATGAACGTGTCTAATCCTGATTCAACAAGCGACAGATATTCTTCAACCAAAGCTGCATTAATTTCATTATTGTTAACAGTGTCTCTTGTAAGCTTGCAAAATTTCTGAGCCAGTCTATTCCATACATCAACCATTTTCAAAAGATTAAACGCTCTTATAAGAGAAACACTTCCGTCTGAACCGTTTTGCATAAATACACTCCTATCTTTTTGTTGAGGCCAACAAAATGTTATTTGCAGCATTCCGCCCGCGCAATTTGCGTAACCGGAATTAAAAATAGTTTCCCAGGTCGGTAAGCTTGTATCTTTTTGCTTTTGATGTACTTTAGAGCTGTGCGGTAATTAACGCCCCAGTAGTCAGCCAATTCTTGCGCCGTGATAACGTCCTTTCCAAACCTTTCTCGCAACAGCCTCGCGGTATCGTCGTATCCTTCCGCAAGCCGCATATAATCACTCCTTTAATTTCGAAACATTCTAAGCAGCAGTTCTCTGCCCTTAACGGTGATAAGCGTTTGAGTGCCAGACCATTTGGTTTTTTCGTTGGTGGTTTCCTTGACTTCAAAATACCCGTGGTTGTTCTCGGAGTAGGGGAGGAGATGGCCTTTCTGATCTCGGTAAATGTACTTGCGGTCAAGCAATACCGCGATCATTTCGCGCTCTCCAATTCCTAACGCCTTTGCAGTTTCACGAAAATTCAATAGACTTTCGCGGTCAACCAGCGCGTCGAAATAGTCGGCCTTGGGGGCCATTATGGCGGTTTTGACAGATAATGCGGAGTTCTGCGCATTGAGCGCGTTTACTCTCTCCCTCTCCTGCTTCAACTGCATCGCAAGGTTAATAATCGTGTCTGGGTCTGTTAGTGCCTTCTGAACCATTTCTGGGGTCATGTAGGCGCCGTGTTTTCGGATAGAAGGTATAACTTCCTCAAATAGCCAAACTTCAAATTTTTGCGCGGAGGGTAAATTACTACCGGCTACCATGCGGTATAAATCAAACTCAGACACAAAAGTCATGTCCTGCTGACGACCTAACGAATCGTTAGCGCGTCTAATATAAAACTTTTTGCAATGGTCATTTACTGCCTTAGTAGGATTTGAATAACCAAGAGCCTTAGCAATATCAGAGCCCAAGAAAAGGATGTTTCCGCCTTCTTCAATAGTTCTGATTTCTCCAAAATCCGAACTTTTAAAAATCTGCAGTTCTCTCACAACGATCTCCTTTCTCGAAAACTTCTTTGAACGTAAAGTAAGTGATGCCATCAATAGCTCTATTACCGATTGGGTTTTCTGTGATTGCTATCAAAACAGGGTTCTCGTATTTCGATCCGTATGCAATCAACTGCTTGTTAGGGTTGTGAGAGCCTTTCTTGATTTCAATCACAATGGGTCGCCCGGTTTCGTCTTTCCCCAAAACATCAATTCTCCCAATCCCGTCCACAATAATTTCAATTCCTACGAGATTGCATTTTGGAAAAATGTAAGAAAAATTATCAACAACAAAGTTTTGGATGTCTCGTTCGGTGGCGTGCGGCGCATATGGGTTGTTACAAGGCAGCACAATGTCTGCCGATATTGTGTCGCATAAATAAGCGATTGCCTCTGGACTGTACTTAAAAACGTATTTTCGAACATCATCCAACAGTGCTTTTAAAAAATCCTTGTCCGAAGATACTTTAATCTTGCTAACCGCGATAAAAAATTCTTCAAACGTGTTGCATGCATTTAAGATTTCTCCCAAATCACGCGCTAACACCGTAGGACGTTCAGCATCATAATTAACCTTTATTAAGTCGTGCATAGATTCTCCTTTCAGTTAACTTGTTTCACTTATAGCTAAAAACTTTAAAAGGTTGCAGTGTTTTTACTATGTAGTTAGCAGCTTTAAAGCTGCTAACCGTTAAAGCCTAGATGCGCCTGTGGTTCTTGGATTTCTCCCAAGCAGAAACAATCTCGTTTGCCTTTGTCATAGTGAATAAAGCCTTGGGGGACTTGTCCAGACCGTTTTTAGCCTTACCGTATGCGGTGGGGTCTGTGCGGAAAATGCTATCTCTATAGGTAAATCCCGCAGAGTTCAAAGCATTGATAACATCCACGTTTTTTTTGCCAAGCCTATAAAGACGGACATCAAGGTCAAAAACTGCCAAATTACAACCTCCTTTTTGTTTAAATTTAACAAAGTTTTTAAAATCACTAGTTTTAAGGTTGACAATTAATAGCAAGCACTATAGAATAAGCGTGTCGAGCAATTAAATAGGTTTTGCCATAAGGTCACACTTTATGGTGTGATTTTTTATGCTTTGCTTGTCCCACGTTTAGTGGTTACTTTAATTATACTTTCACATATGTGAGAAGTCAATTGGTGATTTCGCAAATGTGAAAGTTTAGCTGTTTGTACATAAAATGAGGGTGAATTTTAGATGAATTTTACAGAAATAGTCTCCAAATTATTAATTCAAAATGGAATAAGTAAAAATAAAATGCTTAAAGATTTAAATATGGGAACTGGTACGTTTGCGACGTGGGAAAAACGTGGAACAATCCCGAGCGCAGAGACAGTATCAAAGATTGCAGATTACTTTGGCGTGACAACAGATTATCTGTTAGGAAAAACGGACATAAAAAATAGGCCCGCTGCTGAAAGCAACGAACCTAGGGATGTACTTATTGAGGAGATCATGGAAAACGTAAAAAAGCTAAATGGGGAGCAAAAGGAATCTTTGATACGCTTTATTGACGCATTCATCGCGTCCAGAGATGACCATGCAAGTGGAAAATGACTTTACTTCTTTGAGCTGGTCATATGTAAGCTGATAAAGCTTAATTCTCAAAATGTCGTTATCTTCGCTGTTTTCACCTTCCATTGTATACCTCCTGCAAGTTTTCTTACCACCATTATACAACTTTAAGCTTTCGTGTCAAGTAGAAAAGAACGTATGTTCTTATATTAATATTTTAAGAGGTGGGTTAATTGAAAGAGCAGATAGCTAGACTGATAATAGACATTATTAATAGGAACGCAGAGGAATATAAGTTTGAAATAGTACGAAAAATTGCGTCTAATTATACGCTCGTTGAGATTGAAGAATCCGCGACAAGACTAATGTGCGATAAAATAGTCAATGATGCCGGAGCAACCATAAAAGATTTTGGGCCGAGTGTAGGCGCAAGATTTGATTTGTTGCTCATGGCAAAAGTGCTTGGGGAAAAAGATTATCTAACGCCGGGCGATCTTTATGAGCTAGTCTATAAAGCATTAGGAAAAAAGAAAGCCGATCCTCAATTTATGTTTCAAGTAAATACATATTTATATAGTATAAAACTTAAATCACTGCAGGAATTAGAAATGAACTGCTCAGATTATGCAAATAAAATTTCGCAAATCAATCCTGAGAAACCCTTATATGAGGGAGATATATTATATTGTAAGCACTGTGGAAAGAAACTGCAGAAATCTTCAAAATGTGATAGCTGCGGAGGGCATACTTTTAACTTCAAGAAATTTGCTAAACCCATGATATACATTGCCGTTGCTACCCTAGTTGTATCTGGGATATCGATTTTTGCAATTGTGCATGAACAACAAAATATATATACTGGAACCCGATATACATATTGTTATGTAGGGAGCGTAAATAGCAATAAATATCATGTATCGGGATGCGATTACGCTAAAAAAATATCTCCATCAAATAGGATATATTTCTTTAGTGACGAGGAGGCGAGAGCAGAAGGATACGAGCCGTGCGCATCATGCAAACCAACTGGGAAAATAAGGTATAGTAAATAATAAATGGAGTTGATAACATGAAAAAAAGGGCAGACGGTCGCCTACAAAGAAAGGTAACTATAAAGGGGCATAAACCCCATATTGTATATGGGCACAGCAAACCGGAGCTAGACAGGAAAGAGAAGGAATACAGAGAATCGTTAAACAAAAAGCTTCCGGTTGATTTTGAATACTGGTTAGACCAGTGGTGGGAAACCCATCAAACCGAGGTTAAGTATAATACTGCTCAGTCTTATATAAGCCCAGTAAAAGATGTAAAAGCGTATTTTAAAGATTGGGATATGCGAGAAATTAAACCGTCAGATATAAAGGAGTTTTTAAAATACACGGCATCTTCTAACAAGGCAAAGCAAACAATAAAACTCAGAAAAATTGTATTAAGCTTGTGCTTTGACTATGCGATTGAGCACGATGTAGACATAATAAACCCTGCCCGAAATGTTAAGATGCCAAAGGGATTATCGGAAGGGCATAGAAAAGAACTTACCGAATCCGAAATACAGAACATACAAGATTCAAAGTTCTTGCTGGCAAACCTGCTTCTATATACTGGCCTTAGGCTTAATGAGGCATTGGCGCTGAGATGGATAGACATTAGTTTTAAAGACAATAAAATATACGTTGAAAATTCAGTGCTCTGGAAAAACAATAAACCGGAACTAGACACCCCAAAAACTCCTGATTCGATTAGATATGTTCCGCTGTTACCGCAACTTCGAGAATTGTTGAAGCCAAGGATAGGGAAAGGATTTGTATTTAATGTAGGAGGTAAACTGCTAGAGAAAAAACAGTTCAGATCAATGTGGGATAAATATTGTAAAGACATCGAAAGGCATGTAACCCCACATCAATTTAGACATACATATGCGACAATGTTATACTATGCAGGCATTGACCTTAAAACAGCGCAATTCTTTATGGGACATTCCAAGCCGGATATGCTGCTTAAAATATATACACACCTACGAGAGGAAGAGACATCAAGTGCAGCGCAAAAGATATCAACATATATACGCGGGCAGGCGTTATTTTTTTAATTTGTGCGACTACTTTTATACTACCCGATTTATTACACTAAAGCGCATTTACGTACACTAAAAAACATAACAAAAAAGCCGCCCAACCATTGAGGTTAAGCGGTTTCTGGCGGAGAAGGAGAGATTCGAACTCTCGAGACGCTTTTGACGCCTACACGATTTCCAGTCGTGCGCCCTCGACCAACTAGGCGACTTCTCCATAATTTTATTCACTTTTTTCGCGCAAAATAAAGGATGATTTAAGAAACCAATCGCTTCATGTCGAAACCGAGTCAACAGCGCTTAATTATTATAGCTAATTATTTTTGTGTTGTCAACCATAAAAAACGAAAAATTATAGCATTATTTTATACCTAGTTCATTTTTCATATCCACACGAACTTCTAATAATAAGCTTCATTTCGCCTATATATCTTACTTTCATATCGAAAAGCAAAAGGGTGAAAATAGTATAGGAAGCCGCTTTGCGGCTTTCAAATAAAGTATAAGGAGAATCACGTTATGAATAAAGATGCTCAGGATTTGCAAAGCGCTAAAAAGGCCAATCAGCATTCAAAGCCTTCTAATACAACCAATACCGTTCATGTAAACGGCCAAGGTCTGCAGGAAGCGCGGCAGCTCAACGCACAGTCGGTAAGTCCCGGCATGGGTGCAAGCTCCACAAACTTCAACAGTCAGGGCGTACAGGAGGCCCGCCAGTTAAATGCGCAATCCTCCACTGGGATGGGTATGGGTTCCGGCAGTCAGGATAACCTGCAGCAAACAAAGCAGATGAATGCGCAGTCCGCCGGCAGCGCTTCCGGTGCAAAAACCAGCTTTGGGTCAAGCAATACCGGTATAAAGGAAGCCAAAAGGTTAAACCAGCAGTCACAGCAGAATAAGGGCAAATAACCAAAGCATCTGATTTCACGATAGAATAGGCTGCATAAGGCTTGACTGCCTTGTGCGGCCTATTTAATATCCAATATCAAGGAAACAATATTGCATAAATAACCGCTTGGCATATAATAAAAATAGTCAGATATGGAGGTAGCGAGCGATGATGAGCAGGTTTGGTTTTATAGGGTTTGGCAGCATGGCCAAGATGTTAATTGGCGGTCTCATTCGATTTGCCGGTGTTGCGGGTACGGATATTATCGTAACCAGAACAAGCAGCGATAAATTCACGGAGATAAACGAAATTTTTCCTGATATTCAACTTGCAAAAACGCCCGCCGATGTCGTATAAAATGCGGAATATGTTTTCATCTGTAAAGAGTTTGTGGTGCTGCTGCCAAAAACAACCATGGAGGATTGCCGGGTGATCGCCGAACGGATCCTAACCAACATCGCGGAGGCGGAAATACTCTTTGAAGGCAGGCCCATCAAGATTACGACCAGCATTGGCATCACCGGGGTTACTTCGGCGACCGTTGAAAGCTTGGATGATTTCTTGAAATATGCCGACAAGGCTTTGTATCTGGCAAAGTCACAGGGGCGGAATTGTGTGCGTTCCATCACTGCATCGGTAATTTCATGATGAGTATGTTAACAAACAAACCCAGTATCGTTTAAACGCAAACACGTCGTACACCCTATTAGAAATTTACCCGAAACTCAAAACCTCCTGTTGATTCACTCAATCAGGAGGTTTTAGCTTTATCAGTCTAGTACCAAATTCAGATAAGCATTCGTTAAAGCGATGGGCGATTTCGCGTACAGCATTCCGAATGCTCGAGCGGGCGTGTCCGCTCTAAAATCTTCCGGTAATCTTACGCGTATTGTGTGGCATTCCTCTTGCAGGGCGACGCCCGCTAAGACAGGTATTAAATTATCTTCGTTAAGGCTTGTTTCCCTTACCTGCAGAATATGATCTTTCTTGCGATAAAGTAACAGGTAAAAATTACCGTTTAAGGTAATCTTAACGGCGGTTCCTCCCACCAGACGGTTTTCCCGCAGAACGTAATCAATGGCATTTACGTCCCAAAGTACATAGCCTGATTTCGCAAAACGACTGTCCCTGAGGGCCTTGTATTCTTCGGCTGAGAGATCGGAGCAGCTATATACAGCTTTAGGCGCCGTTTTTATCTGCTCGTTGTGTATTGTAAGCTCCTTGAGGTAGAATGCAGTGTGGTACCCTAACCTTTTATAAAAATCAAACAGGCTTTCGCTTGCGGGAACCAAGGCCAGCCACTCCTTGTCTCGCTCTGCCTGCTCCTTTACATAATCTAACAGTGCGGTGCTGATTCCTCTGCCGCGATATTCCGCCTTTGTCGCCACGCCGTAGATGTATTTTATCGGATGCTGTTTACCTTCCACAACGATTTTTGCTGGCAGCAAGGTCAGCATCGCCACAGGCTTTTGCGCCTCCAGCCACACTAAGGTGTTGCTCCCGGTGAACCGGTTTTTATAAAAGAAGCTGATATAGGCGTCATCGTCCCCAAAGGCTTCCTGCCAAATCTCCTTCAGCCATGGGATCATCGACTTGTCGGCAAAGCATATCATCTCTTAACCCTTTTTCATGGTGGCAGTGAACTTTTCCAAAAGTATCTCGGGGTGATAAGAGAGCTTGGTTTTCCTTAAACCCTCGTCGCCCATATCCTCTTCGCGGTTTACGTATTGGAAGGATTGGCAGTTGTGCGCTAAAAACTCGCGGTTTATCATCGGGTAGGCCCCCTGAATCTCCGCAAAGGCCTTCTCGATATGCACCACATAGGTGTCGGACGAAAGCGGTTCGCCCATGGTAAACGCCACCACCTTGCCGTCCTGCCTGATTAACCCGCCGGTTAAGCCTAAATCAAAAAAATGCGCAAAGGCCGTCTTTACGGCGCAGAGCTCATGCTTTAAGTTAATGTCATCGTAACAGACGTATTTTTTGCACCATTCGTTGTTCATCTCAAAGCATTCATCGATGTTTTCCTTGGTAATGTCCTCATAAGACCAGTTGGGGTTGTCCTTAAACCGGGCGATGTGGTTTCGTTTGCTTTGATATTTCTTGCCGGATAGACTGGTTAGGCTCGCAACGCTGTAGATATAATCAGATTCATCCCGATTTGAGGTAAAATCAAACGTGCCGGGGAAGAGCACTTCAATCTCTAAAACCTTATCCGCCGGTATTCCTCTGAGTCCGAAGGTTGTGTCCCTTTCCTTTGCGTCTAAAAGCAAAGCATTTATAACGGTTTGAAGGTTTCCGTTCCCGGCAGGAAAGGTGTAAAGGGCCTCGTTCTTAAAAACACTTTTTAAGCAGTAGAAGCCTTCCACTATTGCAAACTCAATATTGTTCGGTTTTGACCAGATAAAGTTGTTTACAAACGAGTAGTCACAGCTTTTAAAATCGGAAGCCTTGATATATTCATCAATAATCTCTCTGTCGTCTAGTGTGATGGCTTTAAAATTTAGCATAAGTCTCCTTAAACTCGGTTCTTTTCGTTACTCCATTATTTTGCGTCTGTTTTTCCCTAAGTATTAGTCCAGCGTACAAAATAGTTCTATATGGGTTGATATAAACCTAATATATATAATATCAGTATATTTTGAATTTTTCAATTCCCTCCATCAATTTGTCTTTTTACGACAGTATTTTAAAAATTTATACTTGCATTTCATATGAAAATATGTTATTTTACAGTAAGCAATGAGGCTAATGTCTGTAATGTCGGGATAACATTACAGACATTAGCTTTTTTTGTTTTTTTGAGCTTAATTTGCTGGCATTAAGTTTAAAAAGCGGGTATTAAAAAAAAGATAATTTCGACAGTACAAAAGTCATCATTTATTGGGAGGAAAGTACTTAATGAACGCGCTTAATTCAGGGGATATTGCGTGGATGCTCATCTCATCCGCACTGGTTTTACTGATGACCCCGGGGCTTGCATTTTTTTACGGGGGCTTAGTAAAACGCAAAAACGCCATCAACACCATCATGTCGTCGGTTTTCATCATGGGCCTTGCATCCATCTTATGGGTACTGATCGGTTATTCTTTGTCCTTCAGCGGCGATTTCGGTGGAATTATCGGGAACCTTAAATGGTTTGCCCTTTCGGGCGTCGGCGGGGAACCGGGGCCATACGCCGCAACCATTCCAAACCTTTGCTTTTCAATCTTTCAAATGATGTTTGCCATCATCACTCCGGCGCTTATCACCGGCGCGATTGTTGAAAGAATGAAGTTTTCAGCGCTTTTCATCTTTATCGCGGTATGGTCGGTAATCGTTTACTATCCGCTGGCGCACATGGTATGGGGCGGTGGCCTGCTGCAAAAACTCGGTGCGCTCGATTTCGCGGGCGGCAACGTGGTACATATCAGTTCGGGCGTTAGTGCGCTGGTGCTTTCGCTGCTGCTCGGCAAGCGCAAGAATCACGGAAAAGCTACCTACCATCCCCACAACGTGCCGTTTGTGTTCCTTGGCGCCGCGCTTTTATGGTTTGGGTGGTTCGGGTTTAACGCGGGCAGTGCCGGTGCGGCCAACGAACTGGCGGTGCACGCCTTCATGACCACCAACACCTCCGCGGCGGCGGCGATGCTTTCATGGCTCCTTATTGAGCGGATTCATAACGGCAAGCCGACGCTTGTGGGCGCTTCCACCGGCTTTGTCATTGGTCTGGTTGCCATTACCCCCGGCGCGGGCTTTGTGCCGATCTGGGCCTCTATTATCATCGGCGCGCTGGTAAGCCCCATCTGCTACTTCTTCATCACCGTCGTCAAGTCCAAGCTCGGCTATGACGACGCACTTGACGCATTTGGCTGCCATGGCATCGGCGGTATCTGGGGCGGCATTGCGACCGGCCTCTTTACCCACACCTCGGTCAATTCCGTGGCGCAGTGGAACGGCCTTGTGTTCGGCGAGTGGAGCCTGTTTTTGCGCCAGCTGGCCTCGATCGCGATCACGATTGTCATTGCCGTTGCGGGTACCCTTATTGCATTCGGTATTGCCAAGCTCTTTACCAAGAACATCCGCGTTTCCGCCAGAGAGGAAGCCATCGGCTTGGATGCCTCGCAGCACGGCGAGTCCGCCTATCCGGCGTTTAACGGTATGGACAACTAACACAGTGCGATTGTGATGAAATGAGGATAAAAAGATGAAAAAAATAGAAGCGATTATCAGGCCGGAAAAGCTTGAGGATATTAAAGAGGCGTTAACAGAGCTGCGCCTCAACGGGCTGAGCATTACCGAAGTCATGGGATGTGGCAATCAGAAGGGCTGGAAGGAGTTCGTTCGCGGCGCGGAGGTGGATTATAACTTTTTGCCCAAGATCAAGATCGAGACCATTGTCGAGGATGAACGGGCCGAAGCGGTGATTGCCAAGATCTGTGAAACCGCCAGAACCGGAGAAGTGGGTGACGGCAAGATTTTTATCTCCGATATTCAGGATGCCGTGCGCATCCGCACAGGAGAAAGAGGCATAACAGCTTTAAAGTAGAACGTTATTCGTTTTTAGCATCTAAAAGGGCTGCGTTTGTAATCTGACAAACGCAGCCTTAACTCCGATAAGTAGTAATCATAGGCAAGTTAAATATGTTTTTTGCTTGCTTTTTACGTCTCTTTGCATTGACTTTGCAGAAAAAGCGCAGTAATATAAATCAGTTGGAGCAGCAATACTATTTAAGACACGAAGAATTTTAAGGGTTTTATACTAAATTCTATTTGAAAAGGGATAGATTCTCCTTTCCAGTCTTTAAGCCGCCGAATTACCGTTCAAAACGCATTCTGCAACAACGCAAAGCGTTGTTTTAAAGAGAAATTAGTATTACAACAGCTTGGATACAAATGAGTTTGCAGCGCTCCCAAGGTATATTTAAGACCCATTGACTATTGTTCGCGTGGGAGAAATGGTGGTTTTTATGGCGGTTATCGCGTTCCTGATCATTTTTCCTTTCTTTGCCGCATTGCTTTTGTCTTTTATGAAGCGGCAGAGCAGGGGACGGGAGATCTTCATTTACGGCAGCTGTGTTCTTATTGTCGCGGCGGTGCTGTATTTTGCGGCAGCGAGCTTATTAAGCGGTCAAAGCAGGGAATTTTTATCAAGCACCCCGCAGCTGGACATGGCCATGCTCATAGCAGAGCTTGGAATAACCGCGCTGGTTGTGTATTACGGGTTTCGTTATAAAAAGTACTATGTGGCACTGCTTTCGCTGGTACAAAGCGGTTTAACCGCGTGGCTGGAGCTTTCGGGCAACGGCGAGTCGGAGGTAAGCCACATCGTTTCCGATAATCTTACCGTCATGATGTGCCTGATTATAGGTATCGTAGGCTGCCTTATTTGTGTTTACGCGGTGGGGTATATGCGGGATTACCATAAGCACCACACCGAGTACAAAGACAGGTCGGGCTTTTTCTTTGCCATGCTGTTTGTCTTTTTAGGCGCGATGTTTGGGCTGGTGTTCTCCAATAATCTTACCTGGATGTACTTCTTCTGGGAGATTACCAGTATCTGCTCCTTCCTGCTTATCGGATACAATAAAAGCGAGGAAGCGATGAACAATTCCTTCCGCGCTTTGTGGATGAACCTTTTAGGCGGTTTGGGGTTTGCAATCGCCATTGTTTACGCGGCTTTGCAGCTTCATGTTGCCGACCTTCACAGCCTGGTTGCACTGGGGACAGGCAACAAGGTTGCGATTATCCCCGTTACGCTGCTGGCGTTTGCGGCCATGACCAAAAGCGCTCAGCTGCCCTTTTCGCGCTGGCTATTGGGGGCGATGGTTGCGCCCACCCCAACCTCCGCGCTGCTGCATTCCGCTACGATGGTAAAAGCGGGGGTATACCTGCTTATCCGCCTTTCACCCACCTTCAGCGGCAACTTGGCCGGAACCATGGTTACGACCATCGGCGGCTTTACCTTTCTTGCCGCTTCACTGCTTGCCATCTCGCAGAGTGACGGCAAAAAAGTGCTGGCTTATTCCACAGTTTCAAATCTTGGGCTTATCACGGCCTGCGCAGGGGTGGGCCTGCATGAGGCTGTGTGGGCAGGCGTACTGCTTATCATGTTCCATGCGGTTTCTAAATCGCTGATGTTCCTCTCGGTTGGCGCAGTGGAAAACAGAACCGGCAGCCGCAATATAGAGGATATGCACGGCCTTATCGTAAAACTGCCGCCTCTTGCGTTTGTGATGATTATCGGTATTGCGGGCATGTTTTTGGCTCCCTTCGGCATGCTTATCTCCAAGTGGGCGGCCCTCAAGGCCTTTGTGGATACAAACAGCATCCTTCTTGTAATATTCCTTGTTTTCGGCAGCGCCACTACGCTGTTTTACTGGACCAAATGGCTGGGCAAGCTGGTTGCGGTGCTACATAACTCCGAACGCCTGTCCAACAAAACCGGAAAGAGCGAGTGGTTCTCGCTTATCTCGCAGGCCGTGATCATGACGGCGCTCTGCATCCTCTTCCCGTTGGTTTCCACGCACTTCGTGGAGCCTTTTCTGGCGGAGATGTTCCATCAAACACTCCCTGCCATCATCAGCAACGGCAACATGAATATCATGATGATGATGCTGTTCTTTATCGTCATCCTGCCCGTTGCGGTGCGGGTGCTTACCTTTGGCAAAAAGAACAAAGTAGTTATGTCTTACATGAGCGGCGCCAATACGGGCGACGACCGCCAATTTACCAATTCATTCGGCGGCAGCACGTCGATGTATCTTGCAAGCTGGTATATGGAAGACTATTTCGGTGAAAAGAAGATTTTAAAGCCCTCTATAGCATTAGCTGCTGCAGCACTTGTTATTATAATGATCATAGCGATTGGGGGTGCCGTGTAAGATGATGCCGTTGGTTTGCATGGTACTTTATCTGGTTTTTGCGCCGGTTGTCGGCGGTCTTCTCGCAGGCATAGACCGCAAGATTACCGCGAGGATGCAGGGGCGGCAGGGCCCGCCTTTGTTACAGCCGTTCTACGACCTGTTTAAGTTGTTCTCCAAGCAGTCGGTTATCGTAAATCAGGTGCAGAACTTTTTGGTTACAGGCTTTTTGATCTTTACCGTATTTACAGGCTGCCTCTTCTTTTACGGCGGCGACCTGCTGCTCGTATTCTTTGCCCTTACCCTTGCGGGTATCTTCTTTATGATGTCGGCCTGCTCGGCAAACTCCCCCTACAGCACGCTGGGCGCTCAGAGAGAGCTTACGCAGATGATGGCCTACGAGCCGATGGTGCTGCTCGTTGCAATCGGCTTTTATATGTCGAGCGGCAGCTTTTCTGTAAAGGATATCCTGACAAGCAGCGTTTCAAACATTGCATACCTGCCGGGTATCTTTATTGGCTTTGTCTATATCCTCACCATCAAATTCAGAAAGTCGCCCTTTGACTTAAGCACCTCCCACCATGCGCATCAGGAGCTGGTAAAGGGCCTGACCACCGAGATTTCGGGCAATATTCTGGCGCTGGTGGAGCTTTCTCACTGGTATGAGAACGTGTTTCTGCTCGGTTTGGTGGGCCTGTTTATCGTTAACTCCAGCTGGTGGAGCGCACTTATCGCGGTAGCGGTTTGCCTCGTTACCTACTATATGGAAATCTTAGTGGACAACATCTTCCCCAGAGTGAAGTGGGAGGTCATGATGAAATCCACCTGGATTGTTACGCTGGTTACCGGTGTGGTAAACCTGATGATACTGTCTTTCATTTAATCATATACGCGGCTCGTGGCTGCAAAGGTAACAATCTTGTTCAGTTTGGAAAGGTACGGGTTAAAACATGTTGAATGTGGCAAAATCCCCATGGCTTTTGCATTATGATGGCTCGAGCTGCAACGGCTGCGACATTGAGGTGCTGGCCTGCTTGACCCCTGTTTATGATGTGGAGCGCTTTGGCGTTATCAATACAGGCAATCCCAAGCACGCGGACATCCTGCTTATTACGGGCGGCATCAACCATCAAAACGAGCCGGTGGTAAAACAAATATACGAGCAGATGCCTAGCCCCAAGGTGGTTGTCGCAGTGGGTATCTGCGCCTGCAACGGCGGGATATTCAAAGAATGCTATAACATCCTTGGCGGAGTAGACACCGTTTTGCCGGTGGACATCTATGTGCCCGGCTGCGCCGCCCGCCCCGAGGCCATCATCGACGGCGTTGTGCAGGCGGTGGGGCTGCTTAATGAAAAGCGCAAGCGGATGAAGGAGGAGGATGTGTAATGCGTCAAACCTTATATGTAGACATCATCGTCGACAACCTCATGGAAGAGATGATGCGCATTAAGAGTGAAGGCTATCGTCTGGTGCAGATCAGTGCCACCACCGTGGAGCATGGCGTCGAGTTGCTTTATTCCTTCGGTAAAGAGTATGAGCTTTTGTGTCTGCGCCTGAATATTGAGGAAGGTACGACGCTTATGAGCATCAGCAGTATCTTCGCACCCGCATTTTTGTATGAGAATGAGATTCACGACCTTTTCGGGGTGCCGATTACGCTGCTTACCGCCGATTACAAGGGGAACCTGTACCGCACAGGGGAGCAGTCGCCTTTTAAGCCGAAGGGGAAAACCGTTTAAGCGGCAAATGCTTTAAATGCTAAGCCAGAAAGGAATCATCATACATGTCTACACGCAGTGTTGTTCCGTTTGGGCCTCAGCATCCGGTTCTGCCGGAGCCGATTCATCTCGACCTAGTACTCGAGGATGAAAAGGTGGTAGAGGCCATACCCTCCATTGGCTTTGTGCACAGAGGGCTTGAAAAACTCGTTGAGAAAAAAGACTTTAATGAGATGGTATACGTAGCCGAGCGTATCTGCGGCATCTGCAGCTTCATGCATGGCATGGGCTACTGTGAGGCGGTGGAACGCATTATGAATATAGAGATTCCGCCGCGTGCGAAGTACCTGCGCACCCTGTGGAGCGAGATGTCGCGCATCCACAGCCACCTTTTGTGGCTGGGCCTGCTTGCCGACGGCTTTGGCTTCGAGAGCCTGTTTATGCAGTCGTGGCGTATCCGCGAAAAGATTCTGGATATGTTTGAGTACTCCACCGGCGGGCGCGTGATCTTTTCCGTTAACAAGGTAGGCGGGCAGCGCAAGGATATGGATAACGGCATGATCGCCGATTTCATCAAGATTTTCGACGGGATGGAGAAGGAGCTGAAAGCGCTCACCCAAACCTTCTTAAACGATTATTCGGTGGGTACCCGCCTTAAGGGCGTAGGCCATTTAACCAAACAGCAGGCGCATGACCTTGGCGCGGTAGGGCCATTTATGCGGGCAAGCGGTATCGCGCTCGATACCCGCAAGATGGGCTACGCGGCGTACCCCGATATCGACTTTGAGCCGATCACGAGCGACGTGGGCGACTGCTACGCGCGCACCGACGTGCGTATTCAGGAGATCTTCCAGTCTATCGATATCATCCGTCAGGTGGCGGCAAAGATACCGGCGGGCGAGGTGGCCGTACCGGTGAAGGGCTTCCCACAGGGCGAGTACCTCATGCGGGTGGAGCAGCCCAGAGGCGAGGCGGTTTACTATATCAAGGCCAACGGCACCAAGTTTTTAGACCGCATGCGCGTGCGCACCCCCACTTTCGCAAACCTGCCCGGCTTGCTGGAGACGCTCAAAGGCAGCCAGCTTGCGGATGTGCCGATTTTGATTCTCACCATAGACCCCTGCATCAGCTGTACCGAGAGGTAGTCTTAAGATTATATTCAGGACGATCTATATAACCCCAAAGGAAGGGCAAGTATCTGACTATGAACATGATGAATTTTGCCAAAACGGCAGTGCACAACCTTTTTTCTAAACCGGCTACGCGGAAGTATCCGCAGCAGCCGCGCAACTACCCGGAGCGCACCAGAGGGCAGATTGCCATTGATATTGATTCCTGCGTGTTCTGCGGGCTGTGCGCAAAGAAGTGCCCCACCGGTGCGATAACCGTCAACCGCGCGGATAAAACATGGTCGATCGAGCGGTTTGGCTGCATTCAGTGCGCGTCCTGCATAGAGAGCTGCAATAAGAACAGCCTTTCAATGCTTAGAAGCTACACCGCGCCCGGTGCCGTTAAAACCGTGGATGTTTTTGCGGCGCACAAGGATGAGGATAAGGCTCCGTCACAAGGAACGAAAACAGAATAGGAGGATTAACCATGCACGATTATCATAAAGCGGCGGATATGGTCACCTACGCGACCAAAAAGGCGGAGGAGCTTGGCAAAAGCAAGGTGACCAAGATTCATCTGGCGGTTGGCGAGAGCTCCGGCTATTCCGCAGACAGCATCTGCATGTATTTTAAAGAGGTTTCGGCGGGTACCGTTTGCGAGGGCGCCGAGGTATGCATTCGGCCCATTAAGGCCATGCTGCAATGTCCCGACTGCGGCGAGGTGTTTGCCCGCAAGCTGATGCAGTACCAGTGCCCGAAATGCGGCACCGAGGGTGTCCCCAGCAAGATCGGCACCGAGGTGGAGATTGAGGGTATAGAGACTCAGTGACCGCGCAAATTACCGTGCTGGGCATTGTCCAGGGGGTGGGCTACCGTCCTTTTGTCGCCCGGCTCGCGCAGCAACTGAATATAACCGGCACTGTAAAAAACAGTGGAGGCATTGTAGAGATTGCGGCAGCCGGTGAAGAGCAGGCGATAGACGATTTTGTCCATCGCCTAAAGTCGTGTCCACCCGAGGGCGCCAGCGTTCAGCAGGTGATAACAACCCCGCTGCCGGAGCAGCGGTTCTCAGGCTTTGTGATTGTTCCCAGCAGCCCTATGAGCGGTGAGACACCGCTTATCCCGCCCGACCTGCCCATGTGTGAAACCTGCAGGCGGGAGCTGTACGAGAAAGACGACCGCCGCGCACAGTATCCGTTTATCAGCTGCGTGGCGTGCGGGCCGCGCTACAGCATTATCGAGGTGCTTCCCTATGACCGTGAGAATATCACCATGCGGCAGTTTGAGATGTGCGACGCCTGCGCGCAGGAGTACCGGCAGATGGGCAACCGCCGCTGCCACGCCCAGACCATTGCCTGCCACGACTGCGGGCCGCAGCTGATTCTGCAGCTGCCGGAGGGCGCCCATCATCGGGATGAAGCACTGGCAAAGGCGATAACCCTGCTGATGGAGGGGAAGGTACTCGCCGTCAAGGGGATCGGCGGTTACCAGTTCGCCTGCCTGCCTAGTCATACAGAGGCAGTGGAACGGCTCAGGCTCTTAAAGCATCGCGAGAAGAAGCCCTTTGCTGTAATGTTCCCAAGCATCGGCATGCTGCAAGATGATTGTGAGGTTACCGCGCGGGAGGAGGCCCTGCTGCTTTCCTCCGCACGCCCAATCGTTTTATTAAAGCCCAAAGTGAACGGCTTTTGTAAGAGCGTTGGCGGTGAGAGCCGGTTTATCGGCGCCTTTTTGGCCTATACGCCGCTGCACCAGCTTTTAACCGACGCCTGCGGGCCGCTCGTTATGACGAGCGGCAACCTTACCGCCGAACCGATTATCACCCATGATGAGGAGATGCTTTCGCTTCGCTCCCCGTATCTTACGGGGGTGCTTTACAATCTTCGGCGGATTGTTACGCCGCTCGACGATTCCGTTGCCCGGGTGGTGTGCGGCAGGGAGCAGCTCATACGCCGCAGCCGCGGGTATGTGCCCCTGCCCATTATACTTACCCAACAGGCCAAGCAGCCGGTACTCGCCATGGGCGGCGACCTGAAAGCGGGCTTTTGCCTGTATCAGAATAACCGCGCCTACCTCAGCCAGTATTTTGGGGATATGGAAAGCTTTGCGGTGTCGCGTGCCTACGAAGCGGGCCTTACCCATATGCGGGGCCTTTTCGGCATTCACCCGCAGCTTATCGCGCACGACCTGCACCCGGGGTATCTGACTACACAGCTTGCCAAACGGCTCACATCAAGCGGAAGCATCAAAGCGGTGGCGATTCAGCACCACCACGCGCATGCGGCGTCGGTGATGGCGGAACATGGGCTTTCCTCCTGCATCGGCGTGGTATTTGACGGCACAGGCTACGGCACGGACGGCGCCGTCTGGGGTGGGGAGTTCCTGCTCTGCAAGGGTACAGCTTATGAAAGAAAGGCACATCTCCGCTACGTTTCGCTTTGCGGAGGGGATAGGGTGGCAAAGAACGCCGCCCTTGCCGCGCAGTGCTACCTGTACGCGGCGGGTGAGCCGTGCATGGACGAGACGTTCTCAACCGTTAAGGCCGCGCTCATAAACGGGGTAAATGTGAGCAGCTCCTCGAGCATGGGCAGGCTGTTCGACGCGGTGAGCGCCATGCTGGAGCTTAAGGTCGAAAACTCCTTCGAGGGCGAATGCGCCATTGCCCTCGAAAACTGTGCCGCAGCCTGTGAGGAGGCAGGGATATTGCCTTTTACGCTGCATTGTGCTATTACTTATGATGAGATGGGCATAACGATTGATCAGGCTGGGCTGTTCCAAGCTGTTTACAAGGCCTACCGAGGCGGCGCGGATAAGCGCGCGCTGGCGCTGGGCTTTCACCGGTCGATTGCGGAGATGGTGCTCAAGATTTGTATCTACCTGCGCAGCGAAAGCGGTGAGAATACGGTAGCCTTATCCGGCGGCGTGTTTGCCAACCTGCTGCTGGTAAGCGATTGTGTGCAGTGTCTGGAAAAGGCGGGATTTGAGGTATACCTGAACAGCGCGGTACCTACCAACGACGGGGGCATCTGCCTTGGACAGGCGTGGCTCTGCGCAGAGAGCGAATCAGTACAAACTAGTAATATGCTGTTTTAAAACATTGGTCGGAAAGGCAAGGATAAAAGATGTGTGTTGCAATGCCCGGTAGGGTGATCTCAATAGAGGGAACAAAGGCCGTTGTGGATTTTAGCGGCAATACGGTAGAGGCGCAGGCGGGCTTGGTCCGCATCAAACCGGGTGATTATGTGCTGGTGCACGCGGGCTGCATCCTGCAGGTGCTTTCGCAGGAAGAGAGCGATATGCTCACGGAGCTGTTTGAGGAGTTGGAGGCGCTGTGATCAATTATAAAGCCTTTTTGGCAAACTACGACGGCCCGCCCATGAACATCATGGAGGTGTGCGGCACCCACACGGCGGCTATCTCCCGCTGCGGTATCGAGGGGATGCTTTCGCCCAATATTCATCTCATCTCCGGCCCCGGCTGCCCAGTTTGTGTGACGGTAACCGCTTATATCGACAGGCTTCTGCAGCTGTGTATGGAGCCGGATACGGTGGTCGTCACCTTCGGCGACATGCTGCACGTCGCGGGCAGCAAGCAAAGCCTCAGCGATGCAAAAGCCATGGGCGGGCAGGTGGCCATGGTCTATTCGCCGATGGACACCTTAAAGCTTGCCGCTGCCGATAAGGCCAAAACCTTTGTATTTGCAGCCGTCGGGTTTGAAACCACGACGCCGGTTTATGCCATGCTGCTTGAGGAGGCCATCCAAAACAATATCACCAATGTCAAACTGCTTACATCCCTTAAAACCATGCCGCAGGTGATCGATTGGGTGTGCCGCGTGCAGGGGGGCATCGACGCCTTTCTGGCCCCGGGGCACGTCAGCACCATCACGGGCAGCGATCTGTTTTTGGGGCTTTCGCAGGAATTTCACATTCCCTTTGCTGTGGCCGGGTTTGAGGGCGAGCCGATACTGGCGGCGCTCTATGCGCTGGTGAAATGCCGCGGGCAGGCGCGGGTGATGAACCTCTATCCCTCGGTCGTTACGGCGAAGGGGAACGAGCTTGCCCAGCGCGCAGTGCAGAAGTATTTTACCCCCTGCGACGCCGCGTGGCGCGGGATGGGTATTATTGAAGGCTCCGGGATGCAGCTGCGGGAGGAATACAGCGCGTTTGACGCGGGCAGTGCGCAGCTGCTTGCCGACCATGAGCATAACCCGAACTGCCGTTGTGCGCAGGTGCTTACAGGGGCAATCAACCCGACGCAATGCCCGTTGTTCGGCACCGTCTGCACGCCGCAGTCTCAGCAGGGCGCATGCATGGTTTCCACCGAGGGCAGCTGCTATAACTACTATGTAAACAAACGGCAGCCGAGACAAAGATGATGATTCTATCGGTGGAAGGCTGCTGTCGCAACGCGGTCGTTATATCGCATTTTTTCAGAAAGGCTGAGTACCCCTATGAAGATTACTATGGCGCACGGCAGCGGCGGTAAAGCCACCGCCGAACTGATAGAAAGCGTCTTTGCCAGGCATTTTAACAACCCTGTGCTGGCGCGGATGGAGGATTCCGCCGTTCTGCCCGGAGCCGCGACCATCGCGGTTACCACCGACAGCTTTGTGGTTACGCCGCTCTTCTTTAACGGCGGGGATATCGGCAGGCTCGCGGTGTGCGGAACGGTGAACGACCTCTCGATGAGCGGTGCCGTTCCGAAGTACCTCACCTGCGGGTTTATCCTAGAAGAGGGTCTGGACACCGAGTTCCTTGAGCGGATTGCCCTCTCCATGGCGCATACGGCGGCCGAAGCGGGCATAACCATTGTAGCGGGCGATACCAAGGTGGTGGAAGGCAAGGGCGGGCTGTACATCAACACGTCGGGGGTGGGCTTTGTGCCACAGGGCTGTGTAATCAGCTCCGCAAACTGCGCCGACGGCGATATCGTGTTGCTCTCCGGCAGCTTGGGCGACCACCATGCGACCATCTTAAGTGCGCGCATGGGTGTTCAAAACGATATACGGAGCGACTGCGCGCCACTCAACGGCATTACCGCGGCGCTTGTTGGCAGCGGCGTTCGCGTAAAGGCGATGCGCGATGTTACGCGCGGCGGGCTGGCGACGGTGCTGAGCGAGTTCGCGACGGCCTCACGCTGCTGCATTACGCTGGAGGAAACCGCTATCCCGGTAACCCCTCAGGTTCGCGGCCTGTGCGGTATATTGGGGCTGGACCCGCTTTACATGGGCAACGAGGGCAAGCTGGTGGCGGTGGTTGCCCGAGAGGATGCGCAAAAGGCGCTCGCCTGCATCCAAGGCAGCCCATACGGCGAATATGCCGCAATCATCGGGGTGGTATCGATGCAGGCAGCCGAAACGGTGCTGCTGCACACCGCCGTGGGAGGAACCCGTATTCTAACCCAGCTGTACGGGGAAGGGCTGCCGCGCATCTGTTAACCACGGCGTGACCCGCCAAGTTTGACATAGGTAAGGTTTTGTGAATGGACGAATTACAATACAGGCAGATATCTGTGCAGATGAAGGATTACTTTGACGCCGGTGCACCAACATGGGATGCCCGCTGTCTTCCTCCTGCCGAGAAGCTCAGTGCGATCACTGCGCTTGCGGATATCCAGCCCGGCGCAAAGATTGCCGACATTGCCTGCGGCACCGGCGTGATGCTTCCGGCATTACTTCAGTGCAGGCCGTCGGATGTCCTGTGTGTTGATCTCTCGGAGCAGATGATTGCGCAGGCGCGCGAAAAGTTTACCGACCCAAGCCTTCGTTTTATCGCGGCCGACCTGTTCGATGTGGATGAAAAAGGCTTTGATGTCGCCGTAATCTATAACGCCTATCCCCATTTCCCCGATAAGCCCCGGCTGATAAGGCATATCTATGCAATGCTCAGGCAGGGCGGCAGGGTGGTGGTTGCCCACGGCGCGGGGAAGGACATCGTTAATCAGGTACATGCGGGTAAGGCAGTGATGAGTAATCTGTCATGGCCACTAAAATCCGCTACGGACGAAGCATTGGCGTTTAAGGATTATTTTCAAATAGATATATTGGTGGATACCCCACAGTTTTATGTTCTCTCCGGCATTAAGCAGAACGATACGTCGAAAGCGTAACTGTAATATTTATATAAAATGTCATACAGGTCTTGACAAAAGCGTTTTAGCTGATTATCATTAGTACATATAGTTTAAAGGCAAAGACGGAGACGGGTTGTTTCGTTGCATTTTAAGAGAGCCGGCGGTTTGGTGTAAGCCGGTAATGCGCAGGCAGGTTCCCCTATCACTCCCGAGCCGAGGGTTGAACGCCTTAGGGCCAGTAGATAACCTCCGTATGGCTGCGTTAATGTCGGAAGTTTGTTAGAACTTCGCTTAGTGGTGTTTTACACACAATATGGGTGGTACCGCGGGCATGATTAAAGCTCGTCCCAGTTCTTTTAAGGATTGGGATGGGCTTTTTTGTTGTTTAAACCTGCTGCTGCCGAGAATAATAGACTGAAACAGACTATAGGAGGATGCTACCATGGAAACTCGAATTGCAGAAATTGCCGAGCGAATTAAAACCCTAAGAGAGATTTTGGAGCTTTCGGTGGAGGAGATGGCAAAGGCTACCGGAATATCGGCGGACGAGTACGTGCAGCTGGAAAGCGGGAACAGCGACTTTTCGTTTACCTTCCTCTACCGCTGTGCCGAGGTCTTTGGCGTAGACCTTGTGGAATTGCTGACCGGCGAAAACCCCCGGCTTTCTTTCTACTCGATCGTCCGCAAAGACAAGGGCCTGCCGATCAAGCGCCGCGAGGGCTTCACTTACCAGCACCTGGCTCCGCTGTTTAAAGAAAAATTTGCCGAGCCGTTTCTTGTTACCGCGCCTTACAGCGAAAAAGAGCAGGGGGAACCGATTCATCTGAGCAGCCACGAGGGGCAGGAGATGGATTTTATCCTTGAAGGCAGCTTAAAGGTTGCCATGGAAAACCATATCGAAACCCTTCACGAGGGCGACGCGATCTACTACAATTCCGGCCACGGCCACGGGATGATTGCGGCGGACGGTAAGGACTGCAGGTTCCTTGCAATCGTTTTAAAAGACCGCAAAGACGCGGAATAATAAGTCTTCGCTTCTATATCACACTTTTTCGAATAGGTGGCGTACTTTCGAGCACCGCTTAAAAGTATAAGAAACCGGAAAGGCTTGGTCAAGATGATGGATAATCTTCATTTACAATACTGTAAGGAGGTCTTCGACGAAAACGGCGTGCTTACGTCCTTTGAGCCGGTGTACCCCCACAACTTCAACTTTGCCTACGATGTGGTAGATGCCTTTGCACAGAAGGACCCGAACCGCCGCGCGCTGGTTTGGTGCAACGAGCAGGGTGAGGAGCGCATCTTCAGCTTCGGCGAGCTCAAGAGCCTGAGCGACCGCACCGCCGCCGTATTGCAGAAGGCGGGCGTTAAAAAGGGTGACAGGGTTATGCTCATTCTCAAGCGGCATTACCAGTTTTGGTATGTGATTACGGCGCTGATGAAGCTGGGCGCCATCGTTATACCCGCAACCAACCTGCTGACCAAAAAAGACCTTGTGTACCGCTTTGAGGCGGCTGGCATTACTACGATTGTCTGCACCGGCGAGGGCGAGGTTCCCCAGCATGTGCTGGATGCCGCAAAAGAGTATCCCGCTCTTGCAAACAAATTCATGGTAAGGGGCAAAAACCCCGGGTTTGTCGACCTCGATGAGGAGATTGCTGCATCCGACGGCATGTTTTCAAAGCCCGAAACCCTTGCCGACGACCCGATGCTTTTATACTTCACCTCCGGCACCACCGGCTACCCCAAGATGGTTATTCACGACAATACCTACGCCATCGGCCACATGATTACCGCCAAGCACTGGCAGAACATCCCCTCCGACGGGCTGCACCTTACGGTTTCTGAAACCGGCTGGGGAAAGGCCGTATGGGGCAAGCTGTACGGGCAGTGGTTTTTGGGGGCCGGCGTGTTTGTATACGACTTTGAAAAGTTCTCGGCCGGCGACCTGTTGCATAAGATCGAGAAATACGGCATCACCTCGTTCTGCGCGCCTCCGACTATCTACCGCTTCTTTATCAAAGAGGGGATGGGCGGCTACGACTTAAGCTCGCTTAAGTATGCCACCGTTGCGGGTGAGGCGCTCAACCCCGAGGTGTTCAACCGCTTTTATGAGTATACCGGCTTAAAGCTCATGGAGGGCTTTGGCCAAACCGAAACCACCCTGCTTATCGCAAACCTTGCGGGTACCACACCCAAGCCCGGCTCGATGGGCAAGCCCTCGCCGCTGTTCCATGTAGACCTTGTGAACGAGGACGGCAGTTCGGTTTCCACCGGTGAGGTGGGCGAGATCGTAGTGCGCACCACCGATAAAAAACAGGTCGGCCTGTTTATGGGCTACTACCGCGACGAAAACCGCACCAAAGAGGCATGGCACGACGGCATGTACCACACCGGCGACACCGCCTGGCGCGACGAGGACGGTTACTTCTGGTATGTCGGCCGCACCGACGATGTTATCAAGGCCTCCGGCTACCGCATTGGCCCGTTCGAGATTGAAAGCGTGCTCATGGAGCACCCCGCCGTGCTGGAGTGCGCCGTTACCGGCGCGCCCGACCCTATTCGCGGGCAGGTGGTAAAGGCCACCATCGTGCTTACCAAGAGCTATTCGCCCTCGGACGCGCTTGCCAAGGAGCTGCAGCAGTATGTAAAGAAGCAGACGGCGCCCTATAAGTACCCCCGCATCGTCGAGTTTGTGCCCGAGCTGCCCAAAACCATCAGTGGCAAGATCCGCCGCGTGCAGATACGGCAGGAGAGCGAAAACAAGGCCAAGGAATCCGCCCAATAACATTTTTCGATTATCCCATCCTGTTAAAAGGCGCCCGCCTGTCGGGCGCCTTTTAACGTGTTGCGCAGATGGTGAAAACCGCTGTTTTTTCGGTTGATACAGCACCTTGCATTTTCATTTGTTATGGGGAGGGGTAGCCTGCCCGGTTTGTAACAAAAGGCGCATTTTCGCTATTTTGTCCGCATATAATATGACAAAATCTCAAAAAGGATGTTTCTATAATTGAATACAAAAGGTGGCGATGTTGTTGAACGAGCAGGTCGTGTATGTAGATGTTTTACTCGGCTTAAACCTGCTCGTCAACTATTTTTTATTGCTTTTTACGGCAAAACTCGCCTCTATGCCTGTAAAAAGGCTGCGGTTGCTGCTCGGCTCGGCCATAGGGGCGATTACCACGCTTGTGATATTTTTGCCGCGGCTCGATCTGTTTTTGGATTTGTCACTTAAAGCGTTGTTTGCGGCGGCAATTACCGCGGCGGCGTTTGGCATTAAAAACCCCAAGGCCTTTCTGCGCTGCTTCGGTATTTTTATCGCCAGCACGTTACTGTATGGCGGCGCCGCTATCGCGCTTTATTTCCTGTTAAGCCCCGAAGGGATGATCATCAACAATTCGGTGGTCTACATCAATATCTCGGCGCTGTGGCTGATTATATACACCATTGCGGCCTACCTGCTGCTGTCGCTCATTCAATTTATCGCGAAACGCCGGGCTCCGCAGTCACTGCATTACAATGTTACGATCGGCTTTAACGGGAAGAAAACGTTGGTAAACGCAATCGTGGACACCGGCAACAGCCTTTGCGAGACCTTTTCGCAGGTGCCCGTCGCGGTGTGCGGGCTTGCAGACCTAAAAGCGATTCTGCCTGAGGAACTAATACAATTGGCCGCTCAAAAGGACATTGCCGCCAGCTTTCACCGGCTGGCGGAGAGCGAACATGCCGCCTTTGTCCGGTTGATACCCTATCACGACGTTTCAAACGAAGGGCTGCTGCTTGCGTTTAAGCCGCAGAGCTTTGAGCTCGAGCAGAACGGCAGGTGCTTCTCGGTGAAGGATGTCTATGTGGCGTTGTCGGATAAGCCGGTTACCAAGCTCGATTATTCCTGCATCCTAAACCCGAAAATCATAGAATTAAGTACAGAGAAACGGAGTGCTGAGGCATATGAAGGGTAAAGCAGGCATACCAGACAGGTTGCGTTACATGGTGTTAAGGCTGCTGATGCGCCTTGGGATGTATGAGAAGCTCTATTACATCAATGGCCCGGAAACCCTTCCGCCGCCGCTCACGCTGGATGAGGAAACGATTGTTTTCAAAAAGCTCGAAACCGACGAGGAGAGCGCGCGCAAAACCCTTATTGTGCACAACCTTCGGCTGGTGGTATACATATCACGGAAGTTCGAGTCTACCGGCGTGGGGGTGGAGGATTTAATCTCGATCGGCACCATCGGGCTGATCAAGGCGGTAAACACCTTCTGCCCCGATAAGGGCATCAAGCTTGCCACCTATGCCTCCCGCTGCATCGAAAACGAGATACTCATGTTTCTGCGTAAAAGCAGCCAGTATAAAAACGACCTGTCGATCGACGAGCCACTGAACATCGATTGGGACGGCAACGAGCTGCTGCTCTCGGATGTACTGGGCACCGACAGTGACTATATCAGCCGACATATCGAGCAGGATGTGGAAAAAACATTGTTGCATGAAGCGGTAGATAAGCTCTCGGAGCGCGAGAAGATCATCATGCAGATGCGGTTCGGCCTGGTGGACGGGGTGGAGCGCACCCAAAAGGAGGTTGCCGACATGATCGGCATCTCGCAGTCGTATATCTCCCGCCTTGAGAAGCGCATTATCAAACGTCTGCGTAAAGAGCTCGATAAGGTCACGTGTATGTAGTCATTCAAAGAAGAATTGTTGCAATCTGGCTGTAAAGGATGGAGAGATTGACAGAAACGCGTTTAACCTGTACTATATTAGTGGTTTTGTCGTTTAAGACAGACGATTATCATTCATGGCAAGGTTTCTTGCGCATGGATACATAGGAAAGGGAAAACCACAATGAAAACCACAAAAAGAGTACTCGCACTTCTTCTGGTACTGGCCGTTTCGGTGCTTATTCTCGCCGGCTGCGGCGCGAAGGGGACTACGGTTCATGTGAAGATTACAGGGCAGGATGCTGCAGTAATGTACGATAAGGACGTTAAGGTTACCGCCGAGACCCCATTCGCAATCGATGCCACCGTTGCCGCAATGAAAGACGGTAAGCTGGATTATACCGATGAGAACGGCTTTATCTCCTCCATAGGCGGGGTAGCCGGTACCGACACCGACGGCTGGCTGATGTTCATTAACGGTGAAATGGCGCAGCTTGGCGCAAGCGAGCAGCCTGTTGCCGAAGGCGATACCTTAGAGTGGCAGTATTTAAACTATGCCGAGGCCTTCCCCCAGCAGTAAGGATCCTTTTACCACACGAAAAAAGCATATGGAAAAGCAAAACGTTTTTCCATATGCTTTACTTTATGTCTTCACCGATTTTAGAAGGATGATACTGTGAATGAATAAGAGATTTAGAAAGTAAAAGAATGATTAAATTACAAGCTTAGCCCTGGAAGCGGTTGTTATCTTTGTTGTTACGGTTATCGTTGTCTTTGTTGTCTTTCTTGTTGTTCATTTGCTGATCGTTTTGCCGATTGTTCTGCTGGTTATTCTGATCGTTTCTGTTATTCTGAGCATTGCGTCTTTCGTTATTATTGTTATTGTTATTGTTCCTGTCCATTCCTTGCTCACCTCTTTTCAAAGCTGCAGGATAGCATGTTTTACTGCATTGACAATATTATTAGTAAAGGATGGGTTATTATACCTTACTCAAACAAAGAATGATTTTTTTATCGATACAATTAACGAATTATTTCCGCTATCCATACAAAACGCTGCCTTTTAACAGGGCACAATAGGCCCTTTAAAAGACAGCGTTAATATTGCTTGGGAGGTTATACCCTCTTAAATCGTATCTTAAACTCGTCAATGGTCAGCTCGTAATGCCAAATTGAAACGGTAATAATACCTTTGTCAGGGTTTATGAAGGTCTTAAGGCTGATGATGAAAAAGATGCCTCCCGCGGCGATCTTGATTTCAGGCAGCGGTTCAAACAGCAGGATGACCGCATAGGCGGCGACCAAGCTGGTGATAACCTTTGCTGAATCCGGCTTAATGATAATGATGAATTTAAACAGCACCATCATCAGCGCGACCACAAAAACAGCCCAAGTTATGCTTACCGCACCGAGCAGGGTACCGTAGGACACCGCAAGGGCCTTGCCGCCGTTAAAGCTCAAAAAAGGAGAAAACGCATGGCCAACGGTCGGTGCAATCAAAACGGGTAAAAGATAATACCCCGAAAGGTCTAAAAAGAAGACCGCAACAAAAACGGGAATAAACCCCTTAAGCAAATCAAGCGCCATACACAGAAGTCCCACGGGCAGGCCCGCCGCCTTGATGGCGTTGGTGCTGCCGGGGTTGCCGTCCCCCTCTGCTTTACGGATATCCACCTTCAAGAACCATCTGGGGATAAAGTACGAGAACATCAGTGAACCGGAGATAAAGCCGAGAACGGTCATAATAATACAACGCAGCATAATCGTCAGCCTCCTATACGTTCCGTCATCTGTATGAGCAGCTTCGCAATGTCGTCGTCCGCGTGATTATTGATATATTTCGCCTGCGCTTTCATCATCTCGGCGCATCGGTCGGGGTTTTGTATAAGGTCTGCGGCGGCATTCACCGCGGCTTCGGGCTTTCTCGCATATACCGCGGCGCCGATAGAGGTCAAAAACTCGGCGTTGCGCTCCTCGCCGCCCGGTATGGGCAACGAAAACACGATGGGCAGCCTCTTTGCCATCGCCTCGGTAGCCGATAATCCGCCCGGCTTTGTGATGAGCACATCCGCGGCGTCCATCAGCACATCCACATTCTCAATATATTCAAAGGGCAGCACATTCTTGATACCCTTTAAGCTGTAATACAGTTTTTTGTTGCTGCCGCACACCGCCGCCACCTGTGCGTCCGGCTGCCTTTTAACCAGCTCTTCGGCCACCTCGGGGATACAGCCGTACCCCATACTGCCGCCAAGCACCACAAACACCTTTTCGGCCTGTATGCCGAATACCCGCCGGGCCTCTTCACGCGACACCTTCTTTTTAAAACGCGGGCTGATGGGGATGCCCAAGGGATGCAGCTTGTGTGCGGGCAGCCCCTTTTTTATAAACTCGTCCGTCAGCTGCGGCGCGGGGATGATATAGGCGTCCAGCGTGGTTTCCTCCCAAAAGGGGCTGCAGGTGTAATCGGTGACAATACCGATGGTCGGAATATGTACTCCGTACTTCTCGCACATTCTGGTAATGGCCTGCGCGCTGAAGATGTGCGGGCAGACAATGGCCTGTGGGGCAATCTTCTCAATACCGTTATAAAGCCGCTCGCAGTAGATAGAGTTTAAATAATAGATGGGGGAATGGTGCTTGCTCGAGCTTACCAGCTCTCCTGCATGGTAAAGAGCGCCGAACACCGTCGGCATATGTAAGATAAGATTGTCGTACATCGCCGAAACCGGCGCGGAAACATTCTTTGTGCCGGATTTTAAGATGTCCGCAACCACGGCCTCATGGCCTTTGGCTTCAAGGCTTGCTTTTAATGCATGGGATGCCGAATTGTGCCCCTGCCCGGTTTTGGTAGATAAAATCAGTGCTTTCATAGTCATCCTCATTTCTTTGCCGATACTGCGCCGAAACAAACCAAACAATGATTACTCAATTATATCTGCAAGGGTTAGGGGCTTTCTGAAAACTCCAAATTTTTGTCTATTTCTACTGCAAAAGGCATCTTCTGCATCAAAAATACTCGGAATACATACAGTATCCCTGCGTTTTTTGATTTGAATCTGCTCTTTTGCAGCGAAATATCCGGCGATTTTCCGTTTTCAGAAACGCCCTAGTATAGCTAGATTATATAACAGGTGAATTTTGTTGTCAATTCACGATTATTCGTGCTAAAGCCAGTGTTTATCGGGTACATCCTCCAATATAGTGAAATAAGCGCAGGGTTTTCTTGAAAAAGCTGTAATGAAAATGGTATGATAAATTGACAATTAAAACTATCATCAAAGGGGTGGGCTATAGATGCGACGGAGTCGATGGATGGTGGCCTTATTCACTGTAATATTTATGACGGCGTTACTGGCTATTCCCGCACAGGCCTGCACTATCTTTATGGCGGAGGAGGATGAGATAGTGCTCGCCGGGAATAACGAAGACTGGATGTATTCGTGGGAAACGTCCATGATTCTATCGGCGCCCGATGATGATTCTTACGGTCGGGTGTATTTTTACGACAGCTCCTATGTTCAGGGCGGTATGAACGAATGTGGCCTGTTTTACGACGGCGCAACCTGCCCGGCCTCCGAAGTGCCGTATGACGCGGCAAAAGAACAGCTCGGTATGGACTTCGGTGAACAGCTGCTGGCAAGCTGTGCCACAGTTGACGAGGCCATCATGATGCTGGAAGGTGCCAATATCCCATCCGGTTTCAGCGACCATCTGCTGATTGCCGACGCTTCGGGGAATTCGGCTGTGCTCGAATGGATGGAGGGAAGGCTTAATATCATCCGTAAAGACAAGGATTATCAGCTTGTGACCAACTTCTGGCTTACAGACCCCTCGCTGGGGTGGTACCCCTGTGAACGCTTCGCCACGGCAGAGAAGACCCTGCAGAGCGTTGCGCCTTCCGTTGAAGGCTTTGCGAGCATTTTAAATTCCACCAAGCAGAATTGGGGGGACGGCGGAACACTCTATTCCAATGTTTATAATCTTACGAACCGCGAGGTGTATGTTTTTTGCAAGGGTGATTTTACCAAGGCTTGTAAGGTAAGTTTAACCGAACAGCTGCAAAAACTGCAGCCCGGTGAAGAGGTAAAGGCTGATATCAAGGATTTGGGGTTTGACACGCCGGTTGCTGTCAAGGCTGTAAGCGCCGTGTCCAGTGCGACGGTGAGCGAGACCACTCAAAACGAATTGCCGCTTGCGGAAGAGACCGCACCCGCTGTAACAGCCGAGCCTGCCGCTGTATCATTGCAAGACAATGCTCTACATAAGGTTCCATGGTATCTATGGGCGCTTGCGGTGGCGGCGCTGCTCTCGCTTATCGCAGCGATTTGGTACATCGCCACGAAAAAGGCACCATGAGATTTAGTGTAGTGTTAAAAGGTAAAATAAGTCTGGGGCACAGCGTATATGCTGTGCCCCGGATATTTATGCGGCATTCAATTATCTTGTGCTGTTTCGCGCTCATGGAGGTAGGGAGCGGTAATGTCCTTAATCACCTCACCGGCAAGGATCAGCCCCGCGACGGAGGGCACAAAGGCCACGCTGCCCGGTATCTGGCGTCGTATGGTGCATTTACGTTTGGTGCCGGGCGGGCAGACACAGCCGGTTTTACAGCCGCCGCCTGCTTCCTCTATTGGCGCGATGGGCTGTTCCTTGGAATATACCACCTTGAGCTTGTCGATACCCCTTGCCCGAAGCTCCTTGCGCATTACCCGCGCGAGCGGGCAGATGCTGGTTTTGTAGATATCGGCCACCTCGAAACGGGTGGGATCCAGCTTATTGCCCGCGCCCATGCAGCTGATAAGGGGAATCCCCAGCCTATAGGCTCGCGCAATCAGCTCAAGCTTTGAGGACACGGTGTCAATGGCGTCCACGATATAGGTATAGCGCGAAAGGTCGTAGTTATCGGCGTTCTCGGCGGTGTAAAAACAGGGAAATACCTCCACCTGCGCCTTGGGGTTGATGTCGAGGATGCGGTCGCGCATCACATCGGTTTTCTGCTTGCCCACCGTTGAGTGTGTTGCGATCAACTGGCGGTTGATATTGGTGAGGCAGACCTTATCGTCGTCAAACAGCGCAAAGCTGCCCACGCCGCTGCGTGCAAGCGCCTCCACCGCATAAGAACCCACGCCGCCAATCCCGAAAACCGCCACAAACGAGCCTTTCAGCGCGTCGACAGCCTGTTTGCCGAGCAGCAGCCGTGTTCTTGAAAACTCATCCTGCATAGGGGTAAAATCTCCTTAAAATTAATCTACAATCCCCGAAAGGGTGCGCATGGCGAGGATAGTCTCCTCAATCAGGGTGTCCAGCTCCCATCCGAGCATGTCTGCGCCGCGCTGTATCACCTCACGAGAACAGCCTGCCGCAAAGTTCACGGTTTTATACTTCTTTTTTACCGATTTTACCTCAAGGTCGGCCACACTCTTAGACGGGCGCATGATGGCTACCGCGCCGATTAAGCCGGTGAGCTCGTCCACCGCGTAAAGTACCTTTTCCATCGTATGTTCCGGCCGGATATCCACGGTGAGCTGATAGCCATGACTGGCAGTCGCGTGGATGATGCGCTCGTCAATACCGTTTTCACGCATGATCTCCTGCCCCTTGATGCAGTGCTGGTCGGGGTACTGCTCAAAGTCAAGGTCGTGCAGCAGCCCGACAATGCCCCAGAACACGCGTTCTTCACCAAACCCCAGTTTGTCGGCGAAGTATTTCATTACGCCTTCCACAATCTGCGAGTGTTTGAGGTGAAACTCATCCTTGTTGTACTGTGTAAGCAGTTCCCATGCCTGCTCTCTGGTGATTGTGCCCATGGTCAGTGTATGCTCCTTTATCAATGAAATGTAATTGTTTACGGGCTCCGTTAAAGCCGGGTACTGCTGTTCTAACGCAGAGTGACCGGTTTTTTGGAAGTCGGTTGCTTCGCTGTCTTACGCCGTAGAGTGAATTTATCCCAGCTGCTTGAATATTTAAGTAATATGCCTGCCAGCACATAGAATACCGGCAGTACGCTGATAACCCCGATGTTACCCCCCGCCTGCACCAGATAGGCCCCCACCCCGCAAAACATCGCCTGAATAAGAACCGGCAGCTTCTTAAACCGTAAAAGCAAGGGCAGGAGTAAAAACACAAAGAACAGCATAAAGCAGAGAACGGCGGGAATCCCCATCGTGGCGGCAATCTCAAGGAATTCGCTGTGGGCCTTGTCTATGTAGGTGTTTGCACTGCCAAGCGTCATACGGCCGTCATCCGTCAATAGTGCGTCCAGCGCTGTGCCAAGGCAGTCGGGGCCGGTGCCGAGCAGAGGGTAACGGGCAATCACTCTCAGCACGTTGCTGTAAATGAACATTCTGCCGGAGCCGAAGGAGGGGCTTTCAACATGCTGCAGTTGCTGCGTGAGGTCTTGCCCGCGCTCGGCGATACGCCCGCCGTCAAACAGTGTAAGCATTGCAAAAAGCAGGATAAATAGCAACAACAGCGCGATAAAACGTTTATAGTGCTTGATTACAAGCTTAAACTGCAAGGCCGTCATGATCAAGGCAAAACCGGCAAAACCGAGCCAAGCTACCCGCGTGAGGGATACCACCAACCCGCTGAAAAACAGGCCCGACAGGATGAAACAGAAGGCTGCGCGTTTGGTGGTTTTAGCGGTTATAAACAGTACCGCGGCTATGGGTGTGAGCAGGGTGAAATAGCTGCCTAAAAAGTTGCGGTTGCCCAGCGTGCCGCGGGCAAAATATCGCCCGTACATTTCAAGGCCCGGGGAGTTTGCCAGCAGCTCGACCCCGAAAAACTGCAACAGCGCTATCGCTGCGATTACCCCGGCCGAAGCAAGCAAGGCGTATAACACAACCTTAATGTGGCGTGCGGATAAAAAGGACGTACAGAATACCATCACCACAAAGTAGAAGAAATAAACATAAAATCCCTGGTATCGGCCCGCAATGCCTAAAAACGCATTGGATATGTTAATCGAACATATTGCCGACAATAGCGTAAGCAGTACAAAAGCCAAATAGAACTTGCTGAGTACGATAGCGTCTCTTTGCCGAAAGTAGGCGAACAGGATGTACAACGCCATCAGACTGCCTATCACACAGAAAAAACAGAACTTGTAAAAATAATAAAAATCGGTGGAAATTGCGTAAACATCGGGCTTTAAGCAGAGAAACACCGTTGTTTTACCCACAATCAAGGGTAAAACCGCGGCACAGAGTACCGTAAGCGCTACACATAGGGTTTGAGGTAACCGCATCCCTTTGCGGGTATGTGTTCTGCTCAGCTTCATTGTTTAATCTCCTGCGGCAGCATTTAATTTGCTATTTTATCTATAATGTACCACAAAAAGACAAGCCGGTAAAGCATATATTGTTTTAAGCGCGTTAATCCGCCGTATTTACTTCGGTATTTATACTGGCTTTTTTGACAATAGATTTATTCTTCCATCTGCCGGAGAGATAATAGGCAATCGCGATGATTGCGCCGAGCACCCAACCGATCACGTAACTGAAGAACATGTTGTCTCTACCAAAGAAATGTGCCAGCAGGTAGGCGCTTGGCACACGCGCCGCCCACAGCGAGACCATCGTGGAGATAACAGGTACTATCATCTCACCGGCACCCCGCATCACGCCGTTTATGATGAAAAGAAGCGACAAAACAGCGTAGAATGGCAGGATGCGGTAGAGATAGGCCATGCCCGCCTCAATTACCGCAGCATCCGGGCTGAACAGCCGCATTAAAAACGGCCCGATGAAAAGGAGCAGCACGCCGATCACGATGCTGCAGATGATCGACATCATCAGGGTTACTGAAGCCCCTCTTTTTACACGGTCGTACTTTCCGGCGCCGATATTCTGCCCCACAAAGGTGGTTACCGCGGTGGCGAAGCTCTGGATAGGCATAAACGCGAAGGTATCGATCTTATTGGAACCGTTAAATCCGGCCATGAAATCGGAGCCATAGCTGTTCACCAGCGACTGCATGACCATAATGCCAAGTGAAAAAATGGCCTGCTGCACACCGGCGGGAATGCCCAAACGAATGGCCTGCCAAAACAGATGCCTGTCAAACCGAAACTTAAACGGGTTTATCTCAAGATCAGGGTACTTTTTGTTGATGAAAAAGATACCGAATACCCAAGAAAAGAACTGCGCGATAATGGTGGCAATCGCTACCCCAGCCACGCCCCAGCCAAAAACCAGCACGAACAAAAGGTCGAGAACGATGTTAATGCCGCAGGCGATAACCAAGAACAGCAAGGGGGACTTGCTGTCGCCGACCCCTTGCAGAATGCCCGCGTTGACGTTATAGCCCAGCATTGCCGTGATACCGATAAAGATGATGAGAATGTAGGTGTATGCCTCACGATAGGTATCGGCGGGCACCAGCATCAGCTTTAAAAGCGGCCCGCAAAGGAATACGCCCAGTAGGGTTAACGGTATCGCGCCCACCATGACGGCGGTATAGATGGTGCTGATGGTTTTTTTTACCCTCTCATGATCACCGGCGCCGTAATACTGCGCAACCATAATGGTTGCACCCATGCCTACGCCCATAAACAGTGCGGTAAACATAAAGATGATGGGGAAGCTGGTGCCAACACCCGCCAAAGCGGTTTTGCCTACATAGTTCCCCACCACAACGCTATCCACCAGATTATAAAGCTGTTGAAAGATGTTACCTACCAAAAGCGGCAGCGCAAAGGTAAGAATGAGCCTTGTAGGGCTGCCGGCCGTCATGTCGTTAAACTTCAGGTTACTGTTCTGTTTTGGCTGCATAGATTAATCCTGCTCTTTCTCTCTGTCCCAATAGTACTATCATTATAACATGTATGGCGGTAAAAATACAATCGGTCCGTCACCCATGAACGAACGCAGCCTGATATTAAAAATCGTCCTGATTCTTGTCCGTTTTTTGATTTAAATCACTGATGGACACCCAAAAAAGTGTTACACTAAGTACAAAGAAAAAAACAAGCGGGAGGTTTTGATATGCACAAAAAGTTAACCGATAAAGTAAGCTGGGTCGGCAAGATCGACTGGGAGCTTAAAAGATTCCACGGCAACGAATATTCCACGCGCAAGGGCTCCTCCTATAATTCCTATCTGGTGCGGGACCAAAAGACAGCGCTGATTGACACGGTATGGCAGCCCTTTGACAAGGAGTTTGTCACCCGGCTCAAACAGGAAATCGACCTCAACAAGATCGACTACATCATCGCCAACCACAACGAAATCGACCACAGCGGCGCACTGCCCGAGCTGATGCGCGAGATACCGAGTACCCCCATCTACTGCACGGCAAACGGCGCAAAAATTCTTAAGGGGCATTACCATCAGGATTGGAACTTTGTAACCGTCAAAACGGGAGATACGCTTGACCTTGGCGAAAGTAAGCTGATTTTCGTCGAGGCCCCGATGCTCCACTGGCCGGATACCATGTTTACCTATATGACGGGGGAGAATATCCTGTTCAGCAACGACGCCTTCGGGCAGCATTACGCGACCGAATCGCTGTATAACGATACGGTGGATCAAGCGGAGCTTTTTGCGGAGGCGTTAAAGTATTACGCCAATATTCTAACGCCGTTCAGTGCACTCGTCACGAAAAAGATTCATGAGGTCTTGGGGCTGAACCTGCCGGTAAGCCTGATCTGCCCGAGCCACGGCGTAATCTGGAAGAACAACCCCGCCCAGATTGTAGAGCAATATCTGAGGTGGGCCGGTAATTATCAGGAAAATCAGATCACGCTCATTTACGACACCATGTGGAACTCCACACGCAAGATGGCGGAGGCCATTGCCGCCGGTATCCGCAGGGCCGACGCCGACATAACCGTGAAGCTGATGAACGCCGCCAAGCAGGATAAAAACGACATTATCACCGAGGTATTCCGTTCCAAAGCCGTCCTGCTCGGCTCTTCGACCATCAACAACGGCTATCTTTTCTCAATCGGCGGGCTCTTAGAGATGATGAAGGGGCTGAAATTCAAGGAGAAGAGCGCGGCGGCGTTCGGAAGCTATGGCTGGAGCGGTGAAGCGGTCAAGCAGCTGACCAAGGGGCTTGAAGACAGCGGCTTTAAAATTGTAAACGACGGCCACCGGTCGCTGTGGGTGCCGGATGAAGCGGAGCTCGCCGCATGCGCAGACTACGGAAGCCGGTTCGTACAAGCTCTGTAATACTCATTAGACCCTGCCTTCGAGTATCGAACGGCAACGCGGCGCCTTACAGCCCGATAAAATTCAGTATAACCCCTCGAAAAGCAGGCTGCTTGCCTGCTTTTCCTGTATATTGACAGGATTTTCTTCAAGTATTAAAATAACGGGTAAAGAGATTTCACTGAAAGGGGGCGGCTCGATTTGTCGGAATGCTGCCATGGCGGTGATGAGTGCCTGCACAAGCTTTGCATGCACAAGGTGCCGATTTTTTCATCTTTGGATAGGGACGACCTCCTGTATATTGCACCCATGATACGCCACAGGGAGTACCGGAAAGGAGAAACGCTTTTCTCCGAGGGGGAGAGCCATGATGCGCTTGTAATCGTCAACGAGGGCAGTGTAAAGGCGTTTAGAATTACCCCCGAAGGCCGTGAACAGATTCTCTATGTGTTTTCCGAGGGGGATTTTTTCGGCGAGCGCAATCTCTTTGGCCGGCGGAAGGCCGCCTATACGGCGGAAACGCTGGAGCCGGTTAAAACCTGTTCCTTTACCAAGGATAATTTTCATGAACTGCTTCATGCCCACCCGGATATCGCGGTAAAGATTATCGAGGAGCTGGAACAGCGGATGGAGCGCATGGAAAGCGCGCTGCAGAGCATGGGCGTGCGCAGCGTAGACAGCCGCGTCAGTGCACTGCTGCTTGATTTTGCCGGTAAATACGGGGCAAAGGTGCCGGAAGGCATCCTCATCCGCCTGCCGCTCAGTCGCGAGGGGATGGCGAATTATCTTGGGATCGCCCGTGAGACCGTAAGCCGCAAGCTTGGCCAGCTGGAGAGCGATGGGGTCATCCGCTCCGTCAGCAATAAGAGCCTTCTGGTGCTGGACCGGGATGCCTTGGAACTTTCAGCTGGCGCCCCTACCTAAAACCTTGAAAATTTGATTACAATCACATACTTCCCTCCCGCTGCCTGTTAGAATGAAGATGCAATCAGAAAACAGACCGCGGGAGGGATTTTTAATGGTTATAGAAAGAAAAGCGACAGTCGGTGCCATCGCGGCGGCTATGCCGGATGCGCTGCCGGTTTTTCAAAGGCTCGGTATCGATTTCTGCTGCGGCGGCAAAAAGCCGCTTCAGGATGCGCTTGCCGAAAAGCATCTGGATGAAGAACAGTTCTTCGGGCTGGTGGAGGAGGAGCGGGCAAACCGCAACAGCAGCGCCCAACCTGCCGACTTTACCGATATGAGCCCTGCCGTTCTCACCGCCTATATTGAGGATACACACCACGATTACCTGCGCCGTACGTTGCCGGAGATTGATAAGCTGCTGCTCGCCGTGCTCCGGGCGCATGGAAAGAATCACGGTGAACTGTTTGAAGCTTACCGGCTGTTTGGACGCCTGAAAACCGAGCTTGAACAGCATCTCATTCGGGAGGAAACGATGTTGTTCCCCGCACTTGCACAGGCAGAGGCACAGGAAAGGAATATTATGACCCTTGCCACAGAGATTATAAAGGAACATGAGGGCGCGGGAATATTACTTGAGCAACTGCACCGTGTAACCGGCGATTTTACGCTGCCTGCCGATGCGTGCCAAAGCTACCGCAGAGTTTATGCGCTCCTACCGGAGCTTGAGAACGACCTGCACCGGCACATCCATTTGGAGAACAACATTTTACTTGAAAACCTCGATATGCGCCGAAAGGAGGAAGCGGGAGATGAAAGATAAAATTCTTGACCTGAATAAAACGGTATATGAATTATATACCGCCGATTCGGGCATTGCTAAAATATTGGCAGAGGTCGGCTTTGTGGATATTACAAAGCCCGGCATGCTTGCGACGGCGGGCAGGTTTATGACCGTTGCAAGGGTGCGGCACTCAAAAAAATCAATATTGAAACCATCAAACAGGCTTTTATAGCACATGGCTATCAAATTAGGGAGGAATCTGCATGAGCGAGGAAATCAACAACAGGGAGTATCGTCAAAAGGTGTTAAAAGAGCTGATTACACAGCTGCACAACGGCAAAAGCGTCGAGGAAGTGCAGGGGCGGTTCGCCGCTGTCTTCGGGGGTGTATCCGCCGAGGAGATTGCGCAGGCGGAACAGGCCCTGATTACAAACGGACTGCCGGTTTCCGAGGTTCAGCGTCTCTGCGACGTTCATGCCGCGGTGTTCAAAGGCTCTATTGAAGAGATTCACCGACCATCCGATCCGTCTGAGATTCCGGGGCACCCGGCCAACACGCTAAAACGTGAAAACAGGGCGATTGAAAAGCTGGTTGGTGAAATTCGTAAGCAGCTGGCCCTGCTGCCCGAGAGCAGTGCGCAGGAGGCGTTGGAGCAAGGCCTTCTGCGGCTTGCGGAAATCGACCGCCATTATCTAAAAAAGGAAAACCTGTTCTTCCCCTACATGGAGCAGTACGGCATCACGGCCCCGCCCAAGGTGATGTGGGGCGTAGACGATGAGATCCGCGCTCAGCTCAAAGAGGTTACCTCTCAGGTTAAGGCATCGGGCGGCTCACAGCAAAACGAGCCGGTCGAAGCACTGCTTACCAAGATCACCGAGATGATCTTTAAAGAGGAAAATATCATGCTGCCGATGCTGCTCGAAAATCTGACGCAGGACGAGTGGAAGCGCGTCGCCGATGAGACCGGTGAACTCGGTTACTGCCTCATCGACCCCGTGCCGGTCTGGAAACCGACGGTGAACAAAGAGACCGATGCCGCGCGGCAGGAGGCGACCGCTCCGGGCGCAATCATACTGCCGACGGGAGTACTGAAAACCGAGGAGCTTATCCGTATGCTCGACACCCTGCCCATCGATATCACCTTTGTGGATAAGGACGATACGGTAAAATACTTCTCGCAGGGCGCGGAACGCGTCTTCCCGCGGACGAAGGCTATAATCGGCCGAAAGGTCGCCAACTGCCATCCCCCGGCAAGCGTGCATATCGTGGAAAAGCTCGTGGAGGATTTCAAGACCGGCGAAAAGGATCACGAGGACTTTTGGATTAAGATGGGCGATAGATATATCCTCATTAGGTATTTTGCCGTCCGCAGCGAGCAAGGGGAGTATCTCGGCGTACTGGAGGTAACGCAGAATATCCAACCGATTCAGGAGATTACAGGAGAAAAACGGCTCGTTTCGGAGTAACAGCAAAAGCAATTGGAAAGGAAGGCTACAAAATGAGCACCCATTATTTAAAAAACATTGAGTTTGAAAAGGCAATGGACCTTGCCGCGCTGGTGGAATACCAGCCGGGCCAGGTTGTGAGCCGGACCCTCGCGCAGAACAAAGCGGTAAGCATCACCCTGTTTTCGTTTGATGAAAATGAGGAGATCAGCTCCCACGCTTCGGGAGGCGACGCGATGGTAACCGTCCTCGAGGGGACGGCCCGCATCACCATCGGCGAACAGCTCTTTTCGGTGACCGAAGGCAAAACCATTGTGATGCCTGCAGGTATCCCTCACGCCGTGGCGGCGGATGGAAAATTCAAAATGCTGCTCACGGTGGTGTTCCCCCTGCAATAATTTAAAACCAGCGTAGTTATAAATTTAAATATCTAAAAGGCAGATGACACCTATGAAAGCGAAACTTGATAGAAGCGGCTGTATCTCCTGCGGGCTTTGCGCCGAGACCTGCCCGGAGGTATTCCGGATGGCGGATGACGGAGTGGCAGAGGTATATCAGGAAGAGGTTCCGAAAGAAGCGGAGGACAAAGCCGTAGAAGCGCAGGAAGGATGCCCGGTTTCTGTAATCGCTGTCGAATAGTTGCCCTTCATTTGTTCTAGGCAAAAGCAAGCGGTAGCCGTGTTTTTTATGTGGCTGCCGCTTTTGCGTACCCTTTAAGTTTGTGCTGCCCCTCCAACATGTTAAGTTTGGTTGACAGATTTCCAGCTTTGGTTGGTAGAAAACCATATCATCTGCCTTTATAATAAAGCTACAACTTAACTTGAAAATGCGAAAGGCTGGTGAAGATATTGTCATTAGGCGAGAAACTGCTCGACCTTCGAAAAAAGGCGGGCTTGTCTCAAGAGGAGGTGGCAGATAAATTAAATGTGTCCAGACAAACGGTGAGCAAATGGGAGACCGACCAAACCGTTCCGGAGCTTATCAAAGCGAAGCTGCTCAGTCAGCTGTACCATGTCAGCTACGATTATCTTATCTGCGGCAGCGATATGAGCGGAGATGTTACCAGCATCGAGATGATTGTGGACGAAATCGACTGGACCAGCGCATGGAGTAAAAAGTACCCGATTTTAGCCTCCTATCAGGGAATGCAGGGTATTGAAACCTACCGCGAACAGATTTCGAAGATGTATGACGCCTGCAAAGAACAATTTGGGTTCAGCGACGCGGATACCGCGTTGGTATTAAAGGATATTTTGTATCAAAAATACAGAAGCTTTAAAAAACAAATAGAGGCATAGTACCTGCTTTCAATATGATGCGTGATAGTTTTTATCTCATAGCCTGTTGACAATGTGACCCATCAGTCATATAATGTGACTGATGGGTCACATTATTGATGTTGGAGGGAGATACATTGCCGAAAAGAACCTTTAATCGCTTGGAGGATGAGAAGAAAGAAAGAGTGATGCGGGCAGCCATTGAGGAATTTCAGGCGAACGGTTTTGAAAAGGCAAAGATAGAGGCCATTGCCCAGAGTGCGGGAGTTGCCAAGGGCAGCCTTTATCAATATTTTGACGATAAAAAAGAACTGTTCTTATATTCTGTTACATGGTCGCTGGAGTATTTTATGAAGATTATAGACAGGCAAACTCCGCTCAAGGAGATGGATGTTTATGATTACTTTCTTTCAGGGAGCCGCGAACGGTTTGAAATGTTAAAGAAAGAGCCGCTGCTCGTTGCGTTTTCTATGGATGTTACCTCCGGCAGATACGGCAGTCTAGCACAGGAGGCAAACAAGGCACTATATCAGGTCGGCGAGGACTATGAGTTAAGGCTGATTGCCAACGGCAAAAAGAAGGGAACCGTTCGCAGCGACTTAGCCGACAAAACCCTTTTACTGTTTTTTCAAGGTGTAACGGAAAAATTCACAGCGGAGATTATGGCAAAGGCCAAAGATTTTAAGCAGGAACCTACGCAGGAGCAATACAGTGAACTGGAAGAACTTATGAAAAACATGGTTTTATTATTAAAAGAGGGAATGGGGCGTTAGAATGTTTATCGCGGTTGAAAATGTAAAAAAGAGCTATAATGCGGGCAAAAGTACAGTCTTAAAAGGGGTAGACCTCACGCTTGAAAAGGGGCAGACAGGGGTCATACTCGGCCCCTCCGGTTCCGGCAAATCCACGCTGATGAACATCATCGGAGGTGTTGACCGTGCGGACAGCGGCAGCATCATGGTAGACGGGTTGGAGCTGACCGCACTGAATGACGACAAACTGACAGATTACCGCAGAGATTCGGTCGGTTTTGTGTTTCAGTTTTATAATCTTGTGCCGAATCTCACCGTTATGGAAAACATCGAGGTGGTTTCGAATATATCTAAAACCCCGTTGGATATGGATACGGTGCTGAAGGCAGTCGGCCTGGAAGCGAAAAAAAGAAGCTTCCCGCGGGAGCTTTCGGGGGGCGAGCAGCAGCGCGTAGCCATCGCCCGCGCCATTGTCAAAAATCCGAAGCTGCTGTTGTGCGACGAGCCGACCGGTGCGTTGGATTATGAAACATCCCGCGGTGTGCTTTCTCTTTTGCAAAAGGTCAACCGCGAGTTTGGTACGAGCATCCTGATGATTACCCATAACACCGCCATCGGCGATATGGCAAACGTGGTTTACAAGCTGCGCGGCGGAGAGATTGTGGAAACGATCCGGCATGAACAAGCGGCCGCGGCGGAAAGGATCGAGTGGTAATGACGCTGTTTAAAAAAGTAATGCGAACTATGCTCGAGCATAAATCGCGCTACATAGGCTCCATGCTTTTATTGATGATCAGCAGCATGATGTTCGTCATGCTGAACGTAACGTCGGGTAACTTAAACAATACGTTTTCGGTATTTTCTACGCAAAACGTTTTGTCCGACGCCGAATTTTCCACCAATACCGAGATTGACGCCACTGCTCTCGGCGAACAGCTGGACGCGAAGGTTGAGCTTGGCGGCACGGCGGACTGCGAGGTATCGCCCGGCCAGACCCTGCGGGTATTTTCACTGATGGACACCGTCAACATTCCCGCCGTACAGGAGGGTAACCTGCCCGGAGCTTCGGAGATCATGCTGGACCGCTTGTTTGCTGGGACAAACGGCTATGCCATCGGCGATAGCATCACTGTCGCAGGCAAAAAATTCACCGTTTCGGGGTATGCTTTTCTGCCGAACTTCATCTATATCATCAAATCCAAAGAAGCGATGATGAACGACCCCACAACCTTTGGCGTGGGCGTTGTCGGTAAAGCGGATTTTGAGTCTCTGCCGGATCACAATAGGGTTTATGCCATCCGTTTTGACGGGCGAGAAAATATCAAAGCACAGGAGGCAGCGGCGAAGAACGCGCTGCGCGCACAGGATGTTCACATTACCAGCTGGCAGAGCATCGAGAAGAAGGTAAATGTCTCCTATGTTCCTATGGAGGTCGGTGTGTTATCCACGATGAGCGCCGCTATGCCGTTTGCCATGCTCGCGCTCACCTGTATCCTGCTTGGAATGCTGATGTGGCGCACCATCAAGAGTGACTCCGTCATCATCGGGACATTGTATGCGCAGGGCTACAGAAGGCGGGAGCTGCGCCGTCATTACCTGATGTTTCCGCTTTTGGTGTCTGTAACAGGCTCGGTAATCGGCTCTGTCTTAGGGCTGTTATTGACGGACAGTATGTTTCGCTTTATGCTGACCGCTTTACCGATGCCGGTTTATGAAACGGTACTGAATCCATGGCTGATTGTTTTCGCTGTTCTGGTTCCGATTGTCATCCTCTGCGGCGTTACATGGGGTATTATCGGCAAGATTCTAAAAACGTCCCCGGCAACCCTCATGAAGGGCGGAGAAGAGCGAAACAAGGCGAATTTTATAGAGCGGAAGCTGCGGCTTGAGCGGTTTAAATTCAGCACGAAATTTCAAATCAGGGAACAGGTGCGCAGTCTATCCAGAAGCATCTTTCTGCTGTTCGGGGTCGTTGTCGCCACGATGCTTATCTTGTATGGTCTGACGATGAAAAGCTCCGTTGACTATATGCTCAACGAGGGCATCAAGGAGCTGTACAACCTGAAGTACGAGTATGTTTTTACCTCCGAAAAGGCCGGAATCCCGCCGACGGGAACCGAGCAGTTCGGTGCGAGATACGTAAGCCTTGCGGAGAATGAGGACATCAGCTTTTATGTTACCGGCATTCTGCCCGACACAGAGAGAATCAAGTTAAAGGATGTGTCCGGGCGGGCGCTCAAGCCCGAACAGGCAATCGTTACAGCGCCATTGGCGCAAAAGCTGGGCATGAACGAGGGCGAGAGCGTGACGGTGTTTGATACGGAAGACGGGAAGGAACACACCTTTACCATAGGGAAAATAGCCGATACCTACGCGGGGGAGTTCCTTTTTATGCCGCTTAATCAGTTCAATGCTGAGTTTGGGCTGCCGGCGGACGCGTATATCGGTATCTGGAGCGACGAATCAATGACCTTTACGCCGGGTGAGATTCAGAGCACCAAATCCATTGACGCCATCATTTCGGGGTTCGGCATGCTGATCAATCAAATGGGCCTCATGATTTATACCTTGATTTCTGCCGCCTTTGTGCTCGGGTTGATTATCCTCTATATCGTTACCGGCCTTGTGGTGGATGAAAGCCGCATCAGCATCTCGCTGATGAAGGTGTTCGGATATAAGAAAAAAGAGATCAGTCGGCTGATATTAAACAGCAATACCCTTATTTTAGTAGTGGGCTATCTGCTCGGCATCCCTGCCCTGATGGGAACCGTAGGGGCGTTTTACGGCTCTTTGGCCGAAAGCCTGCAGATTGTACTGCCGGTTAAGCTGAACATCGGGTATATGCTGCTCGGCTTTGTCGTTGTGATGGTTACCTTTGAGTTTGCGAAATTGATGTGCAGGAAAAAGGTAGCGCGCATACCCATGAGCGAGGCCTTGAAGGCGGGAACGGAATAACAGAAAACGGCACGCTCTCGGAATATTTTTAGGCTCTCGTATTTTTACGAGGGCCTAATTTTTTTTGTAAAAAAGGTATTGACGAAAGAGAGAGAATTTAGTATACTAATAAGCGTTGCACGAAAGCTTGGGGGCGTAGCTCACCTGGGAGAGCGCTTGAATGGCATTCAAGAGGTAGTCGGTTCGATCCCGATCGTCTCCACCAAAAGAGAGCCAGACGAACACCAATTGTTCGTCTGGCTCTTGTTCTTATAAGTTCTCTTTTGCTCCACCAAATTTACACCATCTATCGATGAACTCTGTTTGTTTGATAGGTGGTTTTTCTTTTACCCGAAACAATTATTTAAGATTAGCTGTCACAAGAAATATGAACTGTCAGACTGAGAGCCTTTCACATGGCAATAGCACTGATAACGAGAAAATAAGGAGGTTACGGCGAGATTACCGAGGTTGAAAACAAGCTGGTTGTCTCCAAAGACGATTTGCCGGAAAAAGTAATGACCGTTTACAGAATTACAAATACCCACAAATATAAGTAAATATCGGCTTGTACTTTACAATTCACCCGCAATTTGTTATAATTTATAAAATATTGACGATCTTCGGGTGTAATTATGGATTATTATACAATTGGCGTAAATTTTTACCCCACCTATATACATCCACTTAATCTTTCCCGCATCAAGGGCATGGCCTTTACCGAAAGGGAAGAGTGCTTTCGGATTATATTTACGGGCGACGGCGTCAGCCGTTTTATGCTTAACGAGAAAGAATACATACTCATGGGCACGCATGTGATCTGTTTGAGTGAGCTTGACCGTTTTTCTTCGGTTCACCTGCCGGAAGAGGGCTGGATGATGAAGTTTATTCCGGCTGTGATTAACTACCGTTTTAATTTTGATAATATCCAAACGGCGACGGTTGAAAACGAAACGGATTATCAGGATATCTTCTATCTGTATCCGTTTTTGCATAATGTGGATGAGAACAAAAAGATGATTCGCCTCGATAAACTGGAGGCTTCTATCTTTGAGCAAAAACTGCGTATCATCTTTGACCAGATCATTCTTCAGGATAATCAATTTTGGCCGTGCAGGAGCCGCTCGTACCTGTTTGAACTGCTCTTTAGTATCTCTCAGCCTAATGTGCATTACCCGCAGTACACCGCGCTGATGGAAGACTATTCGCAGTTAACAACCGATGTCCTCTATTACATACAGGCCTCCTATGACCAAAAATTGACCCTGGAGCATCTGGCGGAACGTTTTCATACCAACCGTACCACGCTGCTCGCGGGCTTTAAGCATGACACTGGGCAGTCGGTGGGGAAGTACCTTCGTCATGTGCGCCTCTCTATGGCGGCGACCATGCTCAGGGATACCAGTCTTAACATCAGCGAGATCAGTGAACGCACCGGTTTCAATGATCAAAGCCACTTTACCAAGGAGTTTAAACGAGAGCTATCCTATACGCCCTCAGAGTACCGAAAGATTCATATAGAGGAGTAATTTGCATCATGGTTATAGTACTAAATAATCAGCGCCCGTGAGCCTTCACGGGCGCTGATGTAATGTAGCTTTAAATTTTATTGAATCGCAACGGCCTTTTCAATATCATCCGTGCCTTTGTTCAGCCAGTCACCCTCAAACAGCTCAAGGACGCCATCGTCGCACTGACGGGCCAGCTCCGGATTGATGGGCAGCTTGCCGAGAACCCTGGTACCGTTTTCCTCGGCAACCGCGTCGATGCGGCTTTCGCCGAAGATGCTGGTCACCTTTCCGCAGTCGGGGCATTTAAAGTAGCTCATATTCTCAACGATGCCGAGTATCGGGATGTTCATCATCTTGGCCATGTTTACGGCCTTGGCGACGATCATCGACACCAGCTCCTGCGGGGAGGTAACGATGACAATTCCGTCCACGGGCAGTGACTGGAATACCGTCAGCGGTACGTCGCCGGTTCCCGGAGGCATATCCACAAACATATAGTCTACATCCGACCAGATAACGTCCGTCCAGAACTGCTTCACCGCGCCCGCGATTACGGGCCCGCGCCAGATAACGGGGGCGTTCTCGTTTTCGAGCAGCAGGTTTACCGACATAATCTCAATGCCCGTTTTGCTTTTGGCAGGCAGCATACCCCACTCGTTGGTGGTAATGCCGGTGTGAATACCGAATATCTTAGGTATGGAAGGGCCGGTAACATCGGCATCCAGTACCGCCGTTTTATAGCCCCTGCGGTTGAACAGCACAGCCAGCATCGAGGTTACCAGCGATTTGCCTACGCCGCCCTTGCCACTCACCACACCGATGACCTTTTTTATGTTGCTCATGGAATGCGCAGGCTCGATCATGTCCTGCGGGTTCACCTGACGCGAAGCACACTCCTCGCCACAGCTGGAACAATCATGGGTACAGTTTTCGCTCATTCGAATATCCAAGTCCTTTCTTTGGGTTTTATACCGTAAAGGATAAAACCGTGATGCAATGCCATTCAACTTTCCCTGTGGCTGAAAGGGTTCCCCTTTCAACCGATACTACTCTAATATAGTATAAAATCAGTATAATTCTGCCTGTGGGGTTTGTCAACTAAATTAGTATACACAGAAAACGCGCAAACAAACGATGCTACGGCTTCTCTTTTCGCTTTTTGATGGCTAGCCGCACACGTTCGAGCATAGGCTGGTGCTTTACCGATGTCATGTGCGGGAAGGCGGCGAGCAGCCTGCGCAGCAGCACCCGGTTTTTCGATTCCAACACATCCAGCCGTGTCTTAAGCCGCTCTAGTGCTTCCATAGCGTCTGTAAAACGCTCTCCTTCATGCTCCTTTAGCTGCTCTAACCTTTGCGCAATCCCTTGCTGTACCAGCACCTTGTAGCCCTCGGTCTTATCCTTGACCTCCTCCAAAAGCGCCGTGAGCTGTTTAAGCCTGCCGTTAAACTGCGAGATGGTGTGTACTGTTACGGTGCAGTCGGCGAGGATGATAGCGGTGAGTATGCACGCAATCCATACGACAGCCGCAGGAGAGAGCCTATCCACCCAACGTATCACAAGCGGATGCAGCAGCTTTACAGCGGCTACCGACAGTACACCGAACTCCAGCGAGTTTAACAGGCACACCCTGCCGTGGAGGTTCAACTTAAAATTGCTGTAATCCCACCACTTCATGTTAAACAGTCTTTCAAGCAGGTAGGCGGTGATGTATTCCAGCAGCGTGGTCACCGCCATTCCCGCTAAAAACAGCAATGGGATATTATCCTTCAGCGGGGAGAGAAGGTTTATGACGGCGAGCGCGCCGAAGCCGTACACAGGGCAGAGCGGCCCCGTTAAAAAGCCACGGTTTACAAACCGGCGTTCAATCGCGGAGCAATAGATGGTCTCGCAAACCCATCCGGTAAAGCTGTACAGTATAAAATAGAGAAACAGCCTGCAAATTGTCAGAAACAATTTCGTTCAGTCCTTATGTAAATACGCAAGCCGGCTATCAAGCAGACCTGCGTATGATTTTAATGTTATTATACTAATTTTGGGTTTTTCAGAAGAAACAGTATTATAACGCCGCGGCCATCTCTTTTGGGGCGGCAGGCTGCGGGAGAATGACCTCTGTCTCGGCAACCTGTGCCAGCTTTTCACGGGCGACCGCCAGCATGAGCTTGATGCGGTTTTCCTGATTCACGCGCGTGGCGCTGGGGTCGTAGTCTATCGGCACGATATTGGCCCGGTCGTCGATTTCCTTGATATTGCGGATCATACCCTTGCCGCAGATATGGTTGGGCAGGCAGCCGAAAGGCTGTGTGCACACGATGTTTTCATACCCAAGCTCCACCAGCTCCAGCATCTCGGCGGTGAGCAGCCAGCCTTCACCCATCTTGCTGCCGTAACCGATTACGCCGTCTACCAGAGATTTGGTGTGCGCGTAGGAGGAAGGGGGCAGAAACTGCGGGTATTTCTTGATTGCGTCGATGAATACGGTTTCCATCCTCACAAGGTAGTCCATAAAAATTTTCACTACCTTGTATTTCAGACGGTTTCCGCCATACAGGCTGATATCTTCCAAACGGTTATCGGTTTTAAACAGGATGAAGCCCAGGATGCCCGGCACCATCACCTCGCAGTCCTGCTCCGCCAAAAAGGCTTCCAGACTGTTGTTGCCAAGGCTTGAGTACTTCACATAAATCTCGCCCACAACGCCAACCTTTACGATGGGGCGTTTGGTGGCGGGAATCTCGGCAAATTCACCGGCAATCTGGTCAAGATTCTCCTTGAGATGGCGAACGCTCAGACCCTTGCCATGGTTGTATTGCTCGGTGAGGGTAGCTATCCAGCTTTCCACAAGTCGGTCGCTTTCACCGTGGTTAAGCTCATAAGGGCGTATCTGGTTGCTCAAAAGCATCAGCGCGTCACCATAGATCAGCGAAGCAATCATCTTGCGTATCATGGGCAGTGTCAATTTAAAACCGCTGTTTTTTTCAAGGCCGGAAAGGTTTAACGATACCACGGGAATGTTGCCGTAACCTGCTTTCTTCAAGGCCTTGCGCAGCAGGTGGATGTAGTTTGAAGCGCGGCATCCGCCGCCCGTCTGGGTGATAATCAGTGCCGTACGGTCAAGGTCGTACTTTCCGCTGTTTAACGCATCTATCATCTGGCCGATTACAAGCAGGGCGGGGTAGCAGGTATCGTTATGTACATACTTTAAGCCCTGCAGCACCACATCGGGGCCGGTGTTGGTCAAAAGCTCAACGTTGTAACCGCTGTTATGCAGTACATTCTTGATCAGCGTAAAATGTATAGGCGCCATCATCGGTATTAAGATAGTATAGTTTTTGCGCATCTCCTTGGTAAAGAGCAAACGCCCGCTTTTATCCTGTTTTAATTCGCTCATATAACTGGTCTTGCCTTTCCGGCCCGGGGGTGTTGTGGGCCATTATTAATCTGGATTTTGGGTAAAGCTTAAAACCTGTTATTGTTCATGGGTTGCGGCAAACAGGCTGCGCAGCCTTATCTTAACCGCCCCAAGGTTGGTGATCTCGTCTATCTTGATCTGGGTGTAGATGCGCCCCTCCGCTTCGAGTATCTCACGCACCTCGTCGGTGGTAATGGCGTCCACTCCGCAGCCGAACGAAACCAGCTGCACCAGATTCATGTTGGGCTTGCCTGCGATATACCGCGCCGCGGCGTACAGCCGGGAGTGATAGGTCCACTGGTTGAGCACCGAGGTTTTAAATGGTTTTACGTGGTAGCTCACACAGTCCTCCGAGATAATCGCCACGCCGAAGCCCGCAATCAGGCGGTCGATGCCGTGGTTGATCTCAGGGTCTACATGGTACGGTCTGCCCGCCAGCACGATGATGGGCCGGTTTTCCTGTTCGGCCTTGGCAATGATGCGCTCGCCCTGCTCACGCACGCGCTTAAAGTAGTCGTCATACGCTTGGTAGGCCTTTTTTGCGGCGGCTGTAATCTCTTTTTCAGTGATGCCGTCAAAATACTGCGTCAGGATACGGTGCATCTTGCCCGGAAAATCCTTCGGGCGGTGGATGCCTATGTAATCCTTAATAAAGGTAAGCTTCTTCACGGCGGGCATATTGGAGGTGATTACCTCCGGGTAGTAGGCCACCACGGGGCAGTTGTAATGGTTGTCGCCCAACCCCTCGTCGATGTTGTAGGTCAGGCAGGGGTAGAAGATGGTGGCAATGCCGTCGTCAATAAGCTGCTGCACATGCCCGTGCAGGAGTTTTGCGGGGAAACAGACGGTGTCGGAGGGAATGGTGCTCTGCCCGTTTAAATACAGCTCGCGGCTCGAGTCAGGGGAGGTGACCACCTGAAACCCTAAACTGGTAAAGAAGGTGTGCCAGAAGGGGAGAAGCTCGTACATATTCAGCCCCATGGGGATGCCGATGGTTCCGCGCTTCGCCTCGCCGGGCGTAAATTCCTTGAGCAGCTTGAGCTTATAATCGTAGATGTTTAGGCTGTTATCGGTGGCCTTTTTGGTGATGGGGCGCTCACAGCGGTTTCCGCTGATAAACCGCCTGCCTCCGTCAAACCGGTTCACCGTAAGCTGGCAGTTGTTGCTGCACAGCCCGCAGTTTACGGTGGTCACCTCATGTGTAAAGGCTTCCAGCTCCTGCTTGGTAAGCAGGGTACTGGCCCCCTTGCTGTGGCTCATCGAATAGAGTGCCGCGCCATAGGCGCCCATCAGCCCGGAGATACCGGGGCGGACGGCGTCGATCTTCAGTTCCTGCTCAAACGCGCGCAGCACCGCGTCGTTTAAGAAGGTACCGCCCTGCACCACGATATGCTTGCCCAGCTCCTCCGCGGAGGCGGCACGGATAACCTTATAGAGCGCGTTCTTTACAACGCTGATGGAAAGACCGGCAGAGATGTTCTCGATGCTCGCGCCGTCCTTTTGTGCCTGCTTCACCGAGGAATTCATAAACACGGTGCAGCGGGAGCCGAGGTCTACCGGGTGGTCGGCGAACCGGCCGAGCTTTGCAAAGTCGGCAATCGAGTAGCCCAGCGCGTTCGCGAAGGTTTGTAAAAACGAGCCGCAGCCCGAGGAGCAGGCCTCGTTTAAGAAGATGTTGTCAATGACCCCATTGCGGATTTTAAAGCACTTGATGTCCTGCCCGCCGATGTCGATGATAAACTCTACGTCGGGCATAAAGCTTTTTGCGGCGGTAAAATGCGCAACCGTCTCCACAATGCCGTTGTCGGCACGGAAGGCGTTCTTTACAATTTCTTCGCCGTAGCCGGTCACGGTGGCGCCGGAAAGCTCAATCTGCGGGTATTTCTCATAAAAATCGAGCAAAAAGGCGCATATCAGCGGTACGGGGTTGCCGCTGTTGGGCTGGTAAGAGGAAGCGAGCAGACGCCCTTTATCGTTTAACACCACCGCTTTTACCGTGGTGGAACCGGCATCTAAGCCAAGATAGGCCTTTCCTGTATAGGTTGCGGGGTCTGCATAAAGCACGTCGTCCTTCTCGTGGCGGCGCTTAAACGCTTCATACTCCTCGCCGGATTTGAATAACGGGGTCATGGTGGTATAGTGCCCTGCCGCGTGATAATGCAGCAGCTTTTCGATGGCACTGTTCAGATCCACCGCGATATCGGAGGAAAAGGCTGCGCCGAGCGCCACATAATAGAGCGAATCCTGAGGGCAGATACCGGTGGTGTGCAGCGTTTCGTCAAAGCTTTTCCGCAGCTGAGAAAGGAAGGTGAGCGGCCCGCCGAGGTAGAGCAGATTGCCCGTAATCGGCCGCCCCTGCGCAAGCCCCGCGATAGTCTGGTTTACCACCGCGCCGAAGATACTTGCGGCAATATCACTTTTTTTAGCGCCCTGATTGAGCAGCGGCTGAATATCGGATTTCGCAAATACCCCGCAGCGGGAGGCGATGGTGTACAGCTTTTCATGCTGCTTTGCAAGGCTGTCCATCTCTTCAAGCGGTACGTTTAAAAGCGTGGCCATCTGGTCTATAAACGCGCCGGTTCCGCCCGCGCATGAGCCGTTCATGCGAACCTCCATGCCGCCGGAAAGGAAAAGAATCTTGGCATCCTCGCCGCCAAGCTCTATCACTACGTCGGTGCCGGGGGTAAGACGGTTGGCCGCTATCCTAGTGGCATATACCTCCTGAACAAAAGGGATGCCGCAATTGTCGGCAAGCCCCATGCCTGCGGAGCCGGAGATGGTTATCTCAGTCGTTTCATGCGCAGGGATAATCTCGCCGATCGCCTTTAAAAGCTCAGCGGTTTTCTGCGTGATCTGCGAAAAATGGCGCTCGTAAGAGCGAAACAGAATAGCTCCGTTCTCATCCACCACAACGCTCTTAATGGTGGTGGAGCCAATATCAAGCCCTATCTTCAATGGTGCCTCCCATATGACCTCAGTCGGAATTTATTATGTCGCCAGGTGCACATCCGTAACTTGACTTACCATGCTATATCAGTCTCATCATGCCTTTTCATCAATATTCAAAACTATCATCCATATATTGATATTATAGCAGTATCTATATTTTGTGCAAGTTTTAAATCTTTGTCAAGTTGTTTCGGCTATTTTAGGCTAATAGAGAGGTAAAAACATCGTAAACCGCTCTCTATTTTTTAGTCGCGTTCACAGCGCATTATAAATAGGTAAGCTGCTTAAATTATACACGAAAGGTATGCTTAAAGCAATGATAAATTAATCACAAGTGCGCTTTTACGCCATATCGGAGCGGATATATCAAAAACCGCAGGCGGGAATTCATTATTTATATTAAAAAAATAATGGAGGAAGGTTGTGGGATATTTCCAAGCTAAAAAAGACAATTTGCGTAACAATACGCGGATGTTCGCAAGCAAAAGTTCCAATCTGCACCCATTTACAGAAAAGAAAAAAAAGTTTATAATTTATTCGGTATGGTTATGGCTTAATTGACAATATTAACCGTTAAATAAGTTAAATATGTCATGCGAGAGTAGCGGTTATTCTGGGCTTAAGGTATTTAAGCGGCGATTTTATAAAATTTTACATGCCATACTTTCTCACACACAGGTCGTTCGCACAACTTCTCTTTTGCCACAGCTAAAACAACGCAAAGGAATGGTGAGACATGTACAGGATCGTACGAAAAAGGGTGTTAAACCCCACGGTGTCTTTAATGGAGATTGATGCGCCGTTTATAGCCAGAAAGGCGGAGCCCGGGCAGTTTATTATCCTGCGGGTGGATGAAGAAGGCGAGCGCATCCCCCTTACTATCGCGGATTTTGACCGTGATAAGGGCACAGTCACGATTATCTATCAGATTGTAGGCGCTACCACCAAGAAGCTGGACAGCCTTAACGAGGGCGATACACTTGAAGATTTTGTCGGGCCGCTGGGCGTGCCCTCTCATACCGATGGGCTTAAGAGGGTCGCGGTGATCGGCGGCGGCGTGGGCTGCGCCATTGCTTACCCCATTGCGAAAAAGCTGCACCAAAACGGTGCGGTTGTGCACTCGGTTGTGGGCTTTAGAACAAAGGACCTTGTGATCCTTGAGGACGAATTCTCTGCGGTAAGCGATGAGCTGCTGATAAAGACCGACGACGGTTCTTACGGCACCAAGGGTTTGGTTACCGACGCGCTCCGTCAGCTCATTGAGCGTGGAGAGCAGTACGATGAGGTCATCGCCATCGGTCCGCTGGTGATGATGAAGTTTGTAGCCAGGCTCACTAGGGAGTTTAATATTAAGACGACGGTAAGCATGAACCCGATCATGATTGACGGAACGGGCATGTGCGGCGGCTGCCGTCTGACTGTTGGCGGCGAAACCAAGTTTGCCTGCGTAGACGGCCCCGACTTTGACGGGCATCTGGTAGACTTTGACGAGGCCATGGAGCGCAGCAGCATGTACCGTGATTTTGAGAGGCATCATTACGAAGAGACCTGCCGACTGCTCAATGCGGCAAACGAATTGTAATAAAACAGGTTACCCCAATAAATCACGTTGCCAAAAGAAAGGACATGAACTACAATGCCCAATATGTCTTTAACAAAGAACCCCATGCTGGTGCAGGACGCTGAGGCGCGCAGCCACAACTTTGAGGAGGTTGCGCTTGGATATACCGAAGATCAGGCTGTCAACGAAGCGGAGCGCTGCTTAAACTGCAAGAATAAGCCCTGTGTGGGCGGCTGCCCGGTTGCGATAGATATTCCCGCCTTCATTATGAAGGTTAAAGATAGGGACTTTGTGGGCGCTTATGAGGTTTTAAATCAATCGACCTCGCTGCCTGCGGTCTGCGGGCGCGTTTGCCCGCAGGAGACACAGTGTGAAAGCCGCTGTGTACGCGGTATCAAAGGCGAGCCGGTGGCTATCGGGCGCCTTGAGCGCTTTGTGGCCGATTACCATATGGCGCACAATATAAAGGATATGGAGATCCCCAAGCCCAACGGCCACAAGGTTGCGGTGATCGGCGCGGGCCCTTCCGGGCTTACCTGCGCGGGCGACCTTGCGAAGCTCGGGTATGACGTTACCGTGTTTGAGGCGCTTCACCTGGCGGGCGGCGTACTCGTGTACGGTATTCCCCAGTTTAGGCTGCCGAAGGAGATCGTGCGCAAAGAGATTGAAAACCTCAAGGCCATCGGCGTAAAGATCAGCACCAACATGGTTATCGGCAAGGTACTCTCCATTGACGAGCTGTTTGAAAGTGGTTTTGAAGCGGTGTTTATCGGTTCGGGCGCGGGCCTGCCGCGGTTTATGCGGATACCGGGGGAGAACCTAAAAGGCGTATACTCGGCCAACGAGTTCTTAACCCGCGTAAACCTGATGAAGGCCTATCAGGATAGGAGCAATACGCCCATTCAAGACGCTAAAAAGGTGGCCGTGGTGGGCGGCGGCAATGTGGCCATGGACGCTGCGCGCTGTGCCAAGCGCTTGGGTGCCGAGAAGGTGTATATTGTGTACCGCCGTTCCGAGGCCGAGATGCCCGCGCGTTTAGAAGAGGTAGAGCATGCCAAGGAAGAGGGCATCATCTTTAAGGTGCTCACCAATCCCGTTGAGATCACCGGTGACGAGCACAAGTTCGTAAACGGGATGAAATGCGTGGAGATGGAGCTGGGCGATCCGGATGCCTCCGGCAGACGCAGCCCCGTGGAAAAGAAGGGTTCCGAGTTTTTGCTGGATGTTGACTGCGTGATCATGTCGATCGGCACCTCGCCCAACCCCCTTATCCGAAACACCACCGAGGGCTTAGATACCAACCGCCACGGCTGCATTATTGCGCAGGAAGAAACCGGTCTTACCTCCCGCGAAGGCGTGTATGCGGGCGGCGACGCCGTTACAGGCGCCGCTACCGTAATCCTTGCCATGGGCGCAGGCAAAAAGGCCGCCCAATCGATAGACGAGTTTATTCAAGGCAAATAATAGACTATTTAGAAGAATCTTTTCAGGGCGGAAGAGGTAATAACCTCTTCCGCCCTGTTTCTAAAGAAGCAGAAATATAGTGGAAATGCTTAGATGATATGGTAAGGACTCGGTGAGCTACACGTTTTATTCGCAACCTGATTGTGTCTTATACAACCTTCTCCACCACAGGCTCATAACGAACGCGAACCGAGGGCAGCTTGATAAGGGTGATATAATAATTTTCTGCCCAGTCCGCTCCCTGCGACGGGTCGTTTTCACCCGAAGCAGGCGGAGCAAAGAGCTTTAGCGTCAGCTCCGTTGCCCTCAACAGGGGCTTTTCGTAGAATGCAGACATTAGGTCGATGGTTTTAGCGTTTGGAGACCTATAGAACCACCGCCCGTTTAACTCCATGATAAGGTTACAAGGTTCCTCGAATATTACCTCACAAAAGACAGGGGACCTTTCAAAATACAGCGGTATCGCGAGCCCGGTTGCATCCTCGCTGCCGCCCCAACGTAAAATAACAGGCAGCACGGCTTCCTGGCCCGCGGTGAGGGAGGGGCAAAAATAATCGTCGTGAATAATATTTTTATAGGTTGCCAGAACGGGTTGTTCAATACCTACCTCAGGGTTGTTCGGGTCTTCCGCTTCAAGGCCTAATCGGCCCCTATCCCGAAACTGGTAAAAGGTAAAACCCGTTAACCATGTTGCAGGCTCATTTTTAATGATATCACAGAAATCCTTCACCATCTCGGCCTGATCAAAGGGGCCGGTTACGTCGCCGTCGGCGTTCAGTTCGCTTATGACCATCGGTTTTTCTGCCCCGTTGCACAGCTCTTTAAACCGCTCATAACTGCGTTTAGTTATCTCATAAATCTCGGTTACGCTCTTGCGGTGATGGCTGCCGCCGCCCTTTTCAGCCACATCATACGGCCAGCCCCAATGCAGCGCCATATACTTGTCGACCGACCAGATGTCGGTTTCGCGAACCGCCTCGGTAAACTCCGCCTCTTTTACGATTTCGTGGCTTTCTAAATCTTCTATCCCGCCTATACACAAGATGGTTTTTACATTGGACGCATATTCCTTGATGATGCGGTGAAAACGCATATAAAAATCAGCGACCTCCTGATAAGTACACCGTTTATTGAAAGAAAACCAGTCTCCGGTTGCCTCGTGATTGATGCGTAGCTGCATTCTGCCATAGGGGCGCAGGTCGCAGGCAATGGCAATAAGCTGTTTGTCTGAAACGTGCGGGTCGATGGTCAGCGTAAGGACAACGTCCTGCCCGTGGCGGCGCACGTCTCGCATGCAGGTAAAAGGCTCCCCCTCGGTATTGCCCTCCAAACCGCCCTTGTAGGTGAAGTAATCATCATAGGGGTAATCCCACTGGAAGTTAATATTTTCGCCCGAAAAGGCCCTGCTGGCACGCTCCGGGAAGCCATTGTCCAACGGGTAATAGCAGTACATCAGGTTAATAGCCCTATGCGGCCTGCCCAGTTTATTGAGGATGTAATCCTGATTTACATACTCGCCGCGTTCGCTGCCGTCGCCAAGGTCTACGGCGCACTTTGCAGGCCCAAGTTGAATTAAATACGCCCTTCTGTCCAATACCATAATTCCCCCGATTGGCCTTGCTAGGATACAAAGCCTGAAGATAATGAAGATACTGCCAATACTGTATCACAAACTCAAGGTTAATTCAACAAAGGCAGAATGCTCGTCTGCATTAAAAATAAGCGTTAAACTAGTGTAACCTAAACGGCCTCACCCGCATATAATAGGCTGGGGGTATGTTGTGCTGCACTTTTTCGAATAGGTGTTATGCCTCTCGCCCTTTAAATAGAAAAGCGTAACGCCGGAAAGGTATGGTTGTGATGATGGGTTTCGGAATAGCGTTTAGCGGTGGAGGAACACGCGGTGCTGCCCATATAGGGGTGCTCCTTGCATTAAAAGAGGCCGGTTTGATGCCTCGCTCGCTTGCGGGAACAAGCTCCGGCGCCATGGTGGCGGGCCTGTATGCTTCCGGGGTCGGCGTGATGAAGCTCAAGGAGATTGTCTATCATCTTGAGCATAACGGCAAGGCTTTAATAGACCCTGATTTTGCAGGGATCATCAAAGGGGTGCTGCAGCTTTGCATAGGCAAAATACCGTCTATCACGGGGTTTATCAAAGGGGATAAGCTAGAGCGCTTTTTGTCGCACTATACACAGAACAAGCCGGTACGTGATTCCGCGCTGCGGGTGGTGCTGCCCGCGGCAGACCTTATCAGCGGGCGGACGGTGGTGTACACCAATAACGTGGCCGGGCTGCCGCCCATACAGGATGTTCTGTGGCGGGACGATGTTACCTTTGCCGAGGCCATACGCGCTTCCACCGCCGTGCCCGTGGTGTTTCGCCCCAAAGATATCGATAAGATGTCGCTGCTCGACGGCGGGCTTACCGACAACCTGCCAGCGGATCTGCTGATGGCGGCGGGGGAGCAAAATGTGCTTGCGGTGGATATTTCACAAAGCTATCTGCGCGTAAAGAGCGAAAACGTCCTGGAGGTGGCTACACACTCGCTTGCCATTATGAACCGCAGGCTAAAGAATTGCTCGACATCCGGCGAGCAGCTGCTCTTAAAGCCCAAGCTGCCCGAACAGATGGGTTTTTTGGATTTCGAGTATATGACGGCCTGTATGCAGGCGGGATATGAGGGTACCATGCATATGATGCCGGTCATCAGAGCGATATTTACATAATCATATCCGTCTCGTTCGCGCGGGGATGCCATACAAAACTAGCTTTTGCGCTGTGAGAAAAGGGATGTATTTTATCCTTTTTTAAGTTATAATGAAATCATAAAATCCTGCAAAGCACTATCCTTTAATCTGGAAATAACGGAAGGAGAAAATACATGAAGAAGATCGCTTTTTTCGATGCAAAACCCTATGATAAGCTGTGGTTCGATAAACTGAAAGAAAGCTACGATTTTAAGATTAAATATTACGAGAATAAACTTAACGAGGATACCGCCGCCATGGCATCGGGAAGCGACGCCGTTGTGGCCTTTGTAAATGATGATATCAACGCTTCCGCGGTGGATACACTCCATCGCAATGGCATACAAATTATCGCACTAAGAAGTGCCGGATATAATAACGTTGATTTTAAGGCGGCCTTTGGGAAGATACATGTGGTCAGGGTGCCCGCCTATTCGCCCTACGCCGTGGCGGAGCATGCCATGGCGCTGCTGCTCACCCTCAACCGCAAAACGCACCGTGCCTATAACCGTACCCGGGATTACAACTTCAGCTTAAACGGCCTTACCGGGTTTGACCTTTACGGTAAAACCATCGGGGTAATCGGTACGGGGAAGATCGGGCAGGTGTTTATTGATATCTGCAAGGGCTTTGGCATGCAGGTGATCGCCTACGACCCGTTCCCGGCGCAGGGTAAGGGGATTGACTATGTTTCGGTAGAGGAGCTTTGCAGCCGCGCAGATATCATCTCGCTGCACTGCCCGCTCACCAAGGACACCCATCATCTGATTGGCGCCGAGACCTTGTCGAAGATGCGCGACGGCGTGGTGATCATCAACACCTCCAGAGGCGCGTTGATTGACAGCGAGGCGCTGGTAGAGGCGATAAAATCCAAAAAAGTGGGCGCTGCGGGCTTGGATGTATACGAGGAGGAATCGGAGCTGTTCTTTGAGGATTTCTCCAATACCATCATTCAGGATGATATACTCGCACGCCTTGTTTCCATGCCCAACGTGATTGTCACCTCCCATCAGGCGTTCTTAACCAACGAGGCGCTACATAATATTGCCGAAACTACCCTCGATAACCTCAAGGCCTTCTTTGACGGCGCCGAACTGAAAAACGAGATCTGCTACCAGTGCGAAAAGGCGCCGAGCTGCGATTTAAAGCATACCAAACGCTGCTTTTAAACCTTTCGAAGGATATTTAATATGATACGGTTACACCCCGACCAGATGCAGCGCATTGCGCCGATATTTTCTAAGGTAGATGAGACGATGGTTTTATCCTGCCTGCAGGGGTATATGGGCAGCGCATGGGCTGATGACCCTGTAACTCCAGCCTGTGCACAGATCGCGGTGGCCGATTTCTGCTTTCTTGCGGGGGATGCCTCCGCCGAGGGGGCAAAAAGTCTTGTGCGCAATATCCCGCCCGAGGGCTATGACCGCGATATAATATTCATTATACCGGAAGACTCGGCGTGGTGTGGGCTGTTTGAATCGGCACATCAGGGCCGGTATGAGAAGTTCTGTCGCTATGCTATAAAAAAAGAAGGCGACGTCTTTGACCGGCAGAGGTTACGAAAGATCATCGCCAAGCTGCCGCCCGAATACAGCCTTAAGCGGTTTGACGAAGCGCTGGTTCATGAGGCGCTTATGAAGGAGTGGTCGTTTTCTTTGTGCTCGCAGTTCGATTCCGCTGCTGACTATTTAAGGCGCGGTAGGGGGTACGGCATAGTTCATAACGGGGTGCTGGTGAGTGGGGCGTCCTCTTATACCTTCTACGACGGCGGGCTGGAGATAGAGATCGACACCGACGAGCAGTACCGCCGTCAGGGCCTAGCACTGGTATGCGGGGCCGCGCTGGTGCTTGACTGCATTGAGCACGGCCTTTACCCGAGCTGGGACGCAGCCAACAAGGCCTCGGTTGCCCTGAGCGAAAAACTGGGCTATCACTTTGATAAGGAATATCCCGCATATTCTATGGGCTTTATGAAGTGAGCAAATTTAAAAGGTAGATACCTAACAGAAAACTGCCCGTGTTGGTCACGGGCAGTTTTTAGATCATCGAAAAGAAGGGAGGCTAGGCGTATAGATGAGCCTGATTTTTAAGGTGGTTTTGAGCGAAGCTTACCAAGGTTTGCTGTATGAGCTGGTGCCCGTTCTCATTGGGGTGTATACCGTCCTCGCAGATAAGATTCTTGTAGTTATGCTTATCTAAAAACGAAGAGCGAACATCCACAAACAGCGCGCCGCACTCGCAGGCAATTCGCGTTGCCATCAACGAGTACATCTCCTGAAAACGGTAGATCATCTGCACGTCGCCTAAAAAGCGCAGGATATTCTGCTCGCTTAGGCCGTTGCGGGTGATCCATTTGAGGTATTTTTCGCCGTCGATAGGCGGCAGGGACATAACAATGGGGATAATCCCGTGCTCCTTAAGCTCCGCAATCATACGCCGGTAGATGTGTTCAAACAGCTGAATCGGGGTGTGGGGCTTGTGCTCCGTCTCGGGGGAGGCGGCAACCTCCTCCCAGTTAAAATCACTGTCGTTGCCGCCGTATTCAAGCAGCACCATGTCACAGTTTAGGCCCTTTTCCAAGGCCTTCTCAAGCTGCTCGTGCCCTTTTTGGATGGTGCAGCCGAACTTGGAGCGGTTGTTAATTTCCACCGCAAACTCTTCCTTAAAAAGCTTGGCCGTCTGCTCGGGCATCGGGTAATACCGCTTGCTCTGTGCGTCCAACAGAATCCCTTTCATAATCGAGTCGCCGTATATCTGTATCTGTTTTACAATATTCATTGCCATCGCCGAATCCTTTCGCGTTTGCCTACCGGTGGGTGCCCACAAAGAAAAGTGCCACCGTACCTGGCCCCGAATGTGCGCCGATTACCGGGTCTACATAGTTTATCAGCACATCTTTTACGTGCATGCGCTCCCGCACCTGATTCTCTACGTACTTGGCATCTTCAATGCAGTCGCCGTGCGTGATAAATATCATCTGTTCCTGGGGGTTTATCGCAGTTTCCTGCATATGGTTTACCAGTGCGTCCAGCGAATTCTTTCTGCCGCGTACCTTCTCCATGAGTATTAGTCTGCCCTCATTATCCATATGCATAACCGGTTTTACCCCTAAAATTGTTCCCAACACCGCTGCGCTGGCCGAAACCCTGCCGCCTCTTTTCAAAAAGAACAGGTCGTCCACCGTAAACCAATGACAGAGGTGCAGGCGGTTTTCAAGCAGCCATATATACACCTCTTCAATGCTTTTTTCCGTGCGCCTAAGCTCCGCCGCGTAGTACACCAGCAGGCCTTCGCCCAGCGAAGCGCCCAGTGTATCTATGGCGTAAATCTTACGCTCAGGGTATGTAGTTTTAAGGTCGTCCAGTACCATCGCGCCCACCTGGTAGGTGCCGCTTAACGCCGAAGAAAAGCCGATATACAGAATATCCTTGCCCTCTTTTAAAAGGCCTTCGAATACCGGCAGACAGGTGTTTATATCAATCAAAGAGGTGGTGATCTCCTCTTTATTGCGCATCATGGTATAAAACTGCTTTAGGTCTGTTACCTTGCCCTTTTCATAGCTGTAGTATTCTCTGCCGTTTACCCGAAACATCAAAGACAGGATATGCAGGCGGTAGCGGTCGATGAGTTCCTCGGGCAGGTTGCAGGAAGAATCGGTTACAATCTCAAAGCTCATCTGTGTGACCTCCTTTTGATAATACCATTTGATGGAATAATAAGATGATGTAATCTAGTTATTAAAACCAGTTTATCATTTCAATATAACTAAGTCAAGTAATTTCTTTCACTGTTGAAATTATTGCTGCATTGTGTTAATATGTAGTAAATGCTATGGATAATAGCATGCCCCAAATCGTGTGGAGATTAACATTTAAAGGAGTGAAAACAGGGTGGAGGACACTCTGCAGCAGCAGCTGGAGTCTTGGGCCGGCACCATCGTTTCATTTCATCTGCCGCGCTGGCAGGAGCTTCCCGAGCTTGACCTGTACATGGATCAGGTGATCGTGTTTTCAGAAAGGATATTGTCCAATTTTCCGGGCGATTCCCCAAGCAAACTGATATCACCCTCCATCATAAATAATTATGTTAAACTGGGTATCATCCCGCAGCCGGTAAAAAAGAAGTATTCACGTACCCATATCGCGTATTTGATGATGATTTGTATCCTCAAGCAGGTATTGCCCATCTCGGCGATTACAGACCTCATTAACTATCAGCTAAAAACATCCTCCATCGAGGAAATCTATAACCACTTCTGCACGGTGCAGGAGAAGGCGACAAAGTCCGCGGTAGAGATTGCGCGCGGCAAAGAGCTGTTCGGGCCCGCGGACGAAAGCGCGGACGCGATGCTCGAGACCCTGGTGCTGCAAATGGCTGCCGTGGCCAATTCCAGCAAGATATTGGCCGAGAAGGTTATTAACATGTGGCGGGAGCAGGAGTACGCGCCCCCCGCCGAAACGGAATCGGCAGACGATAAAAGGCCAAAGCCGAAAAAGGTTTAACAAAGCACAACAAAGGCCTGCCCCCAACACTGTTTATCAGTGTGAGGGCAGGCCGGTCTTAAAGAATAACCCTTTTAATGATCAGTTTCTTCATTCGTTTCGGTTGCTGTGCTGGATAACAGCGGTTGGTCGATGTTTTTTTTACGGCCTGTTTGCGAATAGAGCAGTGCAGCAAGCACGGAAGTAAACGGTATAGTAAACAGAATACCCGTACTGCCCACCAATGCCTGCAGGATTTCCACCACAATCATCTCCCGGTTGAGCAGGTTTATAATCGACGGGGTGTATACAATCAGCAGCAGCACCACCGTAAGGGAACTGCCGATGTAGGCCAGAATCAGGGTGTTGGTCATGGTGCCCATCATATCCCGCCCAATGGCGAAGCCGGATTTGAGCAACGAACGAAACGTCGGGTTTTGGGATTCTTCATTCACCTCATACAGCGCGGAGGCCACCGACATGGCCACATCCATGATAGCCCCCATGGCGCCGATGATAATCGCGCCGAAGATGATGGCCTTAAGGTCTATTGGGTTGGGGGTTTCAAGTATCGCCAAAAAGGTGGAGTCTTCATCCACATAACCCGTCAGCTTTAAGAAGTAATCCATAATAACCGTAATAAGCCCGGAGAGCAGCACACCGACGAAACAGCCAATGATGGAAACCCATGTTTTTTTGTTGGGCCCGTTGATAATCAGCAGCGACATGACGATAACATACAGGCTGATAATAATGGAAGAGATATAGATGTTAAACCCCGATAGAATGGATGGAATAAACACCAGGAATACCGCAAGGCAGGTGAATGTGAGCGAGATAATGGTGTTAAACCCCTTCAGCCCGCCAAACAGCAGCAGTAAAGCCAAAAAGATGATACCGAGTCCGATTAGGGCATCGGTACGCAGGTACTCCACAAACTGAAAGGCGTAATCCCCGGGGTTATCCAGGTTTTCGGTGATGAGCACTTTATCGCCCACCTCCACCTCTTTTAAGCCGGACGGCATGTAACCGTCGATCGTTTGCAGGGCCATCACATCGTCGCCTTTTTGGGCCTCGTTTTGAATGCGCGCAACGAATTTTACATAGACACTTTTGATGATGGTGCCGCCAAGGTCGTATTCATCCTCGGTACGGTCTACGATCATCCGTACGGTGGCTTTCACCGGGTGAATCGTATCGTTTACCTTCAGTACGGCAGCAGTGTTTTTGGAGGCAATCTGATTGCCGATTACGATAAAGGCGACCGAAAACACAAGGGTTATAAAGTAAGCGATAATGTGCATGAGTTTAGTATTGCGCGAGAATATTTGCCGCATGATGTCTCGTTCCTTTCAGTAAAGAAGTAGATGCATTTAAGGCTATGAGACCATCAAATGGCCTAAAGCGTTGATGATACCGGCTTAGTGCCGTATAAAACAGATGCCGGTACCTTCTTATCCAATACAACATATCATAACATAACGGTAGAGGACAAGACAACATGTAAATGTAAAATTACTGGTTATACCATCCGATTCAATATTCCCATCACCAAGCGAAATGGAGATGTATTACCGTGAACCGATATGCGAGCCTTTTTGACGATTGCCCGATCATTGCCGCCGTAAAGGATGACGAGGGCCTAGAGAGCTGCCTGCAGTCTGAAAGCAGGATCATCTTTGTACTGTTCGGCACCCTCTGCAGTATTACCGATATCGTGGAGCGCATCAAGCGCGCTGAAAAAACCGCTATCGTACATATTGACTTGATTGCGGGCCTGGCCGCCAAAGAGGTTGCGGTAGACTTTATAAAGCAGCACACAAAGGCAGACGGGATTATCAGTACCAAGCCTGCACTGATCAAGCGCGCGCAGGAGCTGTCACTTATCTCGATTCAGCGTTTTTTTCTGATCGACTCCATTGCCTTTGAGAACATCATCAAGCAGATGGAAACCTGCCGGCCGGATTTTATAGAGGTCCTGCCCGGCACCATGCCGAAGATCATTCGGCAGTTGTGCGGTATGATCAACACCCCTGTGATCGCGGGCGGCCTGATTAACGACAAGGAGGATATCATCTCCGCCTTAAACAGTGGGGCAGTGGCTATCTCCACCACCAACCGCAGTGTATGGTTTATGTAATAGTGCGCCGCCGTGGGATGGATTTTTTACTTGTGATATCATCAATAGTGTGATATAATATTACCAAAGTGAATAGTTGATGCTGAGAGTTTTAGAGTCAGGCATGATGAGGTTTGCGGTATGGCAGGCCTTATGATGTGTGACTCTTTTTGCGTTATACTAACATCATGGGAGGAAACGGATATGTACGATGTTGCAATTATCGGCGGAGGTATCTGCGGCTGTTCGCTTTTATACGAGCTGAGCAGGTATAAACTAAAGGCTGTCTTGCTGGAGAAGGAAAATGACGTGGCGCTTGGCACCACCAAGGCCAACAGCGCGATTGTCCACGCGGGCTACGACCCTGAAAGCGGTACCGACATGGCCCGATACAATGTGGAGGGTAACCGCCTGATCAAGCAGTTATGTGCAAAATTGGATGTGCCCTACAAACAGATCGGCTCACTGGTGGTAGCGTTAAGTGACGAACAGCTTGCCACGCTGCAATCACTTTATGCAAGAGGGCAGCACAACGGTGTGCCGGGGTTGGAGCTGCTGAGCAGGGAACAGGTACTCAAACTGGAGCCCAACCTTAACCCGGAGGTGAAAGGCGCGCTGCTCGCCCCGTCCGCCGGCGTTGTCAGCCCGTGGGAGCTGGCGATAGCGCTCGCAGAGACTGCGGTTAAAAACGGTGCGGAGGTTTTGCTGCGCAGCGAGGTAACCGGTATTCAAAAAGCGGCGGATTGCTTTACCATAACGGCGGGGGGCAATACCTACCAAGCAAAGTATGTGGTAAACGCCGCGGGAGTACTTGCCGATAAGGTGAGTGAAATGGCTGAAGCGCCTGCGTTTTCTATCCATCCGTCCAGAGGCGAGTATTATCTGCTGGACAAGAACCAAGGTGATTTGGTAAACCATGTCATCTTTCAGTGCCCCACCAAGGCGGGCAAGGGGGTACTCGTATCGCCAACCGTGCATGGGAACCTGATTGCAGGACCAAACGCCGAGGAGGGCAGAGCGGGCGATGTCGGCACCACCGCCGAGGGGCTGGACTACGTGCGCCGTTTTGCGGCAATGTCCGTTCCTGCTATCAGCTTCAGGGAGTCCATCCGCAACTTTGCGGGGCTGCGGGCGATTTCAGACAGTGACGATTTTATCATAGGGGAGTCTCAAACACAGAAGGGGTTCTTTAATATAGCGGGCATCAAGTCCCCCGGCCTTACCGCCGCCCCCGCCATTGCCGCGGATGTGGTCAGGATGCTTGGCCGTGCAGGGCTGGCGCTTGCAGAAAAGGAAGCATTTATTGATACGCGCCGTGTGCACCGCTTTAAACACATGTCCGCCGACGAGCGCGCGGAGATGATCAGGCAAAACCCGCTGTACGGCAAGATAGTCTGCCGCTGTGAAACGGTGACGGAGGGTGAGATTGTAGACGCCCTGCACCGCCCGCTGCCGCCCGTTTCGGTAGACGGGGTGAAACGCCGCTGTAACTGCGGTATGGGGCGCTGTCAGGGCGGGTTTTGCGGGCCGAGGGTGCAGGAGATTATCGCGCGGGAGCTGGGCCTGCCTGTTTGGCAAGTGCCGCTTGACCGTGACGGTATGAGCATTATAACAGGTACGACCAAGGATAACGTCGCACTGTAAATTTCTTATCAACTTTGAAAGGAATGCGGAGTATGAACTACGATGTGATCGTCATCGGCGGCGGGCCCGCGGGCCTGGCAGCCGCCACAGCGGCCTACGAAAACGGTGCCGAGAAGGTACTAATGATAGAACGCAATCATGAGACGGGCGGAATACTAAACCAGTGTATCCACAACGGCTTTGGATTGCACTATTTTAAAGAGGAACTTACCGGGCCGGAATACGCCGGCAGGTTTATTGATATGCTTACCGATAAAACCAAGGTAGAGGTGATGACCGATACCATGGTACTCGATATTGCCCGTGATAAAACGGTGCACGCCGTAAACAGCCGAAACGGGTATATGCAGCTTCAGGCAAAAGCAATCGTGCTGGCGATGGGCTGCAGGGAACGTACGAGGGGCGCCATCGGGATACCGGGCGACCGGCCCGCCGGTATCTTTACCGCCGGTACGGCCCAGCTGTATGTGAACATACACGGCTACATGGTAGGCAGACGGGTGCTGATCTTGGGCTCTGGTGATATCGGGCTTATCATGGCCAGAAGAATGACACTCGAGGGCGCGAAGGTGCTCGGGTGTGTGGAACTGATGCCCTACTCAAACGGGTTAAACCGCAACATTGTGCAGTGCTTAAATGACTATGATATCCCGCTGTATCTCTCCCACACCATCACCGATATCAAAGGGGATAAGCGCGTGGAACAGGTGACGGTATCCAAGGTAGATGAAAACCGAAAGCCCATCAAAGGTACCGAGATGGTGTTCGATTGTGATACGGTACTTCTTTCGGTGGGGCTTATACCCGAAAACGAGCTTTCACGCTCGGCTGGCCTCGAGATCGATAAGCGAACCAATGGCCTGGTGGTATACGAGAACATGGAGACGTCTGTAAAAGGCATCTTCGCGTGCGGCAATGTAGTGCATGTACACGACTTGGTGGATTTTGTTACCGCCGAGGCCCTGCGTGCGGGAAAAAGTGCGGCACTTGCGGCAAAGCAGGAGCAGGAAATGGATGCAGAGGAAACGGTGGGGGTAGTCAACGGCTTTGGTGTGACCTATACCGTACCCCAAAGGCTGCGAACACAAAAGGTTGAAGGGTTTGCCGAGCTGTTCTTTAGGGTTAACAACGTCTTTGAGAACGCAAAGATTGTTGTAACCTCCGGCTCAGAGACACTCGTCTCTTTTAAGCGGGAGCATCTGGCGCCCGGCGAGATGGAGAAGATCGTCTTCCCAAAACAGATGTTTGACCGTGTAAGGGAAGAGACGATTACGGTTTCGGTTGAAAAGGAGGGGAAAAAGGTATGACAGAGCTTATCTGCATTGTGTGCCCCAAGGGGTGCCATTTGAAGGTTGACGAGGCCCAGAATTATAGGGTAACCGGGAACGGCTGCGAACGGGGCGTTGCCTATGGGCAAAAAGAATTGACAAATCCCACCCGAGTGCTTACCTCGACTGTAAAGATTGAGGGCGCCGTTATCCCTCGCCTGCCGGTAAAAACAGACAGGAATATCCCGAAGCAGATGCTCTTGCGTGTGATGGAAGAATTAAGCCGCGTAACAGTAAACGCGCCTATCCATCGTGGGGACGTGGTGTTGCATAACCTTCTCGGGCTTGATGTTAATCTCATCGCGACCAAAACCATGCCCAGAGAGCAAGCTGTGGATTAAGTTGATATACAAAAAAGACAGAAAAGATCAACATTTTGTTTCGGTTTTGTGTGAAGAGCCCTTATGGTACGTTCCTATGTATAACTCCCAATAAAAAAGTGATTTTATGCTTGAGATATTGCCGCTTTTGATGTATAATAGCAAAAATAATTAAAGAACGAGAAGAATACAGAAGGAGCGAGATACAATGGCGTATTATTTTTCGGAACCTTCCCATACTTTTAGTGAATACCTACTTATACCGGGTTATTCATCCGATAAATGTGTACCGAGCAACGTGAACCTGAAAACCCCTGTTGTAAAATTTAAAAAAGGGGAAGAGGCCCCTCTTTCAATGAATATACCGCTTACCTCGGCCATCATGCAGTCGGTATCCGACGACAAGATGGCGGTGGCGCTTGCCAAGGAGGGCGGTATTTCTTTTGTCTACGGCTCACAGTCTATTGAAAATCAGGTAGCGATGGTTGCGCGGGCGAAGGCTTATAAGGCAGGATTTGTGGTAAGCGATTCGAACATTCAGCCCGAGGCGACGCTGCAGGATATCCTCGATTTAAAAGACAGAACCGGCCATTCTACGGTTGCGGTAACCACCGATGGTACGGCAAACGGCAAGCTGCTGGGTATCGTCACCAGCCGCGACTACCGTGTAAGCCGTATGACGCTTGATACCAAGGTGAAGGACTTTATGACCCCGTTGGAATCCCTCGTGTATGCGCCCAAGCACACGACACTGAAAGAGGCCAACGATATCATATGGGATCACAAGCTTAATTCACTGCCGATTGTGGATGATAACGGCAGGCTGATTTATATGGTTTTTCGCAAGGACTATTCCTCGCACAAAGAAAATCCGCTTGAACTGCTCGATTCCTCCAAGAGGTATGTCGTGGGTGCCGGTATCAACACCCGCGATTTTGAGCAGCGCATCCCCGCCTTGGTTGAGGCGGGCGCGGATGTACTGTGCATCGACTCCTCCGAGGGCTTTTCCGAGTGGCAGAAGGTCACCTTAAGTTCTATCCGCAAAACCTACGGCGACAGCGTAAAGATCGGCGCAGGGAATGTGGTTGATAAAGAGGGCTTTCTTTTCTTAGCCGAGGCGGGCGCCGATTTTGTAAAGGTAGGTATCGGCGGCGGTTCCATCTGCATTACACGTGAGCAGAAGGGTATCGGCCGCGGCCAAGCGACCGCACTGATAGAGGTTGCGGCTGCCAGAGACGAGTATTTCGAAAAGACAGGTGTATATATCCCCATCTGTTCCGACGGCGGCATTGTACATGACTACCATATGACCCTTGCCCTTGCCATGGGCGCCGATTTCCTGATGCTCGGGCGTTATTTCTCCCGCTTTGACGAAAGCCCTACCAACAAGGTAAACATCAACGGCGCCTACATGAAGGAGTATTGGGGCGAAGGCTCTAACCGCGCAAGGAACTGGCAGCGCTACGACCTTGGCGGCGCCCAGAAGCTTTCGTTTGAAGAGGGCGTAGATTCCTACGTGCCCTACGCAGGCAGTCTTAAGGATAACGTAACGCTTTCGCTGAGCAAGGTTCGCTCCACCATGTGCAATTGCGGCGCTTTAACCATCCCAGAGCTGCAGCAGAAGGCAAAGATCACGTTGGTTTCTGCAACCAGTATTGTCGAGGGCGGCGCACACGACGTGGTGCTTAAGGATAATAATATTTCCCTGTACAACAAATAAATATCAAACGATGAAAGCCTCCGACGGGTTGATTCCCGCGGAGGCTTTTTGCTTTATATCTTTATTAACATTAACCTTTACTTACCATCAGATCACAGATGGCATTGGAGAAAGCAGTGGGGTCGTCTACCGACATACCCTCAACCAGCAAGGCCTGATTATACAACAGCTTTGCGTAGGAAGAGAGCTTGTCTTTATCCTGCTCATAAAGCTTGGACAGCGTTTCGAAGATGGGGTGGGAGGCGTTAATCTCCAATACGCGGTCGGCCTTTACCTTCTGGTCTACCGGCATGGCGTTTAGTACCTTCTCCATCTCCAGCGAGATTTCGCCCTCGCTGCTTAAGCATACCGGGTGGCTTTTCAGGCGGCTGGAAAGGGTGACGTTCTGCACCTTGCCGTCGAGCGAAGACTTCATAAAGTCAAACAGGTCTTTATGCTCTTCTTTCTGCTTTTTAATCTCCTGTGTTTCGTCCTCTGTGGCAAGGTTTAAGTCGTTGGCCGAAACCGACTTAAACTTTTTGCCTGAGTACTCGTCAATGATGCGCAGGGCGAACTCGTCTACATCGTCGGTAAGGTAGAGGATATCATACCCCTTATCGCGCACCAGCTCTGTCTGCGGCAGCAGGGCGATCTGTTCGATACTCTGCCCCGCGGCATAATAGATGTGCTCCTGCCCCTCTTTCATAGCGCCGACATACTCTTCAAAGGTAATCAGCTTCTTCTGCTCGGCGGAGTAGAACATCAGCAGGTCCTTCAGGTGGTCTTTGTTCATGCCGTACCCGGTGTAGGCGCCGATTTTAAGCTGCAGGCCAAAGCTCTTGTAAAACTTTTCGTAGGTTTCACGCTCGTCCCCAAGCAGCTTAAGCAGTTCGTTCTTAATCTTTTTATCAAGGCTGGTCGCGATCAGCTTGAGCTGGCGGTCATGCTGCAGCATCTCGCGTGAGATATTAAGCGAGAGGTCCTGCGAGTCCACAAGCCCTTTTACAAAGCTGAAATGGTCGGGCAGAAGGTCGGCGCAGCGTTCCATAATCAGTACACCGTTGGAGTAAAGCTGCAGGCCCTTTTCAAACTCCTTGGAGTAGTAGTCATAGGGCGCCTTACTGGGGATAAACAATAGCGCATTATAGGTGGCACTGCCTTCGGTTTTGCTGTGTATTACCTTTAACGGGTCGGTATAATCTAAGAATTTTTCTTTATAAAAGCTGTTATATTCCTCGGGGGTTACCTCGCTCTTTGTCTTCTTCCAGAGAGGCACCATGCTGTTGAGCGTTTGATGCTCCACAACCGTCTCGTATTCGTCCTTGCTGCCCTCCTTCAGATGCTCATGTTCCACATCCATCGTGATGGGGTACCGGATATAGTCGGAATACTTCTTAACAATGGATGAGATACGATAGCTCTCGAGGTATTCGCCGTAGGTTTCATCCTCCGCGTCTTCCTTGACGGTAAGGATGATTTCGGTGCCGAAGCTATCCTTTTCGCAGGGCTCGATGGTATAGCCGTCGGCCCCTGTGGATTCCCAGCGATAAGCCTCCGCCGCACCAAACGCGCGGCTGATCACCGTCACCTTGCTGCTTACCATAAACGCCGAGTAGAAGCCAACGCCAAACTGTCCGATGATCTCAATATCGCTTTGATCCTTGTGCTCGTTTTTAAAGCCGAAGGAGCCGCTGTTGGCGATGATACCCAGATTCTCTTCAAGCTCTTCCTTGGTCATGCCGCAGCCGTTATCGGCGATGGTGAGCAGGCGCTTGTCCTTATCTACGGCAAGCTTAATTTCAAAATCCTCACGGTTTAAGCCGACGGCAGTGTCGGTTAGTGAGCGGAAATAAAGCTTATCAATGGCATCGCTGGCGTTTGAAATCAGCTCGCGCAGGAAGATTTCCTTATGCGTATATATTGAGTGAATCATCAAATCCAAAAGCCGCTTTGACTCCGCCTTGAACTGCTTTTTTGCCATAAAATCACCTCAACAATGTATTAGCACTCGATATGTTCGAGTGCTAATACCACTATAATATATTGAGCTCGCATTTTCAAGAGGCAAAGGTAAATTATCTATTAATTCTCAGCAAAAATTTGAGTATAATTATTGCTTTACCTCATAGGAGGGGTAGCCAATAGAATCCAGATAATCCTTGTTCATCTGACGCTGAGCAGAAAACTTTGCTGTCGGCTGTTTATTAAAGATGGTCTGATAATCCTTCACTTTATAAAAATTATTAGAAAATCCGAAAAGATGATAAAACAGCGTAAGGACGATCACACAGCCTGCCGCAAAGCCAAAGAAGGCCCTTGAATCTTTCACTTCTCCGCTGAGCCTTGCCAGTTCCTGTTGCTTTACCTTCAGTGCAGTGCCTTTAAGCTGTTTTTGTTCCGCCTTTGCATCTGCAATAGCCTTTAATTTCTCTTGAGGTGCCTGCAATGTCATAACCATATTTGGCAGCAATACGATCGCGGGCAAAAAGCAATAGACCGCAAAACGCTCCACAATAAATACTCTGGCAATAAACAGCGAGATTACTGCAGCATAGAACATCAGGTTAAGGTATACGTTATTTGTCGGGTCTTGATCAAGCAGTTTTTTCTTAAAGCACCATGCCGCAATAAACACAAGGGTAGGGAAGATGCCGTAAACAAGCGAAGAGCCTTGCGCGTATTTCGAGACATCCGTGTAGGAAGAGATGTTTAGTGCTTTTACCACAAACTGCATGACGGTTGGCGCAAAGATAAAGCAGATGAGCGCTATACCGCCTAGGACAGACACCGACTTCCAATTGAATTTGATCTGCGCGATGAAGAATACCGGCAGCAAGATAAGCGCTGATTTATGAAACGAAGCCGCCAGCAACACAATAAACAGAAAGGGTATAAATTTTTTCTCGCGAATATATTTCACACTCAGTACACAGATTGAGGCCGCGAAAATCTGGCGCATCAAGCTCAGCGACCAATAATAAAACATCATGGACATATAGAGGTAAGCGCTTAAAACGGGGAGCTTTGATTCTTTATAGATAAACCAGAACACCAGAGCCGTTGTGGCAATGGCACTGGCCGCGTAAAACCATTGAAAGTTTGCAGTAAAGAGCTGAATAAATTTACACCAGAGGAAGAAACCCGGCTCATAATTATAGGTAAAAAACTGAGATAGCGGCATATCGTTTATGAGGTTATAGATCATCATATAATTATAATAATCGTCGCCAACTTCATAACGTATCGCCGCGACACCGGCCAGCATTACTAGGGATACACCGAGCAAAATTAGATTTTTCCGTTTGGTTTGTCCCTTATAGCTTAGTAAAAACCCTAAAACCAGTATTACCGCCATCATGATATAATAGATATAAGTCACGCTGTCGCCCTCCCCAAACATTACCACGTTATTTTAGCAAATTTGTCGGATAATTACAAGTCAATCTCTACTGTGCTTCGGTGACGTAAATCCATGTAATCTGATCGCTATCCTTCAGCTGATAAGCACCACAGCTTACCATGGGCTTATTGTCTGCATCGTTTATCACATACATCCAGCCGCTTGCAGGGCCGTAGTCAAACTCATACAGGTTGTCAATGCCCTTGATATAAGCGGTTTTACCCAAGCCCGAATACTCAAGCTGGATGTCATTTTCTTTCGTGACATATTGAAGAACCTCCAGCACGGTGTTTCCCTCAAAAATACCAACCTCAGTTTGGGGCAATATCTGCGTTTTGTCTGTGCCGATAATGTTAATCGTCACCGCCATGGGCGCATCCGCCGGCTTACAGGGCAGTTTTTGCGTACTGCAGGATACCAAAAAGCAAACACAAGTGACTAAACAGATGATTAAATGGATGTATCTTTTCATATTTCACCTGAATTGTTTAAGCTCTTATCTTTATGTTGATTTCTTTTTAAGGCTTTCAGTAAAAAGAAAAGTATCAGTCCAATTAAAAGGACCGCAGCAATCAATATCAACAAGAAGGTATACGAGATCAAGCGCTTCTCGACGGGAGGGGGAACAGTGGCGAGTTTAAAGGGGGACTTGCCAAAGCAGACCGCGCTCATAGCCATAATCGCCTGCTCGGTTGTAAGAAGATCGCTGCCCCCTTGCTGCAGGTGTGCAAAACCGCCGTCCGCATTTTGAAACGTAAGCAGCGCATCGTAGGCCGTCATACCGTCTTTGGTAAACAGCTCGCCGGTAATCGGTATGCCTAAACTGATAAGGGCAATTACGACCGATGCTGTGCTTTCACTGTTTACAATACCCATCGAAGAGAAGGTCGCGTCGTCATTCTGGTTGTCGCTTAACCATTGCACCCCTTTATTTACCGCGTCCGATACCTTCTGCTTTTCGGTATATGGCGCAAGTGCAATCAGCGCGTAGGCAGTAACGTCCACGTCGGCATCCATTGTATCGTTGAGGAAAAAACCGCCGTCCTCATTTTGAAAGGAAAGTATCGCATCACAGAGCGTTTCCCGGTTCCATTTTGTATTTTCCGGGGTTATGTAATCTTTGGAATCCAGCGCCATCAGCGCGTAGATTGGCCCGTTGGCGCCTTGCGCAAGCATGTTATCACTGTTACAAAGCGTTGCCGTAAGGTCGGCGTTTACAAACTTTTCCGCATCATATCCGCATGCCGAAAGGGCAAGGATATCATGAGCGATGTCGGTTACCTTCGTGTTGGAGGCTGTAAGGCCTTCTTTTACCTCATCCCGAATACTCAGCGCAAGGGCCTCGTCCGGCACATTTCCGGCGGCATTGATAGCAACCGCTGTCCAGCGTCCGCTGCCGCTTTCTGAAAGGTAGGTTAGTGCGTTTAAAATCTCTTGGGGTTTTTCCTGCCCCTCCGCCTGTGCGAATACCGTGGTTTGAAGGCAAAACAGCACGGTAAGCATAAATATTAAAAATCTCGAACCTCTATTTTTCATTGTGTGGAACCCTCATTTTTGATGGATCATCCATTTCTTCTTACAGATTTACAGGCGCTTGAGCACCTTTACACGAATCCATTTTATATAAAAGGTAATCAGATTGGTAAGCGCAAGATCATACACCCCAAAGGCAAGGTTGCCGGCGCCCAGAAATATCAGCAGGCTGTACCGCCCGAATTCCTGGAAGCTCTCTATCACATACTGCATCTGAAGCACATAAAAAATAATGCCGTAGCAGGTAAGCACACAGGCATTAAAAACAATAAACTTCAGCACCCATTCCAGTACCCGTTTATGCAGCCGTTCGATGAGAGATTTTAAGATAGGGTAGTGCCCGAAAAAGAAGAGATACAATAGGCCGGCCTCGCGGTCCGGCGCAATCAGCAGCGACAGTACGGCCGTTGCCGCGAATACCGCAGCCGCCCATTTTTCCCCAAGCTCTACCACTACCGCAATCAGCAGGATACCCGCAAGGGCAGGGAAGGTGTAGGTGCCGATAGGGATTATGCCGGTTGCAAGCATAACAACCAAAGCAAAGGCGGTAATAATACCGCCCAATGCAACCTTAAAGCTGGTTCTGTTTTTTTTAGCAGCAGTCAATCAAGTCACCGCCCATACATTCACAGCAGCAGTCTGCATACATCAGGCCGCAGCAGAGGTCACAGGGGGAGCAGCCAACCATCGGTTGTGCGTTTGTGCGGTAGCCACCGTTTCGCCCCGGGTAGGTTCCGCCGCCTCTCTGGTAGTTTAAGGTGTTGAGCGCAGAAGCATATTCGGCATTATTGGGGTTTAACCGGCAAGCGGTGCTGAAATGCACGTAAGCGTCATCCAGATATCCTTTTTTATATTGAATGCTGCCCTTTAAGAAATGCCATTCCGCATCCCGGCCGGACTGAGGGATACCATCGAGTAATTCTTCTGCCTCAATGGTGCGGTTGCTGTTGATCAGCCGTCTGATATCCGCAAACTGTGAGGAGGTTCCATAACCGCTTTGCGTGGAACCGGTGTATCCGGCGGAACCGGCGCTATAGCTTCTGCCGGTGCGGCGCATATTCATGATGGTATCGTACGCCTCGTTGATTTCCTTCATCTTTTCTTCGGCGAGATCAGAAAGCGGGTTGTTAGCATAGGTGTCGGGATGATATTTTTTGGCCAGCTCACGATACGCGTCCTTGACCTGCGCATCAGTCGCAGTTTCGGAAACACCAAGAATCTTATAAGGATCTGTCATGTTTTTTGCTCCTTTTAGGGCTTATCACTATCGCTTGCGTATTGGGCAATCCTAAAAAAAGAATATTATCCAAAATCGGCGCGAACTGTTTTAGGTCTAACAGTTGAAAGGCCTTTGTTATCTCGCCGTGGGTCAGGTTCAGGGTACCGATGGCATTCTCTTTTATGAGTGCAAAAGCCTGTTCGTCCATCTCTTTTATCGAATCGGCCCGCATAAATACATTATATCCGTCGCTTTTGGCATCCTGCTCTAAATCGTCAAGAGCATCTATCAGGTACACCCACCGCCCGGTGAGATAGCCAAAACGGGCGAGCACACGCTGCTCCTTCGGGTTTTCCGAAAACATCTCGCATATCTTTGAAAGCACGGAAGCGGTAGGATCGGCGGCTTCGTCGATGCTTTTACAATGCGATGTTTCCAGCTGGGTCTGCCTATTGATTGCATCATCGATTATTATATCCAATTGAGGGTAAAGCTTGGCAGCCTTACGCTTGGAAAGTGCTGTTATCGGGTACAATAGCAGCGCGGCCAGTTTGCCCAGTAACCCACTATCGTGAAGATTATCGAGATTTTTATAGTACACCATCAACATTGCGGCGGCGGCAGTAAGCTTAAGACCGCTGCAGCTTTGGCAGCACATTCTCTTGGTGAAGGGATGAGCGATACAATGTTCACGCTTCATACAAGGAGGTGAATCCTGCAAAGCAAGCTCCAGCAGCGCCAAAAAGGTAAAATCATAGTTTAAGGTTAGTCGGGCAAAGGGCCCGTAGGTGTGCCCAAGTTCTTTACACAGCCCGCAATAAACCGAGCGGTAAACCTCATAGTCTTTTATCTTTAATTCGGGTTTCAGCGGCCTTATATAACCAAACAATCCATCACCTTTTCGCCATGGAAATACATCATGTTCACTGTATTGATAAACTCATACCTATGATTTTACTGTATTTTTATGGTCAATTCAATTAAGTTTCTGTGAATAATCAGTGATTGAGGGAGCTTAACGCAAAACACAAGGGTTATGTCAATTTTTTATTGTGTTTCGCCTGCACGGCTGATATAATTAAATCTATTGCTTAGCATTGTCATATTGAGGGGAATGGGTTGTAGCGTGAGTTTGTTAACCTTGCTGGTTATATCCTTAATGCTTGCCATGGATGCTTTTTCCGTATCCATAAGCAACGGCATGTGTGTTGCCAAGATGAGATTCAAGCAGGCTTTGTCTTTTTCATTTGCCTTTGGGCTGGCTCAGGGCATCATGCCCTGCCTTGGCTGGCTGGCCGGACAGGCCTTTGCCGTTTATATTCAAAAGATTGATCATTGGGTTGCGTTGGTGCTGCTGAGCTTCATCGGCATTAAGATGATTGTTGAGGCCATTCGTGAGCGCAAAAAAGAGGTTGAAGCTTGCCCGATAGAAAAAATAACGGCTAAGACCATTGTAACACAGGCGATTGCTACCAGCATTGATGCTTTGGCCGTGGGTGTGAGTCTCGCAGCAATGAATGTGAGCATCATCTATTCGGCCTCGATGATTGCCGGTATCACCTTTGTTGTATGTCTTGCGGGTGCCTACCTTGGTAAAGGTGTTGGCAGGCTGCTGAAGGATAAAGCAGAGATTTTCGGCGGGGTAGTGCTCATTTTAATTGGTGTAAAGATATTTATTGAGCATACCTTTTTCGGTTAAGTATACAAAATTCTTTATTTTTATATATGACTGCTTGACTGTTTGTACAAGCAGTCGTATTATTATTCTGTCGATGCTTTAACGCAAAAAAGTGGTAAACAGGTAAATCGTATTTTGTGTCTTATTCATTATACTTATTTCAATTAGAAATTTGGAATTAGTATTACACTGTGCTTGATAAGACGGGCTGCCTCATCAACCCTGCCGACGCACAGCGGCGGAATGGAGAATTGCGATGACGATATGGATTATTGTTGGGATCTATTTTCTGCTGATGCTTGCGGTAGGTGTATCCAGTGCCAGAAAGGCGAATTCTCTCACCTCGTTTGTGGTGGGTGGGCGCAGCGCGGGCCCGTGGGTTTCGGCGTTTGCGTACGGAACTACCTATTTTTCCGCGGTAATATTTATCGGGTACGCCGGGCGTTCCGGGTGGGATTTTGCCCTATGGGCGCTTTCAATAGGCCTTGGCAACGCGCTGTTTGGCGCTCTCCTTGCCTGGATGGTGCTTGCCGAACGCACCAGAGACGTTACGAGAAGGCTGAAGATTAAAACCATGCCGCAGCTGTTTGAAAAGCGTTTTTTCAGCAAGGGCATGAAGATTTATGCGGCGATTATCATCTTTATATTCATGACGCCCTATTCCGCTTCGGTATATTCGGGCTTAAGCTACCTCTGTGAAAAGGTACTGAACATAGATTATCATATGGCTATGCTGGGTATTGCCGTGGTCGCGGCGGTGTACCTTGTAGTGGGCGGCTATGTTGCTTCCCTGCAGGCCGACCTCATTCAGGGCATTATCATGTTGGGCGGCGTAGCGGCCATGATTTTCTTTGTAACCCGAGCCGATACGGTAGGCGGCATTGCAAACGGCGTGGTAAAGGTGTATGATGAAATGAGCCAAAGCGGCTTGACCACCTTCACGTGGAATACCTTTATTGGGGTCGCGAGCCTCGTGCTGCTCACCAGCTTCGGCAGCTGGGGATTGCCGCAGATGGTACATAAGTATTACGGTATTGCGGATAAAAAGAGCGTAAAAACAGGCACCGTTATCTCCACGGTATTCTGTACCGTGATAGCGGTAGGCGCCTACTTTATAGGTTCTCTCACACGTATCTTTTTTACCGAGGTGCCGCAGGTAAACGGGGCAGCCAACTATGACCTGATGGTGCCGGATATTCTGGTACAAACGTTGCCGAACGTTCTGCTCGGTATCGTATTGGTACTGGTGCTGTCCGCCTCGGTTTCCACCCTTTCGGGCATTACGCTTACCTCCTGCTCGGCTATCTCCATCGATCTTCTGCAGGAGACCATCTTCACCAAGATGAGCAAGAAAACCACCTTACTAGTCACACGAATCCTCTGTTTGGTGTTTATTGCCGCCTCCTACCTAATTGCCTCTTATAAGTCACCCATCTTAATGCTCATGGCTTTTTCGTGGGGCAGTGTAGCCGGAGCATTCTTGGCGCCCTACCTGTTATCCCTGTATTGGAAGGGCATCAACCGCGCGGGCGCGTGGGCTGGTATGATTACAGGCCCGCTGCTTTGCACCTCTCTTGCAATCGCGTCCGGCTTTAAATCCGCAAACTCCGCCATCTTCGGGGTGATTTCTATCGCCGCTTCATTTGTGGCCTGCTTTATCGGCAGCAAGCTGAGCAAGAGAATAAGTGCCGAGGAAGAGACCGCAAAAGAGCATTTCTATAACAAGGACTATACACTGCAGACCACTGAGCCTGCAAAGGTATAGTATTACTCACGCATTACCAAACGATAGTACAGATAACTGCTAAACCGTGTGTCTACCATGCGGTTTAGCATTCTGTTGTTTTTGTAGCGGCAGTTTAGACTGCGTGATATCATGACGGAAGCAGGAGGATTACTCATGTTTTGGCAAAAAGAGCTGGAAACCATGGGCAGACAGAGGCTTGAAGAGCTGCAGCTTACCCGGTTAAAATGGATGGTGAGCTATTGCTATCAAACGGTGCCGATGTACCGCAAGAAGTTTGACGACGCGAAGGTTTCCCCCGACAAGATCAAATGCCTGAGCGACTTAAAATACATACCCTTTACCACCAAAGAGGATATTCGCGACACCTACCCGTTCGGCATGTTTGCCGCGCCGATGAACAAAATCGTGCGCATACACGCCTCCTCCGGCACCACCGGCAAGCCCACCGTTGTGGGGTATACAAAAACAGACCTCGACAATTGGAGCGACCTTGTCGCAAGGCTGGTGGCGGCAGCGGGTGCGCGGGAGGACGACCTTGTGCAGATTGCGTTTGGCTACGGCCTGTTTACCGGCGCGCTTGGCCTGCACTACGGCCTTGAACGCCTAGGCGCGGCCGTGGTGCCCACCTCCAGCGGGAACACCGAAAAACACATCATGCTGATGAAGGATTTCGGTACGACGGCGTTGGTTTCCACCCCATCCTATGCGCTCTATATGGCGGAGGTTGCAAAGGAGATGGGCTTTGCCAAAGAGGACTTTAAGCTGCGCCTTGGGCTGTTCGGCTCGGAGGGCTGTACGCTCGAGATGCGGGATAAAATTGAAGAGGCATGGGGCCTTTTCGCCACCGATAACTATGGGATGAGCGAGTTGATGGGCCCGGGTGTTTCGGGTGAGTGCGAATACCGCGACGGGATGCACATCGCCGAAGACCATTTTATCCCCGAGATCATCGACAGCGTGACAGGAGAAGGCCTCGCAGCCGGTGAGGCGGGGGAGCTTGTCATTACCACCATTACCAAAGAGGGATTTCCGGTGCTCCGGTACCGCACCAAGGATATCTCGCGCTTAACCTATGAGGTGTGCCGCTGCGGCAGAACCCATGTGCGGATGGACAAGATTATGGGCCGCACAGACGACATGCTCAAGATACGCGGGGTGAATGTATTCCCGTCGCAGATCGAGAGCGTGCTCGTTTCCTGCCCGCAGGTGGGCGGACATTACCAGCTTATTGTGCGGCGCGAAGGGTTCATGGATACCCTCGAGGTCAAGGTGGAGCTGATGGATACCGGCTTACTTGAGAAATATTCTGAGCTGGAAAAGCTGCAAAAGGCAATAAAGGCGAAGCTTAAAACAGTGCTGGGCATTGAAGCAAAGGTTACGCTTGCCGAGCCCAAATCGCTCGAGCGGTATCAGGGCAAGGCGAAACGGGTTTTTGATTTACGAAACACCAAGGAGGAAAACGAGTAGTGAGAGGGCTTATGCTGGGCAACGAGGCGGTTGCGCGCGGGTTGTACGAGGCGGGTGTACGGGTGGTTTCAAGTTACCCCGGAACACCCAGCACCGAGATTACCGAAAACGCCTGTAAATATGAGGAGCTTTACTGTGAATGGGCACCGAATGAAAAGGTTGCCTGTGAGGTGGCGTTGGGCGCTTCAATCGGCGGTGCGCGCGCTTTCTGTGCGATGAAGCATGTCGGGTTGAACGTGGCGGCCGACCCGCTGTTTACCGCGTCTTATACGGGGGTAAACGCCGGTTTTGTCATTGCCGTGGCGGACGACCCCGGCATGCATTCCTCCCAGAACGAGCAGGATTCACGCCATTACGCGATGTCTGCGAAGGTGCCGATGCTCGAGCCGTCCGATTCAGAAGAATGCAAAAACTACACAAAACTTGCCTTTGAGCTTTCCGAGCAGTTCGATACCCCTGTGCTGCTGCGCTTGAGCACGAGGGTTTCGCATTCTCAGAGCATTGTAACAACCGCGGGGCGGCAGAACCTTCCGCTGAAAGAATATAAGAAAAACCCCGCCAAGTATGTAATGATGCCCGCTTTTGCAAGGCCGAAGCACGTAGTGGTTGAGGAACGTACGCAAAAGCTTATCGAGTACGCTGAAACAGCGGCCATCAACACGATTGAGTACAATAACCTGAAGGTAGGCGTGATCACCGCGGGGATCGCGTACCAATACGCGAAGGAAGCGCTGGGCGACAGTGTGAGTTACCTAAAGCTCGGCATGATCTACCCGCTGCCGGTGAACCTCATCTGTGAATTCGCAAGTAAAGTTGATAAGCTTTACATCATAGAAGAATTAGATGATGTGATTGAAACCCATTGCCGCAAGCTGGGGCTTGACGTTACAGGCAAAGAGTTGTTTACCTATATCGGTGAGTATTCACAGAGCCTTATCCGTGAAAAGCTGCTGGGCGGAAAGCCGAATATCCAAAGCTTTGGTGAAGCGGTGCCCGCGCGCCCGCCCGTGATGTGCCCGGGCTGCCCGCACAGGGGGCTGTTCTATGCGCTGAACCGGTTAGGCGTCACGGTTTTCGGCGATATCGGCTGCTACACCCTGGGTGCGGCGCCGCCCCTTTCAGCCATGGACACCACCATCTGCATGGGGGCGTCCATCTCCGGAGTGCATGGCTTTAACAAGGCAAGGGGGGAGCAGTCGGCTCAGAGCAGCGTCGCAGTCATCGGCGATTCCACCTTTATGCACTCGGGCGTTACCGGCCTCATCGATATCGCCTATAATCAGGGGATTTCCACGGTACTGATATTGGATAATTCCATTACGGGTATGACAGGGCACCAGCAGAACCCCACTACCGGTTATACCATTAAGGGGGATCCCACCGCTAAAATCAGCATCGAGAAGCTCTGCGAGGCGGTGGGCATCTCAAGGGTGCGGGTAGTAGACCCGAACGATGTGAAGAACACGATGGCCGTTATCAAAGAGGAGCTCGCGGCAAGCGAGCCTTCGGTGGTGATAGCACGCCGTCCCTGCGTGCTGCTTAAACATGTAAAGCACGGTAAGCCGTTTGAGGTAGACCGGAAAAAATGCCGTGCCTGCCGCGCCTGCTTTAAAATCGGTTGCCCGGCCATTCGCATGGAAGACGGCAAGGCCGGTATCGACGCTACACTTTGCGTGGGCTGCGGACTGTGTGAGGGCCTTTGCGCGTTCGCTGCCATCGGCACAGGGGAGGAGAAGCAGGGATGAACAACTCAGCAAACGATGTCAAAAGCATTATGATTGTAGGCGTCGGCGGGCAGGGCTCGCTGCTTGCCAGCAAGCTGCTCGGGCATGTATTGGTTAGCAAGGGCTACGATGCCAAGGTTTCAGAGGTACACGGCATGTCGCAGCGCGGCGGCTCGGTCGTCACCTATGTAAAGTATGGCGAGAAGGTGTACTCCCCGACGGTAGAGCCGGGAGAGGCAGATTTGATTATCGCCTTTGAACTGCTGGAGGCGGCGCGGTATATCCCATATTTAAAAAAAGGCGGCACCATTATCGCGAGCAGCCAGCATATTGACCCCATGCCGGTGATTACAGGCGCAGCCAGTTACCCCGAGGATATTGAAGGCAAAATCAGGGCCCTTGGCACAAATCTGGTAGCGGTAGACGCCCTCGACCTCGCCTTACAGGCAGGCAATGCCAAGGCGGTGAATGTGGTGCTGATGGGGGTATTGTCTCACCACCTGCAGTTTGAAAAGGAGGTATGGACAACCGCCATTGCCGAGTGTGTGCCCGCAAAGTTTTTGGAGCTTAACCAAAGGGCGTTTGACATCGGTGCAAACGCTCCTGTGTAAATAAAGACATGCAACAACAGATGAAAGGGGAAATAAGTGATGCCTCAAAACTACTGGACACCCGCTATTGAAACCGCACCGCTTCACGAGCTTAGAAGCCTGCAATCCTTAAGGCTTTCCCGGACCATTCGCAGGGTATACGCGAACGTGCCCTATTTTAGGGCGAGGATGGATGAAATGGGCGTTACGCCCGACGATATCCGCGGCGTAGACGACCTTTCGAAGCTGCCGTTTACCGTAAAGCAGGATTTAAGAGATAACTATCCCTTTGGGATGTTTGCCGTTCCGATGGATGAGATCGTGCGAATCCACGCGTCCTCCGGCACCACGGGCAAGCAGACCGTAGTGGGTTATACCCAGAACGACGTGGAGGTATGGAAGGAGATCATTGCGCGCTCGCTCGTTGCGGCGGGCGGCAACGCCAAGGATTTCGTCCATATCGCCTACGGCTACGGGCTGTTTACGGGCGGTCTTGGGCTGCATTACGGCGCCGAGGCTATCAAGGCTTCGGTTATCCCCGTTTCAACCGGCAATACCCAGCGTCAGATACAGATTATGCTCGATTACGGCTCTACCATTCTCTGCAGTACACCGTCCTACGCGCTCTACCTCGGTGAAACCTTAAAGGAGATGGGCATCGATAAATCGCAGCTCAAGCTCAAGGCGGGTATCTTCGGCGCCGAGCCGTGGACAGAACCGATGAGAAAAGAGATCGAAAACCTGCTCGGCATCAAGGCGTACGATATCTACGGTCTTTCGGAGGTTATGGGGCCGGGTGTTTCGTTTGAGTGCAGCGAGCAGACGGGTATGCACATCAACGAGGACCATTTCATCGCGGAGATCATCGACCCCGAAACCGGCAGGCAGCTGCCCGACGGCGAGCAGGGCGAGCTGGTGTTTACCGCCATTACCAAAGAGGCGCTGCCGCTTATCCGTTACCGCACAAGGGACATCGCCACCCTCACCCGCGAGAAGTGCTCCTGCGGGCGCACCTTCGTGAAGATGACCAAGCCCTGCGGCAGAACGGACGATATGCTCATTATCCGCGGCGTGAATGTATTCCCCTCGCAGGTGGAGAGTGTGCTGCTTTCTCTCGGCCAGACCGCGCCGCATTATATGCTGATTGTAGACAGGGTGGATAATTTGGATACCCTTGAGATTCAGGTAGAGATGTCGGAGGAGATGTTTTCGGATGCGGTAAGGCACATTGAGGAGCAGGAGCGCAGGATACACGCGGCGGTGGAGTCCACCCTCGGCATTGCCGCAAAGGTTCGGCTGGTTGAGCCCAAAACCATTCAGCGTTCAGAGGGCAAGGCCAAACGCGTGATTGACAAACGAAAGATATAAACGTTTTGGCTCGCGCGCCAATTTAAAGTATGCTATAATAAACACGTAGAGCATAATAAAGAAGAGGACTGTTTCGTTCACTTGTGATATACTTCACGCTCACCGTTATGCCCCTTGCGGGCAACCGGCGGGAATGGACGATTGTATCGGTATATGACGTAAGCCATAATCTATGATGACGGAGGGATATTCATGTTTATCAAGCAGCTTTCTGTTTTTGTTGAGAACAAACCCGGGCGCCTTGCCGAGATCACCACGATTCTTGAGCAGCGCCAGATCGACATCCGCGCGCTTTCCATTGCGGATACCACCGATTTCGGTATCCTGCGGCTGATTGTCAACAACCCCGATGAAGCCGAGAAATCCCTCAAGGAGGCGGGCTTTGCCGTGTCGCTCACGCAGGTAATCGCCATCGGCATTGACGATAAACCAGGCGGCCTTGCCAAGGCGCTTAAGCTCCTATATAATGCGGATATCGGGGTAGAATATATGTATGCCTTTGTAAGCCGTAAGGGGGAAAAGGCCTATGTGATTCTGCGGCTGGTAGATAACGAGAAAGCGGTAGAGATGTTTAAGCGCAACGGCGTAGAGCTGCTCGAGTGCTCCGATATCTATTCGCTTTAGTATACAGCTATTTTGCCGGAGCTGTAGGGTATATGGCTCCGGCATTCTTGTAACTCGTGTTGTTAAAATAATATCATAGGATGAGAAAAATTATGGAAATTATCGTGGGAACAAGGTTTAGGCAGGAATGGGTTGTAACAGAGGAGATGCTTGCGAAGAACGTAAGAAGCGGCGCTGTCGAGGTGTTTGCCACCCCGATGATGGTTGCCTTAATCGAGAGTACAGCAAGCGACTGCCTGCAGCAGTTTTTGGAGCTAGGCACCATCAGCGTGGGTTTGGCTATCAGCGTAACCCATATCGCAGCCACCCCGCTTGGGATGAAGGTGTATGCCGAGGCTGAAATAACCGCCGTAGAGGGCAGGCGGGTGGATTTTAAGGTAACGGCGTTCGATGAAACAGAAAAAATAAGCGAGGGGACCCATTCGAGGGTGTACCTTAACCAGCAGAAGTTTGAGCAAAAAGCCCAAGGAAAGCTTGCCAAGGATAACGCATAAGAAGCATACGAAGGCAAAAAACGAGCTGCCCGATAAGTACCGGACAGCTCGTTCTGCGTGTGGCAATATTATTATTTCGCGGCCATTTTCTTGGAGGTAAGGGTAAAGATACCGCCCACCAGCACCGCTACTATTGAGGTAATGATAATCTCGGGAACCATAAAGGTGGCATTGTAAAACAGCGTATAGATGATAAAAAGTGTTTTACCGCTATACTTTGAAAGGATCGTCTGGCCGAGGGTGAAGCCGTCCTGACCAAAAAACCATTCCGCGTAGGAAGAATAGAAGATATAGCCGGAGATGACATGTGAAAGATAACGAGCAAGCCCGGCTACAATAACTCCGCAGAGAATGGTAAGCGACTGGTTTTTAATCGCCTTTTTAAAGATGCCGGCGAGCCCGAGGCAGGTAAACGCAATAAGGTAGTCAAAAACAATAATCCCGGCGATGGAACCGAGGGTGATGCCCTTAAAGATGCCGGAGGGAATATCGAGCAGCAGCTGAACGATGCCGTATGCCATGCCGGTGAACAGCCCCCATTTTACCCCGTTGCGGTAGCTGATAATCATAATCGGCAGCATGCTGCACAGGGTTACCGAGCCGCCGAAGGGCAGCGCAAAGATTTTAACCAGCGAAAGGATGGCCGCGAGGGCGATCATCAGTCCACTTTCGGCAAGAAGTCTGGTTTTGTTTTTCTCCATGAATGGTTCCTCCTAGGTAAAATGTAGTGCGACAATCTTAAAACAAAGCCTCAGTACTACCGGCAAAGCGCTTCACACTCAACATGCATATTGTTGCCGAGATCATAAAAAATCGCCATGCCGGATAAGCATGACGAATGAATCATAAAGTAATTTATTCTTCCTACGCCGGCATTATCCGGATCAGGTAATAGGGTTTGAAACCGCAGTAGTTTCATCTCAGCCGAACCTCAGCACCCCTGTTTTAATTGTCAGCCTTAGTATACATGTTCATATAACGCATGTCAATATCTTCACACGTTATTTATGCTGTTGATTCAAACAATCCCGTTAGCGGGTTGGTTTTAAAGCCTTTATGCCATACGCGCAGAGCGACTGCACGCAGCAGATGCCGCACTGCGGCGCACGCGCACGGCAGACCGCTCTGCCGTGCAGCACCATGCGGTGGCAAAAATCGTTGGATTTGTCGGGCGGGAGCAGCTTTTTTAATTCAAGCTCACATTTTAGCGGGTCTTTGGTGGTGGTCAACCCCATCAGGTTCGTGATGCGGATGCAGTGCGTGTCACAAACCACCACGGGCTTGTGGTAGACATCGCCCAAAACCAGATTGGCGGTTTTTCGCCCCACGCCGCTTAAGGACAGTAACGCCTCCATAGTATCGGGCACCTCGCCGTTAAAGCGGGCTATCAGCTCGCGGCAGATGTTTACAAGATCCCGCGCCTTGGTTTTATACAGCCCGCAGGGCTTAATAATTGCTTCAATGTCTTCTATCTCCGCCTCAGCGATGCTTTGCAGGGTGGGGTATCGTTGAAAAAGCACTTTTGTAACGATATTCACCCTGGCGTCGGTACATTGTGCCGAAAGGCGGGTGGAAAGCAGCAGCTCGTAGGGCTTTTCATATTCAAGGGAGCAGATTGCCGCAGGGTATTCCCGCTCCAGCGCCTCTGTGATTTTTATCGCACGTTCCTTTATCCTCATGAGAGTACCTCCGTAATTCAACCGTACATGTATATAATAGACCAAACGGCGGCATATTTCAATTACGGAAAGATTTACTTTGTTTTGGCATGTTTCTGCCGTTATACAAGGAAAAATTAATAGCTTCGCAATGATATTCCCTTTACTTTGTACCGGTGTTATTGTAAAATAAACGTTAGTGATAATATCAGGATATGTAAATATCTATAAAATCACCGGTATTATCTCTCGGGCTTTCCGGCTTAATATCTAAAATTCAGTAAACCAAGGGCTGAAGGTGTATTTTCAGCCTGATCCCTTTAAACCGAAAGGAATGTTTCTGTTCATGAAGCCAAAATACAACAGGATACTGCTTAAGCTTTCAGGCGAAGCGCTGGCAGGCGAAAAAAAACACGGGCTTGATTACGATGTGGTATGTGCCATCTGTGAAAGCATCAAGCAGGTGCACGACCTTGGCGCTCAGGTTGCCATTGTGGTCGGCGGGGGTAATTTCTGGCGGGGCAGAAGCAGCGAGAAGATGGAACGCACGCGTGCCGACCATATGGGTATGCTGGCCACGGTGATTAACGCACTGGCCCTGGCTGATGCATTGGAGCAGATGGAGGTTGACGTTCGGGTTCAGACCGCCATCTCTATGCAGGCAATTGCCGAGCCATATATCCGCAACCGCGCGGTCAGGCATCTTGAAAAGGGCAGGGTCGTTATATTCGGCTGCGGAACGGGCAACCCCTTCTTTTCTACCGACACCGCCTCTACCTTGCGCGCGGCTGAGATCGATGCCGACATTATCTTTAAAGCGACCATGGTGGACGGCGTATATACCAGCGACCCGGTAAAGAACCCCGACGCGGTGAAGTACGATACCCTCACCTTTGCCGAGGTACTGAACAAGGATCTTGCGGTAATGGACAGCACAGCCGCTTCGATGTGTAAGGATAACAATATCCCCATTTTGGTGTTTAGTATACAAGACCCACAGAACATTGTTCGGGCTGCGTGCGGGGAAGCGATAGGCACTCTGGTTCAGAAGGAAGTTCATTAAGATCGGCCCTTCGGCGTAAAGCAGTTATTACCTTGTAAACAGAATAGAGCTTGAAGAGAGGAAGTTGACGATGATGAAGGAAGAATTAAAGGCGCTCACCGACAAAATGGAGAAATCCATCGCAGCCCTTAAAAATGAGTATCACTCCCTGCGTGCCGGCAGGGCAAACCCCAGCGTTTTGGATAGAGTGTCGGTAGACTATTACGGTGTTCCCACTGCCATTAACCAGATGGCTGCCGTTTCGGTGTCCGAAGCCAGGATACTCACTATTCAGCCGTGGGATATTTCTACCCTCAGGGCTATTGAAAAGGCGATTCAAACCTCCGATATCGGCATTAATCCGCAGAACGACGGGCGCGTGATTCGTCTGGTATTCCCCCCGCTCACCGAGGAGCGCAGAAAAGAGCTGTGCAAAAGCGTGAGCAAGTACGCCGAGGAATGCAAGGTGGCTATCCGTTCAATAAGACGTGACGGCGTGGATAAACTAAAAAAGATGCAGAAGGCCAACGAGATTACCGAGGACGACCTAAAAGACGGCGAGAAGCAAGTACAGGACCTCACCGATAAATACTGTAAGCTCATTGACAAGATGTGTGACGAGAAAGAAAAGGAAATCCTTGAAATCTAGTGCATACTGCGTGGAGGCTGGTTTAAATCGCTGAAAACATGAAGGAGCTTGCGGCGCAAGGTGCGCTGCCTACTCATATCGGCATTATTATGGACGGAAACGGGCGCTGGGCAAAAAGGCGCGGCCTGCCTAGACAGGTGGGGCATCGGTACGGCGCTGCGGCGTTCAGAGGGCTGGTAGACTACTGTCAGCTCATCGGTATCAAGTACCTCACGGCCTATATGTTTTCTACCGAAAACTGGAAGCGCCCTCAGGCCGAGGTGGATGCCATCATGAACCTTCTGCGTGAGTATCTGGACGAGGTTTTTGAAAAAGACAAGGCTGGGGAGCGCAAGAACTACAAAACAAATTTCATCGGCGACCGTTCTCGGCTTGCGCCCGATATTGTAGAAAAGATGGCGCAGGTTGAGGCGCTTTCTGAAGACTGTAACGGGATTGTGGTAAATATAGCGCTCAACTACGGCGGGCGTTTGGAGATTGTTCGTGCCGCGCAGCTGGCCGCTAAAAACGTACTGGCGGGAGCCGTCACCCCCGACGGTATTACCGAAGAATACCTTTCCGGGCTAATGTATACCTGCGGGCAGCCAGACCCCGACCTGATTATCCGCCCGAGCGGCGAACGCAGAACGTCAAATTTCTTGATTTGGCAGTCGGCGTATGCGGAGTATGTGTTCCTGGATGTCTTATGGCCCGACTTTAAACCCAACCATTTAGATACGGCTCTGCTGGAATACACCAAACGTTCCAGACGCTTTGGAGGGATATAAGCTTTGAGGCAGAGGTTAACAACAGCCGCCATTGCACTAATCCTACTTTTTGTCGCCATGCTGTTTTTTGAAACGCCGATGTTCAATCTGCTGATTGGTATAATCTCTGCGCTGGCGGTTTATGAGATGCTTTACCAAACACAATATGTGACAAGCAAGCTCATGGTAACAGTCAGTGTGGTTTTTGCTCTGATTTTCCCTATGCTGCATCTAACGCTGTTTAAGCGCTTTATGATTGCCACGGCGGTAGCCTATTTAATGATTCTGGGTATTGTTTATCTGGCGCGCCATGAGAAATACATGCTGCCGCAGATCTGCACCGCCTTTATGGTGTCGCTGCTTGTTCCGGTGGTATTTTCAGTTTCTATCGTTATCCGTGATAAATTCTACCCCGACGGCATATTTTATTATATACTGGCATTGGGCGGTGGGTGGCTTGCCGATTCCGGAGCCTATTTTGTGGGCAGTTTTTTTGGCAAACATAAGCTCGCCCCCAAGATCAGCCCCAAAAAGACGGTGGAAGGCGCTGTGGGCGGTATCATCACCACCGTGCTCGGCTATCTGCTGATAGGCTATGTCTATACACTCATCCGGCAGTATCTGGGCGACGCGCTGCAAATTTCCTATCTTATGCTTGCGCTCTCTGCACCGGTTTGCGCTATCGCCGGTATCTTGGGTGATTTGTTTGCGTCGGTTATAAAACGACAAACAGGCATCAAAGACTACGGCAACATCCTTCCGGGGCACGGCGGCATCATGGACCGGTTTGACAGTGTACTGTTCGTTTCACCGCTGCTTTATCTCATAATTACATTCTACCCCATCGTAATCAGATAGTTATATGAGGCCACATTTATCCAGCGTTTTATGGTGGGTGAATGTGGCTTGTTGCAAGGCTGTTAATCTACTTAGAAATGTTGGTATAGATGGTGAATAACAAAAAATTATCCATATTAGGCTCCACAGGCTCTGTCGGTACGCAGGCGCTTGATGTTTGCAGGCATAGCGCCTTTACGGTTCTGGCCCTTACAGCGAACAAAAATATCGCGCTTTTAGAAGAGCAGGTAAGGGAATTTAAGCCCAAACTGGTTGCCGTGTGTGACAAAGAGGCTTATGCAACACTAAAAATTCGCCTTGCCGATACGGGCACCCATGTGCTCTATGGTACCGAGGGGGTGTGCGAGGTTGCGGCGCTGCCCCAAAACGACATAGTATTAAACGCCATTGTCGGCATAGCGGGCTTATTACCCACCATGGCGGCAATAGACGCCAAAAAAACGGTTGCGCTTGCCAACAAAGAAACACTGGTGACGGGCGGCGCTCTGGTAACCGGGTCGGCGCAGAAAAACGGGGTTTCTATTCTGCCGGTAGACAGCGAGCACTCGGCGATATTTCAGTGTCTGCAAGGCAATAATAAGCAGGGCGAAATCAGCCGTATCCTGCTCACCGCGTCCGGCGGGCCGTTTTTCGGTTGGTCACGCGAACAACTGCAAGGCGTAACGGCGGCGCAGGCGCTTAAACACCCAAACTGGAGCATGGGGGCCAAGATTACCATAGACAGTGCCACCATGATGAATAAAGGCCTTGAAATTATCGAGGCCGCATGGCTTTTCGGCGTTACGCCCGAAGAGATAGAGGTGGTGGTGCACCGTGAAAGTGTTGTTCATTCGGCAGTGGAGTTTGCCGACGGTTCGGTTATCGCCCAGCTTGGCGTGCCGGATATGCGCATTCCTATACAATACGCGCTAACCTACCCCTATAGAGAGCCATCCCCCGCGAAACGTCTTTCCCTTACGGAATACGGCAGGCTTACCTTTCTTAAGCCGGATGATGCTACCTTTACCTGTTTGACTACCGCTAAACGGGCTTTTGCCCAAGGCGGCTTTGCTCCTTGTATCGCCAACGGGGCAAACGAGCAGGCGGTGGAACTGTTTTTAAATGAAAGGATACGCTTTACCGATATCGGCGATTTAGTAGCCGCTGCGGTAGACGCGATCACTATAAAGGAACCGCTCACGGTCGAAAATATTCTTAGGGCCGATAAGGCTGCGAGGGAGTATGTTTTAAATTGGTATACCGCGCGGCACAGATAAAATGAAAATGATTGGCGGTGGCGCTTGTTGAATATTGTTGTTACAATCCTGCTAACGGTGCTCGTATTCGGCGTTATTATCTTTATTCACGAGCTTGGGCACTTTACAACGGCGAAGCTCACGGGCATTCGTGTGAATGAGTTTGCCTTGGGCATGGGGCCTACGATTTTTAAGTTTTATAAGGGCGAAACGAAGTACGCGCTGCGGCTTTTCCCCATAGGCGGCTTTGTGAGCATGGAGGGGGAGGACGAAGACAGCGACGATGACCACGCCTTTAATCGCCGCCCCGTCTGGTGCCGCATCCTGGTGGTGGTTGCCGGTGCGCTCATGAACTTGGTGCTCGGTTTTATCGTGGTGCTGATCTTAACCATGAACCAGGACGCCATTGCCTCCAGAAAAATTGCCGTATTTGACAGCGCCGCCACCAGCAACAGCATGCTGAAGACCGGCGACGAGATACTCAAGATCAACGGCACGTCCATTCATATTGACTATGACATCATCTTCGCGCTTGTTCGCGATTCCGACGGCAAGGCCGATTTTGTGGTAAAACGCGACGGGAAGGATATTACGCTCAACGGTGTGCCGTTCCCGGTCGAGAAAAATGAGGAATTGGGGCAGTCCATCCGGCTGGATTTTAAGGTATACCCGGTACAGAAGACCTTCACTACGGTGATGAGGCAGTCTTTCTTTTATTCGCTTACCATCGGCCGGATCGTTTGGATTTCGCTGCTCGACCTTGTAACGGGCAGGTTTGGCGTGCAGCAGCTTTCGGGGCCGATCGGCGTTTCGAAGGCAATCGGGCAGGCGTCGGCCATCGGCTGGGAGTCGGTGCTCTCGCTGGTGGCGTTTATCACCATCAACGTGGGTATCTTTAACCTCTTGCCGCTGCCCGCGCTCGACGGCGGCAGGCTGTTATTTCTGCTTGTGGAGATTATCAGAAGAAAGCCCGTTAACCCCAAATACGAGGGCTACATTCACACGGCAGGGTTCTTTTTGCTCATACTGCTGATGATCTTTGTAACCTTTAATGATATTGTACGACTGTTTAAAGGCTAAGCCTTTCACGGAAGGTAGGGAAAGTTTGTGACAGACAGGTTTCACACAAAAAAGGTGAGCGTCGGTAAGCTTACCATCGGCGGCGGCAGCCCTATTGCCATACAGTCGATGCTCTGCGCAAAGCCGGACGACATAGAAGGTAACGTTGCGCAGGCAAAGGCACTCAAGGATGCGGGCTGCGAGATTATCCGCGTCGCTATCCCCGATATGCAGGCAGTAAGGCTGATAGCCGCAATAAAGACGAACGTGGATGTACCGCTTGTGGCGGACATCCATTTCGATTATCGGCTGGCACTCGAATCGGTTGCGGCGGGGGTGGATAAGGTTCGCCTCAACCCCGGCAACATCGGCGGCGACGACCGCGTGAAAAGCGTTGCGGACGCCTGCCGGTTAAAAGGGGTACCGATACGGATCGGGGTAAACTCCGGCTCGCTTGAAAGGCACATTCTGGAGCGGTACGGCGCGCCCACTCCCGAGGCGCTGTGCGACAGTGCCCTGTACCACGCGGGGCTGCTCAACCGCTTTGACTTCGATGATATTGTATTGTCCATGAAGTCCTCCAGTGTGCGCACCATGGTAAAGGCTTACCGTTTGGCCGCCGAGCGCTGTAGCTACCCGCTGCACCTTGGGGTTACCGAGGCAGGTACCGAGCGCATGGGCATCATCAAGTCTGCCGAAGGGCTCGCGCCGCTGCTGCTCGATGATATCGGCGATACCGTGCGGGTGTCGCTCACCGACGACCCGGTAAAAGAGGTCTACGCGGCGAGGGATATTTTAAAAGGGCTGCAGCTTTACGGCGGGGTAAATATCATCTCCTGCCCCACCTGCGGCCGCACCGGCATCGACCTCATCGGGCTTGCAAAAAAAGCGGAGGCCGCGCTCGCTGATATTCATAAGGATATTACGGTAGCCATTATGGGCTGCGCCGTGAACGGCCCGGGAGAGGCGCGGGAGGCGGATATCGGCATCGCGGGCGGTAACGGGGAAGCGCTGCTGTTTAAAAAAGGGCAGGTTGTACGGAAGGTCCCCGAGCAGGATATCATCGCCGCCCTTCTTGCAGAGATTGAAACAATGTAATTTCACATATAACATATCAATGGCATAAGGCCGGAAAGGCACGGACTGGACGATGGAAAGAACCCTGGGCTCGCTTTTTGGTGCAATCATCGGCAATGACTGCCTTTCGGAGGTTGTTTCCAAGGGCAAGATACTGCACTTAAATATTGACAACGAAAACAACGCGTTGGGTGTGGCGGCTGAGTTTGAGCAGACCATCAGCAAAAAGGAACTTGCAGAGGTGGAGGAGTTGATAGCCGACAAGATGAATCTGCAGGTCGTTACCATCTATCCGCGTTACCACGAGACACTGCTTACCGCAGATTATTTCCCGGAGCTGGTGGCTTGCCTGCGTAAAAAAGGGAAGATTGTCAACGGTTTTCTCGATGACGCGACACTTGAGGTGACAGCCGGCAGTGTAACAGTCACGCTGCGTTACGGCGGGATGAAGATACTCAAGCAAACCGGCTTTGATATCGCGCTGCGGCAGCTGATAAAGGACGAGTTTTGTGTAAGCCGAGAGATCGTCTTCTGTGGTGTGACCGAGCTTTCCGGCGAACAGGCTGCGCACACTATACCGGCAGCTCCAAAGGAGACCGCCAAGCCGCAGCAGGCTCCGCCTGCAAAACCTGTAATTAGTAGGGCTGCCGCAGAGCGTGAACAGCGCCCCGTGAGGCAGACGGAGAAACCAGCAAGGCCTTCTGGTTCGCAGGACAATGTGTTTTCCGCTCTGCCCATTATTTCAGGCAGCCAGCAGGTGCTCATCGGCAAGGCCATCAACCAGCAGCCCATCCGTCTGGAGGAGGTTAACGCCGAGTCCGGCAAGGTGGTGGTGTGGGGCGACGTGCTGACTAACGATAAAAAGGAAACCCGAGATAAATCCAAGTACATATATTCCATCGATTTTACCGACTATACCGGCTCCAATACATTAAAGCTCATCTGTGACAAAGCAAAGGATAAGGACAAGGTAGAAAAGCTGGATACCTTAAAGACCGGTACGGCGATCATCATCCGCGGCGACGCGGGGTTTGATAAGTACGATAACGAGGTAAACCTGCGCCCGCTGGATATTATGACGGCGCAAAAGCACAAGAAACAGGATACTGCCGAGGTCAAGCGCATAGAACTGCACTGCCATACCAACATGTCGGCACTCGACGGCATGAGCAGCGCTAAAGACCTGATCATGTGCGCCTACAAATGGGGCCATAAGGCGATTGCCATTACCGACCACGGTGTGGTGCAAGCCTACCCGGAGGCGATGAATACCGTTAAGGATATCCGCAAGGGCGGCGGGCAGTTTAAGGTGATCTACGGCGTTGAGGCCTACCTGGTGCTGGACTCGCTGGACGCGGTACAGGGCGACGCCCGGATACCGCTTGAGGATGAAACGGTGGTGTTCGACCTTGAGACCACCGGCTTTTCACCCTACAATGACCGTATTATAGAGATCGGTGCCGTTAAGCTAAAAGGCGGCGAGATCATCGACCGTTTTTCTACCTTTGTAAACCCGCAGCGGCCCATCAGCGAAAAGATCACCGAGCTTACCTCCATTACCGACGGAATGGTGCAGGACGCACCCTTGGAGGAGCAAGCGGTGAGGGATTTTCTCGCATTCTGCGGGGAAGCCCCTGTTTTGGTGGCCCATAACGCGACGTTTGACACCGGCTTTTTAGCCGCGTCACTTGCGCGCCACCGTCTGAGCTGCGCCTATACCTCGGTGGACACGGTGCCGATTGCGCGCGCCCTGTTACCTGATTTAAACAATCATAAGCTGGATACGGTGGCGAAGGCCTTAAAGCTGGACGATTTCAACCACCACCGCGCGTGCGACGATGCCGCGGTGCTCGCCGGTATCTATCTCAAATTCATGGATACCATGAAGGAACAGTACGACATTCAAACGGTAGACGGCATCAACGGCGGGCTGGTGGTGGAGGATTATAAAAAGCTGCCGTCCTACCACCAGATTATTTTGGTGAAGAATCCCACGGGGCTTAAAAACCTTTATAAACTTATCTCCAAGTCACACATCGAACATTTTTATAAGAAGCCGCGTATTTTAAAGTCGGAGCTCACCAAGTTTCGCGAGGGGCTTATTTTGGGAACAGCCTGTGAAGCCGGAGAGCTTTACAGGGCGATCGTTGAGCGCAAAAGCCAGCAGAAGCTGCTCGATATTGCGTCCTATTACGACTTTTTAGAGATTCAGCCGCTTACCAACAACGACTTCTTAGTAAGAAGCGGGAAGGTCAAAGACGAGGCGCAGCTGATAGAGTATAACAAGCTGATTGTAGAACTCGCCGAAGCACTGGGTAAGCCCTGCGTTGCTACCGGCGACGTACACTACCTGCATGAGGCGGACGGCATCTTCAGAAAGATTCTTTTATCCGGGCAGGGGTATACCGATACCGAGTACCAGCCCCCGCTTTACCTGCGTACCACCGAAGAGATGCTCAAGGAATTTGCCTACCTCGGCGAGCAAAAGGCCTATGAGGTGGTTGTAAAGGCCCCCAACCAGATCGCCGACCTGGTGGATGAAACCATACTCCCCATCCCGGACGGAACCTACCCACCGAGCATCCCGGGTTCAGAAGAAGAGCTGCAGCAGATCACCTGGGCGAGGGTTCATGAAATCTACGGCGATAACCCGCCGGAGGTGGTTTCCGCGCGCTTGGAGAGAGAGCTCGGTTCCATCATCAAGCACGGCTTCGCGGTGCTTTACATGATTGCGCAAAAGCTGGTATTTAAAAGCGAAAGCGACGGCTATCTCGTAGGCTCGCGTGGTTCGGTTGGCTCGTCGTTCGTTGCCACCATGGCAGGTATTTCAGAGGTAAACCCGCTGCCGCCCCACTATGTGTGCCCAAGCTGCAAAAACAGCGAGTTCTTTTTAGACGGATCGGTAGGCTCGGGCTTCGACCTGCCCGAAAAGAACTGCCCGGTGTGCGGCACCAAGTATAAGCAGGACGGCCACGACATCCCTTTTGAAACCTTCCTCGGGTTCGACGGTGATAAAGCGCCGGATATCGACCTAAACTTTTCGGGCGACTATCAGTCTACCGCCCATCGCTACACCGAGGAGCTGTTTGGCAGCGACAACGTATTTAAGGCGGGAACCATCGCCACCGTCGCCGAAAAAACCGCCTACGGCTATGTGAAGAACTATCTTTCCGAGCATGGGCGTGTGGTACATAAAGCGGAGGAAAACCGGCTTATCAGCGGCTGCCTAGGCGTAAAGCGCACCACCGGCCAGCATCCGGGCGGCATGGTTGTTATCCCCGCGGGGTATGACGTCACCGATTTTACCCCCATTCAGCACCCCGCCGACCAAAAGGAGAAGGGCGTTACCACCACCCACTTCGACTTCCACTCACTGCACGATACCATTCTTAAGCTCGATATCCTCGGGCACGATGTGCCGACGCTCTATAAGCATTTGGAGCGTCTGACCGGCATTAAGATTAACGACGTGCCGCTTAACGACCCGAGGGTAATCAGCCTGTTCACCTCCACTGAGGCCCTTGAGGTGGAGCCGAAGGATATCGATTGCGAAACCGGCTCGCTTGCGCTGCCTGAGATGGGCACTGACTTTGTAAGAGGGATGCTGCTGGACGCAAGGCCGAAGAATTTCTCCGACCTTTTGCAGATATCGGGGCTTTCTCACGGTACCGACGTTTGGCTGGGCAACGCGCAGGAGCTGATTAAAAAGAATATCTGCACCATCTCAGAGGTTATCGGAACGCGTGACTCGATCATGACCTACCTTATTTATAAGGGCGTAGACAAAAAGCTCTCGTTTAAGATCATGGAGTATACCCGTAAAGGCAAGGCGCAGAAGGAGTTTACGCCCGAGATTATCCAAACGCTGCTCGACCACAACGTACCGCAGTGGTATATCGACAGCTGCTTAAAGATTAAATATATGTTCCCCAAGGCGCATGCGGCGGCCTATGTAATCGGCGCCATACGCCTCGGGTGGTTTAAAATCTACCGCCCGCTGGAGTTTTACGCGGCATTCTTTACCGTGCGCGGGGGCGATTTTGACGCCGAGAGCGCCGTGGCGGGCAAGCGCGCCGTCATGCAGATGCTGGCAGACCTTAAGGTGCGCAAAAACGAGCGCTCGGCAAAGGAGGACGGTATCTTTGAATCGCTGCAGGTAGTCAACGAGATGCTCGCGCGCGGCTTGGGCTTTTTACCCGTAAACCTTTATAAATCGCACGCCACCAGCTACCTGTGTGAGGACGGCAAGATACGGCTGCCGTTCTGCTCACTAAAGGGCGTAGGCGAAAGCGCCGCGCAAAACCTGCAGGCGGCGCGAGACGGGGAGCCCTTTCTCTCGGTTGACGACTTCGCCGCGAAGGCGGGGGTATCCAAGGCGGTGGTTGAGATACTGGATAACGCGGGGGCGTTGGAGGGTTTGCCAAAAACCAGCCAGCTTTCTTTGTTCTGATTATACAACGTTCTGAAAATCACAGCTGTGTTTTCAGAATGGTTGACAGGAATATTTTATCGTGGTAATATATTAGCGTACTAAAGCAAATCAATAGGCCATAATATTCTCTTTTTGGCGGAAAGGTTCGGTTCAAGCGATGAAGCGTTATAATACCATAACGCCCGAGGGCATAAGAGACCTGCTGTTTGAGGAATGTGTGGCGCGCCGTAAATACGAAAAGCTTTTACGCGAGCTGTTCTTGGGCAGGGGCTACAACGAGGTGGTAACGGGTGGCCTGGAGTTTTACGACGTTTTTGCCTCCGACACCCTTCACTTTCCGCAGGAAGGTATGTACAAGCTTACCGATAACAAGGGCAGGCTGCTGGTTTGCAGGCCGGATTCCACCGCGCCCATCGCGCGCTTGGTAGCCACCCGCCTGAGAAACGAAACATTGCCCATCCGGCTTTTTTATAATCAGGACGTTTACCAGATGACTAAAAGCCTTTCCGGCCGCAGCGACGAGGTGGTGCAGATGGGCATTGAGCTTATCGGTTCGAGCTCCCGCCGCGCGGATTTAGAGGTGATTATCACGGCGCTGGACGCGCTGATGTCCTGCGATTCCACCGATTTCAGGCTGGAGATCGGTCATATCGGCTTCTTTAACGCCCTTACCAAAAGCCTGCCGGTGCCGGATGAAACTAGGGAAGAGATCAGGGGCTTTGTTGAAACGAAAAACTATGCCGCGTTAAGCGATCTTTTAGATACCATCGACGACACGAAGGCACTTGCTGCCCTTCGAAAACTGCCGTCGCTCTTTGGCGGCGACGAGGTTATCCGCACCGCGGCGGCACTGTTTAAAAGCCCTGAGACCCAAGAGGTGCTCGATTACCTCAAGGGCATCTACGATGAGCTTTCGCGCCTAAACCTGAGTGAAAAGGTGATTATCGACCTTGGGCTGGTGCACCGCAAGGACTATTATACCGGGATTATCTTTCGCGGGTACATAGAGGGCTGCGGCGAGCAGGTGCTCTCGGGCGGGCGGTACGATACGCTGATCGCCGATTACGGCCTGAACCTTCCCGCTATCGGTTTTGCGGCGGATATCTCGGCAATCGCCTCGGCGCTTTCCAAAGAGGACCAGACCGTTGCCCTTCGCGGGGCGGATGTACTCATCTTTGCCGAGACTGAGTATCAGATGCAGGGGCTTGCCCATGAAAAAGAGCTGATTGGCAGTGGGCTGCGGTGTGAGTACTGCCTGTTCGACACCCTTTTGGAGGCAAAGGACTACGCAAAGCAAAAGGGTATTTCAAGGTTGCACCATGTGCACGGCGAAATTGACGAGTTGACATTATAAATGAGCGGCCTTTCACCATGTGCTGCCGATGCTGGGAAGGAAACTGTGCATGAAACCTTTGCGAATTGCCCTAACCAAGGGCAGGCTTGAGAACGATACGGTGAAACTGTTTGAAAAGATGGGCTTTCGCTGTGACGCGCTAATCAATAAAGGGCGAAAGCTCATTTTGTATATCCCCGACGCAAACCTTGAGGTTGTGCTCGCTAAGGCCGCGGACGTGATTACCTACGTGGAGCATGGAGCCTGTGATCTGGGCGTTGTGGGCAAGGACACGATAATGGAGCAAGGGCGCTCGTTTTATGAGATGCTGGACCTCGGCTTCGGGCGCTGCCGCTTTGCGCTTGCCGCCCCCAAAGACACCGATTTTTACGCGGGTTATAATGTTAAAACCATCGCCACCAAATACCCGAATGTGGCGCGAGCCTTCTTTGAAACCAAGGCGATGGATGTAGGAATCGTCAAGATAGAAGGCTCTGTGGAGCTTGCGCCACTCATCGGGCTGGCGGATGCCATTGTGGATATTGTAGAAACAGGAACGACACTCAAAGAAAACGGGCTTACGATCATTGAGGATATCGCCCCGATTTCCGCGCGGGTGATTGTAAACACCGCCTCCCTGAAGCTTAGAAAAACCGAGATAGAAGCCCTGCTCGCCAAAATGAGCAGCCATCTTGTCTAAAGAAACTACCGACGCAGCCGAAGATTCCACGATACAATGGAGGACGCCATGATAAACGTAGTAAATGCCAACGGCACCGATGAAGTGAAGCTGATTGCCGCGTTGCGTGCCAGAAGCGGCGAAACCGGCAAAGAGGTTTCCGCAAGGGTTGCGGAGATTATAGAAGAAGTGCGCACAAAGGGTGACAAGGCACTGCAGGACTACACCCTTCAATTCGATAAGGTGCTGCCCCAGCCCTTGCAGGTTCCGCAGGCGGAGATCGAAAACGCGGTGAAGCATGCCGACCGTGCGTTTTTATCGGCGCTGGAGCATGCCGCCGAGAATATCCGGCGCTTTCACCAAAAGCAGCTTCAGCACGGCTTTACGGTAACCAACGAGGACGGCGTGCTGATGGGGCAGAAGGTGCGCGGGCTGCATCGGGTCGGGCTTTACGTGCCGGGCGGCACGGCGGCTTATCCGTCCTCGGTGCTGATGAACGCTATCCCCGCGACCATCGCCGGTGTGAAGGATATCATCATGGTTACCCCGCCCGCCAAAAGCGGAGGGGTAAACCCCGACATCCTTGCGGCGGCCTACGTGGCGGGCATCTCTAAAATCTTTCTGGTGGGCGGGGCACAGGCGGTTGCGGCGCTCGCCTTTGGCACCGAAACAATCCCCAAGGTGGATAAGATTGTTGGCCCGGGCAATATCTATGTGGCCACCGCCAAAAGGTTGTTATACGGAATCGTGGATATAGACATGGTGGCGGGGCCGAGCGAGATTTTAATCGTAGCCGACGGCAGCGCCAACCCCACCTACCTCGCGGCGGATATGCTCAGCCAGGCCGAGCATGATGTGCTCGCATCCGCCATTCTCATCACCGACAGTAAGCGCATTGCCGATGAAACCTTAGCGGAGCTTAAAAAGCAGACTGCGATTGCTCCCCGCAAGGATATCATTGAAAAATCCCTTGCCGACTACTCGGCGATTATTGTGTGCGACGATATGGATAAGGCAGTGGAGCTGGCAAACGAGCTTGCGCCGGAGCATCTGGAGGTCATGACCGAAAACCCCACCGAATACCTCGGACGCTTGGAAAACGCCGGTTCTGTCTTCCTTGGCCGATACTCACCCGAGCCGTTGGGGGATTACTACGCGGGGCCTAATCATGTGCTGCCCACCAGCGGCACGGCACGGTTTTTCTCACCGCTTTCGGTAGACAGCTTTTTAAAGCGCACCAGCTTTATCTGCTACACCGAGAAGGCGCTCAGCGTCGCGAAGGATGATATTATCCGCATTGCCGAGCGCGAAGGGTTGTTTGCGCATGCCAATTCCATCAAGGTGCGTTTCCCCGAACAGAAATAACAAGGAGCCATTGTTATGCCTTATGAGATCTGTGACAAGCTTAAGAATATGAAGCCCTACGAGCCCATCAGCGGCGAGTACCCCATCCGCATGGACGCAAACGAATCCTTTATCACGCCGGATGAACACTTAAAACAGCGTATCGCCGAGGCTGTTGCGCAGATAAGCTTTAACCGTTACCCTGATGCCTTGGCCACGGATGTATGTAAAGCTTTTACGCTTTACTATGGCGTGAGCGCCGATTGTGTTACGGCTGGCAACGGCTCTGATGAACTGATTTCGGTAATTATCGGCTCCATGCTGCAAAAAGGCGATACCCTGCTTACCGTGGCGCCTGACTTTTCAATGTACCGTTTCTATGGTGACATGTCGGAAGCAAATGTCGTCACCGTCCAAAAGGACGAGAATCTGCAGATGGATGTGGATGTAATATTAAAGGCCGCTCGGGAAAGCAACGCGAAGGCGCTGATTTTTTCTACCCCCTGCAACCCCACCTCACTGGTGCTTGAAAAGAGCGAGGTGCTTCGCCTGATACGCAGTACAAACATGCTGGTAATTGTGGATGAGGCGTATATGGATTTCAGCAACCAATCCATCCTGCGGGAGGTAGAGAGCTTTGACAATGTTATCGTGCTTAAAACCTGCTCGAAGGCCTTTTCCGCCGCCATCCGGCTTGGGTTTGCGGTGTCCAACCGCCGTATCACCGGCGCGCTGCGGGCGGCAAAATCCCCCTACAACGTCAACAGTGTCACCCAAGCCATCGGCGCGGTGATTCTGAGCGAGGCTGCGTATAACCGTGCCTGCATTCAGCGTGTACTGCAAAGCCGTGAGCAGCTTTACAGCGGGTTGTTGGCACTTGCGGCCACAAAGACGGATATCATACGTGTGTTTAAGCCCGAAACGAACTTTGTGTTTATAGAGCTTAGGAACGCCAATGCCTGCTTTGAAGCATTGCTTCAAAAAGGGATTGTTGTACGGCACTTCAGCAAACATCTTCGCATTACCGCGGGAACGCAGGATGAAAACAAGGCGCTGCTATCGGCGCTTGAGACGATTATAAACTAACATACGGGGGGCGGGCACCATGCGGGAGGCAACGGAAAAACGGCAGAGCAAGGAAACCGATATCGAGGTTTTCTTAAACCTCGACGGCGCGGGGCAGGCGGATATCTCGTCGGGTATCGGCTTTTTCGACCACATGCTCACAGCGTTTGCCGTACACGGCGGCTTTGATGCGACAATAAAAATCGCAGGCGACCTCGAGGTGGACTGCCACCATACGATTGAGGACACGGGCATCGTGCTGGGGCGTGCCCTTGCGAAGGCGCTGGGCAACAAAAGCGGCATCGAGCGCTACGGCAGCTTTTACATCCCGATGGATGAATCGCTGGCCTTGGCCTCGGTGGATGTGAGCGGCAGGCCGTTTCTGGTGTTTGATTGCCCTTTTTCGGGCGAGAGGATGGGTGGGATGGAAACCGCGATGGTGGAGGAATTCTTCCGTGCCCTTGCCTTTAACGCGGGCGTTACGCTGCATATCAAGCTGCTGTACGGCGCAAACGACCACCACAAGTGCGAAGCGGTGTTTAAGGCCGTCGCGCATGCGCTGAGCATCGCGGTTCGTTGCAAAGACGGCGCGGTTTTATCCACCAAGGGAATACTTGACTAGCCTTACGAATAAGCACAGCCGAAACTTGTATAAGGGGCAAAACCGATGATAGCGATTATTGATTACGGCGCGGGCAACCTGTTTTCGGTAAAGAACGCGCTGGATTTTCTGGGTGTTGAAAGCGAGATTACCAAGGATGCAGCGGCGCTTAAGCAAGCCGATAAGCTCATTCTGCCGGGTGTGGGCGCGTTCCCCGACGCAATGAAGATGCTGCACCAAAGCGGGCTGGTCGCAACCATTAAAGAGCAGGCACAAAAAAAGCCCTTGCTCGGCATCTGCTTGGGGATGCAGATGCTGTTTGACAAGGCCTTTGAGTTTCACGAGTGCGACGGTTTGGGCCTTATAGAGGGTACCGTGAATAAGATCGAGAGCGGCGGGCTGAAGATACCGCATATCGGCTGGAACGATTTAACCCCCTTAAACCCTTGCCCGATGATGGCGGGGGTACCGAACCAGAGCTATGTATACTTTGTACACTCCTTTTGCGCCGACACACCGGACGAAAATATTGCGGCTTATACGGTCTACGGCCAGCGGGTACCGGCGCTTGTAAATCGCGGTATGGTGTATGGGGCGCAGTTTCACCCCGAAAAGAGCGGCAATGTCGGTCTTACCATGCTTAAGAGCTTCTGTGAGCTTTAATAAGGAGCGGCTGTATGATCATCTTCCCGGCCATTGATATTCAAAATAAAACCTGTGTTCGTCTTACCAAAGGGGATTTTGCCACCGCACAGCAGGTTGCCGCCTCGCCTTATGAAACCGCCGACGTATTTAAAGCGGCAGGTGCCGGGTGGGTACATATGGTGGACCTTGACGGGGCCAAGAACGCCACCCCGCAAAACAGCGAGATTTTTATAAAGGTCGCCGCCCAAAGCGGGCTGCGGGTGCAGCTTGGCGGCGGTATTCGCAGCATGCAGACGGTGGAGTATTATCTTAACGGCGGTATCAGCCGTCTTATCCTTGGCTCGGCGTCGGTAAAAAACCCCGCTTTTGTCAAAGAAGCGGTTGCCCGGTTTGGCGATAGGATCGCGGTGGGCATCGACGCCATGAACGGGATGGTTGCCGCCGAAGGGTGGCTGGATGCCAGCAATGTGCATTACCTAGAGCTTGCCAAGCGCATGGAGGCCATCGGCGTGCGATGCATCATCTTCACCGATATTTCTAAGGATGGCACCCTGATGGGGCCGAACTTAGAGCAGCTTGGGGCCTTATCCAGTGCTGTTTCCTGCGATATTATCGCAAGCGGCGGCATTAAGGATATTAACGACATTCAGGCGCTGCACCGCATGGGGCTGTATGGCGCTATCTGTGGCAAAAGCCTGTATCAGGGCACCCTGAACCTGCAGGAAGCCATAAAGGCATGTAACGGCTGATTTCGTCTCAGATTTTTAAGAGGGTTGGTAGAACGTATGCTTGCAAAACGAATCATCCCTTGCTTGGATGTTAAGGACGGCAAGGTTGTAAAGGGTATTAACTTTATAGACATTAAAGAGGTCGGCGACCCCGTGCAGTGCGCCATCGAGTACAACCGTCAGGGCGCCGACGAGATTACGTTCTTGGATATTACCGCCACCCACGAGGGCCGAGGCACCATGATCGACGTTGTGCGCAGAACGGCCCAAAACGTGTTTGTACCGCTCACAGTGGGCGGGGGTATTCGCACCATCGATGACTTTCGCGATATCCTGCGCGCGGGTGCCGATAAGGTTTCGGTAAACTCGGCGGCGGTGCATAACCCCGATTTAATCCGTGAGGCAGCGGATAAGTTCGGCAGCCAGTGTGTGGTGGTGGCGATTGATGCCAGGCGGAGTAGCGAAGGCGGCTTTCACGTAGTGATTAACGGCGGCAGAATCGATACCGGCATCGACGCCGTCGAATGGGCGCGGCGGGTATATCAGCTTGGCGCGGGCGAGATTCTGTTGACGTCCATGGATACCGACGGAACCAAGAACGGCTTTGATATTGAACTGACCGGCATTATCTCAGACATGCTGGATATCCCCGTTATCGCCTCAGGCGGCTGTGGCAGCCTTGAACATTTCTCCGAGGTGTTTCAGCAGACACAGGCCTCCGCTGCACTCGCAGCCTCGCTCTTTCATTACGGCGAGCTGACGGTGGGGCAGGTAAAGCAGCATCTTGCTAAGCACAATATCCCGACCAGAGGTGTTGCCGTATGAACCTGGACATCTACTTTGAAAAAAGCGCGCTGATCCCCGCCATCGTGCAGGAGAAGGACACCGGCATGGTATTGATGCTCGCCTATATGAACCAAGAGAGCCTCGTAAAAACACTTGAAACAGGTTATACATGGTTTTATTCCCGCTCGCGGCAGGAGCTTTGGAACAAGGGCGCAACCTCGGGGCACCTGCAGCGGGTATGCAGCATCGCCGCCGACTGCGACCACGACACCCTGCTTGTCGTGGTGGAACAGATTGGCCCTGCCTGCCATACCGGCAGCAAAAGCTGTTTTTTTAACTCAATACCGTTATCACCAATACGGGAGGACAAATAAATGACTGCGGATACGTTTCAAGGGCTTTTCGAGGTGGTAAAGTCGCGCAAGGCACAGCCGGAGGAGGGTTCCTATACCTGTTACCTGTTTGAAAAGGGACTGGACAAGATTTTAAAAAAATGCGGCGAGGAATGCAGCGAGACCATTATCGCCGCAAAGAATAGCGATAACACCGAAACGGTGAATGAAATCTGCGACCTTGTGTACCACCTGATGGTGCTTATGGTACAGCAGGGCATAGAGCTTTCAGAGGTGGAAGCGGTGCTCGAAGAGCGCCGGCAAAAGATCGGAAACCTCAAGCAGTTTCATCAAACCGATAAAAACACTTAGCCAGGAATCGAAACACCGTGCGGGTGTTGACAAACGAAAACGGGTATACTATAATTACTGCAAATGCGGTGACAGGAATAGTAGCGCAGACAATGCCGGCAAAGAGAGCCTTCGGGCAGGTGTAACGAAGGGTGCGGCGGGTTTGTGTGAATACGCCCTCGAGCAGCCCTGCCGAATGGGTTACTAAACCTTGTAGGCTTGTGCCGGGTACGCACGTTACAGCGTGAGAGTATAGTCGCTTTTTTCGTTTGATGAATTGAAATGAGCATTGTACTCGGTAAGGTCGCATGCCGAAAGCGGCGTAACCGTTTATATCCGGTTACGGAATGCTGTGGCGGTGCCGTGAGGCAGCGACAAACAGAGGTGGTACAGCGTATTTTACGCCCTCTGCACTTGGGAAAGCCCTTGTGCAGAGGGCTTTTTATGTCTATGTAACGGGAGGAAAAGAGAATGAGCGTATTTGAGGTTTTGCAGGAGCGCGGCCTTATCGCGCAGATGACCAATGAAGAAAAGATCAAAGAGCTTTTAGAAAACGAAAAGGTACCCTTTTACATCGGCTTTGACGCGACCGCCGACAGCCTGCACGTAGGACACTTTCTGCAGCTAATGGTGATGTCTCACATGCAGAAGGCGGGGCACCGCCCCATCGTACTGCTCGGCACCGGAACCACCATGGTGGGCGACCCCACGGGCAAAACGGATATGCGCAAGATGCTTACGGTGGAGGAGATCAACCACAACGCCGAGTGCTTTCGGCGCCAGATGTCCCGATTCATCGATTTCGGCGAGGACAAGGCCATACTGGTGCGCAACGGCGACTGGCTGATGAAGCTTAATTACATTGAATTTTTACGTGAGATCGGCGTACATTTCTCGGTAAACAAGATGCTTTCTTACGACTGCTTTAAAACAAGGCTGGAAAGAGGGCTTACCTTTATCGAGTTTAACTATATGCTCATGCAAAGCTACGACTTTCTGCGCCTAAGCCGTGATTACGGCTGCAAGATGGAGCTTGGCGGCGACGACCAGTGGGCCAACATCCTCGGCGGGGTAGACCTTGTAAGAAAGTGCGACGGCAAGGACGTTTACGGCATGACCTTTACGCTGCTTACCACCAAAGAGGGCAAGAAGATGGGCAAAACCGAAAAGGGTGCCCTGTGGCTTGACCCGGAGAAAACGCCGCCCTACGAGTTCTTCCAGTACTGGCGCAATGTTGCGGATAACGACGTTATCAACTGCTTAAAGCTCATCACCTTTGTGCCGATGGATGAGATCCGCGCGATGGAAAAGTGGGAGGGCAGCGACTTAAACAAGGCAAAGGAACGCTTGGCCTTTGAGCTTACCAAGCTGGTGCACGGCGAGGAAGAGGCCCAGAAGGCGCTCGATTCGGCACGCGCACTGTTTGCTTCCGGCGGCAATGATGAGAACATGCCCACCACCCAGCTTTCGGCCGAAAGCTTTGTTGACGGCAAGGTCGAGGTACTCGAGCTGCTGGTACTCACCGGCTTAGCGCCCTCCAAAGGCGAGGGCCGACGGCTGATTCAGCAGGGCGGCATCACCATAAACGGCAATAAGGTGGAGGAGATCAGTGCCACCGTAACCGCGGTGGATTTCACTGACAACGCCATCTTAATTAAGAAGGGCAAGAAGGTATTTCACAAGGTAATTTTATAGTTTTGTATGAGGGGAATTTCACAGAAATTCCCCTCATTTTATACTAAATCCCATTTGAAAAGGGGATGAAAACCCCTTTTCAAACACGCCGTTATAAAACGGCGTGGGCGGCTAAAGCCGCCGAATTGCCGTTCAATACTCATTCTGCAACAACGCTTTGCGTTGTTGCTCCCCGCCAAAGGCGGGGATTACAAAAGCGATTTTATCGCTTTTGTAAAGAAGAATTAGTATTATCGCCACAAAGTGTTAAATGACCAGTTGAATATCCTTCACAATTATGTTATATTTACAGCAGAAAGATTTAGCAGAGTAGGAACCTGTGCGTGATACTCTTTCTCCTTGGAAATGAGTATGTAGTGCCAGCCGGACGGGGAGTTGCCGGATGGACGAAACGTTTTATCTGCGGTACAGGTTTCGCATCCCGCTGCTACATTATAGTCATACTGATTCCTGTAATGGCTGCGGGTGATTTTCTGCAAGTTTATGAACAGGGAAAAGGTATAAGAGGGTGCCCTCCTATATGTAGCAATCTTTTATTATTGCTATGTATAAAGGAGGTTTTTTGTTGAACAAATTCTTTGGTAACATCGTAAGCTCTGTAAAAGAGCTTAAAAGTGTGCTGTCGCTCGCCATTTCGTCCATGCTCACAGCACTCAATGTCGTTCTTGGCTTTCTTACCATCCAGCCAAATGAATACCTGAAGTTCACCTTTGCGTTTATTCCGCTCTCTATCACCGGCATGCTCTACGGCCCCATTGTCGGCGGCCTTGCAGGTATTGCAGGCGACCTGCTCAAGTTTTTTATTAAGCCTACGGGGCCGTATTTTCTCGGGTTTACCGTAAGCGCCTTTCTTAACGGCTTTATCTACGGGCTGTTCTTCTACAAGAACAAGGTCACCCTGTGGCGGGCGGCGCTTGCGCATCTCACCGTCGTGATTGTGGTGCAGCTGTTCTTAAACTCGCTTTGGATTGCAGTGCTGTACGACAAAGCCATTCTTGCCTTACTCCCAGCAAGGGTGCTCAAGAACTTTATTATGTACCCCATTGAAACCGGCATGATCTATTTTGTATCAAAGGCGCTTGAAAAGGTTATCGGGCGCAGCAGAATATCCACACGGTAGTGTCACCCATCAACCGCATCGCAGAGGCGCCGCCCCTGCTTGCGGTTGATTTCTGGAAAGAACAACTATTCAATAATCCACTAGACTAGGTAAAACGCCAAGATTGGAGCTGGATTTATGCCTGCACACATCACGCACAGCATCTTTGGCAATGAGGTGCTGAGGAGTCAGTTTGCCGACGAGCAGAATGGCGGCTATTCCGTCTGCGGCTATAGTATCAGCCGTGCTGCGTATGAATGGGCGCTCCAGGGGCCGGATATCTTATTCTTCGCCGTGCTTGCGGGAGATAAAGTGCTGCCGGAGCACGGTTCGCTGATGCACCACAGCAAAACTGACGAGCTGTTTATCCTGCTGCAGCAATACGCCGTCAGCATAAAGGATACCCCTGATTTTAGGGTTGTTTTCTCTTATATCTGCGGGTTTATCTGCCATTATATCATTGATAAAAACTGTCACCCTTATGTGTATTGTATGCAGGAGCGGCGCGCGGAGGAAAACCCGCGGCAGCACAGCATCCACAACAAGATTGAAAGCGATATCGATTCGGCAATGGCCCGCTGTAAATTTGGCCTGACGCCGCAACGGTTTAAAATATCCGAGCAGCTTTTAAATGATGAGCAGATATATCTGCCCGTGGCTAGGCTGTATGAATATCTGCTTCTAAACCTCTATGACATCCGCGTGACGGCGCAGGAGCTGCTGTCGGCATTTAAGGGCAGTAAGCGGTATTACAGGATTATCATCGATCGGTTTGGCCTTGGAATAATCGCAAAGGCCATCGACCTTTTGAGCGGCAAGCGGGGAAAGGCACACAGTATGCTACGGGTGAAGCATTATGATCCCTCCGTTATGAACTACGAGCACCGCCCGTGGTGCAACCTGCAGCGGCCCGAGATAGCCTTTACCCAAAGCTTTGATGAGCTTTTTGAGGGCTCAAAGCCCGAAGCGGGCCAGCTTATTAAAAAGGTAGCTTCACTTATTCTAAACGAAACCCCCAAGCAGGTAACCTACGGCGACAGCTTTGATAACGGCAGCCCTAAAACGATTCAGCAATAAGCGGAGGATCTATGAAATCTGGCATTAGAAATCAAACCCATGCCTTTGGGGGATTAGAGTTCTTCTTTTGGGCAGGCAACTGCTGCGTTATCGGTTTTCTCTCAAGCTACCTCAAGCAGATCGGCTATGCCGACCCGACGATTGGCATCGTAATGGCCATCGTCGCCGTGGTGCTGATTGCTTCACAGCCGCTGTTCGGCTATATCGCAGACACCTACATTCCCCCCAAGATACTGATTTCAGTATCGATCTTTTTAGGTATCGGGGCGGCGTTTTTAATTCCGCTTTCAAGAAAAGGCTTTGTATTTGCGATGCTTACCGTGCTGCTGCTCACCGTGTGCGAAAGCTCGGTAACCGGTGTTATCAGCAGCTGGTCGTCCAAGCTCATTGCTTTAGGCGAGCCGATAAACTATGGCCTGAGCCGGGGCATGGGCTCTATGGGGTTTGCCTTTACGGCACTGTTGGTAGGCAACATGATGCAGCGTTTCGGCCCCGATATCATCTTTATTCTGCATGCGGTGTTTTACGCGATCGATGTTTTAATCATCGTATTCCTCGTAAAGAATGTACCCTGTACCAATACCAAGGGTGTAAAAAGCTCACGCAATGAGTCTTCAATTGGCTTTTCGGGTTCCATGATGGTTTTATTAAAAAACAAAAAATATGTAGTTTTGATGTTTACCCTTTTTTTAACCTCCTGTGCCATCAGCGTTGTAGGTACCTATTATCCGGTTATCCTGCTGGCCTCCGGCGGTACCAATACCGATATTGGGCTTGCGCTGTTCGTTACGGCCTTTTCCGAGGGCTGTGTGATGGTCTTCTACTCTCGGTTTGCGCAGCGCTTTAAAAACAGCCGCATTTTACTGTTTTCACTGGTTTTCTTCGCCATCCGCTTTTTACTATTCTGGCTTGCCTCCGGCAACACGCGGGCGCTTATCGCGTGCCAGGCCACGCAGTCGTTCTCTTACGGGTTATATCTGCCTTCAACCGTGGCGCATACCGCCGACATCTCACCGCTTTCGCTCCGTTCCACGGCGCTCTCTGTGGGTATGGCGGTCAACTTCGGCATCAGCTGCGTGGTAGGCAACCTGATGGGCAGCGTTTTATCGCAAAGCCTCGGCCTTACCTCCATCTTTCCGGTCGCGTTTGGCATAACGCTGGTCGGCATCTTGATCTTCAGTTTTACATTCTTTATTAAGGATCATACGCCTGAAAAACAAGCGGCACTTGAATAAACAAACCGACTTTCGGTTCGACCGTGAAATCTGTATTTTCATACATTTCACTGTTGACAACACAGGCTAAATATAGTAAAATAATTTTCGTTGCCACTCACGGCAGCGGTGTGGGAGCATAGCTCAGCTGGGAGAGCATCTGCCTTACAAGCAGAGGGTCATAGGTTCGATCCCTATTGCTCCCACCAAAATGGCCTGGTAGTTCAGTTGGTTAGAACGCTAGCCTGTCACGCTAGAGGTCAGGGGTTCGAGCCCCCTTCAGGTCGCCACCAAGTGCTTCTGTAGCTCAGTTGGTAGAGCAGAGGAC
>JAEYNX010000026.1 GCA_023412215.1 Bacillota bacterium | reverse complement strand
CCCCGCGGCTTACGGCTGCGGAGGGAAAACTGATACACTACCCTAGATAACTCGGCAAAAGCACGACATGCGGCTCTAGCCTTAGGTCGTACTTTTGTAGATGCAAACAAGTTTGCATCTATTCCCTCGTTCACCCAATCGTAGAAAGCCATTTTCCGCATCCGTAAGCCGCCACCCTCTTTAAGATTTGTACTAATCTTTGGATAGAGAGCAGCGCAGGTGAACAGGCGGTAGCAGAACCTTCGATAGAGACCCCGAGGGCATAAAATGCGAGGCATAGGGGCGAATACAGTTCGCCTGCGAACGGCGGCACCTAAGGCTAGAGCCGCATGTGCCAAGCAACCGAAGGTTGCATGTTTGCACGAGGGTGCCGGTAATGTGAAATCAATAAGAATGTTATCTTGAGGTACAGCAAACAATCATCAGGGCAACCATGGGCGATTGATAATCGCCCCTACATCCTACCTGTGGATAGGTAAATCAACCAGGGGGCGTCGAGGACGCCGCCCCCTACAACAGGACAACAGGGCGGTTAGGGTTGTAGGGGAGACCTTTGGTCTCCCGCGGATTCTATTCAGGCCTTGGGACAGACCGCGAAAGCACAATGTGCACCCCTACAGGAGGTCGTGTTATTGGCGGAACGGTCAAGACCGTTCCCTACACAATCGGCGCGGTAGGTTAATCGACGGGGCGTCGGGGACGCCGTCCCCTACAATTTTCTCTGTTGCAGCGCACGGTAAGCCCACCGGCGCAAATTAACGTCTGCCCCCGCAAACCAAAAGCGGCACGGGGTTCGCCCCCGTGCCGCCTGTAATTTAACCGCTGTGCGCCTTAATCGAGATACTGCTCGATGATATACCGCGGGCGGCGCTTTACCTCGTTGTAGATCTTGCCGATATACTGCCCCACTACGCCAAGGCAGATGAGCTGCACGCCGCCCAAGAACCACAGCGAAACGATGGTGGAGGTCCAGCCGCTCACCGCGCGCCCGAGCAGGAAGGAGACCAGCCCGTAGATGGCGGCGAGGATACTCACCACAAAGATGATAAACCCTACCGAGGTGATGATGGTCAAGGGCTTTACGCTGAAGGAGGTGATACCGTCAAAGGCAAACGAAAGCATCTTTTTAAGCGGGTATTTCGACTCGCCCGCGAACCGCTCCTCGCGCACGTAGGTAACGGTGGAGAATTTATAGCCCACCAGCGGCACCATGCCGCGCAAAAAGAGGTTTACCTCCGAAAACTCCGCCAGCGCGTCGAGCGCGCGCTTGCTCATCAGGCGGTAGTCCGCGTGGTTTTCCAGCACGTTGGCGCCCAGCGCCTTCATGAATTTATAAAAGCCTACCGCCGTGGTGCGCTTAAAGAAGGTGTCCTTCGCGCGGCTACTGCGCACCCCGTACACCACGTCACAGCCCTCTTCAAACTTCGTGAGCATCTCATCCACGGCGCCTATGTCGTCCTGCAGGTCGGCGTCCAGCGAGACCACGCAGTCGGCGTGTTCCTTGGCGGTCATTAAGCCTGCCAGCAGCGCGTTCTGGTGCCCGCGGTTGCGCGAGAGCTTGAGCCCGCAGATATGCTTGTCCTGCGCGTGGTACTGCTCGATCAGGCCCCAGGTGTTGTCCTTGCTGCCGTCGTTGACGAACAGGATGCGGCTGTCGTCTGATATACGGCCCCCCGCAATCAGCGTGCTGAGCTTCTCCAAAAAGCGCTTGTGCGATTCGGGCAGTACCTCCTCCTCGTTATAGCAGGGAACAACGATATATAGCGTAGTCATGGATCAAGAATTCCTCCATATAAATTTTAAGTATCAAATATACCTATGTAGGGGCGAACATGGTTCGCCTGCGAACGGCGTTCGCCCGCAGATTTCACGCAATGTGCGGTTAGGCTACGGGAGGTGCGATGGAGAGGCGGGCGGCAGAACGTCCCGCTGCACAATCGCCGTGGGTGTGGGGCAACCCGCGGGCGAACACAGTTCGCCCCTACAACGCCCCGTTTAGCACCATAGGGATAACCACCATGTCGTCAAAACAGAGCCGGATTTCACGGTGCAGAGACGGGGTCTCCCGCCCGTTCAAGATACATCCTGTAGCCAGTCATACCCTAAGGGTTCATCGTGATGAACCGCAGGTATTCAATGCAAATTTTACGGGATACCTGCCTATTCGGGCGGAACGGTCAAGACCGTTCCCTACAATTTAAATGGGTAGCCTTCGTTCTTATTTCTTCTCTTCCGGCTTCGAGGGGTCTACGATGAAGCGCTCGTCGGAGAACAGCATCGAACGGAACTGCTCGGGGGTAATGCGCTGCAGGGGTGTGGCGTCGCCCTGCGGCGCCGGCGCCGTGTCGGCCTTAGGTGCCTTGGGCGGCTCGGGCGCGCCGACCGGGGGCGCGCTTTCGGTGCGCGGCCGCATCACGATCTTCGGTACGGGCGGGGGCACGGGGCGGGGCAGGTCGTGGATGACTGCCTCCTGCCGCTCGGGCTTCGGGTTAAAGCTGGGCACAAACGCCGTTTTGGGCGCAAAGGGAACTGCGGCTTTAGGCGGCGGTGCAGGTATCGCGGCGGGCTCCGGCGCAGTTTGCGCAGGCGCACTTTGCGCCGGAGCGGTGTTTTGAACAGGCAGCGTCACCGGCGGCAGCACGGAAGGGGCGGCGGGCTGCTCCTGCGTTGGAACGGCGGGTACACCCAGCTCCTGCGCAGCTTCCACTACCGGGGGAAGGGTGTCCTGCACCGAGGCGGGCAGGGGCTTGGATAAGCTGTGCCGCGACACGTACGCGCCCAGCTGCCTCGGCTTCGGCTCGGCCTTGGGGGTGATGTCCGCCGTAAAGGTGGCGGGCTCGTCCTCCGCAGGCGGGTCGATGGCAAGGGCAGGCATTTCGTCGTCGATAAAGAGCGAAAGCTGCTTGGGCTCGTCCGGCTCGGGGGTCTCCTCCGCCGGCGGGTTCTCCAAACGGCGCTTGCGCCAGAGGTACAGGCAGATGCCGATATACACGAGGAATACCGCGAGCGCGCCGAGCGACACATAAATGCCCTCGTACAGCCCGGGGGTAAAGTACTCAAAGCGGATGGTGCTGTTGCCCGCGGGGGCGCGCACCGCCATAAAGCCGACGTTGGCCTTTTCGATCTTTGCAGGCTGCCCGTTTACATAGGCCTTAAAGCCCGAGTCGTAGGGCACCGAGAAGAACACCAGATTCTCGCGGCTTAGGTTGATGCCCGCGGTAAAGCCGAAGTTATCGTGCGCGAAGTAGTAGGCGGTTTCCTTGCGGCGCTCGGCGCTATCGCGCTCGAGCTGTTCCTCGTCGAGCGTGGAGACATCCGCGTCGTCCGCGTGGGTGAGGATATCGGCGTTGCGGTCGGCGGTCTCCCAGTCGAGGTAGATGGAGTGCACCAGCAGGTTGCCGCGCTTGGCGGTGGGGGTGCCGTCAAACTGCACCTCGTCCACGTAGCTGTCGTAGGTGAAGCCCATAGGGATATAATTGTCATTTTCGTAGATTTCATACCCGTGCTGGGTGTCGTAGTAGGTGTAGCCCGGCATGCCGAAGTCGCGTTCGCCGTCCTCGTTTACAAACAGCCAGCGCACCGAGAGCAGCGGGCGCAGCGCGTAATACTCCGTTTCGGGACGGGAGGCCACCTGCCGGTCTACCCCCACGGCGGGGTAGAACTCCATCACCGAGGCGGGCACGATGCTGTGGAAGGCCTGAATGTTGGGCATGTGCCAGAACATCGCCTGATTGTCCATGCCGTCGTACACATCCGCGCGCCAGAACTGGTTCTCGGTCTCGGGCAGGTTAAAGTTATCGCGCGCCTCGAGCGCCGTATTGATGATGTAATCGTCCGAGTAGGAGTGCGACTTGCCAAGGCCGATGAACATCGCGCCGTAGCCGAAGGAGACGATGCACACGCTCACCAGCAGTACGCGCGGCAGCCGTTTATCGTTCTTAAGCGCCTTAAACAAAAAGTACATCACCAATATGCATATGAGCGCGACGCCCACGTACAGCCAGAATCGGTCGGGGTATTCCTCGAGGCCGAAGGTGTATTTGTCGTCCTCCTTCTTGGGCATCAGCCCGATGGCGAGGGCGATGGCGACGGTGATAAAGCCTGTCCAGCGGATGCCGCTTGGGATATCGGCCTCGCTGTCCTCAAACGCCAGTACGCTCGCGAGGGAGAGAAACAGGATGGGCATGTAAAACCAGCGCGCATAGTAGCTGCTGTTAAATACAAAGAAGGCGCTGTTTAAGATGGGCACGAGCGCGAACACCAGCGAGGTGATGAGGATGCGCTTGACAAAGTGCCCCTTGCCGCGCTGCATGAAGGCCACCACGCCGCACATGCCTACGAGCGGCAGCCAGCCCGCCACCGAGGCCCACTTGACGTTGCCGTCCGGGAAGAAGTTGGGGCGGGAAGGCAGATCGGGCGGGAAGAAAAAGGTTTGCAGGATAGCGCCGTAGCGCTGAACATTGCCGTAGAAGAGGGCGTTCCAGCCCGTGAAGAAGTCGTCCACCCTCGGGTTCTGCAGCACCGCCATCGCGGCGGGCAGCAGCAGAAACGCGGCAAGCGCCACGCCCAGCACCGACTCGAGTGCGAGGGTCAAAAACCGGCTTAGCGTAAACTTAAACCCGCGCGTGGAGATGCGGATGATAAAGTAGAGGATGACGAATACGACCTGCCCCGCGAAGAAGAAGTAGTTGGAGATGGCGCACAGAAAAACGGCGGCGGCAAAGAACCCGCGGCGGCCGTTCTGCATATGCTCCTCCAGCGCGACCAGCAGCAGCGGGAAGAAGGCGATTGCCTCGTGGAAGTGGTTAAAGAAGACGTTGTACACCGAAAAGCCCGAGAAGGCATAAAGGAGGGCGCCGATGAGCGCATACTCCTTGTTTTTGACAAACCGCGTGATAAACGCGTAGCCGGTGAGCGAGATGGTCGCAAACTTAAGGCATAATAGCGGCGCCATCAGGTGGGGCACCCACGAGGTGGGGAAGATGAGCGTCAGCCAGAAGTAGGGGCTGCCCAGCAGGTAGAAGCTGTAGGAGCCGATAAAGTTCGCGCCGAGGTCGGTGTACCAGTTCCAGTAGATGTCGCCGGAGCGCACCGCCTCGTGCGCCAACTTGTAAAAGGGGATCTGCTGCACGTTAAAGTCGCCGAAAAAGAAGAAATAACCCCTGTCGTAGATGACGAAGGGCAAAAAGATCGCGACAGCCACCAGCAGCCCGAGCAGGAAGGCTTGCCCGTATCGTTCGTCTGTTTTTAGCTTGGCTTTTATCATACGCTACATCCGTTCCGCCTTAAGAGTTAAGGCTAAGGATTTTTAAAATCACCCGTGTCGCCCGCAGGCGCAGGGAGGGGGCGGGGTATCCCCGCACAACGCAAACAGGCTCTCCACACACGGTGAGGAGCCGCGCTGCTTGCCGTCTGCCTTTAAAACAGCCTGAAAAACGCCGATAAACGGCAATATCGGGCCATTCGGGGGGCAGGCAGCGGAAGGCTTGCGAAAACGGAGTTTCGCTTTCGTGATAGATTATACCACTTTAAAAAAACAGTGGCAATAAAAAGCAGTATTTATTCACGATTAATAAATTAAATACTGCCATTTTGCATCCTTTTCCTAAACAAGAACTGAATGGGCCCGCCGCGGTCTGAGCGACAAGGTGAAATTGATTAAAACGTATTTGAGGTGCAGCACAAAATCACGGGCGTCGGGGACACCGCCCCCTACAGGGGTGCGAGGAATCGTGTTGTAGGGATAGGACTTGCCCCTGCCCATATATTACAAACCGTCTGCAATTCAGAGCGTGCGACCGCCAGGGTCGCCCCTACAACCCTGTATACACCCTGTTGCCACGTTGTAGAGGGCGGCGACCTCGACGCCCCGCAGTCTATACGCTATGCCTCATGATTTGCACTCTTATTAATTGTACATTGTCGCGGCCTAAGCGATAATGTAAAACATAGCAGTAATCACAACAAAGGCGCAGCAGGTAAACCACGGGCGATTGATAATCGCCCCTACACCGCTGACGTAATGCGGTGGACAACCACGGGGCGTCGAGGTCGCCGTCCTCCTACAAATTTTCCTTTGCTCAGCGTGCGCGAAGACCACGGGCGGGAAAACCCAGCCCCAACACGGTGAAATCCGGACACACGGAACGGCACGGTGGCCGTTCCCTACAGAATTCCCGTGGCGCGGTATGTGACCACGGGCCGCCGAGGTCGTCGGCCCCTACAATGCCGCAACAGGGCGGTTAGGGTTGTAGGGGAGACCTGTGGTCTCCCGCGGATTCTATCCGGGCGTGCGGTTAGGCCGCAGGAGGTCGCGATGGCCAGGCGGGTGGAGCAACCGCGGGCGAACACAGTTCGCCCCTACGAAAAACGCGGACATATTTATTATACCGTTTTTGTATAATTTAAGTATGGACAATTTCCGCGCCAGGGGCTATACTATAGGCACAGAACACCATTTTTAGTGCCAGTCGGGCGGCGAAAGCCGCCCGCGCCGTGATAAAACGGCGTGAATAAAACAGGGATTTCCCCCGGTTTCAACTCAAATTCAGGTAAAGGGGTGCGCCGGATGCAGACAGGCTTTTACGCCATGCTTTCACGCATGAAATACATCAACCGATGGGGGCTGATGCGCAACACCCGCCCCGAGAGCTTAAGCGAGCACGCGCTGGATGTGGCGATTATCGCCCACGCGCTGGCGCTTTTGCGCAACCGCCGTTTTGGCGGGCAGGTAAACCCCGAGCGCGCGGCGCTGCTGGCGCTTTACCACGACGCGCACGAGATCATCACGGGCGACCTGCCCACCCCCGTGAAGTACCTTAACCCCGAGATCAAGGGCGCGTACAAGAAGGTGGAGGCCTCCGCCGCCGAGCGCCTGCTCGCGATGCTGCCGGAAGACCTTCTGCCCGACTACGAGCCGCTGCTGTTAAGCGACGGGGAGGACGCCGTCTGCCTTGAGCTGGTGAAGGCCGCCGACAAGCTCTCGGCGCTCATCAAGTGCATGGAGGAGGAGAGCGCGGGCAACACCGAGTTTCGCTCGGCAAAGGAGGCCACCCAACGGGCGCTGGAAGCGATGCATCTGCCCGAGGTGGAGGTGTTCTTAGCCGAATGCATCCCCGCCTACGTCTGCACGCTGGATGAACTGAATAAGCTGTAGTAATAAGCAGACGGAAAAGGCAGGTTTTGCCCTTCAGGCAACCTAAAGCTATATCGATACGTCTTACAACTTTAAGGAGGATTTACCATGACACATAAAAGTACCTTATGGATCGTACGCACCGCTTTAATGCTTGCGCTGCTGGTGGTGGCGCAGTTCGCGGGCAAGCTTATCCCCGCGGGCGCCGCCGTGCTGGGGCCGATGAGCCTTACCCAGCTGATCACCGGCTCGCTCGTCAACCTCGTTCTGATCGTTACCGCCGCCACCGTCGGCGCGTGGAGCGGGATTACCGTAGGGGTGCTCTCCTCGGTGCTGGCGCTCATCCTGGGTATACAGGCGCAGCCCATCATCACCCCCGCCGTGGCGCTGGGCAACGTGGTGATCGTGCTGGTGGTGTGGATATTCTTCACCCTTGCCGAGAAGAATAATCAAAAGCCGCTGGGGCTGTTCGGCATCCTCGGCGTCGTGGTGGGCGCCGCCGCCAAAACCGGCTTTCTGTGGCTTGCCGTGCCTGCGCTGCTGAAGCTTATCCCCGAGATGAAGCCCAAGCAGGCCGAGACGCTGACGCTGATGTTCTCTTACCCGCAGCTGGCCACCGCCCTGATCGGCGGGCTGCTCGCGCTGCTGATCATCCCCACCGTCAAAAGGGCGCTGGGCAACAGAGCGGTGCAGTAGGGCGTTTTGCAGCACCGCGTATCTGTTCAAGGCTTTCATAGGGAACGGCCCCTGTGCCGTTCCGTTTGGCACCGGCCCTTATCGTGTAGGGGCGGGGTCTTCCCGCCCGTGACAGAGATAGCCCGTAGAGGCGAACCGCGAAATCCGCGTCTGCGTTCGCCCGCGGTCTAACCGCACGTTGCATAGAATCCGCGGGAGACCAAAGGTCTCCCCTACAACCCTAACCATCCGGTTGTCGCGTTGTAGGGGCCGACGACCTCGGCGGCCTGTGGTTGGTTCCGACCATCCACGGAAATCAGGTAGGGGCGAACTGTGTTCGCCCGCGTAATCCCGCTACCCTGTGGTTTATACGCCGTGCCCCTAATATAAATTCTTATTAATCATACATTGTCGCTCAGGCCGCGACGGGCCCCTACTTTTCTTGTCCGAGAAAGAGTAGCAGCTTTTCAGCAAGCTGAAAAGCCCAGCGAATCAGGGGCAAGCCCCCTGAACCCCCGCGCAGTCAAACAGGCGTGGGGAGATGGATGCCTCTACTCTGGCACCCTCGTGCAAACATGCAACCTTCGGTTGCTTGGCACATTCGGCTCTAGCCTCAGGGTGTCGCCGTTCGCAGGCGAACTGTGTTCGCCTCTATGCTTCGCATTTTATACCCTCGGGGTCTCTATCGAACACGGTACTACCGCCTGCTTGTCTGCGTTGCTCTCTATCCAAAGATTAGTACAAATCTAAAAGAGAGTGGCGGCTTACGGATGCGGAAAACGGCATTCTACGACTGAGTGAACGAGGGCATAGATGCAAACTATGTTTGCATCTACAAAAGTACGACCTAAGGCTAGAGCCGCATGTCGTGCTTTTGCCGAGTTATCCATGATAGTGTATCAGTCATCCCTCCGCAGCCGTAAGCCGCGGGGTGCAGGGTACTCCCTGCTTCGTTTTTGCATACTTTTGTCGAATAACAAAAGTATGGGCCTGTCGCGGCCTGAGCGACAATGTTAAATAAATCAGGAATCATAGTAAAAGCGCAGTAGGTAAAAACCACGGGCGGCAAATTGCCGCCCCTACACGTAACACGCAGACACATAATGATTGACGGGACGTCGAGGACGCTGTCCCCTACAGGCCCCATGGGAATGTTGGGGGCAGACGGGACTAGAACCCGTCCGTAGGTCTAAATTTGTAGGGACGATTATCAATTGCCCCTGGTAATACCTTGCGGGTGGGCCGGATATGCGGGCGGCAAATTGCCGCCCCTACGGCGTGAAATCCGGTTTCTTTCGGAACGGCACGGTGGCCGTTCCCTATTATCACCGGAACGCGGCGCGCATCAGGGGGACGTCGAGGACGCCGTCCCCCTACCCCCACGGGGAACGTCACAAGGACGGGCGAAAGACCTCACCCCCACAATATACATCCGAAAATTCATGGGAATGGGATAGGCCGTTCCGATAACCTATAAAAAAGAAGGCGTATCGTATGGAACCGCAGCTGATTGACTGTATTCGCGCAGTGGCAAAGGACATTGAACAAACCGTAAGGCCCGAGCACATCATCCTGTTTAACCAGAAGACAGGCGTCGGCGGCAAGCTCATCAGCTTCAAGCTGTGCGTGGTGGTGAACGCCGAGGATAAATCCGAGATCGAGCGGCGCATCTACCTCGGCATCGAGTCGGAGCTGCCGTTTGATGTCGTCCTCTATACCCCCGACGAATGGCGCGAACTGCTGGGTACCCCGCACTCGTTCGCGCGCACCATCAACGAAACGGGGGTTGTGGTGCTATGAGACGACATAAAGAGCGATCCTCCGACAGCCGCCGCCACCTCGACTGGCTGAACAAGGCGGGGGAGGACATGCGCGCCGCCGAGCTGCTGCTTACGCACAGCGACTGCTACAATGTGTGCGCTTTCCACTGCCAGCAGACCATCGAGAAGGCGCTCAAGGCCTACCTGCTGGTGGCCTCCGACCGGCTGCTGGACGGGCACAACCTCACCTGGCTGTGCAGGCAGGCGCTGCGGTACGACAAGGAGTTCGGCACGTGGCTGGACGAAAGCGCCACCCTCAACCGCTTCTACATTGAAACGCGCTACCCCACCGACCTCTCGTTTACCATCAGCCCAAAGCGCATACAGGAGATCTTTAAAACCGCCAAGGAGATGTACGACTTCATCTGCCGACAGGTGTTTGAAGAGCAGGAGGAAGAAATGGACGAGCAGTTTGCCGCCGAGGGCGGCAGATAAAACAGCGTATACAGCCTATATAGGCTCAAAAGAAAGAGGCCCCGCGCCAAGCGGGGCTTCTTTGCGGTTATAAACGAATTAATCGATGGGAGTAACCTCTATGGGGCCTACCGCGTTGGGTAAGGAAGATGCCGTGACGGGCGGGGTGTAGGGGCCGTACTTTCGCTCGAGCGCTGAATTGTCCGGCAGTGCTTTGTAGTAATCCCGCATGCGGGTTTCAAATTCATCCAGGGGGATGGCCTTCACTTTATCGTATACCTCTTGCTCTCGCCCAGCGGGGATAAACAGGTCGGCGCCTAACTCGTCATTCAGCTTATCCAGCATCTCCTGATAGGGCATCAGCCCCTGCATGACCTCATATGGAACCTCGACCATCGATTTGTTCATACTGGTTTTGCCCCTGTCGATGTCAAATTCCGTTCTGTACGACGGGTCTAAGGCAATTTGATAATCTAATCTCAATTTTCGCTCAAATTCCGCCGAGGATAAATCCTTAAGGTTGCTGTAAACGGTTTCTTCGCTCCCAGCGGGGATAAACATGCGGGCGCCCAGCTCCCGGTTTAGTTTATCGATGACCTCTTGATAAGGCTTTAGCGCACGTGTCACCTCGGCTGGCACCGGAACCGCGCCGTCGGCGTTTTGTGCAAGGGCTTCAAAAAACAAGCCGATGGAATAGGGCGGTTGGGCTGCCTCTACCGGAAACGCCACCGAGGCGCCCGCCGTGAAAGGCAATGCGAGAATCAAGCCCAACACAACAGCAAAAAATCTGTTCATGCGTTTTTACCCTTCTTCGTTCTTGATATGTGAGGGATACGCTTTACTTTATATCACCTTGAGGATAATGTTTTAACTTCAATGTATATTATATTCTGGTTCCTATAAATTTACAACACGGTTCAAAAGATTGTTTTAAAAATACATTCTTGACAAGTGAACGATCGTTCACTATAATAATGTTAACAAGTGTTCACTAAATAATCGATGAGGGGTAATATGGGTACAAAAGAGAGGATTATGGAGGAGGCGCTGAACCTGTTCGCGACGCGGGGGTTCGAAGCCGTCTCGGTGCGGGACATCGCCGCCGCGGTGGGCATCCGCGAGAGCGCCCTTTACCGACATTACAAAAACAAGCGGGATATCTACGACTGTATTTTGAGGCTGTACGCGGAGAAGATAGGCTCCTTTTTCCACACCCTGCAGGTGGCGGACGAGCAGGGTGACTTCCCGGTAAACGGCAGGGTGACGAGCCTTTTTGAGGGCTACACCGAGGAGCAGCTGGTATCGGCCTCGCTGCAGGCGTTCCGCTATATTTTTACCGACGATACCATGGTAAAGGTGCGCCGGATGCTAACCGTGGAGCAGTACTGTAGCAATGAGGCCGCCGAGCTGTTTCGCAGGCTGATGTTCGACGACGCCATCACCTACCAGTCGCAGATCTTTAAGCGCATGATGGACGACGGGCTGATGCTGCAGGCAGACCCCGAGGTGCTGGCGTGGGAGTTTTACGCGCCCATCTTTCTGCTGTTTTACCGTTACGACAACGGGGGAGAGGAGCTCGCCAAGGCGGAGGAGCTGGTGCAGGGGCATATCCGGCATTTTTGCCGTTACACGGCAGCAGGGCCCCGAGAGGAATGAAAGGCGGTGCCAAAGCGCCGCAACAACGCAGCGAAAGAAAGGAAGAGCAGTGATGTTAAAGGCAACAATCCTGTACGGCAATATGCATCAGGGCAGCACCTGGCATTGTGTAGACCTTTTAAAGCAGGCGCTCAGCACCGCAGGGGAGGCGGAATATACGGAGTTTTATCTGCCGCGCGACCTGCAGCAGTTTTGCAACGGGTGTTTTTCCTGCTTCTATAACGGGGAGCAGACCTGCCCCCACAGCGCGCAGGTTCAGCCGATCGTAGCGGCGATGGAGGCGTCGGACGTGGTGGTGCTCGCCTCCCCGGTATATGCGCTCGACGTCACCGGGCAGATGAAGACGCTGCTCGACCACCTCTGCTACATGTGGGTGAGCCACCGTCCCAACCCGCTGATGTTCCACAAGGTGGGGGTTTCGATCGTCACCACCGCGGGCGCCGGGCTTTCGCACACCGCCAAGACGCTGAACAACAGCTTCGACTTTTGGGGGTTCAAAAGACGGTTTACCCTCAAAAACGGGGTCGCCGCCTCCAAGTGGGCGGAGGTATCCGCGAAGAAGCAGCAAAAGCTAAGGCAGCAAACCGAGCGCCTTGCGGCACGGATTACAAGGGCGGTGCGCAGGGAAAAGCAGCTGCGCCCGCGATTGTTCACGCAGTTTTTCTTTACCCTGATGAAGGGGGCCATGAAGAACAACGACTGGAACCCGACCGACCGCAAGCACTGGGAGGCAAACGGCTGGCTGGACGGCCGCAGCCCGTTTAAGCAAGCGTAAGACAATCTCTTTAAAAGCTTGTATTACTGGTGTACTTGAAACACTTTTTGGTATATCATAACAATCAGGGGGTGTTTCTTTGAAAAGAATAAGGTTTTTAAGAGTGCTGCTTCCCATTCTGGCTGCGGTATTAAGTTGCTTCGTAATGGTTTACATTGCGTACGATAGCCAAACCAAGATTACTTTTGACGCCTGTGTGATATATAAAAATACGGCTGAAAGCCTACTGGTATATAAAGAAAATAGTACTCAAAAATTCAGATTGATCTATGTTCCCACAAAAGGGGTTCCGATAAGCGGGGCAAAAGGCAAAGAGCTTTCGGTCGACGCCATCCAGCTTGGGCAGATGATAGAGGTAACGGCTTATGATTCCGTGTTGCTGTTATGGCCACCGTTCTATGACATCGTATATAAGATAAAAGTAACAGATGAGATCAACGATGCCCTTTATCAGGAAGGGGCAAAAGCAGCGTACAACCACTTGCACCCTGATGAATACATAAAGGAATATCTGGACGAGGATTAAAACGCCCTGCGTGAAGCAGGGCGTTTTTGTGTGCTGTGTGGACTGCGGTTTCCAATACTCAAGGGTAACGAACATACGCGCATAAAAGAAAGCTACTTTACAGGATCCGCATTCCGCAGATATTCCTCGCGCGTGAGGGCATACACCACCTCGCCGTTGTTCCAGTCAAACTCCTGCGGCAGGCCGGTGAGGGTGCCCGAGCAGCGCAGGCCCAGCTTCTCCATCACCCTTCGCGAGGGGGCGTTCTCCGGCTTTGCCAGCGCGATGATGCGGGGCAGGCGCAGCGTTTCAAAGCCGTAGCGCAGCAGCGCCGATGCCGCCTCGGTGCAGTAGCCGCTGCGCTGGTAGGCGGAGCCGATCAGCCAGTAGATCTCCTTCTGGGCATGGTCGTACGAAGCACCGCCTAAGCCGCACCAGCCGACGACGGCGTCGTCCTCCCTGCGCAGGATGTTGAAGGAGTATTTAAAATCCTCGTGGGGCGGGGTGTTGTAGCACCCGATGATCCAATCAAAAAGCTCCCGATACTCCTCCTTTGGCATAACCTGCATATCGAGGTAGCGAAACAGCTCCCCGTCCTGCATCAGCGCAAAGCAGGCGTCAAAATCCTCCGCCCGATAGGGGCGTATGTACAGCCGCTCGGTTTCGAGCAGCAGCTTTTTTACAGATAGCATATCGTCCTCTTTTCCTCTATTCACCCTCGTAGTACCCCATCTGGTGGGAGGCCGAAAAGAGCAGACGCCTGCCCATGCCGAAGATGCCCACCTTGTCGGAGTCGGGGTATACCGCGACCTCAAGGTCGTGCACGATGTCGATGTCCGCATACACCAGCGGCTCGGTCTGGGAGGTGTTCGTCAGCTTATGCGCCCCCTTTTCGTTGTTGGGGAAATAGAGAAAGTCACCGGCGGTAACGGTGCGCTCCCCCTCGGGGGTTTTCAGCAGGCCGGTGCCGCTTAAGATGTAGAATACCTCCTCGTTGCGCAGGTGATAATGATAGGGAACCGCCGACTTCCCGGGCGGAACTTCACAAACGGAGATGTCAAAGTTCTCCGAGTCGCCTTTTCCCACAATCACCCGCCGCTTAAACGCATAATCGGGATGCTCCGCCTTCTCGATGCAGTCCGCCGTTTCGGCCCTGCGAATAAATGGTTCACCGCTCATGAAATTTCCCCCTGCCCGTTTTAGATTGTGCATTCGGTTCGTTCTATCAGTATAAAGCAATTCTTCCCTGTGCGCAAACGCTTTATGTGTTTAACCCGGCCGCAATATAGTGCAACCGGCAGGGGCATTACGCCTTTTTGCAGGGCATGTAGTAATCGAGCGTTACCACCTTTTCGCCCTTTGATTTAGGCAGCGCGTACCGCTCGTCGGTGTACACCTCGCACCAGTAGAAGTTCTCCCAGTCCACCTCGTAGCCGTTTTGCTTCATCGCCTCGGTAATCAAAAAGTAGGCGCTGTTGTAAATCTCCGCCTCGTCGCCCTCTATCCACACCCTCACAATCAGGCAGTCGGGGACATCGTACCCCACAAAGCCCTGCGGCACGGGGGTATCGCCGTTCATCAGCAGGCCGACGACGTATTTAAACGACTCGTCGCGGTTGTCGTATTCCCGAAAGTAGCCTATGTAGGCATCCGGGTCCTCGAGCGGGAAGTAGTCTTTCATCGCGGTCAGCGTTTCAAACGTTCCATCCGCGAAGCACTGCCCCCAGAACTGGTGAATCCGCTCGCTGATGGGGGTTCGTATCTCTTTGCCCACCATCCTGCGCGGGCCGTAGTGCACAAACTCAACCTTCACTGCCTTCGCCATACTCTTACGTCCTTTCTCTACTCGGTAGGATTGCCCGCCGGTGCTGTGTATTGCCGGTTGAAAGGTTAAGCCACCAGGGCGCTTACTCCGCGCGCTTTTGCTTTACCTCCATCACGCCCCTTACGATCGAAAGCCCGAGGGTGGCGAAGAGGGAGCTGCCGAACAAGCCCCAAGCCAGCAGCGAAAGGGTCTTGCTCTGTAGCACAAAAAGACACAGCAGACCAAACATAAGGGAAAGCGCCGCGATGGCCACGGTTAGGATGCTGAAGCTTTTTAGTTTGCGTATGAGTATCTGTTTTTCTGTCATTGTATTTCTCCTCTATAATAGTTTAGTCTGTATATACGTATCAAATCAGTTTCGATCTTCAAATCGGTCAATTTTTATAATGACGTAAATAAGAGCGGACAAGCCCAGTAGGATGACACTGCTGCCGGCAATGGAGCCTCTGCTCCACATAGGGAAGATCAGAAAGCACAGCGCACACAATATAACGTGCGCCAGCCCCGCTATCAGGAACACCTTAAAGCCCAGCTTTTTTGTATAGCGCAGGCTTTTTTCCGTAAACTTAATAAACGCGATATTAAACCCGTTATAGCTCATAAGTGGATTTTGCTCATGAAACTTGACATAATCGTTTGGGACCCATTTAAAAGCAAAGGCCGCAAAAACAAAAACCAGCGAAGTCGTTACGAAGGCAAGTATCCCTTCAGGCATGATCCTCACAATCCTTTCCCGCGGGGCTGTACACGCATCAAAAGCATATTTTAACTATAATACCCTACAGACACTGTGTCAATGTTATCCATATTTATCGGTAACAGGTTTGCTTACACGGCGGTTCTGCGATTTTATACCGTGCCGCCCGCATATTTTAAAGCAACCACATCAAAATAGTTATGATTGTATTGTTAAAGGCGCCTTAGGATGAAAGATTTTCTTTCATCCGTCGAAAACTGCCTGTAAAGACGATGATGGGTTAACCCTTCATCGTCAAAGCCCTTCCTGCCGCTATGCGGCACCGGCACTTTTTAAATTTGGTTTTATGCCCTTTCTTTTGGGCGTAAGGCCCAAAAGAAAGGCATGAATTTTCTATGCCATTGCCGCTGTTAAACCTGCGCCGCGAATATGCCGAGCTGCAGGGCGAAGCCGAAACCGCCGTTCTGCGCGTGCTGCGCTCGGGGCAGTATATCCTCGGCGAAAACGTGTTTGCCTTTGAGGCGGAGTTCGCCTCCTTTACGGGCACCCGGCACGCCGTCTCGGTGGCAAACGGCACCGACGCGCTGGTAATCGCCCTTAAGGCCCTCGGCATCGGCCCGGGGGATGAGGTGATCACCTCGCCCTACACCTTCTTCGCCACCGCCGAGAGTATCGCCGCCGTGGGGGCGACCCCTGTGTTCTGCGACGTGCGGCGTGACACCTATAACCTGGACCCCGAAAAGCTCGCCCTGCTGATCACCAAGAAAACCAAGGCTGTGATGCCTGTGCATATCTTCGGGCAGTGCGCGGATATGGATAGGATCAACACCGTCGCCAGGCGCAACAGCCTGTTTGTGATCGAGGACGCCTGTCAGGCGGCGGGCGCGTGGTACAAGGGGCGGATGGCGGGCAGCCTTGCCGACATCGCCTGCTTCTCGTTCTTCCCCACCAAAAACCTCGCCTGCGCGGGGGACGGCGGGATGATCGTCACCGATTACGACTGCCTTGCCAGCATCTGCCGCGGCCTGCGCGCCCACGGCAGCGGGGAGGACGGCCGCCGCGCTGCCGAGCTGATGGAGCGCGTAAGGGCCGACAAGGCGTTCTACCGCAAAGGCGCCGCCGATCTAAGCGCGGGCGCAGGCGGCAGCACCCAAACCACCGATACTCCCCCCGCCGCGCATACCGCCGAAAAGGGGAGCGGGGAGGGGAACGCTTCCCCTGTGGTAAGCAGCAAGTACTATAACTATCTGGTGGGGTACAACTCGCGGCTCGACGAGCTGCAGGCGGCGCTCTTACGCGTAAAGCTGCGCGCGCTCGACAAAAGCATCGAGGGGCGGCGGCGCGCGGCGGCCTTCTATGACAATGCGCTCAAAGGCCTAAACGGCATTACGATTCCATACGCCTCCCCAAACGGCACGCACGCCTACCATCTATACGTGCTGCTCAGCGAGCAGCGCGACGCCCTGCGCGACCACCTCGGCCAAAATGGCATCGCCACCGGGGTTTACTACCCTGTGCCGCTGCATCGGCAGCGCGTGTTTGAGCCGCTTCATTATAGCGAGGGCAGCCTGCCCGAGGCGGAGTACCTGAGCAAACGGGCGCTGGCCCTTCCGCTGTTTGCGCATATCACCGAAGAGGAGCAGCAGGAGGTAGCCGCTGCCGTAAAGGAGTTTTGCGGGTGAAGGAGTATACCGCGCACGAGAGTGCGTATATCGACAAGCTATGCGACATCGGCAAAGGCACGGTCATCTGGCATTTCTGCCACATCATGAGCGGGAGCATCATCGGCGAGCACTGCCGCCTTGGGCAGAACGTGGTGGTGGCCCCCGGCGCGCGTTTGGGCAACTGCGTGAAGGTGCAGAACAACGTCTCGGTGTATACCGGCGTGGTGTGCGAGGATGGCGTGTTCCTAGGCCCCTCCTGCGTATTTACCAATGTCATCAACCCGCGCGCCTTCATCGAGCGCAAGGAGGAATATAGGCAGACGCTCATCAAGCGCGGCGCGAGTATCGGAGCGAACGCCACCATCGTCTGCGGCTGCACCGTGGGGCGGTACGCGCTGGTGGGCGCGGGCGCGGTGGTTACCCACGACGTACCCGATTACGCGGTGGTTACCGGCATCCCCGCCCGCGTGAGCGGCTATATATGCGCCTGCGGGCTGGGGCTTACCTTTGAAAACAACGTTGCTAAATGCCCCGCCTGCGGGAAAGACTATACGGTGTACGGAGAAAGGGTGGTTGAGCGCACGGGCACCGCCGTCAGGCCGGTGCGCCTGAAGGGGCGAAAAGGGCACCGGAATAATACATCCCAACAGGGGCCAACCGATCCGCCCGCCCCACAGTGAAGCGCGGGTTGTACGGGGCGGCGACCTCGACGCCCCGTACAGAGGGCAGAGGTAAGAGGACAGATGGCAGAAGGTTACACCACCGTCCACGTCGGTGGTGTAGGGGCGATTATCAATCGCCCGTGGTTTACACACTGCCTCTTTGCTATGGTTTCTGTAATGTTTAACATTGTCCGTTCCCGCACGGACGGGCGGGTTCCTTTTCTAGTTCGAGAAAAGGAACCAAAAGCGAAGCAGGGAGAACCCTGCACCCCGCGGCTTACGGCTGCGGAGGGATGACTGATACACTATCTAAGAAAACTCGGCAAAAGCATGACATGCGGCCCCAGCCTTAGGTCATGCTTTTGTAGCTGTAAACTGCGGTTTGCAGCTATTCCCTCGTTCACTCAATCGTAGTTTTGCTTTCTCCGCATCCGTAAGCCGCAACTCTCTTTTAGATTGGTACTGTTCTTAGATAGAGAACAGCGCGGTCAAACAGGCGGAGCAGCACTTTCGATAGAGAACCCGAGGGGATAAAACGCGTTAGCGTTTTACGAACGGCGACACCCTGAGGCTAGAGCCGAATGTGCCAAGCAACCGAAGGTTGCATGTTTGCACGAGGGTGCTGAATTAGAGGCATCCGTGTCCCCCGCCTGTTTGGCTGCGCGGGGGTTCAGGGGGCTTGCCCCCGATTCGCTTTTACATCCTTTTCTCGAACAAGAAAAGGATGGGCCCGTCGCGGCCTGAGCGACAAGCTAAAATGAATAAGAATCTACTCTTAAGGTACAGTGAAGAATTATCGGGGTAACAGCGGGCGATTGATAATCGCCCCTACACCACCGACGTGGACGGTGGTGTAATCCACGGGACGTCGAGGTCGCCGTCCCCTACACCATCGCCGTGGGCGGTGGGCAGACCGCGGGGCGCACACAGTGTGTAGACGCACATAGTGTGCCCCTACATCCTGCGAGGCAGGCAACGATTTCAATTTATTAAAGGCAGGGGAGAGACAATGCCGCTGAGTATGCGGGACGAGCTTTTAAAAAAGATCAAGGAGCGCACGCTGCAGGTGGGCGTGGTGGGGCTGGGCTACGTCGGGCTGCCGCTCGCCGTGGAGAAGGCCAAGGCGGGCTTTCGCACCATCGGTTTTGACATCCAGCCCGAGAAGGTAGAAAAGGTAAACAACGGCGAGAACTACATCGGCGACGTCGCGGGCAAGGACTTAAAGGAGCTGGTGGAGAGCGGGATGCTCACCGCCACCAACGATTTTTCCTTCATCGGGAAGGTGCAGTTTGTCGCCGTCTGCGTGCCCACGCCGCTGGACGAGCACCAGCAGCCCGACATCAGCTATGTGGAGAACAGCTGCAAAGAGGTGGCGAAGCACCTTAAAAAGGGCAGTATGGTGGTGTTGGAGAGCACGACCTACCCCGGCACCACCGAGGAGCTGATACGCCCGATTTTAGAAGAAGGCTCCGGCCTTGTGTGCGGCAAGGACTTTTATCTGGGCTTCTCGCCCGAGCGGGTGGACCCCGGCAACCTCATCTACAAAACCCGCAACACCCCCAAGGTGGTGGGTGCCATCGGCAAGGACGCAAGCAAGGCCATCGCCGCGCTCTACCGCGAGGTGCTCGAAAGCGATGTGCTGGAGGTATCCTCCCCCGCGGTGGCGGAGATGGAAAAGATCCTCGAGAACACCTACCGCAACATCAACATCGGGCTCATTAACGAGCTCACCATCCTCTGCAACGAGATGGGCATCAACATCTGGGAGGTGATCGACGCCGCCAAAACCAAGCCCTACGGCTTTCAGCCCTTTTACCCGGGGCCGGGCCTCGGCGGGCACTGCATCCCGCTCGACCCGTACTATCTCGCGTGGAAGGCGCGGGAGTACGGCTTTCACACCTCGATGATCGAGGCCTCAGGCATGATCAACGACCGTATGCCGCGCTACTGCGTGGAGCGCGCGGCCAAGATACTAAACCGCTTTTCCAAGCCCGTGAGCGGCTCCTCGGTGCTGCTGTTGGGCGTCGCGTATAAACAGAACATCGACGACGTGCGCGAAAGCCCCGCCCTGCGCGTCATTGAGCTGCTGGAGGAGATGGGGGCGAAGGTGAGCTACCACGACCCCTTTGTGCCCGAGTTTAAGCAGGGCGGAAAGGTAAAAAAGGGCGTTAAGCGCCTGACGGCGCGCATTATCGCGGACGCCGACCTTGTGATGATCACCACCTCCCACACCGATGTGGACTATAAGCTGGTGGGCGAGCATGCGCAGATGGTGTTCGACACCAAAAATGCCATGAAAGAGGTGTTCCCGCGTGACAACATCGAGGTGCTCTGATACCCCTTTGCGCTATGCGCTGATCGGCTGCGGGCGGATAGCCCCCAACCACATCGCGGCGGCGCAGGCAAACGGCCTTGAGATCGCGGCGCTATGTGACCTTAAGCGCGAGAACGCCATGGCGCTCGCGGCAAAGTTTAAACTCTCCGAGGTACCCCTGTACACCGATTACACCCGGATGCTCGGCGAGGTACGCCCGCAGCTGGCGGCCGTTGCAACCGAGAGCGGCAGCCACGCGCCGGTGGCGCTTGCCTGCATTGAGGCGGGCTGCTCGGTGCTCATTGAAAAACCCATCGCCCTTTCCCTAAGCGACGCCGAAAAGATCATCGTGGCGGGCAAAGAGAAGGGCGTGACCGTCGCGGTGTGCCACCAGAACCGGTTTAACAAATCGGTGCGCAAGATACGCGAGGCGCTTGAGACCGGGCGGTTCGGCAAAATGCTCTACGGCACCGCGCACGTGCGCTGGAACCGCGGCGAGGAGTACTACCGGCAGGCGCCGTGGCGCGGCACCTGGGCGCAGGACGGCGGCGCGCTCATGAACCAGTGCATCCACAACATCGACCTGTTGCGCTGGATGATGGGCGACTACGTCACCGAGGTGTTCGCCTACACCGCGAACCTGGTGCACCCCTACCTTGAGGCGGAGGACTTAGGGCTTGCGCTGGTGCGGTTTAAAAACGGCGCGCTCGGGGTGATAGAGGGCACCACCGCCGTTTACCCCGTAAACCTGGAGGAGACGCTCTACCTGTTTGGTGAAAAGGGCACGGTGAAGGCGGGCGGAAAGTCGGTGAACGCGCTGGAGGAGTGGCGGTTCGGCGACGGGGAGGATACCGCCGAGGAGGTGAAAGCCGCCTGCTCCGACAACCCGCCCAACGTGTACGGCTACGGGCACACGCCGCTCTACACCGATGTGATCGACGCGGTGAAGCGCCACCGCCCCCCCGCTGTGGACGGCGAGGCGGGCAGAAGGGCGCTCGAGCTGGTGCTGGCGGTCTATTCCTCCGCCGCGCGGGGGACGCCGGTATCGCTGCCGCTCAAAGACTGCGCCACCACCGATTTTGCGGGGATGTTCTTATAGATGAAAGGCCGGAAGGCTCCCGTGCGGGGCTTCTTGATCTAACAGAAAGCAGGGCGGAGAAGGTTCTCCGCCCTGCCAAATTGTATACAGAGGATATTAGTTGGAGCTGCTGCCGGACGAACTGCCGGAGGAAGAGCTGCTGCGGCTGGAGGAGCTTGCGCTCGACGAGCTGCTCTTGCCGGAGGACGCGTCGGAGGAGGATTCCTCGCTGGAGGATTCGTCGCCCGACGAGGTGTCGTCGGAGGAAGCATCCGAAGAGGGTACCGAGGTGGTGTCGCCGCCGGAGCTTACCGCCTCGTCGGCACCCGAGGAGCCGTCGCCAAATACCTCGCCCTCGGTGGAGGAGGTGTCGGAGCTGATGAGCTCTTCGTCAAGGCTGGAGGTCTGCGAAACGGTGGAAGAGGTGTCTTCCTCCACATAGCGCAGCGCGGTGATCATGTAGCCCGTATCCGTCTTTTTGAGGATATAGTTCATGTACTTATCGGGCTCCGGCTCAAAGCGGTTGCCGTTCTCGTCTATCTCCCATACGCTGCCCGGGGGAACATAGCCCACGCGCAGGGTGACCTCGTCGCCCGCTTTGGTGATCTTCTCTACCTTGGGGGTGTACATCTGCGTTTCGGCGGCGGGGGGGACGCTGTAGGTCTTGGTCTGCTCGTCGTAGAGGTAGGTGGTTTCGTAGTCGCCGAAGGTCTGGTGCTGCAGCTTCACCGAGGGACCGTACAGGTTTGCCGCGCGCACATCCAGCTCGGAGGCGGGTATCTGCGAGAAGCCGAGCTCGTTCTTTGCCCACTTGGCGTCGTCGTTGTTTAAAATCGCCGACCACATGGCGGTTTGCAGCAGCATGGCGGGGTCGAGCGTAGAGATATTCTCAAAGGGCGGCGGGTCGTACATCACAACGGGCATCAGCATGCGCTCAAAGCGCGCCTTCTCCTTGTCGTTGTTGATGAGCGAACGCCCGAAGCCGATGGCGGCGATCACTACCGTAATCAGGCCGAGCGCCGACAATACTAAAACGATCGCGCCGATGGGGGCGGCCACACGGCTGGCCTTTCGGCGTTTCTTAGGGGGCGGTGAGGGCCGTTTCTCTTCCTCCAGCCCGCTCTTAAACAGTTGGTTATCCATAAGGTCTACGTCCTTTCTTTGAAGATACAGGACCATTTCGTTAGAAACAATTCGGGCACGGCACTAAATGCGTATCTGCCCGTTTCCGTTTACTACATACTTGATGGCGGTGAGCTCGTTTAAGCCCATCGGCCCGCGCGTGTGCAGCTTTTGGGTGGAGATGCCGATCTCGGCGCCCAACCCGAACACCCCGCCGTCGGTAAAACGGGTGGAGGCGTTTACATACACCGCCGCAGCGTCTATCTCGTCTGTAAAGCGTTCACTGTTCTGTAAGCTGTCGGTCACGATGCACTCGCTGTGGCCACTGGTATATCGTACAATATGCGCAATGGCTTCGTCAATGGAATCTACTACCTTCACGGCGAGGATATAATCCAAAAACTCGGTGGCGTAGTCCTCCTCGGTGGCGGGCAGTACGATATCGCCCAGAATCTCGCGCGTGCGCGCGCAGCCCCGCAGCTCTACCTTATGCTCTTTTAAAAGCGCGTACGCCAAAGGCAGAAAGTCTTTCGCGACGTTCTTGTGCACCAGCAGCGTCTCGGCGGCGTTGCACACCGAGGGGCGTGAGGTTTTGGCGTTATCGATAATGCGGGCCCCCATTGCAAGGTCGCTGGGGTCGTCGATATACACGTGGCAGTTGCCCACGCCGGTTTCGATCACCGGCACGGTGGATTGCTCCACGCACGCCTTGATAAGCCCCGCCCCGCCGCGCGGGATGAGCACATCCACAAAGCCGTTTAGGCGCATCAGCGCCGCGGCGCTCTCGTGCGAGGTGTCGCTTATAAGCGAGATGCAGTTTTCGTCCAGCCCCGCCGATTTTATGGCGCCGCGCATGAGGCCCGCAAGGCAGAGGTTGGAGCGGATGGCCTCCTTGCCGCCGCGCAAAATCACGGCGTTGGAAGATTTTAAGCAGAGCACCGCCGCGTCCACCGTCACGTTGGGGCGCGCCTCGTAGATGATGGCGATCACCCCGAGCGGCACGCGCTTTTTTACAATGCGCAGGCCGTCGGCGTTTGTAAACCCGCTGTCGATGCGCCCGATGGGGTCCGCAAGGCCGATCACCTCGCGCACCGAGGCGGCAATGCCGCGCACGCGTGTTTCCGTTAAGCGCAGGCGGTCGAGCAGGGCCTGCGTAAGCCCAGCGGCCTCGCCGTTTTTAATATCCTCGGCGTTTTCACGCAAAATCTCGTCCACATGCGCTTCCAGTGCCTGTGCAATGGCTTCCAGCGCCTTGTTTTTGATGTTCGCGTCAGCGGTCATCAGCCCGCGCGCGGCGGTCTTTGCCGCGGCGCCGATCTCGGCTACCGTCATAAACAATCCCCCTTTGGTTTATTTGCGCTTCGGGTTATATATAAAGAAATATTCGTCTTACTTTATAAAGAGCGTCCCCGCCGGGCGGCCCTCCGTCAGGTCATACAGGCTCTCGGGGTTGGAGCCGTTGATAATTGCCATGGCAATATCGTTTTTAAAGCAGATCTCGGCGGCGTGCAGCTTCGAGATCATGCCGCCGGTGCCGATATCCGAGCCCGCGCCGCCCGCGAGTGCCTTTAACTCGTCGGTGATTTCACTCACCCGCGCAATCAGGCTCGCCTTGCAGTCGGTGCGGGGGTCGGCGGTAAACAGGCCGTCGATATCCGAGAGGATGATCAGCGCCTGCGCGCCGCAAACCTGTGCCACCAGCGCCGAGAGCGTGTCGTTCTCGCCGAAGGTGCCGCCGATGTCGATCTCATCGGTCGCCACGGTGTCGTTTTCGTTCACGACCGGCAGGCAGCCTAAATCCAGCAGGCGCTCAAAGGTGTTTTCAACGTTCTCGCGGCGCACATCGGTGTCGATGATATCGCGGGTGAGCAGCACCTGCGCAACCGTGTGGTTGTAGCCCGCGAACAGCCGGTCGTAGGTGTACATCAGTTCACACTGGCCCACGGCGGCAGCGGCCTGCTTGGAGGGGGTGTCGGTAGGTCGCTTCTTCAGCCCCAGCTTGCCTACGCCGATGCCGATGGCGCCGGAGGTGACCAGCACCACCTCGCGCCCGGAGTTTTTAATGTCGGCCAGTACCTTCACCAGCCGTTCCACATGCCGTATGTTCATCATGCCGGTGGGGTAGGCGAGGGTGGAGGAGCCTACCTTTACCACGATCCGTTTTGCGTCCTTGATGCTCTGCATGGTCTTATATCCCCGTTTCCCCGCGCAGGCGGGCTGATAATTGTACTGATGCTTATTTCAATTCTTATTGGAATTAGTATTATACCGTGCATTATAGCATATTTTTTGAAGCATCTACAATAGAAACGGGGGTTAATTCACTTAATGTTAAGAATTAGAAACGATACCGCGGGGCGCCGCATTACCGGAAAATGCTGAAAATGCTGGAAGATTTTCACGGTATACTATATAATAATGATATTGCAGGCAGTTTGAGCCTATACAGTTGTTTTCGCTTATTATACTTTTATCTCTACCCGCCCCTGTGGGGCGTTTATATAGAACGAACAAACGTTTAAGGAGGACAGAATATGATAAAGTTTGCGCACACCATTGTTTTTGTGAGGGATATGGAGGCATCCAAGCAGTTTTACACGGGGCTGCTGGAGCAGGAGATCGAAAAAGACTGCGGCGTCTTTGTGCTGTTTAAAAACGGCTTTGCCCTGCACGAGGCCAAAGCGCTCTGCCGCACCATCTATAAAACCGAGGAGTTTGACGATCCCTGCGCGCGGGGGCAGGGCGGGCGCAACCTGCTGGTGTACTTTGAGAGCAACCGTCTTGAGGACTGCTGTAAGCGCCTTGTGCAGGCGGGGGTGGAGATCATCCACCTGCCCGAGCGGCAGCAGTGGGGGCAGACGGTGATGCGCTTTTACGACCCCGACCGCCATATCGTCGAGATCGGCGAGGCGATGGACCTGACCTTCGAGTAAACGCGAAAGAACCCTGCCCGCCTTGTGCCGCTTTGCCCTGCCTTTCGTGCGGAATCTACAAAAAATACGGCCTTTACCCCGCTTTATACTCATTACAATTAGAAATATAGAAAAAATTCAAGCAAAAGGTTTAATTTATGCCTTTTGTGAAGAATTTTTACGATTTATTTCTTATTGGAATTAGTATTACGCAGCAAAACTTGGATTTTTTAACACTGAATAAGCAAAGTGTAGTAAAACCTGCGTGTAAAGCGTTTATATGTGTAAAGAATAGTATTGAATCTGACAGGCAGGGGAAGGTAGGTTGAAAGAAAATCTTTCAACCCTCGAAAAACTGCCTGTAAAGACGATGATGGGTTAAACCCCTCATCGTCATGCGAGGCTCTTCCTGCCGCTATGCGGCACCGGCACTTTTCAAATTTGGTTTTATGCCCTCTCTTTTGGGTGTAAAGCCCAAAAGAGAGGGCATGAATCTTAACATGAAAAAAAGCAGGCTCAAGGGCGCCGTGATGGGTATACCGCTGATGCTGTATACGGCGTCGGGAACAGTATATGCCCAAACCGAAGAGGATGTGTTCGCGCAGGCCATGCAGCCAAGCCTTACGGAGAATGTGCCGCTGATCGCGGGCATGATCCTCATGGGGGTAATCGTGGCCGCGGGGGCAGTGGTGCTGATCGTGTTCAGAAAAAAGCTGTAGCGGAAGAACCCGCAAAGGCTGTTGTTCAATGAATGGCTCCTATTTCTCGCGTATCGGTGCATACTATATTGTACTATATCGTCGTGCGGGAAATAAAGCGGGAGTAAGAAGATGTTCTGGAACAGCAGATTCAGCTGGTGGCTGCTTATTGTGGTTGTGGTGGGCGACTTTGCGGTGCCCGGGGTATTGTCGCTGTTCTATAAAGGGTACAGCCGCACCCGTATGGAGATGAGCGAGCTGGGCAGCAGGGGAAGCCCTGTAAGACTGCCGAGCAGCATCTGGCTTGTGGTGCAGGGTGTTCTTCTGTCGCTTTCGGCGGTAAACCTCTACCTGCGGTACAGGGGTACGTCCCCCGGCACAGCCGCGGCGCTGATGGCGGTGATGCTGGTATTCGCGGCGGGGTCGGGCTTTATCGGCGGCCTGTTTCGCCTGCACGACAGCCAGGAGATCATCACCGCGGGTTCCACCGTCCATGTGTTGGGGGCGGTGCTTGGGTTTTCGTCGCTGGTGTTTGAGCCGCTCTTGCTTGCGGCGCTGCTGTTTGGGGAGGGCGACACGCTGCTCGGCGGCGTGAGCACCGCCTGCACCCCGGCGGCGCTTACCTGTCTTATACTCTTTCTGCTGGCCAAGCGGCCGAGGGTGCATCGCCGTATCATCGGCCTCATCGGCCTTTGGGAGCGCGCGGCGGTTGCCTTTATGTACCTGCCGCTCTTTTTGGCGGCGGTGAAAAATATCCTATGACAGTGATGAGCCTTCTTCAAGGGGGAAAAGACAGTATGATTCATTTGGAAAGAGCCGATGCAAAAGACGCGGAGACTATCGTAAGGCTTAAGATTGACGCGTTTAAGCGGGAGGTTAAGCTGTACGGCTACGGCCCGCCGAACTACAGCTCGGTGGAGCAGCAACGGAAGGTGCTGGAGGATAAGTCGATAGACTACTATAAAGTATATGACGGCGGCACGCTGATAGGCGGCGCGAGCGTGACCGCACGTGGGGAAGGGCAGTATTATCTCAGCTCCATCTATATTGCCGACGGCACTCAGAATACCGGTGCCGGCAGCAGGACCCTGCAGCTTTTGCTCGAGCGCTACCCCGACGCGGTGAAATGGACGTTGGAAACGCCCTGTCGCAGCCTGCGCAACCACCACTTTTACGAGAAGCACGGCTTTGTGAAGGTGGGCGAAACAGCCCCGGAGCCGGACGGTTTTTTCTTATTTCTATATGAAAAGCTGCCGCCGCAGGCAGTGCAGCGTTCAGTGTAAAAAGGCTTGAGGGCACGTTGCGCCCTGCAAAGCTTTTTTAAGATATATAAAAGGGCACGAATGAGCGGGCTTGCCGCTTGTTCGTGCCCTTTGCGTAAATTCTATCGTTTGGAACAATACCGGTTCACAGGAAAGCCTAATACCTAAAAAGCAGGGCGATATTCTCGGAGCCCGCGCCGATGGTCCAGAACATAACGTAGTCGCCGCGATGCACCAACCCGCGCTTGACGGCCTCATACAGCACGATAAAGGGGCTGCTGGTGCCGGTGTAGCCGTATTCGTCGCCGATAAACAGGCTGTGCGCCTCGTCAATGCCCATCAGCTCCCGAATGGTGCGCACAGAGATGAGCGCATACTGCGAGAGGCAGAAGGCGGCAACATCCTCTTTTGTCAGGCCGTTTTCGGCCAGCAGCGCGTTCATGTTTGCGACGGCGATGGGGGGCGACACATTCTCAAAGGGCTTCCATTCCAGACGCAGCGCGTCGCGGTTCGGCTCGGTGAACAGCTTGGAGAGACCGCAGCTCGGGAACAGGATGTTCGTATGCTCCACCGAGTTCATGTGGTATTTCGCGCCTAAAACGCCGCAGTCCTCGTCGGTTCTTTCTAAAATAATCGCGCAGGCGGCGTCGCCGTAATGGCCGTAGGAAAGTTCATTGTTCGGGTCGAGATAAAAATTGACATAGTCGCAGCCTACCAGCATGGCGCGGTGAATATTCGGGCTGAGCGCCATGTACTTGCTCATCTGTTCAAGCGTTACCGTCATACCTGCGCAGTTTACATTCGTATCGTAGCATACACATTCGGCCTTGCCGTTAATCGCCTCATGCAGGTGAATGGAACAGGGGGGCATCAGGTATTCCGGCGCCATGCTCGAGTAGACGATCATGTCGATATCCGCTCCCGAAAGCCCCGCCTTTTCAAGGATTCGCTTGCTCACTTCAACAGCCATGGTAAGGTTGTTCTCCAACGCGGGGTCAATCATATACCGCTGCTTTCTGCCGATGATATCGGTCAGGAAATGCTCAATATCCTTACCCTTTTGTTTGAAATGCTCGATATAGAATTCGTTCGGAACCACATGCGCGCCATGGTAAACCTCAATCTCTCTCAGCTTTACAGGTATCATCATCTTTTCCCGCCTTTCGTGGTGATAAATACTAGGGGCTATCTGAAAACTCCAAATTCTTGTCTATTTCAAAAGCGTGTCTTTATAGTTTAGCTATACGTTCTTAATATGAACTTCATGAAGACACGCGCTACACAAGGCATCTTCTGCATCAAAAATG
>JAEYNX010000016.1 GCA_023412215.1 Bacillota bacterium | reverse complement strand
TTCGCTTGCTTTTTCGATGATAGCTCCATGCTTTGGGTTGTTCCATGTATCTGCGCCCGGTAATAGCAACATGCTTGTTTCACTCACAACAATATCATCAATTAAGCAATTGGGCACTATTGTCATCCCGCCCATTGTATTGATTGGCTCTTTAGAATAACTAACCGTTTTGAGCGATACACGTTGCTCGCCCTTTTTGAAAAATCGACCAGAATTCAGCTCCGAAATAACATACCCCAGTTCCCAGTCGGCTAAAGTATCAAGAACGTAAACATAGATTGTAAACATAAATTTCCTCCTGATAGGTAAATTGATTTGATTGCTTTTTTATTATACCTTGTAATTGTTGACAACAGTATGGCAACAATCTAAAATGATAACAAGAAATTTTGGAAGGCGGCTATCAGATGAAAGTTGACAGGCTTGTTAGCATTATTATGATACTCCTTGATAAAAAGCGTATAGGCGCACAGGAGTTAGCAGATATGTTTGAAGTTTCACCCCGCACAATCTACCGCGACATAGACACTATCAACATGGCAGGTATTCCTGTTCGCGGGGCATCGGGAGTGGGCGGCGGCTTTGAAATCATGCAGGAATACAAGATTGATAGAAAGGTTTTTTCGACTGCCGACCTTTCTGCTATCTTGATGGGGCTTTCCAGTCTTTCCAACATGATACGAGGTGATGAACTGGTAAACGTCCTTGCGAAAGTCAAGAGTTTTATCCCCGCCGACAGAGCGAAAGACATTGAATTAAAAACAAATCAAATATATATAGATTTAAGTCCATGGATGGGCAACAGGAACATACAACCATATTTAGAGATTATCAAGACAGCTTTACAGGAAAGCAAGCTACTTTCGTTTGAATATGCAGACCGCTACGGAAATAAAACCGCACGAACAGCCGAGCCGTATCAGCTTGTATTGAAAAGTAGTCATTGGTATTGGCAAGGGTATTGCCATAAAAGAAATGATTTTCGCCTATTCAAACTATCCCGCACATCAAACCTACAAATACAAGAGGAATTTTTTACGCCACGAGATTATCAAAAACCGCAGTTAGATTTTACTGATATTTTGGCAACTACGCAAACAAAAATCAAAATTCGTATTCATAAATCTGTCATGGACAGGGTACTTGATTATTGCACTTATGAACACTTTTCGCCAGACGGTGATGAGCATTACATTGTTAATTTTCCCTTCATAGAGAATGAATACTACTACAATATTCTTTTCAGTTTCGGGGATAAATGCGAGTGTTTAGAGCCGTTACATATCCGCACAGAAATGAAGCGTAGAATACATGATATAGCTGCCTTATACGAAAACTAGAACAAGGAGTCTATTCTCATATTCATAATACTTTATGGTCGCTATATTGTGCGTTTCCTCCCTTTCCGCTAATCGGCAAGTAGGTCAAGTGCTAATTGTATCGAACAAAGCCTTCAAGATGCCGATACGCTTTTGAAGGTTTTATTGCGTACAAGTTCAACTTGAATTGTAAAGCAAAGTAGGCACCGAAGCACAAAAAATTGGCCTACCCAGGCGATTGTTTATGAAATATTCCCTTCCTCCAAGGGAGTACCGGCTTCAAACGGCATCTTTTTTGCCGCTTCAAGGCATTCGGAGTGTGTAGTATTGATAATAAGGGTGGAGAAATAACAGTTAAGACGGTATATCTGTTGGAAACGTTTAAGCCGATAAACTTTGCGTTATAGAGGTGGTTGAATGGGAAAAGTATTAGGCTCTTGGAGCGGAATGCGGAAATCTTGATTCAAAGGAATTAGATGCGACAAAATAGACGGATTTTGAGAATGTAAGATATTTTCATGAGTTTTTTGATAGGCATAAAAGTTTAAAAAATAAAAGATTGATTTTTGAAAGGAGGATTGCAATGAAAAGACTTGATAGGGAATTCTATAACCGGGACTCTATTTTAGTTGCCAAAGAGCTTCTGGGCAAGGTACTTGTACATGAAATAGGCGGGCAAAGAGTTTCAGCTAAGATTGTCGAAGCAGAAGCGTATATGGGCATTGAAGATAAGGCTGCGCATTCTTATGGCGGCAAAAGGACCTCTAGAGTGGAGGTTATGTATGGGTGCCCTGGATTTTCTTATGTATTTATGATCTATGGCATGTACTGCTGTTTTAACATAGTAACTAATGAAAAAGGGAAGCCCCAGGCGGTTTTAATAAGGGCTGCTGAGCCGCTGGAAGAAACTGAATGGATGGCGCAAAGGAGATTTGGAAAGCCATACGAACAGCTGACAAAAAGCCAACACAGAGGTCTCACCAACGGGCCGGGGAAATTATGTTGTGCCTTATCAATAGACAGGAGCTTCAACGGAACGGATTTGTGTGGGAATGAGGTATATGTTGAGGAAGGCAAAGATGAGAATTTAAATATAGTAACAACAAAACGTGTAGGAGTTGACTATGCGGAGGAAGCAAAGGACTATCCCTGGAGATTTTATTTAGAGGGAAATGAATATGTATCTGTAAAGTAAAAAATCCTTACTAAAATAGAAATCGCGGAGGTGTGTTGGTTCACTTATCGAATCATACCCGAACCTTAGAAGAGATTTTTCAGTAAGGCGCCTGCTGCTAGGCCCCAATGTCTACCCACCCAATAGATACCGGAGAGGTACAAAATCTTTTTTTACATACTCAAGGTACTAAAGACAAGTTGTCTCTAACTGGCATTTGAATAGAACTATAAAGGATTAAATTCCGGAAGGAGAAGGAGCAAATGCATACGAAAAACTCTTTAATGAAGGATATCGAACAAGCGGGAATCAGAAAAAAGGGAACCTTGCTCATCCATTCTTCTATGAAAGCGGTTGGAGCGGTAGAGGGCGGAGGGGATACGGTTTTGGATGCTTTTATCGACTACATGAAAGAGGGGCTATTGTTATTTCCAACCCACTCATGGTCTGATGAAAATTTACGAGACGGTATCTATAACCCTAAGACAGAATCTTCTTGTATTGGAATACTGCCCAATCTTTTTATGAAAAGGGCAGGAGCCATTCGCTCGATGCACCCTACCCATTCGGTGACAGCCATGGGCAACAGAGCGCAGGCCTATGTTCTGCGCGACAGCGATGTTCATACACCCTGCCCGCGAAACGGTTGTTTCGGCGGACTGTACGATGAAGAAGCACAATTGTTATTTTTAGGCGCCACGCTTAAAACCAATACATTCATTCACAGTATTGAGGAGTGGCTGAATGTACCGGACCGTATCAACCCGCAATCAAGGAAAATCAAGTTGTTACTCGACGATGGAGATATCCGCGAAATTGATTTTTATGGCCATTGTTCTACACGCGGAGATGTATCAAAGAATTATGATAAGCTGCTTATCCCAATGATACATAAGGGGATTGCAAGGGAAGTGAAAATCGGAGATGCGGCTTCCTATGTAGTCGAGGTGAGGCCAATGGCAGATTGGGTCGTGGGGTTGTTGAAGGAAAATCCGTCTTTATTTGATGATAATCAGCCAATCGAGTGGAAATAAGATGTCGCGCCAGACTGAAATTTCGCAGTAAATATATCCATGAAACTACCAAGGTTATGGATACCTGCTTAATCATGCAGTCGGCAAGCTGCTCGTTGAGCAAGGCAGGCCATATGGGGAATATTCTCTCCCCGGTTGTTCAAGTGAGTTGCCGCTCCTCGGCATCGAACCGAAGATGATCGATGTAGTATTGGCGTCCTCACGTTAATACCGGCTTGATAAAAGTATCCGGTCTCAGTACTTGTCTGAGACCGGAATTCTTTAAAACGAGTTCTCCTTTTGGCGCCAAAATCAGGCGCAGTTTTTGAGAAATTGCTGCAGTGACAGTAAATTATGCGGCATTCTAGGGATACTAAGATTATTGTCTTTATAAAAGGAGGGTTTATTGCTATGGATGAACAGTCTGCTAAAGACACAAAATCTCCGTCCCAACTAATCGACGAGCGAATCAAGGAGCTGGGCGACTGGCGGGGCCGGGTACTCTCAAAGATACGGGGCCTAATCAGGCAGACCGACCCGGAGGTAATCGAGGAGTGGAAGTGGAGAGGCACCCCTGTATGGTCTCACGGCGGGATGATTTGTACCGGAGAGACTTATAAGAATGCTGTGAAGATAACCTTTGCCAAGGGCGCATCCCTGCAAGACCCCTTGCATATTTTTAACTCCAGTCTGGACGGGAACGCCAGAAGAGCCATTGATTTTCACGAGGGCAACGAGGTAAACGAGGAGGCGCTCAAGGAGTTAATCCGCGCCGCCGTCGCGTTAAATATGTCCAGCCGCAAGTCTTCCCCCGAAGAATGAGTTTTTCCGCCCTCGTACCGGCTTCCAGTATTCCAAATTTCTCAAAGCTCACAGGCTTATGTGCCGCTTTCTACTTAACATTTTGACGTTTTTCATTTATAATAAGGCAAAAGGCCTTTGCGAATTTTTTGGCCTTTTTGGTGCTTGGTACGGGACTAAATTTATCCTTCTGTTCTAAAAGCATCAAAAAGAACTGTAACCCGGTAGCAGCTTTAAGGGGGAAACAACGTGGAGGTTTTTGCAGAGTATTTGGAGCGTATTGATAACCCGCAGCATCGGGCCCGGACAGAAGAGATTCTTAGTTGGGTAATCGAGAAATTCCCCAATTTAGTGCCTAAAATTGCATGGAATCAGCCTATGTTTACCGATCACGGAACCTTTATTATCGGCTTTAGCGTAGCCAAAAAGCATTTGGCGGTTGCCCCCGAAAGGGCGGGGATTACTCAATTTTCCAAGGATATTGTGCAAGCCGGCTATGATTACACCAATGAGCTGGTACGCATCCCATGGGATAGCCCGGTTCAATTTTCACTACTAGAGAAAATGATCGAGTTTAATCTATTAGATAAGGCGGAATGCAAAACTTTTTGGCGGAAATAAGCAGTGAAGAAACCCTTATTAGATATTCAGCAATACCGCTTGCAAAACAGCATTACATCCTTTAATATTAAATAAAATAATGGATTAAAAAATGGAAAAGGCGGAAGAAGGCGTTTAGATGGAATACAGACCATATGCAGAAGGCAGCCCCAAAGTATCAGCGATTGGCTTTGGCGCTTGGCAGCTTGGCAACGACATCGATTGGAGCGGCATGACGGAAAAAGAGGCTATCGGTCTGGTTTACAAGGCCATTGATGAGGGCGTCAATTTCTTTGATACATCGCCCAATTATGGCCTTGGAAGCAGCGAGGAGCTGCTCGGTAAGGCCTTGAAGGCAGCGAAAAGAGAAACGCTGGTCATCAATACGAAATTCGGTCATCGCAGCGATGGCCATACCGATTTTAGCGACAAGGTTTTAAGAGAATCCATTGAAGGCAGCTTGAGGCGGCTCCAAACCGATTATCTCGATTCCGTGCTTTTACATAATCCGCCTGCGGAGTTACTAAAGGCGGACGGTAACGCACATTATGATGTTTTAGAGCAGCTGAAAAAGGAAGGAAAAATCTTGGCTTACGGGGCATCCCTCGACACGAAAGAGGATATGGAGACCTTCCTGAGCCATACTCAGGGCAAAGTGATTGAAGCCTTTTTCAACATCCTGCATCAGGATGTACGTTTTGCCTTTAATTTAGCAAGGGAAAAAGGGGTTAGGATTATCGCAAAGATTCCCCTCGATTCCGGTTGGTTATCGGGCAGGTATCATCAGGATTCTACCTTCACGGGCATTCGTTCACGGTGGACGAAAGAGGATATCATTGCCCGTGCCGATCTGGTAGACCGGCTACGCGGCCTGCCTGCAGAGGGGCAATCGTTGGCCCAATTTGCCCTGCAGTACTGTCTGGCCTATGGCGAGGTTTCTACGGTTATCCCGGGCGCTTCAACTCTAAGCCAGCTGACTGCAAATATCGAGGCCTTGCAATACCCCATGCATGCAAAAACCGTACAGCGGCTGGAGCACTTTTACGAGCAGGAAGTTGTGCCTAAACAATTAGTATGGTAAGGACTCATTGGCTTGTATCTTAACTATCCGACTTCAACCGGCGCATCCAAAACAGCCTGAAACAGATAGCTTCTATAGAATTATATATACAATAAAAATAACATATGAAAGGTTGAAGAATAAAATGGCACAGAATAATAAACCGGGTGACTCCAACGAGATCACCCGTGAATACTTTGAATCCCTGTTAATTGAAACGCGGCAAATTGATTCGGTAATTCCCTCCACGCAGCTTGAGCTTTACGGCGGGCATTTCTCCACCCCTATTATGACAGCGGCGCTCTCCCATCTGGAGAACTGCCGCCCGGACGGGGCAGTGGAGATGGCAAAGGGTGTAAAGGCCGCCAACGCTGTTATGTGGACAGGCATGGGGGAAGAGATTGAGCTTGAGGCCATCACGGCAACGGGCGCTAAAATCATCAAAATCATCAAGCCCCACGCGGACAATAGCGTTATTTTTAAGAAGATTGCGCATGCGGAGAAATGCGGAGCCTTGGCCGTAGGCATGGACATTGACCATTCGTTTAACAATAAGGGCCAGTATGACAATGTCTTAGGCCTTCCGATGTCCTGCAAAACGCTGGATGAAATCAAAAGCTTTGTTGAGGCGACAAACCTGCCTTTTATCATCAAAGGGGTACTCAGCGAGCAGGATGCCTATAAATGCTTGGAGGTTGGGGCCAAGGGCATTGTGGTTTCCCATCATCACGGGATACAAAGATTTGCGGTGCCCCCGCTGATGATCCTGCCTAAGATTGTTAAGATGATCGATCACAGCATACCGATTTTCGTAGACTGCGGCGTTTTAAGCGGCATCGACGCATTTAAGGCGCTGGCCCTCGGTGCAACCGCGGTTTCCGTAGGCCGCGCACTGATGAACCCGCTTACCGATGAAGGCGCAATCGGTGTACAGAAGAAAATTGAAGAGCTGACGGAAGAACTGTGCGGTACAATGGCGCGCACCTGTTCGCCGGATATCAGGCATATCGACCCCTCTGTGATCTGGAAGCGGTAATTTCATGCCGATGCTATTCATTCTGTAAGTGTCGAGCTTTTTTGTAAAAAACGGATTTGGAAATGAGTGTATACCCATGAAAAAGGTATTATTAAAAGGTGGCGAAGAGCTCCTTTTTAGAAAAGCGACCGAAGAAGATGCACAGCGGATGGCGGACTTTAAACAATGTATCTGTAAGGAGACCGATTTTCTGTCCTTCGGCGAAAACGAGATCGAAATAACCGCCGAAACGGAGCGGGAAACGATCCGGTCTGAAAACAACAAGGATAATTCCGTTATCTTTATTGCCGTTGTGAACGAAGAAATCGCAGGCTTTGTCACCTTTAAAGGCGGCAGCAGAATCCGAAAGAGACACGCAGGGGAGTTAGGTATCTCCGTTAGAAAGCAGTATTGGGGCCTGGGTATTGGTAACCTCCTTATGCAGGAGCTTATAGAATGGGCCAAGGCAGCGCGGGATATCAAAAAGATTAACCTAATTACTCGCATTGACAATGAAGCGGCGATTCGTTTGTATAAGAAATACGGCTTTCAGGAAGAAGGGGTCCTCACCAGAGACCTGTACATAGGCGGGCAATTTTACGATGCCGTGATGATGGGGCTGTCTATCTATTAGATCTTGTAACCACATTATTTTATGTTATAGAGATATTTTATAAATTGGATGGCAGTCTCGTGTGAAGCCTTCCCGTTTGGCTCCACCTCCAGATTAGGGATGAAGACTACCGCGTTTTCATAATTATCCGAGTGCCATTTGTATACTTCGGTGTCGGCGATATCAAGCCCGTATATCTTGCCGTCGTTCTCGGTTTCCCCTTTAAAATACGCATAAACCCAGTAAGGCTTTAGTTTCTCAAGCAGGTCTTTTGGCAGGATATCATCGAGCGGGTATATGTACTGGGTGTGTACTGCCCAAAGCATGGTTTCATAGTTTGCAATCGCCATATCCGCTTTGTTGGTGCCTACAAGCGATGTGATCTTGGCCACTGCACTCTGGTCCGGCCAGCTTAATCCGTATTCCTCAAGATATGAGAAAACATAGCCGTTGTCAATATTGATCTTATACGCGTCATTACCCAGAAAAGCGGGGAAGCCTTCTTGAATGCGGTTAACGATGTCCTCATTATTCGAGTCGTTTAATATTAGGCAATAGGCGTCGTATTCTACGTGGTTAAAGGAGACGGTTTTCATCAGCGTCACAGCCACAAAAATTAGCAGTATGGTCACAATGGCCGGCGTGCGGTAATAATCCCAAAGATATTGAATCTTTTGCTTTAAAGTCAATTCTTTAAACTTATTTTCTGTCCCTGTCATTTTATTTCTCCTATATGCTCATTACATTCAGCTAAATATAAAAAACATAAATATATTATAGGCACGCAATACAATTTGTGTCAATATTAAGGAGTGAAAAATAAAGGTTATGGTAAATGCGCTTAATATTGACAATACAAATTTCGAAGGTTATTATAGGAGCGATACACCGTTTTGTTGACAACAGGAGGAAAGGCATGAACTACAGGGAGCAAAACAAAGCGGCATGGGAAGAAGCCTTTCAGCATCGCTACCCTAACTGGGGCGAGGATAACTATTTAAGGCTGCTGAATGAAGATTTCCCATTTCTTACAAGCGATATCCTTAAGGAATTGCGGCAGATTGATTTTAAGGGTAAAACGATTGCACAGTTTTGCTGCAATAACGGCAGAGAGCTGATGTCGATAATGAAATTCGGGGCAGCGTGCGGCGTCGGCTTTGATATTGCTGAAAACATCCTTGAGCAAGCTAGGCAAACCGCCGAGAAAGCGGGCATCAACTGCTCCTTTGAGGCTTGCGATATCCTCAGTATCGATGAGCAATACAAGCAGCGCTTCGACTTTATCTGTGTGACGGCGGGTGCGTTGACCTGGTTTGAGGATTTAAACCCGTTTTTTCATAAGGTCTTCGAATGTCTTAAAGATGGCGGTATCCTGTTTATTAACGAGATTCATCCTGTTATGAATATGCTGCCGCTGCCCGGAGACGATTGCTTCGATGATGACCGTTTAAATCAGATCCAGTTCACCTACTTTAAAAAAGAACCTTGGATTGAAAATAACGGCATGAGCTACATGAGTGTGCCGTACCTATCCAAAACCTTTTGCAGCTTTTCGCATCCCTTTGGGGAGATTATTAACGCAATCGTCGGAAATGGTATGGCCGTTCAAAAGGTTCGGGAGTTTGAATACGATATCGCCTTCGGGGCTTTTTATAACAACAAAGGCATACCGCTTTCCTATATCTTAATCGCTCAAAAATAAAAAAGGAGAGACCGCTTGTTTTGCGGTCTCTCCTTACACTTTTAGCGGTACTCGCTGATACGAATGCCACCCGAGGAGGTTTTAACGTTTATATTGTATTTCGGGTCGCTGCCTACACTGCCCGCAACGCCGTCGTCCGACTTTTCGTTCCACTGAACCTCACGGTTAAAATCGGCGTTTACCGAGCCAGAGTTGGATTCCGCGCTAAAATTAAAAGCCTGCTCCGCCGGCAATTCAAGGGATACGCTGCCGCTGGTTGCCTTAATGGTAATATCGCTCTCGACCGACGCAAAGCCGGTTCGGATACTGCCCGAGGAGGAGTCGTATTCACCGCCCACGGTTGCGGTATCAACCCGTATAGTTCCGCTTGTGGTTTCAATGGTATGACGGCCGTCAATTTTATCGAAGGTTATTCCGCCCGAGGAGCACCGCACCGAGATGCCGTCTTTGCCAAGCAGCTCCTTGCCGCGGATGCCGCCGCTGGTGCTTTTCAGCTCTATAGTATTGCCGGAAACGCCGTCATAGTTAATGCTGCCCGAAGAAGATTCCATCGTCACCTTACCCGTACAGATTACCTCGCTGCCGCGAATACTGCCGCTGGTCGAATCCAAGCCCGCGCTGCTGCCGGTTATTTTATCCACCCCGATGCTGCCGGAGGATGATTGGACGGTAATGTCCCCCTCGGCCTCCAACAGGCTGCCGCGGGTGCTGCCGCTGGTGGAACTGAGGTTGATTTCTTTTGCGAGGATTTCGTTAAAACGAATGCTCCCCGAGCTGGAGGAGACATCGACGTCCGTCAATGCCACATTCTCTTTTACCTCAACGCTGCCGCTGGTTGTTTCTATCTCCAGAGAACCCTCGTAGCCTTCGGGCAGGTAAACCTCAACTTTGGAGTTCTGGTTCATAAACCATCCAAGCAGCTCTCTTCTGCCGGCATGGATATTAAACGAGGTGTTATCGGTTGAAACCTGCGCCAATTCGTCCTCCGCCGGGGTTCTTGACATATATTCCGTTACCCGGATCTTATCGGAGGAATTCTTTAAAATCACGATCTCGTCATAGGTGAATGTAATGTTGATGTCGTCAATTTGATCAGCATCAAAGCTGTGGTCGTTGACAAGCTTATAATTGGTGGCAAAGTTGTAATCCCAACTGAACCCCCAATCAAAACCGAAGCGGCCCAGTGATAAACATACCATTAAAGCAATAATGGCTAAAGCGATAAAAGAGAAAACGATAATCAGTGCTATGCGAAGTTGTCTCATACACTTCTCCTAAATCTATTTATTATTTGGTTTCTTTAAGCCTGAAAATCAATGTAATAATACATTCAATGCAGGCTGCCAGAATGAAAATTAGCCAGCTTATGTTCCAGTCAAAGGTCAGAAAGCTGAATAACAAATAGATAAACACCGTGAGCGTCCACAAGATACCCGAAATAGCCCCGCGAATACTTTTCCTTTGACTAGTGCTGCTGCTCCATTCCTTAAACTCTTCCACGATGCTCTCGTCATGCTTGTGGTAACGGGGGAGGGAGGTGTAATGATAAACCAGCAGGCAGGTTGGGATCGCGGCAAGGGCAATCATTATAAAGATTGCCACGACAGGGTTTAAAGGCAACAAAAACTTAATAATCATGGGGATGAGGAAAGCGAGAAAGTACAGGCCGACAGAGAGGGTTAAAACGAGAGCGGTTTTTTTTCGGGCGTCCTCATGGCTTAGGTTGTTTAAGATATCGTTTTCCTTCAGGTTGTTGATCAGTTCACTCACGTCGCCAATATTGGCCACGGCATTTTTGTAGGCATCCTCTTCGCTGACACCGCTTGCCACCAAATCGTTGTAACGCTCAATAAGGTTTGTAAACAGTTCTTCTTTTAGGTCCAGCGCTCGTCTTGTCTGCGGGGCACCCTCAAAAAGCAGGTTTATATGGTTTCTTAGTCTCTCATTCATCTCTAATTCCTCCCAATAGTTTATAAAAGTTTGTCGATAAGTGCCTTTGCCTGTTCCCAGTCCTGCCTGTTCTTATGGTAGGTGTCAATGCCGGACAGGGTGATGGAATAATACCTGCGTCTTGCGCCAACCTCCTCGTTTCCCCAATAGGAGGTAATATACTGCGCCTGCTCCAGCCGCCTAAAAGCGCTGTATAGCGTCGCTTCCTTTAGTTCGTACTGATTGTTGGTCTTTTCGATAATTTCCTTGTTGATCTGATAGCCGTAGCTGTCACCTTTCAGCAGATGTGCAAGGATAATGGTTTCGGTATGACCTCGTATTAAATCTGAAGTGATTGACACGTTTTGCCTCCTTCGAAATTAATATAAGTTAAAATCTTATCTATAATATACATTAACATACCTCATCTGTCAATGTATATAAAATTCAAAATTATATATTTGTAACAAAGTATATATTTTTTGAAATGTATCTGTGCGGATAGTTTAATTTTGCCAAAGATTTTATTGTTTTTAACACGTATAGAAGTAACGGTCGCTTTTTTATCTTTTATATGTTAAAATAAGGGGAATGGTTCGGTAGGTTCTTCATTATGTTTTTTTTGCCAAATGTTATCGGCAGAAGGGAGCTTGACATGCAGTATCGTGACTTTGGAAAAACAGGTATTAAAATCTCTGCGCTCGGTTTCGGCGCTATGAGGCTGCCGCAGACAGAGGTTGACGGTAAGACGGTTTTCGATCGCGAAGAGGGTATACGCATCATTCAGCGGGCCTTTGAACTGGGTGTAAACTATGTGGATACCGCGCCCTACTACTGCGAAAAGGAAAGCGAAATCATCGTTGGCAAGGCGCTTAAAGGCTGGCGGGATAAGGTTTATCTTTCTACTAAAAACCCGATTGAGGACGCATCCGGCGCCCATTACCGCGAAAGGCTTGAAAATTCCCTTAAGAAGCTCGACACCGATTATATCGATTTTTACCATATGTGGGGCATCTCGCTGGATACCTTCAACGACCGCATCAACGTAAAAGACGGCCCGCTCGAGGCAGCCCTCAGGGCCAAGGAGGAAGGCTTAATCCGCCATATCTCCTTCTCGTTCCACGATAAGCCCGAAAACCTTCTTACCCTTATTGATACGGGCTGTTTTGAAACGGTGCTGTGCCAGTACAATATGCTCGACCGCGGCAACGAGGCGGCCATAGCCCATGCACAGGAGAAGGGCTTGGGCGTGGTGGTCATGGGCCCAGTTGGCGGCGGCAGGCTGGGTGAGCCCTCGCCCGTTATTAAAAAGATGATGCCAAGCGGCGTTGTAAGCAGCGCGGAGCTGGCCTTGCGTTTTGTGATTGCCAACCCCAATGTCACCTGTGCGCTTTCCGGTATGGGCAGCATGGCGATGGTAGAGGAAAACACGCGCGTGGCGTCCAACACCGCGCAGCTCAGCGAGGCGGAGCTCGAGTCGATTAACCTTGCCATGCTTGAGAACAAAAAGCTTGCCGAGCTTTACTGCACGGGCTGCAACTACTGCATGCCCTGCCCGCAGGGGGTCAACATCCCGTTGAATTTTCAGCTGATGAACTATCACCGCGTGTACGGTCTTACAGACTATGCCCGCAAGGAGTTTACGCAGATCGGCAAGGTGGATTGGATGAAGGGAAAGGATGCCTCCGCCTGTATCGACTGCGGCGTGTGCGAAACGAAGTGCCCGCAGAAGATTAAAATTCGTACCCAGCTCAAAGAGACGGTTGCTGCCCTAAGATAATCTGTACATATAACGAAAAAGCCTGCGGAAAAACCGCAGGCTTTTTCGTTTTTATGGGAATTTTTTAATAGACACAGATTATCGGTTATTCTTTTATGATTGGTATCCAGATTTCCACGCAATAGTCCTCGTCGTTTACATTGCTGCCGAAGTATTTTTCCACCGTGGGAAGGCCAGACTGCTTATAGATGCTTTGGGGTAAAAACTCGCCGTAGATCCGGCCCCAGGTGTTGCCGAGCGTGGGGCTTATAGGCCCGACCGATTCAAAAACCAGCCATGTGGCCTTGGGGATACGCACAATCTGCATCCCCTCCACGATGCTCTGCGTGGTTTCGGCGCCGACCATGTAGTTGTTAAAGCCCTTTTCATCGTAGCCAAAGCAGATGCCGAGGGTAACGGGCTCTGCGCCGATCTTCAGCAGCCGGTCTACCGTACCGTTATGCTTGCATTCCCCCCAAAAGGCAGGGGTGATGTTGTTGTCCAGCGAAGAGGTGACGATCTTGCCCGCTGCCTGAAAGGCTTCTTTCTCAACCATCCGATAATTCATTTCTGCTTCTCCTCTGATTGTCAGTGTAAAGGATAGGCGCGGGTAGGACTTTAACTTCATATTTTGCTGCTTGGCTGCCATGGGCGCGATGCCGTGCATCTTTTTAAACGCGACACAGAAGGCGTCTGACGACTCATAGCCGTACTTCACCGCCACGTCGACGACCTTGCATTCGGTGGATTGCAGTTCATAGGCCGCCACCGTGAGCTTTCTTCTGCGGATATACTCGGAAAGCGTGATCCCCGTCATCAGCGAAAAGGTTCGCTGAAACGAGCCAACCGGGCACAGTACGATCCTTCCGATGGCGTCGTAGCTTATTTCGCCGTCAAGGTTTTCTTCAATGTAACCTATTGCCTCGTTTAACCGGTCTATCCATTCCATCCCCAGCCATCCTTTCAGGTTTATTATAGAGGGCTCCCGTACATTCTTCCCGTTATTTTAGAAACCAAAAATGACGGTATCCGTATTTTTCGCGCAGAACTATTTGCCACTTGCCGTTTATCGTAAAATAGTGTATTGAAAAGTAATTCATTACATAATTGCAGCTGCGTTTACCGATAAAACAGCCGATAATGATTGCAAGGTTTCGGAAGATAGTATATAATCAAAACTTAGAATCTTTTATATCTTTTGGAGGAACATTGATTACAGTAACAAATCTAAGCTTAAGCTTTAGCGGCACCAATCTGTTTAAAGACGTCGATCTCAAGTTTTTACCCGATAATTGCTACGGTATTATCGGCGCCAACGGGGCAGGGAAGTCCACTTTTTTAAAGATACTGGCAGGGGAGCTCGAACCCTCGACGGGTGACGTGATCATCGCCAAGGGCCTGCGCATGTCGGTATTAAAGCAGAACCACTTTGCTTATGATAATTTTACGGTACTGGATACCGTTATACAGGGCAACCCGCGGCTGTACCAGATAATGAAGGAAAAAGAGGCGCTTTACGCGAAGGAAGAGTTCACCGAAAGCGACGGCATTCTGGTTTCGGAGCTGGAAGCGGAGTTTGCGGAGCTAAACGGCTGGGACGCCGAAACAGAGGTATCAAGGCTCATTCAAGGCCTTGGGCTGGAGGAAGCGATACAGGATACCATGATGCATACCCTCTCGGGCAGCGAGAAGGTGAAGGTGCTGCTTGCGCAGGCGCTGTTCGGTCACCCGGAGATCATCCTGCTGGACGAGCCTACAAACAATCTGGATGTACAATCCGTTTCGTGGCTGGAGGACTTTTTGCTCGACTATTCCGGCACCGTGATTGTTGTTTCCCACGACCGGCATTTTTTAAACACCGTATGCACCCATACCGTAGATATCGACTATACCAAAATCAAGATGTACACCGGCAACTACGATTTCTGGTATGAGTCCAGCATGCTCATGCAGAAGATCGTGAAGGAGCAGAACCGCAAGAGGGAGGACAAGGTCAAAGACCTTGAGAACTTCATCGCCCGGTTCTCCGCCAACAAGTCGAAGGCCAAGCAGGCGACGTCAAGAAAGAAGCTGCTGGAGAAGCTGGCGGTGGACGAAATGCCCGCGTCCTCGAGAAGATACCCCTATGTGGGCTTTCAGATGGACCGGGAGCCCGGCAAGGAGATTCTGGCGGTAGAGGGCATCAGCCACACGGTGGACGGGATAAAGGTGCTGGATAATGTATCCTTTCGCGTCAACAAGGGCGACAAGATCGCGTTTGTGGGTGAAAACGACATCGCCAATACCACGCTGTTTAAGATACTGGCAGGCGAGCTTACCCCCGACGAGGGCACCTTTAAATGGGGCGTGAGCACTACGCAGTCCTACTTCCCAAAAGACAATACCGCTTTCTTTGAGGGCTGCGAACTAAACATCGCCAAATGGCTGGAGCAGTACGCCAAGGACACCACAGAGACCTATCTTCGAGGCTTCTTGGGCCGGATGCTCTTTTCGGGCGATGACATCTACAAGCCCGTAAACGTACTTTCCGGCGGCGAGAAGGTGCGTTGCATGCTCGCAAAGATGATGATGTTCGGTTCTAACGTTCTGGTGCTCGACCAGCCCACCAACCATTTAGATTTGGAGTCCATCACCGCGCTCAACAACGGGCTGATGGATTTTAAAGGCGTTTTGCTCTTTTCCTCCCATGACCACCAGTTCATTCAGACGATAGCGAACCGCATCATCGAGTTAAAGCCCGACGGCATGAGAGACCGAGTAACCACCTACGATGAATATGTGATGCTGTAATCAATTACAGCCGTTTAGAATGCAAGCCGGAGCTTTTGCTCCGGCTTTACTATTGAGCAGTGTCTGTGGCAGCACAGTCTAAGCTTTGTGCTGCCTTGCGAAAGAAATTTGTCATCTCATCCATCAGTTCACCGCTTTGCTCAAACTCAGGATGCAGTACGCTGAACATGTGCCCCAGCCTTTTATCGGGCACCTTTTGATAATATTTAAGCTGACAGTCTACGCCATACTTCTTTAAGGTCTCCTCAAAATTCAGGGTCATATGCCGCAACTCGTCTTCATCGCTGGTCGAAAGAAATGTCGGGGGCAACGCAGCGAGCTCGGGAAGATGCTCAAAGATCATATTCTGATAATATTCCGGCTTTTTATAGCCCCTCTCAAAGCACATCGACCGCATGCCCCAGTAGCCGACGGTAGGCTCGTCAAAGCCCATCATGCCGCATATCAGCGCCAGGGCCTTGATGTCGGCATCGATTGCCTCTAGGTGGAATATTCCCTGCAGGCGCTCCACATCCAGCAGATGCCCGCGATTACCGTCATCGATATACGGAATATCAACCTCCTGCCGAATATCTGCAGGCAGCGATTGCCGGGCGAGTATCCGATTGTCTCTTTCTTCCCAGCGGTTAAGCATCTTCTTGACGCAGTATTCTTTGACTGTCATTTAAGCCCATCCGATGCTATGTAGGTAGAGCACCGCAAAACATTACCGTTTTTTGATAGCAAGCCGAAAGGTCGCTATTGCATTGAGAATGCATAAAACACCGGTGACAGCTTTTTCAAAGGGAGTACCCAAAAACTGCATGATAATACCCAAACATGCGTAGGCAAACATGAGCCAAAGAATGACGGTAAATAATCTTTTGAATCTTGTGATAGGGATGATCCGGCCCGCCCAGAGGTAGATAAAGATAAAAATCACGAGTATTATAATGCTTACCCAAGACGCTTGGCTTGCGGCCTCAAAGGATGCAGACCGCCCGCCGTTGATCCAGGTGTAAGGTATTATTTGCAGTATTACAAGTAGATGAATGAGGATTGTAACAACAGCGATGATTACACTGGCCGTTGCGGCCGTTTTTAACCCTATTTTTTTAATCATAACCTTTTTGCCCTTTCTCAAACACATGTCGATATAGCCTAGTCTAGTAGACCTAAACGGTGTAGGTAAGCAGGGAAGAGATGACTGTAGCGGGCTTAACGTTTCATGTTTTCAATCATCGCTACAATATCGCTTGCCTTTGGCGGGCAGCCTTTTACATACCGGTCACAACCCGCTGTGCAGTTGCCCACGCCGATTCCCTTAAGGGTTTTGCCCTGAAACCCCTGCCCGATCTTAATGCGTTCCCCGCGAATGGGGCCGGTTTTGTGCAGTGCGAAGATGAGCGCGGCGTAACAGGCCGAGCAGGCGCTGTCGGCATCGATGTATGGGCTGAATTTTTTGGCGCCGACATTGTTGTGCCCGCCGGTCTTCGGGCGGTTTTGTGCGTTTAGTTCCATAATCTCAGTGTCGGGCCCCGCATACCTGCCGACACCGTACTCTTTTGCCAGGCGCAGATAGTCGATTTCATCCGGCTGGTAGCCCATCAGCTGCGCGCCGTAGGAATCCAGCAGCACGGGGTCGAAACCAAGCATTATCCGATTGGCCTCCACAGGGTTCCCGCCCTCTTCGAAGGACAGATCCCCGCACACCGAGTCGACGATGTGCAGTGCCGGGTGCAGCACCGTATTGAGCGCCGCGATGGGCTTGTGCAGCCCCAACGAATGAAATCGCCGCTTCTCACTGTCCGGTATGCAGCCCTTGAGGTTTTTCAGGCAGCAGGTCATGCCTGTTTGGCAGTGCCCCTTGAGGACGGGGACATTGATCAGAAAGTCCACATTCAACGCGCTTTCGCACACACTGAGCGACAGGCCCTTACAGGAGCGCGATACGGCCTTATCCCGCTTGGTGTCGATGAGCTTTACTCCGTATTTTTCGGCGAGTGCCGTATAGCCGCAGTTTTTAAAGGCGTGCTGTGTACTGTCGCCCACCCAGGAACCTTCGAGTACAACAATACTGCGCACCCCGGCATCCTGAACATAGCGAATGATGCCCTCTACAATTTCAGGGTGTGTGGTGGCGCCGCCCTCGGCGGGGCGCGATACGACGAGATTAGGCTTAATGCCAACCGTCGTATCGGGGTTAAGCTTAGCTGAAATATCGGCAGCCTTCATGATCTCGTAGGTGATGTCGGGAAGGTTGGTGCCGTAGTTTATGTAAATGTCCGGCGTAATGAACACATCCTTTGTAACTAGCGATGTTTCTATCTGCTTGCTTTAAGATAATTTTAACTCTAATTCCTGAATGGGCAATACCCTTGCGAAACGGTTGTTCCAGATTTTAAAATTATAGTAGTTATATAATTGTTCTCCAGTTAGATACTCGTTGCCGAAAGTGGTGTTCGTTTCTTCGGGGATAATCACCTGATAACCGTGCTCTAAGGCCGCCTTACAGGTCGCGTCGATACAGTACTCCGTCTGCATGCCCACTAAAATGATGTTCTTGATCTTTTTACTGTCAAGATAATCCTTCAGGCCGGTGTGCAAAAATGCACTGTTGTATTCCTTCTCAAAAATCTTATCCTCTTTTTCAGGTGCTATTTCGCTGTAAACCTGCCATGTACCCGTACCGCGTTCCAATTCGTCACCTACACCGCCGTCATGGCGGATGTATATCACTTCAATGCCTTTGGCCCTGCAGTCGGCAATAAGCCGCTTAATATTTCGGATGACCGCTTGCTCATTATACGGGTGACTTTGAACCAGCGCCGTTTGAACGTCTACCACCAATAAAACTACATTGTTCACTTCATTCTTCCCTCCGGCAATTCTGCTGGTTTTATTATAATACAACCGAGAAGCAGCTGTCGACCGTAATTTTGTATTCAGCAATTATAAGACAAACGGCAGGGCAGGAAGGTGGATATAAAAGCCAAGATTGTAAACTGCATCCCCTATAGTTCATGCCAAATCGAAACAGCAGTTACCTTTCTTTGCAGACTTAATACCCATATGGCTGATTTACAAGAATTACTTTAATTCTGTCCTTAATAAACTGCCCCGTAATCAGCACAAAGTCATTACAAATCCTTTGCTCGTGCCTGCAGTCGACGCATCTGTCCAGCTTTGTGCAGGGCGTGTCCTTTTTAAGCCGTTTCGCGTCTAAAGGCGCCGCGATTTGCCTTGCACGTTGGATGGCGTCCTCTACAGTATCGGTTATTTTATTGACACCGGCAACGACGATTACCTGCCTTGGCCCGTACAGCATGGGCGCGACACGGCTGCCGTTTCCATCAATATTGAATAACTTGCCGTCCAGCGTAATGGCGTTGGTGCCGGTCAAAAAGGTGTCGGCATCAAAATTTTTTAAATAAAGCGCGCGCTTCTCGGTAGAGGTCAGCCCGGGCAGGTGTTTGTCATAAAAGATATAGGGGCCGTTTCGGATAAAATCCAGTACCCCTGTCTCTTCCAGTGTAACAGAATCCCCACAGCCGATTTTTTCGCCCTCTTTAATAAGCGTAGCCAAAAGCCGAAATAATTCGTCCTGGTTTTCAACGAAGTATCCGGCCATATTGTTACGCTGCAAATTTGAAATAACTTTTCTTATGCTCTCATCCATATCGGCCTCACAACCCCCGTTTTCTTATGCCCACAATGTATACCGCATTATTTGTGAAACAGCCTTAAATTTCTTATGAACGTAAAACTGCATCCCGTTGCTATTTTCGGCAAGAACATTCAACTCCATATAATCCAGCTTCCGCGCCTTTGCCCATCGCTTTACCGCTTCGAGAAGTTGGCTGCCTGCGCCCTTTTCGCGATACTTCTCCTCCACAAATAAATCCATTACTGATGGAATATCCTTCATTTCTGCCAGTCTTACTTCCATCTGTACAACGTCTCCTTATTTTTCAATTAGTATATCATAAATGTTACACGAACAAAAGGGCTCAAACCGTACCGGCGCCAGCAACAATAATAAGAGTTGTCACATAAAAAATTCTTCGTTTTCGCACGGAAAATGGTATTGCTTTTTATCTATTATTATTATATAATATTAACTGTTCTTGCAGCAGACTTTTCATTGCAGCAAGTTTACCTGGGGGCGTAGCTCAGCTGGGAGAGCGTACGGTTCGCATCCGTAAGGTCGAGAGTTCGATCCTCTTCGTCTCCACCAAAATAGCGCACAGACCGTATTATTACGTGGTTTGTGCGCTTTCTTTTTTTGTAGTACTATCACTTAAAGCGAAGAATACAGTTTCATTACTAATCACTAGATGGCATCTCTAGTCGGCTCGATTCAATCGTCTCCACAAAAAACCACAAGGCCAAAACCTTGTGGTTTTTGTTTAAAATCGTATCAATAGCCCGAATAACAATTAGTGCAACCTAAGTTAGTTTATATTATTGCTGTCTGAAGGTGAGGCTGTGGCTGCGGCTTTTTCCTTTGGGATAAACGAGAGGAAGATAAGACCGATAATAAACAGCAGCACCAGCGCTAAAATGCCATAGGTAGATGTTTTAAAGATGAATGCCGACGCGGCAAGCAACAACGGGCCGAAGAAATCCGCAAATTTGCCGAAGATATCGAAGAAGCCGAAGTATTCATTGGATTCTTCTTTAGGGATAAGCTTGCCGAAGTAGGAACGCGAGAGCGATTGTACGCCGCCCTGAGCAAGCCCGACCGCAACGGCCAGCACCCAGAATTCCCACTGCTGGTCCAGCTGGTAGCCAAACAGGCAGATGGCAATATACCATAAAATATACACTTTAATTAGCTTTAAGGCCCCAAACTTGGAAGCCAGTTTGCCCGCGAGGATGGCAAAGGGGAAGGCGACAAACTGGGTAAGTAAAAGCGCCAAAATCATGCTGTTGCTGTCGATGCCAACCTCACCGCCGTAGGTGGTGGCCATCGAGATGATGGTGTAGACACCGTCTATGTAGAAGAAATATGCCAGTATGAAAAAGAAGATGGTCTTTTCTTTGATAATCTTTTTGAGTGTTGCGCCAAGGCGGGTAAAGGAATGCAGTATCTTATCGCGGCGGTTCTCCAGAAAATATGTTTGCTTAACATTCCTTAAAAGAGGGATGGTCATAAGCCCCCACCATACTACCGCAATCAAAAACGAAATCTGCGTAGCCATGCCGGTGGAGATGCCGAACGGCTTTATAAAGATAACGGCAATTCCCGCAATAAAGGGCACACAGCTGCCGATATAGCCCCAGGCAAACCCCGCAGAGGATATGTAGTCAATGCGATTGTCGTCGGTAACGTCGGTAATCATTGAATCATAAAACACATTGCAGGCGGTGTAACCGATTCTCGCCAGTACAAAAACAATCATATAGGCGACCCAATCGGTGGTTACGGAAAGGGAGATGCCACCGAGCAACCCTATGGCGAGAAACAGAAGAAACATCTTCTTTTTCATGCCCTTGTAGTCGGCAATCGCGCCTAAAATCGGTGAAAGAATCGCCAGTATGGCAATCGCCACGGAGGTGACAATACCCCATATTCCTGTAGCGGTTGCGGGGTCGGCCCCGGAGTTTTCGACCAAAGACCTGAAGTAGATGGGGATGGTGGTAGAAATAAGCATGGTAAAGGCCGAGTTTGCAACGTCATACAAAACCCAGCTTCTCTCCGGCTTTGTCAGTTTCATTGTAACGCTCCATTCCGCATATGCGTCATTCCAGTTCATTACAGTGAGATAGGCAACTGTAAGTAAATTGCAATGAACTTTTGTTAATTGTAACATAATTTTGGCGGTATCACAACGAATTCTGTTAAGAAGGACGTAAAGCAACAGAAAATAATCAGTAAAGGGATTGTATGGTTTGTATATGTACTATAGCTTAAAATCCTCTGCCGAATACTGTGGCAGGGTTAATTTTACTTTGGGCTTGCGTTTTGTGGGCGCGTACTCAAAGCTGCTGCAGCCGCCGCCCGGCAGGGCCTTGCGTTTTTTCAGGCAGCTTTGCATGGCCTCTTCCGAGGTGACACAGAAGGCGCAATACTCGCAGGAAGGCTCAATATCCTTCCCGAAATAGTTGAATTTCATGGCGTTTACCTCACTGATACTTATTACAATTAGCAATATAGAAAAATTCAAAAGGTTAAGTTTACGCCTTATACAGAATTTTATATTTCTTATTGGAATTAGTATTACTACGCTGTATCCTGTCACCATTGTAGCAAATCTGATGGGGTTATGCTATAGAAATATTTTATCTTTCCTAAATAAAATCAACGCCGCGCAAAGCAGCAGAAGGGTGCAGGCCGCCATGGGTGTGCCGGATAAGGTATGTACCGTAATAGGGCTTTGGGTAAATGAAAAAGTGGTAACCGCATCCGGAAACAGGTGCGTCAGCACAAAGGCAAACAGGCAGGACAAAACCATGTGTGCGCTGCGGGATATCAAATATGGCGTCATGCGAACGGGTAACCCGGAAAAACAGGATATCGTCTGGCAGATGACTGAGCAGCCGCCAAAGGAGCATAATACGCTGGTTAGAATGATTGCCGGTGTACCCGACACCTTTGCGGCGGAGATACATCCCAGTGTGACCTCAAAAAAGCCGGTAAATGCGGCTTGGGCACCGGACTGCCAGTTGTTTGACGGCAATGCGTAAAGCTCTGTAATAAAAGGCAGGCTTTTCATGAGTGCGAGGATTGCCGAAAAGGCAATCACAAAGGCGCAGATGTTGAAGATGCCCTTCGCGGCGTTCGTTACAGCCAAAACGAACGAGTCTGCCAGCGAGGGCGAAACGGCATCTGTTTTTTCAGTAACAGAACTGTCATCTTCCTTAGGATGGCTTAGGCCAAGAATGCATGCGATAAGGATGCTTGCGAGGGTCTGCGATGCCAATATTACGATACCGGCCCTGTAATTGTTCAGCATCTTCAGCCCAACGGCGCTGATTAAAAAAGCGGGCCCGGCGTTTACGCAAAAGCACAGCATGCGTGATGCGGTTTTAGTGCTGAGCCTTTTCTCCTGGCATAGCTGGGCAATCGCGCGCGCTCCCACGGGGTACCCGCCAATCAAGCTTAACAAAAACACGGCACCGGTATACGCCGGCAGATGCAGCACCCGGCGCGTAAAGGCGGAAAAGGGCCGGGATAAGGTGTCTGAAAGCCTGCTCTGTACTAAAAACGACGAGAAGATCATAAACGGAAACAGAGAGGGGATAACGGCGTTCGCGCATACGGCGAGCCCGTCTTTTACTCCTGCGGTAATCGCCTTGGCATTGTAAAAGTATAAAAGCGCTGTCGCCACCGCTAAAACAGAGAACAGTACCGCCTTTTTATTGTTGAATGGACTATTTCTTTCCACGCTTTTCCCCCACTTAGCTATCAGTTATTCATATATATGGCCTGCGAGATTATAAAATTAACCGCGCAACAATATATATTTACTGCAGGCTATCGGTATTGTGTACCTTTTTAACGCAGCACAAAGGTGCGGAAAGGCTTGGTTCTTATATGACGAGAAGGGATAGAGAAACCGAAAAAAAAAGCAAGAAGGAGATTGCGCGTAAAGGGGTTTCGAAGGTTGCAGGTATGCTGCAGTTCCCCGAAACAGCAATACTTCACTCTGCCCAGATGGAGATTATGGGCAACCGGGAGGTTACTATAGATGGTTCTCAGGGTGTTTTAGAATATAACGAAGACTGCATTAAGGTGAACGCCGGGCGAATGGTACTGAGGTTTACCGGCAGGGGGCTTACGCTGAAATGCCTTGCAGGCGAGTCACTTGCCATTGAGGGCTTTATTACATCAATAGAATTTTTAACATGACTTTTAAAAACGATACAAGGACGTAATGACTGTACAGGTAAAGAGAGGAGTATCGTTTTGTTTATTATCAAATTGCTCCGGTGGCTGAAGGGCTATGTCTCCTTTACCGTGCTGGGCGCGTTTGCGGAGCGTTTTTTAAACCTTGTGACGCGTGCCGGTATCGGTATATGGGATATTCAAAAGCGCGGTGAGATTCTAACCGCCCATACATTGGCCAAGGACTATAAAAGGCTGCGTGTTCCGGCAAGAAAATCCGGCGTAAGGCTGCGCATCGGCAAGCGCCGCGGCTTGCCGTTTCATACGCGCAAGTACCGCCGACGGATAGGGCTATTGATCGGTATTGTAGTCTTTTTCGGCTTTATTATCTTTATGTCGCAGTTTATCTGGTCGATTGAAGTGGTAGGGAATAAAGACATTTCCCAGTTTGAAATTCTCAAAGCCCTCGAGAGCGAGGGCATAAAGGCGGGAGCATTCAAAAACAATATAGATGTAACGCAGGCGAAGCAGCGGATTCTGCTGAAATTAAACGACCTTTCGTGGATCGCAATCAACATTTCAGGCACCACCGCCTCGGTGGAGGTGAGAGAGCGAACCCCGGAGCCGGAGATGGAGCCGATCGATAAGCCCTGCAATATCGTTGCGGCAAAGTCCGGGCAGATACTAAAGATGGAGGTTTATGACGGAGAGGCACTGGTGAAAAAGGGAGACACGGTAAAGGAAGGCGAGATCATCGTCAGCGGAATAATCGAGGATAAATTTGGAAAGAATACCCTTAAGCATGCGGGCGCGACCATCATAGCGCAGGTACAGGAGCAAAGAGAATATGATATCCCGCTAATGACCGAGGTAACGCGGTATACGGGCAAGGAGCGCACCAAACGGTTGCTTTCGTTTCTAAACACCGAGGTGCCCATCTGGTTTTGCGGCAGCACCGATTTTAACTATAGGCTGGAGACCTCCGAAAAGCCGTTGTCCTTGTTCGGCATACCGCTGCCGATGAGCTATAAGCAGGAGCTTTACCGTGAAGTGGTACGGCAAAAGGTTCCCGTAACCGCAGACCAGGCCAAGAAGGCGGTGCTGATGCTGCTTAAAAAATATGAGGAAAGCGAATGGAAAGACGCCGAGGTGGTTACCCAAACGGTCGATGTCACCAAACAGGCAAATAGCTACAGGGTGAAAGCAAATTTGGTTGTTAATGCAAATATAGCAAAAGAACAAGAAATTTTGATTGAAAATTTGGTATGAAATTGCTATTTATTTAAGGGGAATCATGCTATAATTTTTAGGAATGTAGGTGCGTATTGTACGATTATTCATTAAAAATACATACAATTGCAGGAAGTTTATATTAAAATAGATACAAATATATACGCTGACGTTAAAGATGAAATCAATTAAAAAGTATTGAAACGGAGTTAGGTTCATGATAGAGCAGGTAATAAACATCGACAGGCTGGAGCATACCTTTGCGCTTTTCGGAAGTTTCGACTCTAACATCAAGATTATAGAGCAGGAGTATGGTGTTAGCGTCGTTAACCGCGAAAACGAGATCAAGGTAAGCGGCGAGGCCGAGAATGTGATGTACGCCTGCAGGGTAATAGACGGGCTGCTTACCCTTTTAAGCCGCGGTGAAACCATTAACGAACAAAACCTGCGCTATGTTATCTCGCTGGTGAGCGAAGGCAACGAGGAGCAGATAAGCTCCCTCGCCGCCGATGACAATGTTTGCATTACCTCCAAAGGGAGACAGGTTAAGGGGAAAACCCTCGGGCAAAAACAGTATATCGAGTTGATGAAGTCCAACACCATTGTGTTTTCCATCGGGCCGGCGGGTACCGGCAAAACCTATTTGGCGGTTGCGATGGCTGTTCGCGCGTTTCGCGCGCACGAGGTGAACCGCATTATCCTCACCCGCCCCGCGGTGGAGGCCGGCGAGAAGCTGGGCTTTCTGCCCGGAGACCTGCAAACAAAGGTAGACCCATACCTCCGCCCGCTGTATGATGCGCTGTTTGATATGCTGGGCGCGGAAAACTATCAAAAATACGTCGAACGCGGCAACATTGAGGTTGCCCCCCTTGCCTATATGCGCGGCAGAACGCTGGACGATTCATTCATTATTCTGGATGAGGCGCAGAACACCACGCCGGAACAGATGAAGATGTTTTTAACAAGGCTTGGCATGAACTCCAAGGCTGTGGTTACCGGCGACATAACACAAATCGACCTGCCGGAGGAAAAGCGTTCCGGCTTAGTTGAGGCAAGCAGGATTTTAAAGGATGTTGAGGATATCGGTATCATCCATCTTTCACAGAAGGATGTTGTGCGCCATGTATTGGTACAGAGAATAATTAGGGCCTACGAAAAGTACTATGAAGAAAAGAAGCATGGAAGGTAGTAAGGTGTTTACACAACGGCCCTGAGATTTCAAGGAGGTTAAAACAATGGAGAGAATCAAAGCATCTATATCCAACCGACAGAAGAAGATAAAGATTCCTACCGGCATTCGCCTGTTAATCAGGCGCTGCTGTCACGCGGTGCTGGAGCTTGAAGGTATGAGCGGGGACTACGAGGTGAGTGTCAGCTTTGTGGATAACGAGAATATCCAGAGCCTCAACAGCCAGTACCGCCAAAAGGACATGCCCACCGATGTGCTTTCCTTCCCGCTTGGCGAAAACGGCGTGTACGACGTAAACCAAGAATCCGGGGCGTATGTGCTGGGTGACATTGTCATCTCGATGGAGAAGGCGGTGGAGCAGGCCGAGATGTACGGGCATTCCCTTCGCCGTGAGGTGGCATACCTTACAGTACATTCGATGCTGCACCTCATCGGCTACGACCACGAGGACGGCGGCATAGAGCTTGTGCGGATGCGGGAAAAGGAAGAGGCGGTGCTCACGAGCCTAGGCCTGCCCAGAGGGGAAAGTTACGTATTGACCGATGAAAAATAACGAACGTGGCTTAAAGGGGTTTATTAAGAGCTTTCGCTATGCGGTTACGGGCATTGTTCATAGTGTTTTAAGCGAGCGCAATATTCGCATTCATCTGGTGGTAGCGCTGTATGTTTTATATTTTTCACGCTTTTACAGCCTAAGCCGCGCCGAGTACATCCTGCTGTTGCTCACCATTTGTTTTGTAATAGCCACCGAGATGCTTAACACCGCGATAGAGACCGTGGTAGACCTCGTAACCGAGGCCTACGCGCGCCTTGCCAAGATTGCCAAGGATGTTGCGGCGGGTGCGGTGCTGGTGGCCGCCTTTTCGGCGGTAGCCGTGGGCGTTATGCTGTTTTTTAACCTAGATGTCATGGGGCAGATCGTGCGTTATTTTATGGGCAACTGGGTGCGCCCTGTGTTGCTCTTGCTTTCTGTAGTTGTTTCGTTTCTGTTTATTTCAAAGGTAGGGCAATGGGCACAAAAGGCCGACGAAGCCATTTGCCCTGATCAGGGAGGAAAAGATGCTCAAAACCAAAAGTGAGTTTGTGGCCATTGTGGGCAAGCCCAATGCGGGCAAGTCTTCGCTGCTTAACAGCATGATCGGCGAGAAGATTGCCATTGTCAGCAACAAGCCGCAGACCACCCGAACCAGAATAACCGGCGTGCTCACCAAGGACGCGACGCAGTTTGTATTTATCGATACCCCCGGGCTTCACAAGCCCAAAACCAAGCTCGACGAGTATATGGTCAAGCAGGTGGACGATTCCGTGGCCGATGTAGACACCGTGGTGCTGGTGGTGGATTTTCAGGGCGAGCCCGCCAAGGCGGAGTTGGATTTAATCGAAAGTTTTAAGGCGATGCGCCTTCCCGCGCTACTTGTGATCAATAAAATCGACACCCTCGCGCAGAAGGAGCAGATTATTCAAAGAATCGACCAATATCGGCGCCTGTATGATTTTGAGAGCGTGATACCGCTTTCGGCTAAAACAGGGGAGGGCGTTGAAATTCTTTTGCGCGAGCTGGATAAGCTGGCACAGGAAGGGCCGCATTTCTTCCCCGGAGATACCATGACCGACCAGCCGGAGCGTGTGATTGCCGCGGAAATCATCCGTGAAAAGCTGCTGCGCAACCTTTCCGAAGAGGTTCCCCACGGCACGGCGGTGGAGATCGAGTCGATGAAGGAGCGCGAAAGTGGCGATATCATCGATATCGATGCCATCATCTACTGTGAAAAGGAATCACACAAGGGCATTATCATCGGCAAGGGCGGCGCGATGCTTAAAAAGGTGGCGTCCGAGGCCAGAAAAGAGCTTGAAGGCTTTTTAGGTATTCGCGTAAACCTTAAAACTTGGGTGAAGGTAAAGGACGATTGGCGTAACAAAGAAAGTTCCGTCCGTTCCTTAGGCTATACCTAATATGCACAAATCCGACGCGAATTTCTCTGTTAATATTAACTGAATATGGTCTACATTGCCTCACATATAAATCAGTTAAGGGGCAACAATCTTAATACACCGGTTTTGCATAAAGCTGTTTCTTGGCAGCCTTTTGCAGATTCCACAAGGTGCAGGGTTGTTGAATAAACCTTATTGTGTGGAGGGGTAAAGTGTGGACAGAGAAGCGCTGTGGAAGATTTTTGAGGATACAGGCAGTGTAGAGGCCTATCTTCTCTACAAGGATACGCTTTTCCAACAAGGTTTGCCCGAAAGTGAGGAACCCCAGAATGCAAATATGTACCGAGGGAGTGGTGCTCAAGGTACGGGATATTGACGAAGCCGACCGGGTGCTCACCATTCTTACGCGTGACAGGGGTGTTATAACCGCGTTTGCAAACGGCGCTAAAAGGCTGAAAAGCAAGCTTATGGCGGCTACGCAGGCGCTTACCTATTCCGGCTTTCAGCTGTATAAAGGTAAAGACCATTACACGGTTGATTCCGCCGAAACCCTAACTGTATTTTACGGTATCCGAAACGATATAGACAGTCTTTCGCTCGCGGGCTATCTTTGCGAGCTTACCCAAAGCCTCGCCCCGGAGGAGGACGAGGCGGAGGGCTTTTTGCGTTTATTATTAAACTGCCTTCATTTTTTAAACACAGGCACACGTACCGTCCGGTTTATCAAGCCGGTCTTTGAACTGCGCATTCTTGCCCTTGCTGGGTATATGCCAAACCTCGTGTGCTGTACGGTCTGCTCCTGCTACGAAGCACCCACGATGTATTTCTGCCTAAACAGCGCAAAGCTGCTGTGCCCGGACTGTGCGAAAGAGCCTTTCGCCGAGCCGGTGATGCCGATTTCCCCCGCGGTGCTTACCGCCATGCGGTATATCATCTACAGCGAGTTTGAAAAGCTTTTTAACTTTACACTGACGGATGAAAGCCTTATGCAGCTTGTCAAGGTCTGTGAGGCCTATATGCTGGCCCAGATGGGGCACGGCTTTAAAACACTTGACTTTTTAAATTCCCTCACGCCGTTAAACGGATGACTGTGGGGGAAGATTATAGCCCGAGATTGCCCTGCGGTTTAGCAGGGCGGAAAGGTATCATACTAATTCCAATAAGAAATAAAACGTAAAAATTCTTCACAAAAGGCATAAATGGGGCCTTTTTGCTCGAATTTTTCTATATTTCTAATTGAAATAAGCATTAAACATGTGTTATGCCGAATTACGAAAGACATTATAAAGCCTTGGAACTACCCAAGATATTAACCCTGCTTGCCGAGCAGGCAGGCTGCAAGGATACATATAACCTTGCCTTAGCACTTACTCCATCCTCCGATTACGACACCGTAAGCGCGGAGCTTGAGAAAGCGAACGACGCCTATATGCTGTTACAGCGCTTCGGTGCGCCGTCGCTTGCCGGGGTTGTAAACCCCAAGGGGATGCTCAAGCGGGCCGACGCCGGTGCGGTGCTTTCTATGGGCGAGCTTCTGGCCGTTGCCGAGGTGCTGAGATGCATTCGGTCGTTAACCGAGTGGAAAAAACGCTGTGAAGGTGTCTCGACGACGCTTGATTTCTTATTTGAATCGCTCGTACCCAACAAGAAGCTGGAGGAAAAGCTGTTTGCCTCCATCCTCTCGGAGGAGGAGATGGACGACAACGCGAGCCCAGAGCTTGCCGACATCCGCCGGAGGATAAGGATTGCCGGAATACGCGTGCGGGAGCAGCTTGACGGTATGGTGCGTTCGCAAACCTATCAGAAATACCTGCAGGAATCCATCGTCACGTTGCGTGACGGACGTTTTGTACTGCCGGTTAGGGCCGAGTACCGCAACGAGATCAAGGGGCTTGTACACGACACCTCCTCCAGCGGTGCGACCTTGTTCATTGAGCCGATGGCGGTGGTCGAGGCAAACAACGAAATCCGCGTGCTGCAAACCAAAGAGAAGGCGGAGATTGAACGGATCTTAGCGCTGCTCAGCGCGGAATGCGCGGGCGTTGCGGGTGAAATATCCGGCAGCTACGATTGTGTGATAGACCTAGATCTTTATTTTGCCAAGGCTAAGCTTGCCGACCGCATGCGCGCGGCAAAGCCGAACCTGTCGACAGCCGGAGTAATAGACCTTAAAAAAGCGCGCCACCCGCTCATAGACCGCGAAAAGGTGGTGCCCACCGACATTCGCTTAGGGCAGGATTTCGATGCCTTGGTGGTCACGGGCCCGAATACGGGCGGTAAGACCGTCACGCTGAAAACCGTCGGGCTGCTGACGCTTATGGCCATGTGCGGGCTGCTGCTACCCTGTGCCGATGGCAGCACCATAGGCCTTTACAGTAAAGTGCTGGCGGATATCGGCGATGAGCAGAGCATTGAGCAGAGCCTGTCGACCTTCTCGGCGCATATGACCAATATCATCGCTGTTCTGCAGATGGCGGACGAGCATACACTGGTTTTGCTGGACGAGCTGGGCGCGGGCACCGACCCGGTAGAGGGCGCGGCGCTTGCCATCTCTATCCTTGACCACCTTCGCTGGGCAAAATGCCGCGTTGCCGCAACCACCCATTACGCGGAGCTGAAGGTCTATGCTCTTGAAACCCCGCGGGTGGAGAACGCCTGTTGCGAGTTTGATGTTGAAACACTGCGCCCCACCTATAAGCTGCTAATCGGTGTGCCGGGGCGCTCCAACGCCTTTGCCATCTCGCAGCGTCTGGGGCTGGACGGCTCTATCATCGACCGTGCGCGAGCCATGGTATCCAGCGAGAATACCCGTTTTGAAGACGTTGTTTCCGGCCTTGAGCAGGCGCGCCAGGAGCTTGAAAAGGAAAAGGAGCTTGCCCAGCTCAAGCGCTGGGAGGCCGAGACGGCAAACAGCGAGATACAGAGCCATAAAAAGCGGCTGGAGCTTGAAAAGGAAAAAGAGCTTGAGCGCGCGCGGCGCGAGGCGAGAAATATTGTTGAACGCGTGCGCTTTGAGGCGCAGCAGCTTATTGACGAGCTGACGGAGATCAAAAAACAAAAGGATGATGAGGCCTTTTCTAAATTGGCTGCCGAGGCAAAGGCACAGTTTAACTCCAAGGTGTCGAAGCTCAGCGCTACCGCCGACCCTGTGATTATAAAGCGAGACGAAAATTATGTATTGCCTCGTGCGCTCAAGGTGGGTGATACGGTTTTGATGATGGATGTAGACCAAGAGGGCACGGTGGTAAGGCTGCCGGATAAGGACAGCATGGTCGCGGTGGAAGCGGGGATCCTTAAAACGAAAACACCGCTCGCAAACCTGAGGCTGCTTGAGGGGAAACGTAAGCGGACAACCGAGCAGGCAGTTTCACGCCGTACCGTTAAAAGCGCGGTGCAGGCGCAGGCAAAAACAGAGGTGGACCTTCGCGGCATGAACCTAGAGGAAGCCCTGATGGAGCTTGACCGATTTATCGATGAATGTGTGCTGATGCATCTGGAGGTTATCTCAATCATACACGGCAAGGGAACCGGTGTTCTGCGAAAGGGTGTGCAGCTGCACCTGAAATCCCACCCGAATATCGCAGCTTACCGGCTGGGTGTTTACGGCGAGGGCGAATCGGGCGTAACCATTGCAACACTGAAGTAAAAAATGCGGCTTTTCATCCGCATTTTAACGGGAGATAGTATAAAAAAAGGTGCCGCTGATTTATGCGGCACCTTTTTTGTGGATTCATGATTACTGTGAAGCGGCGGGGGAACTTACCATAGAAGAGGCGCCTCCCGCAATCTCACTGACTGTGGAAGATACTCCGGAGGTTACGCCCGATACAACGTCGGAGATTACCGACGAAGACGCGCCGCCCGGAGCAGCCGGTGACGATGTGCCGCCTACGTTGCCTTTGCAGGATGCGAGCAACGAAAGACAAATAATCGTCATCGCAATGGGTAGAATATATTTTTTCAAAACCGAACCCTCCCGAATTTATTTGCACTGTGGTCAACTGTGCTTTACTCTATTTTTTGAAAAGAGTAGCAAAATATACTTGGGAGGTTAAAATATTATAAATTTCCTGAAAGACCAAAGTTAGTATGGTGTTACATGTTTACCCAATGATTCTTCGCGTGCTAAAATGGTAGTATTTTTAACGAAATCGGTCTTGGCATAGGTGTATCCGTCACGGTCGTGTTCATAATACTCTTTTAACGATGTTTTCAGCCTACCGTATTCATCTGCGGTTTTGGGGTGAGCGGTAAGATAATCCCTGAAGTACAGTTCATCCCAGTCGCCCAAGTAACGGACATGCAGATGAAAGACCTTCGCTGAAAAGCCATTTGGCGTATAGCCTTTCATAAACATCATGTGAGGCGGGGGATTATGGGGTTGTGCGCTGAATAGATAGCCCAGCTTTTCAAGTGCTGTTTTCAGCCATTCAATATCGGTATCTTGGGTAACTTCAAGCAGGATATCGATGGTCGGTTTGGCTGTTAAACCCGGTACCGCGGTGCTTCCGATATGGCTGATGCGGGCGATATTCTTTTCACCCACACACGCTACAAGCAAATCTTTCTCTGTAGCATAATCTGTGAGCCATTGAGGCTGATACTCCGTCAGTATGATGGGGAAGAGTTGCCACAGTTCTTCGTTTGTCATCTCTTGCAGAGCTTTGCTCATATCCCTTATCCTATTCTACCGTTTACCTGTTCAAGGGTTTTACGGTCGTGGCCAATTTTGCAGCTCGATCAAGTTGCCCTCCGGGTCGCGCGCATAGATTACGGTGAGTTCGCCGAGTTCTTTGTAGGTATTTTTAACGGGTGCCCCCTGCGCGGTTCCGCCGTGGGCGAGCAGCTTTTGAAGTGTTTCCTCGACATCATCCACATGAAAGGCGATGTGTGCAAACCCGAAACGGTTCAGCGTTTTCTCCGCAGTCTGGAAATCCTCGGGTTGGTAAGAAAAGATTTCAAGAGTCGGCCCGTCGGTATAACCGGGCAGCGCAAGATGGATGCCTTTTATGCTGCAACCGGCTATCCCCGTTAATCTGTCTACCCACTCTCCCGCTAGGTCGCGCTTTGGGTTTAAAGGAGTACAGCCAAAGACCTTTACATAAAAGTCCGCCAGCGATTCCCAATCCTTTGCGATAATATTGGTATGTACATATTTTATCGGCATTCAAACATCTCCTTTGAATTTTAAGCTTGTGTCATATCAGTTAGATAAAACAAGAAACATCCTAATTATACCACGATATGATAGATATTGAAGAGATTTTAAGTGATTTTTGGTATTATCTCTTCTTTTTATGCAAACAGGGTTAAAGCGTAACCGCTTCTCCTGTAAGTTTTCTGTTTTGTAGCATCCTTCAAAACGGTAAAGAAAATAATACCATGTGACGCCGTTGCATTCCTTATTTCAACTCAGCCAATACTGTGGATATCAGTATTGCGGGGGTGGTTGCGGTGCACATGAACAAGGTGGAAATCTGCGGGGTGAATACCTCAAAAATCAAGGTTCTTAAAGAATCCGAGAAGGAAAGACTTCTTAAATTGGTAAAGCAGGGGGATAAAAACGCGAGGGAAGAACTGATTGCAGGTAACCTCAGGCTGGTGCTTTCTGTAATACAGCGGTTTATCAACAGAGGTGAAAATCCGGACGATTTATTTCAGATCGGCTGTATCGGGCTCATTAAATCGATCGATAACTTCGACATCACCCAGAATGTTCGTTTCTCCACCTATGCGGTTCCCATGATCATAGGCGAAATCCGTCGCTATTTAAGAGACAACAATTCGGTAAGGGTAAGCCGCTCCATGCGCGATACCGCCTATAAGGCCATGCAGGTTAAGGAGAAATTTATCAACGAGAACCTCAGGGAACCGAAGGTGGAAGAGATCGCCGAGATTATGGGCATTAAGCGCGAGGAAGTGGTGCTGGCGCTGGAGGCTATCGTAGAACCCCTCTCGTTGCAGGAGCCGGTTTACTCCGACGGCGGTGACACCATCTATGTCATGGATCAGGTAGGCGATAAAAGCGACGATTGGGACTGGCTGGAGGAGATTGCGCTTAAAGAGTCGATTGCCAAGTTAAGCCCGCGCGAAAAGAACATCCTTTCCCTGCGCTTCTTTGCGGGTAAAACCCAGATGGAGGTAGCGTCGGAAATCGGCATTTCTCAGGCACAGGTTTCAAGGCTGGAAAAATGCGCGTTGGAGAAGATAAAAAAGCAGATATAATCACTGCCTAAAAGATGCAAAAGGCGTAACGGTTTTATTATCGTTACGCCTTTTTACACTTAATTCAGTTTGCTTAACAGCGAATCCGCGACGTACAGACCGTTTGCGGCTGCCTGCGATAACGACCGTGTAAAGCCTGCGCCGTCGCCGATGGCATAGATGTTCTCGTAATCCTTTAGCCGGAAGTTCTCACACTCCGGGCGCGCCGAGTAGTATTTGCACTCAACGCCATAAAGCAGGGTGTCGTAGTTGGCGGTGCCGGGGGCAATCTTGTCCAGCGCGTGCAGGGTCTCTACGATATTGTCAATCTGCCGCTTGGGGAGGCACAGGCTTAAGTCGCCCGCGACCGCTTTTAAGGTGGGAACCGTGGTGGATTGACCTAAACGCTTTTCGTCGGTTCTGCGGCCGATCTCAAGATCGCCGAGCCGCTGTACCAGTACGCTGCCGCCGCTGATAAGGTTGGCCAGGCTGGCCACATGCCGCGCGTACTCGATGGGGTGTTTAAACGGCTGCGTAAAGCGGATGGTGGTTAACAGCGCAAAGTTGGAGTTGGCGGTTTTGCGTTCGGCTTCGCGGAAGGAGTGCCCGTTTACGGTGAGCACGCCGTCGGTATTCTCAGTAACCACATGCCCGCGCTCGTTAAAGCAGAACATCCTCGTAATGTCGCCGTAGCTTTTGCTGCGGTACCAAATCTTCGGCTCATAGATCTTCTGCGAGAAATGCTCCCAGATCATCGAGGGCAGTTCCACGCGCACGCCGATATCCACCTGATTGTTGGCAAGAGGGATATTATTCTGCCCGCACCATCTCGAAAAGAAACGGCTGCCCGCGCGCCCCACCGCGAAGATAATGGTAGCGGTGGTAAGGCTGCTTTCGGTTGCTCCGTTCTTATAGAATATGGTGCTGGTTTTGGTGTCTACATCGGTAACCTCCGTGTCGGTGATGATGTCGCACCGGTCGCGCAGTGAATCGATCATGTGGCACATTGTATCGAAATTTGAATCGGTACCCAGATGCTTAAGCTGAGCCTGGCTCATGTGCAGGTCGTGCTGCAGGCAAAGCTTTTTCAGCTCATCATCCGGCATGAAACGCTCGGTGGTGGCACCGAAGTTTACGAGTATACTGTCCGCCTGCTCAATGTAGTTGATAACGGTAGCGGCAGGCAGGAAATCGGTAAGCCAGCCGCCGTATTCGGTGGAGATCACATATTTGCCGTCTGAAAAAGCGCCTGCACCCGCCATGCCCTCCATGATGGCACAGGAGGAGCAGTGTATGCAGCGATCCACCTTCTTCGTAACAATGGGGCAGGTGCGCTTGCCGATATCATGCCCCTTTTCTAAGATGCACACAGAAAGCGAGGGGGCCTTCTCACACAAACGGTAGGCGGTCATCAGCCCGCCGATGCCTCCGCCGATGATGGCAATATCATAATGTTTTTTTATGGTCATGGTTTTCTCCGTTTCCGGCTTACGCTAAATTTCATTTGGAGAGGGGGTAAAATCCTCTTTCTAAACACGCCGTCAATACAAATTCTTTTTTTAAAAGAATTCATATTATTCTACAGCTATTTTACTCGACGAAGCTTTCTCAGCTTAATCTTGGTATTGTTAAAGGTATCACGTATGTGGGTACTTTTTTTGTACTTCTTTTTTTCCGTATAATCGGTATAGATATCCAAAAGGCTCTTGGCGAGTGACTCGGCACCGGAGTCCTTCACCGAGTTGATAACGATCTCCTTCATCTTTTTCATGTCCTCAGGGCTCTTGCGCTTCAGAACCTTGAGCACGGAGGCCATCTCCATGGCATCGTTAAAGAAGAAGCCGTTTTTACCGGCCTGTATCTGGCTGGAGTTTAACTCGTCAAACCGCTGCAGTACCGGCAGGCCGGAGGCCATGCTTTCGAGCATCGAAATGGAATACACCTCCGACAGGGAGGCCGTTACAAAGACATCGGAGATCGCATAGTAGGCTGCAACCTCCTCATGGGGGATCGGCCCCGTAAAGGTAACCATCGAATCCAAGCCAAGGCTTGTGGCATATTCCCGCAGGCTCTCGCTGTCCGGCCCGCCGCCGACGACGAGCAGGTGAAGGCCATCCTCCGGCTTGATGCTCTGCGACCAATAGTCCAGCAGCACATCGATGCTCTTTTCTTTGCCGAGACGGCCTATGAAGATGGCTACCATACTGTCCTCGGGGATGCCGTAGCGCTTCCTCAGTTCACTTCTCTGCTCTGCGGTAAAGTTGTTGGGGTCGAACTTCTCAATTTCTACGGTGTTCGGAATAATATTAACCTGTTTTTTAATGCCGTGTGAGCGGAAATACTCCTGAATCTTTACCGAAGGGCCTGTAATGGCGTTTACGGAACCGGCAATAATCCTCGCGTACCCGTGCGAAAGCTTTTTTACCAATGGCACCAGCTTGCTGGGGGCGATATAATAGATGTAATCGTCATACATCGTGTGCAGGGTATATACCAGCGGAATGCCCAAGAACTTCGCAATCATAATGCCGGAGAGCCCCACGCCGAACTCAGTTTGTACATGTATGATATCGGGGTTGAAGTTTAAAATCATGTTTAAGCGCCGCTGGCTTAACGGTGAAGCCAGACCGTAGCCGTAGATGCGTTTAGAAGTAATGGCAGGGCAGTGCAGTACGCCGTTTTCGATATAATGGTGCCGTGCATGAGCGTCTGCCGTAACGATAAGTACCTCGTGCCCCAGCTTTTCCAGCCCGCTTTTTAATACGCAGATATGCGTCACCACTCCGTTTAGGTAGGGAAGATAGGTTTCCGCAAAGATAGCAATCTTCATTGGTTACGCTCCTTCATGTTAATCGTGATTCTTAAAGGGCTTAATCTTTTGTTTATACTTATTTCAATTAGAAATATAGGAAAATTTAAGCAAAGGCCATTTATGCCTTTTGTGAAGAATTTTTGCGGAATATTCTTATTGAAATTAGTATTACAACGCCTATAAACAATGCAATAATGATTATAACATATTTATGTTAATTTTTCAGCACATTTAATCCTGTGTAGTTTAGATAGAATTCATGCTTTTTCTAAAAAATTATTTGAAAGAATGGTACGCTTACGTTATAATTATAGAATAGTATTTGTGCTTTTAGGTAAAATGTGCGTGGTTGCCTGCGGTTTTAAACGATACTTTGGCGTATCGCTTCCGCAAAAAAGTTATCTTCATGATTCATTTCTTGCTTTAACCGGTCGACAGCGGTTTTTGCAGCAATTCACTCTATTTGATCTGTCGGAGAAGTGGTGGACAAGATGTCGACGATATTTACGGTTGCGCTGATAAAGCTGATAGATGAATTCAAGCTGGAAACCATCTATCTTCCCGTGGAGCCCTCCCAAATCTTGATATCCAGCAGCGAGGTTAACCGCCCCGGGCTGTATTTTACAGGCTTTCACGAGTTTTTTGACAGTCAGCGCATTCAGATAATGGGTAAGGCGGAGTGTGCCTACCTTTCAACCCTCCCCGAGGACGCCAGAAGGGAGAGCTTAAAGAAATTCTTCTCTGAGAAACCAGCCACGGTAATCGTGGCTAGAGGCTTGGATATCTTCCCGGAGATGTATGACTTTGCGAAGGAATATACCGTGCCGGTGCTAAGAACCAGCGAGTCTACCTCTTCGTTCTTATCCGGGCTTATCTCCAAGCTCAATGTGGAGCTGGCGCCCAGAATCACGCGCCATGGCGTATTGGTAGAGGTTTACGGCGAAGGTATTCTGCTTTTGGGTGAAAGCGGCGTCGGTAAAAGCGAAACAGCTATCGAACTTGTGAAGCGCGGCCACCGCCTGATTGCCGACGACGCGGTGGAGCTGAGAAAGGTATCCAACAAAACGCTGGTGGGTACCGCGCCCGAAAACATCCGCCACTTTTTGGAGCTTCGCGGCATTGGTATCATCAACGCCCGGCGCATCTTCGGTATGGGCTCGGTAAAGGTGACTGAAAAGGTGGATATGATCATCCAGCTCGAGCTGTGGGACCAGAACAAGGTTTACGACCGCATGGGCATGGACAACGAGTTTACCGAGATTTTAGGCATCGAGCTGCCCTCGCTCACCATCCCTGTAAAGCCGGGACGCAACCTAGCCATTATCATCGAGGTGGCGGCAATGAATAACCGCCAGAAGAAGATGGGCTATAACGCGGCAAAAGAGCTGCTCGAGAAGCTGGGCATGGCGCCCTCGGATAATTCCAGCGCCGATACCGATTGGAATGCTTATTAATCATTCCCCTATAATATCCTTTGGAGGCACCAGTTTGAAACTTAAAGACGCAAAATCCATCGCTGAAACCCACTGCCACACCGTGGCATCCAACCACGCCTACAGCACCCTGCTTGAGAACATACAGTACGCCAAGCGCTACGGTATGAGCGCCCTCGCCATCACCGAGCACTGCCCACAGATGCCGGACGGGCCTTACTTCTGGTTCTTCGATAATCTCATCAGCCTCGACCGCGTGATAGAGGATATGCTCATCCTGCGCGGCGCGGAGGCGGATATTGTCACACCGGAAGGCGGGCTTGATCTAACCGAGAATACGCTCAAACGTCTGGAGTGGGTAATCGCCTCGTTTCACTACCCGCTTGGGGAGAACGCGACGATAGCTGACTACACCAAGGCTTACATCGGAGCGGCCCAGAACCCGCATGTCAAGGTAATCGGGCACTGCGGTACCGAGGCCTTTCGCTTTGATTATGAGCAGGGGATAAAGGCATTTAAGGAATACGATAAGATTGTTGAGATTAACGCCCATTCCTTTAAGGTGAGAAAGGGCGCCTCAAAGAACTGCGCCGAGATTGCGCGGCTGTGCAAAAAGTATGAGGTTCCCGTGGTGGTAAGCGCCGACGCGCATTTTGCCCTAGAAATTGGCCGGGTGCAGCCGTCACTTGAACTGCTCGATGAGATAGACTACCCCGAAGAACTGGTCTTGAATATAGATAAAGAGCGGTTTTATGAGGCGCTTGAGAGATATTGCGGTATAACTGTAGAATAATTCTTGCAATAAATACTTTGTAGAAAGATGGAAGAACTATGAAGTACTATGTAGGCATTGATCTCGGCGGCACCAATATCGCGGTTGGAGTAGTGGACGAATGCTATCATATTGTCGGCAGGGGCAAGCTGAAAACAGCTCCTCCCCGTGCTGCGGAACTGGTTGCGGATGATATGGCGACCGCTGCCGGCATGGCATTGCAAGATGCCGGTGTAGACATCAGCCAGGTGGAATGGGTGGGTATCGGCACACCGGGAACCGTCAATCAGGAAACGCAGGAGATAGAATATTCGAATAATCTACAATTTCATCACGTACCCATGATACGGTTGATAGAAGAGCGGCTGGGCAAAATGGCCTACATGGAAAACGACGCAAATGCCGCGGTTTACGGTGAGGCGCTTGCAGGCGCGGCCAAAGGCCACCGCAATGTAATCGGCATTACGCTCGGTACGGGCGTAGGCGGCGGGGTCATTATTGACGGAAAGATTTATTCCGGCTTTAACTTTGCGGGTGCCGAACTTGGGCATACTGTTATAGTATACGACGGCAAGCTGTGCACCTGCGGCAGAAAGGGCTGCTTTGAAGCATACTCCTCCGCGTCCGGTCTTATCGGGATAACCAAAGATTACCTTATAAAGCACCCTGATAGTGAAATCCTCAAAATGCTAGAAGGCGACATCACCAAGGTGAATGGTCGCACGGCATTTCAGGCAATGCGGGCAGGCGTTGAGGGCGGCCAGGAGATTGTCGATACCTATGTTAGCTACCTCGGCTGCGGGATTGTAAATATGGTAAACATCTTTCAGCCGGAGATTCTGTTTTTGGGCGGCGGTATCTCAAAAGAAGGCGAGGCCCTGTTAAGGCCCTTGCGTGAGCAGGTTAAACGCGAGGTGTTTTCTAAATATGCCCAAAAGAGCACGGAGCTTTGCATCGCGCAGCTCGGTAACGATGCGGGAATTATAGGAGCAGCATTTTTAGGCAATCTTTACGCATAAATTTGTTTTATAATGGTGCAAATGAAATTGAGGGTGATTGCCTGATGGATTCGATTAGCATGCTCAAAAGCTTTTGCGACACAATTAATTGCCATGCGATAACCGACGAGCCGATGTCGCGCCATTCTACCTTTAAAATCGGCGGGCCTGCCGATATCTTTATCTCGCCGAACGACGAGGGTCAGATCGCCTCGCTGCTTACTTATTTTCAAACACATGAAATCTCGTATTGCGTTCTGGGCAAAGGCTCCAATATTTTGGTGGGGGATTGCGGTATCCGCGGCGCAGTTCTGCACATCGGCCACCGTTTTTCGGGTGTTGCACGCAGCGGAGATACGCTTAAGTGCAAGGCGGGGACCCCGCTTGCACAGCTTTGCTACACGGCGTACCGCGAAGGCCTTTCGGGGCTGGAGTTTGCATGGGGCATCCCCGGCAGCGCGGGGGGCGCCGCCTACATGAATGCGGGTGCCTATGGCGGCGAGATGCACGACGTGCTGCTCTCCTGCAGCCATATCGACAAGCAGGGCACGATTGGATCATTCAATGGGCAGGAGCTCGAGCTTGGTTACCGAAAAAGTGTGTATAGCGGTAAAAACTACTGCATTACAAGCCTAAAGGTGCGGTTAAAGCCCGCGCCGCAGGATGAAATTAAAGCCTGCATGGATGAGCTGCTCAGCCGGCGAAAAGCCAAGCAGCCGCTGGAGTTTGGCAGCGCGGGCAGTACCTTTAAGCGCCCGGAAGGGCATTTTGCCGGGGCACTGATTGAGCAGTGCGGGCTTAAAGGGCGGGCGGTAGGCGGTGCGATGGTGAGCACGAAGCATTCCGGCTTCGTCATCAATACCGGTGCTGCAACCTGTGATGATGTGATGAAGCTGATCGATGTTATTAAGGAGGAAGTTTTTCGGCAGACCGGGGTAACCCTAGAATGTGAGATACGTTTTTTCAGCTGCAACTGAGCGGCTTAAAGGGGATGGAGTAAAATGCAGCTCGTTATTATAACCGGCCTTTCGGGCGCGGGAAAAACAAGAGCCATCAATGTGCTGGAGGATATCGGCTTTTTTTGTGCCGACAACATGCCGCCCATGCTGATTCCTAAGTTTGCGGAGCTGTGCTCCCAGCCGGACGGGAAGATTAACAAGATAGCGGTGGTTACCGATATTCGTGGGGGCAATATGTTCAGCGGGCTGGTGGACAGCTTGGCGGAGATGAAGAAAAACGGTTATCAATACAAGATTCTGTTTCTGGATTGCCGCGACGATGTGCTGATAAGGCGTTACAAGGAGACGAGGCGCAAGCACCCCTTGGTGGACAGCGATAACGCCTCGGTGGAAAACGCGATTGCTGTTGAGCGTGTCATGCTCAAGCAGATTAAGGGCATGGCGGATTACACCATCGATACCTCTATCCTTTCGCCCGCGCAGCTCAAAGAACGCCTTTCGGCGATATTTCTGGACGAAAAATCCAACGGTATCATGGTCAACTGTATGTCGTTCGGGTTTAAATACGGGCTGCCAAGTGAAGCCGATCTGGTGTTTGATATCCGTTGCCTGCCCAACCCGTTTTATTATGATGAGTTAAAGCATAAATCGGGGCTTGACAAAGAGGTGCGCGACTTTGTGCTCGGCTTTGAGGAAGCGCGGACGTTATTACAAAAAATCAAGGATTTTCTGGACTTTACGCTGCCTCTTTACACCAACGAGGGCAAAAGCCAGCTGGTCGTGGCCATCGGCTGCACGGGAGGCAAACACCGCTCCGTAACGTTTGCCCAGGAGCTTTCACTATATCTCAATGAAAAAAATGTACATGCCACCGCCAACCACCGCGACATTACCAAAGACCGTTAAGTGCCGGCTGCGTCGCCAGGTGGTGAATGGCAGGCGCTATCTTTGTTGAAACGGGGTTTTGTTACGGTATGGCAGATACATACGGGTACAAGCTTAAAGCCGAGTTGTGCGGGACGCTCAAGATACCCCCGGCCGGTAAGAGAGCCTTGCTTTACGGGCTGATGCTTTTTTCTCGCAGCTTTAACGCCGCGGGTATTGCCATTCAAACGGATTATGAATGCGTTGCGTCACTGTACCAGAGCCTGCTCAGCGAGCTGTGCGGTGTTGAGGCGAAGCTGAGGGAATCGGGCCGAACCGCTAAGGCCTTCTCGGTGTCGGTAGTAAGCGAGCATGACCGGCGGCGGGTCATGGACTATTTCTCCCATGCGCTCAGTGAAATCGCGCTCAAAGTAAACATGGCCAACATCGAGTCACCGGAGGATATCTGTTATTTTATCCGCGGAGCCTTTTTGGCGTGCGGGTACGTCAGCGACCCCAATAAGGCATACCGGTTAGAGTTCGTGGTGCAGCGGTTTACCCTCAGCAAGAATCTTCAGCTGCTCATAGAGGATGCCGGGTTTACCTTAAAAACATCGATGCGCAAGGGCAGCTATGTGCTGTATGCGAAGGACAGCAGTGTTATCGAGGACATGATCACCTACATGGGCGCCTCGCGCTTTACCCTTGAACTGATGGATATCAAGATCATCAAAGACCTTCGCAATAACATTAACCGCAAAACCAACTGTGAGACCGCGAATATTGAAAAGACCGTTACGGCGTCCGCCGCACAGATTCGCGATATTAAATACTTGAAACGGTCGCCCGGGTTTACATCGCTGCCCGATGATTTAAAGGAGATTGCCGCCCTGCGGTTAAAGTACCCCGAAGGCTCCTTAAGCGAGCTCGGGCAGATGCTTACCCCGGTACTCTCCCGTTCAGGTGTCAGTCATCGTCTTAAAAGGCTTTCGACCTTGGCGAGGGAGCAGAGAAGTTTAAAAAGCCATAAGAAAGCTTAAAAGAGTAAGAGAATACCACTGTTGGAGCCGAAAATCCTTTAGCGGGTAGTATATTTTTTATATTTTAGATGCCATATTGGTATTTGCGCAAAACGGCAGTGTCAAGCCGGAAAGGCGAAGGTAGAATAATGAACGAGTTTGTCCATCTACATGTGCATACCGAATACAGCTTACTCGATGGCGCGTGCAGAATACCCCAGCTTGTAAAACGTGCAAAAGAGCTGGGGCAGTCTTCGGTGGCGATAACCGACCACGGCGTGATGTACGGCGTGGTTGATTTTTATAAAGAGGCCAAGAAAAACGGGGTTAAGCCCATCATCGGCTGTGAGGTGTACGTTGCCCCCAGAACACGCTTTGATAAGGTGCATCAGATCGATTCCAGCCCATATCATCTGGTGCTACTATGCCAAAACAACAAAGGCTACGAGAATCTTATCCAGATGGTTTCGCTCGGTTTCATTGACGGCTTTTACAACCGCCCGAGGGTGGACTTGGAATTGCTCAGGCAGTACAGTGAGGGGCTTATCTGCCTTTCGGCCTGTCTTGCAGGCGAGATCCCGCGCAGGCTGCTCAACGGTGAATATGAAGAAGCCAAGCGGGTGGCGCTTGAATACGCAAGCATCTTTGGCAAGGGGAATTACTTTTTAGAGATTCAGGACCACGGCATTGAGGAACAAAAGCAGATCATCCCTTATATCCTGCGCCTGTCACAGGAGACGGGCATCGGGCTGGTTGCCACCAACGACGCACATTACCTAACGCGGGAAGATTCCAAGATGCAGCACGTGATGGTGTGCATTCAAACGGGACATACCGTGGACGACGATGATACGCTGGAGTTCCCCACCGACGAGTTTTACATCAAAGACGGCGAAGAGATGGCTTCGCTTTTCTCTTACGCCCCTGAGGCGGTTGCCAATACCGCAAAAATCGCGGAGCGCTGCGAGGTGACGTTCGAGTTTGGCGTTACCAAGCTGCCGTATTTTAAAGCGCCCGAAGGCAAAGACAACATTGCCTATTTTAAAGAGAAGTGCTATGAAGGTCTCGTGCGCCATTATGGGGAAAATCCCCCGTCCGCTTTAACCGAACGGCTGGAATATGAGATTTCGGTTATTATCAAGATGGGTTATGTCGATTATTTTCTCATTGTGCATGATTTTATCGCCTACGCGAAAAAGAACGATATTCCGGTTGGCCCGGGACGTGGTTCGGGTGCGGGAAGTATTGCGGCTTACTGCATGGGTATTACGGGTATCGACCCGATCAAATACAACCTGCTTTTTGAGCGCTTTTTAAATCCGGAACGCGTCAGCATGCCGGACTTTGATATCGATTTTTGTTATGAAAAGCGGCAAAGGGTTATTGATTACGTGATCGCCAAGTACGGCAGCGACCACGTCGCACAGATAATCACCTTCGGTACAATGGCGGCGCGGGCAGCTATCCGCGATGTCGGGCGTGCGCTGGGGCTAGCCTATCAAACGGTGGATACGGTGGCCAAGCTGGTGCCTACCGAGCTGCACATGACAATTGATAAAGCCTTGTCCGTGATGCCCGAGCTGAAAACGCTGTATGAAAACGACGGTAAGATCCGTGAGCTCATCGATATGGCGCGCAAGCTGGAGGGCATGCCGCGCCATGCCTCCACACACGCGGCTGGCGTGGTTATTACGCGCGACCCGGTAAGCTCCTATGTGCCGCTTACAAAAAGTGAAGACTCGATCATCACCCAGTTTACCATGACTACCCTTGAGGAGCTGGGCCTTTTGAAGATGGACTTTCTCGGCCTGCGCAACCTTACGGTGATTCATGACAGTGAAGAGATGATACGGCGTATGAAGCCTGATTTCTCGATTGAACAGATTCCTATGGATGACCCTGTGGTGTTCAAACTGTTCTCTCAGGGCATGACGGAAGGGGTGTTCCAGTTTGAATCCGCAGGCATGAAGCGCGTACTGACAGACCTGAAACCCGAGGCCGTAGAGGATTTGATAGCGGTGAACTCCCTCTACCGGCCCGGGCCGATGGAGTCTATCCCCAAATACATTGCTAATCGGCATCAGCCCGAGATGGTTACCTATAAAACGCCGCTGTTAAAACCCATTTTGGAGGTTACCTACGGCTGTATTGTATATCAGGAGCAGGTTATGCAGATCTGCCGTCAGCTGGCAGGCTACTCCTATGGTAGAGCCGACCTGGTGCGGCGCGCCATGTCCAAGAAAAAAGCGGACGTAATGGAGAAAGAGCGCCAAAACTTTATCTACGGCGCTAAGAAGGCGGACGGCAGTGTTGAATGTGTAGGCGCTGTCAATAACGGCGTGCCCGCGGAGGTGGCGAACGATATCTTTAACGAGATGTCCAGCTTTGCGTCCTACGCGTTTAATAAATCACACGCGGCGGCCTATGCCTATGTCGCTTATCAAACCGCCTACTTAAAGTGCCACTATCCCAAGGAGTACATGGCGGCCCTCCTCACCAGCGTACTCGATAATACCGATAGAATCGTGGAATACATCGGCGAATGCACCCGCTTAAACATCAAGGTGCTGCCGCCGGATATCAACCAAAGCGGCGAGGGGTTTACCGTTTCGGGCGACAGCATCCGCTTTGGCTTGGTAGCTATCAAAAACCTTGGCCGCGGCCTGATTCGAGACCTGATTGCCGAGCGTAAAAACGGTGCCTTTACCTCGTTTTATTCCTTCTGCGAGCGGATGCAGGGCTCCGACTTAAACAAGCGCGGGCTGGAGAGCCTCATCAAGGCGGGGGCGTTTGATTCGCTTGGCTACAAGCGCAAGCAGCTTTGGCTTAACAGCGAGTCTATCCTCACCGCCATCGGTTCCCGAAACCGCGATATGATCGAGGGGCAGATCGACCTTTTTGCGCAGAACAACCCCATTGCAAAAAGCGAGCCGAAGATGCCGGAGACCGATGAGTTTACCTTAGGGGAACTCCTGCGCTACGAGAAAGAGACCATCGGGCTGTTCATTTCAGGGCACCCGCTCAATGACTATAAGGATGCCGCCGAGAAGCTTGGCACGGTAAACCTCGCCGAGATTATCGCGAGCCAAAAGGAGGAAACCGGGCGGTTTAAAGACCGGGATATCGTCAAGCTGCTCTGCATCGTCACCTCCAAAAAGTTGAAAACTACAAAATCCAACGACACAATGGCTTTTATTGATATTGAGGATACAACCGCCTCGCTGGAGGCCATTGTGTTCCCCAAGCTGCTGGCCGATACGGCAAAGCTGGTGAATGTGGGCTCAACCGCGGTCATTACCGGCAGGGTTTCGCTGCGTGAGGAGGAAGAACCGAAGATTGTGTGCGAAAATATAGAATCTGTCGAGCAGGCGGCTGCCGCAACCACGGCTTCGGAGCGTCCGGTTTCAGCGCCCGAAAAGAAGACCCGTGAGGGGCTGTTTTTAAAGCTTGCCTCCAGGCAGGATGAACGGCTAAAAAAGGTACAGAATATTCTGGAGTACTTTAACGGTTCAACGGTGGTTTATGTGTATTTCACGCAGGATAAAGAGCTTACCAAGGCGCCTAACGCGCTGTGTACGACCCCGCACCCCGTAATGCTTGGTGAACTAAAGCGTATTTTAGGGGAGGAAAACGTTGTTTTAAGGGAGTAACGGCAATAAAATTGCGCTTTACGTTGTTTGAGCAGGCTAAGAATATTGAAAAAAGCCGATGTATGTATTATAATCAGAAAGATATGATTAGTTGTTAAATTTTCCGCAAAGCGGGAAAAGGAATTAACGACCATCCTCAAGGGGGAACTATGATGAGTGATTCAGTAAAAACAATCGGCGTTCTTACAAGCGGCGGCGATGCACCGGGCATGAATGCTACCGTGCGCTCCGTTGTAAGAAGCGGCCTGCATTTAGGAATGCGTGTGCTTGGCATACGTCATGGCTATAACGGGCTTATCTCCGGCGACATGGTAGAGATGAATCTTAGAAGTGTGTCGGATATTATCCACCGCGGCGGCACTATCCTTTACACCGCGCGCTGCCCCGAGTTCCGCGAGCAGGCCGGCCTTGAAAAGGCTAAGAATACCTGCATCGCTGCCGGGCTTGACGGTATTGTGGTAATCGGCGGCGACGGCTCCTTCAGAGGTGCCCGCGACCTTTCGCTGCTGGGTGTTCCTTGCGTGGGGCTTCCCGGAACCATCGATAACGATATCGCCTCTTCCGATTACACCATCGGGTACGATACCGCCATGAACACCGCCATGCAGATGGTGGACAGGCTGCGCGACACCACGCAGTCCCACGATCGTTGCAGTGTGGTGGAGGTAATGGGCAGGCACGCAGGTCACATCGCGCTTAACACAGGCATTGCCTGCGGCGCGACGACTATCCTCGTTCCTGAGGTTCCGTTTGACTTTAAACGCGACATCTACGACCGCATGATGAAAACGCGCAAAACCGGCAAGCAGCATTTTATTATTGTGGTTGCCGAGGGCGTGGTTGCGGATAATAACCCCAGCATTGACGACCTTGCAAAGCGCATTCAAACCGAAACGGGCATTGAAACCCGTGCAACCGTTCTCGGTCACGTTCAGCGCGGCGGGTCACCGACTGTTGAAGACCGCGTGAACGCCAGCATGATGGGCAACTATGCCGTTAAGCTTCTCAATAAGGGCGTCGGCAACCGTGTTGTGGTAATGCGTGATAACAAGATTGTTGACCTTGATATCTATGAAGCCCTGCAGATGAAAAAGGGCATTGATATGCACGCCTATGAAGTAGCACACCAGATTTCCATCTAAACTTTATTTTACGGGCTAGTAAGCATGAAATATGCAGCCGCATGGTTTTAAGGAACCTGCGGCTGCTTTCATTTTTTGCGGCTTATCACAAAATGCAGCTCTAGCGAATATATATAATTGAGGTTTTTTATTTCAATGAACACAATATCGCACTGATTTTTAAGTAAAACATGGCGTTTGGGTGTTTTTATATCTCCGAACAAGTATCCCTTTGAAAGGCCGGGTGGAACGGATGCGCAGGATGGATAAGTGGCAAAGAATAGAACTTAGGATACTGATTGTGCTCGCGATAGTCGTTGCCGTTTTGATTATCTGCGACATAAGGATGCGTCCTGTTATCAAAACCTTCTCAGAGTACGAAGCCAAAATCCTCTCTACCCGTATGATCAACGAGGCGGTCACCGATGAACTGCAGACCGACGGCGTACGGTACAATGATATCGTGGTGGTTTCAACCAACAACTCAGGGGAAATCACAGCGATACAAACCAATTCTATGGCAGTGAATATCCTAAAATCTCGTCTTTCTACTGCCATACTTGCAAAGCTTTCAGATATGCAAAGCAGTGAAATCAAGGTGAATCTGGGCACATTATTGGGTGCACAGGCCTTTATGGGGCGGGGACCGCAGTTGCCTTTTAAGATTGTACCAACCGGCGAGGTCACTACCGAGCTTTCGCACACCTTTGAGGCGGCGGGCATTAACCAAACACGGCATCAAATACTGCTCAACATAACCGTAACCGTAACCGCTATCATCGCAGGCACCTCCAGCAAGGTAGTGGTGCCCTGCAATTTCTTGATTGTCGATACCATTATCGTCGGGAAGGTGCCCGATTCATTTACCAATGTAAACGACGACGAGTCCTCAACCATCTCAAAAATTAACGACTATGCCGGAGAAAATTAATTTAAAATTGGCTGAAAATATGATATACTAAACTATATATTTGGGTGGGATAGACCAATACTTATCCAAAGAATATAAACGTATTAAGGAAAGAAAGTTATGGATATCAACGCTGCTCAAAAGAGAATAGCGGAGCTGAAACCGCAGCTTGAAGAGTATGCCTACCAGTACTATGTGCTGGATAACCCCACGGTAAGCGATTTTGAATATGACAGACTGATACATGAGCTTATAGATATTGAAGCGCAGTTTCCGCAGCTTATTGCGCCGGATTCGCCCACTCAGCGCGTGGGCGGCAAGGCGATGAACACCTTTGAGCCCGTGGTTCACGCCGTGCAGATGGGCAGCCTGCAGGATGTCTTTTCGTTTGAAGAGGTAAAGGAATTCGACCGCAGGGTGCGTGAAACGGTAACAAGCCCGTTTTATGTTGTAGAGCCAAAAATCGACGGCCTTTCGGTTTCGCTTGAATACGAAAACGGGGTGTTTACCCGCGCCTCCACCCGCGGCGACGGCTTTACGGGGGAGGATGTCTCCGCAAACATCAAGACCATTGCCTCGGTGCCGCTCCGGTTAAAAAGAGATCTTGAGCGGATTGAGGTTCGCGGTGAGGTGTACATGCCCCTCAAGAGCTTTGAAGAGGTGGTAAAGCGGCAGGAGCTTGAAGAGGTAACCCCCTTTAAAAACCCGCGCAATGCGGCGGCCGGCTCCTTGCGGCAGAAAGACCCGAAGATTACCGCCTCGCGCAAGCTGGATATCTTTGTGTTCAACATCCAGCAGATGGAGGGGGAGAGCCTTTCTTCTCACCGCCAGTCGCTGGACTTTTTAAAATCGCTGGGGTTTAAGGTGATACCGTCCTACAAGGGCTTTGACAATATTGAAGAGGTCATTGCCGAGATCAAGAGCATCGGTGAAAGCCGCGGCGGCTACCCGTTTGATATCGACGGCGCGGTTGTAAAGGTGGATAACTTTGCAGACAGAGATCGCCTTGGCAGTACCGCAAAGTTCCCGCGCTGGGCGGTGGCCTTTAAGTACCCGCCAGAGGAGAAGGCCACCAGACTGCTAAGCATAGAAATCAACGTAGGCAGAACCGGCGCGCTTACCCCCACCGCCGTTTTTGAGCCGATTACCCTTGCGGGCACCACCGTGAGTCGTGCCGTGCTGCACAACGAAGATTTTATCAAAGAGAAGAATATCCACGTGGGCGACACTATCCTGGTGCGCAAAGCGGGGGAGATTATTCCCGAGGTGCTGGGGGTGGTTGCCCATGCCGAGGGGGCGCCGCCTTTTGAGATGCCCACGCACTGCCCCTCCTGCGGAGAGGCGGTTTCGCGCCAGCCGGGAGAGGCCGTGATACGCTGCCAAAACCCGGAATGCCCGGCAACCTTATTAAAGAATATCGTGCATTTTGTTTCCCGCGACGCCATGGATATCGAGGGCATGGGCCCGGCGGTGATAGAAGCGCTTGTAAACGGCGGCTTAGTTCGCTCGGCAGCCGACCTGTATGCCGTGGAGCCGCAGGAGGTATTAAAGCTCGAACGCATGGGAGAAAAGTCGGTAGCCAACCTGATGGCTTCTATTGAGAAGTCGAAGGCGGCCGATCTTTCACGGCTTATCTACGGCCTTGGTATCCGGAACATCGGGCAGAAAGCCGCCCAGCTGTTGGCGAAGCGGTTCCAAACCATGGACGCTGTCATGGAAGCGACGGCGGACGAGATTGCATCCATCGACGGCTTCGGCGATGTGATGGCACAGAGCGTTGCCGATTTCTTCGTGCTCAGCGGCACCAAGGATCTGATCGAACGGTTAAAGGCGGCGGGGGTAAATATGGCATCCTCCCTTGCACCGTCCGGCGACCGTTTTGCCGGGCTTACCTTTGTGTTGACCGGTACGCTGCCGATCCTTTCGCGCAGTGACGCCACCAAGATGATTGAGGATCTGGGCGGGAAGACGTCCTCGAGCGTATCCAAGAAAACGGACTATGTGGTTGCAGGCGAGGCCGCGGGCAGCAAGCTTACCAAGGCGCAGGAGCTGGGGGTAACCATACTCTCTGAAGAGGAATTCTTAAAGCTGTGCGGCGAATAACCTCGCCGCAATAGATAGATGCTTAGGTTTTAGGAGGATATTTATGAACATCGACATTAAAAAGGTCGCTAAGCTCTCACGGCTTAGAATCAGCGAAGAGGATATACCGAAATTTGAAAAGGATATGCAGAATATCGTGGATATGGTAGACAAGCTGCCCGATGTCTCTGACCTGACCCTTACGCTGGACCGCAACAACCCCATGGCGCTGCGGGAGGATGAAATAGGGGCGTCCATCAAGCGCGCCGAGATGCTGCAAAATGCACCGCAGGTTGAGGCGGGCTGTTATGTGGTGCCCAAAGTGGTGGAGGAGTAGTAGCTACATCCCGCCCGTTTCTGCCAAGGATCGTCCGCGCGGGATGGTTTGGCAATAGAACGTTTAAAGCATAGGAATGCAAGAATAGTCGCGCGGAGAAATGGCGGAGGCAATGAATCTTTGTGAACTAACGGCGGCGGAGCTTTCACGCAAGCTTGCCGGTAAAAAATGCTCGGCGGTGGAAGCGGCGCAGTCGGTTTTTAATCGGATAGAAGAGGTCGAGGATAAGGTTGAGGCCTATCTGACCCTGACAAAGGATGAAGCGTTACAAAAGGCCAAAGAGGTTGACGAAAAGCGCGCGAAAGGGGAGAGCCTCTCGCCGCTTGCGGGGATACCCATCGGCATTAAGGATAACATCTGCACCAAGGGAGTGCTCACCACCTGTGCCTCCAAGATGCTTTATAACTTTGTGCCACCCTATAACGCCACGGTCATTGAAAAGCTCGCACAGCAGGACGCGGTGTTTACCGGTAAACTGAATATGGATGAGTTTGCGATGGGCTCATCCTGTGAAAACTCCTACTTTAAAAAGACCAAGAACCCCTGTGACCTCACCCGAATCCCCGGCGGTTCCTCCGGCGGTTCGGCGGCGGCGGTAGCGGCGGGCGAGGCCTTTTTGGCGCTGGGATCGGATACCGGCGGGTCTATCCGCATGCCCGCGGCCTACTGCGGTATTGTGGGCTTAAAGCCTACATACGGCAGTGTTTCGCGTTACGGGCTGGTAGCCTTTGCCTCGTCGCTGGACCAGATCGGCCCGATGGGAAGAAGTGTAGAGGATGTAGCCCTGTTATACAGCGCTCTTTGCGGAAAAGATGAGAACGATGCAACCAGTGTTCCACGGGAATATTCGGCCTTTTCGGCGCAGTGCAAGGATATCCGAGGGCTTAAGATCGGCCTACCTAAAGAGTATTTCGGCGACGGCGTAGATGCGGAGGTTAAGCAGGCCGTTACTGCTGCGGTAGCCGAGCTGGAAAAGGCGGGTGCGACGATAAAGCAGATTTCGCTGCCCAGCACCGACAACGCCCTTTCGGCCTATTATATTATCTCTTCGGCAGAGGCTTCCTCCAATCTTGCGCGGTTTGACGGCGTTAAATACGGCTACCGCGCCGAAGGGTTTGAAAGCCTGATCAATATGTACGAGAAGACACGCAGCGAGGGTTTTGGCGACGAGGTGAAGCGCCGTATTATGCTCGGTACCTTTGTGTTAAGCTCCGGCTACTACGATGCCTACTATAAAAAGGCCAAGCTGTTCCAGAAGCGCATTGCACAGGAGTTTGAGGGCGCATTTCAGGATTGTGATGTGATCATTACCCCCACGGCCCCGGATACTGCCTTTAAGCTCGGCGAAAAGGTAAGTGACCCGGTAAAGATGTATGCCTCCGATATCTGTACGGTTACGGTAAATATCGCGGGGCTGCCCGCGATTTCGGTGCCCTGCGGCAGGGATTTAAAGGGCCTGCCGGTGGGGATGCAGATTATCGGCGCCAAATTCTCCGAGCAGCAGCTTTTTGAGGTGGCTGCGTTTTATGAGGCGCTTTCGGGCGGTGCGCAAAAGGTTGTAAATGTGCGGGCATAAAGGCCTGTATTGCAGGGCGGCAACAACCGTTAAGTTTATGCCCTGAGAAAAGAGGATGTTTATGGAATACGAAGTAGTGGTGGGGCTCGAGGTTCATGCCGAGCTCAACACCAAAACCAAGATATATTGTTCCTGCAAAAATGCGTTTGGCGGCGAGGTGAACACCAACATCTGCCCCAAATGCACCGGTATGCCCGGCACGCTGCCCACGCTCAACAAGCAGGTGGTGGAGTCGGCCGTAAAGATGGGCTACGCCTTAAACTGCACCATCAACAACGTCTGCAAGCAGGACCGGAAAAGCTATTTTTACCCCGATCTGCCCAAGGCGTACCAGATTTCGCAGTATGACATCCCGCTGTGCGAGCACGGGTATGTGGATGTGCTGGTAAACGGAAGCCACAAGCGCATCGGCGTGACGCGGATACACATTGAGGAGGACGCGGGCAAGCTGCTGCATGACGACAGCTTTTCTGGCTCTTTGGTAGACTTTAACCGCTGCGGTGTGCCGCTGATCGAGATCGTTTCGGAGCCGGATATGCGCAGCTCGGCGGAGGCGAAGGCGTATCTCGATACCATCCGTTCCATCCTGCAGTACCTGGATATCTCCGACTGTAAGATGCAGGAGGGCTCCATCCGCTGCGACGTCAATGTTTCGGTAATGCCGAAGGGCTCCGATAGGTTCGGCACGAGGGTGGAGATGAAGAACGTCAACGGCTTCAGCGGCACGGTGCGCGCCATCGAGTACGAGGCGCAGCGGCAGATAGAAGCACTTGAAAAGGGCGAGGAAATCTTTCAGGAGACCCGCCGCTGGGACGATGTAAAGGGAAAGAACTTTATCCTGCGCAGCAAGGAGGACGCGATGGACTATCGCTACTTCCCGGAGCCGGATTTGGGTACCATTGTTGTGAATGAAGAGACCCTGCAGTGGTTAAAAGACAGCATTCCGGAGCTGCCCAACAAAAAGCAGATGCGCTATATTGCCGAGTATGCACTGCCGGAGTTTGAGGCCGGGCTGCTGGTGGAGAACATAGAAAAGGCCCGCTTTTTTGAGGCCTGTGTGGCGCTTAAGGTGTGTGAAGCTAAGAATATCCTCAATTGGCTTTTGGGGGATGTATCGCGCATCCTTAACGAGCGCGGCTGTGAGCTTTCGGCAACCAAGCTTACCGCGCAAAACCTTACCGCCATGATTGCGCTCATTGAAAAGGGGACGATCTCCAACACCGCAGGCAAAACGGTGCTGGAGGTTATCATCGATCACGACATCTCGCCTAAGCAGGTGGTAAGCGAAAAAGGATTAGCCCAGATCAGCGACACCTCGGCGCTGCAGTCCATCGCCGAAGAGGTGGTTAAAGGCAACCAAAAGTCCATTGAGGATTATAAAAAGGGCAAGACCAATGTACTGGGTTTTTTGGTGGGGCAGTGCATGCGCGCCTCCAAGGGTCAGGGCAACCCCGCGGTTTTACGTGAGATTCTACTCTTCATTATCGAAAAGAATTAAAAGCCGTTTTTTATTAAATCGTTTATAAACCAGCCGAGTTATTTTTTGACACCGTTCGGAATATACTATCTTCAGAGGAGTGACGGAGATGTCGGAGTTAACGAGGTCTGAGTACCGCAGCAGAGCCGTGAAGGCAAGCCAGAAGGAAAAAACGAATATCAGCGGAAGCTACGTAAAGATACTGACTTTGCAGCTGTTTTTGTGTGTGCTCATCCTGCTTTCGGTGGTTGCGGTAAAACAGTTTGGCGCAGACGCTTACGATACCCTTAAACAATCCTATAACGAGATCATACGAGAAAGCTTTACCGGCAAGGTGCTTAGTGAAAACCTCGACTCAATAGAAAATGCCGTCAGCAAAACCTTCTCCTTTTTAGACGGCACGCAAAAAGAAGAAACAGGCATGGGTGGAGAGATGCCTGTTTTTTCTTTTGATGGCGTTAAACGTCTAAAGGCCCCCAAAGGCACAACCCTGTCGCCCATCTTGGTGCTTGCCGGTGTCACCTTTCCGATAGAGGGCGGCGGCGTATCCTGTAAGTTCGGCTATCGTACCCACCCTGTAACCGGCAAGCCCGATTTTCATACAGGCATCGACATCGCTGCCCCGAAAGGGACAAGGATAATGGCGGCTGTCGGTGGCACTGTAAAGGAAATAAGCTTTTCAGATATCTACGGTAATGTGGTGATATTGGACCACGGAGGCGGCTTTGAAACCGTATACTGTCACTGCGATAAAATTTTAGCGCCCAAAGGCGCCCGAATCAAGCGCGGTGAAATACTGGCCTTGGTAGGCAGCACCGGCGTGGCCACCGGCCCGCACCTGCATTTTGAGATGAGAAAGAACGGCATCGCCGCCGACCCGATGTGGGTGTTTGACAAGGATGGTGTGGTATGAGCTTTCAGTTTTGCGGGGTGCGGGTTGAGGTAAAGTTTTTGTTTGTGGCGGTGCTGGCGGTGCTGCTGGTGGTAGACCGCACCGGCGTGGTGCTGTGCGCGTTTCTCTCCTCCGCCGCGCATGAGCTTGCGCACCTGCTGGCAATGCTTCTTTTTAAGGGCGACGTCATGTCCGTAAGCTTTGAGGCCTTTGGGGTGCGGATTGTAAAAACCGATACTCTGCTTTTGCACGAAGAGATTATCACGCTGCTTGCCGGGCCGTTTGTCAATATCTTTTTGTTTTTTTTATGCCAAAGCTCGGCGCTGCCGGTGGTATCGCTCATCGCGGCCGTAAACCTTACAATCGGCGTATTTAACCTGCTGCCGGTGGGTTCACTCGACGGCGGGCGGGTGGTAAGCCTGTTGTGTACACATTTTTGGGGTGCCAAAACGGGAGGTATCGTCTCGCTGGTTATTTCTCTCGTTGTGCTGGTACCTTTGCTTACATCAGGCATTATGCTGCTGGTGGTGACGAAAAGCAACTTCTCGCTGCTCGTTGTATCACTGTTCCTGCTTATAGGGCTGCTGCTCAGTTTTAAACCCAAGCAGCAACGCATCACGCTATAATAATTAAAAGTGATGTCATCACCTTTTTAGCCTCTTTTGGTAGGGCGCAACAGCACTTTAAGTTGTTGCAGAACGGGTATTGAAAGGTAATTCGGCGGCTAAAAGCCATTACACCATTTGTGCCATAACAACGTGTTTGAAAAGGGGATTGTTTCCCCTTTTTAAATCGAATATAGTATAACCGTGCGTTTGTATGTTGTATTGCGGTGTATATTGCGGTATGATATGGTATTGTAATACTAATTCTTCATTAAAAAAGTGATCACTTTTTTAATCTCCCCGCCTTTGGCAGGAAGCAACAACCCTTTACGTCGTTGCAGAACGAGTATTGAACGGTAATTCGGCGGCTAAAAGCCGCATATGCCGTTTATAGTGGCGTATGAAATTTAGTATAATGACCAGCAAAATCAATTGCCCCGTTTGAAAGGACTAATCTATGATGCAGCTAAAAGATAAGCTCGACAGCTTTCTTACCTCGGTGGAGAAGCCCGCGCGGTATATCGGCGGCGAGCTTGGCAGTGTGGTGAAAAGCCTTGAACCTATCAAGCTTCGCTTTGCGTTCTGTTTCCCGGATACCTATGAGGTGGGAATGTCGCATCTTGGCATGAAGATATTGTACTCGCTGCTTAACAGCAGGGAAGACATCTGGTGCGAACGGGTGTTTACGCCATGGCTCGACATGCAGGAAAAGATGCGCGAGCACGGTATTCCCCTCTATGGATTAGAGAGTTTAGACCCCATCGCGGATTTCAATATCATCGGTTTCTCGCTTCAGTATGAGCTCAGCTATACCAATGTGCTGAATATGCTCGATCTCGCGGGGGTTCCCGTCAAGGCGCGTGACCGTAAAGAATTATCGCCGCTGGTGGTGGCGGGCGGCCCCTGCACCTGCAACCCCGAACCGATGGCGGATTTTATAGACCTGTTTATGCTCGGTGAGGGCGAAGAGCATATCTTGGCCCTGTCCGATCTCTACATTAAGGCCAAGGAACAAGGGATAAGCAAAGCGGCCTTTTTAAGGCAGGCGGCGCAGATAGAAGGCGTGTACGTTCCCTCTCTTTATGAGGTGCACTATCACCCCAACGGTACCATTGCCGAGGTAATCAACTCGGAGGGCGCACCTAAAAAAGTGAAAAAAGCGATCATCAAAGACCTGGACAAGGTGTTTTACCCCGAGCAGTTTGTCGTACCTTTTGTGGATATTGTGTTTGACCGCGCGCAGGTCGAGGTCATGCGCGGGTGCCTGCGCGGGTGCAGGTTCTGCCAGGCCGGTTTTATCTACCGTCCGCTGCGGGAAAAGGGCTACGATACCTTAAACCGTGACGCTCACAACCTGTGCGAGAGCACCGGCTACGAGGAGATTTCGCTCTCCTCCCTGAGCACCAGCGATTACTCGCAGCTGAGTGAGCTTTTGGGCGAGATGATAGACTGGACAAGCCAGGACAAGATCAATTTGGCTTTACCGAGCCTGCGCATCGATAATTTTTCGGAAGAACTGATGGAAAAGATCAAGAAGGTGCGCAAAAGCGGCCTTACCTTTGCGCCCGAGGCGGGCACCCAGCGCCTGCGCGACGTCATCAATAAAAACATTACCGAAGAGAATATCCTAACCACCTGTAAAACCGCGTTTGAGGGCGGGTATACCAGTGTGAAGTTGTATTTCATGCTGGGACTGCCTACTGAGACGATGGAGGATGTGGAGGGGATCATCAACCTTGCGCAGAAGGTGGTAGACCTCTACTACGATCTGCCCACGAGGCAGAAGGGCAAGGGGGTAACGGTGAGCGCCAGCATCTCCACCTTTGTGCCCAAGCCTTTTACACCCTTTGAGTTTGAACCGCAGGATACCCGTGAGTCAATTTTAGAGAAACACCGCGCCCTGCTGGAGGCGGTAAAGGCGAAGCGCAAGGTAACCGTCAGCTGGAGCAGTGTGGAGACCAGCCTGCTGGAGGCGGTGCTGGCGCGCGGCGACCGCCGTCTGGGAAAGGTACTGGAGGAGGCCTACCGCCGCGGCTGCTTCTTTGACGGCTGGATGCAGTGCTTTCATTACGAGGTCTGGGAGGGCGTGATGAAGGATTTGGGGATTGACCCCGCCTTTTACGCCAACCGCACCAGGGCCTACGACGAGGTGATGCCGTGGGATCACTTGGATTACTATCTTTCAAAATCATTTTTGGTAAGGGAGAATCAAGCGGCGTACCAAAATGCCACCACACCCCATTGCAGAATCCGCTGTGCGGGCTGCGGCGCGAGCGAGGCAGGAAGGGGTGTATGCGTTGAACAGCGTTAGAATCTGGTTTAGCAAGAAAGGGCGCGCGGCTTATATCTCGCATCTTGATATGATGCGCTGTATGCAGCGCTCGCTCAAACGCGCGAAGATTCCTGCTTGGTATACCCAAGGGTTTAACCCGCACATCTACATGACCTTCGCAATGCCGCTCTCGCTGGGCTTTGAGAGTGAGTGTGAGACGATGGATATCAAGCTTGTGGAGGATGAGTTCCCGCTTTCTGCGCTGATACAGCGCTTAAACGAGGCACTTCCGCCCGAGATACGGGTGCTGCGCGCCGCAGAGCCAAAGAACAAGACGGAGGCCATCGCCTTCGCACAGTACCGCCTTACGGTGCACGACGTTAATCCAGCGGAGTTTATCCCGCTCTGGCAGGCGTTTATCCGTCAGCCGGAGATACTTAGCCAAAAGAAAACCAAAAAGGGCTTTAAAGAGGTGAATCTCAAAGACTATATCGGCGAGGAAGCGGTGACGGCGGAGGACGGTAAGGCCATCGTTGCTCTTCGTCTGATGTCGGGTGTAAACGAGGGGTTAAACCCATCATTGATTCTTAAGGCGTTTGAAAAGCAGCACCCGGGCTATTTTGGACATGTGGCGGTGCTGCGCACGGGGATGCTGGACGGGGAGCTTCGCCCGTTTGAATAGTGTATATTTATAAAGCTGAATATAAGGTTTGGAGGGTATCCTATGGAACGTATAGAGATAAAGGCATTGTTTTCGGAGGCAGCAAGCTTTGCAGAAAAACAGGTTACGGTGTGCGGCTGGGTAAAAACCCTGCGCGACTCCAAGGCGCTGTGCTTTATAGAATTAAACGACGGCAGCTGCTTTAATAACCTGCAGGTGGTGCTGGAGGAAGCGAAGGTAGCTAACTTTAAAGAGGTGACAAAGCTCAATGTAGGCTCCGCCATCGTGGTGCGGGGCCGTGTTATCCCTACCCCGGAGGCCAAGCAGCCGCTGGAGATTCACGCCGAGGCGGTTGAGGTAGAAGGCGGTTCCACCCCCGATTACCCGCTGCAGAAAAAGCGCCATAGCTTAGAGTTTTTGCGCACGATGCAGCACCTGCGCCCGCGCACCAACACCTTCAGCGCAGCGTTTCGGGTTCGCTCAGCGGCGGCATACGCCATTCACAAGTTCTTTCAGGAGGACGGCTTTGTTTACGCACACACCCCCATCATCACCGGCAGCGACTGTGAAGGTGCGGGTGAGATGTTCCGCGTAACCACCCTCGACGCGAAACAGCCGCCGCTCACGCAACAGGGGAGCGTGGATTTCAGTCAGGACTTCTTCGGCAAGGCCTCCGGCCTTACCGTATCCGGCCAGCTGGAGGCGGAGTGCATGGCGCTCGCGTTTGGCAAGGTATACACCTTCGGCCCCACCTTTCGCGCGGAAAACTCCAACACCCCGCGCCATGCCGCGGAGTTCTGGATGATTGAGCCGGAGATCGCGTTTGCGGACCTTACGGACGATATGCGCCTTGCCGAGCGCATGGTGAAGTTCGCTATTGCCTATGTACTTGAAACCTGCCCACAGGAGATGCAATTCTTTAATGATTTTTACGATAAAGACAAGGCGCTTATTGAGCGGCTTACAAACCTCGTGAACGCCGACTTTGGCTGTGTAACCTATACCGAGGCGGTCAAGCTGCTCGAGCAGAACAACCAAAGCTTTGAATACCCGGTTTCGTGGGGCAGCGACCTGCAAACCGAGCACGAACGGTTTTTAACCGAACAGGTTTTCAAAAAGCCGGTGTTCGTCATCGACTACCCGAAGGAGATCAAGGCCTTCTATATGCGTCAGAACGATGACGGCAGAACCGTTGCCGCCATGGACATGCTGGTACCCGGCATCGGCGAGCTGATCGGCGGCAGCCAGCGTGAGGAGCGTTTGGATCTGCTCACCGCGAGGATGGATGAGCTGGGCCTTAACGCGGAGGATTATTCCTGGTACCTTGACCTCAGAAGATACGGCGGTACCCGCCACGCGGGCTTTGGTCTCGGCTTTGAGCGTCTGGTGATGTATCTTACGGGCATTACCAACATTCGTGATGTGTTGCCCTTTCCGCGCACGACCGGCCTTTGTGAGTTTTAATTTTTTTACCGTGCCTCACATACTGCCAGAACTTGCATATGATATATTTGCAAGTTTGATAAAATAATCTTGCAAAATTACGATACTTGTATTAGAATAATAGCGTTGCATTTCAACATTCTTTTATAGTTGTGCAGTATAACAGGGGGAAATATTCATGTCAAAACTTGAGCAACAGCCCAAGGAACAGATTTTAGCATTAAAGCAGCAGTGGGAAGCACAGTATAATGAGATTAAAGCTAAGGGTTTAAAGCTGGATATGTCCCGAGGTAAGCCCTCCGCCACCCAGTTGGATATTTCAAGCGGCATCTTTGATTGCCTCACCAGCAGCGATATTATGAAGGCTGAGGATGGTACCGATTGCAGGAATTATGGTTTGCTGGACGGTATCCCCGAGGCGAAAAGGCTGTTTTCCGAGATGCTTGCAGTACCCGCCCAAAACATCATTATCGGTGGGAATTCCAGCTTGAACATGATGTACGATACCATCTCAAGAGCGATGACGCACGGCGTATACGGCTCAAAACAGCCGTGGATGAAGCTTGATAAGGTTAAATTTCTTTGCCCGTCGCCGGGTTACGACCGCCATTTTGCCGTTACCGAGCTGTTTGGCATGGAGCTTATCACCGTGAAGATGAACAGCGACGGGCCGGATATGGATGAGGTAGAGCGTCTGGTATCGGGCGACAGCACCATTAAAGGCATCTGGTGCGTGCCCAAGTATTCAAATCCTGAGGGAATTACCTATTCCGATGCGGTGGTAAAGCGCTTCGCACGCTTAAAGCCCGCGGCGGAGGACTTTAGAATCTTCTGGGATAACGCCTATGTGGTGCACGACCTGTATGAAGCCGATGTGCTGCTCAATATCTTTGAGGAGTGCAGGGCGGCGGGCACCGAAGACATGGTTTTTGAGTTTGCCTCCACCTCCAAAATTTCGTTCCCCGGCTCGGGGGTCGCGGTAATGGCGGCGTCCGACAACAATATCAGGCAGCTTAAAAGCATGCTCACCATTCAAACCATCGGCCCGGATAAGCTTAACCAGCTCAGGCATGTGAAGTATTTTAAAAATCTTGACGGTATTTTGAGCCACATGAAAAAGCAGGCGGAGATACTGGTACCGAAGTTCGAGCTGGTAACAGGGGCGCTGCAGCAGGAGCTTGCCGAGCTTGGGCTTGTAAGCTTTCATAAGCCTAACGGCGGTTACTTCATTTCAGTGAACGTTCCAAACGGCTGCGCAAAAAGGGTTGTTGGGCTGTGCAAGGAAGCGGGCGTGGTACTTACCCCGGCAGGGGCTACATATCCTTATGGCATCGACCCCAGCGACAGCAATATCCGCATAGCGCCCACCTTCCCGCCGCTTTCGGAGCTTAAAGCCGCTATGAAACTGTTCTGCCTGTGCGTAAAGCTCGCAAGCGCCGAGAAGTTTTTAATCAAATAAAATTTTTAAATCCAATCAATCGATATATCCGGATAAGCTTACGCTTATTCGGATATTTTTTTGCCAAGCGTTTTTTGACATTTTAGTGGGACAAACCGCACTGAACGTGATATAATAAATGCAGTTGCTTATTCTGTCAATTTATAGACTGTGGTTAGAGCGAATTCTGATCATTGACAAAATAAGCACATAGCGTTTGACGGCTATGATGATTACTCGGAGGTGTACAATTTGCACGACTCATACGAAAGCCCATTTTGCACCCGTTACGCCAGTGACGAGATGCAGTATATCTTCTCTGCCGATAAAAAGTTTAAAACGTGGAGAAGGCTTTGGGTTGCGCTGGCAAAAGCGGAGAAGCAGCTGGGACTGGAGATTACCGACACCCAGATTGCAGAGCTTGAAGCGAGCGCGGACAATATCAACTACGAAGAAGCCGAGCAGCGTGAGCGCCTCGTGCGCCACGACGTGATGGCGCATGTTTACGCTTACGGTTTGCAGTGCCCCACGGCGAAGGGGATCATCCACCTTGGCGCTACCTCCTGCTATGTAGGGGACAATACCGATGTTATTGTTATGCGTGACGCGCTGCAGGTGGTACGGCGTAAGCTGTTAAACGTACTTGCACTGCTCAATGATTTTGCGCTGAAATATAAAGATCTTCCCGCACTCGCGTATACCCACCTGCAGCCCGCACAGCTTACCACGGTGGGCAAGCGGGCGACACTGTGGATGAACGAGCTGCTCTACGATCTGGATGAGGTAGAGTACCGCATAAACAGCCTAAAGCTGCTGGGCTCCAAGGGCACCACCGGCACGCAGGCGAGCTTTGTGGAGCTTTTTGACGGTGACGACGAAAAGATACGCAGGTTGGAAGCCTTGATAGCTAAGGATATGGGCTTTGACGGGGTAGTACCCGTTTCGGGGCAGACCTACTCGCGCAAGGTAGACGCGCAGGTGGTTGCAACTCTAAGCGGCATTGCACAGACAGCCTCCAAATTCTCCAACGACATGCGTATTTTGCAGAGCTTTAAGGAGATGGAGGAGCCATTTGAGAAAAACCAGATCGGTTCTTCCGCCATGCCCTACAAACGCAACCCCATGCGCAGTGAGCGCATCACCTCCTTGGCGCGCTACGTGATGGTGGACAGCCTAAACCCCTCTTTTACCGCCGCGACACAGTGGTTTGAGCGAACCCTTGACGATTCGGCCAACAAGCGCATCAGCGTAGCGGAGGCCTTCTTGGGGGTAGATGCCATCCTGAACATCATGCTCAATGTGTGCGACGGCATCGTGGTATACCCCAAGGTGATCGAGCAGCGCGTGATGAAGGAGCTCCCCTTTATGGCGACCGAGAACATCATGATGCAGGCGGTTAAAAAGGGCGGCGACCGGCAGGCCCTGCACGAGAAGCTGCGCGAGCATTCCCTTGCCGCCGCAAGGGTGGTAAAGGAGCAGGGCGGGGAGAACGACCTCATCGAGCGCATTGTAAACGATAAGGCGTTCATGCTCACAAAAGAGGACATCCTAGCCGTTTTAAAGCCGGAAAACTTCACCGGCAGAGCGGCAAAGCAGGTAGTGGAGTTTTCACAGGAATATGTAACGCCGCTTCTTGAGCAAAATCAAGAAATAATTGGTGAAAAAGCCGAGTTAAGCGTTTAGTTTTGTTGACTTTTTGTGTGGAAAACAATATAATATTCGTTGTGATTGCCAATTTCATTAATCATGCGGCCTATCCGTTATCAGCCCCTAGTCACCTCACGCGGTCGGCTGCGGCATATAAAATTGGGCATACTATAACTAGGAGGATTGGGCTATGAAAAAGGGCTCAAAAGCAACATTCTTTGTTGTGTTTGCGCTAATCGTTTTTTTAGCTGTGACATCATTTGTGGGTATTCGCACTACATACGGCGATACCACAAAGGTTTATGTCAAGGGAGCTAATGATATCCGTTGGGGCATTGATATTCGAGGTGGCGTGGATGTGACGTTTACCCCTCCTGAAGGCTTCGATGCAACCAATGCTCAGATGACCGCTGCCGAGTCGGTAATAAAACAGCGTCTTGTCACCCAGAACATCACCGACTACGAGGTTTACACCGATACCGCGAAAGACCGTATCATCGTTCGTTTCCCGTGGAAGGACGAGGAGTCCAGCAAGAATCCTGAGCAGGCCATCAAGGAGCTTGGCGATACCGCGCTACTTACCTTCCGTGAGGAAGCCAACCGCGACGCCGCGGGCCTGCCTACCGGGGTTACGAAGGATAGCATCGTAATCGAGGGCAAGGATGTAAAATCCGCTTCTGCGGTTACCAATACACAGACCTCACAGCCTGAGGTTGCGCTCGAGCTTACCGATGAGGGAGCCAAGAAGTTCGGCGAGGCCACCACAAGGCTGGTAGGCAAAAAGATCTCCATCTGGATGGATGATACCATGATCTCCGACCCGGTGGTTGAATCCGCCATCACCGGCGGACATGCCTCCATCAACGGCGGTTCGCAGGGCTTTACCCCCCAAGAGGCGATGGACCTTGCCAACAAGATCAACGGCGGTGCGCTTCCGTTTAAGCTTGTAACCGAGAACTACAGCTCCATCTCCCCGACCCTCGGCGTCAGCGCCAAGGATTCGATGGTAGTGGCCGGCTTTATCGCATTTGCACTGGTGTGCATCTTCATGATCGCATATTATAAGCTGCCGGGCCTAGTTGCCTCCATTGCGTTAACCGGCCAGTTTGCGGGCTTTATTATGGCTGTATCCGGCTACTTCGCCTTTATTCCCAGCTTTACGCTTACACTGCCCGGTATCGCCGGCATCATCTTAAGTATCGGTATGGGTGTTGACGCAAACGTTATCACCTCCGAACGTGTAAAGGAAGAGCTTCGTGCAGGTAAAACCATTGAGGGTGCAATCGACCTTGGTTACGAGCGCGGCTTTACCGCAATCTTTGACGGTAACGTAACCGTAGTTATCGTTGCGGCTATCCTCATGGGCTCATTCGGCCCGCCGACAAGCTTCTGGGCAAAGCTGTTCACCCCCATCTTCTTCATGTTCGGCCCGTCCACAACCGGCGCAATCTATTCCTTCGGTTATACGCTGCTTGTGGGTGTTATCTTTAACTTCTTAATGGGCGTTACCGCGTCGCGGCTTATGCTGCGCTCGCTTTCAAAGTTTAAGGGCCTTCGCAAGCCCTGGCTGTATGGAGGTGCAAAATAATGATTGACTTCATGGGTAAAAAGAAGATTTATTTTTCGATCTCCATTGCCATTATCCTTATTACCATTATCGTTTCGTTTATCTTTGGCGTAGAGCTGGACATTCAGTTCAAGGGCGGCGCCATTATCAACTACACCTATAGCGGTGATATCGACCCGAATGCGGTTGCTACCACTATTCAGGATACCATCGGCGAACAGGTAAGCGTGCAGAAGACGGCGGGTGCCGTCAATAAACTGGTTGTTTCCCTCACGGAGGAAGAGAGCCTGAGCATTGAAAATCAGCAGAAGATGACCGATGCGATTGTAAAGGCCTTCCCGGATAATCAGGTTACGATGCTTGATTCGTCCAACGTAAACCCTGTAATGGGTAAAGAATTCTTCGCGAAGTGCCTTGTAGCGGTTGTCGCGGCGTCCTTGCTCATCATTATCTACGTAGGTATCCGCTTCCGTAAGATAGGCGGTATCTCGGCGGGTGCCATGGGTGTTATCGCGCTCTTCCATGACGCCCTGATGGTGTTTGCGGCATTCGTTTTCTTCAGAATACCGCTCAATGACAACTTTATTGCGGTAGTGCTTACCATCCTCGGTTTCTCTATCAACGATACCATTGTTATCTACGACCGTATCCGTGAGAACGAGAAGCTGCACGGTGGCAAAAAGGATCTCGCCGAGATTGTAAACCTCAGCATCAACCAGTCGCTGACGCGTTCTATCAATACCAGCGGCTGCGGCTTGCTGGTTATGATTACGGTATGCGTGGTGGCGCTGATTAACGGCGTTACCTCCATCTTCTCCTTCGCGTTCCCGATGATTATCGGTATGATCTCCGGTGTGTACTCCACCATCTGCATCGCCGGCCCGCTGTGGGTAGTTTGGAAGAATTACCGCGCAAAGAAGATCGGTGATAAGCCGAGCGGTAAGCCGTCTTCGTCGGTTGGCAAGATCAGAATCTAAGCATATATAAAAATACAATCATTCACTGAAAACAGGAAGGCAGATGCCTTCCTGTTTTTTGCTGTTCTAAAAGTTCGGCAGGTGAATATATTATACTAAATTCCATTTGAAAAGGGGATAAAACCCCCTTTCAAATACGCCGTTATAAAAACGGCGCGGGCGGCTTTAGCCGCAGAATTACCGTTCAATACTCATTCTGCAACAACGCAAGGCGTTGTTGCTCTCCGCCGAAGGCGGGGTTTAAAAAAGCGATTTCATCGCTTTTTTAAAGAAGAATTAGTATTGCAGTAGCAGGTAGTACAAGCAGGAGTGATGGATGTGGTACTGGCGGAAAACGTACAGCGCGTAGACGATGCGGCAGGCTTTTTGCCCCCTCGGCTCAGTATGTACATAAAAAATCTGGCCGATGTTAAAAAAGGGCAAGTGCGGGAGATCCGCCTGCGCGTGGGAAAACCGCTTGCGGTAAACCTTGTTTCGGCGGATTGGCTGTTTCAAAGCGACGGCAGCCTCTCGGAGGCGCAAACACCGCAATCGCTCTTTGTCACCAAGGATGAAGTAAACGAATGCTTTAAAAAATTGTGCGGGTATTCCGTATACAGCCATCAAAACGAGATTGCGTCCGGGTTTATTACCGTAAAAAATGGCCACAGGGCGGGGGTTTGCGGTACGGCGGTCGTGGAGGACGGCAAGATAACCGGCCTAAGGGATATTTCATCCGTCAACATTCGCGTGGCGCGTGAGATTAACGGCGCCGCCGATGAGATTTTCAGCCGTGTATTGTCGCAGGGGCTGTCCGGTCTGCTGGTATGCGGGGTGCCCGCCAGCGGAAAAACGACGGTGCTGCGCGATCTTGCGCGTCAGCTTTCAATAAACAATACGCGGGTGGCCGTCGTGGACGAACGAGGCGAGCTTGCCGCCACGCATTGCGGACAGGCAGAAAACAGCCTAGGCCCGCGGTGTGATGTGCTGGACGGCTACCCCAAGGGCGAAGGGTTGATGATTGCGGTAAAATGTCTTGCGCCCGATGTGATTATCTGCGATGAAATCGGCGGCGAGGAAGAGGCCAAGGCGATACAAACGGGCTTGAACTGCGGGGTGTGCGTAGTGGCCTCCGCCCATGCTACCGATATAGACGAGCTGCGGCATAAAAAACAGATTATGCGTCTGATTACCTTGGGCGCATTTCCGAACATCGTGTTTCTGCACGGCGCGGACGCTCCCGGAAAGATCAAAGAGATTATTAAGGCAGGTGAATGGAATGCTCAGAGTAGGCGGGGCCATCTGTATAATCATAACCTGCTCGGCGGTTGGAGTATCCATGTGCCGCAGGCTGCTAGACCGGGCGAACTACCTTGAGAAGGTCATGGAGATGCTCGATTTTTTTTCATCACAGATCAGCTACACCAGAATGCCGGTGGCCGAGATCATTGCGTCATTGGCCGATTCCGAGCGTTTTGACAGCCTGCGGTTTCTTAAGCAGGTAAGGGATGATCTGCGCGTGGGGGTACCCTTCCCGGAGGCTTGGCGCACAGCCGTTACCCAAGGGAAAAACGCCATACTGCTCGGCGACGAGGACATGAACCGCCTTTACGCGTTAGGCGAGTACATCGGTACCACCGACTCGGAGGAGCAGGGGAAAACCATCGCCCTTTATCAAAAAATGTTTACCCAGAGCCACGAAAAGGCCAGAAGTGAGAGCACGGCGCACGCTAAGATGTATACCACGCTGGGGGTGCTTGCGGGCATCGGACTGGCCGTGCTTATCATATAGAGAATGCCTGAAAACAGGCTTAAATTACAGAAGACGGAATGGAGCTTAAGGCTATGGAAGTGGATTTAATCTTTAAGATTGCGGCAATCGGGATCATTGTGGCCGTGCTGAATCAGGTGCTTATCCGCTCGGGCAGGGAGGAGCAGGCGATGATGACGACGCTTGCGGGGCTGATTGTCGTACTGATGATGATCATCTATGAAATCAGCAACCTGTTTGAGACGGTAAAAAGCGTGTTTGGGCTGTAGCCATGAACATCATCACCATTGCAGGCGCTGCCATCATCGCGGCTGCCATCTCGGTGCTGCTCAAGCAGTACAAGCCGGAGTATTCCGTTTTGATCAACCTCGGCGCGGGGATCGTCATCCTCTTGCTGGTGCTTACCGCTGCGGCGCCCATCCTGTCGCAGGTCGAGGAATTGATCGAGTCCACCAACATGCCCAGCGAATATATTGTCATCCTTTTTAAATGCCTCGGCATCTGTTTTATCACGCAGCTGGCGGCGGACGTGTGCCGTGATTCGGGCGCGGGGACCATCGCCACCAAGGTGGAAACCGCGGGCAAGATTGCGGTGCTGCTGCAGTCGCTGCCGCTTTTTAAGCAGATTCTTGAGGTTGCGAAAACACTCATCTCCGCAGGATAGAAGTATGTGCCGCAGCCGCGGCGGAACGGAAAAGAGAGCCATGAAAAGGTTATTGCTGTTCATTGCACTGGTGCTACTGCTGACTACCCCGGTTTATGCTGAACCGGCCGATACTGTAGAACCGCCACCGACCGAAGAATTGTTCGAGCAGCAGCTGGAGGCGAGCGGCGCGGGTGAACTGGTGTTTATGCTGCCGAGTGAAACACAGGCGTATCTGCGTGAGCTAGGCGTTGACCAGCTTACACCGGGCAGCCTGCTTTCGCTCGAGCCCTCACAGTTTTTTAACGTCCTATGGCTCATGGTAAAGGATACGCTTTCTAAGCCAAAGATTCTGTTCTTTTCTATCTTGGGCATTATCCTTTTATGCTCACTGGTGGACGGGTTTAAAGAAGGCTTCTTGCAAAAGCCCATCGGCGGGGTATTTACCACCGTTTCGGTACTGTGTATCGTGGCGGGTATTATCACCCCCATCTGGTCCTGTATAGAAAGAACCTCACGGGCCGTTTACGATTGTGCCAACTTTATGCTGGGGTTCGTGCCGGTGCTATCCGGTATTATGGCGGTATCGGGGCAGCCTGTTACGGCCTCCACCTACAGCCTATTTTTGTTTACGGCTGCCGAGCTGGTTTCGCAGATCGCCTCCACCACTGTGGTGCCGCTGCTTTGTATCTATCTGGCGTTTTGCATCGTTTCGGCGGTTTCACCCCAGCTCAATCTTGTGGGTGCGGCCAAGATGCTCAAGAGCTGTGCAACATGGGTTTTAGGGTTTATTATCACCATCTTTGTCGGGCTTTTGGGGGTGCAAACCATCGTCTCTACGGGTGCCGACACTGTGGCAATCAAGGCGGGCAAGTTTTTGGTCGGCAGCTTTGTCCCGATTGTGGGCGGCGCTTTATCCGATGCCGTAGCCTCTGTAGGCGGCTGCATCTCGCTGCTTAAAAGCGTCGTGGGCGGGTTTGGCATCATTGCCGCCGCCATCATCTTTCTGCCGGTTTTAATCGATGCCGCCATCTGGTACCTTACGCTCAATATCGCGGCGGCCGTGAGCGATATCTTTGACCTAAAGCCGGTCAGCGAGGTGTTAAAATCCTCCGCTACGGCGGTTTCGCTGCTGCTGGCGGTAATACTCTGCTTTGCGTTGCTGCTTATCGTCGCCACTACCATTACCCTTGTCATCAGCTCAGGCGCAATGTAATGCCGAAAAGAAGGAAGTGAGCCCGTTTCATGGCGGACCTGAAGGTATGGGCAATATCCCTGTGTGTTGCCGCTGTCGCCGGCGGCGTGATGAACCTGCTTATCCCCAACACCAGCCTTGAAAAAATCATGAAGCTGGTGATAGCGGCCTTCTTTTTAAGCTGTATCATCTCACCGGTTATCCTGCACTTCCCCGAAATTCACCTGACGCTTGCGCAGGATGCCAAAGAGGAGATGCAGCAGGTGCAGAATAGTCTCACAACCACGGTGGATGAACAGGTGTCCGGCGCCGTTTCAGTAAAGGTTGATGCCCTACTGAAAGAGATTGGCGTCGGGGCTGAAAATATTTCAATTAGGTATAATACTGCGGACAATGCCAGCATATCTATTAGTCAGATAGATATTGTTTTACCGCCCGGATTTATTTCGCGTGAAACGGAGATAAGAGAGTATATAAGCCAAAAAACAGGCAATCGGGTGAATATAACCTTTACCCAGTCATCCGATACCTGATTTTGTGGAGGACGATATGTCAGGAAAGCAAAACGCTGCGGGCTTTAAAGAAAAGCTATTAGACTTTTTAAAAGGCGACAAAAAGGTAAAGGTCATTGTTTTTATCGGGGTGCTCGGCATTGTTCTCATCCTGCTTTCGGACATAATCGCCCCCAAGCAGGAAAAGAAGGCAGCTGGTACCGATAGTAACAGCACCTTTACCGAAAGCAATCAGGTGATTGAGCAGCAGATCTACGATATGGTTACAGCCATTGAGGGCGTAGGGAAAGCTAAAGTAATGGTTACGCTGGAAAGCAGCGCCGAATATGTGTACGCCAAAGAGGAAAAAAGCAATACGGACGTAACCAGGGATGCCCAGGACGGGCAAGGCACCAAAACAACCCAGAAGGACAGTACCGAGGAGAAGTATATCTTTGTAGATGGCTCCGAAGGAAAGCAGGCGCTGCTTACAACGCAAAAGGCGCCGCTAATAAAAGGGGTTGTGGTGGTATGTGAAGGCGGTGATGATACGACAGTGCGGTCACGAATTATTGACGCGGTGACCACGGCGCTTGACATAGGGTCGAACAGGGTTTGCGTCACAAAAATGTCTAACGAAAAATAATTATCGGTTGGGAGGAATCGTACTTATGGTATTTGGGAAAAGACAGATATTACTCGCTACACTGGTGTTGGCGCTGGGGGTTGCCATTTATCTAAACTGGCAGTTCTCCAAAACAGGCAAGGACTTGACCTTAACAGATGATGTGGAGGCTTCCAAGAACTACGGCGAGGCGCAGTTTGTCGCCAATGAGGATGAAGCACCCGCGGATGCTGTAGACGTTACCGATATTACAGGCATTACCGACGATGCCACCGACGCGGCGCAGGCAGCTTTAAGCAACGAAGCCGGAGAGGATTACTTTATAGAGGCGCGCCTGAACAAAAAGCAAAGCCGCGATGAAGCGGTAGAAACCTTGCAGGATATCTTAAAAGACTCACAGGTGAGCGAGGATGAAAAGAACATCGCCATTGCGACGGCGGCGAGCCTTTCCGACGCCATTGACGCCGAGAGCAATATCGAGAGCCTGATTAAGGCCAAAGGCTTTGACGACTGCATTGCGTTTATAGACGGTGACAAGGCCAGCATTGTGGTTAAAACCGACGGCCTGCTCAACAGCGAAGCCGCGCAGATTAAGGACATTGTTATAAAAGAATGTGATGTACTGGCAGAAAATATCACGATTATTCCGGTAAAATAGTTGTGTCTTTCTCATTTTGTGGTATAATACCATTATAGCAAATGGTGTTATACCACTTTATTTTTGTCTGTATCTTACAATAAGTTGGATGTTCAATTACATCATTATAATTCAATTATGCCGGTAATGGTGGCGAAACGGAGGTTTACATGAAAGAGAATACAATCAAGGATACCGTTGGCAGCTTAAAGATCTCGGAGGATGTTATTTCGAAGATTACCTGCACCGCAACCAGAGAGATTAACGGGGTAGCCGAGCTTGCATCTATGCCCACAAGCTTTAAAGGGCTGGTTTCAAAACCTGTTGTTCCCAAGCCGGTTAAGCTTTCGGTGCGGGACGATGTGGCAGTGATTGACGTCTATGTTAACCTCGTGGCTGGCGCCAAGATACAAGAGGTTGCCCAACAAATACAGTCCAACGTCAAGGCTTCGGTGCAGAGCATGACGGGTATTGCGGTTTCAAAGGTGAATGTGCATGTGATTTCTATCATCTTTAATGATGCCGACGATAAGCAATAAGCAGAACCGGTAAGCCCTCCTTAAAGGCGGAGGGCTTATTTTGTATTATGGATAAAAACCGATTTTCACAATACCTGAAAGGATGCTCAAAACATGTCGCGTAGAGAAGCCCGGGAACAGGCGTTTATTCTGTTATTTGAAAAATCATTTCGTCCTGAAAGCATGCAGGAGATCATCGACCTTGCCGTAAAAAGCAGAGAGCTAAAACTGGAGCCCTTTGCTGCGGAGGCCGCGCTGCATGCGGTAGAACACTTCGAGGAATTTGATGCGCGCATTGAGAGACTTTCAACCAAGTGGAAGATGAACCGAATCTCGAAGGTGGCTTTTGCGGTGTTAAGGCTTGCGCTTTATGAGATGACCTATGAAAATGATATCCCCGTGAGTGTTTCCATCAATGAGGCGGTTGAGGTTGCGAAGAAGTATGCGGGGGAGGACGACTCGGCCTTCGTAAACGGGGTGCTCGGCACCGCCGCCAAGGAGCTTGAGGCAGAGCAAAAGGCCGCTGCCGCAGGCCCTGTACCGGAGCAAACAGAAGTGACGGAAACACCGGCTCCGGATAAAACAGAGGAGTAATGGCGGTATGGCATTCTATCTTGGGATAGACACCAGCAACTATACCACCTCCGCAGCCGTCTATGACGATATTACCGGTACCATTACGCATAAAAAACAGCTGCTGCCCGTAAAAGAAGGTACACTTGGATTAAAGCAGAGTGATGCCGTTTTTAGCCATGTAAAGCAGCTTTCGGGCATTATGGAGCAGCTATTTCAAACTGTTTCATGTACAACTCTCAGTGCGGTAGGTTATTCCGCACGCCCGAGGGATGTTTCCGGCTCTTACATGCCCTGTTTTCTGGTGGGTGAATGTAGCGCGGTGTCGGTGGCCAGTGCCCTGCGGGTACCCGTTTACGATTTCTCACATCAGGCGGGGCACATTGTCGCGGCGCTCTTTTCGGTAAACAGGCTGGATCTAATTAAAGAACGTTTTATCGCGTTCCATGTTTCAGGCGGTACCACCGACTGCCTGTTGGTAACGCCGGGCAGGGAACATCTGCTTGAGGTTACCGAAATAGGTACAAGCCTTGATTTAAAAGCGGGGCAGGCGGTAGACCGGGTAGGGGTGCTGTTAGGGTTACCCTTTCCCGCCGGAAGATATCTGGAGGAATTAGCGCTTGAAAGCACTGTGAGGTATAAAGTAACCCCTACCATCCGCGGGCAGGATTGCTGCCTGTCGGGGCTTGAGAACATCTGCAAAAGGATGTTTGACGAGGGTGCTCCAAGGTGCGATATCGCGCGCTACTGCATTGCCTATATCGAGGCGACGGTAGATAAGATGACGGAGCTTGCCCTCGCAAAGTACGGCAGCCTGCCGCTACTCTACGCGGGCGGCGTGATGTCAAACTCCATCATCCGCGCACATCTTACGCAAAAATACGGCGGATTATTTGCACAGCCGGAGTTTTCAAGCGACAATGCCGCCGGCATTGCCATCCTTACCGCGCTGAAAGCACGGCAGCTTAAGAAGGATGATTAAACGTAACTATGGAGGCAGCCATGGGCTCTGCTAGGGTTTTGACGGTTACACAGGTGAATATCTATATAAAATCCATACTGGAGGGTGACCGGAACCTCAGCCGTGTGATGGTGCGCGGGGAGATTTCCAACTTTAAAAACCATTATCCCTCCGGGCATTTTTACTTTACGCTCAAAGACAGCCAGTCGTCCATCCGCGCCGTCATGTTTAAAACGCATGCGTCCGCCGTACCGTTTATGCCCGAAAACGGCATGTCTGTGGTGGTGGGCGGCGAGATTTCGGTATACGAAAGGGAAGGGCAGTATCAGGTTTACTGCACCGATATGCTGCCCGAGGGAATCGGGAGCCTGGCGCTTGCCTTTGAGCAGTTAAAGTCACGCTTGGGTGCCGAGGGCTTGTTTGCCGATGAGCATAAAAAGGCGCTGCCGCTTCTGCCGCGGCGTATCGCGGTGATCACCTCCAAAACCGGGGCCGCGGTACAGGATATCCTCAGCATTCTTTCCCGCCGTTACCCCATTGCCGAGGTACTGCTCTGCCCGGTAACGGTGCAGGGCGCCGACGCCCCGCGCAGCGTTATAAGCGCGTTGCACAGGGTAAACGGGCTTGCGGAGATTGATGTAATCATCCTTGCGCGCGGCGGCGGCAGCTATGAAGACCTTTTTTGCTTCAATGACGAGGGGATTGCCAGAGCCATTTATGAAAGCACGATCCCTGTTATCTCCGCCATCGGGCATGAAACCGATTATACCATCGCCGACTTTGTGGCGGACTTGCGGGCTCCTACCCCGTCGGCGGCCGCGGAGTTGGCTGTACCGGAGCTTGCCGAGCTGCAAAACAGGCTTCTTGCCTATCATAGGCAGCTGCAGGCTTCTTGTATAAAACAACTGCACCAATCGTCGGAACGTCTGAATGTTCTTTCGGCTGCCCTTACGGCTGCTAGCCCCGTCGCAAGGCTTAAGCAGCATCAGAAAGCCTTGCGGCAGAGCACGGAACGGCTGAATACTGCTATGCAGAAGAGAATGACGGCTTATGAAAGCCGTGCGTCTGCTTATGTAGGCTTGCTGGACGCGCTCAGCCCGCTGAAGGTGCTGCAACGTGGTTATGCGGTGGCTTACAAAGACAAAAGCGTAATCAAGAGCGCTACAGCCGTACAAACGGGAGAGAAAATAACGATTCGATTGCAGGACGGCTCGTTTGAAGCCAAAGTAATATGAATTTTTACCGGCAAAGGGGTTTTGTATATGAGTAAGAAGGAAAAAGAGTTGAACATCGAGGAGGCCTTCGCGGCGCTTGAGGGGATCATCACGAGCCTTGAAAACGGCGAAACCGACCTAGAAACCTCATTAAAGCTCTACGAACAGGGTACAATACTGTTAGCCGACTGCCAAAACAAGCTAAAAGCCGCCGAGCTTAAAATCACCGAGCTGTCACAAGCGGATGATTAATAGTATTTTCCTGCATTTTTAATAGCGGCTATTGTACTGAAAGGCAGATATATTCATGAACGATTATTCTAAACGATTAGATGACTATGTAGAAATGATCAATACCGCACTGGACGGCTACCTGCCCGAGCAGGGTGTTCCTCAGCAGGCGGTGGTGGACGCTATGCGCTACAGCCTGATGTCGGGCGGAAAGCGCATTCGCGGCGTACTGGTGTTGGAATTTTGCAGGCTGTGCGGCGGCGACATTTCGGCGGCCCTGCCTTTCGCGTGCGCCATCGAGATGCTGCACTGCTACTCCCTGATACACGACGACCTGCCCTGTATGGACGACGACGACCTGCGCAGGGGACGGCCTTCCTGCCATATTGCCTTCGGCGAGGCCAACGCCCTGCTTGCGGGGGACGGGCTGTTAACCCTTGCGTTTGAAACGATTCTAACCGGCTGTAGCCCCGAAAAGGTGCCTTATGAACGGACGGTCAAATCCGCGGGTATCCTTGCAAAGGCCGCCGGATACAACGGGATGGTTGGCGGGCAGACCATCGACCTGCAAAACGAGGGCAGTCCGCTTTCGGCTGAAATGCTTGATACCATCCATACCCTTAAAACCGGGGCGCTTATTTGTGCTGCCGTACAGATGGGCTGCGTTGTTGCGGGTTCAGACGACAGCCTCATTCAAATTGCGGACAGCTACGGTGAAAAAATCGGCTTGTCGTTTCAGATAGTTGATGATATACTTGATATTGTTGGGTCTGCCAAGGAACTGGGCAAACCAACCGGCAGCGACCAGAGCAACCATAAAACAACCTTTGCCACCCTGTACGGTATTGAACAGGCCCGCCGGATGGCGCAGGGCATGAGTGAAGAAGCAAAAGGCTTGCTCAAGGCCTTCCCGTGTGTTGATACGTTCATCCTAGAGTTTACCGATGCGCTGACGAACCGAACCCATTAAAACGTCTAACTTTTGCTGTTCTATTTTTGATTTGTTTCGTCTATTCTTTTGCCGCAATGCCGAGCGGCGGAATGGGGTCATTATGAATGACATATACGCACTGATAAACAATTACATTCTAACCTGCGCGATATCCTCCTGGATTACTGCACAGATTATTAAAACATTGCTTACGCTTTTTATAACCAAGCGCTTTGAGGCCGAGCGTCTGGTGGGCGCGGGCGGTATGCCCAGTGCTCATTCGGCGCTTGTGTGTTCCATGACGCTTGCAGTGGCAAGAAAGGAAGGCTTCGGTTCCCCCTTGTTTGCCTTGGCAATCATGTTTGCCGCCGTTGTTATGTACGATGCCATGGGCGTTCGTCGCGCGGCGGGTGAACAGGCAAAGATTATCAACAAGATCGTGGTAAGCATCCGGCGACCCGAAGAAAAAGGCGAAGAACAAACAGATGCTTTAGGCAAAAAGCATTATAAACACGATAAGAATAAGGTTATTAAGCTTGATGATATGCAGTTTAAAAAGCTGAAGGAATACCTTGGGCACACGCCGCTTGAGGTATTGGGCGGTGCGCTGCTGGGCATTATCATGGCGCTCGTCATTCCTATGCGGTAAACCGTATATTCATGCTGAAGGAGTAATACCCGTAGAATGGATAATGATAGTATGCTGCGAAGCCTGAAGCTTCCCGACGAGCTGAAGCGGCTGAGCAATGAGGAGTTAACGAAGCTTTGCGGCGAGATACGCGAGCTGTTGATGGATACCATCTCCCATACGGGCGGGCACCTTGCCTCTAATTTAGGTGTAGTGGAGCTTACCGTCGCAATGCATGTTGTTTTCGATTCCCCTACCGACCGCATGGTGTTCGATGTCGGTCACCAGTCCTACACGCATAAGATATTGACCGGCAGGCTCGAGCGTTTTTCTACCCTGAGGCAGGAGGACGGTATCTCGGGCTTTCCCAAAACCAAAGAGAGCATTCACGACGCGTTTATTTCAGGCCACGCGGGCAATGCCGTTTCGGCTGCCAGTGGTATCGCCGCCGCGAAACGCTTAAGCGGCGAGGCAGGCAAGGTAATTGCCGTGGTGGGCGACGGTGCTACTACCAACGGCCTGACGTTTGAAGGGATGAATAACGTCGGCAAGGCTGCCGAAAACCTCATTGTGATCTTAAACGATAATGAGATGTCGATCTCCAAGAACGTGGGGGCAGTTGCAAAGCATCTGGCGAAGATCCGTTCGCGCCCCATCTATTTTAACGCCAAAGACAGGGCGCACCGAATCTTAGACCGCCTCCCCTTGGTAGGCGAACCGGTCGAGCGTATGCTGGTAAAATTCAAAACCACCTTTAAAGAATATTTATACCACAGCAACTACTTCGAGGCCTTTGGCTTTACCTATTTGGGCCCGGTAGACGGGCACGATCTGGCCAGCCTTAAGAATGTCCTCGCAAGGGCGAAGGCCATTAAAGGGCCGACAATCATTCATGTGGATACTGTAAAGGGAAAAGGCTTTGCAAACGCGGAGGAGAATCCCGGTGCTTATCATGGCATCCCCAATATGGATTTGACGGGCAAATGTGTTGCGCCCACAAACGGCGATACCTTCTCCACCCGGTTCGGGCAGTACCTGCTTGAGCTTGCGGATGAGGACGAACGCATCTGTGCGATTACCGCGGCGATGAAGTACGCAACCGGGCTTAATTTCTTTTATAAAAAATATAAAGAACGTTTCTTTGATGTCGGTATTGCCGAAGAACATGGCGTCACCTTTGCCGCGGGCCTTGCGGCAGGCGGAAAACTGCCTGTTTTTGCGGTTTATTCCACCTTCCTGCAGCGCGCTTACGATGAGGTACTGCACGATGCGGCCATTGAGCAAACGCATATTGTGCTTGCGGTTGACCGCGCGGGGATTGTGGGTGACGACGGCGAAACCCACCAGGGGCTTTTTGACGTTTCCTATCTGTCGTCGATTCCCGGGGTAACCATCTTTTCTCCCTTCTCTTATGCGGAGCTGTCGCTTACTCTGCACGAGGCCATCTACAATACGCAGGGTGTGGTAGCGGTTCGTTACCCGCGCGGGGCAGAGAGTGAAGCTGCCGATCGTGTAGAGCCTCAGCTCGAATACAGTCTTCTGCGTGATGCGCGTGCAAGTGATAGTTTGGTGATTACTTATGGCAGGGAGTTTGGCGAGGTGCTGCTAGCGAGAGACAAAAGCGGGCTTGCCTTTGATATTCTCAAGCTGACGAAGATTACCCCTATCCCCATAGAGAGTATTGCGGTAGCGAAAGGGTATAAGCATGTGCTGTTTGTAGAAGAGGGCATACAAAACGGCTCGGTTGCCGAGCATTTTCATACGCTGCTCACACAGCAAGGCTATCAGGGCAGCTATGCCGTTCAGGCGGTGGATAACCGCTTTGTACCGCAAGCGTCCATCCCCTCAGCCATTAAAAGCGTGGGACTGGACAGCGACAGTATAGTCGAATACGTAAGACGGGAGAGCCTGCGGTGAGCGAAAGAAAAGTGCGTTTGGATGCGGCGCTGGTGGAACTGGGGCTTGCCCAGAGCCGGGAGCGCGCCAAGACGTTGGTTATGTCCGGCGTGGTGTTTGTGGATGGGCAGAAGGCCGACAAGCCGGGCGATATGGTAAAAGCGGGGGCCGATATTCACGTAAAAGGCTCCGATTTAAAATATGTCAGCCGCGGCGGCCTTAAGCTGGAGAAAGCAGTAGCAAGCTTTCAGCTTTCGCTGGACGGCAATATTTGCATGGATATTGGCGCCTCAACGGGCGGTTTTACCGACTGTATGTTGCAAAACGGTGCCCAAAAGGTGTATGCTGTGGATGTAGGCTACGGCCAGCTTGCGTGGAAGCTGCGCACCGATGAACGCGTGGTGAATCTGGAGCGAACCAATATCCGCTTTGTAACGCATGAGCAGGTGCCGGACGAGATCGACTTTGCAAGCATCGATGTTTCGTTCATCTCGCTGTCGCTTGTACTGCCGGTGGCCTTTTCGCTGCTACGTAAACAAGGAGATCTTGTCTGCCTTGTAAAGCCGCAGTTTGAAGCGGGAAAAGGCAAGGTCGGCAAAAAAGGCGTGGTGCGTGAGCCGGAGATCCACCTTGAGGTACTGCAAAGGGTGGCGGCGGTTGCCGCGGAAACCGGGTTTTCCCTGCTGGGGGCAGACTATTCGCCCGTTAAGGGGCCGGAGGGTAATATCGAGTACCTGTACCATCTTCGGAAAACCGGTCTGAGTGATGTTGCGTCCGGGATAGACCTTGCGGCACTGGTAAGGCAATCCCACGAGAATCTATAGGCAAAGCCATACGGCTGTGCCGCAGTGAAAGGGTATCAGCCCGATATGGATACACTCAAAGCGTTTATAATCCCTAACCTTGATAAACAGAACAGTACCGAATGCACGCGGCAGGTGTGTAAAGAGCTGTGCCGATTGGGCATAATCCCTTGCATGGAAAATGACAAGCAAGTTGCCTTTACAGGCTTCTGCAGCAAATTCGGTACCTTTGATAACTTAATGAATACCTGCGATTTTGTCGTAACCATCGGCGGTGATGGCACGCTTATACATGCCGCGAAGCGTGCGGCTTTTTATTCCAAGCCGGTGGTGGGGGTAAATGTCGGCAGGCTGGGCTTTATGTCGTTTATCGAGCCGAGCCGACTTTCCGTTTTCAGCAGGATAATAGACAATTCCTATGCCACCGAAAGCCGCATGATGCTCGAGATCACCAAGCATTCCGAGGATGGCAGGCAGATTTACTATGCTTTAAACGACGCCGTCATCTCAAAAGGGGCCAAGGCGCAGATCATTGATTTAAATGTGTCCTGCAACGGCAAAGGCGTAAGCAGCTACCGGGCCGACGGTATCATCCTTTCGACCCCGACCGGTTCTACCGCCTACAATATGGCTGCAGGCGGGCCGGTGATCTCCCCGAGCTTGGAATGCATCACCATGACCCCCATCTGCCCGCATTCGCTGGTGTCGAGAACCATCATTTTCTCCCCGGCGGATGTGATTACCGTGAGCGGCGGGCAAGAGAGGAACGGCAGTGAAATCTACCTGACCGTTGACGGCGAAGAGGCGGTTAAGGTAAACCCCAGCGATATTGTAACGGTTAAAAAGGCGTCGCTTTATGTAAAGCTTTTAAACCTAGAATTAAAAGATTTTTTCGAAGTGTTAAACCAGAAGGTTCTGCTTCGCGGTTAGTTCTTATACTGATTTCGATTAGAAATGAAATATAGAAAAATTCGAGCAAAACGCCCCATTTATGCCTTTTGTGAAGAATTTTTACGTACTATTTCTTATTGGAATTAGTATTTATCCTTGCCATTGTTCCTGCTGTGCATGGCAAGGCCGTAAACCATCACCACTTCTTGCTTCGCACAGCGGCGGAACGGATGATTGAGATGAAAACAAAGCGACACGCAAAGATTCTGGAGCTCATTTCAGAAAATATCATCAATACGCAGGAGGACTTGCTCGGCCGCCTGCGCGAGAGCGGCTACAACGTCACGCAGGCAACGGTGTCGCGTGATATTAAGGAGCTAAAGCTCATCAAAACCCTTGGGGAGGACGGCAATTATAAATACGCCTCCAACCTTCGGGAAAAGGATGGAGAGACCAGCTACAACTTTCACACCCTTTTTGTCAAGTCGGTGATTAACATTGATTATTCCGGTAACATTGTCTGTGTAAAGTGTTATACCGGCATGGCTAACGCGGCCTGCGCGGCCTTTGATTCACTGAACTGGAAAGGGGTAGTCGGCACCCTTGCGGGCGACGACACCATCTACATTCTGACCCGTTCCGAGGAGACCTCGGTGCTTTTGATGCGCGACCTTGTAAAGCTGATGGAGCAGGCATAGATTATCCGTGACATTGCACAACCGATATGGCTATGGCAGGTGATTTTGAAGGTGCTTTCAGAATTATATATCGATAATATCGCAATCATCGAACAAGCCTCCATTGTACTGGGGAAGGGCTTTAATATCTTTACGGGTGAAACCGGCGCCGGCAAGTCTATTTTAATCGACTCGATTAACGCGGTGCTGGGGGAACGCACTTCGAAGGATTTAATCCGCACGGGTGCGGCCAAAGCCAATGTGACGGCGCTGTTTTCAGATGTATCTGCCGAGGCGGTGCAAAAGCTGCAGGAGCTGGGTTACGAGCCGGACGAGGGCGGTACGGTGCTGATCTCGCGTGAGCTTACAGCCGACGGCAGGGCGAACTGCCGTATCAGCGGCAGGCCGGCCACGGTGGCGATGCTCCGCGAGCTTGGGCCTTATCTTATCAATATTCACGGCCAGCACGATAACCAGTCATTGCTTGGTACAGATAAGCATATGAAGTTTGTGGATAGTTTTGGCGATCTTGCGCCGGACTATAACCGTTACACCCAGTGGTATACCCGGCTTAAAGAGGTGGAGGCCCGCCTTGGCAAGATATCTACCGATGAAGCGGAAAAGGCGCGAAGAGTAGATTTGCTGCAGTACCAGATTAATGAGATAGAAGAGGCTGCCTTAAAGCCGGGGGAAGAGGACGACCTGCTTGCCAAACGCAAGCGCATAAAAAACGCCTCCAAGATTTTAGACGGGCTGAATGCCGCTTATAGCAGTCTTTCCGCTGGGGATGACACGGCAGGCGGCTGCAGCCTTGTTGCCGATGCCGCTCAGGCACTAGCCGAGATTGCACCCTATTTCGAGGATGTTTCTGAGATGTCGGAACGCATCAACTCAGTATCGATCGAGCTTGAGGAGCTCGCAAACGATGTTCGCGGTATACTGGATGATTTTGAATTTGACCCGCGTTTGCTGGATAAGATAGAATATCGGCTTGATGCCATTTATAAGCTTAAAAAGAAGTATGGCAGCGATGTGGATAAGATACTGCAGTATCTGGCCGCTGCAAAGAAGGAGCTGGAGGAGATCGAGCTTTCCGACGAACTCCTGAATAAGCTGACCGCGCAGCGCGTGGAACTTCATGAGCAGGCCCGTAGTGCCGCAAAACTGCTTTCACAAAAACGCAACGAAGCGGCGGCGGAGTTTACAAGACGCGTTAAGCTGGAGCTTGAGTTTTTGGATATGCCGAATGTACAACTGGTGATTGCAAATACCCCCGGTGAGTTGCGCGCTAGCGGTGTGGACAACATTGAGTTTCGCATCTCCACCAACCCCGGCGAGCCGCCGAAACCCCTTTCCAAAATCGCCTCAGGCGGCGAGCTTTCGCGTATTATGCTCGCCATCAAAACCGTACTGGCCGGTAAAGACGATGTGGATACGATGATATTTGACGAGATAGATACCGGCGTCAGCGGAAGGGCTGCCCAGAAGATCGGGCTTAAGCTGCGTGAGATCGCGGGCGGCAGGCAGGTTATCTGTGTTACGCACCTTGCGCAGATTGCGGCGCTTGGCAATAGTCACTTACTTATTGAAAAGAAGGTGCGCGATGGCAAAACCTTCACCGAGGTACATACTCTTACCCGTGAACAGCGCAAGCGAGAGCTCGCGCGCATCATGGGCGGGGAGGCCATTACGGAGCTGATGCTTTCCAACGCCGATGAGATGCTCAAGCTGGCGGGAAACTGACAAAATCCTAGTAATATTTTGAACTGAACTCTTGCAATTACCACAAAATCATGTTAATATATATAGGCATTTAGTGTTCCTCCGGGCAGGTGTGTCCGGTGGGGTTTGATGCCCGGCTTAAACAGCTGTGACATTAAAGCTGACAGTCCTCTGCCGCTGTTTTTATAGCGGGTATGAATGTCTGATATTTTAAGGAGGATTTACCTATGGATGCCCTTAAGCAGTTTGCCGCAGAGCAGCTGAAGAGCGAGATGCCCGAGATTAACATCGGTGATACCGTTCGAGTTCACGTAAAGATTAAGGAAGGCGACAGGCACAGAATTCAGGCCTTTGAAGGAACTGTCATTGCACGCAAGCATGGCGGCATCGCCGAGACCTTTACCGTGCGCCGCGTTTCCTACGGCGTTGGCGTGGAGAGAGTGTTCCCCATTCACTCCCCGAATGTAGACAAGGTTGAAGTAATCAGACGTGCCAAGGTTCGCAGAGCGAAGCTCTACTACCTGCGTGGTAAGGTTGGTAAGGCCGCTAAGGTTAAGCAACAGATTCAATAACGATTAAAAAGGGACTTAAGTGTCCCTTTTTTGCTATTGCCCCCGAAATTTTGCGGGCCTAAAACATGCAAAACCGAGGCTATGTGTATGCAGTTACAAGCCTATAAAGAACAAAAGCGGATACCGGCTACGAGCAGTACGGATAATAAACTGTTTAAATCGGTGTACGAATGGTTCGAAACGGTTCTATGGTGTTTCCTGTTTGTTGTTATTCTCTTCACGTTTGCTTTCAGGGTAGTCGGGGTGAACGGTCACTCCATGGATGATACCCTGCATGATACGGAAAAACTTATCGCCGTCGACTGGTTTACGCCGCGATATGGTGACATCGTCGCTATCACGCAGCCGGACGAATTAAATAGGCCGTTGGTCAAGAGGGTTATTGCCACCGAGGGGCAAACCGTGAATATTGATTTTACAAGTGGAGCCGTTACGGTGGATGGCAAGCAGCTTAGCGAAAATTATATTAAGGAGCCTACCTCCGTAAAAGGGGACGTATCCTTTCCTGCTACTGTACCTAAGGGCTGTGTATTTGTAATGGGGGATAACCGCAACCATTCCACAGACAGCCGGTTTTCAGAGGTTGGTATGGTGGATACCCGCTATATCTTCGGCAGGGTGCTGCTTCGCATATTCCCGCTGAACCGCATTGGGGCCTTTTAGTCTCGTTACAAGGTAAAAAACAGCAGATTAAATTCTAATTGGTTCGTCATAAAATGCAAATGAAAGAAGCATAAAAGTATGGACACAACAGAGGAAGTAATGATTGAGGGCCAGGATGAGAAGATCAGCGCGGTAAAGACGGTTTACGAGTGGGCTGAAACGCTTATCTGGTGCTTTGTTTTTGTGGTTATACTTTTTACCTTCGCCTTCAGGGTGGTTGGGGTAAAGGGGCCGTCGATGGAAAATACGCTCCTCAACGGTGAAAGGCTTATTACCCTCAACTACTTTACACCGAAGTACGGTGATATCGTCGCCATCACGCAGCCTGAAAACCTGAGCGTACCGCTTGTGAAAAGGGTTATTGCCACTGAAGGCCAAACCGTTAACATTGATTTTGAAAAAGGCGAGGTCTATGTCGACGGTGCACTGCTTAAGGAAGGCTACATTAAAACCAGCACAACCGTAAAAGGGGATATCGATTTTCCGGTGACCGTGCCAAAAGGGCATGTGTTTGTAATGGGTGATAACCGGGATGTCTCCCTTGACAGCCGCTACAAGGAAATCGGTATGATCGATACAAGGTACATCTTCGGCAGGACCTTCTTTAGAATACTCCCGTTTGGCAGGTTTGGAGCCCTGCAATGATACAGAAATTTGGTGAGCAAGCATGACCGAAACACCATCCATACAATGGTTTCCGGGGCACATGGCCAAAACCAGAAGGCTCATGCAGCAAAGCCTGTCGCTTGTGGATATTGTCGTAGAGCTGATAGACGCGAGAATACCGGCAAGCAGCAGAAACCCAGAGATAGACAAACTTACCGCGGGCAAGCCGCGCATGATACTTCTGAACAAAAGCGATATGGCGGATGGTAACCTTACCCGCCAGTGGTGCGCCTACTTTGCGTCGCGGGGCGTCCCCGCACTCGCAGCCGACTGCCGAAATGGCAGCGGCTTAAAGGCATTTCTGCCGCTCGTGAAGGATGTTCTGCATGAGGAATTGCAGCGCCGCGAAAGAAAAGGCATGGTGGGCAAGCCCATTCGCATGATGATTGTGGGTATCCCCAACGTGGGTAAGTCCTCCTTTATCAATCGGCTTGCAGGCTCTAAGCGCGCAAAGGTGGAGGACCGCCCCGGCGTTACACGCGGCAGGCAATGGGTAAGCCTTGACGGAGGTATTGAACTGTTGGATATGCCGGGCGTATTGTGGCCGAAGTTTGACGATAAGCAGGTGGGGGAATACCTCGCCTTCACGGGGGCAGTTAAAGACGACGTGCTGGACATCGAGCACCTTGCCATGCGCCTGCTCGGGCGTTTAAACCGTGATTTTTATACCCTGCTGGACGCGCGCTATAAGATAGGGGATACACAGGGGTTAGACGATGCCGCCCTGTTGGAGCTTGTGGGCAAGAAGCGCGGAATGCTCATTTCGGGTGGTGCCGTCAATACCGAGCGCGCCGCCATTACCGTTTTGGATGAGTTCCGCAGCGGCAAGATCGGCCGTATTACCTTGGAACGCCCGCCTCAGACAGAAGGGAAAAAGCAATGAGCGCCTTATTTGAGTTTGACGAATACTACTGCTTAAATGGTATGAAGCGGCTTTGCGGCGTGGACGAAGCAGGCCGCGGCCCGCTCGCGGGGCCGGTGTTCGCCGCGGCGGTTATCTTTCCGCGCGGGGTAGTCATAGAAGGCCTTAACGACTCCAAGAAGCTGTCCGAGGCAAAGCGAGAGCTTTTATATGACGAGATTATGGGCAGAGCCGAGGCTTATGGCATCGCCTATGCCACCGAGGCCGAGATTGATGAATACAATATCCTGCAGGCCACTTTTCTGGCGATGCGCAGAGCGGTCGATAGCTTATCGATAACGCCCGACTATATTCTGGTTGACGGCAACCGCCTGCCGCCGCTTGAGGGTGCGGCGGAATGCGTGGTAAAGGGTGACGCCAAATCGGCGGCTATCGCCGCGGCGTCGATACTGGCAAAGGTTTCGAGAGACCGGCTTTTATATGAACTGGATAAGCAATACCCGCAGTACTGTTTTGGTCAGCATAAGGGTTACCCTACAGCCCTGCATTACGAAAAGCTGCTGCAGTACGGTGTTTCACCCATACACCGCAAGAGTTTTTTAAAGAACCTTTCGGAGAAAACCCATGCGTGAGACAGGTAATAAGGGCGAGCGCTACGCGGCAGAGTACCTTGTACATAAAGGCTACAAAATCCTTGCGCAAAACTATCACTCGCGCTACGGCGAGGTGGATATTATTGCGTTGCAGGGTGAGTATATCGCCTTTATTGAGGTAAAAACCCGCAGTGAGCACTGCGATTATGCGCCCTGTGAGGCGGTAGACACCGCAAAGATGAAGAGGATCACCAAAACCGCATGGTGTTACCTGCAGGAGTTTCCGTCCGACTTACAGCCCCGCTTTGATGTCATAGAGATCATAACGGCGAAGCAGAGCAGCTTTTCGGTTCTCTCCTGTAACCATATTGAGAATGCTTTTGACCCGGTTTTGTAACGATACGTAAAAATTCTGCGGTGCATGTTCCTGCGCCGGATTTCGGTGCAGCCTGTGCGTCGCAATAGATGGGGGCAGATTATGAATTATTTCGACCTGCATTGTGACACCCTTTCGGAGATACAAAAAAACAGCACGGCGTTACTGGATGGTAAAACCGCCGTGAGCCTGCAGAAGGCGGAAAAGCTTGAAGCCTGGTGCCAGTGCTTTGCCGTGTGGACGCCGGACTTTTTAAAGGGCGAAGCCGCATACCAGAACTACAAAAAGCAGGTGGACATCTTAACCGAGCAGTCGATGCTCAACAGTGATCGCATGGTGTTCTGCAAACAGAAGGACGATATCGCAGAGGCGGTAAAGGACGGCAAGTGTGCGGCCATTCTCACCGTGGAGAACGGTTCGATTCTTGCGGGTGATCTAGCAAGGATACAGGAGCTAAAAAAAGACGGGGTAAAGATATTCTCTTATACTTGGAACGGGCAGAATGAGCTGGGCAGCGGTGTAAGCAACAACAACTCGCTTTCTATGACGGGACGCAGCGCTGTTCGTGAGCTTAACCGCGTGGGCATTACGATAGATGTATCGCATATCGCGGATAAGGGCTTTTACGACATACTCAACCTTACCTGTAAGCCCATCATCGCCACTCATTCTAATTCACGCGCGGTATGCAACCATCCTCGTAACCTGACCGACGATCAGTTTCAGGCGATACAGCAGACCGAGGGCATTGTCGGCATCAATTTTTACACCCTCTTTTTAAGTAACAGCAAAAATGCGGGGCTAAACGATATCTTCAAGCACATCGAGCACTTTTTAAAGCTGGGCGGCGAAAACACCCTTTGCATCGGCTCGGACTTTGACGGTGCCGAACCGCCCGCACAGCTTAAGAACATCTCGCTGGTGGATGCGCTTTACGAAGAGATGCTCAGGCGCGGTTACGGCTCGGAGCTTGCCAATAAGATATTGTTTAAAAATGCCTATGATTTTGCAATGAAAAATTTTGATTAATCGAATTGAATCCTACGATATACACGCACAGGAAAGGTTGAACGGAACATGGTTTACAAGAGCACAAGAGATTCTTCGCTTGGGGTAACCTCCGCACAGGCGATTGCACAAGGCATTTCAAAGGACGGCGGGCTGTTTGTACCCGGTGAAATACCGCCTGTCACCTTAAATGATATCAAGGCCTTGTGCGACATGAGCTATATCGAGAGAGCGGAAAGCATCCTTCTTAAATATCTTACCGATTTCACCTTGGATGAAATCAAGGCCTGTGCCAACGGTGCCTACGGCGGCGATAAGTTTGATAACGGCATCCCCGCCCCTTTAAGCAAGATCGGGGATTCCGGGCTGTATATGCTTGAGCTGTGGCACGGCCCCACCTGCGCCTTTAAGGATATGGCCTTGCAGCTGCTGCCCCACCTGCTCACCGTCTCGGCAAAGAAAACGATCGACGGCAAGGAGATTGTCATTCTGGTGGCAACCTCCGGCGACACCGGCAAGGCGGCGCTAGAGGGCTTTAAGAACGTTGAGGGCACCCGCATCATGGTGTTTTACCCGCAGGACGGCGTAAGCGCCATGCAGAAACTGCAGATGACCACTCAGGAGGGCGGCAATGTTTTTGTGTGCGCCGTGAAAGGCAACTTCGACGATTGCCAGAGAGGCGTTAAAGAGATCTTTACAAACCCTGATATCACCATAGAGCTTGAGGAACATAACCTTGTGTTCTCGAGTGCAAACTCCATTAACTGGGGCAGGCTGCTGCCGCAGATCATCTACTACGTCAGCGCCTACTGCGACCTTGTAAACGATAAGGAGATTGCCCTTGGCGACGAGATCAATGTTGTGGTGCCCACCGGCAATTTCGGCAATATCCTGGCCGCTTACTATGCCAAAAAGATGGGGTTGCCGGTAAAGAAGTTTATCTGCGCCTCCAATGCCAACAATATACTTACCAACTTTATCAACACCGGCGTTTACGACACCAACCGCAAGTTCTATGCCACCATCTCCCCGTCGATGGATATCTTAATCTCCAGTAACCTCGAACGTCTGCTTTACGACCTTTCGGGTGAAGACGACCAATACATCGCGGGCTGTATGGCGTCCCTTGCAAAAGAGGGGAGATACACCGTTAAGCCGGAGATGCTTGCGAAGCTAAAGGAACAGTTTGTGGGCGGCTGCTGTGACGATGCAATGACACAGGCCACCATCAAAGAGCTGTTTGAGAAATATTCCTACCTGTGCGACACACATACCGCCGTTGCCGTGAAGGTATACAGCGAGTATGTAAAGACGACGGGCGATACCACCAAGTCGGTTATCGCGTCTACCGCCAACGCCTACAAGTTCCCCAAAAGCGTTGCCGAGGCGATTGAAGGTAAGAGCGGAGAAGAGGATGAATTTATCCTCTCGCACAGGCTGGCTCAGCTGACGAAAACCGCTATGCCGAAGCCCTTGGGCGGCCTTGACGAAAAGCCGGTGCGTTTTACGGGCGTTTGTGATAAAACAACCATGCAGAAGGCTGTATACGACTATCTTGGCATTAAGGCCTAAGGCTCTGTAAGCTTAAGCCAAACCACCGGGTAATCGGATGGTTGACTTGGAGGTGTATTGTGGCCCTTTACGCAATATCCGACCTGCATCTGTCGCTAAACGGCAACAAGCCCATGGATGTTTTTCCGGGGTGGGAGAACTATGTAAGCCGCATTAAGGCAGGTTGGGAAGCACTGGTAACCACACAGGATACGGTAGTGATCGCGGGCGACATCTCGTGGGGCATGAGCCTTGAAGACTCGCTAACAGACTTTCGGTTTATCGAAGCGCTGCCCGGCAACAAGATCATCTTAAAGGGTAATCACGATTATTTTTGGTCTACCCTTGCCAAGATGAACGCATTTTTCAGCGATAACGGCATAAACAGCATCCGTGTTCTTCATAATAACTGCATTGCGGCGGAGGAATACTGCCTTTGCGGTACCCGCGGCTGGGTGTACGACGGAACCGAACCCGCCGACCGGAAAGTGATTCTGCGCGAGGCGGGCAGGCTGCGCCTATCGCTGGAAGAGGGTGTTAAAACCGGTCTGCCGATCCTTTGCTTTCTGCACTATCCGCCTATCTTAGGCAAGGAGCGCTGTGAAGAAATTTTACAGATTCTCCACGAATACAACATAACAAGATGTTATTATGGGCACATACACGGGAACGCCTGCCATTACGCGGTGAGGGGCAGGGTAGACGCGGTGGAATACACCCTTACCTCCGCCGATTTTCTGCGGTTTACGCCGCTTAGGATTTTATAGTACGCAGATTTCGTTTTAAATCTCATTTACGCAGGAAGAAATAGTAGATTTATTATATTAATTGTGCTATAATTGTACGGATAGATTTATCCCTATATCGATATACCCACATAAAGTAAAATTGGTGCATTCATGGTTTATTCGTTCATGAACAGCCCGAAGCCACGAAAGGATTGTTAACTATGCAGTTAAAAGCCTCTAAAGAGATTGAAACCAACAAATACGAGCTTGAAATCGCCGTTACCGGCACCGAGTTTGAGGATGCCGTTGCGAAGGCGTTTCAGAAAAACTCGAATAAAATACAGGTTCCCGGTTTCCGCAAAGGCAAAGCCCCCAGAAAGATGATCGAGCAGATGTACGGCAAGGGCGTTTTCTGGGAGGATGCCGTTAACGATCTTTACCCCTCCGCCTACGATGCCGCTGTAAAAGAAGCGGGCATTGAGCCGGTGGACAAAGCAGACATCGAGGTTACCACGCTCGACGAAACCGGCTTTACCTTCAAGGCCACGGTTTTTGTGAAGCCACAGGTAACGGTAAAAGAATATAAGGGCTTAAAGGCCGAAAAGATTATCCCCACCGTTTCCGACGAGGAAGTGGATGCGGAGCTTAAAAGGATGCAGGAGAGAAACGCCCGCATTATAAACGTGGAGGATCAACCAGCTCAGAACGGCGATTCTACCGTGATTGATTTTGAAGGCTTTACCGACGGGGTCGCTTTCCCAGGCGGCAAAGGCGAAAAATATACGCTGGTGCTTGGCTCCAACCAGTTTATCCCCGGGTTTGAAGAGCAGATTATCGGCCATAAAATCGGTGAAGAATTCGATGTTAACGTAAACTTCCCGGAGGAATACCACGCGGAGGACCTCAAGGGCAAGGCTGCCGTATTTAAGGTAAAGCTGCATGAGATATCCAAGACCGAGCTGCCCGCGCTTGACGATGAGTTTGCCAAGGATGTAAGCGATTTTGATACATTGGCGGATTTAAAGGCCGATATCAAGGCCAAGGTTCAGGAGCATAAGGACACTCACGCAAACGAGGATGTTGAAAACGCACTCATCGACCAGATCATTGGTTCGATGGAGGGTGAAATCCCAGAGGTTATGTATGAGCGCCGCATCGACGAGATGGTGCACGACTTTGAGCATCGCCTGCAGTCTCAGGGGCTGGACCTGAACACCTATTTACAATATACCGGCAGCGAGTTGTCCACCTTCAGAAAGACCTTTGCCGAGCAGGCACAGCGCCAGGTAAAGATTCGTCTGGCACTCGAGAAGATTGCCGATTTAGAGAAGCTGGAAGCCACCGAGGATGAAATCAACGCCGAGCTTGCCAAGATTGCCGAAAACTACAAGCTTGAGCTCGAGCAGGTAAAGTCCATCATCCCCGTGCAGGAACTTGTGAAGGATTTAGTGGTTACCAAGGCCATCGATCTGGTGCGCAACAGCGCCGTTGTCTCCGAAAAGGCCGACGCGGCTCCCGCAGCGGAAGGCGCAGAGGCACAGCCTAAAAAGACGACCAAGAGAGCTTCTAAGAAAACAGAGACACCAAAAGATGCCGAATAGCCGAATAATTGTCGGCGAACGGTTTCATACTGAGAATAATTGCGTTGATAGATTAGTGTACGTTGTATCGGTTTTTTGAGGCTTACCATAAGATGTAACGTACTGAGAAAGGCAGGACAAAATTATGAGTTTGGTACCAATGGTTATAGAGCAAACCAATCGCGGTGAACGTTCCTACGATATCTTTTCAAGACTGTTAAACGACCGCATTGTAATGCTCTCGGATGAAGTAAACGATGTAACCGCTAGCCTGATTGTAGCACAGTTGTTATACCTTGAAGGTCAAGACCCCGATAAGGATATCAACCTTTACATCAACAGCCCCGGCGGCTCCATTACAGCGGGTATGGCAATCTACGATACCATGCAGTACATTAAATGCGATGTTTCCACCATCTGCGTGGGTATGGCGGCCTCTATGGGCGCGTTCTTGCTCTCATCGGGTGCCAAAGGCAAGCGTTTTGCACTGCCCAACAGTGAGATTATGATTCACCAGCCCTCCGGCGGCTCTCAGGGGCAGGCAACCGACATTAAAATTCACGTAGACAGGATTATCCGAATCAAAGAGAAACTGAATAGGCTTCTTGCCGAGCAGACCGGCCAACCCTTCGAGGTAATTGAAAGGGACACCGACCGCGACAACTTTATGACTGCCGAAGAAGCGGTAAAATACGGTTTGGTTGATAAGGTTATTACAAGCAGATAGCGATGCCTTAAAAAACGAAGCCCCCTTCGGCTTCGTTTTTCGTATTTCTGCAAGTTGAGTAAAAGAAATGTATTATCTTGTCAGGTTACGGCTGTGTGTGACAAGATCGGTAACACCAATAAATTGCCGGGCACAGCGGCAGAATGGACGATGATTATGCCAAAGGATGAAAACAAGCCCATACGATGCTCGTTCTGCGGCAAGCAGCAAAACGAAGTAGATCGCATCATAGCGGGCTCGGGTGTTTATATATGCAATGAATGCGTCGAGTTATGCATGAGCATCCTCTCAGACAGTACGCCCATGCCATCCTCTAGGATAAACAAGCAGCGGGACGAATACACGGTAAATGTTCCCACGCCTGCCGAGATTAAGTCGACGCTCGATGAGTATGTCATCGGGCAGGAGAAAGCGAAGGTTACCCTTTCGGTGGCCGTGTATAACCATTACAAGCGCATCTACTATCGCGGCAACAACGATGTGGAGCTGCAAAAGAGCAATGTGCTGCTGCTTGGCCCCACCGGCGTAGGCAAGACCATGCTGGCGCAAACTCTGGCAAAGATTTTGAATGTTCCTTTTGCCATTGCCGACGCCACCACCCTTACCGAGGCAGGGTATGTGGGCGAGGACGTTGAGAACATCCTGCTCCGCTTGATACAGGCCGCCGATTACGATATAGAGAAGGCCGAAAGAGGCATCATCTACATTGATGAGATCGATAAAATCACCAGAAAGTCTGAGAACACCTCCATTACCCGCGACGTAAGCGGCGAGGGCGTACAGCAGGCGTTATTAAAGATTTTAGAAGGCACGGTTTCTAACGTTCCCCCGCAGGGCGGACGCAAACACCCGCAGCAGGAGTTCATTCAAATCAATACCGCCAACATCCTGTTTATTTGCGGCGGTGCGTTCGACGGCGTAGAGAAGCTGATTGAAAAGCGTGTGGGCAGCGGGTCGTTAGGCTTTGGCGCAAAGCTTAAGGAAAAGCGTGAGGATATCGCGGCAGAGCTGATGGCTCAGGTGACCCCGCACGACCTTGTTAAGTTCGGGCTGATCCCCGAGCTGGTGGGCAGGCTGCCGGTGATCACCGTTTTGCAGAGCCTCGACGAGGATGTGCTGGTGAGCATCCTCAAGGAGCCTAAAAACGCGTTGCTGAAACAGTACATCAAGCTGTTTGAAATGGATGGCGTAAAGCTGGAGTTCGACGATTCGGCGCTCAAGGCCATTGCACGCAAAACCATCGAGCTTAAAACCGGCGCACGCGGCCTGCGTTCGATTATAGAAAATGTGCTGTCGGACATTATGTTTCAGGTGCCCAGCGACGCCACGGTAGAGACCGTAAAGATTACGGGCGGGTGCATTATAGGCGAAGAAAAACCGCTCTTGCTGCGAAACCCTGAAAAGCGGGCCTCAAACCTCATGCTCTCGGCCAAGAAACCAAAGCCCAGAAAAAGTTCGGTTAGCTAGTATTTGTAAAGTCGACACTGTTTTGGTGTTGACTTTACTTTTTACAAGCAGCTTTCCAGCCAAAGATTATCTTGGCCCTAAACCGAAATGTGCTAATATTATTAATAGTATTTGTTGCTTTTATATTGTTGAATTAGAGCGCTTTTTTATATATAATGAACTAAGAATTGTTTTTAATACTAATGCTCATACTCCCCGTCTTTGGCGGGGGAGCAGCAACGCAAAGCGTTTTGCTAAATGAGTATTGGACGGTAAATAGGCGGCTAAAAGCCTGGAATGGGGGTTTTATCCCCATTTCAAATGAAATTTAGTATAAAAACCTCGGGGCAGCCCGAGTTTTGGAGGGAACCTTTATGGAGGAACAGACCGTACAAATTAGGACCGCGAGGCTCCCCATGTTGGCATTAAGAGGTCTGGTCGTGTACCCGAATATGGTTCTGCATTTTGATGTCGGCAGAAAAAAGTCGGTGCTTGCACTTAATGAAGCGATGGGAACCAATCAGCTTATCTTTTTGGTGGCCCAGAAGGACATCCGCGAGGATGAGCCCAAGGACTACGATTTATATAACATCGGCGTAGTAGCCGAGGTTCGCCAGATATTAAAGATGCCCGGAGACAGCCTTCGCGTGCTGGTTGAAGGGCTTTATCGCGCGCGTCTCGTTGACATTTTGCAGGAAAACCCGTATATGTCGGCTTCTGTGGAAGAGCTGCCCTTAAAGGCCATTCACACCAAAGCACAGAAGGATACCGCGGAGGCGTTGGTGCGCACGGTTAAGGACCTGTTTGAGGAGTATTCGTACCTTACCCCGCAAATGCCCAAGGACTACATGCTCAATGTGATGGCAAGCGACGACCCGGTGTATCTCTGCGAGTACATCGCGGGCAACCTAATGCTCAAAACACAGGATAAGCAGAGCATCTTGGATGAGAACAACCCCATCAAGCGCCTTGAACTGCTCGTAAAGATATTGGAAAACGAAAACAGCGTCCTTTCCATCGAAAAAGACCTTTACGACAAGATCAAGCAGCAGGTGGATAAAAACCAGCGCGAGTACTTCCTGCGCGAGCAGATGAAGGTGATCGCGGGCGAGCTTGGCGAAGGCGACAATATGCAGGACGAGGCGATGGAATATTTCGACCGCATCGAAAAGCTGCACCTGCCCAAGGCATCGGCCGATAAGCTTATGAAAGAGGCCGAGCGCCTATTTAAAATGCCCTTTAACTCACAGGAAGCAACGGTGATACGTACCTATCTCGATACCTGCTTGGAGCTGCCTTGGAACAAGGTGACCAAGGATAAGATCGATATCGAGAAGGCGCAGAAGATACTCGATAAAGACCATTACGGCCTTACTCGCGTAAAGGAACGCATTCTTGAAATACTTGCGGTACGCAAGCTGGCTCCCGACATCAAGGGGCAGATCATCTGCCTTGTGGGCCCGCCCGGTGTGGGCAAAACCTCTATCGCGCGCTCCGTAGCCACGGCCATGGGCCGTAAATATGCCAGAATCTCGCTGGGCGGCGTGCGCGACGAATCCGATATTCGCGGGCACCGCAAAACCTATGTGGGCGCCATGCCCGGCCGAATCATCGACGCCGTCATTAAAGCAGGCAGCAAAAACGCCATGATTTTGCTCGACGAGGTCGATAAGCTCGGGCACGATTTCAGAGGCGACCCGGCTTCCGCGCTGCTTGAGGTGCTGGACGCTGAACAGAACAAGAATTTCAGAGACCATTACATAGAGCTTGAGTTTGACATCAGCGATATCCTGTTTATCACCACCGCCAACAATATGGGGGATATCCCCGAGCCGCTGCTTGACCGTATGGAGATCATCGAGCTTTCAAGCTATACGCGCGAGGAGAAATTCCATATCGCGAAAAACCATCTGGTTGTAAAGCAGGTAAAGCGAAATGGCCTTACATCCAAACAGGTAAAGATGTCGGACTCTGCCATCTATGCGCTGACCGACTACTACACCCGTGAGGCGGGCGTCAGAAAGCTGGAGCGCGCCATTGCGTCGCTCTGCCGCAAGGCCGCCAAGAAGATTGTAGAAAACAACGAAAGCAAGATCGTTTTTACCGACGCAAATCTGCCCGACTACCTCGGCCCGCACAAGTTCCGCCCCGACAGTATGCTTAAAAAGAATGAGGTGGGCGTGGTAACCGGCCTTGCTTGGACGAGTGTGGGCGGCGAGATCATGATGATCGAGGTCAACGTGGTAAAGGGCACCGGCAAGATACAGCTTACCGGTTCGCTGGGCGACGTGATGAAGGAGTCGGCGAGCATTGCCATCAGCTATATCCGCAGTAAAGCCGAACAGCTGAAGATAGACGGCGATTTTTATAAGGACTGTGACATCCACATCCATGCGCCGGAGGGAGCGGTGCCGAAGGACGGCCCCTCGGCCGGCGTTACCATGGCTACAGCCTTGGTTTCGGCGCTTACCGGCATCCCTGTGCGGCGCGAGGTGGCCATGACGGGCGAGATTACCCTGCGCGGAAGGGTGCTGCCGATAGGCGGGCTCAAGGAGAAAACCATGGCGGCGTACCGCGCCGGTATCAAGACCGTGATTGTACCGGATGAAAACAGGCCGGACCTCGAAGAAATTGACGCAACCGTTAAGAAAAACCTGAATTTCGTCTTTGCCGACGATGTAGATACGGTTTTAAAAACCGCATTGCTCTTTGCCACAGAGCCGGAACAGAAACTCAAAGAGACCCTGTTACATAGCGGTGTGGACTTAAACAAAAAGCCTACCTTAGACTCCACGGTAATACCGCAATAATGTTTATACTAATTCCGTTTTATGAAGAATTAGTATTACAAAGGGGCAGCAGATGAATTTTAACAACACAGTATTTGAGGCTTCTTTTGGTCTTTATTCGCAGCTTCCCGAGAGCGCACAGTTTGAGATTGCAATCTCCGGGCGTTCGAATGTGGGAAAGTCGTCGTTGATCAACAAGCTTTTAAACCGAAAGGCGCTCGCGAGGGTAAGCTCGGTGCCGGGAAAAACGGCAACCATTAACTTTTACCGAATTTCCGATACTCTTCGGCTCGTGGACCTGCCCGGCTACGGCTACGCCAAGGTGGCGAAAGAAGAAAAACGGCGCTGGAGTGAGCTTATCGGCGGCTATTTTGAGCAGGGGCGCAACCTCGCGCTGGTGGTTCAGCTGATTGATATGCGCCATCCGCCCACCAAGGACGACCTTAACATGATCGAGACACTGGTAGAAAACGAGTTGCCGTTTATCCTCGTGCTCACCAAGTGCGATAAACTGTCTAAAAATGAATGCAGCGAGCGTATGAAGGGTCTTGCGCAGGAGATCCCCTATGCAGACCAGATCACCATGCTGCCGTTTTCCTCGGTGACAGGTGAAGGAGCGGAGGAACTCCGCGGCATTATAGAAGAAGTAACAACCGAACAGACCGCAGAATAGAATTGAATATATCAAGTTGCTTTTAAAGCAGTTTTTTAAGGAGCAGGATATGTTTAATTCGGGAAGTCTTTCGGTCAATAGTATAGGTCACCTCACCATCGGCGGGGCAGATACCGCCGCGCTCGCCGCGCAGTATGGCACCCCGCTGTATGTGATGGACGAGGACTTGATTATCGAGAACTGCCGCCGCTTTAGGCTTGCCATGCAGACGTGCTATGCCGAGAGCGGTGTGGCTTACGCCTGTAAGGCGTTCTGCTGTAAGGAAATCTGCCGGATTGCCGACCGTGAAGGGCTTTACCTTGATGTCGTCTCCGCAGGCGAGCTGTACACAGCGCTGGCGGCGGGCTTTCCCGCAGGCCGGATTATTCTGCATGGCAGCAATAAGAGCGCACAAGAGCTTTCTATGGCCATTGAGAACGGCGTGGGAAGGATTGTTGCAGATCATATCACCGAACTGCTTACCATCAACCGTCTTGCGGCCGAGGCCCAAAAGACGGTTGATGTTTTGCTTAGAATCAAGCCCGGGGTGGATGTACACACCCATCATGCGGTAATAACAGGCAACGCGGTATCAAAATTCGGGTTTAGTCTTGAGCATGACGAGGCGCCGCAGGCAGTGAAAACAGCGCTTTCCAGCTCAAGTATTCAGTTAATAGGCCTGCATTGCCATATCGGCTCGCAGATTGCAGAACCGGAGCCTTTTGCGCGGGCTGCAGAGGTTATGGCAGGTTTTATGGGCAGAATAAAACAAGAGACCGGCCTTGAGCTGAGCGAGCTTAATCTGGGAGGCGGCTTTGCCATTCGCTATACCGAGGAGGATGCGCCGGACTGTTCGTCCGAATGCATCCGGCAAACGGCGGATGCATTGTCAACTGCCTGTGCGCGAAACGGTATACAGACGCCGCGCGTATTCATAGAGCCGGGCAGGGCCGTCGTGGGCCCGGCAGGGCTTACGCTGTATACAGTGGGTGCTGTCAAGCGGGTTTCGAATGCGCTTACCTATGTGTCGGTGGACGGCGGCATGGCCGATAACCCACGCTACGCACTCTATCAGTCACGCTATACCGCAGTTGCGGCGGGTCGTATGGGTGAGGAGCCTCACAGCACTGTAACTGTCGCGGGGCGCTGCTGCGAAAGCGGGGATATCATCGGCGAGCATCTGCTGCTGCCTGATATGCATTCGGGCGAACTCTTGGCGGTGCTCTGCACAGGGGCATATAACTATTCCATGGCCTCCAACTACAACCGCCTGCCCAAGCCCGCGGTTATCATGGTATCAAACGGCAAACCCCGAATTGTAGTGCAAAGGCAGTCGCTTGACGACTTAATGAACGGGGATGTATAATTCACGGATTGTGCCATTTACTTTCACAATTCAGTGTGTTAAAATTAACCTTAAGGAAACATAAAAATAAGGAGTGCGGATCATGAACAGCAAGTTGAAGGACCCTAATATTGAATACCTGTTTAAAGCGATTTTAGCGCTGGAAACGCTGGAAGAGAGCTATAATTTTTTTGAAGACTTGTGCACCGTTCCCGAGCTCAAGGCATTGTCGCAGCGCCTTCAGGTTGCCAAGATGCTCAGCGAGCATCATGTATACAGCGACATCGTCAGTGAAACCGGCGCCAGCACCGCTACCATCAGCCGTGTAAACCGTTCGCTCAACTACGGCTGCGATGGGTACAGCATCATCTTTAAAAGGCTCAGTGAAGCCGAAAAATGAGCGGTTATAACGTATTCGCCAAATACTACGACACCCTTACGCAGGATATCAGCTACCCCGCGCGGGCCGGTTATTTTCATTCGCTTATAAAGCAATACGGCAACGGCGGCAGCTTGCTGCTGGACCTTGCCTGCGGTACGGGCAGCCTCTCGCGGGAGTTTGCGCGTCTCGGTTACGACGTTATCGGCATCGACAGCTCTTACGAGATGTTAGGCCGGGCGATGGAGAATACCCACGAGGAGATGGGGGTTCAATATATCCGGCAGACCATGCAGGGCTTAGATCTTTACGGTACCATTGACGCCTGTGTCTGTGCGCTGGACAGCGTCAACCACATTACCGCCAAGAATGTACTGCAAAAGGGCCTTGTGCGCGTGTCGCTGTTTTTAGACCCCGACGGGGTGTTTATCTTTGACGCCAATACCCGCTATAAGCACGAAAACGTACTTGCAAACAATACGTTTGTATATGATTATGACAGCATCTATTGCGTGTGGCAGAATACCTATCAGGCTGAAACGGCTACTACACATATTGATTTGGACTTTTTTGAATACGATGCAGAGAGCGGCCTGTATAGCCGGTATGAGGAAGCGTTTGAAGAACGCGCCTATACCCGTGAAGAGCTGTCGGATATGCTCAAAGCCGCAGGTCTGCGCATTGTCGCGTGTTTTGAGGGGGATACCCTTGAGCCCGTAAAGAATGACACGCAGCGCGCCGTATATATTACCAAAAAGATGCTTTAAGATGGAGAAGTATAATAAATGAGCAAGATTATCAGAGCCATTGCCGAGGATGGAAGCGTAATGGCATGTGCGATAGATTCCACCGATATTGCGTGCAAGGCAGAGCAGATTCACCAGACCTCCGCCGTGGTGACCGCCGCACTGGGCAGGCTGCTGACGGCAGCCTCTATGATGGGGGCAATGCTGAAAGGCGAGCAGGATTCACTCACCCTGCGCATGGCGGGTGACGGCCCTGCAGGCTCGGTGATCGCCGTTTCCGACAGTAGGGGCAATGTGCGCGGTTATGTTGGCAACCCGGTGGTGGAGATCCCGCTGAACCAAAGGGGCAAGCTGGATGTTGCCGGTGCGGTCGGAAGCAACGGCACATTGTATGTTATTAAGGATATCGGTCTGAGAGAGCCCTACGTGGGGCAGGTGCCCATTGTATCGGGTGAGATTGCCGAGGACATTACCAGCTATTTTGCCGTTAGCGAGCAGATACCCACCGTGTGCGCTCTTGGGGTGCTCGTTAACCCCGATTTAACCGTTAAGGTTGCAGGCGGCTTTATTGTGCAGCTATTACCGGGCGCGGAGGAAGACTCTATTACAAAGCTTGAACACAACATTGAGGGCATGGATTCCATTACAAGCCTTATGGCAGGCGGGGTAACCCCCGAAGATATCTGCTTACGCGTACTCGATGGTTTTAAGCCCCAGATTCTCGATGAGTTTACAACTGATTATACCTGCCGGTGCAGTAAGGATAAGTACGAAAAAGCACTCGCGGCAATCGGCCGGGAAGAGTTGACAGATATCATTGAACAGGATAAGCGCGCTGAGGTGGTATGCCATTTCTGCAATAAGCGCTATGAATTCAGCGAGCAGGAGCTAAAAAATATTCTAAAAAGGGCATAAAAATATATTGACAAGGTGCTTATAAACTTATATAATATATTACGTTGTCTGATTTGTTGACGACAGGTAATCGATAGGTTTATAGGTTTGGGAGCATAGCTCAGCTGGGAGAGCATCTGCCTTACAAGCAGAGGGTCATAGGTTCGATCCCTATTGCTCCCACCAAAACGACCCCAAAGGCGAAAGCTTTTGGGGTCGTTTTATGTAATTATGTATGTAATAACGAATGAATAAATGAATATAAGATAAACGGGTAAAGGAATGAACACTTTACCCGTTACTATTTAAATCTTTTCGTTATAGATGTAGCTGAGCACTTCATGTACCCGGACCCACTCGTCATGGTTTAAGGAATAATAACGCCATAGGCCTGCTTTGCGGCACACCACGAGGTTTAGGTCTTGCAGTACCTTCATATGATGGGAAAGGGTAGGCTGGGTGATGTCAAGGTCTTTTAAAATATCGTTGGCGCATTTTTCACCGTAGGAGAGGATGTCTACAATCTTTAAGCGATTAGGGTCTGATAGCGCTTTTAATGTCGCACCCAGCACTTTATAAGGCATAGTTTGTCATCCTTTGCAGAAGATAGTCGGTATTGATTACAATCTATATTATACCTGTCGTTAACGGATTGTCAAGCAAGCTCGTTATAATTAGATAAACAGCTATTTATTTCTGGGCTTGATCTTGGCCAGAGGAGACCTTTTTGCGGCGTCCTCCATCTGTTCGCTCGAGATATGGGTATAGATTTCCGTCGTACCGACGTTTACGTGCCCTAAAATCTCTTTGAGCATTCGGATGTCAACGTGCCCGTATTGATACATGAGCGTGGCGGCGGTATGCCGCAGCTTATGTACGGAAAATCCCTTATGATCCAGCCCAATGGCGGTAAGCTGATTTTCTACAATCTGCTGAACACGCCTGCGGCTGATGCGTGTTCCGTTTCGCGACACAAACAATGCATTTTTCTCCTTGGTGTCCTTTGGCCGAACTGCCTTATAAGCCTCGATAGCCGATAAGCAAGCATCGTTTAAATAGATAATGCGCTCCTTGTTGCCCTTGCCGAGCAGTCGCAGCTGATTATTGCGTATATCTGTCTGATTGATGCCAACAAGCTCCGAAAGGCGCATACCACAGTTGAGCAGCAGGGTAATGATGCAATAATCCCGAAGCCTGCTTTCGCCGGTTTCGGCCTCCGCGCTTGCCAGCAGCTCAATGCTGTTTTCCAGGGTAAGATATTTTGGAATAGACTTTTTAAAGCTTGGCACCTCGAGCTCCCGCACCGGGTTTTGTTCCAAAAGGTGTGCCTTTACTGTAAGATAGTTAAAGAAGCCTCTTAGGCTGGATACCTTTCTGGAACGAGTAACACCGCTGTTAGAACGTTCATTTGCGGTAAAATGTAAAAACTCGTAGGCGTCGGATAGCATAATGGTGGCTATCAGTGACATGTCTACGTCACCGATGGAAATCTCTTCAAACGCTAGGGTAGGGGGCACCAAATTTCGCACACGCTTGATATATCTTAAAAATGTCCGCAAATCGATATAATAGCCTTCCACCGTTCGCGGTGAACGGCCTTTAATAGTCTCCATATAAAATAAAAAATCACGAAGCGGAATCGGGCAATCCAGCAGAATATTGTTGTTCATAATAAACTCCATAAAGCCTGATGTCATTATTTGAATCAATCTAATTATACACCTTAAAAAGCCATGAAATCAATATGCGTAATGCGTATACTATGCAGGGTGATTTTAGCAAAGCCTATCCCCTTAATCGCACTAAATTTTTATTTAGTGCAATATGTAGTAAAAAATGTAGTAAAAAATTAGGAACGATCATCCTAGCCTTACAAGCACCTCTGCCCATCACTTTAACCCGATTCATTTAAGTCGGTAATAGCTTTCAGTGTACGCTGTGAACTAAAAACAACTTAAAATGAAGTGATTAATACCTCCTACCTTTCTTATAATTCTAATAACTATTATAATATCACTCTTTATGATTAAAGTTTATAAGCTCATTCTATCATTCATAATAAACAACCCGCCATCCATTATTGTACTCAACACAATAATGTTGAGCAGTATAAACATTCTCTTTAAAGAATCCCCCACTTTTATTTTGTGAAATATATTATCGTTTAGACATAAAAACACCCCCAAAGTTATTTACAGCAATCATACTGTTTAACTTTGGGGGTGCAGTGATCTTCCCTACCTTTTGCTTACCTAAAATCTTGATTTACGCAAGTTTCAGTTTTGCGGTGTAATAATAAATCAGAGCGCCTTTTCGGCGAGCCTTGCCAGTGGGCTGCGCTCCACTTGGCTGAGCGTTATATGGCCTGTTAGCGTCGATTCTTTTAGCTTCTCAACCAGATATACCAGACCATTGGAATGCGAATCCACCAGCACATTGTCAATTTGATTATCAGTCGGATCACCGATAAAGATGAATTTGGAGTTTTGTCCGGCTCTTGTCAGCATCAGTTTGGCGATGTGAGGTGTGGTTTCCTGCGCTTCATCCACAATAACGATGGCGTCAGCCAGCGTCCTGCCGCGCATGTATGTAAAGGTCTTCATATCAATGACACCGTTACACTTTAGATTGTCTATAAAGGCATCAATAGAGGTATCCTCCGAATAGTTTTTTCTGGGCTTACGGTTTCGCCCGAAATACATCAGATTTTCAAAGGCATCGTAGAAGCTGCCCATCCACGGACGAAGTTTTTCCTCCTCGTTTCCCGGCAGAAACCCGATATCATCCCCTGCAGGTACGATTGGGCGGACAAATACAATCTTTCGGTATATATGTTGTTCTATCACCTTTTCCAGTGCAACCGCGGTTGCAAGAATGGTTTTACCAGACCCAGCACCCCCTGTGACGGAGACAAATTTTACGTTATCATCCATCATCAATTCAAATGCCATCTTCTGCTCAAGGTTCATGGGCGAAAGCCCCCAGGCAGCCCTGCCTTCATACTGAAGCGGTACCAACCTTTCGCCGTCGAACCGGACAACAACCGAACGGGCCGGATCATCCTTTGCATGCACCAGCAGAAACTGGTTCGGAAAAAGCTTAATCTTCTTGGGGCAATCCAAACCCGAATCAAAAATCTGGTCGATATCCGTTGAGGATAGCGTTGCCGTTGCATAGCCCCGGTACAGATCATCCAGCGCGATTCTGTCCGTCTCGTAATCCTCCGCTTCAATGCCGAAGGCTTCGGCCTTGAGCCTCATGCAAATATCCTTAGAGACGAGGATGGTTGGAAGGTCTAGGTTCTTTTTTTTAATGCTGAGCGTTGTCAGCAGAATCCGGTTATCGTTTTTCTTAAGGTCAAGCTCATCCGTAATCTCTGTTAAATTATGATAGCCGTTCAGTTCCACCTTGATTACAATATTGTCTTTTAGTGTTATTCCACTCTGAATGCTTTGCTGAGCCTTGCCCTCTACCATCTTGGAAAGTTCGCGCGCCGCCTGCCTTGCCTGGCATCCGCAGAGCCCTTCCCTGGATTTCAGGGAGTCGATTTCTTCGAGTACAACCATGGGCAGTATGACATTGTTACCCTTGAAATTGTAGATGCATCCCGGGTCATGAAGCAGTACATTGGTATCCAGCACATAATTTTTTCTGTTTCCGGTTTTTTGTTGCATTCGAGTGCCTCCAAAATAAAAATAATTATGCTTGGCCTAAATTAATTACTTGCCTCCTTCTTTTTATTATACGAAACCAACTGCGAATAAAATATTAAAAGCACGTCAATATTATGTAATAATTTGTAGAAGGTACGATAATTTTAATCAATCCGCCATCATCTTATTTACCCAAAGCAGAACAAAAAATAAAAATCCCACAGTGGGCAGGTCACTGACTCTGCCCACTGTGGGATTTTCAAATGCTAGGTTTCTTTAATCTTTTTTGCTGTCCAAGGTTTCATCCGAGAATACGGGTGCGTCATCGGACTTTTCTTCCTCGGTATCCGGGCTTTCTTCCTTTAGCTTGTCATAGTACGGATCGATGCAATACTTCTTGATATATTGGAATGAATTAAAGTTTACAATCAAACCGACCAGTGCCGGTACAATCAATAGCACCAGTATTAGCGAGATCGGGAAAAACAGTATTACCGGCACAAGGATAAGCGCAACAAAGAAGGTTGTAATAAGGTTAGTCTTAAGCCCCAGCACAGCAAGTATCAGCGAGTTTTTGTATAGCTGGCTGAGTTTAAGGTCTACCGTTACAATCAGCAGGTATACGTAATAGGAGGCGAAAAGCAGTATTAAAGCCACCGCAATGGTGATGCCGAACATTACCGTAAACAGTGTTGAACCGGAGATGTTCAGGAAGTAAAACGACGCCGAGAAATAAACAATAATGCCAAGCAGTATCATGATGATGCCTGTTGGAACAGACTGCTTCCAGTTATTTTTTACGGCATCCCAGAAATCGGAGAGCATAAAGGCGTGCTGTTCCCTCGCGTAGTTCCTTAAGATATAGGTGAGCCCGGTGGTGGCAGGCCCAATCGGAATAGCGGCAACCGCAGTGCCTAGGCCCGCCAGAATCTTATACGGCAATGCGCCGTTAAACAGCGGGAAAACAAAAAACATGGCCAATATGAGCGGAATAAAGGCTACGAGGTAAAGCAGATTAACCTGAATAATTTTCCAAAACTTTCTGAAAAGAATATCAAAGAAAAGAAAGAATCGCTTCTTTTCGGGCGCGTTTTTCGAAACGCCCTTGCCAGGTTTTGAGTAGTTCCCTATGCCTAAAAAACCCAAAATCTACAGCTCCTTCACGAGTATTACGCACGCGGGTGACACCGGTTGTAAACATCCTTAAACTTATTCTTCATAATCTGGGCATAAACCTGTGTGGAAGAAATATCGGCATGACCAAGCATCTCTTTGATGTCTTTGAGCTGAGCGCCGTTTTCCAACAGATGCGCTGCAAAGGAATGCCGCAATGTGTGTGGCGTAATCTCTGTTTTAATATTCGCCTTTTCGGCGTATGTTTTTATTATCTTCCAAAATCCCTGTCTAGTCAACCTACTGCCGTTTAAATTAATAAATAATGCATCAAAATCGTTGTCCGGCACAATCGCGATACGTACACGATAGATATATTCGTTGAGAGATTTCAGCGCTTCCGGGTAGATGGGTATAATGCGGCTCGCTCTGCCGTTGCGGCAGTTTAAAAAGCCGACATTCAGGTTGATGTCCTGTATATTGAGCGAAACCAGCTCAGACACCCGTATGCCGGTCGCATACAAAAGCTCGAGCATGGCCTTATCGCGACAGCCCTTGGGCTCGTTGGCGTTGGGGCTTTTCAGCAACTGGTCGATCTCGTGGTCGGTAAGGATGCTTGGCAGCTTCTTCTCTACCTTTTCAAGCTTAATACTTCTGGCAGGGTTGCCGGTAGCATATCCGTTTAAGACAAGATATTGGAAAAATGAGCGCAACGAAGCAATGCTCCTGGTGATGGTGGAGTTGCTTTTATTCAGCGCCTTTAAATGCTCCACATAATCAGCGATGCACTCGTTGGTGACCTCGGATGGCTGCAGTACCCCCTCCCCTGCAGCGTAGATCACAAAGGCGTTCACATCCCGGAGGTACGACTCCAGCGTGTTTTCAGAAACATCCTTGCTGTTTAGCAGATACCCTTCAAAGCTCTTTACAAACTGTGTCATTTTCTCGTCCGTTCTGCCGCTGTGCGCAGGCTAAAATTATAAAACCAACGCTTTCATTGGGTACTTGCCATGCACAGTAATAATGGCAAGACCAAAAAGACTACAAAACCACAAACAAATCTATGGTGAAATGCCGCCGAAAACGGTACAGCATAACCCGTCTACCAGGGCTGAAACGAAGATGAGAATGGTGTACACGACATACCTTGTAAGATAAGCCTCCGCCGCGTCTGAGACGGAGTTTTCCGCCTGCTTATGCGAAAACATCGAGAAATATATGCAGGAGAGCTTATAGGAACTGGCGCAGGCCAGAATGGTTGCAAAGGAAGCGATAAGAGACACCGGCACAAGGTTTTGAACGGCATACCACATCCCCGTGGAGCCGGTGCTGGCATACAGGTAGCCGATGGCCACGCCTACACTAACCCCCTTGCCCACTGCAATGAACAGGATAACCGGCGGTGCAATCGCGCAAAACCCCAAAAAGAACACTAAAAAAAGCACGAGAAAGTTCATGGTGAAGGAGGATAAAAAGGCAGGCAGAAAGGTTTGATCCGCGCGCTGCCCGATATAGCCGGATAAAATGCCCCCCAGCTCCCCCACGATAGGCTCGCTGCCATACTTAACGGCCAGAGAGCCAAGAAACACACCGAATATGTAGAGCCCGAGCATCCCATAAACAAGCCGGTTGTTGGCTATAAAGCGGATGGCGGCAAGTACGTGCGTACGGCCGCTGTGTATACTGTTTATGGTTGTCCTTCTCAATTTTAATTCCCCTTTTCTGAACCTTTATGGTACATAAGTATTCAGGACAAGGGGTTTTTAGAATTATTTACCGAGCTCGTATGCTCTGTCGATGCAGGAGCGCATCGCCGCGCGCACTGTGTTTTCAAAGCCGTATTCTTCAAAGGTGGCCAGCGCTTTTACGGTAGTGCCGCCGGGCGAAGAAACCATCTTAATCAGCTCGTCGGGCGTCAGATTGCTTTCGGTCAGCATTTTGGCGCTGCCGATGAGCGTTTGAGCAAAGAGACGCAGCGCAACCGCGTAGTCGATACCCTGCTCCTTTGAGAAATCTGCAACGATCTTGGCAAACAGATAGATAAACGCCGGGCTGCTGCCGTTTACGGGGATTACCTCGCACAGCTTGTCGGCGGGGACCTCTTCACTGATACCGGCCGCGGCAAAGATGCTTTTTACAAATAAAAATTCTTCGCTGCCGGTGGGTGGAATGCAGGCGAGAGCAGAGGCGCCCTCCCCAAGCATCAGGGGGGTATTGGGCATTACCAGAATCAGCTTGCAGTCGAAGCCAAGCTGATTTTTAATGTAACCGGCACCAATACCGGCCGCAATAGAAACAAATACATTATGTTCACCCGCGCCAGGTTTAAGGGCGGCTAACACGTCCCCCATGACCTGCGGCTTTACACACAAAAACACGTACCTACACTGTGCAGCCACCGTTTTTTCATCCGCGGCAACAGCAATGCCTTTTTCGGCAAAAAAAGCACATTTCTCTTTAGAAACATCATAGGCACAGATATTGGAGGGGCTTACGACCTCCTTTGCCAAGATGCCGCTGATGATGGCTGAAGCCATATTGCCAAGCCCGATAAAACCTACGTCGTATCTGTTAGACATCTACGTCAATTCTCCTAACCCATGCTTAAATATTAATATACTATATTCTATAATTTAATATAATACATTCTAATTGAATATTCAACAAAAATCATAATATTAATATAGATTTGTTGCAAATATCAAAAATTATGTAAAACCAATTATGTACAGTTACAAATATTATGTAAACATGATTATGTTTACCTCTAAAAAACGATAACCGGCCCTGTTTTGGGGCCGGTTATTTATACATTTTTATGTATAATGCGGTGTGCCTTAGAGTTGAGCCGCCTTCATCATAATAGCGCACTCTAAACGCTTCTTTTCAAGCTCGCAGGAGATTCTGTGCGGCTTGAGGATGTCTCCCCTATACTGCACATTGTTTGCGTTGCATCCGCCGGAGCAGTAGAACTTTGCCCAGCATTCCCTGCACTCCTGCTTGCCGTAGATGTTCGCGCGCGCAAAATCGTTCTTCTTGTCCGCGTTTATACTGTTATCCATCACACTGCCCATCTTCCACTCCTCCATCCCTACAAACTGATGGCAGGGGTAGATGTCGCCGTCCGGCGTCACCGCAACATACTCGTTGCCGCAGCCGCAGCCGCGCAGACGTTTGATGGCGCAGGGGCCTTGCTCAAGGTCGATCATAAAGTGAAAGAAGTTTACGCCTTCTTTTTTAGCCTTGAGGTCCAGTAAAAGCGTTGCCAGCCGCTCATATTCGGCAAACACATGCGGCAGTTCCTTCTCGGTAATCGCATAGTCGTTTGCTAGGTCGGAAACCACCGGCTCCACCGAAATCTGCTCAAACCCAAGGCGCTTCAGCTCCAGCACATCATTTGCAAAATCCTCGTTAAACTTGGTAAAGGTGCCGCGCACATAGTACTGCCCGTCGCCCCGCTTCTCAACCAGCTTGCGGAATTTCGGGACAATGATGTCGTAACTTCCGGCACCGTTTACACACTTTCTAACACGGTCGTTGACCTCCCTGCGGCCGTCGATGGAAAGCACGACGTTGTACATTTCTTTGTTGATATAATCGATTTTATCATCGTCCAGCAGCAGCCCGTTGGTGGTGATGGTAAAGCGGAACAGCTTATTGTGCTGTTTTTCAAGGCTTCTCGCATACTCTACGATCTGCTTTACAACGTCAAAGTTCATCAGCGGCTCGCCGCCGAAGAAGTCGACTTCCAAGTTCCGGCGTGCGCCCGAATGTTCGATGAGAAAATCGACGGACTTCTTCCCTACCTCCGCCGGCATGAGCTTGCGGCCTTTGCCGAAATCGCCCGTAGAGGCGAAGCAATAGCTGCAGCGCATGTTGCAGTCGTGGGCAATGTGCAGGCACATAGACTTGATGGGCGAATTGACCATCATCTCTTTAAACGGCTCGTAGTCGTCCGAGGAAAAGAGCACGCCGTCCTCGGCAAGCTTATACAGCTCACCATAGGCCTCTTGAATATCCCCGCTTGCGTACCTGCCGCCAAGGGCATCCATCACTTCGGCAGGGCAATCTTCGCTAAACCCCGGTTTTAGATAGTCAAGGAGATCAAAGGAGATATCGTCAAGGATATGTACCGCACCGCTGTGCACATCCAGCACAATGTTATAGCCGTTTAAGGCATATTTATGAATAAGGAAATTTTCCATGCTTGTAAACCTTGCCTTTCGGGTTTAATACCATGATAACAACAAAAATCAAGGGACAGGTATCTGCCCCTTGAAATGTGTATTGTTTTCGAATGCTTACTTGTTAGCGTTCTCGCACTTCTGGTTGGCAACGGTGCAGGATGTTTTACAGGCCGACTGGCAGGAAGCCTGGCACTCGCCGCAGCCGCCCTTAGCGGTGCTCTTTTTAAGGTTTGCGGTATTTAAGGTTTTAATATGTTTCATGGATATCGTCCTCCTTATTCCTGTAAGCCGGAATATACTCATTACAGGAATTCATTCTATCATATTTTGTATTGTGTTGCAATTGTTATTTTCTCTTATTCGAAAAATTAACACCGATAATCCCGCCTATCGCTCCGCTAACCAAGATTAATGCGAGCTTTGCAAGCAAGAACCACCCAAAACCGTTATGCAGGAAGATAAGATTCAGGATAAACAGGATGACCGAAACCGTAATACCCACAGCGATGCCCACAGGCAACCCCTTGGCCTTGGAGAGCCTTGCGGCAAAAATGCTGCCGATGAACAAAGCGAGCACCAGCATAAACACCGCCGCGGGGGTAAAGACGGATGCCGATATGCCGGCGCTTGAAAACAGTACCGAAAGCAAAACAGAGAGCAGCAGCAGTGTTGCCATAACAACCCCAGTGCCCACCATTACCGGCTTTGCTAACCTTATATTCTTCTGCTCTTCGCGCTTATCCGTTATACCTTTCAAATAAATCGACCTCCAAACTATCCCAGACTTAATTGATATAAAAATCAAATTAAGCCTTAGTAAAGGATATTCGGAGGTCGTACTATTTATGACTGATTACGATACCGTAAGGCTATTTGGAGGAAGCATCCTCACTGTCATGTACGGTGTTGTTGGTTTGAATAGCCCATCTCGCGATACGGATTTTACTTCTGTCGGAGCCCGTTTCGATTACAACCGTATCCTCACGGATGCTCACAACAAGGCCGATGATGCCGCCGGTGGTAACGATCTCGTCGCCAACCTGCAGGTTGCTGCGCATCCTCTGAATCTCTTTTTCCTTCTTTTTCTGTGGCCTGATCAAAAAGAAGTAGAATACCACAAAGATCAGGATAATGGGACCGATCTGTATCAGTAAAGCCAGTGTGGGGTTTGCATTGGCCGCGGCATCACTTGCGGTAGCCGCGGTAGCATCTGCAGCCGCCAATAATAATTCGTTCATTTTCTCTTTCCTCCAATAAATCGGCAATAACAATATATGGTTAAGTTTTTGCGTATGATATTACAATTATACATAGAAACCCGCTGCCATGCAACAGTTTTCACTCGAATACATAAAATGTTCAAGTTTACGCTAAACCTTGCTGCGTTTATCGAGTATCGGCACATACTTTTCTTTAAACTGCGTGAAGGTATCCGTCTCTATCGCCGCACGAATCCGCTCCATCAGCGTATTATAGAAATAGAGGTTATGCATTACCGCAAGGCGCATACCCAACATTTCATTCGCTTTAAACAGATGGCGGATATACGCGCGTGAGTGGTTCTTGCATGCCGGGCAGTCACAGCCCTGTGAGATGGGCCGGTCGTCGTTCTGATACTTGGAATTGATGATATTTACAATGCCGTCGAAGGTGAACATGTGGCCATGGCGCGCATTGCGGCTGGGCATGACACAGTCAAAGAGGTCTACCCCGCGGGACACCGCCTCAATGATGTTTACAGGGGTGCCCACACCCATCAGGTAACGCGGTTTATCCTGCGGCATATAGGGCTCCACCGCCGAGATAATGCGGTACATGTCCACGGCAGGCTCCCCTACGGCGAGGCCGCCGATAGCATAGCCGTCCAAATCCAATTTTACAATCTGCTCCATGTGCCACAGGCGCAGGTCTTCATATACGCAGCCTTGGTTGATGCCAAACAGCATCTGGTGGGGGTTGACGGTATCGTGTAAAGCATTTAGCCTTGTCATCTCATCCTTGCAGCGATACAGCCACCGTTCGGTGCGCTCGCAGGACCGTTTAGAGTACTCGTGGGAGGAAGGGTTTTCAACGCATTCGTCAAACGCCATGGCAATCGTCGAGCCGAGGTTAGACTGAATCTGCATGCTCTCCTCCGGCCCCATGAACACCTTGCGCCCGTCGATATGAGACTGGAAGGTAACGCCTTCTTCCTTTATTTTGCGCAGCTGCGCGAGTGAAAAAACCTGAAACCCGCCGCTATCGGTTAGAATAGGGCCCTGCCAGCCTATGAACTGATGCAGCCCGCCAAGCTCGCGGATGAGCCGGTCGCCGGGGCGAAGGTGGAGATGATAGGTGTTGCACAGCTCTACCTGACATTTAAGGCCTTTTAAATCGCAAGACGAAATACCGCCCTTGATGGCACCGGCTGTCGCGACATTCATAAACGCGGGGGTCTGCACCGTTCCGTGAACGGTCGTAAACTCGCCCCGCCGTGCCCTGCCGTCCTTTTTTAGCAGTTTATACATACCCATCCTCCAAACTAATAGATAAACATCGCGTCCCCGAAGCTAAAAAAACGATACTGCTCTTGAACGGCTACCCGATAGGCCTTCATGGTATGCTCATAGCCCGCGAGGGCGCTCACCAGCATAATGAGCGTACTCTCCGGCAGGTGGAAGTTCGTAATAATACCGTCCAGCACCTTAAATTCAAAGCCGGGATAGATAAAGATATCCGTATAGCCCTCACAGGCCTGTACACAATGGTACTGCGCCGCCGCAGCCTCCAATGTGCGGCAGCTGGTGGTGCCGACCGCGATCACTCTTTTACCGTTTGCCTTGGTGCGGTTGATTAAATCGGCCGTTTCCTGCGGCAGAAAATAGTGCTCGCTGTGCATCTTGTGGTCTGTAATGTTTTCTTCCTTTACGGGCCTGAAGGTGCCCAAACCCACGTGCAGCGTTACAAAACCAAAGTTGACTCCTTTGGCTTTCAGGCGCTCCAAAAGCTCCGACGTAAAATGCAGCCCCGCCGTCGGCGCCGCCGCGGAGCCGAGCTCCTTGGAATAGACCGTCTGATACCGCTCCTTATCCTCCAGCTTCTTTTTGATGTAGGGCGGCAGCGGCATCTGGCCGATCTTCTCCAGTACATTAAAGAAGCCGCCTTCGCATTCAAAACGTGCCAGGCGGTTGCCGTCGGGCAGTACGTCTAAAATCTCAGCGAGCAGCAACCCATCTCCAAAAGAGAATCGGTTGCCGGTTCGCGCGCGTTTGCCGGGTCTTACGAGAATCTCCCATACGTCAGCTTGCTTCTGCTCCAGCAGCAAAAACTCGATGTCGCTGCCAGTATCGGTTCTGTTTCCGTACAGCCTTGCGGGTAAAACACGTGAATTATTTAAAATCAGGGTATCCCCTTCTTGCAATAGATCAAGGATATCGTAGAAATGCCGATGGTCAATCTCCCCTGTTATGCGGTTTAATGTCAGCATTCTGGAGGTGTCGCGCGGCTCAATCGGGGTTTGAGCGATCAAGGTTTCGGGCAAATCATACCAAAAATCGGATTTTTTCATGGGCTTTTTCCTTCGTAATGAACTAATTTTATAAAACAAATTGACAGATGAAATAACAGATGATAATATGTAACGTAAGAAATGGATAGAGGCGCGGGTTTAAAGAGTAGCAAAACGTGAAATCGCCGAGATTGTCTGAGCGTTTGTGAAAGGTAAAGCCGCCGAAGGGAGCAGTACGGCAACTGCTTGCCCTGGTTGCACCGCCTAAGAGGCATGTGACTGTCATCATTATAGTAATGATGGAGAGCTATACACCAATTTCACAATTGTACTCTATCTTTGTGTGATGGTCAATAGCCGCACATTATTATATTGCATGACAGTCCGGTTTTCAACCGGATTTTTTGTTATTTTCCGCTTCTTTTCTTAAGTGATAATAGCAAAAAAGCTTTGCCGTTCATTTCGGGGCATATCATAGTCCGCATGGCCTGGTTTGTATCTAAGATAACTAGCGTTGACGGAAAGCACAAAGGTGAAGATTCAGCAAACAGGGCCTAATACAAAAGGAGAATTGAAGATGAAACAGTTTCAGGTTGGCGTTATCGGCGCGACAGGTATGGTTGGTCAAAGATTTATTTCCTTGCTTGAGCATCACCCTTGGTTTAAGGTAAAACTGCTGGCGGCTTCTTCCCGTTCCGCAGGCAAAACCTATACCGAGGCCGTAGGTACCCGCTGGGCAATGAAAACGCCGATCCCTCAGGATATAAAAGACATGGTGGTCTTGGATGCCACGGCGGACATCAACACCATTGCTGCTTCGGTTGACTTTGTCTTTTGCGCGGTAGACATGAAAAAGGACGAAATCAAAGCGCTGGAGGAGCAGTATGCCACGGCGGAATGCCCTGTGATCTCCAATAACTCGGCACACCGCATGACCCCGGACGTACCCATGATAATCCCCGAGGTAAACCCCGAGCACACCGAGATTATAAAAGCCCAGAGAAAACGCCTCGGCACCAAACGCGGCTTTATTGCCGTAAAATCCAACTGCTCGCTGCAAAGCTATGTGCCCGCACTGCACCCCCTGATGGAGTATGGCGTAAGCAAGGTACTGGCCTGCACCTATCAGGCAATCTCAGGCGCCGGCAAAACCTTCGAGACTTGGCCCGAGATGATCGATAATGTGATCCCTTACATCGGCGGCGAGGAAGAGAAGAGCGAAAAAGAACCGCTGAAGATTTGGGGCGAGATAAAAGACGGCGCTATCGTGCCGGTTTCCTCCCCCGCTATTACCACACAGTGCATCCGCGTGCCGGTGAGCGACGGGCACCTTGCCGCGGTATTCGTGTCCTTTGATAAGAAGCCCTCAATTGACGAGATCAAAGCGAAATGGGCGTCCTTTAAAGGCGAGCCGCAGCTGTTAAACCTGCCTTCGGCCCCCAAGCAGTTCATTCGCTATTTTGAGGAGAATGACCGCCCTCAAACAAGGCTTGACCGTGACCTAGAGGCTGCCATGGCGGTTTCTACGGGCAGACTGCGTGAGGATAGCCAGTACGACTATAAATTCGTATGCCTTTCTCACAATACGGTCAGAGGCGCCGCAGGTGGCGGTGTGCTGATGGCGGAGCTGCTTGCAGCAAAGGGATATTTTGATTAGTGTAAGCCATTTAGGCAATAATATTGGAGGGACAATTGGTGAAGAAGACTGTTTTTACCGGTGCCGGATGCGCCATCATCACCCCTATGAATCCGGATGGCACCATTAACTATTCACTTTTAAGCGAGCTGATTGATTTTCAGATACAAAACTCCACCGACGCAATCGTTATTGCGGGCACCACGGGCGAAGCCTCCACCTTTACCGATGCCGAGCATATCAACGTGCTGCATTACACGGTAAAGGTTGTAAACGGGCGCGTACCCGTTGTGGCAGGTGCAGGCAGCAACGATACGGCCTACGCCATTGCACTTTCCAAAGAGGCGAAGATTGCGGGGGCCGACGCGCTCTTGCATGTTACCCCCTACTACAACAAAACCTCTCAAAAGGGGCTTGTAAAGCATTTTACCGCAATTGCCGACGCCACCGACCTGCCCGTCATCCTTTATAACGTGCCCAGCCGCACCGGCATGACCATTAGTGTGGGCGCTTATAAGGAGCTTGCAAAGCACCCGAACATTGTGGGCACCAAGGAGGCAAGCGGCAATATCTCCGCCATCGCGCAGCTTGCGGCGGAGTGTGGCGACGAGATGGCCATCTACTCAGGCAACGACGACCAGATTCTGCCCATCCTCTCCCTGGGCGGCAAGGGTGTTATCTCGGTATTGTCTAATGTGATGCCCAAGGAGACGCACGACATCTGCCAGCTTTACTTTGACGGCAATGTGCAGGCCAGCACCAAGCTGCAGCTGGAGCTGCTCGGGCTGATCAACCACCTTTTTATCGACGTGAACCCCATCCCCGTAAAGGCGGCGGTGGAGATGATGGGCTTCCCCGTTGGGCTGTGCCGTTCTCCGCTTGATTCCCTCAGCGACGAGCACACTGCCGTACTGAGGGCTTCGATGGAAAAGCACGGGCTTTTAAACGTCGTTAAAGCACAATAATCACGGAGGAAATGACGTGAAAAAAAGAATTATCCTCTCCGGCTGCAATGGCACGGTGGGACGTGTGATAACAGAGCGCATCTCGCTGCGTGATGATTGTGAGATTGTGGCCGGAATAGATATTAACGCTGCATCAAACGGGGCTTATGACGTATTTACCTCCCCCAATAAGGTTACCGCAACGGCGGATGTGATCATTGATTTTTCGCATCCTTCGGCTCTTACGGGTTTGCTTGGTATGGCGCAAAAACGTAAGCTCCCCATTGTAGTGTGCACGACCGGGCTGTCGGAGGACCAGTTAAACGAATTAAAAAGGGCTTCGGCAAACATCGCGGTGTTCAACTCAGGCAATATGTCGCTTGGCATCAACCTTTTACTGAGCCTCGCCAAGAAGGCCGCTGCCGTGCTTTGGCAGGACTTTGACATCGAGATCATAGAAAAGCACCATAACCGCAAGCTGGATGCCCCCAGCGGCACCGCCCTGATGCTGGCCGACGCGATAAACGAAACCTTGGCGCAGCCCTACCGCTATGAATACGACCGCCATGTGAAACGCGAAAAGCGCAGCAAAACCGAGATTGGAATTCATTCGGTGCGCGGCGGCACTATCGTGGGGGAACACGAGGTACTGTTTGCGGGGCCGGATGAGCTGATTACCCTTTCGCACAGTGCGCGCTCCAGAGACGTTTTCGCAACGGGTGCCATCAATGCGGCATTGTATCTCTGTGAGCAGCAGCCCGGCTTGTATAATATGTCCGACCTGCTGGCGTAACCCTATTAATTTTTGCCGATGCAAAAGCGGCGGAATGGAGTTAAGTATGAACGGCGTTTCAAAGATTACCATAACCGACGATGTAGCGCTTATCACCATTAACAAGGCGCCCGCCAGTGTAAGGCTGTTGGCCTCCATTCTGGGTGAGTTTTCCGAGGCGGGCGTCAACATCGATATGATCTCTCACGCAGCGCCTCAGGGGCAGTATACCTCTCTGTCCTTTTCTATCTTGAGTGACGACCTTGTGAAGGCACTCAACCTGACCGCGCGTTTTGCCGACAGTCACCCCACCATCAAGCCGCTGGTGAGCAACGGCAACTGTAAGATTCAGCTGTACGGTGAAGAGATGGTAAGCCTCCCCGGTGTTGCCGCGGCGGCTATGAAGGCCATCGCAGGTGCCGATGTGGATATCTCGATTATAACCACCAGTTCGATAGATATCTCCATTCTGGTTGCCAACGCCGATAAAAGCAGCACCGTCGCTGCCCTGCAAAAGCAGTTTGGCCTATGATACGGCGGGGGTAGCATACAGCAAGACTGGTAATAGCGCTGGTGCGCATGTATCAAAGAAATTAAGCCTCAAGAGTGCAACAAGCGCTCCTGAGGCTTTTTTGTTACAGAGATATTTCCGCCCACTCGTCATAGTATCGCGCAAGGGCCGTGCGTTTTTGTTCAAGCTCCGCACACTTCTGCTGCATGGCCAGATAATCGGCATAAACGGTTTCCAGCGTCATTTCATGCTCGAGTGCGGCAATCTCCGCCTCGGTGTCGGCAATCAGACGCTCAAGCTCTTTCATGCGGTTTTTGGCACGCGCCTCGGCGCTTTTTTGTTCCTTGCTCTTATAATACCCTTCATGCTTCGACACCATGAGCTTTACCGGCTCTGCCGATTGCTCCGCAGCCTTCAGCTGCTTTTCCCGGGTAACCGCCGCGACATAGGCATCGTAGTTGCCGTCGTAGGACTTTACGCCGTCCTCACACAGCTCTACGATGCGGGTGGGCACGCGGTTGAGCAGATAGCGGTCGTGCGATACAAAGAGCAGCGTGCCCTCGTAGCTGAGCAGCGCCTGCTCCAAATCCTCCTTGGCGGCAAGGTCCAGATGATTGGTGGGCTCGTCGAGTATCAGCACGTTCGAACGCTCCAGCATCAGCACCGCAAAGGCGAGCTTTGCGCGTTCACCGCCGCTGATGACCTCCACCTTTTTATAAACGTTATCTCCCGTAAGCAGCACGTTGCCGAGCGCGGTGCGTATCACCTGCTCGTTATAGGTAAGATGGCGGTCCCACAACTCGTCCAGCACCGTCTTTTCGGGGTGAAGATTACTGTTTTCCTGCTCATAATAGCTTACCGAGGCGTTCTGCCCCCATGCATAACTGCCCGAGTCGACAGGCAGGAAGCCTTGTACGGCCTTGAGCAGTGAGGACTTTCCGATGCCGTTTGCCCCGATGATCGCTACCCGTTCCCCCCTGGCAACGTCCAGGTTCAGGCCTTGAAAAAGATGTTTGCGCCCTTCCCCCTGCCCGACCGAAAGGGAGAGGTTCTTGATTTTTAAAAGCTCCTTGTAGGGTACCTTATCGATCTCAAACCGTAAGCTCATGCGCTTGATGGCGGTGCTGGGCTTTTCCATTACCTCAATCTTCTCGAGCGCTTTCAGTCTTCCCTTCGCGCTGTTGGAGGTGGAGGCGCGCGCCATGTTGCGGTCTACGTAATCCTGCAATTCGGCGATGCGCTGCTGCTGTTGCTCATATTCCTTCTGCAGCCTTGCGATGCGCTCCTGCTTTAAAACAAGGAATTTGGTATAGTTGCCCGGGTAGCCCGCGAGCGTATGGTGCTCAAGCTCGTAGATCTCGCTTGCGACCTTATCGAGAAAATAGCGGTCATGCGACACCACCACAATAGCGCCGTTGTATGTACCCAAGTATTCTTCCAGCCACATCAGGGTTTTAAAATCCAGATGGTTGGTCGGCTCATCCAATATCAGCAGGTTGGGCTCTTCAAGCAGCAGCCTTGCCATGGCAAGGCGCGTTTTTTCACCGCCGCTTAGCGTCTGGATGCGTGTATCGAGCGGCTTATTCTGAAAGCCCATGCCGTTGAGGATGGTCTTTATCTTGACCTCGATCAGGTAGCCTCCGCCCTGTTCAAAGGCTGTTTGCTTTGTGGCATAAACCGAGGATAACCGCTCGAAGGCGTCGGTGTGCTCGCCGTTTAAGGCCATCTCGTGCTCCAGCGCGCGCATCTCCTCCTGCAGCTTCATAAGCGGGGCAAACACGCTGAGCATCTCGTTATAGACCGTGCTGTCGCGCTCCAAGCCGCTGTTCTGCTCCAGAAAACCGAGCGACATGGTGGAGGAGCGGTATACGCCGCCGCTGTCGCCCTCCAACTTACTACAGATAATTGAAAGCAGCGTGGATTTACCCGCACCGTTTGCGCCAATCAGGCCGATGCGGCTTTTTTCTTCTATGGTAAGGCTTATATCTGTCAAAACCGTCTTGTCGCCAAAGCCTTTATTCAATCCCTCGATGGTTACCAGCATATGAACCGTTTTCCTTTTCAGTAAAATCCGACAACGTCAAATATGATATCGCTAATGCAGATCATTGTGATATCATTGTCCATTCCCGCCGGTTACCCCGCAGGGGCGAGGCGGGTGGACACAAAAATCTAATAAGCGCAACAACAACTGTTATGGATCGATTGACCTGCAATGCGCTTATTAGATCATCAATGTGAATGCATTGATGATCTAATCGTCCATTCCCGCCGGTTGCCCCGCAGGGGCGAGGCGAGTGGACATAAAAAATATAATAAGCGCCAAACAACTGTTATTTATGATTAGCCTACAATGCGCCTATTATATCATCTAGGCAGATTTCTGGCAACCGCTTTGCAATTTAGCAGCAGTGCAGCGGCAGGATACCGCCAATATCCGTAAGCATTCCACCTGTTAAGCATAAAAACTTTACAGAATGCCTCGTCATAAAATCCGCCATGCATTCTCCGTCCGGATGTGTAAAGATATCGCCGGTGAAGGCCAGAATGTCCTTATCAATAAACCCGCAGCAGCCGCCGATGAAGCCGTGCGGATAGCCATCCAGCCGTATATGCCCCTCTTGCAGAAGCAGGGCCTCTATCCCGTTTTCTTCGCACGCCTGAGCAATCGTGCGGTCGGAAGTCATCACGGCGTTTTCACTTACTATGGCGGTGGAGCAGCGCGCGTAACCCTGTTTTACCTCTATGATTTTAATATCGTTTGTGCCACAATAAGCCGTGATTTCCGGCGCTACAGAACGCCCGCACAATAGGGTACGGCCCATGCGTGCGGCGTTAAGCACGGAGTCTTGAGGGTAGGTGTTATGTAGGCCTTGGGCTAGCGGTATAACCTCAAACCCAAGCTGAGCCAGCTCTTGGATATAGGGCGCTTCGGGTGCTGCGGCGATGAGCTTACCGCCGCCCAGATGGTGCAGCAGCATGTCCGCATGTGTTTGCACCGGAGCAGCCAAACCGGAATACGGTGTAATGCCAATGCACTTTACATCATGCCTTTTCAGCGCCGACAGGATATTTATATGCTCTGCTGAAACTGCCGCGGCGGTCACCTTGCCCTGCGGCAGGTTGGGTGAGAAAACAAACTCCATAGGTCTTTCCTCTATTCCGTCCTTAATGCGTCAACCGGCTTGAGCTTTGAGGCCTGCGAGGCCGGATATACCCCGAATATCGTGCCGTTTACGACGGCAAAGCCGATGCACAGCATCAAGAGCGGCACATTGACGGTTGGCGGCAATCCGATGAAAATAAACCCGATAAACGATAATCCAATACCAACGGCACTGCCAATCAGGCTGCCGAGCATCGAAAGGGCAAACGCCTCGAGCAAAAACTCACTCATGATACTTGCCCGCCGGGCGCCGATGGCCTTTTTAATGCCGATTTCGCGCGTCCTTTCGTTTACCGAGACGAGCATGACCGTCATAATCGAAAGCCCCGCCACGATCAGCGAGATCGCGGCAATAGCGGATAACACGTAGGAAACGATATTCAGCAGGTTGTTGAGCTTATCCTTCTGCTCGGCAATATTCTGCGTTTTATAGATGGACTTATAACCTGTCGCCTGCTCCAACCTGCGGATAACCTTGTTTGCGACGACATCGGTCTCGGCTTTATCGTCTACCTGCAACGCAATCTGGTCGAAGTACTGCTTACCCGCGGTGTTTTGCATGGTGGTATAGGGTACGTATACGAAGGTGGGAATATAGCTGCTCAGCAACGATTGTAACATATTTCCGCCCGAGTTTACAACCCCGACAATTCGAAACTCTTCGTCGGTGTCGCCAAGGCGGAGCTTAACGGTTTTACCGACAATATTGGTGCGTTTGTAGGTTTGCTCGGCAAATATCTTATCCACCACGCAAACCTTCTCCGCGGCACCCACATCTGCCTTGCCGATAAGCCTTCCGTGCAGCAGCTCCAGCGAAAAAATCTGTTTTGCGCCCGCGTCTATCCCCCAAACGGCGCTGCTGAGTACAAAATTCTTTGTGTAAGCGTTGGTGTATTCCATCATGATGGGGATGGCCCGTGTAACATCAGCCGAGGCTTTAATAATCTGCAGATCGTCCTGGGTCAGCTGTACATCGGTAATGCGCTTGTCGGTTTCTATGGTCAGGGCGCCGATGCCGAGGCTGTCCAGCTCGCTGTTGATGGCCATCTTGCCCATATCCGCAATCGCACCGATAATAATCACCGAGCATACCCCAATGGCAATACCCATGATGGTGAGAAAGGTTCTGAACTTGTTGCGAAACAGATTTTTAACGGCATATTTTAAATAATCGCTCATGAGCAGAACCGCCCTTTATCCGCTGGCTAAGCGCACCAGCATTTTGTTCTTGAGCGCATCGCTCGGGTTGGATATTATATAATCACTTTCGGCCACGCCGTTTTTTATCTCTACCCCATTAAGCAGCTCCGCATCGGTTTCAATAATGCGTTTGTATACCCGACCGCTGGAGTACACATACACAAATTCGTTCTCTTCATCGTCCTGACAGATCGCCTCATAGGGCAGTATAAAGGCCTCTCTGCCTGTTTCTATCAGGATCTTGCCCTTTGCCGTATATCCGGGCTTGAGGTTTTGGTCGGGGTTTTGAATCTTTAGGATAACGTCCACCATGGCCTCCTTGCTGGTAGAGAGCAACGACTTCTGCGCTGTGGGATAAATCTTACTCACCACACCGTTGTATTGCACGCCGCTCTGCGCAAGAATGGTGATCGTGGCCTTCTGCCCTTCCGTTACCTTGGCGATATTGGTCTCGCTCACACTCACCCGCGCTATCAGGCTGTCGCTTTGAGCGATTGTAACAATCGGCGTAAGCGGTGCGGACAATTCGCCCTCCTGCGCATTCACCGCTGTCACCACGCCGCTTGCGGGGGCGGTTAAAACGTTCGGCAAGGTATCGATGGCCTCTTTGTTCTTTTCAATGTATTCGCTGATAGAGGTCCCGCCCGAATTGACAATCTGCGAGAGCAGCTCCTCCGGTACCGCGGAGACACTGTTGCCCACGAGCGCCGAAACAGCGGCGACCGAGTTGATGCCGGAATAGGCTGAAACGGTCGCATCCTTATCTACTACCGCAAGCCTTTGGCCCTTTCGCACATAATCGCCGACCTCCACCTCTAAACGTGAGATCATTATGGGTATATCCGGCCCGACGTCGCTTTTCTTTTCCACTTCTATACTGCCCGAGCAGTTTAAGTATTGGTTGTAAACGGTACTTGTTAACCGGGTGATCCCAACCTCCGGGACAGCCGAGAAAACAATATTGGGGATAAAGATGGATGTAAAGAGTAGCAAGATGCTCGCAATTAATACTGTCAGCCTAAACTTCATATCTGCCACCTGTTTTGCCGAAAACGACAACAATCTTCCTTTAATTTCACTAAAGATGAATTTAGCGCTATGTACCTGTCGCCCTGAAAAGACATGAAGAAAACCTCCTGTTTGCAGTGAGGTTTGTCACGAGTGGGTTATGTTGTACAGCATGCGCATTGGGGCACATTCATCATAAATGCTTGATACTATTTTGGCTTAAACGGCGCTCATTATTTATGAAGAAATTATAAAATTATAAAGCAAAAAGCTGCCGCGCCCAAATGAGCGCGGCAGCAGCATTTATTCAGTCATATTATTTTTTTAATGCGGCGATGGCTTGAGAAATCGAGCTTACGCCAATCATCTCAAGCCCGTATTTCTGCGGGTTTACTATCTTTGCAAGCGATGATTTTGGGATAATGCACTTTTTAAAGCCAAGCCGCGCGGCCTCGTTGATACGTACCTCGGCGTTACTAACCGAGCGTATCTCCCCCGCCAGGCCAAGCTCGCCGAAAACGAACACATCGTCGTTAACGGGCGTATCGGTTAAACCCGAAACCAGCGCAAGCGCCACCGAAAGGTCGGCCGCAGGCTCATCGAGCTTTAAGCCGCCGACAATATTAACGTAGGTATCTAGGCTTGAAAACAGAAAGCCCGCGCGCTTCTCCAACACCGCCAGAATAAGCGACATGCGGTTGTAATCAAAGCCGGTAGACATCCTTCGCGGGGTGCCGAAGCCGGTTTTGGTAACCAATGCCTGCACCTCGGCGAGTATGGGGCGGCTGCCCTCCATAATACAGGCCACACAGGTGCCCGAAACGTCCACCGGCCTGCCCGAAAGCAGCATGAGCGACGGATTTTCCACCTCACACAGCCCGCCGTCTGACATCTCGAACACGCCTATTTCGTTGGTGGAGCCATAGCGGTTTTTTACCGCGCGCAGGATGCGGTATGGGAGGTTGCGCTCACCCTCAAAGTAGAGCACCGCGTCCACGATATGCTCCAGCACCTTAGGCCCCGCAATGGCGCCGTCTTTGTTGACATGCCCGACAATAAAGATGGCGATTTCCTCTTCCTTCGCGCAGCGCATGAGTGCCTGCGTGCATTCCTTTACCTGGCTGACACTCCCCGCGGCGGAGGAGATGCCACTGTGCGTCATGGTTTGAATGGAGTCGATCATCACAAGATCGGGCTTCTCGGCCACAATGGTATTGATAATGCTCTCGATATCGGTCTCCGCCAGCAGGTAGAGGTTTGGGGTGGAAACATTCAGGCGCGCCGCACGCAGCTTGATCTGGCGCTGGGATTCCTCGCCCGAAACATATAAAATCTTTAGGGTCTTGCCCAGATGCCCACAGATCTGCAAAAGCAGCGTAGATTTGCCGATACCTGGGTCGCCCCCCAACAGCACCAGCGAGCCCTTGACGATCCCGCCGCCAAGCACGCGGTTGAGCTCATTCACCTGCGTATCGTAGCGAATCTCATCCGTTTCGTCGATATCGGTGATGGTAACAGGGGTAAACGCCTTTCCCCCGATGCCGCCGCGGCTTAAGGCGCCCTTGCCGCTATCCGCCTGCTCGCGAATCTCCTCAATCAGGGTGTTCCACTCCCCGCAGCTTGGGCATTTGCCAAGCCATTTGGGCGATTCCGCACCGCACTCGCTGCATACAAATACATTTTTAATCTTGGCGCTCAATGCTTCAGCCACCTTTTATGTCCTGTTAGTTTCTTTCCTGAACATTATGTTTTGGTCGTTTCCAATTCTTTTTGGCCCTGATCGATATACTTCATCAACCCCGCATAGATTGTAAACGCCACCTGATTCTGATATTCATCGTCTGTGAGCTTGTTACACTCGTCTGGGTTGGACAAAAAGCCGCACTCCACCATGATAGAGGGTATCTCGGAATGGTAAAGCAGGTAGATCTCCTTGCCGGATTTTTTAATCTGCCGGCTATTGTCCGGCTGCAAGAGTTCATGAAAGCTATCCTGCATGGCCTGTGCAAGCACTTCGCTTTCAGGGTTGTTTTTGCCAAAGAAGATTTGAGCGCCGTGAGAGGATGACTCAGTAAATTTATTTTGATGAACGCTTAAGAATATCGCCTCCGGGTGCGCTTCGATAAGCTTCATGCGGTTTCGAATGTCGGAGACCTTTCGCTCGCGCAGGGTAGAAAGGCCCTCGTCGTTAATGAGCCGGTCATCCTCCCGCGTCATGATCACCTCAAAGCCCCCGACCTTGAGCATCTGCTCCAGCTTTAAGGAGACGGCAAGGTTAATGTCTTTTTCAATGGTTTTGTTATCATACCCTTCAGCCCCGCCGTCTTCCCCTCCGTGCCCGGGATCGACGATAACCGTCATGTGGTCATCAGTAACGGCAAATGCGGGCTCGGCCGTGTAGTTTACCCTTCTAATGATATAAACGATAATCAGAACGGCCAGCAGTATAAATAAAACGGTGAAAACAGTCTGCCGAAAATTGATGTTGCGATAGTTGTAATATCTTCTTGTCATGCCCATCCCCTCCAACAAAGGTTATGCGAAGGGGACAATATTTTATGTTACTTTTTCTTTTTATAAACGAGCTTACCGGTCAAAGAAATGCGCCGATAGCCAAGATAATATGCAGCAGAGGTTACCGCGGGAACGACGAGCGGCAGCACGAAGGTAAGCACAATCTGCCACCACTGAATGTTCTGTACCTCCACCGGCAGGATAAGCTGCATAAAGCCGAAGAAAGGGGCGGTAATAATGCGAAAAGCAGCCACTAAGACCTGATTCTCGAGTATTTTCCCGACAATCAGCAACACATAGGGCAGGTAGAATGCAATCATGGCAATCAGGCCGATCTTCAGGCCGGAATATTTATCGTATGGGATTTTGCCGGTGCGCACATAGTTAATATCCTTTTCCCCCACTGTCCACAGCGGAAGATAGATCAAGCCGATCAATACCAGCAGGTTGACGACCTGAATAAGGACAAACCCTAATGTATTGTTCAGTACCCCGGCGAGTGAAAAGAATACGATAATGCTGACAACATCGGACAGTAAGATGCTTAACATCAGTGAAAGTGCATGGCGCAGGTTTGATTTTCGAAACATATATGCCTCCGTAAACTATAAAGAGTTCTAGTACCCATGAACTTAACAATATGTCTTAATTATAGCCTATTTACAGGGGGCATTCAAGAGTACCGGGGTACAAGCATGGGATAATCAAGAAATTTAATAAATGAACAAAGCCGCCGGACTATCTCCGACGGCTTGCTTGTATTGGAGGTACCACCCAGATTTGAACTGGGGAATAGAGGTTTTGCAGACCTCTGCCTTACCACTTGGCTATGGTACCTTATGGAGCGGGTTACGAGGTTCGAACTCGCTACCTCCACCTTGGCAAGGTGGCGCTCTACCAAATGAGCTAAACCCGCAAAACCTGGTGCTTCCGGTCGGAATCGAACCAACGACACGAGGATTTTCAG
>JAEYNX010000033.1 GCA_023412215.1 Bacillota bacterium | reverse complement strand
CATTTTTGATGCAGAAGATGCCTTGTGTAGCGCGTGTCTTCATGAAGTTCATATTAAGAACGTATAGCTAAACTATAAAGACACGCTTTTGAAATAGACAAGAATTTGGAGTTTTCAGATAGCCCCTTATTTCAATAAGAAATAAGTATTCAACAAAACCGCCAATATAGGTTTATTATAGCACAAAGGTTTGTCAAAGATAAATATAATCTCCACAAAATTGACGCAATAATTTACAAATTGTATGAAAAAGGCTATACTGTAATCATTACGGACACGTAGCCCCGCGGGCTTAAGGCCTGCCAATATACCGGTGAAAGGAAGTCTGTCGTTGCAGTAGTGGGTGGAAAGGACGGTTTCTAATGAAAAAGACCAGCATTCTTTTATCAGTTGCCGTTGTTCTTGTTCTTTTTACAGGCTGTATCGGTGATGCGGGCGGGTCTGCTCCAGCCGCGGCGGTACAACAGCCGAAGGCGGCCCCGGTGGTGCTCAGCCTGATGCTGAACAGTCCGGAGCTAACCGAGCAGTACCGCGAGATGACAAACGCCTACGAGGCCTATATGCCCGGCGTCGAGATTAAGATGGACATCCGTCAGAGCGATTACAGCACCGTTTTAAAAACCAGACTCAATTCCGGCGATATCCCCGACCTCTTTGCCACCAGCGCCTATAACGATAACAGGCTCTACCAGAGCTATCTTTACCCTTTGACCGACGAGCCGTTTATACAAGGCATCGAGCCCTCCATGCTGGGGGGCGTCACCGAAAACGGCGTGATTACCGGCTGCCCGTTTTTGGTGCAGTCGCACTCCTTTATCTACAACAAAGAGATCTTTAAGTTTGCAAATATCACCGCCCTGCCCACTACCCTCGAGGAATACCGCAGCGCCTGTGAAGCGCTTGTACAAATCCGTGTGCAGCCCTTTTCCACCGGCTTTGACGACTGGTGGATACTGCCGCAGATCTTTTACCCCTCGATGAGCGACGTTTACGCGGGAAATTATCCGCAGCTGTTTGCGGACGCACAAAACGGCGTTATCCAAATGGGCGACCTGCCCGAAACCGACTTTGCGCTGGACGTGCTGGATCTGGTTTCGCAGTACGGCGGCAACGACCCCATGGCCTCGGACTTTGACCGGCAATGCGCCGATTTCGCGGCGGGCAGGGTCGCGATGATCCATCAGGGCTCGTGGGCCGAGCAGACCATCCTCGGCCTAAACCCCAACCTGCAGTTCGGCTATTTAAAGGCGCCGCGTTTAGACGGCAGGGGCGTGCTGGCGGTGGACTCCAACCTCACCCTGCGGGTGTATAAGGGCTCGCCGCATCTTAACGCCACCCTCGCGTTCTTAAACTGGCTTATCACCTCCGAGTACGGCAGGCGGTGGATACCCGAACGGGTGAAGCAGCTTTCTCCGCTCAAGGCGGCCTCCGTGCCGGTAACCCCGCTCGCGCTGCAGACCAGCGGGGCGATGAAGGTGAACGACACCTGCGTTTGGTGGCTTTTTGCGGGGCCGGACGATGTGGAGCAGCCGCTGGGGCTTGCCCTGCAGGAGTATGTCTCGGGCAGCTTAAGCCGCGAGCAGGTAAAGGAGACCATTACCGCTGTCTTCGCGCCGCAGGCGGCGGCACAGCAGCCCGCCGGTTAAACTACAGAGAGACAAAGCAAAAGGGAGGGAGCGACGTCTATGCAGATGCAGCGCCTGTTTGAAATGGTATACCTGCTGCTCGAGCGCGGCAGCGTGACGGCAGCGGAGTTCGCCGAGCGGTTCGAGGTCTCGGTGCGCACGGTTTACCGCGATATCGATGTACTAAGCGGCGCGGGCATCCCCGTTTACACCTGCAAGGGCAAGCACGGCGGCATTCGTCTGCTGGGCGGCTTTACGCTCGATAAATCGCTCTTCTCGGAGCAGGAGCAGCAGGATATCCTCGCAAGCCTGCAGGGGCTTTCGGCCATAGAGGTGCCCGGCGCCGGTCAGGCGCTCACCAAGCTCGCGGCGCTGTTCGGCAAAAAGCGCGCGTCGTGGCTGGACGTAGACTTTTCCCACTGGGGCGGCGGGGTGAGGGAGCGCGAGAAGTTTGCCCTGCTCAAGCAGAGTATCCTGCGCAACGAGGTTCTCTCGTTTGATTATTATAACGCGATGGGCGAAAAGAGCACCCGCACGGCGGAGCCGCTCAAGCTGCTTTTTAAGGGGCAGGGCTGGTACCTCTATGCCTTCTGCCGCAACAAGGGCGGCCTGCGCCTGTTTAAGCTCTCGCGCATCAAAAATCTGGCCAATACGGGGGAGGCCTTTGTGCGGGAGCTGCCCGACCAGCCTTACGTTGAGAACGAGCACTCCTTCGGCTTCACCATGCAGGCCTTAACCCTGCACATGGACGCGCAGCTGGCCTACCGCGTATACGACGAGTTCGACGAGGAGAATATCCTTAAAAACCCCGACGGCAGTTTTACTGTAACGGTCGATTTTCCGGTGGGGGAATGGATGTACGGGTACCTGCTTTCCTACGGCGAGCTGGCCGAGGTGGTGGGCCCCGCCGAGGTGCGCAGCGAGCTTGCCGCGCGCGTAAAACGCATGCTGGCGCTGTACGAATAATACCGGCAGCCCTTAATTTATAGGGGACGGCGTCCCCGGCGCCCCGAAATCACCCACCGCGTCACAGAAATTTTGTAGGGAACGGTCTTGACCGTTCCTCCCATACCACCTAAACCGTGGTTTAAAGGCACATATCAATGCGCCCCTGTAGGGACGCGCATTGCGCTCCCGCGGTCTAACCGTGGCCTGAATAGAATCCGCGTAAGACCCACGGTCTCCCTTACAACCCTGTTGCCGCGTTGCTGCCATGCTGTAGGGGACGGTGTCCCCGACGCCCCGAAATCACCCACCGCGTCACAGAAATTTTGTAGGGAACGGTCTTGACCGTTCCGCCCATACCACCTAAACCGGTTTAAAGGCACATACCAATGCGCCCCTGTAGGGACGCGCATTGCGCTCCCTCGGTCTAACCGTGGCCTGAATAGAAATCCGCGTAAGACCCATGGTCTCCCTTACAGCCCTGTTGCCGCGTTGCAGGGGGCATCGCTTCTTTTTAACAGGGCGAACACGTGGGCTCGCCCCCTACGGCATGACCGTCAGACGCTCGTAGGGGGCAGACCCATGTGTCTGCCTCGGCGTGGGATATACCCGCCGCGTTATTCTGCGGCACGTCTCCTTATTGTAGGGGGACGGCGTCCCCGACGTCCCCCTATCTATGTAATCCGGCAATGCAGGGGCTATTCTTTCCAAACCATCAATACTGTGCTAATCAATACATGACAGAGCCTCCCTACGCACGCATAATTTTGAGCGGTAATATGACATAGGACGTCATATTTTATATGGTACTATCATCCCAGGCAGATACCATACCAAGCCCCAAATAAAGGAGGATGCCCCATGCTTGAAATTCCGGAGGCCGCGACGCTTTCCCGCCAGCTCACCGATACCGTCGCGGGCAAAGAGATACGGTCGGCGGCCGCGAATACCTCCCCCCACAAGCTTACCTGGTATTTCGGAGACCCCTTATCCTATAACATGCTGCTTTCCGGCAGAAGGATAGACAGCATACACGCCTTAGGGGGCAACGTGGAAATACGCATGGGGAACACGCGGCTGCTGCTGCAGGACGGCGTAAACCTTCGTCTGCTAAAGCCCGGCGCCCCCATACCCGCAAGGCACCAGCTGCACCTTTCGCTGGAGGACGGCTCCTCGCTGGTGGGGGTGGTGCAGATGTACGGCGGCATCAGCGCGTTTATCGACGGCGAAAACCAAAACCCCTACTATCTTGTGGCCAAGGAAAAGCCCTCGCCGCTCACCGATGCCTTTGACGAGGCCTATTTCACCGCGCTTTTTAACTGTAAAGGCTTTACAAAGCTTTCCGCCAAAGCCTTCTTAGCCACCGAGCAGCGCATCCCGGGCCTTGGCAACGGCGTGCTGCAGGATATCCTGTACCGCGCGCGTCTGCACCCCAAGCGCAAGATGGGCACCCTTTCAGACGCCGAGCTTACAGCGCTCTACCGGGCGGTGAAGAACGCCCTCGCCGCCATGGCACAGGCGGGCGGACGCGACACCGAGCGCGACCTGTTCGGCAATGCGGGCGGGTATGTGAGCATCTTAAGCAAAAACACCGTAGACATGCCCTGCCTTGTGTGCGGCTCGGGCATTAAAAAAGAGGCCTACCTCGGCGGTAGCATCTACTACTGCACCGGCTGTCAGCCGCTTGCAGAGCAGCAATAAACCGATAATAGCCCAGAACCAAGCAGGCGCCATGCGGTGCCTGCTTACTTTTTACGGCAAAAAGCGTTGTCAATACCCATAAGGATAGAAGATTTAACCGTCAAAAAACTTTCACTTTCGACGAATTGTATGTCAATACCTCAATGTTTACCAATATTATCTTGACGCCTTTGTTAAATACAAATAAAATGAAAGCAAATATCTTTTTAAAAAAGGCAGCATCCTTTACAGCGTACGAAAAACGATTTCGTCGCTTTTTTAACTCCGTCTTTGGCGGAGAGCAACAACGCTTTTGCCTTGCCGCGGCAAGCGCATCAACGACATTTCATCGGCTTAAAGCCTTGAGAAAGGGTTTTACTATAAATGTCTTTTTAAAAAACCTATATAAGAAAAGAGCTGATGATTTTGAAAACGACAAAGCTACAAAACAAATTGTCATTCCGAATTCCGCTGCAGGCAGCCGGGGGCATCGCGGTGATCATGACGGTTATTGCGGTTGCGCTGTATCTCGTACTGCTTCCTCTGGTAGAAAACAACACCAAGGAAAAGATCGAATTCCTGGCGGAAGAGAACGCGAATCTGGCCTCGAGCTACCTCAACAATATGCAGGCTCAGGCGAGCGTTTTGTCCAAGGCGGTTTTGCAGTATCAGGGCACGGAGCAGAACGTCGCCACTGTGCCGATCACCAAGCTGCTCTATTCGGTGCTGACGGACCAGCGCATCTTCTCGGCTTATATTGCCCTTGAACCGAACGCGTTTTTCCCCGGCACCGACGACGGCTTGTCCTATTACGTATACCGCGACGGCGACAGCTTGAAATTTGACATATACGAAGATTATGAATCCTATAATGAGGGCGAGTATTACGCGGTAACCAAGGAGACCCTCAAGCCCCACATCACCGAGCCCTACCAATACACCCTGTCCAACGGCGATACCGTTTGGCTCATTACCATAAGCGAGCCTATCCTGGATAACGGGGGGCGCTTTTTAGGGGTCACCAACTGCGATATCCTTACCGACACCATCAACAACCTCCCCTATGATATGGGCGGCTTCGGCACGGCCTACAGCTATATTCTTTCCAACAGCGGGGCGTACCTTGCGCACTCCGCCGACAAATCGCTTATGGGCAACACCTACGGCACCTTGGGCGGCAACCCGGGCACGGAGGCGGCAGATGCAAACCGGGAGCATATCCTGGACATCACCAAGACCGGCGCGCAGGACCTGTTTGACGACATCAACACCATCTACGGCGGCGATGCCTACAAGGTGCACGTGCCTGTGATCGTAGAGGGCATCGACCAGAACCTTTCCAGCGCGTTTGTGGTGGGCAAATCCGAGGCGCTCAGCAGCGTGAGCGGCGTTTTGTGGGTTGTCATGCTCATCTCACTCTGCGGGCTGCTTATACTCGCGGGGCTGATCATGGTGCTCATCCGGCGCTCCGTAAAACCGCTTGATGTTATCGTACAGGCCGCGGAGGATATGAAAAACGGCAACCTCTCGGCGGAGATCAGCGTGCATACCAAAGACGAGTTCGGCACTCTCGCGGAGGTATTCCGCGAAACGGGCAGCACCTTAAACGGCTATGTGCAGGATATCTCCCACACCCTCGGCGAGCTTGCGAGGGGCAACCTCACCGCCGAGATGCAGGGCGACTACGTGGGCGATTTTGCCCCCATCAAGGAGTCGCTCATTACCATTACCGAGGAATTAAACCGTGCACTCTCGGTGATACGGGAGGCCGCCGAGCAGGTAAACGCGGGAGCCGAGCAGGTTTCGGGCGGCGCTCAGTCGCTTTCGCAGGGCTCGATGGAGCAGGCAAGCTCGATACAGCAGCTCTCCGCCTCGATTACCGAGGTATCCGAGAAGGTGCGCCAGAACGCCGAGTACGTGAGAACGGCGGCAGGCTATGTAAACGAGGTGGGCACCGACATCGGCCAGAGCAACGGCTACATGCAGAGCATGACCGACGCGATGAACGAGATCAACAACTCCTCGCGTGAGATCAGCAAGATCATCAAGGTAATTGACGACATCGCGTTCCAAACCAACATTCTGGCGCTCAACGCGGCGGTGGAGGCCGCGCGGGCGGGCGCCGCGGGCAAGGGCTTCGCGGTGGTGGCCGACGAGGTGCGCAACCTCGCCTCCAAGTCTGCGGATGCGGCCAAGCAGACCACCGCACTGATTGAAAGCTCGGTGCAGAGCGTGGAAAAGGGCGCGAAGATCGCGGAGCAGACCGCGAAGGCACTCGAGAGCGTTGTGGACAAAACTAGGCTGGTGGAGGCCTCGGTGGGCAACATCAACGCCGCCTCCTCCGAGCAGGCGAGCGCCATCGAGCAGATCAACAAAGGCGTGGAGCAGATCGCGCTGGTGGTGCAGACCAACTCCGCCACCGCCGAAGAGAGCGCCGCCGCGAGCGAGGAGCTCTCCAGCCAGGCGACCATGCTGCGCGAGCAGATAGACCGCTTCCAGCTCAAGGGCGGTGATTTTGCCGCCTCATCCGTGCGGGATATCGATACCGAGTGGTAAAGCGGGCTTCGCCCTTCTTTAAAGTAATATTCCTTCCTAAAATAGAACAGCCGGGCATTGAATGCCCGGCTGTTCTATTATGGGGTGAATCATGCGAGTGAATGGCCTGTTGTAGGGGCGAACTGTGTTCGCCCGCGGGTTTTATCCGGCGTGCGATCAGGCCGCGGGAGCGCAATGCGCTCCCGTATGGAGGTCTTGATTTACAGGCGGGCGGGAGCAACCGCGGGACGTCGAGGACGCCGTCCCCTACAATAACGAGATGTGTCGTAAAATAATATGGCGGAACGGGCGTATGACGATTATACCGTAGGGGAGGACCTACGTGTTCGCCCTGATATAAAGGAGCGGCGCCACCTGCGACACGGCAACCCAGTTATAGGGGAGGTCAGCGGTCTTCGCTGTATTTTTATTATTAAAAAAGGAATAGGCGGGCTGTGAGGGGATTCACAGCCCGCCGCATCCGAGGAAACTGGCATTCTTCGGATGTATATGAGGAGGAGAGTAATTCACATACCAAACGAAAATTTGGTACAGTCATAGTATAACCCGTATCTATGACATACCTGTTAACAAAAAATTAATCTTTCAATGAAATTTTGTGGCGTAACTATAACGCAGAGCTTTGTTGCACAAAGCGCATAAAACGGCAATCCGGCGGGATTTAGTATAACCCCTGGCGGATGTAATCGGTCACCGCGACCTCATTGCCATCCTCGAGGTAAACGCGCGGCACGCGCTTACCGATTAAGCAGATCGCCTCGTAGTTGATGCTGCCCGAAAGGGCCGCCATCTCCTCTACCGGCACCGCGCAGGAGCAGTCACTGCCAAACACAGTTACCACGTCGCCTGACTTTACGTCGATGCCCGTCACGTCGAGCATCAGCTGGTCCATGCACACCCGCCCCACCACAGGGGCGTAGCTGCCGTTTACCGCCATGCGCGCGACGCCCGAAAGGCTGCGCGTGTAGCCGTCGGCATAGCCGATACAGACGGTGGCAAGGGTGCGCGGCGCGGGCGTGGTGTAGATCCGGCCGTAGCTGATGCTCCGCCCGGCGTCCACCTCCTTTACCAGCGACACCACCGATTTGAGCTCCATCACCGGCTTAAAGTGTATGCGGTCGGCGATTTCATTACTCGGGGTAAGCCCGTAAAGGATGATGCCGGGGCGCACCATATCCAGATGCATCTCGGGGTAGCACACCAGGCCCGCGCTGTTGCAGCAGTGGCGGTGGCGGAAGGTGATGCCCCGTTCTTTCAACAGGGCGCATATCTTCATAAAGCGGTCAAACTGCATCTTGGTATAGTCTTGGGCGCTTTGCGAAACCTCGTCCGCGCAGGGAAAGTGGGTGAAGATGCCGGTGGCGTTTAAGCCTTCCAGCAGTACCGCCGCCTCCACCGCGTCGGCGGCGGCGGAAGCGTCGTCATAGCACAAAAAGCCGATGCGCCCCATGCCGGTATCCACCTTGATGTGCACATCCACCGTTACGCCCTGCTCCTGCGCGGCGCGGCTTAACTGCAGCGCGTAGGCGGGGGAGTAGACCGTCTGGGTGATGTGCTGCGCCGCGAGCACCTTGGCAAAGTTGCTTGGGGTGTCGCCGAAGATGAGGATATCCTTATCGACGCCCTTGCTGCGCAGGGCCAGCGCCTCCTCGATGTTGGAGACGCCGAACCAGTTCACACCGTTTTCAATCAGGCGTTTCGCCACCATCGCGTCCCCGTGGCCGTAGGCGTCGGCCTTTACCACGCCCATCACCTCGCATCCGGGGGAAACCATCCGCTTGATCTCGCGGATGTTGTAGTCGAGGTGATTCAGGTTCACGGTAGCCCAGGTGCGCCGTAAATAATTGATCATGCTTTAAACCCTTGCCTTTCAGGCCTTATGTACAAAGGCATAAAACCAAATATAATATGCTCCATATCCCTTTTGTGTGCGCTTAATGATCCTCACCCATTGCTATGCTCAATGCGGATAAACTTATGCCGCCGTCACGGCTGCCAAGCCGTCTGCCGCAACAAGCCTTAGATAACGCGCAGGGCGGGGTTTCCCCGCCCGCAATGTATCCGCGTTGCGCAAAAGCATATCCCGTAGGGCGTGCAATGTACGCCTGTCGATCCACTGCCACCCGCACACAGTCCGTGTAGTGGACGGCGTCCTCGACGTCCCGTCACCGGTTCGCAGCACGGTTATGCCCCTCCCGCAGGGGCGCGCATTGCGCGTCCGCGATCAATATCTACATATTGGTATGAAAGCGGAACGGTCAAGACCGTTCCCTACTCTATTCTTTCTTTTTGCCGAACACCAGCAGGTAGCCGCCCGCGGCGTTAAGCAAAATGGAAACGAGCAGCACCCACAACGCGTAAACGGGGTCGACAAAGAACAGCATCACAAGCCCCAGAAAAAGCAGGAAGCAGCCGCAGCACAGGACGACCCGGCCCCATCGGGCCCGGCGGGATTGATCCTTCCCCACAGCGATACACATCCTTTCCCACGGCTTTAATGCCCTATTTTTGCTTTAGAAAAGCGTTATTCCGCGTCCTCGGCTGTCTCGGGCTCCGCCTCCACCTCGCTGATGAGCATCACCTTACCGGTCTGCTGTGAGATGTAGGAGATCGTCTTTCGCGGGCACACCGCGATGCAGGCGCCGCAGTTGGTGCACTTCTCGGTATCGATGAACGCGAGGTTGTCGGTCACCTTGATGGCGCCCGAGTCGCAGGCCTTTTCGCAGCGTTTGCAGGCGATGCAGCTCTCCTCGCACACCTTCATGGCAACGGGGCCCTTGCTCTTGTTTTGGCAGGTGACAAACACCGAGTCGGAGGTGGGTATCAGGCTGATAAGCGCCTTGGGGCAGCTGTCGCGGCAGGCGCCGCAGCCCATGCAGACGGCGCGGTTTACCACCGCAACGCCGTTTTCTATGTTTATCGCACCAAACTGGCAGCCGCGCACGCAGTCGCCCAGGCCGATGCAGCCGTACTGGCATTTTCCGCCGCCGCCGTACAGCAGGTTTGCGGCCTTACAGGTGTTGATGCCGAGGTACTCGTAGCGCTTTGCGGTAACGGTGTTCTTGCCGGTGCAGGCCACGATGGCGGCCTTGCGCTCACCCGCCTGCGCGTCGGTGCCCAGGATGCCGTTGATGCCGGAGAGGGCCGCCGCCCCGCCCGGAACACACATGTTCGGCTGGGCTGCGCCCTCGCATACCGCCTTGGCATAATCGTCGCAGCCGGCAAAGCCGCAGGCGCCGCAGTTGGCACCCGGCAGTACCCCGCGCACCAGCTCGATGCGCTCATCCTCTTTCACGCTAAAAAACTTCGAGGCGATTGCAAGGCCAAGCCCGCACACAAGCCCTATGCCCGCGACGATGCCCGTCGGCAGCAGGATTGCCGCTGTGGTGATGTTCATAAGTTCACACGTTCCTTCCGTATTGGTATGGAGACTCCCTCTTCTGCGCCCTCATCTTCGCTGCGGGCACAGCGTTGTGGTAAATCTCCCCTTGTTATCGATTATACCGCCTCATTGCACAGCCATGCAAACTTGCACTGTCGGGACAATGCGTATTTTAGTGGAAAATGCCCTCGATAACGCCCGAAAAACCCACGAACGCCACCGATACCACCGAGGCCGCCGCCAGGGTTACCGGCAGGCCCTTAAACGCCTCGGGGATCTCCGCGGCCTCTATGCGCGAGCGCACGCCCACAAACAGCACCATCGCGAGCATAAAGCCAAGGCCCGCGCCCAGAGAGTTTACCAGCGACTGCGCGAAGGTGTATTCATTGTCGATGTTTAAGATCGTCACGCCCAGCACCGCGCAGTTGGTGGTGATGAGCGGCAGGTAGATGCCAAGCGCCTTGTACAGCGCGGGGATGTACTTTTTCAGCACGATCTCCACCAGCTGCACCAGCGCCGCGATGACGAGGATGAATACGATCGTCTGCAGGTAGCCAAACCCGTTTGGCACCAGCAGCCCCATATGGATGGGGTAGGTAACGGCGGTGGCCAGCACCATGACGAAGGTAACGGCGATGCTCATGCCAAGCGCCGAATCAAGCTTCTTGGATACCCCCAAAAACGGGCAGATACCCAAAAACTTCTTGAGCACAAAGTTGTCTACCAGTATGGCGCTCAGAAGGATAATCAGCATCTCTTTCATGGCTTAGTTCTCCTCCTTCTTTTCGAGGACGCAGCCGGCCTCGGGGCCGCCGCACAGCGCGTGCGAGGGGCAACCCGCACAGGGGTCCTCCACCGGCTTTCTGCCGAACTTCTTTAAGATCGCGCCCACCACGGCCATCACCACGCCGAACACGAAGAAGCCGCCGGGCGCCTGAGAGAAGATCGCCATCGGCGGTATCCCCTTGGGGATCAGCTGCAGGCCGAACCAGGTGCCCGCGCCGAAGATCTCACGCACAGACCCGATTAAAAAGAGCGCCAGCGTAAAGCCAAGGCCCATGCCCACGCCGTCCATAATCGAAAGCCATGGGCTGTTCTTGCTGGCAAACGCCTCCGCGCGCGCCAGAATGATGCAGTTTACCACGATCAGCGGCAAAAAGATGCCCAGCGCGTTATTGAGGTCGGGCGCATAGGCCTTCAGCAGCATGCTTACAATCGTCACAAAGCCCGCGATAACCATTACAAACGCGGGGATGCGCACCTTCTTGGGCACGATGTCCTTAATCAGCGAGATGACAAGGTTGGAGCCGATGAGCACCGCCATGGCGGCAACGCCCATGCCCACGCCCGTCTGCACCGAGGTGGTGGTGGCGAGGGTGGGGCAGGTGCCGAGCACCAGCACCAGCGTGGGGTTTTCTTTGATAATGCCGTTTAATAATACGGAGAGACTTTTAGATTGCTTCATACTATTGAACCCCCTTCTGAGAGGCCTTGAATACCGCGCCCGCGTCGTTGACGGCCTGTGTAACGGCCTTGGAGGTGATGGTGGCGCCCGTCATCGCCGATATCTCGTTCTCCCCCTGCGCGGGGCCTTTTACCACCGTCAGGCTGCCGGGCACCTTGCCCGTAAACTGGTCGGCAAACGGGGAGACAAAGCCGTTTGCGCCAAGGCCCGCGGTCTCGTCCTGCACTAGCGCCTTGTAGGCCACCACGGCACCGTCGGGGTTAAAGCCGACCATGAGAGTAAACTCGCCGTTATAGCCCTTTTCGGCGACGGTTATCACCGTGCCCGCGCCGTTCTGAGCGGTGTATATGTCCACACAGCCGTACTGCGCGGCCCATTCCTCGGAAACCTCCACCTTCTCAAACTTGTCGGCGTCAGGGATCATCTCCTTGCGCGTGGCGGTGGCGCTGCCCTGCTCGTTCTCTTCAATAATGGGCAGGGTAACGGCATTGGTGAGGGCCAGCAGCGCGGTTACCACCAGCGCAATGCCGGTGAGCACGACGGTGGGGAGGAGGATTTCTTTAACAACATTCTTATTCATGCCTTAAACCTGCCTTTCCGGCTGTATGCCGGAAAGGCATACAGTAAAATAAGTATGAAAGCTTGTTTTCATACTTTTACACCCCCAAACGGTTTGGTGCGGGTGAGCTTATCGATATAAGGCACGAGGATATTCATGAGCAGGATGGAGAAGGACACGCCCTCGGGGTAGGAACCGAACGCGCGGATAACCGCCGTGATCAGCCCAAGGCCGATACCGAAGATGATCTTGCCCTTCTCGGTAAAGGGGGAGGTGGTGTAATCGGTCGCCATAAAGAACGCGCCGATCATCAAACCGCCCGAAAGCAGCTGCGCCACCGGGTCGGCCCCGAACAGCCAGCTGAACACAAACACAGAAGCGAGGTAGGTAAGCGGGATGGTAGGGGTGATAATTCCCCGGGCAATCAAAAACAGCCCGCCGAGGAGCAGCGCCAGCACGCTCACCTCGCCAAGGCAGCCGCCCTTCACGCCCAGAAACAGGTCAAGGTAGCTGGTGTCGGCGCCCGCGAGCGGCGTCGCGCCCGTGTTGGCGTCGCCGTATATCCACTGCAAGGGCTTTGCCCAGGTGGTCATCTCGGTGGTAAAGGAGATCATGAGCACGATGCGCCCGAGGATGGCGGGGTTCGCGAAGTTCTGCCCCAGGCCCCCGAACAGCATCTTGGCAATCACGATCGATATAAACGCGCCCACGATCGCCATCCATAGCGGCAGGGTCACGGGTAGGTTCATGGCAAGCAGGGTGCCGGTCACCACGGCGCTTAAATCGGCCACCGTGTTGGGGCGCTTGGTAACCATATTAAACAGGGTTTCAAACAGCACGCAGGAGACGGCGGTTACCGCAATCAGCAGCAGCGAGCGCCACCCGAACAGGATTACCGAGGCAACCGTCGCGGGGATAAGCGCCAGCAGCACGTTAAGCATCACCTTTTGGGTGGTCATGGGGCTTTTGATGTGCGGGGAAACGTTTACGAGCAGTTTATTTTCCATTCTGATCACCAACCTTCTCAGCGGACTTCTCGGCAGACTTTTCGGCTGCCTTCTTTTTGGCGTCCTCAAGGATGAGCGCCTTGCCGAGCTTGATGGACTGCACCAGCTTGCGCTTGGCGGGGCAGACATACGAGCAGGTGCCGCACTCGATGCAGATGTTGGTTTTAAGCTCCTTGAGCGTCTGCACATCTCGGGCCATGTAGGCCTTTTCAATGCTCACAGGCATCAGGTTTACCGGGCAGCCGTAGATGCACCGCGAGCAGCGGATGCAGTTGGTCATGGGGGCTTCTACGCATTCCCTCTCGGTAAACGCCAAAATGGCGTTGGTGGTTTTCTTGGTGGGGTAGTTATCGTCGGGCAGCGCCAAGCCCATCATGGGGCCGCCCATCAAAAGCTTTCTCGGCTCTTCTTTATATCCGCCGCAGAAGTCGATGACATCCTTTACCGAGGTGCCGATGGGCACGATCACGTTCTTCGGCTCGGCGACGGCGCCGCCGTCTACGGTGACGCAGCGGCGGATAAGGGGGATACCCGTGCGTATGTAGCTGTTTAAAAAGGCCACCGAGGTGACGTTCATCACGATGCAGCCCACCACGGAGGGCAGCTTGCCCTCGGGCACCACGCGCCCGGTGGTCTCATAAATCAGGGTTTTCTCGGCGCCCTGCGGGTAGCGGGAGCGAAGCGGTGCCACCGCGATGCCCTCCTTGCCCTCGCACAGGCCCTTATACAGTTCAATGGCCTTGGGCTTGTTATCCTCAATGCCGATGAATACGTTCTTAATGCCCAGCTTTTCCTTCACGAGCAGGATGCCCGCCATCACGTCGTCGGTATTTTCCATCAGCGTGCGGTAGTCGGCGGTGATATAAGGCTCGCACTCCGCCGCGTTGATGAGCAGGTACTCGATCTCACTGAGGTTGGAGGGGCTGAGCTTCACATGGGTGGGGAAGCCCGCTCCGCCGAGGCCGGTGAGCCCCGAGGCCCTTACCGCGGCAATAAACTCGGGCAGGGTGTCGATCTTGGGCGGCGCGATGCCCTCCGCGAGGGTGTCCTCCCCCTCGGCGGCAATCACCACGGCCTCTACCGCGGCGCCGGTGTCGGCAACCACCTCGGTAATCGCCTTTACCTTGCCGGTGATGCTCGAATAGATGGGCGCCGAAATCAGCTTGTCGCTCTGCGCGATCAGTTGCCCCGTCTTAACAAGGTCGCCCACCTTCACGACGGGCTTACAGGGAACGCCGATGTGCTGGCTCATCAGAATCGTGACGGTTTTGGGCGCCGGCATTAAAACCGAGGCAAGCTCCGCAGTACCCTTACGGTGAGGAAGCCGTGCCCCGCCATGCGAGCGTTTGCCGATGCTGGTAGCATTCATACTGTTTTTCCCCTATCTTAAGTATTCTTCGTCCTGTATCGCTAAAGCGTCGGGCTTACGGTGCAGCCCGACAGGTGTATATAAGCCTTTTAAGCATATATCTTCTTTTTTAAAAAGCGGTCACCCCGCCACCGCGTCTATCCCCACGCCGGTTTTGGAGATGATCTTCACGGCCACCCCCGCGGGCAGGCAGGCGGCGTACTCCCCGGGCTTTGTGAGCGTGCCGGTTTTAATACACAGCTTGTCCGGGCAGTCGGAGTAGGTAAAACGTATCGCCCCCGGCGAGGCCTCGATCTCCACATGCAGGCGCGTATCGAGCTTGATGACCTCGGTTTGGGTGACGCGGGTAAGGTCGATCTCCCGCAGTAGGGTGTTGCCCACATAGATCTGCGCGATGCCGCCCGAAGCGGACGCGCCTAAAAGCCGCATCCATGCGGCGCCCCCTGCCAGAACCAGCAGGAGAACGATTATAAGAAAATCGCGCTTTGCAAAAAAGCGGCGCTGCGGGTTCGTCAAAGCCCGTACCTCATTTCAACTAGATACAACGTACCGCGTTTATCCCGCAAAAACAGACGTTTTCGGCGGCTCGGTATCAAATTCTATTGTACTATTATTGCCTTTAAAATTCAAATACTATTTTGTGCAGGGTTGGTAAAACCAGAGGCGCCGCAGCGGAAGAGATTGTGCACAGTTCTAGGCTTTTCCTCGTGCTGTGCCGTTGCGTAAAATCCGACGGCATACGGACGGAATTCCCGCCCGTAGGGGCGAACTGTGTTCGCCCGCGGTTCATCCAAGGCGGCGTTGGTGATCTTGCGGGAGACCAATGGTCTCCCCTACAACCCTCGGCCGCGCTGTTGCCGTATTGTTGGGGGCGGTATTCGCCCCTACGGCGAAACGACCCTCGATTCGTAGGGGCAGACACACAGGTCTGCCCCTACGGGTGCCTGCCCGTTATGACGCAGGGGCGAACCGCGTTCGCCCGCGACCTGTCAAATGTCCTGTATCAAACGCTAAGCGCAGCAAAAAGACGGGCATTGCTGCCCGCCTCTATGGTTATAATATATGTACCCGTAGGATAGTCTATGCCTGATTTCTTATTCCACCCTTGCGCCGAACGGCATAAGCGCCAGCTTTGCGAGCTTGAAGCACTGCAGCCCGAACGGGATGCCGATGATGGTGACGCAGAACACGCAGCCTAAGATCGCCGCCTCGGCCGCCAGCGGGATGGCGCCGACAACGATCCAGATGATGTTGACTAACAGCGACACCGGCCCGCCGCCGTACTTTACCTCTTTGCCGAACGGGAAGAACGCAAGCTTCGCAAACTTAAAGCACTGCACCCCGATGGGGATGCCCACGATGGTGATGCACCACAGCAATCCTTCGATCAGCCAGCTAAGCCCCAGCACCACCCCGCCGAATAAAAACCACAGAATGTTCCCTAAACAGCTCATACCTTTTCCGTCTCCTGTACCGATTTAAAGAAGCCCCTTAACTCCTGTTTTGTTGTGTCTCTTACTGTCCTGCCGGCGCCTTTCCCGCGTGCCGCCGCCTGTGCGCATAAAGCCAAGGCAGGTACCGTTGCACACTACTTCACCGTTTCGTAAGGCCAGTCGATGATGCCGCCGAAATCGCGCACGTCGGTGTAGCCCAGCTGCACAAGCTCGTCGGCGGCGAGTGCACTGCGGCGTCCGCTGCGGCAGTAGACGAGAATCGTCGCGTCCTTATCGGGCAGAATGTCCTGCGCCTTGTCGGCCACCTCGGTATCAGGCAGCAGCAGGGCGCCCTCGATGTGCCCCTCGTCAAACTCCTCCTGCGTGCGCACGTCAAGGATGACGGCGTCCCCGTCGCCGTCCATCAGGCTTTTCGCCTCGTCCGCAGTGATCTTCACGGGAACCACCGAACGCAGAAGCTTCTCCATTTCCTCGTCCGTTATCACGATATCATCCTCCTTCGGTGCCACACCGGTGCTTTCCGCCGCGTCCGCCGCGCCTACGTCCTCTTTCAGCGTCACCTGCACCGCCGTCGCCTGCACGGGGTAGCTTTCGCGCAGCTCCGGCAGAATGGTCATCTCCACCGTCTGCCCCGGCGCGGGGGTGAAATCGAGCGGCTTCATGTTCTTATCGTAGCCGATGCTCACCTTGTCGGTGCCGTCAAGGTCGGTGGTGGTTACCAGAAAGCCGTTTTCGTATACCTCTTCAATTACGCCCTCAAACACGATGTTGGGTACTTTCTCGGCGCAGGCCGTAAGCAGCAGCGCTGCGGCAAACAGCAGGGCCATCAGTCTTTTCATAGCATATACTCCCTATTCTTTAATATGTATGTCGGCGTCTATGCCGTCGTAAGCCCCGAGCGGTATTCCCAGCGCAGCTCCCTGCGTTTATTATGCCCATAAGCGGGCGGGATGTCAAGTTTTAGCAGCCTCTGTCGTTGGGGGTTCGATATTGGGGGAATACACTCTCTGTCTTATTCGTGTTTGTATTGGCTGATTTTACTGCACGGGACGTAAAATGTATATGAACGGGGCGCGGCAGCGTCTGTTGGCCACTGATTTTATAGCGGGTATGTTATAAATGGGTTACACCTTGCCGGCAGGGCAAACACACGGGTCCGCCCCTATGCCGTAACGGGCAGCCATTTGTAGGGACAGACCCACGTGTCTGCCCAATGCGGGATGTATCTGCCGCGTTCCTGTGCGGCTCATCGCTATTGTAGGGGACACCGCCCCCTACAATGGCTGGCCGCTCTGAGGCGCAAAAAACAACAGAGGGCAACCCCGCAGGTTTGCCCCCCAATATATGCGTATCATCCCTTGCCTTTATGGATCCTCAGCGTCACCGTCACGCTGAACATCCCGTTGCTGATGCGGTAGTTGACATCGCCGTCATACTGCTCCGCCGCGCGCCTGAGCACATGGCACCCGATGCCGTGGCGGCTTTTGTCTGCCTTGGTGGTCGCGGGCAGCCTGCCGCCGCTTTGCAGCGTCACTCCCTCAGGCACGGGGTTTTCCTGCTTGATGATCAGGTACCCCATCCGCTCGGCACATTTCAGGGTGATCACCCGGCTCACCGCCTTATCCAGCGAGGCACAGGCGCGGATGGCGTTATCCATGATATTGCCGAACACGCTGCAAAGGCTCACGTCGTCGATGCCCGGGTTCTCGCTTAACGCCACCTCGAAATCGCAGGTGATGCCGAACCGCGCGGCTTCGCTTATCTTGTGGGAGAGCAGAGCGTTTACCATGCGGTTTTTGCACACCAGCATGGCGTTTGATAAATCCAGCCCGCTCGATACCTCCTCGATCACCGCGAGCGCCTCGTCGTATTCTCCCTTTTCAATCATCAGCGAGACCATGTCAATCAGCTCGCGCGACTGCCTGCGCATCGTCTCGAGGTCGCGCAGATGCCCGTACAGGCTGCGGTGGTGCTCCCGCTGCAGCGCAAGCTGTTGGCGCACAAACGCAAGCCGCTGCGCGTGCGCCTCATGCGCCTGCGAAACGAAGATAACGGCAATCTGCAAAACTGAGGCCCCGGCAAGCACCAGCGCACACGCGGTCGCGGGCTGTTCAAGGTCTATCCCCGTCAGCAGCCCGAGCGAATCCAGCAGGATAAACAGCGTCACCGAGAGCACCGGCACCACCAGCGCCTTGCGCGCCGTCTGCACCGAAAGGCGTCTGGTGAGGGACTCCACCTGCCGGGCAAACGGCAGGCAAAAGGCGAGGGGAAGGACGGCGGCGGCAGACCATATCAGCGTCATCGCGATGCAGGAATGATGAAGCGGCTGCCATAGAAACCGAAGCAGGATAAACCACAGCAGCAGCTCGAGCAGCAGGTAGCTGAAATAAGCCGTCATCACCGTCGCGGAGGTTCTGCCCCCGCCCATACGGCTGTCTATATATAAAAGGGCAAACAGCCCCACCGCGAACAGGCAGAGCACCCCATACCCCAGCGAGCGCTCGGGGCAGAGAAAGTGCAGCACCACAAAAAATACAGCGGGGACACAGCCCGCCGGATAGGTAAGTAGGCCAAAGCGCGGGGTAAACAGCCGGCTGAACAGGCAAACACGCAAAGCCCCCACCAGCGCGGCGAGGGCGAGTATCAGGGCGGTTTCAGCAATCTTCAACGCTTCTCCCCCTTTTTACGTTTTGTCATTCAAACGCGGTGCTACAGCCCGGCGCCGAGGTAGGTGAGGTAATGCTGCCGCACCTCGTCATACCGCGCCATGGCAATGGGGATGATCTCGCCGTTTTTAAGTACGAACTGCAGACGGCAGATCTGGCTGATCTTATCGATGTTCACGATATAGCTCTTGTGGCAGTTCACAAACCTCGCGTCCAGCATCGAGCCGATGTCCGAAAGGCGGTTGTAGGAGCTGACGATCTCGGTTTCGGTGACGATCTTCACCTCGCGCAGGTGCGCCTCCACATAGAGTATCTTCGAGATATCGAGCTTCATCAGGGCGCCCTTCACCCGCACCGTGATATACATCTCGCGCCGCACCTTCGCAACAGCCGCCGCCTTTTTAAGCGAGAGCTCGAGCCGGTCGCGCTTGATGGGCTTTTTGATAAAAGCGATATGCTCCACATGATAGGTCTCTTCAAACAGGCCTTCAAACGCCGACATAAAAACGACCTGAATCTGGGGAAAGCGCTGCTTAATAAGGCCCGCGAGCTCAACGCCGTTTTCTTTATCCAGAACAATGTCGCACAAAACGACGTCCACCGCGTTGCCATGCTGCTCGGCATAAGACATCATCTCGTGGCAGTCCGTAAAAAAAAGCGGGTTCATTGGCTCCCCGACATCTAAAGTCTTTAATTCGGTTTTCAACTGTTCAAGCTGCTCTGCGTTGTCGTCACAGCATAAAACGGTAATCACCCGAAGTCACCCCTGTATTGCCGATTCCGTCGCTTAAAAGGCTTGGCAAACGCGTCGCAAACACCAGAGCTCGTTTGTAAAATACACAGTACTGTATGTAGCCATTCACGGCACAAAGCGCCTTTATCGGTGATGAACCACCCGCGCTTTTAAAAAATCAGAAACAGAAACTGAAGTCTTTGGTCTCTATTTCAGGATTTTTCATTTTATAGTGATGTATTTACAAGCAAAGCCCGGCAGTGCCGGATTCTATCATCCTTCCCAAGGCATATCTCAACTATTACCATAGTAACACCCCCGCACCCTTTTTTCAACCATTTTGCCGCGGTTTCGCCCCCGCGGCGGCAGGATTTTACCCCGTTTCGCTTGCCGGTGTATAAGCGGGCGGGTTCAAGCGACGATAAAAGCGTATAAAACAACAGGGAGCGCAGTGCGCGCTCCCTGAATGAATCATATAAGTAAATGTGAGAGCAGTGCCGTTATGTTGAGAGGGGATGTCGGCGGTGAAGCGCAAAGCCCCCCGTGAAACGGCCCTGCGGGGCCTACTAGTTGCCGCACTCGATGCTGATCTCGTTGAAGAGTTTAAGCAGCGCGTCGATCGAGGTCGCCTGCTTTTCGGCGTCCTTTACGTCCATCACGCAGCGCCCCTCGTGCATCATCACAAGGCGGTTGCCGTAGTTTAAGGCAAAGCGCAGGTTGTGTGTCACCATCAGGGTGGTAACACCCTTCTCCTTAACAAGCTGATCGGTCAGCCGCATCACCGTCTCGGAGGATTTGGGGTCGAGCGCCGCGGTGTGCTCGTCTAAAATGAGCAGCTCGATGTCGGTCATGCCCGCGATCACCAGCGCCAGCGCCTGCCGCTGCCCGCCCGAAAGGGTGCCCGCCTGCACGTTTAAGCGGTTTTCCAGCCCCATGCCGCAGGGCTCGAGCAACGAGCGGTAGAAATCGACGCGCCTGCGGTTGATGGCGCGCCCAAGGGAGTATACCCCCTTCTTGTTGTCGGCGAGCGCCATGTTCTCCAGAATGGTGAGGTCGCCGCAGCTGCCCTTCTGCGGGTCTTGAAACACGCGCCCGATAAAGGCCGCGCGGCTGTGCTCGGTCGCCTTGGTGATATCCCTGCCGTTAAAGCGGATGGTGCCGCCGTCGGTGGGCAGCGAGCCGCAGGCAAGGTTTAAGAGCGTGGTTTTGCCCGAACCGTTGGAGCCGACGATGGCGATAAACTCGCCCTTGTTTACCGTAAAGTCAAAGCCGTTAAACAGCGTCACCTCGTCGGGCGTGCCCGCGTTAAACCGCTTTACCACCTTTTCAAACTCAAGCATGTACGGCGCCTCCTTCGGTCACTTTACGCGCGCTTTTCTTCATGATATTGCTGCTGACAAGCGCCACGGTAAACAGCACCGCCATCAGCAGCTTTAAATACTGCGTGGGCAGCCCCAGCAAAAGCGCCGCCGAGAGGCAGGCCTTGTAGATGAGCGCGCCGAGCAGCACCTTGGTGGTGGCCCTTAAGAACCGCACCTTTTTAAACAGGCTTAAGCCGATGATCACCGACGCAAGGCCGATCACCACCATGCCGGTGCCCATCTGCAGGTCGGCCGAGCCCTTCTGCTGCGCGATGATCGAGCCCGCAAAGCCCGCAAAGCCGTTGCCGATGGCAAGGCCCAAAACCTTCATACGCCCGGGGTCGCGCGCCAGCATGGTCACATACTGTTGGTTGCTGCCGGTGGCGCGCAACAGCAGGCCGGACTTGGTGGCAAGGTAGGCGTCCAGGCCCAGCTTGCACAAAACCGCGAGCAGCAGCGTCACAAACAGCGCCGTCAGCTGAAAGCCCAGTATCTTCTGCGGGATAACGCTTGCGGGCAGGGAAGAGAAGATGGTGGGCAGGTTAAAGAACGAAACGATCGACGCGCCGCCGGTGCCCGCCATGACGATGACAAGGTTAAGCGAAAGCAGGGCGGTCATCACCAAAATGCCGCACAGGAGCGGGCGTATCTTTAATTTTACGTGCAATAGCCCTGTCACGCTGCCCGCGAGCGCCCCCACTAAGAAGGCGAGCAGCGCGCACAGCCACGGGTTTACCCCCTTGGTGATCAGCACGCCGGTAATCACCGCGCCAAACGGTACCGTTCCGTCCACCGAGAGGTCCGGAAAGTCGAGGATGCTGTAGGTGATGTACACGCCAAAGGCCAGCAGCGCGTACATAAAGCCCTCCTCCAGCGTTACCTTTAGAATATTGAGTATCTCCGTCATGGTAAAGCGCTTCCTTTCCGTATTAAACCAGAAATCTATAGACCGTTGATACACCAAACCGCAGCAGCAGTCGCCTGCCCCTGCGGTTTGATGCATGTAACCCGTATCGAATAATTAGAAATAAGCTGTGTCTCAACTAAATTCCATTTGAAAAGGGGATAAATCCCCTTTTCAAACACGCCGTTATAAAAACGGCGTAGGCGGCTAAAAGCCGCCGAATTGTCGCTGAATACTTGTTTGCGAAGAGCGGGATTTAAAAAAGTGACAAGTTCACTTTTTTAAAGAAGAATTGGTATTATTGCGCCGTTATCTGCTCTGCGCCCTTGTAGGCCTCGGGCAGGGTGATCTTCAGGCTGTCGAGCACGGTGGTGTTCACCACGGGCTTGGTGTCTTTGATCTTCTCCACCGCGATGGTTTCGGCCTTCTCGCCGTTTAAGATGCGCGCGGCAAGCTTGCCGGTTTGAGCGCCCAGAGAAACGTAGTCGATGCTCTCGGATGCGAGACAGCCGTTTTTAACCTGCTCGATCTCCGAGCCGTAAACCGGGATGCCGTTGGTCTTTGCCTGCTCAAGCAGCACGGAAAGGTTCTCTACCACGTTGTTATCGGTAAAGTTGTTGATGCAGTCTACCTTTGCCGCCAGCGCTGCCGCCGCCTGCGGGATATCGGCCGCGCCCTGCACGCCCTGCTCTACGATCTCGAAGTTGTAGTTGGGTGCAAGGGTTTTGATCTCGGCAAGCTGCGAAACCGAGTTGGCCTCGCTGGTGGTGTAGAGGATACCGATCTTCTTGGCGTCGGGCTGCATCGCGCGGATGAGCTTTAACTGCGCGTCAAGGTTTAACACGTCGGAGGTGCCGGTGCAGTTGGCGCCGGGGGCCTCAACGGACTGTACCAGACCGGCCGCTACCGGGTCGCTTACCGCGCAGAACACAACGGGGATGTCGGTGCCGCGGGTAGCCGAGAACGCCGAGATCGCGGAGGGGGTGGCGATGCCCATAATCAGGTCGTAACCCTTGGAGGCCATGGTCTTTGCGATTTGATCGGAGGTTTCCATCTGCGCCATGGCGTTCTGGAAGTCGATCTCTATCTTTTCGCCGTTCTTAAAGCCTGCTTCCTCTAAACCCTGTACAAAGCCGGTGTAGCAGTTATCGAGCGACGGGTGGGTGGCGAACTGGATGACGCCGATCTTAAGCTTTTCGGCGTTCGTGGCGTCGGCGGAGGAGGCCTCTGCGGAGGATACCGCGGCGCCTTCCGAAGAAGCCGCGGAGGACGCGGGGGCGGTGGTGCCGCATGCCGCGAAGGTGAATACCATCATTAACAGTGCAAGTGTAACCGAAACTATTCTATACGCTTTTTTCATATTAATCAATCTCTCCTTAATAAATTTTGTTTTATTTTTTAAAAATGGATAAATTTATTCCTCGCCATCGCCTGCCCAGTATTGTCATATTAAGATTCATGCCCTCTCTTTTGGGCTTTACGCCCAAAAGAGAGGGCATAAAACCAAATTTAAAAAGTGCCGGTGCCGCACAGCGGCAGGAAGGGCCTCGCATGACGATGAGGGGTTTAACCCATCATCGTCTTTACAGGCAGTTTTTCGAGGGTTGAAAGATTTTCTTTCAACCTAACCTCCATCCCGCCGCGTAGCGGCGCCGAGCGTGAAAGAATTTCACGCTATTCACCCCTTCAAAATAATGGCCGGATAAAACAAAAAACCCTTATCCCCACAAAACAGGGACAAGAGTTATTCTCCTGCGATACCACCCAAATTCGCCCGCACTTACACGGACGCACTCGCTCTGCATACCATCATATGCATTCCCTTTGTAACGGGCGGAATTCCCGTCGCACCTAAGCACACGCCTCGGATTGCCCTCGTAAGCCCATTCGCTATGGCCGCGCTGCCGCAATTGCACCGCCTGCGGCTCTCTGAAAACCCTGACACCATACCTACTACTCTTACTCATCGGTTTGCTGGTTTTTGATTTTTCTATATTGTATGCCGGTTTGTGTGATTTGTCAATACCTAAAGCGGATGGCAGATAAAAACACGCTTAAAATCGTTCTGCAACAAGGTGGGGTATCCCGCTCGTCCTGCGCTTTAAACAGCACATATCCAAATGCGGCCAGGGGCAAGCCCCGCCCCTACAACGCCATTCATGCGTTCCACCAACGCATAGGGAAGGCGTTTCGTACCTGTATCAGCACCATTAAAACCGCACCGTGTTCGACTGTAGGGGTGATTACTAATCGCCCGCGTTCCCTCCACCCACCGTTGTAGTATAAAGATGTACCTGCCTATTCACCTATACTCGGAAGGGGCAAGCCCCTTCCCTACGTGACGACAATGAATTGCAGGGGACGGTGTCCACGATGTCCCGTATGCCCTCGCCGTTTTGCGGAGGGTTCGATTTACACCGCCAACCATGTTTCACTCATTCCACTTGGCGGCTCTTGACAACCGCATGTCCGGGTGGTATGCTCATAAATGAGCAGGTGATTATTTATGCAGTACAAAAAAGAGGAGCTCATGGCGGTCATCCTCGAAAACGCGGAGCGCGAGTTTATGCAAAAGGGCTACCAAAACGCCTCACTGCGCGCCATCGCAAAGCACTCCGGCACCACCATCGGCAACCTCTACCACTACGTTGAAAACAAAGAGGCGCTGTTTGAGCTGCTGGTAAAGCAGGAGTACGACGCGTTTTTGCGGCTTTTGCAGCACCACAGCGAGGGCATGGTGCCCGCGGGGATTCTCGAGAGCCGCGATTTCCGCGAGTGGCGCGCCTTTCTGTTTGTGTGGCTCGACACATTGATGCCGGTTTTCACCAAGCGGTTTTATATCCTGCTCGAAAAAAGCGGCGGCAGCCGGTTTGAGCATACCAGAGACGAGTTTGCGGCAGTGCTCGAGCAGCATTTTACCGAGCATTTAAAAGAGATGAACGCCCCCATCCACCCGCAGATGGGCAAGGTCATTGCGCAGGAGCTGCTCTGCGGTGTGCTGTATGTGATTGCACGCTGCGAAGACCCCGAACTGCTGCGCACGTTGATCTGCGATACGCTGATGTTTACCATAGCAGGCGTTATGCGTGTCTTAGGTGAATAATCCCCTCCATCAGGTTAACGCCCGCGTTCCCTGTTAAAAGACGCCGTACACAGCAAAACGAGAGTAAACGTAAAAAGCCGCCAAGAGATGCAGCCATAAAATGAGCGGCCGCTCATTAAAGAGGGCCGTTGCCCTCATTGCCGGCGTCTCGGGGCAGGAGTATTCCATCCAAATAATGAGCAATCGCTTACTTTAGAATAAAATTCAATGAGAAAAGGGTTGACGATCCATGTTAACGGCAGAGAACCTCGAATATACCTATGCGGGCGGCAAGGCGCCCGCGCTTAAAAAGATCAGTTTTACCATCCAAAAAGGCGAGATCTTCGGCTTTTTGGGCCCCAGCGGCTCGGGCAAAACCACCACGCAGCGCACCATCATCGGCCTTTTGCGCGGCTACAAGGGCAGCGTGAAGGTGTTCGGGCAGGAGCGCAGCGCCTACGGGCGCGAGTTCTTCGAGCGGATCGGCGTGGCGTTTGACTTCCCGAACCTCTACGCCAAGCTCACCGCCGCCGAGAACTTAAAGCTGCTGGGCGGCTACTACAAAAACGGCCCCAGAGATGTCGACGCGCTGCTTAACCGCGTGGGCCTGCTGCCCGACCGCGACAAGCGGGTGGAGAACTATTCGAAGGGCATGAAGATGCGCTTAAACTTTGTGCGCAGCATCATGCACGGCCCCGACTTCCTGTTCTTCGACGAGCCGACCTCGGGGCTGGACCCCGTGAACGCCCGCCTGATCAAGGACATCATCCTGCAGCTCAAAAGCGAGGGCAAAACGGTGTTCCTCACCACCCACAACATGAACGTCGCCGAGGAGCTGTGCGACCGCGTGGCCTTTCTGTGCGACGGGCAGATCACCCTTTGCGACACCCCCGCCAACCTCAAGGTTAACTTTGGCCGGCGGGTGGTAAAGGTGGCCTACCGCGAGGGGGATGCCCTTGTAAACGAGGAGTTCTCGCTCGATACGCTGCATAAAGAGGCGCGGCTGTTCGAGCTTTTGCAAAAGAAGGAGATACAAACCATCCACAGCGAGGACGCGACGCTGGAGGAGATCTTCATCAAGGTGACGGGGAGGGTGCTGGAATGAGGCTGGCCACCGCCTTGAAAGGCGACGTTAAATTTCAGTTCAAGCAGGGGTTTTACTTAGTTTATATTCTGGTGACCGCGGTGTATGTCATCGTGCTGCAAAAGCTTCCGGCGGGCGAAATACGTGAGTACCTCGCGGCGCTCACCATCTACACCGACCCCGCCATCGTCGGGTTCTTTTTCATCGGCGGCATCGTCATGCTCGAAAAACAGCAGGGCATCCTCGACTGCCTCGCCGTCACGCCGCTCTCCCCCGCGCAGTACCTCCTTTCCAAGGCCGTTTCGTTTGGGGCGCTGGCGGTCGCGGCGACGGTGGTCATCGCCCTCGCGGCGGCGTGGGGGGAGCAAAACCTCGCGCTGCTCTTGCTCTCGGTGGCGCTCAGCTCGGTGCTCTTTACCCTCTACGGCTTTCTGGCGGCGGGCGGGTGCCGCAGCGTCAACCAGTACTTTGTGCGCGCGGTGCCGATGATGCTGGCCGCTATCCTACCCTGCTTTGCGGTTATCGACTTCCCGTTTTCGTGGGTGTTCCGCGCGCTGCCGAGTGTGGCGGGGCTGCACCTGGCCGTCGGGGCGTTTCGCGGTATTGCGCCGCTTGCGGCAGCTGCCGATTTACTGGTGCTCGCCGTATGGATTGTACTGATGTTTTTAATAGCGTTGCGCGTATATGATAAAAGTGTGTTGGGAGGGCAGGGCGAATGAACAGCCACGCAATTGTAAGCGACTTTAAAAAGCTTTTGCGCGAGCCGCTGATGCTCCTGTTTATGGCGGTGCCGTTTCTGGCCATCGCCGCCGTAAAGGCGCTGCTGATATTCGGCACGCCGCTGCTCGTGCGGTACACGGGCTTTGACCTCACCCCCTACCTAGGCTACCTCGAGGGCTTTATGGTGCTGCTCTCGCCCGGCATGCTCGGGGCGGTGACCGCCTTTATGATGATAGACGAGCGCGACGGCGGCATCTACACCCTCATGAGCGTGACCCCCATCGGCTTTTCGGGCTACATCGCGAACCGGCTGGTGATGCCGTTCGTGCTCAGCATGGCGTATACGCTGGTCACCCACCTAATACTGAACGTGGCGGCGGTTTCGGCGGTGAGCCTCTTTGCCGTAATGCTCCTCTCCGGCCTGCAGGCCATCTCCACCGCGTTGGTGCTCTTTTCGATTGCCGACGATAAGGTGAAGGGGCTAACCCTCGCCAAGATGCTCGACTCGCTGATGATCACGAGCGCCGCCGACCTGCTCGGCATCCCGTGGGTGAGCGTCCTCTCGGGGGTACTGCCCTTTTACTGGACGACCAAGTTCATGATAGTGCCGCAGAGCGCGGGGCTGCTCCTGCTCGGCATCGCCGTGAACGCGGCGTGGGTGGGCATTGCCCTGATGATTGCCGACAAGCGGAGATAAGCATAGAACGATACAATCTACAAGCGGCCCCGCAGAAAATTTCTGCGGGGCCGCTGCATTTTTCATCTATTACCGGGCCGTCTTTCTGATATATTGCACGCCGTCCAGCACCAGCCGCCCGTCCCCGGCGGTTTTGAAGGTGTAGCGCATCCAGTCCCTGCGGTTGGTAAGCTCCATAAAATTCTCCTTGGTAAGCGGTACGTCATCCTCCTCCAAAGGGGTTTCCTTATCCAGCGCAAATATCGAAACGGCCTCGGCGGTAACCCCATCGGCGGTTTTTTCGTAGCTTGTAACCTGTGGGTAGAACCACATGGGGCCGCCCCAGTCTCCACACTGGCTGTAAACCGCTTCGTCGGGCAGATAATCATAGGGGGATACATCGTGATGGTCAAAGGTGCCGTCACTCTTTAAAAATCGGTACCCAAATAAAAAATCGAAGGTTTTTTCTACCTCCTGTGCGTAATAAAGCGCCGTGGAGTCATGTCCCTTTTCTGCCCATTCGCGGTTTAACGCATCCACAAGCGGGTGGTTCGGGTATTCAGCGCTTTTAAAGCCTGTTTCGCTGGAGAATGATACGGGAAAGTCTATGTTCGGTGTGCGATAAAGCGCGATGAGCAGCAGGTCGTCCAAACAGGCGTTTTCAATGCCGTTAAACTCCTTTGTCCAGCGTGTGCCCCCAAAGTCGTTTACGTGCATGATGGTTACGGCAAGCTCGTAGCAATACGGCTCATCCATCAGAAGCTGGGGCGGCAGCTCCGCAAGATACTCATCGCCGGTATCTCTCATAATCCACCAATCCTCATCGTTGTGGAAGAAAGAGGCGGGCTCACCGTCCTGTATAGGGGAGGTGATGTCGGAGCTACTTTCCTGCAACGAGGAGGATACTTCCGCCGCCGGAGCTTGCGGCGCACTTTCTTGTACCCCGCCCGCTGCCGCGCAGCTCATCAGGATTCCTGATAAAATCGGCAGTATACTCAAGAATAACAGCAATCGCTTCACAGCCATCCCTCCGATCTTGTGACATCCATATAATACCACCATGAAGGTATCAATACAACCTCTCTTTCGCACTCTCCGGCCAGAGAACCCAATTAATTACAAGGAGTAAATTGACAACATTCCGACATAAAAGTATAATATAGGCAGCTAAATGGTTACATAATAATCCAAATGAACTATAAAAGGAGAAGTGTATGAAGAAGCTTGTCGCGGGCATCCTGTGCGGCGCGCTGCTCTTTTTAGGCGGCTGCGCAGCGGTGGATAAAAGGCCGTACGCAGAAACAATTGTATCCTCTGAGGCGAGTGCGCCGCAGGAATTCTCTTCGCAGAGCAGCGTGCCCTCCTCGTCGGATACGGTCTCGGTAATCCCCCTGCCGCCCGCCCCCGCAATGGAGGAGGGCTGGTGGAAGAAGGCATTGGCGCAGAGCACGTTAAGGGATGAAAGCAACCCTATTCAGCGTTGCTATGTTTATCAGAACGCAGACAGCTATAGTGCTAAAAGCTACGACTTTACCGATGAACCGGAGGATCAAACCGATTATTCACTGATACTCTCCACCGCTGTTGAGGCGGAAGATATTGGTCCCCTCCTGCAAGAGCCGTCGTTCTTTGAGATAGTAATGCGGGACGGTACCAGCTATAAAGGCACCTTCCACGAGAAGGGCATCGCGCTTGCTCCCACCCTGACGGGCAGACAAGAGGGGCAAACGGTGCAGCTTGCCATACGCAGCGAAGATTATGCGCAAATTCTCAACAATATAAGGAACACGCTCAGCGCGAAGAGAATTCTTTTGCCCGCTTGGCTTACAAATTTACAGGAGATACTATGCACCTCCATTGCCTTGACCACTGTCGGCGGAGAAAAACAAACCGTATATACGCCTGACGAGCTATTATTTAGTACCATTTTCTCTTCACTAAAAGATATTAACATAGAGCCGAATACGATTAAAAAAGTTGATAAATCCACTATTCTGGAGGATGCGGTTAAAATCGATTGTAAGTTCAGCGACGGCAGTTTTTGCAATATCCAGTGCAATGGCGGTAAATTGATTGTGGCGCTGCCCCGCAAGGATTACGTGCTTCAATATACCATTAACAGCGACCTTAAAAACGCGCTGAACGATATGGCAAAGGGTGAGTTTAACCCCGAAACCGGCAAACCCGTTCTCTACCTCTACCCCGAAAAGCCGACGGACGTCACGGTGAAGGTGGATTACAAGGGGGAGTTCTCCTACACCTACCCCGCCTACAACGGCGGCTGGCAGGTGACGGCCTACCCCGACGGGCGGCTGGTAAACAAGGCGGACGGAGGCGAGTACTACTACCTGTTCTGGGAGGGCAACGCCGGCGCCCGGTGGCGCTTCGACGAGGGCTTTGTGGTAAAGGGCAGCGAAACCGAGCGGTTTTTGCGCGGTGCCTTGAGTACGCTGGGGCTCACCGCGCGCGAGTACAACGACTTTATCGTCTACTGGCTGCCCCAGATGCAGCACAACCCCTATAATCTCATCACCTTTGCCACCGACGAATACGAGGCGCTGGCCCCGCTTACCGTCACACCGGCCCCCGACAGCATCCTGCGCGTGCATATGGTGTATAAGCCGCTTGAAAAAGCGATTGAACTACCCGCGCAGAAGCTTACCCCGTTTGAGCGCAAGGGCTTTACCGTGGTGGAATGGGGCGGCAGCCACGCGAGGTAAGGACTAATAGCACTGTCTGCAAGGCATTGAAGGGCGAACGTCCCTTTAATGCCTTTCTTTTTATGTGCGGCACTAATGTCAAAAACATGGAAGTATCCGCCGGCTTACACAAGGGGCATTACCGCGGAAATACGGGGTTAACAGCACCGCCTTATAACGGTTGAATCATTAAAGTAAAATCAAAAGTAGATGTTGGGCTTTGATCATACCGCCGCAGCGTTTTTTCGCGCGCCCAAAACCGCGCATATCTCATCAATATTCACAAAAGCTAAAAAGACGAGCGCTTCTGTATGGTGAAAACGCCCTTCGCAGTTTTTACAATCGATTGCAGAAAACGTGAGGAAAACACAGTTATTCAGAGAAAAACAGAGCAAACCGCATTGAAACTTGGGGTTAACAAGGAATTACAAAGAAATTTCATAAAATTCATTGACATATTCAAGTTTTTACTGTATTGTAATGTTCGAGTTTGAATAGAACTCAGGAGAAGCGCAGACTTCCAAACACAAAATAAGCGATAGCTTATTTTGTGTATGTACTTAATTGAAAGGTTGTGATGGCAGGGTTGGAGAACAAGCTGAAATTATACGGCTTTAACAACCTCACAAAAACTCTTAGCTTCAACATCTACGATGTGTGCTATGCTAAAAGTGAGCGGGAGCAAAAGGACTATATCGCCTATATCGACGAGCAATACAACTCCGAGCGGTTAACCAACATCCTGTGCACGGTTACCGAGATGATCGGCGCGCACGTGCTCAATATCTCGAAGCAGGATTACGACCCGCAGGGCGCCAGCGTCACCCTTCTAATTACCGAAGAGGCGCTGCCCGTGGAGCTGATCGACAGATCGTGCAACCGCGGCGAGATCTCGGTGCTCGAGACGCGTGAAACGGTGGTGGCACACTTAGATAAAAGCCATGTGACGGTGCACACCTACCCCGAATACCACCCCGGAAACGCCATTGCTACCTTTCGCGTAGACATCGATGTTTCCACCTGCGGGCGGATTTCACCGCTTAACGCGCTGGATTACCTGATCGGCAGCTTTGATTCCGACATTATTACCATCGATTACCGCGTGCGCGGCTTTACCCGCGACGAGGACGGCAACAAGCTCTACATGGACCATCGGATGGATTCGATACAAAACTATATCGCGGACGATACTTTAAGAAAGTACGACGCGGTGGATATAAATGTGTATCAGGCCAATCTCTTTCACACCAAGATGCTCATCAAGGAGATCGACCTGCAGAACTACCTCTTTAACAACGACGTCTACGAATTCCCGCCCAAGCAGCGCCTGGCAATCACCGACAGCCTGCGCAAGGAGATGATCGAGATCTTCAGCGGCAGCAATATCTATGCCGCGGGAAGGGATTAAGCGTATGGCGGGGCTTCGTCAAACACAGGCGCCCATCTTTGAGGCGCTTAAGGACTACCGCGCGGCGCGCATCGTGCCGTTTGACGTGCCGGGGCACAAGCAGGGGCGCGGCAACCCCGAGCTTACCGCCTTTTTAGGCAAGGACTGCCTTTCGGTGGACGTCAACTCGATGAAGCCGCTCGATAACCTCTGCCACCCCGTTTCGGTGATCCGGCAGGCCGAGGAGCTGGCCGCCGAGGCCTTTGGGGCAAGCCACGCGTTCTTTATGGTAAACGGCACCTCCTCCGCCGTGCAGGCGATGGTAATGTGCTGTGCCAAACGCGGCGAGAAGATCATCCTGCCGCGCAATGTACACCGCAGCGCCATTAACGCGCTGGTGGTGTGCGGAGCCATACCCGTTTACGTAAACCCGGGCGTGGAGAAGGAGCTGGGCATCCCCTTAGGCATGACGGTGGAGGATGTTAAGCGCGCGATAGCCGAGCACCCCGACGCGAAGGCGGTGCTCATAAACAACCCCACCTACTACGGCGTGTGCTCGGATATCAAAGAGATTACACGCCTTTCGCACGAGGCGGGCATGAAGGTGCTGGCGGACGAGGCGCACGGCACCCATTTCTACTTCGGCGAGGGCCTGCCCCTTTCGGCGATGGCGGCGGGCGCAGACATGGCGGCGGTGAGCATGCACAAGACGGGCGGCTCGCTGACGCAAAGCTCCTTTCTGCTCACCGGCAGCGCGATGAGCGAGGGCTATGTGCGGCAGATCATCAACCTCACCCAGACCACCAGCGGCTCCTACCTGCTGCTCTCCTCGCTCGACATCTCGCGCCGCAACCTGGCGCTGCACGGCAAGGAGATTTTTAGTAAGGTGGTTCGCTTTGCCGAGTACGCGCGCACCGAGATTAACCGCCTCGGCGGCTACAACGCCTTTTCGCGCGAGCTTACCCGTCACCCTGCGGTGGCGGATTTTGACGTGACCAAGCTGTCGGTGCACACGCGCGATATCGGGCTTGCGGGCATCGAGGTGTATGACATTTTGCGCGACGATTACGGCATCCAGATCGAGTTCGGCGACCTCGGCAACCTGCTGGCCATTATCTCGGTGGGCGACACCGAGCTGATGCTCGAGCGCCTGATTTCGGCGCTTGCCGAGATCAAGCGTCTATACTCCAAGGATAAAATCGGTTTGTTCGACCATGAGTATATAAACCCCCTGGTGGAGATGACCCCGCAGGACGCCTTTTACGCGGATAAGCGCTCGGTGCCGGTGGCAGAGTCGGCCGGTTCCATCGCGGGCGAGTTCGTGATGAGCTACCCGCCCGGCATCCCCGTGCTCGCCCCCGGAGAGCGCATCACCGCCGAGATCGTGGAATACATTTCCTACGCCAAGGCCAAGGGCTGCTTCATGACCGGCACGCAGGACCCGACCATTGAAAATATCATGACGGTGTAAGGTAAGTACAAAAATAAAAGCAGGGTAGTTGCCCCTGCTTGAAGATGTTTAAATATTTAACAAGTATTCGCTCTAGCCTGCGATTTCCAACCGTTCAACGCGTTTTTCGAGCGCTTCTACCTTTCGTTCAAGCTCCCACTGCTTTTCATGGTTCAGCTTGTAGCCGTCGAACAGTGCGTCTATTCGTTTCGTCACATCGTTTTCAAGGGTGATTTCCAAGGTTTTGAATCTCTCGCCAACGGCATTAAACCGTTCGTCAACGGCATTAAACCGTTCGTCAATGGTTTCGAATCTTTTGTCAACGGCATTAAATCTCTCGTCAATGGTTTTGAATCTTTCGTTGATGGTCTCGAAACTATGATTAATCGAATTAAACTGCTCGTCTAATACCTTGGCTTGGTCTGCAAACATTTCTGCAATTTGGCTTAAGAGTTCTTCATTGGTCATGACGTCATCCCCCTTTAGTTTCCATTATACCCGGTCTGGGAGTTGTTGTCCAGTGGGATTTTAGCCTGCGGGAGCACAGGAATCTGAGGGAAACGATTCGAGCGAAGCGCTGAAAACGGGGGTTCGGTCAGGGGCTTCGCTTATAACCGGCATGCAGAACCCGAGCATTGAAAATATTATGACGGTGTAGGAAACAGCAATTTCAGAAAACGTGTAGGGAACGGTCTTGACCGTTCCGAAATTCTATTGCCGTGCTGAAAACGGATAGCGTTATTCACGCAATACCTGCAGGGGGTGGCGTCTCCGACGCGTAGCGGTTGACACCGCATCGACGAATACGGTGCAGGGCGCACACACGCACCCGCGACCGGCGTCATCCGCGGGCGAACACAGTTCGCCCCTACAATGTCATTTCGCGGCACCTGTAGGGGGCGGCGACTCGGCGCCTCACAGATGCCCACCGCATTACGTCGGTGTTGTAGGGGCGATTCATGAATCGCCCGCCGTTGCCTCCACCGTTCCATGGTAATTGTGTAGGGGGCGGCGTCCTCGACGCCCCGCAGTCTATGCGCTGTACCTCATGATTATATTCTTATTATCCTTACATTGTCGCTCAGGCCACGAGGGCCCCTACTTTTCTTTTTCGAGAAAGAGTAGCAACTTTTCAGCAAGCTGAAAAGCCAAGCGAATCGGGGGCAAGCCCCCTGAACCCCCGCACAGTCAAACAGGCGGCGAAGATGGATACCTCTAATTCAGCACCCTCGTGCAAACATGCAACCTTCGGTTGCTTGGCACATGCGGCCCCAGCCTTAGGGTGTCGCCGTTCGTAAAACGCTATGCGTTTTATGCCCTCGGGGTCTCTATCGAAGATTCTGCTACCGCCTGTTTGACCGCGCCGCTCACTATCAAAGATTATCGCAAATCTCAAAAAGAGAAGCGGCTTACGGATGCGGTAACGCGTTTCTACGGTAGGGACAACCCTTGCGGTTGTCCGGGTTGACCACCCCGGCGGTAAAACGCCTGTGTGACAGAGCAAACTTATAATTTGTATTATTAATATTAAATATTGCGTTTTGTTATATTTTGAACCTTTATTTTTGAGATTACATACCCCAACCCGACATATACCCCCAAAAGAAAGGACAGATGATCATTATGGAATTATGGTATACCGAAGAGCACAGCGAGCATGTGCGTTTTTCAATCAAGGTGGACAAGCAGCTCTGCTCCAAGCAGAGCCGCTTCCAGCGCATCGACGTGTTCGAATCCCCCGAATTCGGGCGGTTTTTCACCCTCGACGGGCTGATGATGCTCACCGAGAAGGATGAATTCATCTACCACGAGATGATCGTGCATGTGCCCATGGCGACCAACCCGAACATCAGGCGCGTGCTGGTTATCGGCGCGGGCGACGGCGGCACGGTGCGCGAGCTGACGCGCTACAGCACCATAGAGCACATCGACATGGTGGAGATCGACGAAGAGGTGGTAAACGTCTGCCGCGAGCTATTACCCCAGACGGCGGGGAAGCTTAGCGACCCGCGCGTGACCCTCTACTTCGAGGACGGCTTAAAGTTCGTGCGCAGCAAGGAGAACGAGTACGACCTCATCATCGTGGATTCCACCGACCCGTTCGGCCCCGGCGAGGGCCTGTTTACCCGCGAGTTTTACGGCAACTGCTTTAAGGCGCTCACCCACGACGGCATACTCGTAAACCAGCACGAAACCCCCTATTACAGCGCCTACGCCAGGAGCATGAAGCGCGCGCACAAGCGCATCAAGGAGTTCTTCCCCATCTGCCGCGTGTATCAGGCGCATATCCCCACCTATCCCTCGGGGCACTGGCTGTTCGGCTTTGCCAGCAAGCACTACGACCCCATCAGGGACCTGGACGCGGAGCGGTGGAACGCCTTAAACCTTTCAATGCGCTACTACAACACCGATATCCACACGGGGAGCTTTGCCATCCCCACCTATGTAAAGGAGCTGCTCGCCAGTGACGAGGAATAGAAACGTCCACACCTTCATCGGCTGCGACAGCGAGTACGACGCGGCACAGATCGTGCTGTTCGGCGCGCCGTTTGACGCCACCACCTCCTACCGCCCCGGTACGCGGTTCGCCTCCTCGGCGATGCGAAATGAATCGTTCGGCATCGAAACCTACAGCCCCTATCAGGATAAAGACCTTTCGGACCTTTCGGTATTTGACGGCGGCGATCTGGAGCTGCCCTTCGGCAGCCCCGCCAAGGCGCTCGAGGTGATCGAGGCCTACACCGCCGAGGTGCTTAAAGACGGCAAGCTGCCCTGCATGATCGGCGGCGAGCATCTGGTGACGCTCGGCGCGGTGCGCGCGGCGGCCAAGGCGTACCCCGATTTACAGGTAGTTCACTTCGACGCGCACGCCGACCTGCGCGAGGGCTACCTCGGCGAGGGGCTCTCCCACGCAAGCGTCCTGCGCCGCGTGTGGGAGCTGACGGGGGACGGTTCCATCCACCAGTTCGGCATCCGTTCGGGCGACCGCGAGGAGTTTTTGTGGGGAAAAGAGCATGTCTTCACCCGCAAATTTGATTTCACCGGCCTCGCCGAAACGGTGGAAAGGTTAAAGGGCAAGCCGGTGTACTTCACCATCGACCTCGACGTGCTTGACCCCTCGGTGTTCCCCGGCACGGGAACCCCCGAGGCGGGCGGCGTGACCTTTGCGCAGCTGCTTAACGCGATGCTGACGGTAGCGCCTCTGAACATCGTGGGCATGGACGTAAACGAGCTCTGCCCGGTGTACGACCAGAGCGGCGCTTCCACCGCCGTGGCGTGCAAGGTGCTGCGCGAGCTGCTGCTTTCGGTGGGCGGTAAATAGGCGATATATAGAGCAAAGGGCGGGGAACAGTTCAACAGTCCCCGCCCTTGTTTTGCGTACGCAGCCTTATATTCTCTTCAACTCGCCATAGAGCAGCGGGGCAGAGGCTGCCTAAACTACACTACTTAAAAAGATAGTGGCATCCCATAACAAGGCACTGTCGGCAGACCGCTCGCGACATCGCTTTACACCGATGGCGGCTCCACCTCCCGCTTTTCCCCCTGCCGAAGGCCGTCCTGATACCCGACGCGCTGCGCGATGGCGTCGCTGACGAACTGGTTGATGCTGACGCCGTCCCTTGCCGCGTGCAGCGCCAGCTGCCGGTGCAGGCTTTTTGCGAGCCGTACCGTAAACCTGCCGCTGTAGCTTGCGGCGGGGGCCTCCTGCTTGGGGATCTCGAGGCCGCGCTTGCGCGCCGCAGCAAGCCACGCCTGCTCGTTGCGCTCAAGCTGTGTAATCACCTCGGCGAGCGTCTCTCCCTGCGCTGTGCAGCCCTTTAAAACCGTGCTTTCCGCCGACCAATACAGGTTCCCGTCCACCTCGGTGGGGGTTATCTGAAACGCGTAGATCATCCCGCGCCCTCCTTGCTTAACAATATCCTCTTACCATAGGATACCCAACTGCGGCAGGCTTCATAACATCGCATGCCCGAATAGTGTCCATCAACCGATACGCTGTTATGACCGGCATGTCACCAATGATATATAGCAAAAAATCACCCGTTCGGCGCGGGCGGCGGGGAACAGGGCAAAAAAAGCAGCCGACTCTGCGTTATGCGCAGTCGGCTGCCTGAATACTGTTCTGTTGCCGCCTTAGGCTGTCGGCACGGCGTGGTGGGATGGCAGGGGATTACTCCTTAAGCGGAATACCCTTCGCGTCAACATTCATGCTGCCGGTCAGGATCATAATGCCTTCAATAAGGCCCCAGATACCGGACGCCACGGCGAGAATGCCGCAGGATAATACGCTGATCAGCAACTGGGCAAGCGCCTTGCCGGTGAAGCCGAGGTAGAAGTTATGTATGCCCAAAGACCCGAGGAAGATGCCCAGAAGGCCCGCAACAAGCTTGCTCTTCTGCTCTACACCGGGGGCCGGCATGGGCTGGCCCGCGAGCTGGTAGCCGCACTTTACACATACGACGGCGAGCGGATCACTCTGCTGGCCGCAATTGGGGCAGAAGTTGCCGCCTGCGCCTACCTGCGCACCGCACTTTGTACAAACGCTTGCACCCTGAAACAGTTCGTTGCCACAGTTTCTGCAATACATGATTCATCATCCAATCCGCCGCTGTGCGTCGGCATAAATTATAATAAAATGCCACAAATCTTATCACGCACAGCAGAATGATAAGATTGCCTGGATACACCTGCGCCCTGAAGCGGCCGCTGTATTTTCTTTGGCATGCCCCCCTAGAAGATTCCAAAGACGCCCCGGCCATAACACGGGGCAAACAACGCGCCACTAATTGGCATTTTTGTGTTCTACACCTTGAAGTATAGCATAACTATGCTTGTATTTCAATATTGCGGAATTAAAAGTTTGACAAGCAAATCGCTACAAAATATCCTCTTTCTGTTAGCAGAACTGCATAGGAGCAGGGCGTTTACTCACCGGTAATCATAGAATAATACTCTCTTTGTTACCTGAATATGATACGAGGCAGCATAAAGAACGTCTTCAAAAACGGCCTGAAAATTTGGCCAAAGGGCGCGCTTTAATCCTTTAATCCCCGCGGCAAATTACCGGTATACAATAAGCCGCCCGCACGGGAGCTACTCCCGTGCGGGCGGCCTACTATTTCAGGTAGTAAAATTAGCGGGGATATTTGATTGCGGCCTGCGCGGCGGCAAGACGGGCAATCGGCACGCGGAAGGGCGAGCAGGAAACGTAGGTGAGGCCAACCTTATGGCAGAACTCGATGGTGGAAGGATCACCGCCGTGCTCGCCGCAGATGCCCAGCTTGATGTCGGGGCGGGTCTGCTTGCCGAGGTCGGCAGCCATCTTCACCAGCTTGCCTACGCCGATCTGGTCGAGCTTCGCAAACGGGTCGTTCTCGTAAATCTTCTTCGCATAGTAAGCATCCAGGAACTTACCGGCGTCGTCACGGCTGAAGCCGAAGGTCATCTGGGTAAGGTCGTTGGTGCCGAAGCTGAAGAACTCAGCCTCTTTCGCAATCTCGTCGGCGGTGAGGGCAGCACGCGGAATCTCGATCATAGTGCCAACCTTGTAGTGCAGGCCGGAACCGCTCTTCTCGATGAGGGCGTCGGCGGTCTTGGTTACCACGTTCTTTACGTACTGCAGCTCTTTGATGTCGCCAACCAGCGGAATCATAATCTCGGGCACGATGTCCCAATCGGAATGTTTCTTCTTCACGTTGATGGCAGCCTCGATTACCGCAGTGGTCTGCATCTCGGCGATCTCGGGGTACGAAACAGCCAGACGGCAGCCGCGGTGGCCCATCATGGGGTTGAACTCGTGCAGGGACGCGATAACGTCCTTGAGCGCCTGCACGGTCATCTTCATCTCCGCGGCGAGGGCAACGATATCGTCCTCGGCGGTGGGCAGGAACTCGTGCAGCGGCGGGTCGAGGAAGCGGATGGTTACGGGGAAGCCGCCCATCGCCTCGTAAAGGGCCTCGAAGTCGCCTCTCTGCATCGGCAGCAGCTTCGCGAGGGCGGTTCTTCTCTGCTCCTCGGTTTCAGAAACGATCATCTCGCGCATAGCGGCGATACGGTCGGTGTCAAAGAACATGTGCTCGGTGCGGCAGAGGCCGATGCCTTCCGCGCCGAAGGTGGCTGCCTGCTGGGCATCCTTGGGGGTATCGGCGTTGGTGCGAACCTTCAGCTGCCTGAACTCGTCGGCCCAGCCCATGAGGGTGCCGAAGTAGCCCGAGATCGCAGCGGGAACGGTGGGGATCGCTTCGCCGTAAATCTTGCCGGTGGAGCCGTCGAGCGAGATATAGTCGCCCTCGCTGATGGTCTTGCCGCCAAGGGTGAATTTCTTGTTGGCTTCATCCATCTTGATGTCGCCGCAGCCGGATACACAGCAGGTGCCCATGCCGCGCGCAACAACGGCGGCGTGAGAGGTCATACCGCCGCGAACGGTGAGGATACCCTGCGAGTAGTGCATGCCCTCGATGTCCTCGGGGGAGGTTTCAAGACGGCAGAGAACAACCTTCTCGCCTCTCTTCGCCCACTCGGTGGCCTCTTCGGCGGTGAATACCACGCGGCCGCAGGCAGCGCCGGGGGAAGCGGGCAGGCCGGTGCCGATAGGCTGGGCCTTCTTGAGCGCGGAGGTGTCAAACTGCGGGTGCAGCAGCGCGTCGAGCTGCTTGGGGTCTACCATGCTAACCGCCTCAGACTTGGAGATCATGCCTTCCTCTACGAGGTCGCAGGCAATCTTTAACGCGGCAGCGGCGGTGCGCTTGCCGTTACGGGTCTGGAGCATGTAGAGCTTTTTATCTTCAATGGTGAATTCCATGTCCTGCATGTCGCGGTAGTGGTTCTCGAGGATGCCGCAGATCTTTACAAACTGGTTGTAAGCGTCGGGCATAACCTTAGCGAGCTGGTCGATGGTCTGGGGGGTTCTAACGCCCGCAACCACGTCCTCGCCCTGCGCGTTCATCAAGAACTCGCCGTACAGCTTCTTCTCGCCGGTGGCGGGGTTACGGGTGAACGCAACGCCGGTGCCGGAGGTATCGCCGGTGTTACCGAATACCATTGTCTGCACGTTAACGGCGGTGCCCCAAGAGGAGGGGATGTCGTTCATGCGGCGGTAGTAGATGGCGCGGGGGTTATCCCAGGAGCGGAATACGGCCTTTACGGCGCCCATCAGCTGCTCTATGGGGTCGGAGGGGAAGTCTACGCCCTTGGCCTTTTTATATTCGGCCTTAAACTGCCCTGCCAGCTTCTTGAGGTCGTCGGCATTAAGTTCGGTATCGAGCTTAACGCCCTTTTCTTCCTTCATCTTATCGATGAGCTCTTCGAAGTACTTCTTGCCAACCTCCATAACAACGTCGGAATACATCTGGATGAAACGGCGGTAGGAGTCGTAGGCGAAACGGGGGTTGCCGGTAAGCTTCGCAAAGCTCTCAACCACCTCTTCGTTTAAGCCGAGATTTAAGATGGTGTCCATCATGCCGGGCATGGAAGCCCTGGCGCCGGAACGAACGGAAACCAGCAGGGGGTTCTTGGGGTCGCCAAACTTCTTGCCCGAGATCTTCTCAAGCTCGGTGATGTTCTTGAGGATTTCAGCCTGAATTTCGTCGTTGATCTTGCCGCCGTCGGCATAGTACTGGGTGCAAGCCTCGGTGGTAACGGTAAAGCCCTGGGGAACAGGCAACCCTAAGTTGGTCATTTCGGCAAGGTTAGCACCTTTGCCGCCGAGCAGCTCTCTCATCTTTCCGTTGCCTTCGGAAAAAAGGTAAACAAACTTTTTGCTCACTATCATTCTACCTCCTGAAATAATATGCGGGTATAAAAACTGCGAAAAAGCGCAGTAATTAAGCATAGCCTGCAAAAACTCAGACATCAATTTATTATAGCAAATCCGTTTTTATTTTTCCAGATAAATTTTTAAATATTTTGTAATTTTCATCTATTAAGAATTTCTTATATTATTTTTCAAAAATAAAAGTTGCTACAACCTCAATCATTGTTGCTAAAATAGTCCAAATATTTTATAATAATGTATAATTGTTTAATTTCTGAGATTTTCATCTTACGGCTACGATTAAATTTCATTGCATATACAATATATAGCCATACATCTATAAGCAAATACTATTTTTAAAAAATTTAAGTTGCCAATATTACTTATAAGTAATATACTGTGAATTGAGGGCATACTAATGGATGATAGTCAGCTCTTTCAATGGCTTGAAGCCCAACTACAACTAAACAATATAATAATTCTGCCGGAATGTAAGGCTGAAATCCGCTCTCTTGTACTTTGTAAAGGCTTTGAAAATGAGTTTTTCAAGTGTTTTATTAAGTGTACGAAACAACTCAGCAAGCTTGGGCTGGAAGCGATTAATCTTAGGGCTTTTGAAAAACTGCAAGGTGCACCCAACCTTTTTTCCATGCGTCTTATTGGTAAACAATTTAACATACGAATTCTGTTTTCATATGAACCCAATGTAAATGTTTTTACCCTCGCATTCTTTGAAAAGGAGGGTAAAAGAACAACTAATTATACAAAAATGATTCCACTCGCATTAAGCCGACTGGAACAATATCGGAAGCTTGGAGGTAGATTATGAACATCGCTAAGCCGGAGCCAATTTCTAATCTGTTGGAAGAATTTTTACCGTATCTTTCAAAGGCTGACATCTATGCAGCCAAGGTTCTTTCAGACATCTCTCTTGCAATCGCGGAAAAGCGGCTGGAACTTAAAATGACTCAAAAGGAATTTGCCAATATGATGGGCGTTTCACAGTCCATGGTTTCTAAGTGGGAAAGCCAAGACTATAATTATACCATTAATACCATTGCGGAAATTTGCGAAAAGCTTGAACTGTCATTTGATATTATTATTAAGCCGGCATCAGAAGAATATGAAAATTGCATTTCGTATTTCGACCAGTATTCATACGGCAATCAGGAATGTGAAGGAAATAAAGAGTATAATAGCCTAACACCGGCGGCTTCGCTGCCAAATGCGGGGTAAAGACTATGGATACAAAAGAATTAGCTGCTCCTTTTCAATTTATCGGTAATAGAATTCTCAATCTTACCATTAAAAATGATTTTGTTGCATTCAATGATAAATCATTAGATAGTCGAAATTTAGATGTTGATTATGATATTTATGATATCAGGGAGCAAAACGAGGAACGATTTGGTATTATTACTCTCTCAGTCAATTTAGAACTTAAACAAGATGAAAGAGCATTCATTTTACACTTAGATATTGAAGGGTGCTTTATAACCCCTATTGAAACGGATGAAAATGTCTTTAAAAGTATGCTGTCTATCAATGGTTCTACCGCTCTTTATTCTGTAGCGCGTGCTACTATCATCAGTATTTCCTCACAGGTTTTTAATGGTGGAAAAGTGGTACTTCCCATGCTGAATATCGTCGCTATGAACGAGAAAAAAAGTGCTGATAAAGCTTCTACTAACGATCCTTCAACTAATAAGGCATAGCTCAACCATGATTGAATGGCCATTGTATTATTCTTCATTTCCTTCGTCACAAGCGAGAAATGGAGAATTTTTTTACCAACGTGAAAGCGGCCGCCCATCACAGCAGCCGCTTTCACGCATCATTTTATAGTAAACAGGGATAAAAAGAAGTAAGCAGGGTAATAATACTAATTTCAATAGGAAATAATTGAAATAAGTATAAGGTAGAAATGAGATGTTCCGCGAAGATTATTCATCCTGCAGCGCCGCGTAGCCCTCTTCGCCGGTGCGAACCTTGATGACGTTCTCTACGTCGTAAACAAAGATCTTGCCGTCGCCGATGTGGCCGGTGTAAAGCACCTTCTTCGTGGTCTCGACAACCTGCGAAACAGGAACCTTGCACACAACGACCTCCACCTTGATCTTGGGCAGCAGGGTCATCTCAACCGGCACGCCTCTGTAAAGTTCCGAGGCACCCTTCTGCTGGCCGCAGCCAAGCACCTGGGTTACGGTAATGCCCGTTACGCCGATGTCATTTAGCGCCGTCTTGAGCGCTTCAAATCTATTTTGATTCATGAGGATTACTACGTTGGTCATCTTCACACCGTCAACGGGCGCTGTGTCGATTACCTTTACGGGAACAGCCGTCTCCATCGGTACACTGCCGGTTACGGCAGCCTCGGCATCGTCAAGCGAAGAAACAACAGGCATAAAGTCTGCGTAAGCGCTTACGAGGCCGTGCTCTTCCACGTCGAGGCCTACGATCTCTTCGGCCTTGGAAACACGAAGACCAACTGTCTTTTTAATCACAAAGAAGATAATTAACATGGTAACAACCACCCAAGCCATTACCGAAACCACGCCGAGCGCCTGCTTGCCAAGGTACGCGAAGCCGCCGCCGTAGAAGAGGCCGCCGTCGGTGGCAAATAAGCCTACACACAGGGTACCGAAAGCACCGCAGACACCGTGAACGCTGATGGCGCCAACCGGGTCGTCGATTTTAACAACCTTGTCGAAGAACTCAACCGCAAGCACTACGATAATGCCCGCGAGTAAACCGATGATGGCGGCACCGATGGGAGAAACCGCGTCGCAGCCCGCCGTAATGGCAACTAAGCCTGCGAGGGTGCCGTTTAAGGTCATCGAAACATCGGGCTTTTTGTAGCGGATCCAGGTAAAGATCATGGTGGAGCAAGCGCCTACTGCGGCAGCGAGGTTGGTGGTTACGAAGATGTGGCCCATCAGGCCCTCAAAGCCTTCCGCCGCGATGGTGGAAGCGGGGTTGAACCCGAACCAGCCGAACCAGAGAATGAACACGCCGAGTGCGCCAAGGGTGATGCTGTGGCCGGGGATAGCCTTGGGCTTGCCGTTTTTGTCGTACTTGCCGATACGCGGGCCAAGGAACGAAGCGCCGATCAGTGCGGCGATACCGCCTACCATATGAACGACGGTGGAACCGGCAAAGTCATGGAAGCCAAGCTGTGCAAGCCAGCCGCCGCCCCATACCCAGTGGCCCGAGATGGGGTAAACCACGGCGCTGATCGCAAAGCTGTAGATGCAGTATGCCGAGAACTTGGTTCTTTCCGCCATGGCGCCCGAAACAATGGTCGCGGCGGTGGCGCAGAACACGGTTTGGAAGATAAGGTATGCCAGTGTGGGTACCTGATACCCCGCAACTACGTGGGAGTAGTCGCCGCGGGAGAAAAAGTCAAACCAGCCAAAGAAGCCGTTGCCTGCTCCGAACATGATGCCGAAGCCGACGATCCAGTAGATCGGTGCGCCGATGGAAAAGTCCATCAGGTTTTTCATTACGATGTTACCGGCGTTTTTTGCGCGGGTAAAGCCGGTTTCAACCATCGCAAAGCCAGCCTGCATGAAGAATACCAACGCGGCGCCAACCAGTAGCCAGATGGTATTAGAAGTAGAAAATACTTCTGTCATAAAATAACTCCTCCTCATATACTTGCTTAAATGACGCAAAGGTTTATATTTTAATGCTAACTATCCCCAGAAAGCATCAAAACCATCTTTATATGGTGTCTGCGCGGTATCCCCACCGCACAGACGCCATGATAAAACAACAACTTATGCGTAGAACAGCAGGTCGCCGTAGGTCGGGAACGGCCAGTACTTCTTCGCGGTGAGGCTTTCCAGCTCATCGGCTACCGCACGCAGCTCAACCATTGCGGGAATCACACTGTCTTTGTAGAACTGAGCGAGCTCAAGGCTTTCGCTGTAGTTCTTCACGTCAAGGGTAACGGCATCCAAAGTCTCGAGCTTCTTATACAGGCAGGATGCAAGGTTCGAGAGCTTGGTGATGAGCTTCTCTTCCACGTCGCAGGTAATCGCGCTCGAAACGCTCTTCTTTGCAACGGCGGTATTGCTCAGCTCGTTGATGTAGCTGATCACAGCGGGCAGAATATCCTTCTTCGCGATATCCGCCATGGCAAGCGCCTCGATGTTGATGAGCTTGCTGTAGCCCTCGAGCAGGATCTCGTAGCGGGAGTGAATCTCGGTCTCGGAGAATACTTTGTGAGAGGTAAAGAGAGCGATATTCTTGGGGCTGATGAAGTAAGGCAGCGCCTCGGGGGTGCTCTTTAAGTTTAAGAGCCCTCTCTTCTCGGCCTCTACAACCCACTCCTCGGAGTAGTTGTTGCCGTTGAAGATGATGCGTCTGTGCTCTTTGATGGTATCCTTGATGAGCTTGTTGAGGCTGCCGGTGAAGTCGGAGGCGTTCTCCAGCACATCCGCAAACTGCTTGAGCGCCTCGGCCACGATGGTGTTGAGTATTACGTTCGGGCCGGAGATCGAGAACGCCGAGCCGAGCATACGGAACTCGAACTTATTGCCGGTGAAGGCAAAGGGCGAGGTGCGGTTTCTGTCGGTGGTGTCCTTGGGGAAGGTGGGCAGAACGTTTACACCGATCTGCATCTCAACCTTTTCCTTCTTGTCGTAGGCGGTGCCGTCTACAATAGAATCCACGATTGCGGAAAGCTCTTCGCCGAGGAACATCGAAACGATGGCGGGGGGTGCTTCGTTCGCGCCAAGACGGTGGTCGTTGGCGGCGCTCGCCACCGAGATTCTAAGTAAATCCTGATGTTCGTCTACCGCTTTGATTACGGCGCTTAAGAAGGTTAAGAACTGTGCGTTCTCCAGCGGGGAGTCGCCCGGCTCTAAGAGGTTGGCACCGGTATCGGTAGAAATCGACCAGTTGTTGTGCTTGCCGGAACCGTTTACGCCTGCGAAGGGCTTCTCGTGCAAGAGGCAAACAAGGCCGTGACGCAGCGCGATCTTCTTCATCATCTCCATGGTGAGCTGATTGTGGTCGGTCGCGATGTTGGTGGTAGTGAAGATGGGGGCGAGCTCGTGCTGTGCGGGGGCAACCTCGTTGTGCTCGGTCTTGGCAAGGATACCGAGCTTCCACAGCTCCTCGTCAAGCTCCTTCATAAAGGCGGCTACTCTGGGGCGGATGGCGCCGAAGTAATGGTCTTCGAGCTCCTGGCCCTTGGGGGGCTTTGCGCCGAACAGGGTTCTGCCGGTGTAGATGAGGTCTTTTCTCTTCTCGTAAAGTGCTTCGTCAATAAGGAAGTACTCCTGCTCGGGGCCGACGGTGGTCTTCACGTGAGCCACATCCTCGTTGCCGAACAGCTTTAAAATGCGCATGGCCTGAATGTCGATGGCGTCCATCGAACGCAGGAGGGGGGTTTTCTTATCCAGCGCTTCGCCGCCGTAGGAGCAGAAAGCGGTGGGAATGCACAGCGTGCCGTCTTTAATAAACGCGTAGGAGGTGGGGTCCCAGGCGGTGTAGCCTCTCGCCTCGAAGGTGGCGCGCAGGCCGCCGGAGGGGAAGCTGGAGGCATCGGGCTCGCCTTTTATGAGTTCCTTGCCCGAGAACTCCATAATTACCTGGCCGTCCGGGGTGGGGGAGATGAAGCTGTCGTGCTTTTCAGCGGTGATGCCGGTCATGGGCTGGAACCAGTGGGTGAAATGGGTCGCGCCCTTCTCGATCGCCCAATCCTTCATCGCGTTGGCGATGACGTTGGCTACAGTCACATCGAGTGCCTTGCCGCCTGCAACAGACTTCTTAAACGCCTTGTAGGTTTCCTTCGGAAGCCTAGCCTTCATGGCCTTGTCGTTAAACACAAGGCTGCCGAATAGTTCCGGAACATTGCTCATTCCTGATTACCTCTCAATCTTAAAAGTAATGCGGCGCTTAGACGCGCCCGCGCAACAATTGCGCCTTCAGTCTTTGGTTATCCCTGTACGAAACCAAATCAAAACAAAAAGAGCGCCGTGGGTTTATCCCCACAGCGCCCTCGCTGCCTGATGTTATTAGTATATACTTGCCCCTCTCTTTTGTCAACAGTTTTTTTGCAAAAAATCTGCAGGATATTTGGGCTTGTCTTGCATATAAATTAATAAAAATCGGCATAACCTCGAATTTTCTGCGGTAATTGTTTGTATATATTGCAGCAAATATTTCAATCACATTCAAATTACTTGACAATGTATAATTGTAATGTATAATGTAAGAAGTGAACAAGGGCGTTCATCAATGAGTACGGGTAACAATTACCACGCACCCTGTTGATGAGCGCCCTTTATTAATTGTTTTGCTGTTTGCATACACGTGCGGCAGCTGGCTTTACGAGTAATCCTGGCCGGGCAACCGGGCGGGCTGTCAGCCGACACTCTGAGTTCGGCTTATTATTGTCTTTGGCAGTTGTTCTATTGTACATGGCAGGGGTAAGGTTGTATGCATATCATTGGTGCGTACGGCAAAATTAGTCGTTACACAGGGAAAAGCAAATGAAAGGTTGCCCGCCAACGGGGCGACGGCACCATCGGGGTGCAAACGGTGTAGAGTGTTTTATGCCTGTTTCCGTAAACCGATAAGCGTTGTTCTCTTTTTTTCTCTAAAAACACGAAAAAAAGCTTGAAAAATGTCTTATATATTAGGAAGGGTATGACGCAGCGTATATTTAGCGTTGGAGGAAAGAGAGAGTACCATGCAGACTATTCCAAGAGAAGGCGAGGTTAGAATCCCGTCGGGCTGCGCCATTTCGGGAATCTTCTCAAAAAGCGGCAAGCGCCTAAGCGGCGAGGGCGTCATCAAGTCCATCGCCACCATGCACGACCGCTCAAACGGTCTGGGCGGCGGCTTCGCCGGCTACGGCATCTACCCGAAGCACAAAGAGCTTTACGCGTTTCACATCTTCTACGACGGCAAGGCCGCCAAGAAGGCCTGCGAGGAATACCTCGAGAAGCGGTTCGAGATTGCCGACTGCTCCGAGATCCCCGTAAAGAAGATGCCCGTCATCAAGAACGAGCCGCTCATCTGGCGGTATTTCCTCTCGCCGCTTCCCAAGAAGCTGGAAGAGAGCCTTGTGGACGAAAAAGAGTTCGTGGCGCAGGTGGTGATGGAGGTCAATACCAAGATACCCGGCGCGTTTATCTTCTCCAGCGGCAAAAACATGGGCGTATTCAAAGCCGTGGGCTTCCCCGAGGACGTGGGCGAGTACTACCGTCTGGATGAATACGAGGGCTACTGCTGGACGGCGCACGGCCGTTACCCCACAAATACCCCCGGCTGGTGGGGCGGCGCACACCCCTTCGCGCTGCTCGACTACACCATCGTACATAACGGAGAGATTTCTTCGTACGATGCAAACCGCCGTACGATCGAGATGTTCGGCTATAAGTGCACCCTGCGCACCGACACCGAAGCGATTACCTATATCCTAGATTACCTTATACGCAAGGTAGGCCTTACCCTCGAGGAGGCCGCCGGTGTGATCGCCGCGCCCTTCTGGAAGGAGATCGACCTTCTGCCCGCAGAGGAGAAGGCCCGCATCACCTACTTAAGAAACGCCTTCGCAAGCCTGCTGATCACCGGCCCGTTTTCCATCCTGCTCGGCTTTGAGGGCGGCATGATGGCGTTAAACGACCGTTTAAAGCTGCGCTCGATGGTGGTGGGCGAAAAGGATGATATGGTTTATATCGCGAGTGAGGAATGCGCCATCCGCGTGATTGAACCCAACGTGGACCGTGTGTGGGCGCCCAAGGGCGGCCAGCCGGTCATTGTAACCTTAAACGGAGGTGTGCGCTGATGCCTGTGAATTATATATACCCCGATTATGAAGTGGTGCGCAACTTTGACCGCTGCATCACCTGCCGCGTGTGCGAGCGCCAGTGCGCCAACGAGGTGCACAGCTACGACGAGGACTTAAAGCGCATGAAGGCCGACGAGAGCAAGTGCGTAAACTGCCAGCGCTGCGTGAGCCTCTGCCCCACCCGCGCCTTAAAGATCGTTAAGAACGACAACACCTTTAAAGAAAGCGCCAACTGGTCTAACCAGACGATTGCCGAAGTATATAAGCAGGCCGAAACGGGCGGCGTGCTGCTCTCCTCGATGGGCACCCCCAAGGATTATCCCGTGTACTGGGATAAGATGCTCATCAACGCCTCTCAGGTAACCAACCCGTCCATCGACCCGCTGCGCGAGCCGATGGAGACCCGCACCTTCCTCGGCAAAAAGCCCGAGGGCATTGTGCGCGACGAAAACGGCAAGCTCGTAAATAACCTCACCCCCCAGCTCGAGCTTGCGGTGCCCATCATGTTCTCGGCGATGAGCTACGGCTCCATCAGCTACAACGCGCACGAGAGCCTTGCGCGCGCCGCACAGGAGCTGGGCATCTTCTACAACACGGGCGAGGGCGGCCTGCATAAGGATTTTTACCAATACGGCAAAAACACCATCGTTCAGGTGGCCTCCGGCCGCTTCGGCGTTTATAAGGATTACCTCGAGGCGGGCGCCGCCATCGAGATCAAGATGGGCCAGGGCGCAAAGCCCGGCATCGGCGGGCACCTGCCCGGCGCCAAGATCGTGGGCGACATCTCGGCCACCCGCATGATCCCCGAGGGCTCGGATGCGATCTCCCCCGCGCCGCACCACGACATCTACTCCATCGAGGACCTCCGTCAGCTTGTTTTCTCGCTCAAAGAGGCGACCGAATATAAAAAGCCGATTATCGTCAAGATCGCGGCGGTACATAATGTCGCCGCCATCGCGAGCGGCATCGCCAGAAGCGGCGCCGACATCATCTCGATCGACGGCTTCAGGGGCGGCACGGGCGCCGCGCCCACCCGCATTCGCGACAACGTGGGCATTCCCATCGAGCTCGCGCTCGCAAACGTAGACGAGCGCCTGCGTCAGGAGGGCATCCGCGGCAACGTGTCTATCGTTGTGGGCGGCTCCATCCGCAGCAGCGCCGACATCGTAAAGGCCGTGGCCCTGGGCGCCGACGCGGTATACATCGGCACCGCCGCGCTGCTGGCGCTCGGCTGCCATCTCTGCCGCAGTTGCCACGCGGGCAAGTGCAACTGGGGCATTGCCACCCAGCGTCCCGAGCTCGTAAAGCGCTTAAACCCCGACGTGGGCTACAAGCGCCTTGTAAACCTCATCACCGCGTGGGACCACGAGGTAAAAGAGATGATGGGCGGCATGGGCATCAACTCGATTGAAGCGTTAAGAGGCAACCGCCTGATGCTCAGAGGCGTTGGCTTAAACGAAAAAGAGCTCGAGATGCTCGGTATCAAGCACGCGGGCGAGGCGCTGTAAGGGCTTTACCGCAGCTATTCAACAGGGATTAAATCGGCGGTGGGCGAATACGGAACGGTCAAGACCGTTCCCTACAGTATCCCTCAATTCAAGCAACAGGGTGTAGGGTCGAGTCAAGACTTGCCCGCGGTTCAATCACCATGTTATTTTGCCTACGGCTATGGATGAAACCAAAATGGATTTTCCTTCATCGTGTGAGAAACGAACGTGCCCGCCGCCTTCGGGGGGCATACCGAAAGGATTTGTTAGGAATGAAGCGTATTTACGTCAACGAGAAGTGGTGCCTCGGGTGCCACCTTTGCGAATATTACTGCGCTTTTGCCGCCTCGGGTGAGGACGACATGGTCAAAGCGCTCAAGGACATCACCATCAACCCCCGCATCAAGATCGAGGAGCAGGGCGATGTGTCGTTCGCCGTTTCCTGCCGCCACTGCGACGAGCCGCTCTGCGTAAAGGGCTGCATCACCGGCGCGCTCACCGTGGAAAACGGCGTGATCTCCATCGACCAGAACAAATGCGTGGGCTGCTACACCTGCATCCTCTCCTGCCCCTACGGCGCCGTTATGCCGTCCGAGACAGGCGCCGTGCAGAAGTGCGAGCTGTGCACCAAGAACGCCTGCGGTGAGCCCGCCTGCGTAAAGGGCTGCCCCAACCGCGCCATTGTATTTGAGGAAAGGGGCTAGGACAACATGACGAAGTATGTAATTATCGGCAACTCCGCCGCCGCGGTAGGCTGCATCGAGGGGATCCGTCAAACGGATAAGCAGGGCAGCATCACCGTTATCACGAGCGAGCCGCACCACACCTACTCGCGCCCGCTTATCTCTTACCTGATTTACGGCAAGACCGACGAGCAGCGCATGAAGTACCGCCCCGACAGCTTTTACACCGACAACGGCGTCACCGCCCTGATGGGCAAAACCGCCGTGAAGATCGATAAAGACAATAAGCAGGTACTGCTGAGCGACGGCAGCGCCGTTGCCTACGACAAGCTGCTGGTAGCCACCGGCTCAAGGCCGTTCGTGCCCCCCATGCAGGGGCTGGAGAAGGTTAAAAAGCAGTTTACCTTCATGACGCTCGACTCCGCCAAGGCCCTGCAGGCCGCCCTTACCAAAGACAGCCGCGTGCTCATCATCGGCGCGGGGCTTATCGGCTTAAAGTGCGCCGAGGGCATCCGCAAGAACGTCGCCTCCATCACGGTGGTGGACCTTGCGGACCGAATCCTGCCGAGCATCTTAGACGCCGAAGGCTCCGCTATCATGCAAAAGCATATCGAAAAAAGCGGCGTCGAGTTTATCTTGGGCGACAGCGTAAAGGAGTTCACCGAGGTCTCCGCCACCCTTAACAGCGGCAAGACGGTGGGCTTTGACATCCTCGTGATCGCCGTGGGCGTTCGCCCCAACACCGAGCTGGTGAAAGAGGCGGGCGGGGTTGTCAACCGCGGCATCGCCTCCGACGACCACTGCAAAACCACCCTGGACGACATTTACGCCGCGGGCGACTGCACCGAGAGCGTGGATATTACCGACGGCGCCGTAAAGGTGCTGGCGCTGCTGCCCAACGCCTACATGCAGGGCGAGTGCGCCGGTATCAACATGGCGGGGGGCGAAAAGCTGTACGACAAGGCGATCCCCATGAACGCCATCGGCTTCTTCGGGCTGCACATCATCACGGCGGGCAGCTACAAGGGCGACGAATACATCGCAAAGAGCGGCGAAAACTACAAGAAGCTGGTGACGGCGCAGGGCCTGCTCAAAGGCTTCATCCTCATCGGCGACATCGCGCGCGCGGGCATCTACACCGCGCTCATCCGCGAAAAAACACCGCTTAGTACCATAGATTTCGACCTTATCAAGGAAAAGCCGCAGCTCATGGCCTTCAGCAAGACCGAGCGCGCGCACAAGCTCTCCGAGCACAGCCACAAGGCCTAGCGGGCGAACACGGGTAAAGTGACCCCGGCCTTTTACGCAGCATGTGAGTGTGCTGCGACGTACATTTTTGAAAAAGGGATGGCTTCCATGCGCTTTACGCACCGCCCTTTTTCATGACTATTGTATCGCCGCTACGCGGCGAGATGGAGGCTTACATGAATATTACGGCAGGTCTGCTGCATTTTCAGCTTTTAAACGAGCAGGTTCGCGCCACTGAGGATACCGAGGTTGTGATTGAGAACTGCCTGGGGCAGCGGTACATCGGCAGCGGGCTCAGCGACAAGCACATCACCATCAACGGCGTGCCCGGCAACGCTCTGGGCGCCTACCTAAACGGCGCCACCATCGAGGTGAACGGCAACGCGCAGGACGCGACCGGCGACACGATGAACGAGGGTAAGATCATCATCCACGGCTCCTCCGGCGACGCCACCGGCTACGCGATGCGCGGCGGGCGGATCTACGTGCAGGGCAACGCGGGCTACCGCGCGGGCATCCACATGAAGGCGTATATGGAGAAGCTGCCCGTGCTCGTGATCGGCGGCAAGGTCGGCAGCTTTTTGGGCGAGTATCAGGCCGGCGGGCTGATCGTGGTGCTGGGGCTGCGTGAGACGCGCGATAAGGACTACTGCAACTTCTGCGCCACCGGTATGCACGGCGGCAAGATCTTTTTACGCACCGACACCCCGCCCGAGGGCCTGCCCAAGCAGGTGGTGGTGCGCGAGGCCACACCGGACGACCTAGCCGAGATCGCCCCCTATATCGACGAGTTCTGCGCGGCGTTTGGCGAGAGCAAGGAAGAGATCATGGGTGAGAAGTTCCTTGTGCTGGTGCCCGACTCGAAAAACCCCTACAAACAGCTTTATACCCACAACTGAATCTCATAGGATAAGCGCAGGACAGGCTGAGTAGGCAAGGGAGTTTGTTTTGCGCTTATCATACTTTTTATATCCTCGTTTGCTGCATCCGCGCGGCCGCTCAGGCCGCTTTGGGGGTTCATCTTTTAGACAGAAAAGGAGCGCCCGCGATGAAGATTGAGAATGTTCCCTTTTGTACAATGGACTGGAGTACCCTACCGGCGACCGTACATCCCGGCGTCACGGGCGAGGCCTATTGGCGGACCCTCGAAATCGGCAATATCCGCGTGCGCATGGTGGAGTACACCCCCGGCTACCTCGCGGATCACTGGTGCAGCCGCGGGCATGTGCTGCTGGTGCTTGAGGGGGAGCTTGTAACCGAGCTTTCCGACGGGCGCAGCTTTGTATTGGCCGCGGGCATGAGCTATCAGGTTGCCGACGAGGTAAATCCTCACCGTTCCTATACAAAAAATGGCGCAAAGCTGTTTATTGTAGATTGATTGTGTAGTATAATATAGGGTAAGGGCGAACAAAACGGCAGGGCTTTGCCTTTTGCTTGCCACAAGTAAAAGGGGTGCGATGCGCCCTTTTTTTTGGAGGTGCTGTCATGGATTATTCGACGAGCGAGGTTTTGCAGTTTGTGCGCGAGAACGACGTTAAGTTTATCCGTCTGGCGTTCTGCGACGTGTTCGGCACGCTGAAGAACCTTTCGATAATGGCGGACGAGCTGCCCGGGGTGTTCGAGCACGGCATCGGGTTTGACGCCTCGGCGGTAAACGGTTTTACCTATGTGGAGGAGTCAGACCTGTTCCTATTCCCCGACGCGTCCACCCTCACGGTTCTGCCGTGGCGCCCGCAGCAGGGGCGCGTGGTGCGCCTGTTCTGCGACATTAAGAACCACGACGGCACCCCCTTTGCGGGCGACGGCAGGCAGATACTGCGCGGCGCCATTCAAAAGGCCGAGGCCATGGGCTACACCTGCCGCATCGGCTCCGACTGCGAGTTTTACCTCTTTGAGGCGGACGACGACGGCCGCCCCACCAAGAAGCCGCACGACAGCGCGCGCTACTTTGACGTGGCGCCGCTCGATAAGGGCGAGAACGTGCGCCGCGACATCTGCCTCACCCTGGAGGAGATGGAGATTAAACCCGAGAGCTCCCACCACGAGATGGGCCCCGGGCAGAACGAGATCGATTTTAAGAGCGGCACCGCCCTGCGCGCCGCCGATAACTTTGCCACCTTTAAGTCTGTGGTAAAAACCATGGCGTCCCGCAACGGGCTGTTCGCGTCCTTTATGCCCAAGCCCATCCACGACGAGAGCGGCAGCGGGCTGCACATCAAGGTGTCACTCTATAAAAACGGCTTTAATGTGTTTAAAGGGGAGCACGGCGGCTTAACCGACGAGGGGCGCAGCTTTGTGGCGGGCGTTTTAAAGCACGTGCGCGAGATGACGGCGTTCTTAAACCCGCTCACCAACTCCTACGCGCGCCTTGTAAGCCGCGAGGGACTGCGGTATGTGGCGTGGTCCGCCTCCAATTTCTCGCAGGTGGTGCGGGTGCCGAGCGTAGGCGGAGACGCCGCCAATATCGAGCTGCGCTCGAGCGACCCCTCCTGCAACCCCTACATCACCTTCGCGCTGATGCTGCACGCGGGGCTTTCGGGCATTGAAAAGGGGCTGGCGCTGGAGGACGCGCTGCACTTTATGCCCTCGCAGGCCGACATCAAGGTGCCGCAGAACACGCTGCGCACCCTGCCCGAGACCCTGTTTGAGGCCATAGTGGAGGCACAGAACAGCAGCTTTTTAAACACGGTGCTGCCCACCAAGACCATTGACAGTTTTCTTTACGCAAAGCGCCGCGAATGGGAAAAGTTTAACACGCACACCGATAAAGACGGTATCGAGCGCGAGATGTACTTTAACCTTATATAAAACGTCGGTGCTTAACTTGAAAACGAAATGGTGGTGGTGGTATGGATAGCGTGCTTCTCGTTTCAAGCACCGATAAAAGCATCGAGTTTATCTCACAGCTTCTTAAAGAGGATTCCGCCCCGCAGATTACCACCGCGCAGAGCGGCAGCGAAGCCCGAAGGATGCTCTCAGGCACCGAATACAGCCTGATTATCCTGAACGCGCCGCTCTCGGATGAGTTTGGCCACGAGCTTGCGATACTGGCGGCCGAGTCCTCCATGGCAAGCGTGATCCTGCTTGCGAAAAGCGAGATCGCCGACGACGTGTCGGCGCGGGTAGAGAACTACGGGGTGTTTGTGATACCGAAGCCGCTTTCGCGCCAGCTGTTCTTCCAGACCCTAAAGCTGGTGAACGCGGCGCGCAGGCGCATGCTGGGGCTTAAAAAAGAGAACCTCAAGCTGCAAAAGAACATAGAAGAGATCCGCCTGATCGACCGCGGCAAATGCGCGCTGATACAGTACCTGAGCATGACCGAGGAGCAGGCGCACAAGTATATCGAGCGTCAGGCGATGGATATGCGCATCACCAAGCGCGAGGTGGCCGAGGGCATCCTGCGCACCTACGAGTGGTAGCGTGCTCTTTTGGGCAACCCCTGACTATCGACGAAGGGCAGCATACCGACCTATGAACGATTTACTCTTTTCACTCAACGCTGTTCTGCCTGTATTTTTAGTGATGGGCGCGGGCTACCTGCTCGCGCGCCTGCACGTGTTTACCGCTCCCTTTGTGGAGAAGGGCAACAGCCTGTGCTTTCAGGTTTTTCTGCCGGTGCTTCTGTTTTACAACATCGCTTCGTCCGACTTCACGGCCTCGTTTGACGCGAAAACCGTGCTGTACGGCGTGGGCGGCACCTTGCTGCTCTGCGGCGTGCTGAGCGCGGCGGTGCCGCTTTTTGTAAAGGATAACGCCCGCCGCGGCGTGATGGTGCAGGGGATGTTCCGCAGTAACTTTCTGCTCTTAGGGGTGCCTCTCTGCACCCGCCTTGCGGGGGAGGACGGGATGCTGGCCGCCTCGGTGATGTCGGCCTTTTTAATACCCACCTACAACCTGCTGGCGACGGTGGTACTGGCGCGCTATGCCTTTAAAGAGAAGCCGAGGGCGGGGGAGGTCGCCAAAAAGGTGCTGCTCAACCCGCTTATTATCGCAAGCGCCTTAGGGCTTGCTTTCTCGCTATTGCGGGTACCGATTCCGCAGGCGGTAAACGCCGCGCTGGCGGATGTTTCGGGTATCGCCACCCCCTTCGCCCTGATGATGCTGGGCGCCGGGTTTGAGTTTAAGGCGGTTACGCGCAATATCGCGGCGATTGCAACGGTATTGTCGGTAAAGCTTATCGCCGCGCCCGCGCTGCTTTTGGCTGTTGCCGCTATGCTTGGCTTTAAAGGCACGGGCTACGCCGTGCTCTTATGCGCCTTCGGCACGCCCATCGCGGTGTCGAGCTACGTGATGGCGCTGCGCGAGAACGGCGACGGCGAGCTCGCCTGCCATCTGGTGGTGCTCACCTCCGTTTTCTCGTCGCTTACCATGTTCGGGCTGGTGTACGTCTCCCGCCTGCTGGGGCTATTGTAGGGGTACAAAGGGATGGGTGTCGAGGCTTTACGCTGCTGTCTGTACAAAGAACGTGGAGGCGAAACGCGAATTTGGCGTCTGACAATCGCCCGCAGTTGACCCACCGCACCACGGTGATTGTGTAGGGGGCGGCGTCCTCGGCGCCCCGCGGTTGATTTACCTATCCACAGGTAGGATGTAGGGGCGATTATCAATCGCCCGCGTAATTCCGCGGCCCTGTGGTTTATACGCTGTACCTAAAGATAACATTCTTATTTATTTTAGATTGTCGCTCAGGCCGCGACAGGCCCATCCTTTTCTCGAACAAGAAAAGGAACCCGCCCGTAACGGCGAAGCCGTCGCCGAAGGGGCACCAGGGACGCGCAGCGGACGTGGCGTGCGGGAACGGACAATGTAAGACATACAGCAATTACAACAGAGAGACAGCATACAAATCGTGGGCGATTAACAGACGTTAATTTCGCGTTTCGCCCCTACATCGTGGTCTCTGTCACGGGCGGGAGAACCCCGCCCCTACACGGTAAAGGCCAGTGCCAAACGGAACGGCACGGGGGCCGTTCCGTCGCAAACACCCTGTTGCCGCATTGTAGGGGGCGGCGTCCTCGACGCCCCGCGGTATCTCACCGCGTCATGGTTACTGACTGTGGGCCGCCGAGGTCGTCGGCCCCTACAAGGGGATGTGCCACACAGGAACACGACAGATACATCCCGCACAGGGCAGACACACCGGTCTGCCCCTACGGGTGCCTG
>JAEYNX010000015.1 GCA_023412215.1 Bacillota bacterium | reverse complement strand
AAGGCCAGACATCGGCCCCGAAATAATGGCACCGATGCTGGTAATCTGTATGATATGTCCAGAACGCTGAGACCTTAAATAGGGCATCACCGCCTGACAAACCCAAAGGGCTCCAAAAAAATTTGTGCCCATCAGTTTTCGAGCTTCGAGCTCACTGAGCTCTTCAGTCATGCCTAAAGTCATCATGACCGCATTATTTACAATAATATCAAGCCGACCAAAATGTTCGATTGCTGTTTCAACCGCAGACAAAACAGTCACCCTCTCTGTAGTATCTGGGCTTAATGGCAGCAAGGTTTCAAAAATAAGTAACACGTGGTAAACATAATGGGAAGTAAATTAGGCATGAGTAAAAAGAGAATTCAACTGCTCCACAAGCAGAACCGGCGCAAGAAGGGTGGGAGCTATACACATAACCTCTATACGCTGCTGTCCGGTCAACCAACGCCAAGGGTGCAACAAAGAGAAGAACACGTTGTTTCAGAACGTGTTCTTCAGGTACAAAGCTATTCAAAACCGATCAAGGGAATCGCTTCTTGCCTCTAGATAAGGCGAAGTTGGCGATTTGTTAAATAGGTAGGAATAGGGGGATAGGGGCTAAACATGCGAGAAATCTAGCTTCAGATCGCCATAACTGTATGATAGACCAGCCCCGATAATTGCCCAAGGCTGATTTTTCTTTTTTACAGCAACCTGCGGAAATTCATCTTGCCCGGCATAAAATCCGCTTAAAATTTGGATTGTGTCAACAGGCTCTAGTGGGAGAACAGTATTAGATCAAAAGTGGATCGGTGTCGGCAGGCCGATACGAAAACCTGTGAAAATCTGCGAAATTTCCGCTTTCCGTCCCATTGCTGCTGGCATACATGCCAATGCATGTCCCAACAAAACCGCCAGCAATATCAGGGGACAGTATTCTGCCGTTTACATTGCTTGCAATTAGGCGGTACTGTTTGTCCGATTCACCGTACCAGAAGAATAAATCTTGTTCACTTGCACAGATCTTTAAAAAGATAGTCGCAGAAGAGAATTCTTCTTTTGCCATCAGCGTTTCCGTGCCGCCTTCGCACCGTAGAAGATGAATGCACTTTTTATCATTGTATTGGGTGTATTCCAGCCTGTAATGATAATTGTTGCTTTGAATAAGGCATATGCCGCATGTTTCGTAATCCGCTTTGGGCTCGAACTCAAATTCGGTTTCCGCGTCAAAGTTCATATCCGTTTGACGGATGCCGACAAAGGTCGGGCTTACCAAATCGGTGATTCGTTCCGGTCTCAGGTACAGGCGCAGGCATCCCTTCCTTTCGGTCAGGCTGTACGCGGACATATCCGGATTTCGCAGGTAGATCCATCGGAAGGACAATCTGTCGCTGTTAAACATTTCGTCACTGGGCCATTTCGGAACAGGGGCGGGAGGAAGACAGGGGACGGTCTGCTCGTTTAAAAGCATCCCTTTTCCGGGATTCACTACCGGCCAGCCGTTTTCCCATTCAACTGTCGCCAAAAAGGTTTCACGCCCAAGGTTGCGGTAATAGCCGCCGTAAGTGCGGGAAGCTAGGACGACAAGCCACCATTCCCCATTTTGGGTCTGCACTAAATCCCCATGCCCCACGTTGACGACGGGATAATGAATGCCCAGATGCCTGTGGGTGAGTATCGGGTTGCATCTGTTCCCTTCGTAGGGCCCGAAAATGCTTTTGCTGCGGGCTACCGTGACTGCATGTTCGTGCGCGGTGCCGGCTTCGGCGATAAGCAGATAATAATAGTCGTTATATTTGTAAAGATGAGGTCCTTCCGGCCACACCACGTCGCGCAGGGCACCGTTCCATAAGCTGTAGCTGTCGCCCACGAGCTCCATCTTTTCCAAATTGATTTCCTGCAGCCATATCTCGTTGTCACCGTAATATTTTGCACCCTCCGATCGCGCACGCGTCCCCATGCAATACGCCTTTCCGTCACCGTCGAAAAACAGTGATGGGTCAATGCCGTCGGCGTTCTTGATAAAATAAGGGTCGGACCACGGGCCTGCCGGATTCTTGGATTTTACTATAAAATTCCCTCCGTGGCTTACGTTTGTGGTAATCATGTAAAAGGTTCCTTCGTGGTACCGTATGGTAGGCGCGAAAATCCCCCCCGAATGCGTTGCACCCGCTAAATTGAGTTGTGATGGCCTGTCCAGAATATTTCCGATTTGTCTCCAGTTCACCAAATCCTTGCTATGGAACACAGGTACCCCTGGAAAGTACGCAAAGGTAGAGGTAACCAAATAATAGTCGTCTTCAACCCTGCAAACAGAAGGGTCGGGATAAAATCCGCTCAAAATGGGATTTTGAAATATAGATGGCATTATGAAGCTCCTTGTGTTTTTTACTTTATTATACTACTATAACAATCTGGAGTCATCAAGTGGCCGGGCAGATAATTGGAAAGATCATCATACTGTGCTGTGCGTTGAAAAATCCAGCTTCAGATCGCCATAAGAGGTTGCCTTTTTTATCGCAGGTGTATTTGAAGCGAACGGTGTCATTGTATTTCTTCTCGGCCACACGGTCAAAATCATCGTATCATAAGAAAAGCAAAAGATAGGAGACTCAATTTTGTGTCTCCTATCTTTTGTTTTTTTCATCAAGTCAATGCTTTTGGAAGTATCAGTGTACCTATTCACTGTTGAATAGTACAATTAAAACTTAAACTTTGTTTGAGTATCAGCCGCACGCCAGCTTCCTCGGCTTTTACCACTTGCTTATCTATCTTACCTGTTTTGTATTTGTAGACGACAAGCGTATTACATTCCTCATGAATGGAAATTGGAGCGTGGTGCCAGACGCTTTCTTTTAGACAAATCAGTGTATGCTTTGGAACCAAAAAAGCATGAAAAGCGGAGACATCGCTTACATCAAAGGCACCGGGCTTCCTAAGTATCAGGGCGATATCTGCGTCCAGAGGCAACAGAAGCTCTTCTGTATGATTGTGGCATTCAAGCTCGTATTCGGTATATACCTGCTGCGGGTAGCTGTGCACGAGGCCAAATGAAGCGGTATCAAGATTACATAATGTAATTTCGTCATACCAATCAAACTGTTCCGATTGGTAGTCGGCATTTGAACGAGGTAAAAATACCAGCCTGCCGAAGGGTGCGAAATTCTCCTCGTTGACTGCTTCAGGTTTAAGTAAAATTTCTTTCATGCAGTTCTCCTTTTTCGCAGCGCTGTTTCATACCTTACCCCTTGATTGAACCGGCTGTAATACCTTCCATGAAGGTTTTCTGTCCGGCAAGATACAGAAGAATCATCGGCATGGTGGAGCAAACCAACACAGCAAACAACTCAGGATAATTGATGTTATGCTGGCCCATGAAAACCGCAAGCCCCAGCGGTAGAGTATATAATTCCTCACTGCGAAGAATAACGCTTGACATTAGGTATTCATTCCAGAAGGTCAGACCATTATAAATGATCTGAGTCATTAAGCCCGGCAGCGCAAGCGGCAGAATAATAAAGATGAAGCTTTTAAAACGGCTGCAGCCGTCTATCATAGCAGCTTCCTCCAACCCCTTGGGGAGTGAGATAAAGAACGAGCGCATAATAAACATACCGAAGGCAATCGATTGCGCTACGCATACCAGAACGAGGCCAAAGCGCGTGTTTACAAGGCCGAAGCGCATCAGCACCGAAAAGGTAGGAATCGCCAGCACACCGCTTGGTATCATAATTCCCGCTAAAAGATAGGCGTAAATTGCCTTTTTGAACCTGAAATTGAGCCTGGCCACCGCATAGGAGGCACAGGTATTAACGGGGAGCATGATGGCAAGAAACAGTATCAGGTTGAGAATACTATTAAAATACTTGGTGGAGAGCTTAGCGTCTACCCATGCCTGACTGTAGTTTTGAAACTGCGGAGAAGCCGAAATGCCCCAGATGTTATTATAGAATTCTGAATTATCTTTTAATGAGCCGAGTACCATCCAAATTACAGGGTAGACGGTGATCATCAGCATTAAAAGCATGATAGCGTACTTTAGTATGGTCGGGATGACCCCGCTTTTTCTTTCCATGCAGCGCCGCCCCCTATTCGTAATTCTCGTCCCGGGTCATCAGTCGAAGCTGTATAAACCCGAAGACCAGTACCATTAGAAACAGAATCATACTCATCGCATTGGCCTTACCCATTGAGGAAAATCCGAATGCCGTTCTAACAATGTAGGTGAGCGAAACTTCGCTTGCGTGCATCGGCCCTCCATCGGTCATAATCTTAACAATATCGTAGTTTGAAACGAATGCGCCGGTTAATGAGAGCATGATATTTACGACAATCGTGCTGTTGAGCATCGGAATGGTAATTCGCGTAAAGCGCTGTACCGCGTTTGCGCCGTCAATGGCGGCAGCTTCATAATAATCCCTTGAGATTCCCTGATAACCCGCCATGTACAGCATAACGTGGAAGCCCGTCCATTTCCAGATATCGATCCAGCAGATAGAGTATAAGACGATGTCCGGATTACTCAGCCAGCCTGTAATGAGCCCCTGCGCACCAACAGCGGAAAGCAAACTGTCAAGAATACCGAAGGTCGGATTATAGATCCAGGACCACAGAATTCCGATTACAATATACGAGAGGGTAACAGGCAGATAGATGGCTGTACGAAACAACGTACGTCCACGAAACGACTTCGCTAGGAAATAACCAAAAAACAGCCCCAAAAGGTTTTTCGCAAGTGTTACCACTAAGGCGTATATCGCAGTATTGCTGATCGCCTTCCAAAATATCTTGTCTTGTATAGTAAACAAGTAGTTGTTAAGACCGATCCATTTCATATCGGATAGCCCGTCCCAGTTGTAAAAACTGGTCCACAAGCCCTGTAAAAAAGGCAATATGCTAAAAAGTGTGAACAGTACAAGAGCTGGGGCGCACATCAGATACGGAAAAGCATCAAATTTAATCTTTTGTTTCAAAACTTTTTCCTCCATTTTGGGGCTGCTTTTCGCACATTTAAAGATAAGACCCAGATAGTTACTTAAAGCGTTATTCTACTGACGGAATGGATTTTGGTGTTACCTTGGCCCAATCAGCCTCTGTCCAAGAATTCCACCAGTTATATTGGTACTGCTTTTCTTTTACGATGGTATCGTATGCATCCTGAACCGACTGTGCGGCATCAGCGGATGTCATTTGGCCTGTCATAACGGCTGGAACGGCGTTTGCCACTGCGTTGGTCACCTCAGAAGGCCAAATCCAATCCAAAAATGTGATGGTATTGGGTACGAATTGATCGTTGATTTTGGTAACGACGTCATTGTTTGTAACCTCAACGCCCTTGAGGGTGGAAATCAGCGGACTGTAGGTAGAGATAATGGTATTGGCATTTTCCGGCCTTGTGAGGTATTCTATCAGCTTCATTATATTCTCAAGATTATCCTGATTCGCGAAAGAGGTAATGCCAAAACCATCATCCACACCGCCGCCATGCTGCGATTTAACATTTGCATCGTCGGTAACCTTTGGAAACTCCATTACGCCGATGGTAAAATCCTTCACCATATCCTTAATCGTCGGATAGTCCCAAAGGCCGCTGTAGAACATAGCCGCTTTCTTCTGAGCAAAGGTGGCGCGCATGCCGTCACCGTCGGTTTCAAGGCTGGCCGAGGTGAGCAGACCATTATCATAAAACGCCTTGAGCTTGTCAAAAGCGGCGGTGGTTTCGGCGCTGTTAAAGCTCTCCTTGCCGGAAAGGAAGCTCTGTGTTTTATCTACCGAGGTATTCTTGGTTGTTTGAGCATAGGTCTCCATAAACCACATGGGCCAGTATGAAGCGGATTTACCTTGCTGGATCATCGGGATAATGCCTTTTTCCGTGAGCCTTTTGCCGGCGGCAACGAGGTCATCGAAGGTGGCAGGCTCGCTGATGCCGAGCTCTTTAAACATCTCAACATTATAGTAAATCGCGGAGGAACCGGAACTGCCAAACGGGAACCCCCAAAGCTTTCCGCCTATCGTGTAGGCGCTTGTTACATTCGGCGCAAAGCGGGAATTAAGCTTCGCCATTAAATCAGTCATGTTAAGCAGTACGCCGCTCTTTGCAAGATCGGAAAGATACGTCGGGGTCACATAGGTTATATCTATGCGTTCGCCCGACATCTTCGCCGCGGAGAGATTCTGGGGGATTTCATCCCATTTGCCTTTCCAGGTTACATGAACATTGATACCTGTTTCCGCGGTAAAGGCGTCAATCACCTTTTTATAGGCCTCTTCCTGACCAGGGTAGCTGCGTGCCGGACCAAACAGATAGATGTCGGTATCGGAGTTTTTTGTCGTTGAGTTTGCACCAGAGTTTCCTGATTGCGGCGCCCCATTCTGTGCGCAACCCGCCAGACTTGGAATGAGTAAAGCAAAAATCATTGCGGTAACGAGGATTAGTTTAAACTTTTTCATTCATGGTCTCTCCTTTTTTAAAATATATTTTTAAATCTGTGTTTCGTCAATTTCTGATCTTTTAGGGATGGATGGCTGAGCGCCTTTTCTGGTTACTGAAATACCGGCGGCACAGTTAGCAAACGTTATTGCGCTGTCTACCGGGCGGCGCTCTGAAAGATATACCGCAAAACCGGCGTTAAAGGTATCGCCTGCTGCTGTGGTATCCACCACCGGTGTATCCGTGGCAGGAAAGTGTCGGCTTCCATTTTGGCCCACAAGCAACGCGCCGCGCTTACCCAGTGTTACGATGACGTTTTTTAAGCCTTTCTTAAGCAGCAGCTCTGCGGCCTTCCGGGCGGACGGGATATCCCTAACCGCCATGCCGGAGACATGTTCAAGCTCCGTTTCGTTTGGAGTAAGGTAATCAATAAGCGGCAGAAGCTCCTCGGGGAAGGAATCCGGCATGGGCGCCGGATTAAGGATAACGGTTTTCCCTAATCTGTTTGCTTCACGCACCGCATAACAGACGGCCGAAAGGGGAATCTCCATCTGAAGCATGATAATATCCGCCTGCTCCAATATGGCATGATTTTGTTTGATGTATTCCTCCGTGCACAGGTTGTTGCTACCGGCCACAACAACGATGCAGTTATTGCCCTGCTCGTTCACATAGATGTATGCTCGTCCGGTAGGCTGTTCCTTGTTAACAAGCACATGCGTGATATCCACCCCGGCCTTGCTCAGCGAAGAAAGCATCTGATCGCTTTCTTTTTCGCTGCCTACTGCGCAAAGAAAAACAATATCTCCGCCGAGGTTTCCGCAGGCATAGGCTTGGTTTGCTCCTTTTCCGCCGAAGGCTATTTCCAAAGAATCGCCCATTACGGTTTCCCCGGGAACGGGGATCTTTTTCATATTGATGATAAAATCAAGGTTTGTGCTTCCTATTACAAGGATTTTCTTCTTTTGCATGAATAATAACTCCCATACAATATTCCGTCTGTTACTGCTTATATTTGTTGTGATTTGAATATAGAGCAAATCGAATAAAAAGGCTGTGAAACTTGTTTTATGTTCTATCGGAAGGAGTTTACATAATGCCTTACGGTAAAACTTCCATATCGATTGATTGATGGTTTTTCGTTGACTCGCGCAATATCAAATGCGCCTTCAGCCGGACAGACCTTTCTTTAATTTCTCCACCGTTGATAATGGAGTATAGCAGTTCTGAAGCGGTTTTTCCCATGAGGGATATCGGTTGTTCAACGGTCGATAAGCGAGGTTCAATCAACGTACCAAGCTGAATATTATCGTAACCGATTACCTCCACATCCTCCGGAATACGAAACCCCATCTGCCTTATACTTTTAATTGCCCCAACCGCCATGCTGTCGTTTGCCGAGACCAGCGCGGTAAATTGTTGGGAGTCCAGCAGGCGTTTCGTAGCCTGAAAGCCGCTTTCAAGGGTATAATCACCGTAACAAATAAGTTCTTGGATAGGCGAGATACCATATTGCTTGAGTGCCGAAAGGTAACCTACCAGCCTTTCCTTAGAAGTGGAGATATTTGCGGGACCAGAGAGAAAGGCAATCCTTCTGTTGCCATTGCAGATCAAATGGCTGGTAGCCATAAATACTGAATATTCGTTATCCACAAATACACGTGCATCTGCCTCGAAGCCCTGCCCGCCGCGATCCATCAAAACGCAGGGCATATTGTACTTTTTTAACAGGCAGTGCATTTCACTCGGTTCTTCCACCGATGAGGCTAGCAGGATACCGTCCACGCGCTTTGCAATGCAGGTTGAAATTGCCTGCATCTCCTGCTCCGGTATAGAATTGGTGTTGCATAATAACACCGTATACCCTTGGTTGCTATAATAGCCTTCGATGGATTTGATCAGGTCCGGGAAAAACGGGTTAGTGATATCAGGTATAATAACACCGATGGTTTTGGTTTTTGCCGTGGCCACTCCGCGGGCAAGAAGGTTAGGCTTGTAGCCAATTTCATCAATGATGCTTTTTATTCGATTGCGCGTTTCCTCTCCAACGCCCTTTTCATCATTTAGTACCCTTGAGATTGTGGCTTTTGAGACATGTGCAATACGGGCAATATCATCAATCGTAACCTTCATTTTTCTACCTGCCTTTAACCAATAACGTAACCGCTTTCCGTAACCGCTTACTTATATTATATTCACTAAACTTCGTTTCGTAAACCTTAAAAAAACATATATTTTGACGATGCTCTTTGGGCGAATCACCAATATATTGACTGTTTTTTTTATGTTACAATAATACGAATAACAGTCAAAAAATGCGTTCATGCAAATGACTTAAACCGATGGTTTCATGAAATTAAAAGGGCGCTTTTTGATTATTCCTTAGAGGTAACTTATCAATCATTAAGGAGAGGGATCACATGCTGAAGATTATCGGTACAGAATGCAACGGCAGGGTAAATCCGCTCTGTGTGGATACCGCACACCCTTACTTCTCCGCGACGGCACAATGTGACCGGAATGGTGCGATATTTGCGGCTTATCAGATACAATGTTCCGAAAATCCATTATTTATACCTTGTATTTGGGACAGCGGCAAGGTTCATGACTGTGGCATGCAGCATATTGTCTACGACGGGGAGGCTTTGCGCAGCCACACACGGTATTATTACCACATCCGCTGCTGGGATGATGCCGGCCAGCCCTCCGATTGGTCAGATACGGGGTTTTTCGATACCGCATTCTTGGGCAAAGCATGGACAGCGCGGTTTATCAGCTGCATGGAGGCCGACGCACAAAAGGAGCCTTCGCCCTGTACACAGCTGCGCCGGGTGTTTACACTTGCGGAGGATGTGAATTTCGCGAAAGCCTATGTAACCGCAAAAGGCCTGTATGAGCTGAAAATCAATGGCCAAAAGGCAGGAAACGCCTTTTTTACACCGGGCTGCAAGAGCTATGCTCACAACCTTCCGTATCAGGCCTATGATATCACGTCCCTGCTTTCCAAAGGAGAAAACTGCGTCAGTGTCTTGCTTGGCGACGGCTGGTATAAAGGATATGTAAACTGGAACTTCCGCAGGAACTTCTATGGAGACCGCCGGGAGCTTCTTTTAGAGCTTCATATACAGTTAAAAAGCGGAGAAAAGATTATTGTCACTTCGGATGACTCCTTCCAGTGGCGGGTTTCACCAGTTGGGGTTTCGGAGTTTTATATCGGCGAGACCTATGACGCACGCAAGGAAATGCCGCTGTTTGAAGTGGCAGGGTGCCAATGCGAAGATTTGCCGTACGCTTTTATAACCGACAGCACTGTGGAGCATGTATTCCCCGAACAGGCGCCGCCTGTTTCATGCGTGATGCACATGAAACCCATAGCGCTGTTAAAAACGCCAAAAGGGGAGCAGGTTCTGGATATGGGCCAAAACCTTGTGGGCGTTATGAGCTTTACGGTGCGCGGCAATAAAGGAGATCGCGTTTTTCTAAAGCACGGTGAGGTATTGGATGCTGAGGGCAATTTTTACGATGACAATATTAAGAACAGCGTCGGCCCTTCCTCTCAGGATATTGTCTATATCCTGAGAGGTGAGGGGGAAGAGCGGTTCACCCCTCATTTTACCTATCAGGCTTTTCGTTATGTGAAAATTGTGGAGTATCCCGGCATGGTATCTCTGGACTGTTTTGAAGCACTGATCTTATCCTCGGTTCACGCGCAGACAGGCTCTTTTGAGTGCTCGTCCGAGGCGGTAAACCGTTTGTTTGAGAATATTGTATGGAGTCAGCGGGGCAATTTTATAGATATTCCCATCGCCGGGCCGCAGCGCGGAGAACGCGTTGGATGGACAGGTGATGCGCAGATCTTTGCTCCCACGGCATGCATGACCGGCAATGTCCGGCTGTTCTATGAAAAATGGCTGGACGATCTGGCCGCCGACCAGTTTGAAAACGGCGCTGTTGGCTGGATGATCCCGCATGTATGCAAAAAAGAAGATTACAAAAACGACAGGCTGGACAGTGACGGAGAAAGGTTCCCAACCTCGGCCGCCTGGGGTGACGCGGCGCTGATTGTACCGTGGCTGCTTTACTGTGAATACGGTGACAAAGATATTCTAGAAAAACAGTATACCAGTATGAAGCGCTATGTAGAGTTTATGCGGCACAGCGGCAGTGACCCATATACCTTTGAGGAAGGCTTTCATTACGGTGATTGGTTCGCTCTGGACGATCCCGACGGCAGTTATTACGGAGCTACCCCCAAGCCCTTTATCGCAACCGCTTATTACGCGTATTCCACTCAGGTTCTAATGAATACCGCCCATATTCTAGGAATTACGGCGGACAAAGAGCAATATACAGAGCTCTATCATGGGATTCTATCCGATATGGGGAAACGCTATATAGGTACGACGGGGGAGCTGTTGATTCAAACGCAAACAGCGTGCGCGCTGGCGCTGACGTTTCACCTCTTTGAAAACCACCGCTGTAAAATAGCCGAGCAATTGCGAAGGCTTGTAATGAAATCCGAGGGTTACCTTAATACCGGCTTTGTCGGTACGCCGCTTCTGTGCCCCGCGCTTTCCGAAAACGGCAGTGCAGATCTTGCATACCGGCTGCTGCTAAACCGGGAATGTCCCTCGTGGCTGTATGAGGTGGACCATGGTGCAACAACGATTTGGGAGCATTGGAATGGGATAAAGGAGAACGGAGAGTTTTGGGACCCTTGGATGAACTCTTTTAACCACTATGCCTACGGCTGTATCGGGAAATGGCTTTACAGCTACGTTTGTGGAATACAAAGTGACGCTGAAAACCCCGGATACCGCCATTTCCTGGTTAAACCCATACTGGGCGGCGGCCTAACGTACGCACGGGCAGCCATACAGACCGGCTATGGACAGGTTTTGAGTGAATGGCATAAAAAAAACGGCACGGTTGTTTTTGAAGTTGCCGTGCCTTTCGGTTCCTCCTGTACCTTCATCTTTTCCCAGCTGTCAGACCTCGAATCAGCCTGCCAACACCTTGACGCGCAAGGGTATCCATGTAAGATTTCCGTTGAGGGGGTAAGCGTAACGCTAAAAAGCGGAAGCTGGATTTTAAAGCTTCCGCAAGAAGTGATGAATTATTAGAAACATCTAAGATCCAGACAAGATAAAAAGAATAAAAACAAAAAGCAAACTGATACTGTTTTCAAATGGTATCAGTTTTGCGTTCTGTAAATTTCTTCAATGTCCATTTTGATTTATCAATTAGTGGTTTGTATTATTCAGAAAATCCTCACACTTCTCAAATAAGCTGTGGGGATTCATTGGCACGAATCTTCATAACGACAAACTTAGGAACAAACATGGCAAAAGAATCTTACGCCACTTAACGGCAAGAATCAAGTCTATTCCCCAATAATTAGCTTGTGGTTAATTTTCTCTTCTTTTGTTTAATTACTGCTCAATGGTGGAATCACGATGCTTCTGATGGTATATAGTCAAGAAGGCTATTCAAAATGTCAAATTAGGTGATGATAAAATGCTGATGAATAAGACCATTCGGAAAAAAGAAATCAGACTTACACAGGAGCAAGTTGTGGATTATCTTAGCGCGTCTAAAGAATGCGAGAGTGGTGACGCTTTCCCCGACATTTTTTGCCGCCAGCACTGTGAAATCCATGGAATGCTGGCGGCAATGGTATTTTCCCTTTTATGCAGAGTTCATGGAAGAATTAGAGGCTTTACCGCAAGAATTCATACTTACTATTTCTCTTTCATCACAGAATCAATTTCTGAAGCTTTACTTCATGTTAGCTTTTGAATGGAGTAAAACTGCTTGCGAGCAGGATGAACTTTTATACAGCAAAAGGCCGTCGACTTTTGCCGACGGCCTTTTCAGTGGTGCCGCTAAAGGGCTGGTAAGCACATTTTCAGAGAAAGTAAAAATCGTAGAAGTACTTTTAGTGCGTCTTAAAACGCTGCGCCAGTAATATGCCCTTCTAGGGCTTGTGCAAACCACCAGTTTAACTAGTGGTTTTGATTTTCCATTTTGTCGTTACGGTTTGGGGTACGGTTTAATAAGTTGCCCTGTTGAAGACGCATTTACGCTTCCTCCTCTTTTGCGAGGCGCTCGATATGAAGCCGGGCGGCTTGTGCATTATCCGGAGTTGTATTTTCCAGTGTTGCTTGAATCCACGGCTTTTCGCGTCGCGCAAAATTCAGCACCTGCGTGTAATCCATCTCGCCTGTCCCGGCGGCAACGCTTTTCAGCGTGCCGTCGCGGATCACGTAATCCTTGATATGGATCACGGCGATTTCCTCACGGAGAAGCTCGATTGCCTCACCGATGACCTCGTCACGGCGCGTCACATTCTCCATATGCAGCAGGTTGACGGGGTCGAGGATGATGCGAAGATTGGGTGAGGCAATCTCATCCAGCACGCGCCTTGCCCGCTTGCCGTCGCTCACGATGTGGGTATAAACCGGCTCGATGGCAAAGAGCACTCCCATCTGTTCACAGCTGCGGATGAGGGGGCGCAGATTGCGAATGAACAGCGCGAGAGACTCTTCCGAGCGGCATACGGGTTCAAATCTGTACTGCGCATTCGGCGCTCCCGTTTCCGTTCCGACGACGCCGCAGCCCAGATGCGCAGCGAAACGGATATGCGCCTCATAGGTGCGCCGGATGTCCGCAAGCACATCCGGGTCCGGATGCACGGGGTTTAAGTAGCAGCCGAGCACCGCTATATCAAGCTGACGGCGCGCAAATTCCCTCTTGAGGTGCATAGCAAGACCGGGGGTGAGTGCCCCAGGCTGCATGAACTCTTTTCCAAGCACCTTGGAAAGCGCCAGATGCACGCAGGAGAATCCCTGTGCCGAAACAGCGTCAAGCCGATTGGGGAGAGGAAGCTCCGCCGCATCGTGCAGGCGGATACCGATCTGCATGGCGGAAACGCTCCCTTCTTACGGCTGCTTGCCAATATAGGCGAGGATGCCGCCGTCGACGTAAAGGATATGTCCGTTCACGAAATCAGAGGCCGGGGAAGAGAGGAATACCGCCGGCCCGACAAGGTCTTCCGGATTGCCCCAGCGTCCCGCTGGGGTCTTGGCGAGAATGAAGCTGTCAAACGGGTGGCGGGAACCATCCGGCTGCCACTCTCTGAGAGGGGCCGTCTGGGGCGTCGCGATATAACCGGGGCCGATCCCGTTGCACTGAATGTTCTTGCATCCGTATTCGGACGCGATGTTCTTGGTCAGCATCTTGAGCCCGCCCTTGGCGGCGGCGTAGGCGGAAACCGTCTCACGCCCGAGCTCGCTCATCATTGAGCAGATGTTGATGATCTTTCCGCCGCCCCTCTCGACCATCGAAGGGATAACCGCCTTCGCGACGATAAACGGCGCGTTCAGATCGACGTCGATCACCTGCCGGAACTCAGTGGCGCTCATCTCCGTCATGGGAATGCGCTTGATGATTCCTGCGTTGTTCACGAGGATGTCGATGGGGGCAACGTCGTTCGCAATCTGCGCGACCATCGCCTGCACCTGCTCCTCATCCGTCACGTCACAGACATAGCCTTTCGCGTCGATCCCAGCTTCCCTATAGGCTGCAAGGCCTTTATCCACAAGCTCCTGCCTGATATCGTTGAATATGATCCGCGCCCCCGCCTTTGCCAGCCCCAGCGCAATGGCGAGGCCGATGCCATAGGATGCACCGGTTACAAGTGCGGTCTTACCTTTTAAAGAAAATAATTCCATGCCCTTGCCTCCTTACCGAATATCGATCGTCTTGATGTGGTCCATATCGTCAAATGCCTGATTCTCGCCGCCCATCGCCCAGATGAACGAATAGCTCGCGGTGCCCACGCCGGAGTGGATGCTCCAGCTCGGAGAGATGACAGCATCGCCGTTCTTCATCACAATATGGCGCGTCTGATCGCCCTCGCCCATCATATGAAAGACGACGTTGTTGCCCTCAATGCCGAAGTAGGTATAGATCTCCATACGGCGCTCATGCGTATGCGCGGGCATGGTATTCCACACACTGCCCGGCTCAAGGACGGTAAGCCCCATGGAAAGCTGGCAGGTGTCCAGAACATCGGGATGTATAAACTGGTTGATCACACGCTTGTTCGCCTCTTCGGCGGAGCCGAGAGGCTTCTTTGCCGCATCGGCGATGCTGATGAAGCGCGTCTCACAAGTACGGTGTGCGGGCGCCGACACCCCGTAAAACTTCGCGGGCCTTGCCGCGTTATCGCTTGCAAAGGTTACCTCCTTCGCGCCGCGCGCAATATAGATGCAGTCGCGGTGTCCCATCGGATACGCTTTTTCGTCCACCGTGCACACGCCGGCTCCGCCGATGTTGAAGAAGCCCGCCTCACGTCGCTCGAGCAGGAACGAGGTGCCGAAATTTGCCCAAATGTCCACGCCCTTGCCAATCGGAACCACCTCCTTCACAGGCATAATTCCGAACACGACCATCCGGTCGACATGGCTGTACACCGCGCGGACCGTATCCGCGACATATAGGTTCTCGACGAGGAATTCCTCGCGGAGTTCCTCGGTCGTATACCTCTTTACGTCACGCTGATTCACACTGTATCGGATTTCCATACTGTACCCTCCTTATGTTAGAGTGTCACGCCGTCTTTCCAGATTGCCATATCTCGTGCGCCAGCTTCCTCACTTTTGACAGGCTTGCCGGAGGCGATCTTTAGCACCTCCTGAAGCAATGCCTCCGTCAGGGTCTTAATATCCGTTCCGTCGAGCAGCGCGCCCGCATTGAAATCGATCCAGGAGCGCTTATGTGCGGCGAGAACGGAGTTGCTTGCAATCTTCACCGTCGGCACGGGGCATGCGAAGGGGGTACCCCTCCCGGTTGTGAACAGGACGAGTTGTGCGCCCGAAGCGGCAAGCGCCGTTGACGCAATAAGGTCGTTGCCGGGCGCTTCGAGAAGGTGCAGCCCGCCGTGCCCGACCGGCTCACCGTATTTCAACACGCCTTCCACCGGGGAACGCCCGGATTTCTGCGTGCAGCCGAGGGATTTGTCTTCCAGTGTGGAGATGCCCCCCTGCTTGTTGCCGGGGGAGGGGTTCTCATACACCGTCTGCCCGTGCTCCAGAAAATAGTGCTTGAAGCCGTTGATCAGGGATACGGTTTTGCCAAACAGCTCCTCGGTCGCACAGCGGTTCATAAGCAGCGTCTCCGCGCCGAACATCTCGGGAACCTCCGTCAGGATGGCGGTTCCCCCCTGTGAGATCAGACGGTCGGAGAACGAGCCGACAAGGGGATTGGCCGTGATGCCGGAGAAGCCGTCCGACCCGCCGCATTTGAGCCCCACTGTGAGCTTGGAGGTGCCGACCGGGACGCGCCCGCATCGGGCGGCTTCCTCCATCAGCTCCCGAAGGATACGCTCGCCCTCTTCCACCTCGTCCTCCACGTCCTGACAGCGCAGGAAGCGGATACGGCGGGAAGCCTGCCCACCGATGTACTCCTTCAGAATCTCGATGCCGCTGTTTTCGCAGCCAAGCCCCAGTACCAGCACACCGCCCGCGTTCGGATGCCTCGCGAGAGCGGCGAGTATGCGTCGGGTATTTTCCTGATCGTCGCCCATCTGTGAGCAGCCATAGGGATGCGGAAAGGATGCCACCGCATCTACCGAGCCCTTACGGAAACCCTCCGCGCGCTTGGTAAGCAGAGCGGCGATGCTGTTCACGCAGCCGACCGTCGGCAGTATCCAGATTTCGTTGCGGATGCCCGCCCGCCCGTCCTCCCGCAGAAAGCCATGAAAGGTGCGCTCCGGCTCGGACAACTTGACGGGCTGCACCGGCTCGTAACGGTACTCAAGCTCCCTATCCAGAAGCGTGCGCAGATTGTGCGTATGCACATGCGTACCCGGGGCAATCGCCTCTTTCGCGGCACCGATCGGCGACCCGTATTTGATCACGGGCTCGCCCGCCGCAACAGGCTGAAGCGCCACTTTGTGCCCCCGGGGGATCTTCTCGCGGATTTCGCAGGACACCCCCACCGCTTCGATGGTTTCTCCCGCGGCAATGTCGCGGAGCGCTACCGCGACATTGTCCTCCGGCGCGATGCGGATGAAGGCGCTCATGCTTTTTTCCTCCCGAACCGGCGCTCGACGGCCTTGCGCATTCCCATAAGACGGATATCTTTCAGCGCCGAGGCGACGGCGTCCGCCGCGCCTACGTAGTTTCTCAAATCCTCGCCAAAGAACGCTTCGTTGCCGAGCAGTGCCTCCGCAAGCTCACGCGGGGGGAGGCCGCCATGCTTTACAAAAAAGTCCAGCACGAGAGCATCATCCTGAACGCGGTAAGCCGCCCCGTTCCGCGTACCTGAATACGTGCCGTCCACATAGCTGACGCTGTAGAAGGCCGCTAGCGCCGCAAGGGAAAAGGCGAGGCGTTGCGGCAGTTTGCCGGTCTGCCTCACATATCCGCTGAAGCTGGGCAGGCAGCGCGCGCGCCACTTGGATACGGAGTTGAGCGAAATCGAAAGCAGCTCGTGCTTGATATACGGATTGCGGAAGCGTTCAACGGCCGCATTGGCAAATTCCTCAAGTTCCCCGCGCGGCAGATCCAGCGTAGGGATGATTTCCTCAAAGATCGTCTCGAGTACGAAGCCGCGGAACAGTTCATCCTCCATGGCATGGAACACATCATCGTGCCCTGCGAGGAACGCCGCCAGCGCGAAAGAGGTATGCACCCCGTTCAGGATGCGGACCTTGCGCTGACGGTAGGGGGCCTGATCCGGCGTGAAAATCACCGGCAGCCCGGCCTTGTCAAGCGGAAATTCCTCCTTGATACGGGAAGAGCATTCGATCACCCAAAGCGCAAAGGGCTCGCCCGTCACGATTAGTTCGTCGCGGTAGCCGAAGCCTTCCCAGAGTGTCTGCGCTTCATCGCGCGGGTATCCTGTGACGATGCGGTCAACCAGCGTGGAGCAGAATTCGCAGGATTCCTCTACCCACTGCCGGAAGGCATCCTCCAGCCCCCAGTGCGCGATCATGCACAGCACGCACTCGCGAAGCTTGCCGCCGTTATTCTCGATCAATTCTACCGGCAGCATCACAAGCCCTTTGTCCTTCGCTCCGTCAAAACGGCGGTAACGGTCATAAAGCAGCTTCGTCAGCTTGCCGGGAAAGGATTTCTGTGGGGTATTCTCCTGTAGGTCTTCGGGCTCAAAAACAATGCCAGCCTCCGTGGTGTTGGATACGATAAAGCGCAGCGTATCCAGCTTTGCATAATCCGTGTAGCGCCCGTACTCCACATAAGGGTCCACCGCGTCCGCAATGCAGGTCACCATACGCGAGGAAACGGTTTCCTCCCCGTCCCGCACGCCGCGCAGCAAAACGGTATACTGGCACTCCTGCCGCCGGAATCCTTCGAGATTTCCGCCGGGGATTGGCTTAACAACCGCTACATCACCATCAAAGGCACCTTTTTCGTTGGCAATATCCACGAAGCAGTCCACAAAACCGCGAAGAAAATTACCCTCGCCAAATTGCAATACTCTGACTGGTCTTTCTTTTTTTTCGCTCAGTTCGCGGTTTAAAGTAACAGGCATGGCATTCATCCTTCCTTATCGATTCATGAAATCGATTGGCTATGTAAGCACTTACACGAAGATTATACCGAATTCTTTTTCTCGCGTCAAGAGCAATTCGGTGTTTTGCTCGTTTTCCACACTATCATCTCCTTTAGTTTATACATATCATACAAATATTCCTATTGTTATTGAAATGGCATGCAATCTATCGTATACTGTTTCCAAGATGTGAAAAGAAACTACTTACACGGCCAACCGGCATATGGGGCATGGGAGGACTTTCATGAATATTTACGACATATCCAAAAAGGCAGGCGTTTCCATCGCCACCGTCTCCCGGGTATTGAACAATAGCGTCAATGTCAGCGAACAGACTAAGGAAAAGGTGCTTCGTGTAATCGCCGAATCCGGCTACACGCCGAATGCCTTCGCCAGAGGGCTGGGGCTGAACTCCATGCAGACCGTGGGAATTCTGTGTGCCGACTCCTCGGATTCATACTTCGCACAGGCCATCTCGCTGATCGAGCGGGGGCTTCGCATAAACGGATACAACGCTATCCTTTCCTGCACGGGCTTTTCCCCGGAGGCAAAGCGCAAGAGCCTGCAGCTTCTCCTCTCCAAGAGGGTGGACGGCCTCGTCCTGATCGGTTCCAGTTTTATCGAGCGTGACGATGCCGACAATGAATACATCCGGCAGGCGGCAGCCAAGGTTCCTGTGATGCTGGTAAACGGCGTCCTCGTCGGCCCCGGCATCCACAGCACGCTGTGCGACGATTACCAGGCGGTGAAGAGCGCCGTGGAAACGCTGCTCAACGAGGGCAAGCGCCATCTGCTCTACCTCTATAACGCGCACTCCTACAGCGGCGAGCGCAAAATTGAGGGCTTTCTTGCAGCTTGCCGGCAGCGGGATATTCCCATACCAAAAGAGCGCCTGCTCTTTGCCGAATCCATCAGCGGCAGCGTCGCGGGAATTGTGCGGCAGCTTACGGCTCTCCGCGAGCAAGGGATTAAGATTGACGGCGTAATCGCCTCGGACGACCGGCTTGCCATCGCGGCGCTGAAATTTGCCAAGGAGCACGGCCTTTTGATTCCGGATGACCTGGCCATTATCGGCTACAATAACGCGGACATCGCCGAATTCTGCGACCCGGAGCTGTCCTCGGTGGACAGCCGCCTCGAACCTATCTGCAAGCATTGTGTAAAAACGCTCCTGAGCGTTCTGGAAGGAAAAGAAATGCCGCAACAGACGATCTTTTCTGCTGAACTTGTCCACCGAGGGACAACATCCCACAGAATATAAAAAGGACGGTACACAAACATGAAGTCTTTCTGCGATCCGGATTTTCTCCTGTCCACCCCCACGGCCGTGGATCTTTTCCACCGCTACGCCAAGGGTCAGCCGATCATCGACTACCACTGCCACATCAGCCCGCGTGAAATTGCGGAGGACCGCCGTTTTTCCACGATTACGGAGGTGTGGTTGGGCGGGGATCATTATAAGTGGCGCATGATGCGCGCCAACGGTGTTGACGAGGCGTACATTACAGGGGATGCGGACCCTCGCGAGAAGTTCCGCAAGTGGGCTCAAACGCTTGGCGCGGCGATCGGAAACCCTCTGTATCACTGGAGCCATCTGGAGCTTCGGCGTTATTTCGGCTACAACGGCCTGCTGAACCGGCGCACTGCCGATGAGGTTTACGACCTGTGCAACGCGAAGCTCGCCGAAGAAGGAATGAGCGCCAAAGGAGTCGTGAGCCGTTCCAACGTGGAATCGCTCTGCACCACCGACGATCCCGTGGATACGCTTGAGTGGCACCGCAAGATCGCTGAGGACAAGAGCTTCAAGACCCGCGTGTTGCCCGCATGGCGTCCCGACAAGGCCATGAACCTTGAAAAGCCGGATTATCCCGCCTACCTTGCGAGGCTGGAGAAAGCCTCCAGCCTGCGAATCGATTCCTACGCCTCTCTGCTCGAGGCTCTGTGCCGCCGCATGGATTTCTTCCATGAAGCCGGCTGCCGCGTTGCCGACCATGCGGTGGAATATGTGATGTATGCCCCAGCCTCGGACGATGTGCAAGAAGAGATTTTCGAGCGCCGTCTAGCCGGAGAGGCCGTTTCCCGCGAAGACCAGCTGCTTTTTAAAACCGCATTCCTGCTAAAGATGGGGCGCGAATACGCCCGCCGCGACTGGGCGATGCAGCTTCACTACGGGTGCAAACGCGATAACAACGACATGATGTTCGAGCGTCTCGGCCCGGATACGGGCTACGACTGCATCAGCAACCATACCCCGTCGGCACAACTCGCCGACTTTTTGAACGCGCTCGCGCGCACGAATGAACTTCCGCGCACGATCGTATACAGCCTTAATCCGATGGACAATCAGGCAATCCAGACGGTGATCGGCTGTTTTCAGGATTCCTCTGCCGTCGGAAAGCTCCAGCACGGCAGCGCGTGGTGGTTCAACGACCACCTCACCGGTATGACGGAGCAGCTGACAGCCTGTGCGAACATCGGCTATTTGCCGGGATTTATCGGCATGCTGACGGATTCCCGCAGCTTCCTCTCCTACCCGCGGCATGAGTATTTCCGCCGCATCCTGTGCCGCCTGTTCGGCGAATGGGTGGAGGATGGACAGTTCCCGCAGGACTACGAAACGCTCGGCGAAATCGTAGCGAATATCTCGTACCACAACGCGAAAAACTACTTTAAGCTGCCTTAATAAACCTTGAAAGAGGTTTCCAGCCGCCTCCGGCACGCCTGCCAAAGGCGGCTGGGGTAACCTTGCCTAAGGGCGGGTATCTTCGCTTCTGCGCAGGATCTCCGTGTATGCCATGAGGAAAGGGGCTATGCCCTTTGCTTCGTTGCTGACGACGGGTTCGCTGAGATAGTATTGCAGACTGCCGTCGCGGTGCTCTCCGCCCGTGCCGCCCAGTCCGGCGACAAGGCAGATTCCGCCAAGCTCGATCCTGTTGCCGTCCAGCTTGAGATAGCGTTTTGTAATACCCCAGAAGCAGCGTTCGCCCACTTCGGCGTAGCGTTTTGGCAAAAAGCCAAGCCGCACCGCCTTGAGGAGCGTACACGAGATCATCGCGCTGCCGCTGGTTTCGAGGTAATTCCCCTCCGCGTCCGGATGGTCGACAATCTGATAGAACATGCCTTCTTCATGCTGCCAGAGAAGCAGCGCGTCGGCAAGGCCGCGGAGCATTCCACTCAGCTCACGGTATTCGTAATAGAGCTGTTCGTCCATTTTCTCCAGCGTGTCCACCAGCGCCATCATAAACCATCCCAGCGCCCGCAGCCAGACGTGCGGAGAGCGCCCTGTTTCAGGGTTTGCCCAAGCGAGGCTTTTGGTCTCGTCGTAACCGTGACAGTACAGCCCTGATTCCAGATGCATCAACCGGTGCACATTACGAAACTGGCGTATGATGTCCATGTATTCGCGCATACCGTTGAAGCGCGTTTCATACTCCATATAGAAGGGCATGACCATGTACAGACCGTCCAGCCAGACCTGCCGCGGATAGATATCCTTGTGCCAGAAGTTTCCCTCATTGGTGCGCGGCTGCGACTTGACCGCGTGAAACAGGCGTTTCGCCCCGCGCAGATAGCGCTCCTTGCCCGTGAGATCATAGAGCCGCAGAAGCGCTTTCCCGGGGTTGATATCATCCAGCCGGTGCAGCGACGGATCATAAAGTAAAATGGTTCCGTCCTCCTCCACAAAGCCACTCATAAAACTGTCCGCGAAGGAAAGGTATTCCTCCTCGCCGGTAATATCATAAAGAGAGAGCAGGCCGAGCATCATGCAGCCGTCGATATAGTTCCACCGGTTCTGCTTACCGGAAAGCTGCTGTTCCTGATTCCACAACGGATTCTGAGCGCTGCTCCCGCGCATCAGCACCAGGCTGTAGTTTCGGATGCCCTCCAGAATACTCTTTTGATCAAGCGTTTCCAATGTTAAACCTCCTCAAAGTGACCGACATTCTCCAACTGGAGACGTTCGCCCTCAAAGCCTTCGATGCTCACGTTCCGAAGCTTCAGCTTTTGCACATGAGAAGCATAGAGCCCAAGGCAGCGTACGGAATCAACACCCTCCAGCATGTCCGGCAGCCCCGGCTCCGCATCCGGACGGAAGCGGATTAAGATATTGGCAAGCTCAATATCTTCCACCGGCATTTCCGGCAGCCCGTAAAAGACGGCCCCTGCAATGGAGCAATTCTCACAGGTGACATCCTCACAGCGAATCGTGCCCACGCGCGGCGTATACTGATCCACCGGCGAGTGGTTCTTACTGTGGACATACTCGCTTTTCCCGTCAGGATCGCAGCTGTAGAACATATTCACCACAAACGCAACGCCAACCTCTTTCATCGACACATTGGAGAATGTGATGCCGTCCACGAAGGACTGGTTGCCGCGCCCGCGTCTCGTTTTAATCCGCAGCCCACGATCCGTACGCAGAAATACGCTCTGTACCATGGAAACCTGATGCGCTCCCGCAGAGACTTCACTTCCGATGACCAAACCGCCGTGCCCCCGCTCCAGAAAACAGTTGCGCATGGTAATTTCACGTGACGGCGTTTTGTACGTCTGCCCCATATACATTTTGCCGGATTTTACGGCAATACAGTCGTCCCCAACCGAGATATGCGCGCCGACCACCTGCACGCGCTCGCAGGATTCGATATCAATTCCGTCCGTATTCGGGCTGCTGTCTGGATTGCGGATGTTGAAGTCTACAAGGTCCATATCATGGCAGAAATACTGATGCACCGTCCACGCGGGGGAATTGGTGATGGTAATCCCCTGCACCCTGATGTTCCGGCAGCGGTTGAAAAACAGCATCCGGGGCCGCCATGCACGGCGTTTCTTCTTCGGCTCGATCCACCAGTCGCCTTGATCGCCGTTGCCGTCCAGGACGCCGCGCCCGATGATCGATATATCGTGAACGCCGATGCCGGTGAGAAGGCTCGCCATGCTGTCGAGGGGGTTGCCCTCCCACGATCCGAGGTTGTATTCCCCGGTTTCATCCGTTGTCCATGTCATGCCGGGCAGAATAGGATATTCCTCCCTGTCCGTGATTCCGCGCAGAACCGCGCCCTTCGCCAGTTCCAGCGTCATCTCGCTCTTTAAAAAGAGCGGACCGCTCATATACACACCCGCAGGAAGGTATACCGAGCCGTTCGGCGGGCAGCAGAGAATGGCCGCCTGAATAGCGGAGGTATCTGCTGTCACTCCGTCTCCCTTCGCGCCGAAGCGCCGTACATCCAGCCGGACGGATTCCGAAAGCGTGCTTACGGTTTGGCTGACGGTTTCGGATGCCGCGGACAGTGTAAGCTCATATCGCGTGGCCGGCTCAAGGTCATACACGCTGCATACATTTCTGGTCTGGCTGGAGAGGATCAGCTTCCCATTCAGATACAAGTCATACGGTTCGGTACTTTCATAGATATCCTGATTATCAAGTTCAATGGTGATAACGCGGGTGAATACCGCGAGAAGCCTAAAATTCATCTTGTTCTCTTCCTTTATGCAGATTGCAGTTTACTTGACTCGTAAGAACCGGTGGAGCGGGTGTCTGCCGCCGGAACAGACAAAGGGGGCGTTCGTATCAAAGAGGTTATTTACTCACCGCACTACGGCTTTTACATCAACAAGGTTCATCGTGAGGCGGGCTATGAGATGGCCAGCTTCCACATTCACCGTAAGTTTGAGCTGTATTATCAGACGGAGGGCACGCGCAAGTATTTCATCGGCGATGCCGTCTACCTCATCAAGGCGGGCGATGTGGCCATCATTGATCAGGATGATCCCCATAAAACCGCTTCGATGGATGATTCCCCGCATACGCGGATCGTCATGAATTTCAACAGCGAATACCTTGAAAAGCTCTCGGCACTGGTTCCCGTCTCCGACCTGCTCTGCGTGTTCACTATGGATGTAAAGGTCTTAGGGCTGTCTATGAAACAAAGAATTGTCGTCGGCAATCTTTTTGAACGCTTATGCGACCTCCCGCAAAAAGACGACCCCGACAAGGACATCCTGAGCGTGCTGCTTCTGGCGGAGCTTCTGCTCATCCTCAAGCGCTATGCAGAGGAGCAGAAGAACAGCGATTATCAGTCACCGAGACTGTCCAACAAAACCATCGACAGGATCACCAAGTACATTTCGGAGCATTACGCCTCGGCGTTGAATCTGCAATCCATCGCCGCTCAGTTTTTTATCAGCCCTTTTTACCTGAGCCGGCTTTTCAAAAAGACGATGGGGATTTCTATCGTGGAATACATCAACAGCGTGCGTATCCGTATGGCCATGCATCTCCTTGAGAGTACAAACCTGAGTGTGACCGGGGTTTCCGAACGGGTGGGGTTCCAGACGTACTCCCACTTTAACCGTGTCTTTAAGCAGAGCACCGGGCTTTCACCCAGCCAGTACCGGAAGTATTATCGTGTCAAGTAGCTCGGCACCCTCTTCATTGTAACAAACCCTATTCTTTAAAGGAATCCGATAAGTTGTTATAACGGAAATACACCGCACATTTCTTGCTGAGTTGCCCACGAAAAGGGGGGCAGCTCATTTTTCTTCCCGGTAGGAAAACCAGTCGAAGTCGGCATACCTTCTCCTACCGCTGAGGTCCTGACAGCAAAGTCCCACGAACGCCCCAGTATAAAAGCTACACTGCGAATGCTCGTCGGAGAGCACGCCCGCATCATACCGCTCGCCGATCCGCCGCCAGGATTCACCGTCCGGCGAATAGGTGAAGCGGAGCGAGCGGTACCGCACCTCCACGCGGAGACAGACGTATTCGCCGCACCCACAGGCATCCGTTCCTGTGAAAGCGTACCGGCCGTTATCGCAGCTGGCCACGCCGATGCAAACGCCCTTTACCTCGTCATGCGACAGATACAGGTAAAAATAATTCTCGTAATCGTGCAGGCAGATTAGCCCTGCCATCTGCCGGTGATCCTGCGGGCGGAAGGAAATGCGCGCGGACGCCGTATAGCAGAATGCCTCCTGCCTGCGTGCGACGAGCGCCTGCCGGAAAAGGGAATGCAGCGATTCCGCGCCGTAAAGGCGCAGGTGCCCCGGCCGGTCGGTGAGCGAGAGCGTATCCGCCCCCAACGCCATGCGAAGCGTGCTGTACTGCTTTCCGAGCGCCGGCGAATCAAAATCGTCGCACTCCGGCAGCGGCGGAAACGGGTGCTCGGGAAGTGCCGGAGCCGCTACCGCGTCCTCAGGCTCGTATCCGCCCTGTGTGAGGCGAAGCCATCCGTCGTCGCCCCAGACCACTTTCTGAATGGCAGTTTCACGCCCTAAAATGGAGTGCCCCTCCAGCGGACGCGTACACAGATGCACCATATACCATTCGCCGTTTGGCGTCTCAACCAGATCCGCATGCCCCGCTTTTTGCAGGCGAAGCTCCGGATTGTAACGCGACGTGAGCACGGGGTTCTCCGGGTGCAGTTCGTAGGGCCCCGCCAGTTCGCGGGAACGCGCCATGGTTACCGCGTGTCCAAGCCCCGTGCCCCCCTCCGCGGCGATGAGATAATACCAGCCGTTTCGCCGGTAGAGATGCGGCCCCTCCGTTTTCTGGAGGGCGGAGCCGGTGAAAATGTTTGTTTCTTCCCCCACAAGCCTCTTCCGCGAAGGGTCGTATTCCTGAAGCAGGATGCCCGCAAAACGGTGCCTGTCGGCACGGTGATCCCACGCCATATTGACAAGCCATTTTCGCCCGTCCTCATCATGGAACAGGGAGGGGTCAAATCCGGTGGAATTCAGGTATACGGGCTCGGACCATGGCCCGCAGATATCCTCCGCGGTCACCAGATAGTTGTGCGTGTCCTTGTATGGCCCCCCCGTGTTTCGCACGATGGTGTAAACAAGATAGAACCTTTCCCCGTCGTAGCTCAGGCACGGTGCCCAAATGCCGCACGAATAGGGAACGCCCCGCAGATCGAGCTGCTCAGGGCGGCTCAGCGCATGGGTGTGCAGCTCCCAGTGGACCAAATCGCGGGAGCGGTGGATCTGTACGCCCGGAAACCATTCAAACGTCGATGTGGCGATATAATAATCCTCCCCCGCCCGAACAATGGACGGATCTGGGTGAAAGCCGGGTAAAATCGGGTTCTGTATCTTATTCATAGCTCCCCCTGTTCCCAGCGGCAGCGCAGGTAATCAAAATCTGCGGGGGTACGCCGCCCCGCTTTCCCCGCATGCGCGAAGAAGCCCACCATCGTTCCTGTGTGATGCTTGCCGATGGTGACGCCCTCGTCGCTGAGGAAGGTACAGTCTTCCGCACAGGCAACCTTCCGGAAGCCGTTGCCGTCCCCGTCGTCTGCGTAGAAGGAACGCGTCTGGCCGCTCACTGTCATCCGCAGAAGGAGCTTGCCGCTTTGCGCCGGCAGTTCGCCGAGGTGGGTCTCAACCCCGTTGCGGTTTTCGACGACGACGACCTTTCGCGCGCCCTGCTCTTTTGTCAGCACAAGCGCGAGATAATTGTTCACGCCGTAATAGCAGGTAAGCCCCGCTGCGTCGCCTTCCTCCGGCGCAAATTCCATGACGGCGTCCGCCGTATATTTAAGGGCTTCTTCTCGCCGGAGCAGGACATTGCCCGGCAAAAGCGCATTCAGCCCTTTGTCGGAGGTGAGCAGCCGCAGGAATCCGGGGCGCGCCGTGAGCGACCATAGCGCCGGATCAGGATTGCGCACGAATTCCCAGATCGGGAGAAGGGAAGGGGAATCGAACTCATCGGCGGAAAGATTCCATGCCGGCGAAGCCGGCAGCTTCGGCGCCGTATTCCGCAGGCTCGGCCCCCTGTCGCCGTTGACGGTAAACCAGCCGTCCTCCGTCCACGAAACGGGATCAAGCGCCGTCTCGCGCCCAAGGGTTGTAAAACGCCCGTCGTTATCCCTTCCGCAGAGGTAGAGCATCCACCATTCGCCCGTATGCGTCTGTACCAGCTGCCCATGGCCGCACCGCTGGATGGGCGCGTCAGGCTCGCTCTGCGTCAGTACCGGGTTGAACGGGCAGGGGAGATAGGGGCCGTTAAGACTGCGCGAGCGCGCGACCGTCACGCAGTGCCCGTGCCCCGTGCCTCCCTCGGCGAGCAGGGCGTAATACCAGCCGTCCTTTTTAAACAGGCGCGGTCCCTCCGGGCAGCGCCGCCCCGTCCCTTCCCAGATGGTGCGGGGCTCCTCCAGAACCTCCGTGCAGTCGTCGCTGAGCCGGGCGATGCGGACACCCGGCGAGACGACAAGATAACGCTTTCCGTCGTCGTCGATGAACAGGGAAGGATCGATCGTATCCACCGGCAGAACTAAAGGTTTGCCATAAGGCCCCTCCGGCTTATCGGCAGTCACCACAAGCTGTACGCGCAAAGGGGAAGCGACTCCCTCCGGCGGATTGTTCAAACGCAGAGTGGCGAATATGTAATACGTGCCGTCATGATAAGAAAAATCCGGCGCCCATATACCGTGGGAATCCGCAAGGTCGCGGAGGTCGAGCTGGCTGTCTCTGGTCAGCGCATGCCCGATAATGCGCCAGTGCACAAGATCGCGCGAATGAGAAATCGTGACGGCGGGAAAATACTGAAAGGTGGAGTTGGCGCAATAGTAGTCTTCGCCGACGCGGACGACGCTGGGATCCGGGCTGAAACCGCGTATAACGGGATTCTCATAAGTCGGTATGCCGTTCATTTTCCTTCCTCCTGTTATGCCTGTAGATTCTGAAACCGATAGAACAACCCCTTGCGTTTTATCAATTCCTCGTAGCTGCCCTGCTCCGACAGCTTTCCTTGCTGCAGCAGGATTACGCGGTCCGCCGCGCGAATCGTGCGCAGGCGGTGCGCCGCCGTGATGGTTGTGCGTCCCTTCGTCAGCTCTTCAAGCGCCTGTTGTATGTGGGCTTCCGAGACGCTGTCGAGCGCGGAGGTGGCTTCGTCGAGGATGACAACGCGCGGGTTGCGGATCATCGCCCGTGCGATCGTGACGCGCTGCTTCTCTCCACCCGAAAGCGTATCGCCATGCTGCCCGAGCTTGGTGTCCAGCCCGTCGGGCAGCCGTGCGAGCAGCTCCTCCAAATAGGCAAGGCGCACCGCCTGCTGTAGGGCTTCCTCGCTCACGTCCCGCATACCGTAGGTGATGTTCTCCCGGATCGTGCCGGGCAGCAGGATCACGTTCTGCGGGACAAATGCAATCTGCTGGCGAAGCGACGGCAGATGAAGCTCGGAAAAATCGTGGCCGTCCAGCAGGATACGCCCCTCGTTCGGATGGATAAAACCGACGATCAGGCTGAGCAGCGTAGATTTTCCGGAGCCGGATTCCCCCACGACCGCGATGCGCTCGCCCTCGCGGATATGCAGGTCAATCCCCTCCAGCGAAGGGGCCGCGGAATCCGGATACCGCACCGTTACCTGCTCAAGACGAATATCCCCCCGCACCTCGCGCAGCTTCTGCTTGCCGCTAAAATCCTCCACGTCGTCGGAGAGAAAAATTTCACTGACGGAGCGGATGGATTCAAAGCCCTTCATCATTTCCGGGTAGATATTAATCAGCGAATTCACCTGATTGAGCAACTGCGTAAAATATGTTTGAAACAGGACGATCGCCCCTGCTTCCATCTGGCCGTCCAGCACCAGATAGCCCGTGAAGCCCAGACAGACGAGCTGCATGCTCTGCATGGTAATCCATGAAGACGCGCCGAACAGCGTCGTCGTCATATCAAGCTGATAGCCGATGTCCCGTATTCTTTTCAGTGAATGGTTGATGCGGGAGATTTCAACTTCCTCCAGCCCGTGCGCCTTGGTAACCGGAAGCATCTCCACCATATCGGATACCTGCGAGGACATCTTTTCAAGCTGGCAGCGATAGTCGCGGTTGCCTGTCCGGATATTCTTGCGGAAGGAGCGGACGAGCAGAAAGGATATTGGAATGGATGCGGCAAAAAAGAGCGCAATCACTGGCTTTTTGTATAAAGTGATCCCCAGCACAATCACCATGCTGATCAGGATTGGAACCATCCCGTTTGAGATCTGCCGCGCCAGCACAACGATGCCTTCCACATCCCGAATGATCTTGGACTGGATGCGCCCCGATTCAAAGCGCTTATAAAAGGAGATGGAGAGCATTTGAAGTTTCCGCACGAGGTTACTGCGCAGCTTTGCCTCCACGTCCCGCAGGGCACGGCTAAAAAGGCGATTGTACAGCATCGCAGTGAGAACGTTCTGCACCACCACGACGAGCCCAATCGCCAGATTCAGCCAAAGCGTGCGCACAGGATCTTCTGTTGGGGTAACCGCAAGATCGACGATGTTGGCGATGATAATCGGCACCACCCACGCCGGCGAATGCTTGATAATGAAGAATACATAGGCCAGTAAAAGCCGAAGAAGGTTTCCTCGAAACAGCCACACAAGCGTGCGGAAAGGTTTCTTGTTTGCGAACACCTCACCGCTGAGAAGCTGGTTGTAGGTGAAAAATTGCTCGTGCTGAGCCATAGATCCGTTTTCCCTCCCATATGAGCGTGCCTGTCTGCGCAGGATCACGGAGAAGAAGTGTTTGAATATGGAGGAACGAGGAACCGTTTTTGAGCAGTTCCCCGTTTCCGACAAATGTGTTTGTGATTATTCTTTGACAGCACCCATCGTTACGCCGGATACAAAGTGCCTCTGCACGAACGGATAAATAAACATAAACGGGATGATGGCGATGATGACCGCCGAGTTCTTCACCATGTTTCCGAAGCCGACAACAGAGGGATCCATCAGTGTTTGTTCGTTGATGACGAGCTCACGCATCTTTACCTGAAAGTTATAAAGTGCTGTGTCTGAAATGTACATGACGTAGCTGAAGAACTCATTCCAATACGCCACCGCAAAGAATAAGCCGATGGAAGCAAGCGCGGGAAGCGACAGCGGCAACACGATGGACATGAACGTGCGCATCGGCGTACAGCCGTCAATCTCCGCCGATTCAAACAACGCTTTGGGCAGCTGGTCGAAGAAGTTGCGCATCAGAATCAGGTTAAATACGTTGAGGCTCGCGGGCAGCAGAATCGCGCCAAGCGTATCGGTAAGGCCAAGCCCCTTCAGTACCAGAAAGGTTGGAACCAGTCCGCCGTCAAAAATCATCGTGAGAAAAATAAATTTTGCCAAAAAACCTCGGCCCACCATGTCGGTATGGATCAGTACGTACGCGCCGAGCGTGGTAATCAGAAGGCCAAGTGCGGTTCCTACCACCGTGGTCAGGCATGAGATCACGAACGGCATGTAAAGATCCTTGTTCGTAAAGATCGTTTTGTAGGCATCCATCGAGAAATTGCGTGGGATGAGGTTGATACCGTAGATCGTCGTTTTATCCATGGAGTCCGAAAGCACCTTTAGCAGAGGAATCAGCATGGAGAGGCTTAAAAAAAGCAGAATCGTAACTTCGAAGATGCGAAATAGCGATCGGGCGGCATTGCCCCGCCGAAATGAAAACTTTTCTTTCATTGCTTTTCCCCCTCCCTTACAGCAGACTGGATCCGCGGAGCCGTTTGTTAATGCGATCCGTAATAAGCACAAGCACAAGCCCGACCACGGATTTAAACAAACCGATTGCCGTTCCCATACCGTAATCTGCGCCCTGGATACCAATGCGGTAGGCGAAGGTCGTAACTACGTCCGCAACGTCAAGCACCTTGTCGTTTTGGAGCACGAATACCGACTCGAAAATATTCATAATCTTGCCGAGGTTTAAAACAAATACCGTCATAATCGTCGTGGTGATGCTGGGTAGTGTGATGTTCAGCGTCTGCTTCCACTTGCCCGCGCCATCGATCGCCGCTGCTTCATAGAGCTGCGGATCAACGCCTGACAGTGCAGCAAGGTAGATAATCGTTCCCCAGCCCGTATCCTTCCATCGGCAGATGAATAGGTAGATCGGTGTCCACCAGCTTTCCTCTGCGAGGAAGTAGACCGGGTCAATTCCCACCACGCCGAGGAGGCCGTTTATGAATCCGCCCGAAGGGGAGAGAACGATCACAAAGATGGATGCGACCACAACCCACGACATAAAGTGGGGAAGATAAAGCAGCGTTTGCACACAGCTTCGCAGTTTTCTTGACGCCAGATCGTTCAGCAAAAGTGCAACAGCAACGGAAATGACCGTTGCAAGGAGAAGATTGATGATGCTCAGGAAAATCGTATTCTGAAAGCTTCGCCAGAACATCGGCGCCTTCAGCCCAAAGAAAAGATCCTGAAAATTCTCAATGCCCACAAACTTCTGCTTAAATGGGGTGAAGTCATAGAAGGCGTAGCGAATACCGAGCATCGGTAAGTACTTGAATAGGATAGCAAAGATAAAGACCGGCAGGAAAATGATATAGTAGGCGCGGTAATACTTGATCTTTTTCCACTTTTTCGCCCAGGCGCTCTGCTTCTTATTCTGGGGCTTTACTACATCTAAAACTGCTGTTCCTTGTGACATAGCTATCTTTCCTTCCCCGTTGGTCGTTATAGTTTATCTGGCGGGTGCCTTCAATCATGCGCGAAGGGATTGAGGGCACCCGCCAAACGGCAGGAGATACAGACTGCACATCCTGCCCGCCGGCTCAGTCGCTTTATTTATTGAGGTCTTTTAGAATGGCTTCAATCATTCCCTTTGCCTCGTTCGTGTACTGTGTAAGGCCTTCGTCAATGGTGACCTCGCTGTACACAATCTTAGCAACATATTTCGCCTTCAGCGAATTTAACTCAGACAGGAGGTCGTTGATCGCCTCGGAGGTAGGGAAGATGCTGTAAACGGTCATATTGGATTGGAACATCTCCAAGGAATTGCTGATCAGCGGGTCGAACTCAAACTTCGGAGCAAAGCTTGTGATGGACAGAGCAGGATCCTCCCAGGCTTTGGTGAAGTTCTTCTTCGGGTCTTCTACGGAAGGCAGCATAGAGATGTTGCCATTCGCGTCGGTGGTGTAAGTTGCAGAGCCTTCCTCACCCTTTACACCGAAGGTCCAGAAGTTTTGCCCGTCACCGTTATCCAGCAACGTAGCTAGGAAGTACTCGAATACACCTTCAGGATTCGTCTTGCTCGTCGGCCCGTTCGTCGTGATGCAAATCGGAATCGGCGCACGCTCCACATACTTGGTCTCCTTGATCGGAGGAATCGGTACAACCGTTGCGTCAGGTTTATTGGCCGTCAGGTTGTTGTGCAGGTTCAGGTTCCATGTACCCGCCCAGTAGTTGAACGCACCGACCGTGCCGGCGTAAAATTTATCGCGGCAGGTGGAGGTTTGGTTCGTGATAATTTCCTTATCAATCAGGCCCTCGGAGTATGCATCGCGCATTCTTTGGAGGGCATCTTTCATGACGTCCTCGGTCATGCCGTCTACCCATGTATCGCCGCGCTTGACGAAATCAGGTGTTGCCGTCCAGTAGAACTCACGAAGATAGATGTCGAGCGGGAACTCGGAGTTGACAAGCCCGCTGGAGGTGATCGGGATTACTTCAGCAGGAGACAGCCCATCCGGATTCTCATTCTTGAATCTGCGCAGCATCGTCAAAAACTCTTCGTAGTTCGTCGGGTTCGAGATGCCGAGCTTATCCATCCAATCGCCGCGGACATAGGTAATCGTGCCGTTTCCGCGTTCACGGGGGAGACCGTATAGGCGGCCGTCCACGCGAATGGAATCGATAATCGACTGGTCAACAACGTTGTTTTTGATCTCGGAATTCTCATAGAGATCCGTGATGTCATACAGGGCGCCGTTTGAGGCAAAGTTGAGGTAGTAGTTGCTCGTTGCAATCAGTACGTCGGGGACGTTTCCCGACGAGAACGCAAGGTTAACCTTTTCGTAGTACTCGTTATGTACCGGGTGGTTAATAATGAGGTCGATGCCAAACAGATCTTCGTACCCTTTTTCGAGAATCGCCTCGCCATTTTCCTTGATCAGGAACGTACCATCCACCATCAGCGTGATGGATTTTGGCTTCTCGACCTTTGGTGCTTCCTCACTGACTGAGCTAGTAGCTGTGGAGCTTTCACCTGCCGACGAATCTACGGCAGGGGTGGAGGAGGAACCACAGGCTGTTACGAGCGCGGAAATCATGGACAGAGCCAGTAACAGCGCCAGAACTTTACGTGATTTCACTAGAATCGCTCCTTCTTAAAAATTGCGCAGTCCTCGCGGGTCACGACGAAAGACTGCTGTGACCCCCCGGCACACGCCGGAACATACCCTATCACAGTTGTATCATAGCAAACGAAAGCCAGGAAAGAAAGCCTCTTTCTTGCCATTCTGGTAAATTCATCTTAAATCTTGTCCTTTTTCACGTCCGATTAGATATACTGATTGAAAAGTTTTCGTATTGACAACCCTATTTTAGATAAATTGCATGCTTCTGAAGCCTAAGATGCTGTTTTTTAACGTAGTTATAGTATACTCTAATGGTTTGGTAAAGCTCGTTTGTGCTCAATCTTACGAAGAAATATACGCAAATTCTTTGCAAAACTCTACTATTACCGCAATATATAACATCTTCTATCCGGTGACGTTTTCCATCGAAATCTAGAGTATCTTGAATAAAAAAGCGTCACCTTTAAAACGAAGTTTTCTCGTTAAAAAAGGAAACGCCATAATTATACATTAAACAAGCTTTGATGTTAGTTCAAATACGCAGGAATCCAAATTGTCCCGTTTGACGTGAAGCGAGTATCTGTAAACACTTTACCGTGACTGTTTTGACTCAGCCTGAAAAATGTGCATTATCTGGAAATATTCCACTATGAAAAAGTATCTGTATCAATGACGATACAGATACTTTTGTCACTATTAGTTTATGCGATACCGAATATGTGTGCTTAAGAAATTCTTTTTATGCGTTGCACAGACCATGCTACTGCCGTAAGCACCACACCGATCAACACTGCATATGCGCCATGGCTGTTTGCCATAGGTTGTACTGTTTCTGCACCGCCGCCGGTTTCAGGGATGATAACCGCCCCCTCAATCGGGGTGGCACTTACTACGTAATCGGAACAGTGGGAGATTTTAAAGGTAAACCACCCGTTTCTGTCGGCGACAACGTCGGGAGATAAAAGCTCCAATCTGTTCTTTTCAGGGTTAAAGTAGTAAATGAATAAGGCTTTGCCTGCGTATTGAGGCAACTGTATACGAAGGGTGGCTCGACCCGGCAGGTTCCCTTCATAAATGAAGTGCAAATTGGTGGTTTTGGTACCGCGGGTGAGCTTTGCAATGGCGGCAGCATTCGGCGAGGAGGTGGTAAGACGGGTATCCACCCCGGCCTGCCCGGAAAGGGATGCCCTTATATCGGCGCCGTTAAAGCTCCAAGCATACCATCCGCTGTTAAGAATGAGTGTTTTGCCGGGGTTTTGCCTCAATGCCTCGAATACGGAGGCGCTGATATCATAGCCATTGACCGCATTCACAACCACGGTGTTGTCCTGGGACGGGGTGTTAATTTGATCTATAAGGCTAGAAGACGTGGAGGCGGAAGATGTGTCCTCTGTATCGCTGTCGTTGTTATCGCCGTGATTGGAGGAAGGAAGGGGAACAAGCTTCGTAATACGGTTAAGCAGTTCAGCGGTTTCAGCATCGATTTCCGCCTGAGTTACCTTTACCGTATCGCGTACGGTAATCGCATGGTCGATTGCCATTTGCAGCTGCGCCTTGGATGCAGCGGTATAGCTGCCCGACATCCTGCCCTGTGCCGAGCTGATGGCGTTCATAAGCGCGGTGCGTTTTATCGTCACCTTGGTCTTTTCAAAGGCGGTAACCGCTGCGTAGAGGCTATCCGTTGCCGCGTCGATATCTGCCTGAACAGTGGAGGCATCGTACACCTGCTGTGCCTGCGTGATGGCCTGTGCAAGTGTGTTAACGGTAGCCTGTGGGTATTGGCCGTCGTATTCGCCAATCTGTTCGGCGGCAGGGCGCTTACTGTCTGCGTAATCGATGGCTGCTTTAAGTGCGGTTTTATTCAGTACATCAGGCATACCTGAAACCGTAAACTGCGTAGTAGCGCTGTTTAGAGTCTTTCCGGTATTGTCCTTCACACTTGCCACGACCGTGTGGTCGCCGTTGGGAATGTAGGTAATGGGATATACCCAGTTGCCGTCGACATCCGGGGTGACGGTGGTGTTAATATTCCACACATCCAGATATACCTTGTCGGTGCCGAAACTAGTGCCGGAAATTTCGATCGGCAGGCTGGGAAACTCGGTGGTCACCTTAAAATTGTCGAAGGCCACATCCATGCCGCTTGCGTACACTCCGGCGGGGCCGTTTAGGTAAACGGGTGCGACCGGCGCAGTGTCTGTTACCGAAAGTTTTGGAGTGGGGTCGTCGTCCACATACAGGTCGAACTGATTGCCCTTGGCAACCGCCTTAAAATGATAGGTCTGCCCGGGGTTCATGGTGAAGGGCACCGAAACGGAGTCTACGCCGGGGCTCGCGCCATCGCCGTTTCGTTTGATGTACCGCAGGCCTGTGCCCACGGTATAGCCCACAACGTAGCAGGAGTTAGCGCCGTTATATCGCAGGGTAAGTCCGAACGTTTTGCCGGAGGGCGCCGACGGAATGGTGATGTCGGCCTCCACGGTGTAATCCTGCCAGGTCATATCCCCCTTGAGCAGGGTGCCGCGATCGCCGCTTTTTCCGGCACCGGCATATTGCAGTACCGAATTCCCCGCGATGGTCTGCACGGAATAGCTGCCCTCAGGGGCGAGGTCTTGCCATTCGTTTATATTGCCGGACGAAAAGTCGTCGGCGGAGAAGATAGGCGAGGTAATCGCCACGGTAGGCTTTGTTACCTCGATATGCAGCTTGTTGGTATCCACCGTAACGGGGGCGCCCTGTGCGTTATTCAGCGTTACCGAGGCCCATACGTCCGCGCCGCCTTCCTTCACGGGCGTTATTACGCCGCTGCTGCTGACCGTGACGATGCCGCTGTCGCTTGTTTTGTAGCTGTAGTTGGCCTCGCGCAGGTCGGCGGGGGTTCCGTCGTCGTTTTCACCCGAGGTAACGCTTAACTGCGCGGTTTGCCCGAGGGCAAGCCTGTTTTTACTAACCTCCGCGGTGGTGGCTACCAGCGCCTTTGTGCCCTCTCCGCCGGTAAGCTCGTAGTTGTGGCCCGCTTCGTAGGCAAATTTAATCGATTTATTTACCGTATTGTAGGTGAAGGTTACATCCTTGTTTGAACTGGTGTCTCTCACCTTTAAGGTAGCGGGTGACCAACCGACGTTGTTGTTTACAATTTGCGAGGTGGTGGAGCCGTCAATATAGGTGTAATCGTAGGTGGAACCGTTGTTTGCGATGGGGAAGACCTCAACAAAGTAATTGCCCTTATTCTGCATATCTTCCCCCACCAGTACGCCCTTGCCGCCCACAAATGCGGGGATGTTCTCAATGGGGTGTGCGCGGTTTTCAAGCAGCAGCGGGCCGTCAAAGCTTTCACCGGTAGAGTAGTCTATCCACTTGCCCTCGGGCAGGTAAACATCTCGGGTGTCTGCGGTAACAAAGTCGGTGCCAAACTGTGGGGCAGCCAGAAGGCTTTCGCCCAGCAGCCATTCATATTCGCGCTCGGTGGTATTCACCATGTTGTGGGTATAAGCATCTTCGGGGTAGGCGATGTAGAGAGGGGTAACCGAGTAGGGGTAGCCGGTCTCCCAGCTCTTGAGTGCCGCATCGTAGATATAGGGCGCATAGGTGCTGTGCCAGTTGATAGCGTTAAAGGTAGCCGCCTTGTATTCCTCATTATTCATCTTCAGCGCGTTAATGCCCACCGAAAGGCTGGGGTTCAGCGCCGCGTATTGTGCGTTGCGCACGAGGTATTTTTGGAAGGTGGGGTTGGAGATGGTACCGCCCGTGCCGCCCACAATGTCGGGGTAGGCGTTGGAGACACCGCTTGCCGCATACGCAAGCACATTGATGGGCATGCGATCGGGCGAGTTGTTAAAGCTGGAGTTGCTGGTGCCCATATTAGCGTCGTTAATGCGCAGAATGTCACCCGAGAGCGAATACGCGCCGTTGCGCATAATCATTACACTGTCATCCTGCTCTATCATATAAGACAGAAGACGGTTCCAGTTGCCGTCGTTGTAGGTTCTGTCGCCGTTTAGTACCATTGTGTCTTCCTTAAAGCCGTCCACCCCCCACAGGGCCGCCTGCTGGCGGTACCATTCCGCCGCGGCAGGATTGCTGCCGTCAACATAGGCGGTCAGTTTTCTCGTGCGGTTCCCGGCGGGGTATTTTGCGTTAATCTTCATTAGGCTGCCGTCACGGTTTTTTAAGAAATAGCCTTTATCCAATGCCTCGTTTACAAAATTTCCGTCAACCAATGGGTTCCAGTCGCCGCCAAGCGCGTCAGGCAGCTTTAAATGTACGCGCAAGCCCAGCAGCAGTTTAATGTCTCTGTCTTTAAAGAAGGTTTTTATCCCGGTGGGGTCCGGGAAGCGCGGGTTGGGCATACCCTGCGCGGTGTCGTTTCTGCCTGCAGGGTCGTAGGTGTCGTCCCACATGCCAAAGCTGGTGGTGGTGCCCTCCAGCCCGCTTCGGTCGCCCGTCCAGAAGCCGGAGCCGATAACCGCCCAGGTAATGTTGTAGCCTTCATCCAGATAGTCTTGAACCGTTTCCATTACATTGGCCTGATAGGCGTTCCAGCCCAGGGCACCGAACGCTTCCCATCCAAGGCCGAACATCTCGTAATGGGGTTTTGTGTCTTTGTATCCTTCCGCGTTGCGCACGTCCCGGTAATCCTTGTAGATTTGCTCTACGTCGCCTAAAAAGTAGTAGAGTGTTGTTACCTGCTCGGTCTCCAGTACGCCGAGCATCGTCTGGGTTTGGTTTATTACCACCCGTTTGTCCGCTTCCTCAAACAGCACCTGCGCAAAGCCGCGCTGCGGAGCGATGGAGAAGTTTGAGATAAACCTTACAGGCCCGCCGTCCTTATTGGTAAAGCTGCCTGCCGAAGTACGGTTTACGCCGAAAACATTGCTCGAATCACGCACGCTTGATCCGGTGTTGGCTACGGCGCCATAGTCGCCGAGGCCGTACATCGGGTTGATGTTGCCCTCCACGCGGGCATCGATGGTAAACAGGTTCCCTACCGGGTGCTCTGGCTCGGAGGGGTTTTGAGCGGGATCACCGTCGTATGAGATAATTGCGTTTCCGCTTAAAGCCCACGCACTTAAGTCACCGTCAAAGCTGTCTGCAAAAGCGGCGCCGCCGGTAACGGTGAAGTTGTCGACTTTAGCGGTGGTCACGTTGGCCATCACGCCCGCCGTACCTTGCGCAAAGGTGCCGTCGGTGGCTGTGAGTACCTGCGTATCGTCCACAAAGCAGGTGATAGTCTGGCCCGATAGCTCTGCTTTCAGATTGTAGAATTTATCGTAGGTAAAATCGAAAGGCACCTCCTGAAGGACGGTTTCCACACCGCCGACAGCTTTAATGAGCGACACATAGCCAAATTTTAAGAAGCCAAAGCGATAGTAGTTTTGGCTATCGGCGTATCTCATCAGTAAAGAGGCAGCAGTCTGTTCGTCGCCAATGGTAAAGCTGGTGTCGGCGCTTACGGAGTAATCGCTCCACGCGCTGCCTGCCGTTATCACCGCAGAGCTCATCGGGCTGGCGGTAAGCAGCAGATATTTATTGTCAAGCTGTGCGTCGGGGTTATCGGTACGCAGTTCGGTTTTTAACTGCACCGTGGAGATATCCACACCGGCATTCAGGTTTAAGCGTTCGGCAAAATCACCGGACACGTCTTGGAGTGTCTTGCCCTCAAAGTCGTTTTCGTAATAGATATCGAGCGGGTTGGCATTGCTGTAAACCTTAATATCGTCAAAACTGGCCCCGTCTTTGTACACACGCAGGCCGCAGCCTCCTAAAATCTCTGCGGCAGAGGCCGAGGTGTCGTTGCTCTCAAAAATAAGCTGCCCGCCGAGGTAACATTTCAGGTTGGTACCCGATGCAACCAGCTTCATGCGGTACCACTTGTTGGCCTCAATGGAGGACATCAGCTTTTCGCCCAGAGTGGGGGAAGTGCCCATGACAATGAGCCGCTTTAAGTATGCCCCGCCGCTTTTGGCGAAGAACAGGTGGAATGCGGTAGGGGCGTTATAATGTGCAAACAGACCGGTGCTGCTGGTACCCGCTACCGCATTTTCAAAGCGAACGCGGGATTCCAGTGTATAGTTGTCGTCGGGAATGTCGGCATCGGTGAGTTCCTTCACCGAAACGGAGTTTAGGTCTGAGGGCTTTATGTAAAGGTAGGTATTGCTGTTGGGGTCATAGGCAGGTATGGCGGTTACAGTGCCGCCTGCCGAAACATACTCGGCGGAGCTGCTGCCAAGCTTCTTTTCCCACTGGGCGTGCTGCCATCCGGCTATGCCGTCGGTTGATTCAAAGTCCATCCCAAAATAGGACGTGGCTCCGTCGGTGCTGGTGACGCTTATGTTGTCAAAGCAGGCCCCCGTTTTGTCGGCGCGCAGGCCGCAGCCACCTTGAATCTCGGCGTTAGACGCGCCGGAATCGACGGCGTTGAATACCAACACGCCGTCAAGGTAGCACTGGATAGCTTTTTGCTGTACCACCATCTTCATGTGGTACCATTTCCCCGCTTGCACCGTTATGGCGTTACCTTCAGAGGTAATAGATGCAGGGGCGAGATCGACCGTAGTTAATGCCCCCAGACGCTTCAGCCCTATCGAGCCCGTGCCTGCGGTTCCGGCCTTTATAAAGAACAGGTGGAACGCGTTGCTGGCGTTATAATGCGCATAGATGCCTACGGATTTGGTGGAGCCGGCGTCGATCTTCACATCGGCCTCCATCGTATAATCGTTGGGCATTCCGGGAGTAACAAGACGATAAACGGTGGCGTTGAGGGGATCTTGGTCGCCGAGCATATGCAGGTATCCACCCGCTTGCGCAGTAGTAAACAGCTCGCCGAATTCTGTGTTTTCAGATTCGCCCAAAGCCGTACCGTTAGGTGATGATTCATCTGCCTGCATACCGGCAATATTCTCTTCGCCGGCAGAGCTTTCGCCGGGCAGAGGGCCCTCTGCTGTATCGCTTTCGCCGGGGCTTCCAGTGTCCGAAGTACCCAGCACCACTGTCTGGGGCAGGGTAGAGAGAAGACTCTGCGTGCTCCCTTTGGGAATAATGGAAAACCTGACATAGTGGTCGAACATCTTCATCGAGACGTCGGCCACTTCATGATTGGTGTTTGTCACCTCAAAGCTGGCGGTATCGCCCACCAGACCATTGAAAACGCTGCTTTGCGCGTCATAGGGCGTGCTTCCAGCCTTGCCGAAGCTGATACCCGCCGTCGCATGCATGTCGGCGAAAGCAGCCCCGTCCGGGCGGTAAAAGCCGTAACGGAATCCGTTTTTTGCAATCTTAACGGTGTAGTTGGGTGTTTGTAGTGTAACAATTTCGCCGTCTGTTACGGTGATGGCAGGTGCGGCAAATACAGTCAGATTTATGCAGCTAAAGAGAATGAGAGCCGCTGACAGTATTGCGAGTATGGATTTCGTTTTTCTTAGCATGATTTCGTCCTCTCCACCGCCTCTCGCGGTATAGGTAAAGTTTTGCCATACGGTGTTGTATACAAGCGGCCTGGGTATGATGGGAAGGTATGCAACCGTTAAAAAGCACTAACCGGCAAGTCCACGCAGACATACCGGCCGGTGCTTTGGCGCACTGGAAACAGTGTGCCGAGACCGAAAAACGGCGTGATGAGTTGATACTTAGTCTTCTGAAAAATTCTGCGCATAATTGTATGCACAATTTTAAAGATAATACGCGCTTTTGTGTCAAAGATTATTGTCAATCTAACTAAAACCGGCCGATTTTCGGTTGATAATTTATATATTATCAGAAATCTGCTGTTCGTCCTTAAAATATCTGCACGGTTTCTTGATTATATTGCAATATTTACTCTTAAATACCTCACATATCCGCATAAATCTGTAATGAATTTGTATGTGCAATATTTGTTTTTGCTGAAGCCGGTCCGCTTTTATAGACCAGATAAAAAGGCTCACAGCTAAAAACTTTGCTGTGAGCCTCTGTTTATTAAAGTAATTCAATCTTTTTCTCTTCGTGAAAGCGGCGCCTGAATTCGGTAGGCGGTACGCCAATCAGTTCTGTAAACACACGGGAGAAATAGTTGGGGTCGTTAAACCCCACGTTAATCGTAATATCCGCCATCGAATCGCTGGTGGTGATGAGGTAATTCTTTGAGAACTCTACCCGCACTTTGTTGATATAGGTGTTGATGTTGACCCCTGTCCGCTTTTTAAAGATATGGCTGATGTAAGAATCCGAGCAGTGACAAAATGCGGCAATCTCGCTTACGCCGATTTTTGTGTTGTAATTTTGCCGGATAAACTCCACGGCGTGTGAAATAATCGTGTCTTCGCTGGAGTTATACCGCTTCCGGCCCAGATTCGGGACAGAATGAGTAGCCTGGATATTTGCGTAGGTTAACGCCAGATATTCGGCTATCACCTCAATCATTGGGAGCAATGCCTCGGGAGTAATGGTGGGCAAGGAGATACATTGGTTAAAAAGGCTGATGGCCGTATCCTCATCCAGTATGTCGGAGCTTTTGCACACCTTTTTGATGCGGAAAAGCGAGCGTTCCATGCTCACAGGGAAAAAACCTACGTTTATCAGACCAAAAATAGTATCGCCATCGGTAATGGGTACCACATACTCGCCAAGGCCGGCGTGGCACATACCAAAACAGCTGCTTTGCAGACGCTCGCACTTGTTATGCATCAGCCGTATCATCGAAAGGCAGTCAAAATATTTCTCTTTATCCTGCTTAATATACATGCAAAAGGGGTTGGTATGGGCAAGAAAAGGACGTATTACACTGTCGAGTTCCTTGTTGATCGGTATAAAACCGCAAAAGTCTTTAATACAAACATGAACATTGTATCGCTGTTGAATAAAGCTTAAATACTCCCCAATTTTGTTGAATCGGTTTGCCACGCCGCTCTCTCCTTATACTAAATTCTAGGCTTTTAACCGCTGAATTATTGCTCAATACACATTCTGCAATAACGCTTTGCGTTGTTAAAGAAGTAGTAGTATTACTGCAATAATCTCTGTATACAGACTACAATAGTTCTGCCAGACTGTCAACTGTCAGTGCAGAATATTATAGAACACCTGCAGAATATTCAATGAAATGGCATGGTTTTTTTGCTAATATGAACTTGCAAGATCAAAATGTCTAAAAAAATAGCGATATTAGCACAACATATGTGGATTTTTCAATTTTTGCAGAATAATCTTCGTATTTTTCTGTAGACTACTCTGCAGATTATTATGGGCTATCGCTACATTTTACTGGCAGTTTCATTGGGAGGTCAATATGATCGATTTAGAAGCGGATGTAGTAGTAGTCGGCGCAGGGCCTGCGGGCGTGTGTGCCGCAGTAGCCGCAGCAAGGCTGGGTTCCAAGGTCATCCTTACCGGGGATCGTCCCGTTCTCGGAGGCAACTCCAGCAGTGAAATCAGAGTGTGGACACGCGGCGCAACAGGTGCCGGGAACATCTTTGCTGAAGAGATGGGCACATGGGGCGATTTTAAGATGCGCAACCTGTATACCAATGTTCTGGGCAATCCTGTATTATGGGATGAGGTATTACTTGAAGCGGTTTTAAAAGAACCGAATTTAAAGCTGCTGCTCAACACGCACATAACCAACATTGAGATGTGCTCGGAGAACGAGATTAAAGCCGCATCTGGCTTTCAGCTCAGCAGTGAGAAGAAATTCAGGCTGCGCGGCAAGATGTTTTTAGATTGTACCGGAGACGCGACACTCGGCGCACAAGCCGGTGTGAATTATAGGGTGGGGAAGGAAAGCAAAGAAGAATACCACGAGGAGTTTGCGCCCGGGCAGCAGGAAGCAGGTACGCTTGGGAACACCATCTTCTTTTATACCCGTAAAGTTGACCATAAGGTGGACTTTATCGCCCCCGATTACGCCTATACGCTGGAGCGGGTGGAGGCGATGCTCGGCAAAGGCGGGCGGGTCGTAAGCGAAACGTATAACGGGTGTGATTACTGGTGGTTTGAATATGGGGGAACCCTAGATACCATAGGGGACGCGCAAGAGATAGCCCTTGAGCTTAAAAGATTTGTATTCGGCGTTTGGAACTATATTAAGAACAGTGGGAAATATAGCGCCGAAAATCTGACTCTGGAGTGGGTAGGCAATATGCCGGGCAAACGCGAGTCGCGGCGGATGATCACCGATTACGTTCTTACCCAAAACGATATACTCAACGGCACCCAATTCAATGACGGAGCTTTTTTTGGCGGATGGTATCTGGACTTTCACCCTTCGGAGGGGATTTTTACTGCTGAAGAATTCTGCACACAGATCCCTGTGAACATATATGATATTCCTCTTCGCTGCCTTTATTCAAGCAAAGTGAAAAACCTAGTCTTTGGAGGGCGCGATATCGGTACAACACATGCGGCCTTTGCCTCTACCCGAATTATGAATACCTGCGCTCTCAGCGGACAGGCGGCCGGCACACTTGCCAGTGTATGCGCGTCCCACAATACAACCCCGGCCAATATGGATGATGCGCTGGTTCAAACCATCCGTCAGACCTTGATTAGAGAAGATATGCTGGTGCTTAACTGCCGTAACAGCGACGAAAAGGATATGGCAAGAAGCGCGAAAATTACTGCCTCGTCGGTGGCTCATGGCCGGTGTGACAAGGAAGACGGGGCCTTTAAGCTGGATGAAGGCGGGTATCTGGTTGTTCCCTCGAATATCGGCGGTACGATTGAACTGCTATTTAACGCATCGTACAGCAGCCATCTTGAGGTAGCGTACCATACGAACTATATTCCTTCCAGGATGCATTATGGCAAGCCGGAAGGCGTGGTGCCGATCGATCTGCAATCAGGAAAACACTGGGTAACTGTAACACTTCCCCAAGTTGACAACGAGTGTTTTATTACCTTAAAATTTGATTCATTGCCGGGCGTGGAGCTAATGACCACTTTCGACAGCCGAACAGGTATTCTGGGCGGGCATCACGACCTGCCGGACTATTGGTTTCCCTGCTTTAAGGCGGATGTTTCCAGACTTTTTGCGGCGGAAAATGTAGTAAACGGATTGAATCGCCCCTACGGCGCGCCAAACCTCTGGGCTTCGGACAGTGAAAAAGCACCCGAGCTTACGTTGTCGTGGGTAGAACCGCAAACTGTACGTGAGATACGCCTCTACTTAAACAGCGACCTTTCCCGTGAGCTCACGAGCTCCCGCGCTGCCGAATGGAACGAACACCACAAGTTTATGTCGCGCAGCGGTATGCCGCCCCAGCTAGTAAAGGATTATGATGTATATGCCCAAACGCCACAGGGGTTAAAGCTGGTTGCAAGCGAAAGAAACAATTGGAAGAGACTTTCAGTGATTAAGCTTGATCAGCCGCTTGCGACAAATGCACTTAAATTCGTCTTTCTTTCAACATACGGCGCAAAATCCGCCGAAGTGTTTGAAGTAAGAATATATTGATGCCAAGTATTTCATAAAAAATTCAGAAGGAGAATTGAACATGAAAGCAAAAAGATGGTTGGCAGCATTGGTATGTGCTGCAATCACAGCGACAACCTTTGCAGGATGTGCCAGCAGCGCACCCAGTGCGTCCTCCGTACCGGCGTCTTCCGCCGGTGAGGGTTCTTCCGAAGCGGTAAGCTCCGCGGAGCCCGCAAGCATCGTATGGGCAGGTTGGACAGGCGAAGAGGAAAGCTCCAAGGGCATTATTGCAGAGATGATCAGCGATTACAACGCCAAGGGCAACGGCACCACTGTAAGCTGGGTAGGCTGGCCTTGGGCAGAGACCCTTCAGCAGCTGCTCATCAGAAATCAGGGCAGCGAGCAGCTCGACGTTGCTCAGGTAGACATCAGCATGTTTTCCTCCCTTGCCGCCGCGGGCGTGCTTGCAGACCTCAATGAGGTAATGGGCGCGGATTACCTGAAGGAGAACTTTGAAGAATCCGCTCTTGCGGTAGGCAACTATAATGGTCAGCAGTTAGGTATGCCTTGGTCGATCGCTTCTATCGGTATGCTGTACAACCCCGAACTCCTCAAGCAGGCCGGCTGGGATAACCCTCCCGCAACCGTAGAAGAGTTTGAAAAGTGCCTTGCCGATGTTGCCGCCCTTGGCAGCGATATCATCCCTTACGGCGTTGCCACTAAAGACGCAACCGCTGCCGGCGACCTTGCCCCCTGGCTCTGGACCTTCGGCGGAAGCATCTATGGGGCAGACGGTGCCGTTACTATTAACAACGAGGCTGCTGCGAAAACCGTAGACTGGTATAAGGGCCTGCTTGACAAAAACTACATCCGTATGAACATCAGCCGTATGGATTCTCGTCAACTGTTTGCACAGGGCAAAATGGCGTTCTACGATGACGCTGTACTGGCCAAAGGTGTTGCGGTAGGCAATGGCGTAGACCCTGCAAAGGTGAATGAGGTTTGCAAGCCCATGCTTCGCCCGGTTGTAAAGGCCGGTGACGTTCCGCAATCCGTTATGTGGGGCCACATGCTGGTTATCTTTAAGAAATCCGCCTTCCAGCAGCAGGCTGCGGATTTTGCAAAGCATCTTATCAGTGAAGAGGAGTCTTTAAAATACTTTACAAACAACGGCATGCCTCCGGTACTCAAGAGCGTACTTGACAGCGACACCATTAAGAACGATGCTTATGCAAACGCTTTTATGGAGATTACCAAAACCGGCCGTCTGGAAGAGACCGCCCTTAACCCCAAAAACAGCGAGATTAAAACCATCATCACCGAAGAGTTTCAGGCTGCCCTTTTAAAGGATAAGGATACCCAAAAGGCGCTCGATGATGCCGCTGCCAGAATCGCAGCCGTTAAATAGAACCAACCATAAGAAATATTTAAACATAACAAAACAGGCAGGCAAATCATTACTACTTGCAGAATCAGGCTGCCGTAAGCGGCCTGATTCTGCAAGAATATTTACTTACGATTGGCATAGAAGCCTACAGCAGAATTCTTGTAACAAACGCACTCATAAACATGTTTGGTATGGGAACGGGATGCCTACAATAATTTCAGACAGGTTTTATGCCTTTTTCGCATGAAACCGGGAAAGGCGTGGTTTTAACGATGAGGCAGATTAAGATGGGAGGCAAGCTGCGCGACAGCCAAATGGGTATCCTGCTGGTGCTGCCGGGGTTTGCGATATTTATTGCAATCATTCTTTATCCTTTTATCAATTCGGTATTAATGAGCTTTACCGATAAAAGCATGGTAGACCCCACCACAAACTTTGTGGGAATTGCAAACTATGTAGAGATTATTACCGGTCCATACTTTTTAGACTTAATCAAGAACACTTTTATCTTCGTATTATTCTCCACCCTTTTACCGTTTGTCTTCGGGTTTATCTGGGCGATCGTGCTCAACCAGCAGTTTCGCGGTTCTGAGTTTCTGCGCGGCATGACGCTGGTAAACTGGATTATTCCCGGCACCTGCATCGGCTTTTTGTGGATGTGGATATTCAATGGCGAGTACGGCGTGCTCAACGGTTTGCTGACGAGCACTCATTTAATAGAAAAGAACATCAACTGGCTTGGACAAAAGGGCACAGCCATGATGGTTGTGATTATTGCAAGGACATGGCAGATGCTGCCGTGGTATATGTCCTACCTGCTCGGCGGTATGCAAAGTGTGTCGTTTGACCAGATAGAGGCCGCTCGAATTGATGGCGCGGGCAATATCAGAACCTTCTTTAAAATCATCATGCCCGAGATGAAATCAATCGTTTCGCTTGTTTTGCTGCTTGGCACCATCGGCAATCTGCAGCACTTCGATCTGCCTTGGGTTATGGCCGAGGGCGGACCTGCAAGAGCCACAACGACGCTCTCTATTGAGGTGTACCGCACCGCGTTTAAGAATTGGGACATGGGTCTTGCCGCGACGGTAGGCACCATCTGGACAGTACTGCTTGCGTTCTTCAGTTTTGTCTATTTAAGACGGACCAATAAAAATAATTAGCGGGAGGTGACACACATGTTTCAAAAAACAATCGGGTTTCGGATATTCTTTATCACATCCATTATTATCATCGGCGGTTTTGTGTTCCTTCCGCTGTTATGGCTGCTGAATACGGCGCTTAAGCCCTCGAGCGAAACGTTCACACTATCGTTTTTCTGGAGCGGCATGACGTTGGATAACTTTAAAAATGTAGTGACCGACCTAAGAATTTTAACCTATCTTAAAAACAGCCTGTTCGTATCGTTTTTAAGCAGTTTTATGGCCACTTTCGTGTCCGCTCTTGCAGGCTACAGCTTCTCAAAATTCCGTTACCGGGGCCGCTCGAGCGTTATGACCGTCTTTATGCTTGCGCAGGCCTTCCCGCAGGCGATTCTGCTGCTTACGATCTATATCATGATGATGAAGATGGGCATGCTCGACAACTACCTATCCATTATTCTTTCTTATGTGGTGTTCACCCTGCCGGTTGGCACATGGACAATGAAATCCTACTTTGACCAGTTGCCGGATGCACTGATAGAATCGGCCAAGGTAGATGGCGCAGGGCATTGGCGCACTATGGTTCAGATCATCTTCCCGCTTGCTGTTCCCGGTATGATCTCGATTGCAATCTATGGCTTTGTGTGGAGCTGGAACGACCTTTTATATTCGCTCACCCTTGTTACCGACCCTTCCAAACGGACACTTGCGCCGGGCCTCGTACTAACCTATCTCGGCGAATTCCAGAATAACTGGGCGAATATGATGGCGGCGGCAATTGTTGTTTCTATTCCTGTGACCATCATCTTCATCTTCCTGCAGCGCTACTTTATTCAAGGGCTTACTGCGGGTGCAGTGAAGGGATAAAAGAGCGGTATTAGTGATTCATCCGTCAATGTAAGAGGGAGCCACACATAATGAATTGACCCCAAAAAGTTAGACAAATAATTAAGCAGTCAAGAGGGCTTGTCGTCTGCGAATAGCAGGTGGCAAGCCCTTTAGTCTTGTCTTGCAACGGCGGTTGTTATAGTAGTCCATATTGTCAATCCGTTCTGCCTTGAAATGCTCCATGGATTTAAACTCCTGTAAATATAGAAATTTACTCTTGAGCAGTCCAGAGAAGTTTTCAATCACAGCATTGTCCAAACAATCGCCTTTGCGACTCATGCTCTGTAGAATTCCTTTTTTTCTAAGCATTACCTGGTATTGCTTGTGCTATAATGTCAGCCTTAGTCGGAGTGAAGCATAAGGTTTGTTCCATCCTGTATTCTCGCAAAAGCTTTGTTGAGCATTTCTGTCACCCTCGACAGTACCGGCTTATCCGAGATTGCATAGCTTATCCTGCGCAAGGCTGGCAGTGTAAGTTCCAGAAGTACTATCGTAAAGAAGATCCGCGAGCTGCGGGAGCAACTGCTGCTCCACAAACAGAACCGGCGCAAGCAGGACGGGAGCTTTACACATAACCTCTATACCCTACTCTTTGGTCAGCCAATGCTAAATGCGCAAAAAAGAGAAGAACACGTTGTTTCAGAACGTGTTCTTCAGGTACAAAGCTATATAATTCCGGCCAAGGGAATCGCTTCTTGCCTCCATAGTAAGGCGAAGACTGCGATTTTGTCAAGTAGTCAAACGCAAAAGAAGGCTTTTGCGTCGTGTAAAAAGTTTGTTAATGAGCCTTTTTTCGCAGGGGGGGTACTATATTTTTTAGGTAGCAGTTATAGGACATACTGGAGTTACGACAGTGAAAAGAGAAAAGTTAGGCTTTATTTAAGTCTGATATATAGGGGAGAGGCTATACGTACAAGAAATCCAGCTTCAGACCGCCAGAATTGTATGATAGACCGGCCCCGCTAATAGGTCAAGACCGATTTTTCTTTTTTACTGCAATTTTCTGGCTCTTTGAGGGATATGCCAATTATATTTACGGTTAACTCAACTTGTTTAGGATCATCTGCGTGTATATAAGTGAGTACAATCTACCTTAAGAATGAGTTTCTGAATCGCTCATTTCTCGCTATTCTTAAATAAAGTAGCGTCGCCAGCGATCATGGCTGGTATGAGGGTAAATCGTGGCATACGTTAATAAACTCACTCGCCGCGCCTGTGAGATATTTGTTCCTGTGGTGGATCATGGTCATTTTTCGCTTAAGTGATATGCCGTCTAACTGTTTTGCAATAAGGGTCCCCTGCGCCAGGTAGTTTTCCACCAGCAGCAGAGGTAAAACAGCAACGCCGAAACCGTTAGCTACCGCCTGCACAATTGCATTTGTGCTGATGCTCACCCACGACGGTTCCAGCTTAATATCCATTAGCAGAAGTGCGCTTTCCAGTATCTCACGGCCTCCGCTGCCACTCTCCCGCATCAGAAGAGGCTCATCTTTCAGTTCTTCGAGTTGCACGGATTTTTGCATTGCCCAGCGATGGTTCGGTGCACATAATAGCACCAGTTCATCCTCACAAAACGGTTCGCTAACAATCAAGGTACTGTGAGATACACCCTCAATAAGGCCGAGGTCAATGCGGTTATCCAATACGGCTTGTTCTATTTTCTCTGAGTTATCAACCTGTACTTTTACTACAACATCAGGCCTATGCTCCGAGAACGTTTTTAACAGTTTCGGCAGCAGGCAATTTCCAATCGTAATGCTGGTACCGACGCGTAACGTGCCGCCGTTATCCCATCTCTTAATTTCGGTTTCCATCTCATTGAACATCGACGTGATATGCTGTGCGTACGGGAGCAGTCTTTGCCCCGCGTCAGTTAGGTAAAGACGTTTTGAAATGCGGTCAAACAGCTTGGTGCCGTAATACTGTTCCAGTTCGCTGATTGCAAAGCTGACGGTGGGCTGTGCCATAAACAGTTTTTGCCCTGCTTTTGTGATACTACCTTCCTCACATACCATAACAAAGATTTTTAAATGACGAATCGTCATAACATATCCCCGAATTCATATTAAAATAGCTATGTATATTATCTAATAATACTATTTTTAATATTAACAATCAAGGAATATACTGATTAGTAAGGGGTGATTTCGTGAAAAAAAATCTAAAAAACTACTTTAAGGTGTTTAAATCTACTTTTTTTCTTAGTGCGTTTACTTTTGGCGGCGGATATGTCATTATCCCGCTAATGAAAAAGAAGTTTGTGGACGAATTGGGCTGGCTGGAAGAAGAGGAAATGTTGAATATAGCGGCGATAGCCCAATCATCACCTGGTGCGATAGCTGTGAATGCTGCGATTTTGGTAGGCTGGCGCCTGATGGGAATATCCGGGGTGTTGGTTTCCATCTTGGGAACCGTATTACCGCCATTAATGGTCCTGTCCATCATTTCCCTGTTTTATGCAGCGTTTCGTGACAATCCTATCGTCAGTGCTGTATTAAATGGTATGATGGCCGGAGTATGCGCTGTGATCTTTGATGTGGTTATAACGATGGGCGGAAAGATCATTAAGGCAAAAAAGATACTGCCAATCGTCATTTTGGCAGCGGCCTTTATCGCTTATTATGTGCTACATATCAATATTGTTTACATTATACTATTCTGCGGAACATTGGGAGCACTGGTAAGCCTACATGATAAAAGGACAGGAAAGGAGCATATTTAAAGCATGATATACCTGCAACTTTTCTGGAGTTTCTTTCAAATCGGGCTACTCAGCTTCGGCGGTGGATTGGCCGCTATGCCATTGATACAAAACCAAGTGGTGGATATTCACGGCTGGCTGTCGCTCACTGAATTTACCGATCTCATTACTATTTCCGAGATGACCCCCGGCCCGATCGCGGTTAATTCAGCAACATTTGTGGGCATTCAAATTGCCGGTTTGGGTGGAGCACTGATTTCCACTTTAGGTTGTATTTTACCCTCCTGCATCATCGTATCCCTGCTGGCGTGGCTGTACGGAAAATACCGAGAGTTGGTGGTTATCAAGGGCATATTGGCAGGCCTTCGCCCAACTGTGGTTGCATTAATCTTTTCTGCAGGACTATCCATCCTTGTACTGTCATTTTGGGGGCCGGATGGGTTTAGCTGGAACATATCGTCAATTGACGTCATTGCCGTTGCCCTATTTACGGTGGCCTTGATCCTACTGCGTAAATTTAAGACTAACCCCATATTTATAATGCTGGGCAGCGGCGTGATTGGTGGGGTATGCTATATACTATTATCAAGGGGAATTTGATATGAGAATTATAGTGAAAAACGATTTATGTGAAAAGCAGTTTCAGGATAAAACCGGCAGGATGCTGGCCTACTTGCGTAGCCAAAAGCTATTCGGGCCGGAAAAAGTAATTATTGGCCCGGATAAGGAAGTAAAATATTTAACCAGCATTGAGAACCTGCCGGAGAAACGCGCGGGCGAAAACCACCTATATAAGCTCATGCAGGGTGACATGCTTGTTGCAACCGCCCAACCGTTATATGCCGCAGGCGCCGACCACTTCGCCCTCACCAAACCTCCACGGCCTATTGGGCTGTCAATTGATATGCTGGCAGGCGAACAATGGAAGGTAAAGAGAGGCGATAAAAACAGCGCTGAAATACATACCTCGAATGAAGTGGCCAAGTTATCCGATTTCTTTTCAGTGCGCCCACAAGTATTTGAAGTGCCAGATGGAAATAACGTATTTTTATGGGTTGGGGTTTATGCCCTGATTGGTTATATGATGCATGAGGATGATACATATCCGGTTTAAAGCTAATGAGCTAGGGTCGATCTTATGTCGTGTGATCGTGGATTTTAGAATAGTAATAATCACCCATCTGAAAGGTTTCCTAATTGGAAGCCTTTTCTTATTTTCATTGAGCCATCGGTTTATTTGTTTTTCTATTACCCACGCCTGCGGCAAGACTAACTAAAAAGTAGAAAAAGCAAATAAATCTTGAAATAGATACCATGGCTGAAGTACGTGACCATTGAGTATAAAGCCCAAAGACTTGTCATCACAGATTACAAACTGCGCCACCTAAGTAGATAGCGCAGTTTGTAGGCAACGATTCTTATAACTTATAATAAATTAAGTTAAGCCTTGAAAAAAGCCAGCATCTTGTTTAGTTTCATGCGATATATACGCTAGTTTTTCGTGAGAAACCGATACGAGCCATTCCATATCATTTCTATAAAAGCAAATATCCTCAGGCAAATTATTGCTTAAAGGAGTAAAAATATTAGGTAAGTTCATTAATAATTTATAAGTTTCTTTTTGACATTTATAAATACTTATAACTTTATGGTTGTCTCTTGTACTTGTTCCTGGCCAATTCTTAATTCCTATGACTTGCTTTAACAAATATGGCTCAAAATATTTCAAAATTTCATCGTGCTCACTTTTTGGTGGTATTTGAGAATATGGTTTTTTAATATTAGATATAACAGAAAAAGTATCAGAGGATTTTATACAGTATTTAATTATTTCAATGTAATTGTTTACTATAATACTATAATTTATTTCCATAAGTTTGATTACACATAAAAGATGTGCCCACCCTTTCTATTACCATCATGATAATGTTTCCAGAAACCTAAGGTCGAACCGTTTTTAGAGTGAATTTCAGGTGCTGTAGGAGCTTTGCCATTTCCAACGGCAGTTGCTAAACGTTTGGCATTGGCTTTTGAAGAAGCAAAAACATCTCCTCCTGATTTCACATAAGCAATTGCCATTTTGTATGATAATCCTTTTGGAGGTTCCGCTATCGCTGTCGGATAACGCGGTGAGCTGCCGGCCTTCACATGGGAAGGTCTGGCTGCCGAAGGAAAGCATGTTGCCGATTTCATCGTAGGTGATGGCCTGCCCGTTGTTGGTAGTGAAGAAGATCCGCGAGTTGCAGGCGCAGCTGCTGCTCCACAAGCAGAACCGGCGCAAACAGGATGGAAGCTTCACACATAACCTCTATACACTGCTGTTCGGTCAGCCAACGCCACAAGCGCAAAAAAGAGAAGAACACGTTGTTTCAGAACGTGTTCTTCAGGTAGAAAGCTATTCAAAACCGATCAAGGGAATCGCTTCTTGCCTCTATAAGTAAGGCTAAGTCTGCGATTTGTCAAGCGGTTAGAAATGTAAAAAGTTTGTTAATGAGCCTTTTTTTGCAGGGGGGTACTATATTTTTTAGGTAGCAGTTATAGGACATACTGGAGTTACGACAGTGAAAAGAAAAAAGTTAGGCTCTATTTAAGTCTGATATATATGGGAGAGGCTATACGCGCGGGGAATCCAGCTTCAGACCGCCAGAATTGTGTGATAAACCGGCCCCGCTAATTAACCAAGGCCGATTTTTCTTTTTTACAGCAACTGTTCCGGCTTTTTTGAAAGGATAGCCACTTGTCCACACTAAAACCGCCTCTTATTTCCCATAAATACTTAGAATTTGCTTTAACAAATTTTCTAAGGCATCACTTTCACTAGGAAATCCGATGACATCATACTCTTCAAACCGTTCTCTTACAAAAACTTCCCATCTATTGTAATTTTTCCTTATGCAATATCCGTCTCTTATGGAATTATCAAAATTAACAATACTGGAATCAATTTTATTCTCTTGTAATTTTTTTAAAAAATCATTTCTTGTCATATTACCCTCCAAAAATAGTAATTATACCATCTCGTATTAATTGATCAACCCTGCCGCCTAACAGCAGATATTGTGTTCCCCCTCCAATTTGACCAAACCAAGGGGCGACTTTACCACTTAGTGCTTGTATAGGCTGCTGTACTTGCAGTAAAGTGGTTGCCTGTCCAATCTTATCATATGGTAATGACAATACTTGTGTAGGTGTTCTAGCAGGGGCTGTAAATCGTCCAACCATATCTCCTGTTCTTTGCAATAACGTCCCTGCATCTAACGTAATCTCTTGGGTGGTCCCAGCGAATCCATTATTAGGCGGATAATATGTTTGTAAAGCAGTTGTTGTTTGGGTAGCTACACGTCCTCCACTATTAACTACTCGAGTCAATTTATCAGCAACTTTAGTTACGACCTGACTAATTGCCGTACTTGCTTGGTTAATCAATACACCTGCCCCGGCAAGCACTGCTGCCATAGAAGCTGTTGCGCTTCCAGCAAGTAAAGCGCCTGCTGCCGCGCCGGCGCCTAACCCAATCAATGCCCCTGCAGCTGCTCCTATGCCAATACCTGCCCAAACATTCTTTCCGCTTTTGGCAGCAATAATACCACCTGCAACCGCACCAATCAATGCTCCTGCCACAGCCGTAATCAGTAAAAACGGCATGTTGCCATCACTATCGGTCAACATAACAGGATTATTGTTGCAGTAAGCGAACATATTCAGCCCAATGATGCCTGTGCCTGAATTCAGACTTGTATCCTCAGCAATAAACCTGCCAAGCTCTGCGTCATAATACCTGCTATTCAGGTAATACAGCCCCGTCTCGGTATCATACCTGTACCCGCGGTATCGGTAAGGGTTCTTCATACCAACAGTGTCGGCTAGTGAGCCGGTAATCCCCAGCAGCTTGCCCCACGTATCATAACTGTATGATACAACCTCGTTTCCGCTTGTGTCAAGGATGCCCGTGATATCATTCTGCCCGTTGCGGATGTAGTAATACTCGCTGCCGTTAAGTTTGAAGCCGTAGAGGTTGCCGTCGGCGTCGTAGAAGTAGTCGAGCGTGTCGGTACCGTTGGTTTCACGAACTACATCGTCGCCGTTTAAGTAGTAGTTGGTCGTAACCCCGTTATACACCTTCTTGGTTCGGATGCCGCTGTCGTTGTACTGATAGGTGAGGGAAGCCCCGCTGTCGCTGTCGGATAACGCGGTGAGCTGCCGGCCTTCCCATGTGAAGGTCTTGCTGCCGAAGGAGAGCATGTTGCCGATCTCATCATAGGTGATGGCCTGCCCGTCGTAAGCGGTCAGCTTGTCCTTCCAGTTGCCGTCACCATAGGCATAGGCGGCGGAATGATAGAGCTCGGTCGGCTCGTCCGAAGGCTCGGTATACGCATAGGTCGTTTTGCTCAGCATGTTTCCGCCGAGGTCATAGGCGTAAACGATGGTTTCATCCTGCCAGAGGTTGTCCTCTCTGGTCAGCTGGTTTAACTCGTCATAGTGGTAGGTAGCCTTCAGCTCATCATTCTCGCTGATGGTCTCGATATTCCCCAGCTTGTCATAGGTATAGCTAAGCGTATTGCCACCGTTATTAATGCTCGAAAGCAGGGTGGTCGTTTTGCTGTCCGACACATCTACATAGCGGTAGTTTACCGCATAGTTGTTCGCCCCGTTGATCGTTTTGGTACTAAGCCTCGCAAGGGCGTCGTAGGCATACGAGAGCTTTTGCACATCGTTGAGCTTGATACCGTAGACCAGCGTAGGCGTCTGTGTTGCGGCGCTGCCATATACATAGCTGGTCTTGTAGGAGGTGGCGCCAAAGAGGTTGAAGAAATCCGTCAGGCGGTTTTTGGTGTCGTATACGGATTTCATACGGTGGCCGTTGCTGCCGGTTACGGCCTGCAGCCTCTTCGCAAAATCATAGGCATAGCTGTAGCTGGTGTTCCCCTGCAAATCCTGAGAACTGTAAAGGTTGCCTTCCTTGTCGTAGGTGTATTTGAAACGCACGGTGTCGTTGTACTTCTTCTCGGTCACACGGTCAAAGTCGTCATAGGTATAGCCCACCTTGTAGCCGTTGCCGTAGGTGCTGTAGCTCAGCGATTTGTTGTATGTCCGGTAGGTGTTGGTGACAAGCCGCTGTGTGCCTACATTTACGGATTTTACGTTCCCGAACCCGTCGTAGGCAAAGGTGTACGCGTAGCTGTCGTCGTCCGCGTGGGGCTTGATGGCGCTCAATTGGCTGTTTTCATAGAGATAACGGCTTTCGGCCCCCGCCCGTGAAACGCTCTCAAGATTGTCGTTGTTGGGATTGTAGGTATAGCTGGTCAGCTCCCCGTTTGCGTCCTCAACAGAATTCAGAACACCCTTGTTGGTGTCGTAGTTGTAGTCCGTCGTGTTGCCTCTGGCATCCGTTATCTTGTCAAGGTAGTTGCCGTTGGAGGCATAGGTCGCCTCCGAAGTGATGCTCTTGGTTGCCTCCTCCAGCACCCACTGCTGGTTCGTGCCCGAGCCGTTCGCGGTAACGGTCAACCCCGTGCCGGAGGTGTAGGAAGAGTTGGGGTCTTGGATGCAGCTCGCGTCGGCGCTCGTACGGGTCACGATCCGGTAGGTTCCGTTGGGCTGAGAAACAAACTTAAATTCCTGATTGGAGGAACCGGTATCGCTGCGCAGGGCGAGTGTATTGTCGGCCTCCACCGTCACGTACTTGCCCGAATCGTTGAGCAGGGAGAGCAGCTTGAAGTACCCGCCGGTAGTGCTCTGCAGCAGATACTTCTGGTTGGCCCCGCCATGGAAATAGTATTGAATGATCTTGGTGCCCTCGGCGTCGGTACCGCCGTTTACATCAAAATACTGCCCGCTGTGGCGGGAACGGATGGTGATGATCTTACCGTCTGAGGGAGCATCCGAGGCGGAGACCTCCTCAAAGTACCACTTTTGATGATTGGCCCCTGTGTCACCCAATTCAATAACGGCAGCCGGATTGTTGTTACCATCCTTCACTGTCAATGAGCTTTTATCGGAGGTTACCTTGGTCGTGATCTTGTAGGTGTTGTCGTTGTTGGGCGTGATCTTAAACTGTTGGGCGTCGGCGTTACTGTTGAGGTTAATCTGTATCGCGTTGCCGCTGGCAACATTCAGGCTTCTTCAGTATGTTAACAACATGGGCCTTGAGGACTACTGGTCATATCACACACCTCTGATCATCCGGATATTATCAATGCAGGTCCTTGTATCACTCGGGCTCAGGTGATTATGGAAATCGATAATAGGCATTTTCTCCGCATAATCATGGTAAAGCACTTTGGCGGTTTCTGTCTGCAACAAGAAATCATCATATATAAAAGATTCCATTGCTTAAACCCTCCTACACATATTTTTCAAGCACGGCGCGCACGGCCCCTGTACCGGATATCATTTGCTTGAAATAGCCGCAGATCGTCCCCGCCATGTTCACGTCGTAGAGATTAACGCCAAAAATTTTCTCATTCTCCAGAATCGGCTTTAGTCGCGCTTCGGTATCCACGCCATGGTCGCCCAAGCGGATAGACGCGACATAAGAGCATACGGAGCTCAAAATCGGGTCCGGGCTCAATTCAAAGACATTGCCATCATCGTCCAGCCCCATCAGGTAACGAAGCCATCCGGCAAAAACAAGCGGGATGAGTTTCAAATCGGCGATACGGAGTTTTGGGGACGCAGCATAAGCCTTAATGGTTTCACCGAAGCGAATCGCCAGCTTCTGGGATGTATCCGTTGCAATTCGCTGCGGGGTATCCGGCATAAACGGGTTCGGCAGGCGGATGTTCAATACGGTATCCATGAATTCTTTCGGGTCCAGAATCCCGGGGTGGACGGCAACCGGAAGCCCTTCCTTCCCGACCCCCTCCGCCAGCCTTCTGAGTGCGGCGTCTCTCATTTCTATGAAAATCAGGTCGTAGCCCAGCAGGCACCCAAAGATTGCAAGCGCGGTGTGAAGCGGGTTTAGACAGGTGCACACCTTCATCTTTTCCACTTTGTCCACTGTTTCCCGCGTTGTGAATAGGATGCCTCCCTTTTCCAGCGGCGGGCGACCGTTCGGAAACGCATCTTCAATCACTAAGTATTCACATTCCTCGGCGTTGACGAAAGGGGCAACATAGGTCCTTTTACTTGTAATAATCGGGGCCAGCCCTTCCACGTCGTCTTTTTTTAGAATGTTCTCTACGGAAGGATCCGGGCGCGGGGTGATTTTGTCAATCATAGACCACGGAAAGGACACTTTCTTCGGATTGTGTATGTAATCGGAGAACGCTTTTTCTGTTAGGTCTCGTTCCGACCATGCGTCTGCGAACGCGGATACGGCCTCGAACAGCTTTGTACCGTTGTGGGAGCAATTGTCCATGCTTACCATCGCAATCGGTCTCTCTCCCGCGAGGAAACGGGCGTAGAGCAGGGACGCGATTTTCCCGATGTAGCTCTCTGGCTTTTCGGGCCCACGTTCCATATCGCATGCGACGGAAGAAAGGAGCATCCCCTTTGCGTCCGTCAGACTGTAGCCTTTTTCCGTAATTGTAAAGCTCGCCATCTGGAGTGAATCCTGCCGAAAGATCGCTTTTATGCCGTCGAATTCCTTCGTGTTCCCTGAATCAAGTATAAAGGACTGAACCACGCTGCCAATTACGGTTTTCTCCACAAAACCGTTGGCTTTCAGGGTCACCAGAATACTGTAATCGTCATGGGGGCGATTCATTTTCTCTACGATTTCATAATCGTATCCTTCCGCGACGATAAGCCCTCGATCCAGCACGCCCTTGTTCAGAAGATTCTGAACCACATTTGCCTGAAACGCGCGGAAGATATTACCTGCTCCAAAATGTATCCAGTAAGGCCGTTTTCTTGTTTTCTCCGCCACATCGCTCCTGTCAAACTCGGGAATTAAATAACCTGCGGCCTTCCACTGCTTCCGAACGGATAATCCCGATTCGTTTAATTGCATATTATCGTACTCCTTTCTCAATCGCTTCCCACTGGCCATTGATGTAGGCGGCACCTAGAGCGCGGTCATACAGGCCATACCCGGGCATCGCCTTTTCCCCCCAGATCATCCGCCCGTGATCCGGACGGATGGGGCCTTGAAAACCGATCTCGTACAGTGCCTTTACGATCTCATACATGTCGAAACTGCCATCCGAAGACAAATGTGCGGATTCCTCGAAATCCCCCGGCGCGTTGTGCCGCAGGTTCCGCACATGGGCAAAATGAATGCGTCCTTTCAAAGCGCGGATCATGCCGGGCAGGTCGTTCTTCGGGTTCGTGCCGTAGGAACCAGAGCAGAAAGTAACGCCGTTATGCGGGTTGTTTACCATTCTCATCAGCCTTTGCAGGTTTGGCAGGCAGGTAACGATTCTCGGCAGACCGAATACACTCCAGGCAGGGTCGTCGGGATGGATAGCCATGTTGATGTCATATCGGTCACAGACGGGCATGACGGCCTTCAAAAAATATTCCAGATTCTTAAATAGCTTTTCTTCGTCCACGTTGCGGTACTGTTCAAAAAGCTCTTTGATTTTCGCCATGCGTTCCGGTTCCCAGCCGGGAAGTACAAAACCGTTGGCTTCGCCGGAAATGGTATCAAACATCTTGGCCGGGTCAAGTGCGTCGACGGTTGCCTGATGATAAGCCAGAACGGTGGAACCGTCCGGGCGGACGCGAGCCAATTCGGTGCGGGTCCAGTCAAAAACCGGCATAAAATTGTAGCAGACCATGTGGATGTCTTCTTTTCCCAGGTTCTCCAGTGTCCGAATGTAATTTTCAATATATTGGTCGCGATCGCGCGAACCGATTTTGATGGAATCGTGGACATTGACGCTTTCGATTCCGGAAATACGAAGCCCACCGGCCTCGACCTCCCTTTTCAGGGCATGGATTGCTTCCCTGCTCCAGCAGTCCCCGGGAGCGGTCTCATATAAAGTTGTAATGACACCGGTTACCCCCGGAATCTGACGGATTTGTTGCAAGGTAACAGAATCAAATTTGCTTCCGAACCAGCGAAATGTCATTTCCATAATCATTAGTTCCTTTCCTTCCGATATGCGGCGCCGGACAGTTTGGAGCCGTGCCGTATCACACTGTTTCCGCTTAATTACCCCATTTTTCCTCCATCAGCGCAAACAGTTCATCGTCTTTCAAATGGTTTTCCATATTGAGAATCAGCAGTACCCGACGGTCCTTCTCCGAATAAAAGAATTCCCTTTGCCACTCGTAAAAATGCGGTCCGTCACCTAGGTTTCTCAGGTAACTCATAAGCCCCCCTAATACCCATGCCGTCTGCTTCACATCGGTCAGGCATTCGTTTTCGTAAAAACCATGCCATTTTCCATGCTCACAGCTTTTCATCGCGGCGTCGGCACGCAGATATTCCGCCTGTGCTTTGCCGGCCGCATAAAACGCCCGCTGATAATCTCTCTCCATAGCTTTTAAAATGCTTTCGCACACCAAAAGGGCCCCCGAAAAGCAATGATAATAAATTTTCACCTGTAGAAGCAGGGAATCCTGAAACAGCCGCTGTGCATCATCCGAAACAGAAGCGGCCGCTCGCTCACATTCCAGCAGATATTCCCGGTATTCCTTTTGCGCTTTTTCACATAACGCCCGGTACCAGATGACCTGCCCCTTAAGACTTTCCGCGTCCGTCCCCCACAGTAAATCTTCCGCGCGTTTTTCCTTCTCCTTCATATACTGGGAAACCAGCATCCTGGCCACATGGTTGGCAAACTGTTCGCCGGCATGTTCGTCTTCATTGGCTCCATAGGCAAGCGCATATTGGGGATACGCCTTCAGGCAGGCGGAAACCGGCCCGATATTTTCCCTGCCATAGTACCGCGACACATATTCTTCCCTGTGTTTGGCGATATCAATTGTTCCGTCTCGCCAGGCCCTAGATATGAAATCCAGTAAATACACATGCGGTTTTACATTGGAACAGTTGATCAACCAAAAATCCTTTGCGCCATGTTTGAGTACCTCTCCAAGCTCCCTCATTACAAACTCCGGGGTATTCGGGAGCATCGTAATATGATTGGCCGCCTGCAGATCGTAAAAGGAAACGTGATAATAGATGCCGTGTTTTCCCCCGTCTGCTTCAGGCAGCGCATAAACGCGCGGATTGTGGTTTCCCTGCCTTCTCGTCACCATCTTTCCGTAACCGTTGTCCGCCCAGATTTTAATAACATCCTCCGGCAGTTGCAAATAGCCGTCACGATAAAGCTCCATCGTTTCCCCGTACAAATTCGTGCTGCAGACCGCGTCGGGTATCGCCTGCTTAACCATATCGTACTGAATCCGAATCAGCCTGCTCATCAACTCGCCGCGGGACTCGGGTGTCTGAAACTGCGGGTCATCGACCCAGAAAGGGCAATCCCCCTGCCCGCGGAAACCGAGGTTCCAGATAACGCGCAGGTTTTTCTGGCCCCGGATACCGTCTCGCCAAAGCTGCTGAAATTTGTCCGGATATTCCGCGTAGGAGGGGTTCATCTGTGGGTATGCCCGGGCAAACATCTCTGCGCCAAGCGGTTCCGCGTGGTGGTGAGTGATGTATAACCCCATGTCCGCCGCGAGCTGCCGATAAAGCCGTGAGTTGGTGTCCGTACCGGGAATAACCATGTTGCCGCCGCAGCGCAACAACGCTTCAAACACCATCTCCCACGGTTTTGCTTTTTGCCGGTCGATGCTCCAGGTGTGAATTAACACCTCATCGTTCACAAACCAGCCGCGGAAGTGCACGGCATGCGGCTTGGACCGGTATCGGTAATCGTCAGATACGCAAACCTCCTCTTTTGGAACGACCTTCTGGTCGTTCCAAAACCAGAAATCTGTGATCCCGAGCAGCGAGCGGCTGATTTCATAAATGCCGTAGATAAACCCAAGATCATCCGCTGCCCGGATTTCCAAGTTTCCGCCCGAAGCCGCAATACAAAAACATTCTTTTTCCTGCGGCTCCTCCAGCAGGTGTATTTCCGCCCCCTTCTGCCCGGACGTGCAAAAGGCTTTCTCAAGGTCCCTCTTCAGATTGTTGACGGCCCTACTAACAGGTTCCGTACAAGCTTTGACTGTAACGATTGAATTTCGATTAATAGATAACATTCTACCTTTCACTCCCGACATCAAAAAGGTGTCACACCAGTACAACCTGTGCGACACCTTTATAGACTTTTAAGAATCAGCCCTTAAGGCCCTCTGTCGCGATTCCCTCCACCAGCTGTTTCTGGAAGATAATGAAGACAAGGATAACCGGAAGCAATGAAATCACCGACATGGCGAACAGGCCGCCATAGTTGTTATAGGAATTGGGGTCGAGATACATATTCAATGCCAAAGGAATCGTAAATTTACTGGCTGTGTTCATGAAAATCAGTGGTTGAAAGAAATCCTGCCAAATCCAATAGAACGCGAAAATCGACGACGTCACGATCGCAGGCTTTACAATAGGGACCAAAATGCGGAACAGGATACCGATCCTTCCGCAGCCGTCAATCTGTGCCGCTTCATCCAGTTCTTTCGGGATCCCCCTGAAAAACTGAACCATCAGGAAGATAAAAAATGCCATACCAAAGGCCCATGGCAGCACCAGCGACGCTTCTTTATCAATCAGATCCATTTTTTTTAAAATGATATACTGTGGTACAACCATGACCTGCGGCGGAATCATCATCGTCACCATTACACAGCCGAACCAGAAGGCGGCAAAGCGGAACCGAATTCTCGACAACGCGTATGCCGCAAACAGGGACGACAGTACGCAGGTAATGGTTCCCACGACGGTAACCAGCAGTGAATTCAGGAAGAAGGTAACAAACGGAACATTACCGACACCCGCAAACCCGCTGGCGTAATTCTTTATTACATCCCATTCCTGAGGAATCAGCGAATAGGAACCGGTAAACATTGTTACATTGCTTTTAAAGGAACTCGCAACGAGCCAGAGCAATGGGTAAATCATGAAAAATCCCAAAACACATGCCCCGACATGAAATAGAACGGAATGCAGCCTTTTTGTGTTTTTCATACCCATCGTTTAATTCTCCCCCGCCTCATAATAAACCCAGCTCTTTTGGGTCTTAAACAATACAATCGTAAAGACAGCAATAATCGCGACCAGAAGCCATGCGAGCGCACAGCTATAGCCCATGTCAAAATAGGTAAATGCACGGCGGTACAGGTAGAGCACATAGGATAAGGTGCTGTTAAGCGGCCCGCCGTTCGTAATAATATAGCTTTCCGTAAACACCCGGAAGCCATTGATAATTTGCAGAATCAGGTTAAAGAAGATTGTCGGCGTAAGCATGGGCAGCGTAATTCTGAAAAAAATCCTCGCCGGCTTTGCGCCGTCCACCATGGCGGATTCATACAACGAAACAGGAATCTGCTTCAAAGCTGAAAGAAAGATCAGCATGGACGAACCAAACTGCCATATGCCCATTATGATAATGACACCTAACGCCGTATTTGGATTTCCCAAAAATGAAGTTTGTTGCTGAATTCCGAACAACCCCAGCAGCGACATAATGACGCCATTATTGCCGAAAATCTGCTTCCACACGACGGAAACCGCAATACTTCCGCCTATAATAGACGGAATATAATAAAACGTGCGATACAGGCCGAGGCCCTTATGCTTTTTATTTAAAAGCATTGCTACAAACAGCGCAAATGCCAGACGAAGAGGTACCAATATCAGCACATAGGTGAAAGTGACCATCAGCGCCTGAATAACAGTTTTGTCGGCTGCAACACGGGCATAATTGGCGAATCCGACCATCTTCGGCGAATTCAGCAAATTAAAATCCGTAAACGAATAGTAAATCGAAATCACGGCCGGGATCAGCCACATCATGAAGAAGCCAACCAGCCATGGCGCAAGCATTAAATATCCTACTGCATTATCTTTCGCCTTATAGATTTTTTTTGCCAGACTCTTCTGACTTTTCACACAATCACCCTTGCCTTTCGAAGGAAGAGGGGTTCCACAAAATATGTGGAACCCCATTCTCCCACCAATCAGTTATTTCTTGCCAGTATCTCGTTTGCCTGTTTTCTGAATTCGGCTGCAGCCTGTTCCGGTGTTGCCTGACCGTAAAACGCGCTGTACCCCATATCCTTAAACACCTTGTTGATCTCGGACATGCCAACCGGGTCCGGAGGTGGAGTTTGACTGCTGAGCGCTACTGCGTCGTCAACATATTGGAACATATCCTTCTGCTGCTGCGACATTTTCCCGGAATTAGTCAGATGTTCGCGGATTTTGGAGGATACGGGAGTTCCTCTTTCGGCCATGATAATGTCGTTGGCTTCTTCGGAATTGACAAACCAGTTGATAAACTCAGCTGCTTCTTTTTTGTACTTGGAAGTTTCGGAAATCGAGAAGAACATGCCGGGCTTCATCCACAGTCCCTTTGCGTCAGAACCCGCAACCAGCGGCGGTGTAACGATCTTCAGTTTGTCATTAGCCTTGCTTGCAAGGGTCGCGTAATTGTTCCAGTTCTGGGTCATAGCGGCTTCCCCGGTTACAACAGGGCCGGCCTCCAAGCCCAAGGTTGCAATCTGCTCATACTCATCGGGATTCGGCATTAGGTTGGCATCCATCATATTTTTCCACATTTTCAGGAAATCCGCACAAAGCTTATCGTCCGTATATCCCAGCGACTTATTATCATCACTGAAAAGCTTCTCGCCATGCTGTCTCACCCAATAATTAAAGAGATTTGTGTCGAGCACGGGGTTTAAGCTGGCACCGTCATTTATCCCTGCCTTATCCTTGACCTCAGTATTCAGCTTGATAAAATCGTCCCATGTCCAATCGCTTGTCGGCGCCTTTACGCTCGCTTTGTCCAGAACATCCGGATTGTAACCAATTGCGATTAGCGAGGTGGACAGAACCAACCCGGCTGTTTTATTATTGATTACGCCCGTGTTCAAAAGATTTTTATCGATGCTTGAAACATCAATGGTGCCGTCGTCGATAAACGGCTTTAGATCCGCCACCGTGTTATTTTTCGCGTACGTTGAAATGTAGAGATAATCCATTTGCACGATATCCGGCATAGAGCCCGATGCCGCTTGGGTGGACAGTTTGTCGAAATACCCGTCCCAGCCGGCGGGCGTTGCTTCAAATTTTACATTAGGATGCGATTGCGTATAAAGATCAAGAAGTTTCTGCGTATAATCATGTCTGCTCTGTGAACCCCACCAAGTAAATTTGAGTGTTACCTCTTCAATTTCGGAACTGACATCGGAACTGACATTTGCTGTGCTTGAAGTGTTACCTTCTGAAGGGCTGGCCACATTTCCGGAACCACAGCTGGCTGTTGTAAGTGCAATGGCAACTGTAAGGCATAACACCAACAGTCCTTTCATTCTCATTGATATCTCTCCTCTTTCTTAATTTGGTTTCTGTGCACACAGTCTCGATATAGTCATTTTAACTAAATATTGTGAACAATAGAATGTATTTTTACGGCTTATCACTTGAAAAAAGACGACTTTTTCAATGCGTCACGGTATTCCGTCGGCGACACGCCTATGATCTTACGGAATTCTTTTGAAAAGTACTGTCCGTCTGAGGGATATCCGACAATCTCTGCCAGACGTGCTATCTTGAGTTCCGTATTATATTGCAAAAGTCTTTGCGCCAGAGCAATTTTCTGCTTTACAAGAAAAGCTGAAAATCTTTCATTTCTGTTTTTTGCAAATACTCTTCCAAAATAATCTTCATTCATAAATAAAACCTTTTGAGAAAGATACTGGATATTCATCTCAGGATTCTGAAGGTTCTGATAGGCGGTCAGCAAGATTCTTTTAATCCTCTGCTCCTCTTTTCCCTGATTGAGTCCAAGTCCCTGTTTTTCGGCAATGAGGTTTACCACCTGCTCCAACAGCACCCACCGGTCACCGACACCAATGTTTTTTGGTACGGCTTCATCGCCATAGAGAATGTGCAGCATCCATTGGCAGATTTCCTTTTTCTGCTCAAACGTATATTGTTTCAGCTCCATTTTTACAAACATAAGATAAATCTCAAATAGAACTTCCGCGTACTCTTTTGCGTTCCTGATCCTGTGGTAATCCACGAGTAGCGTAGCATCGTTCTGCAGATTTTTAAACAGATCCTCATGCAGAAAACCGATCTGCTGCTCCATGCTCCCGATCTTGAAAAGCCCCTGGGCCTGTAAATACAGTGCGCTTACCTGGCCCACTTTTCCCACATTGCTGACCGCGGCCTGAATTGGCAGTGTTTCAAGTTCCATGAATACCTTTCGTGTTCTGGCCACTGCCGATTCGATATTGGGGCGGGTTTTCGCGTCCAATAAAAGCAGGACATCCTTCTGAATGGAGGTGGATAAAAAAACCTTTTCGTTCCCCAATAGATCCGACAAAATATTTCCGATCACGAATTGCTCCAAATCATCAAAGCCATTCTGCATCCGGAAGGCAAGGACGATTACCTCTTGAACGCCCCCTATTTCTTCCACGATCAGCTGATAATCTCTTTTCGGTTGCTCCCTACCCAGGAGCATATTCCGGAAAATCTGCTCTTTTGCACGCGGCAGCAGTTTCAGCGCCGCATTCTGATATTCTTTTTCCTGCAAGTTTTCCCTTTTCCCTTCGATATCTGCCTTTACCTTATCCAAAACCTCCGTTATCTTCTGTTCGTCACATGGCTTCAGAATGTAATACCTTACTCCCTCCTCCATTGCCTTGCTGGTGAATTCATACTCTCCGTATCCGGACAGCACCACAAATTCTATCTCCGGAAAGCTTTTTTTCACCTTTCGGATCAGTTCGATGCCGTCCATCACCGGCATCTTTATGTCCGTCAGGACAATATCCGGCTTCTTCTCCTGAATTTTTTCAAACCCTTCCAGCCCATTCCACGCCGAACCTACAAGCTCTATCCCACGCTTCTCCCATTGGATGAATCTTTCCATCCCTTCGCGTTCAATTTTCTCATCGTCAACGATCAATAGCTTATACATCCGTGTTCCCGCCTTTCAGTTTTGGTATCCGGATCCGTACGACTGTTCCGTTGGCCAACTGGCTTTCGATGCTGAATTCACTGTTCTCACAAGCCATTCTCAATCGTTCCCTGATGTTGTTCAAACCGATTCCATGTCCTTTGGGCCTGGCGGTAAAGTTTCTGACGGCTTCCAGTTCCTCGGGCGTCATTCCCGGCCCGGTATCAGCCACTTCCAAAAAAATAACGTTCTTTTCTTCCCGTACCTTCACCGCCACTTTACAATAACTCAAAGAATTTTCGACCCCGTGGCATATAGCGTTTTCTACCAACGGCTGAAGTGTCATATGGGGAATCATATAAGCGTCCAGATTCCCTTCTGTTTCTATGAGGAACTCCGCCCGGCTCCCGTAGCGGAACTGCTGAATCGTTATATAGCTTCTTGCGAGCTGTACGTCCGCCGCGACTGTCGTCATAGGGTCTTTCGCAAAAGAGGCCCTCAGCAGTTGCCCCAGTTCAATAATTATTTCGCGCGCGTCCTCATTTCGCTTCGCCGTCACCAACCAGTGCAGCGCATTCAGGGTATTATATAGAAAATGTGGATTGATCTGTGCCTGAAGCATCTTGTATTTAGTGTCCTTTAAAAGCAGCTGCTCCTCATAATTCTCAAGAATCAACGTGTTGATCTTGTCCAGCATCGCCCGAAATTCCTGCGCCAGCAGCCCAGTTTCATCACTGCGCGCCTCTTGTTCCAAAACCACCTTTGCTCCTTCAAAGTCCCCCGTTTTCACAATCTGCATGGATTCGGACAGCTGCTCCAAAGGCTTGGTAATAACGCCGGCGAGTTTCTCCATTATCAAGGCTGATCCTAGAAAAATCACGAAGAACCCCCCCATCATCAGATAACGCACAGCCATCGTCTGCCCGAAGATCTCCGAATATAGGAAGAGGTTTACAAACATCCAGCCGCTCTTGGATGATTTCAGGTAGCACATGAAATATTTCTGTCCTTTATAGGAAACGATCTGGTAGCCCTGGGTCTTATCCATCGACGGAAGCTCAGGAATTTCGATATCATCGCCCTGATAAATCATTGCGTCTTCGGAATAGACGAATAGAGTGGAATGCTCCTCTTCCAGATCGTCAATCTTTTGCGCAATCATACCGGAAACATCGCAGGTTATCAGTAAAGATCCCAGATAATCCAGGCTAGCATCTAAATGCTTCAGGATATCCCTGCCAGACAATAGGTAAGGGAATTCTTGTGTTGGTGACTGAACAACATAGCCGCCCCTTGCCAGTTGAAATTTTTCCAGCAAGTTATTGTATTCATCCTTTTCAATTGTTCCGCAATCGACGCCCACGGTGAACTTCGTTTTGTGTTTATCTGTATATACAATGTTTTTCACCATTGCGTGGGAGTTTAATTCGTTCAGAAGCAGCATTCTAAAACGATACATCTCGTAAGAATAGTCTGCCGACAGATAGGTGAGGGATTTAATTTTGGAAAGCTGTTGCTGAATTTCCGTATCCATCGCAATGGTGTAAGAAAGATTTTCCACACCGTTCAGATTATCGTTTACCTTCTGTGTAAAAAAATCCAGCTCCTGCAGCGATTTTTCGTAAAGCTTTCCGTCATAGATATTGAGACTGATTTGTAATGCCGCTATTGCGATACTGCAGCATATACCGAGAAGTACAACATAAACCAGCATCATTTTTCTTGCTAGTTTTAGATTCCCAAATCTTTCCCGAAATTTTTGTCTCATTTTTAATCCTCCTACCGTATCTATCATACATTGTCTGAAACAAAAAATGCACTGAATCAATCTGTACACGAATCGGTGAATATTGATTCCCAGGGGCAGCTATACCTTCGCCGTGTTGGTGCATACGCCGGAATCTTTCACAATAATATATAGTTCCATTACAAGTGCGTCAGCTCACTACTGCCCTCTTCACAATTGTATCGATAAATATGTTTTTTAGCAAAATATTTTTAATACTAACCGTTACCCACCTCGGCTTTTTCGGCACCGAGTGCCTCATAGCTATCGAACTGGTCGATACAGAGAACTCCCTGCATTATTTACAACCAGACTTCCGTTTTTACTGTCTACATTTTTCAGAATATCAAATTAAGGCGCACTAAATGCCAGCGAAAAGCGCCCCTACTCATAGCAATTAAATCCATTCTAAAGAATAATGTCTGCTCAAATAATGGCGAAAAGTGACTAGTCACTTGAAAAAATCCGACTAAAAGAATACTGCATTGCTGCCGTAAGCATGTTAACATCTATACAACTGCTCCCAAGTGCATCGAATCGCCACGCTTACTTAAGGCTGTAACGGCATACCTGCTGTACATCGCTTTATCACCGCGGCATTGCATTAGGACGAAACCTTTGCTTAATCAACCATACAGATAATGAAACCGCACAGGTTGAAAAAGTTGAGCATTTTTAAATAAGGCAACAATAGAGAATATAAAAGATCGTATTCAAGTCTTACAAAGAGTAAGTAAATTTTCGCTATTTAAAAGAGATTTAATAAATTGGGGGGCGACTTACTGTAACGAAAAAGCACAGTGTACCAATAAGTAGTACACTGTGCTTTTTGTAGCCATTCTATCTATTGTTAGCTTAATGCTCTCTTTTTGTCAATATCGTAGATGCTATAACAGTTGTAAGAGGAATTGTTAGCAATAAACTCAAGCTCCCTACTAATGACTGTAGAAATTCAAAAATAATCTCTTCTTTATTCAAAAGACTTAAAAGTGTATAATTTGATGCTGCATAGATTAATACGACGACCAGAGAACTCCCTATATATGCCATCAATAGCGTGTTTGCCATGGTGCCCATTATATCACGGCCAATACTAAATCCGGACTTTAAGAGATCTCTGGTGCTAATTCTTTTATTATTCTCCTGCAATTCGTTTAAAGATGAAGCGATTGATATTGAAACATCCATTATTGCCCCTAAAGCACCTATAATGATCATCGAATAGAGAATTGCTTTTACGTCTATTTCGATGCCAAACAAACTGCTTAATAGATACATATCGTCATTGATATATCCAGTGAGTTTCATCCAATAATCCATTATATTAGTCAGGATTCCAGCGAAAAGAACACCTAAAATGCAGCTTAGTGCGGCTATTAAACTTTTCTTATTGAGCCCGTATACGATTACTAATGTCATAAGGATTATGTAAAAACTGATAATAGTAGTTGAAAAATATATATTTATTCCGACCCCGATGGATGGGATAAATATGAAGAAGATTGACAAGCAGGTCAATGCTAAAGAAATAATGGTCTTAAAACCTTTAATTCTGCCCATTATAAGAATGAGTACAATGAAAACAAGGGCTAAAATAACAACTTTGTCAAAGCGAAAGTAGTACTGAAATAATAAATCGTCGTCCCCATAAGTCATTAGTACTACTTTATCGCCTACGGAAACAGCAATAGTGTTTTCCGCACTTTCATCTAAAATCTGAATTCCTCGAACAATTTCACTTTTGGTACTGCCAAAGGTCTTAGCCGTAAACATTATTTCTTGCCCTGAAGACTCTATCTTGTCTGTGGCAATATCTTCATTTATGGATAGTATTGTTGCAAATACCATTTCGTCAAGTTCTGTTTCTTTATCGTAAATGGTTCCAGAGTTAGTTTTACTGTTTAAATAAATATTACCATAATAAATTGAGACAGCTGAAATAACAATTACCAATAAACATAGGAAAAATTCCGTGATTTTCTTCATATGTCCTCCCACCAAACTGGCTTTTTGTTTGGAACATATGAGCATAGGTAAGTAATTATGCTAAATTGTTTATTGCGGGCTTTTCATTATTTTGATTATTGTCTTAGGAAAGTTGTACCTTAGTGAATATTTTCGAGGCTTGTGAAAGCTGCATCTTACAAAGCATTCAGCCTTTCTTTAAGGGACAGATATTGCTTTCAATCCGCCGAATGACCTTAATAAATTCTTCGTCACTTTTTCCTGTCGGATCGTCCAGCCCCAATCCTCCCTGTATTTACAGGGCAGATACAGGCAGGTGACATTACAGCCCATCGTAACGACGACGTTAATCGGGGGAATTTCAGAAAGCAGCTTTGAACGCTGTGTTTTTTCCATATCAATTTCGTAAGTTGCTTCATCAGGCGAACAGCATCCTGATTGATTTGCGGCTTTGTTTCCGTTCCCGCCGAATAGCTTTCAAAAACATCACCGGCAAGAAGTTTGCCCAACGCCTCCGCAATCTGGCTGCGACAAGAATTGTGGACACAGATAAATGCGACTTTTACCATATTTACCTCCCTAAAGTGTTAACAGGCGATCACCCTTAATTTCCTTGGCGTTTCACGCAATCAGTGCAAATTTACCGTCCGCGTGTTCATCAATACGATTGAGCCATTCTACCTCACTTGCCGCTTTTGCTGTCAGTAGAGGGCTTACGGTGTTCGTACCATAAAGAGATTGATTGACTACCCACCATTTGGCGGCAATGCCCGCCCGCTTCAAATCGTCCTCCAAACGCAACGCTTCATAAAAGGGGGTCGCTTCGGGCAGGTCACAATGATAACCTCGGTTTCGTCGGATTTCAGACGGGGTAACAGCCACATTACCGATTAGGGAATTCACCCTTAGTGCGCTGGATTTCGTGGTTATAGCTCTGTGTGGATTCCAGTAAAAGCAGGGTGTGGCCCGTGGGCGCGGTGTCGATCACTACCACTGATCATCGGCCTTTTCCACCACCTCCGCAAAGGCACGGAATACGGCGATTTCTTGTGTGCAGGGACAACGCAGATCCTCCTCAACATAGGCAATATCCTCGTCGCTCATGCCCGACGCGCGTGCTTTGGTAAGCACCTCGGATTGATACTTTTTCAGTTCTTTGGCCAGGTCAATATGGCTCATGGAAACGCCGCTTGTTTCGTCCAACACAAATTTAAGGTGCGCGGCGGGGTCGGTGGTGGTGAGGTGGACTTTCTTTCCGCGCTTCGCAAGTCCCAGCGCAACGGCGGCTGCAACGGTGGTTTTACCTACGCCGCCTTTACCCATAGTAGAAATGACACGCTTGCCGTTTGCCGCCAGTTCATCTATCACGTCGTTCAGTGAGGGAATATGGGCAGTGTTTAGCGTTTCCGTGTATGCGGTCACATGGTCGGTATTCAGCAGGGCACGCACATTGGCAAGCCCTGTGACATTATAGGCCCGCAGGGGCACCATATAGAGCGGAAGCGCCCGCAAGCCTTCCGGCATCGCGGTAAAGGCAGCGCATTGCTTTTCATACAGGCTGGATGATAAGGCATCACTGTATTCCATCAGTACGCCGTTGACAACCAACATTTGATTGTGAACGCCCAGCGCGGAAAGCTCGTCGGAGGCGCGCTCTGCTTCCCTGAACGGCGCAGTTTCGGGGCGGGTGCGAGAATCAGCGTAGTCAAATTTCTGTCTGCCAGCGTTTCTACGGCCTGTTTGTAAATTGCTTTCTTGCTCTCTAAGCCGGAAAGCTGGCCCAAGCAGGACGCGCCGTGTGTGCTTTCGCTGATGAAATTGCTCCATGCGGACAGAAGCTGGAGCATCCGTAGGGTGTGGCCCGTGGGGGCTGTGTCAAAAATAATATAGTCGTATTTCTGCTAAAAGATTTGTCCTCCTGCACCAGTTCATGAAGCAGACACAGAAACCGAAGAAATAACTAGAGCAAGCGAAACGTAATATGTACGATTACATTGAGAGGAGTAATGGAAATGAGTAAGAATAAAATAAGCCCCAGAGGCATGAGTTGGGATGAATATGAGAAGAGGGTTTTTACTCCTGATGAAATCGCGGCCAGCGATTTGAGAGTTGCGCTTATCAGCGAGTTAATCGAAGCCCGCCAAAAGAATGGGTATACTCAAAAAGATATGGAAGCCATGACTGGTGTACGGCAGCCGGTTATCGCACGTCTGGAGCATGGGACAACAGATCCATAGCTCTCAACTTTACTGAAAGTATTGGCCCCATTGGGAAAAACACTTGCAATTGTTCCGCTGCCTAGGGATTAGGGTTACAATATTTAAAGGATAGTATAGGAACAGCCTTCCGCAGTAGCTTTAAGCGGAAGGCTGTAAATGGTTTAAAACGGATTAGCCGTTTTAATCATTCTTGAAACGCCGTCATCTTATTTCATCTACTCGAAGACACTAAGAAAAACTCTTGATGGCTCCAACTTGCTCTTGTGCGAAGTTCAGGAAGGGCAGAGCGTTGCGTTTCGCATCTGTTTTTTATTTACAAATCAGTAACTGTTTTAATTGAGTGCCTAATCTCTTTCTTAATTTCAATCAATAATTGTGATAGATCGTAATTCACGGGGATCATATCGCCGTCATGATACATATGGAGCTTTGCTTCATGCAAACTGTCAGCATATTCTATAAAGGCCCAGTCTTTTATAACGCCGGAAGTATCAGGTAAATTTTCAAGAAAGATGATCCCACAATAAAGGTTGTCGAGAGTATAGTTTATAGCACCTGTCTCACCGTTTGGATGAGTATACTGAAATTGTACCCATGCTTCACGGAACCCCATTTTAAACAGCAACAATCTTATAGCGGTTCGGACTTCTTCAATTTTATCATTCATAAAACCACCTGCTTGCTAAATCACCATGAGGCAACCAATTGCCTTTTTCTCCGATTCCTTAATCATCCCCAGCCGATTAAAAGAAGCCGCCGCCCCACCAAAAGGAATGGTTTGCCGTGCTTGTTTAAGAGGGCGTAATGAATGTTTATGGTGGGGTATTTAACCCCGCATCTGTCTCTTTACATAAAAAACGCACAAAGGCCATTTGACCTTTGTGCGTTTTTATCTGGTGCGCCCGGAGGGACTCGAACCCCCGACCTACTGGTTCGTAGCCAGTCACTCTATCCAGCTGAGCTACGAGCGCACACTGCGTTGCTGACTGTAATCAGCCTTAATATAATACCATGCATGCTGGAGCTTGTCAACTGTAAACACATCAATTTTTATAATTATTTTACTGCGGCAGCTACACTAAAAGGGATTAAATCCCCTTTTAAATACGCCGTTATCAATAGCGGCGTGGTCGGCCTTAGCCGCCGAATTGTCATTCGACACGCTTTCTGCGACAGTTGTTCCCCGCGGAGAAACGATGAAATCGCTTTTTAAAAGAAGAATGAGTATTATAGGTGTTTAGAAGGGGAAACAGATACCTTACCTTAAAAGTAAGATATCCGTTTCCCCTTACAGTACAGTATTTATACCATAAACACTGCGGAAAGCCTGAAAGATTATTTGCTAAAGCTTGCCAGTTCCTTTAAGCAGCTAGAGCAGATGTTCTTGCCGCTAAAGGTGGTAACATTGCTTGCATCACCACAGAAAATGCAGGAAGGCTCATACTTTTTAAGAATAACCTGATTGCCTTCCACATAAATTTCTAGGGAATCTTTCTCGTTGATGTTCAGGGTACGGCGAAGCTCAATTGGAAGAACGATGCGACCCAATTCGTCAACTTTCCTTACTATACCTGTCGATTTCAATGTTTGTACCTCCATTTTTTTCATATATTGTGTCGAATTCCTGTCAACATCATTACTATACTACAATTCGCGCAATATGTCAAATACTAGTAAGAAAAAAATTAAAACAATTTGTTAAACAATTGTAAATAGAAGCTAATTATAGAAATTTTAGTACTGGAAACTCGAATTGTCGAAAATAGACGAAACAGCAGAGTAAAACGTTTTAATAAAATCTTTATTCCGGTTTACTCAAAAGTATAAAAACCAATTTTGTTAATAATATCTTGCGGATTTTTCGGCAGATTACTCAAGAAACATAAAATTATTTTTATAGGATTAATGTCATGAAATTTGGGATTTTATTGAATAAAATGAGTAGTTTCAAGGCTTTCTGAAAAGGGGGAGCAGTAAAAACCATGATGACATGGATTATTACCGGGATGATGTTGTTGTCTGTTTTATTTGGAATCCTCAATGGGAAAATGGAAAATGTCTCGTCGGCCGCGATCGGCAGTTGTATAGATGCCGTACAATTAAGCATTATGCTGCTGGGTGGAATGTGCCTGTGGAGCGGAGTCATGCGGGTGGCGGAAAAAGCAGAATTAACAAAAATGCTCAGTAAAATTCTTGCACCTTTCACGAAATTTCTCTTTAAGGGAATAAAAACCGACGGAAAGGCCGCTCAAGCCATTACCATGAACATCTCAGCCAATCTTTTGGGACTTGGCAACGCGGCTACACCGCTGGGGATACTGGCGGTCAGGGAGCTTGCAAAGGAGCTAAAGTCGGGTGAGGCCGCGCCTAAACAGATGATCATGTTCGTGGTGCTCAATACTGCCTCCATGACCGTTATCCCCACCACGGTCGCTACCCTGCGCCTGCAATACGGAGCCGCGGCCCCCATGGACATCCTGCCCTGCGTCTGGATCGCCTCCATTGTGGCAATTACCTGCGGGGTGACGATGACGTTTTTGTTAAGCTCCGTGTTTGACAAGCAGGCGAAGGGGCGTGGCGGTGGATGAATATCTCGAGCTTTGTAATCCCGGTCGCTATTCTGCTTATCTTCTGTTATGGTATTTATAAAAACGTGGATGTCTTCGGCGAGTTCGTGGCCGGTGCGAAGGAGGGGGTAGCCACCACCATCAACGTCCTGCCCGCACTGATCGCTATCATGACGGCTATAGGCATGTTCAAGGCCTCCGGCGCACTTGATATCCTTACAAACGCGCTCGAGCCGTTGGCAGGCTTTCTGCACATGCCCAAGGAGGTGACGCCGCTGATCATCCTGCGCCCCATTTCCGGCAGCGGCGCGCTGGTGATTGTGGAGGATATCTTAAAAAACCTCGGGCCGGACAGCACCGCCGGGCGCGTGGCCAGTGTGATGATGGGCTCTACTGAAACCACCTTTTACACCATCGCCGTGTACTACAGCGCTGCAAGCATCCGAAAAACGCGTTATACGGTGCCCTGCGCGCTCACAGCCGATTGCGTAGGGTTTATTATGAGCGTGGCGCTTGTAAGAATATTCTTTCCTGAATCCTAAAAAAAATATGCGTAGCCGTAAAGATTTTTATACTAAGTTCCAGTTAAAAAGGGGATAGAATCCCCTTTTTAAACATGCCGTTCTACAAACGGTGTGGGCGGCTTTAGCCGCCGCATTACCGCTTAATACTCATACTGTAATAACGCCAAGCGTTATTGCTCCCCGCCAAAGGCGGGGATTAAAATCTGCCAAAGACGCACAAAAGCGGCGGACAAAGCCGCCGCATATGCAATAAGGCCGGTTAATTTTCAAAGGGTGTGTAGGTCGGGTTCTTATAGTCTTCGCTTATCTTGCCGTCTGAGATGCGCACGATGCGCTCGGCGGTTTCGGCAATGTTATTGTCGTGGGTAATCAGTATTACCGTGCGTCCCTCGCTGTGCAGATGGCGCAGGATGCGCATCACGTCGGTGCCCGATTTGGAGTCTAGGTTGCCGGTGGGCTCGTCGGCTAAGATGATCGGCGGGCGCGCCGCAATGGCACGTGCAATCGCCACACGCTGCTGCTGGCCGCCGGACATCTGGGTTGGCTTATGGTGCGAACGGTTTTCAAGCCCTACGCGGTCAAGCGATTCCTTCGAAATCTTATGACGATCCTCCTTGTTTAACCCGCGGTAAATCAGCGGGAGCTCCACATTCTCCATGGCGTCTAGGCTCTGAATCAGGTTAAAGCCCTGAAAGATAAAGCCGATCTGCTCGTTTCGGATATCGGAAAGCTCGTCGTCACTGAGGGTGGATACATCCTTGCCCGCAAGGTGATACTGCCCCGAGGTCGGCACATCCAGACAGCCCAGCATGTTCATGAGGGTGGATTTGCCGGAGCCCGACTGCCCGATGATGGCGACAAACTCGCCGGTGTGGATGTCGAGGCTCACGCCGTCGAGCGCGCGCACCTCATTTTCTCCCGGAGAGTAGATTTTATAAACGTCTTTAATCTCAATCAGTTTTTCCATCAGGTCACTTGTTCCTTTCCAGCTAAGCTTCTCCTGTAAAAAAATTAACAATATAGTATTAAAATTTTTGGTGTAAAGTGGTATAATACGGTTGACACTTTCTGTAACAACGCAAAGCGTTGTTACTCCCCGCCAAAGCGGGTTAAAAAAGTGATTTTATCACTTTTTTTAAAGAATTAGTATTATAGTATAACCTGCGGGCTAGGCAGTCAAGCGGCAAATTGTTAATTTTTCATTTTTATGTATTTGCTGCGGTGTACCGAATGCAACAGAAAGGGATGAAGCCATGAATAACACACTGGTTGTGGACAACCTCTGTAAAAACTATGGCAAGAAGCAAGCTGTAAAGAATGTCAGCTTTACGGTGGGTGAGGGAGAGATTTTCGCGCTCATCGGCCCCAACGGCGCGGGAAAAACCTCCACCATCCGCGTGGTATCTACATTGCTTACCCCCACCTCCGGCGACGCGCTGGTGGACGGGGTGAGCGTGGTAAAAGACCCTGCGGCCGTGCGCAGAAAGATCACCTACCTGCCAGACGAGGCGGGTGCGTACAAGAACATGACCGGTGTGGGATATTTAAACTTTATGGCCTCGCTGTTTGCCCAGACCGGTACCGAGAAGAACGAGATGGTAAAACGGGCGAGCGAAACCAGCGCGCTGGGCGAGCGCCTGCAGGATAAGATCTCCACCTACAGCCGCGGCATGATACGCAAGCTGCTGCTTTCGCGCGCCGTGATGTCGTCGCCCAAGCTCGCGATTCTGGATGAGCCGACGAGCGGGCTGGATATCATCAACGCGCTGGAAATCAGGCGCATGATCAAGCAGCTGGCCTCGGAGGGCATGTCGTTCTTGGTTTCGTCGCACAACATGCTCGAGATCGAGTTTATCTCCAGCCGGGTGGGCATTATCGACAACGGTGTGCTGCTCGAGTGCGGCAAGCCGGAGGAGCTTAAAACGAAGTATGCCGCCCAGAACCTCGAGGAAGTGTTTGAAAGGGCGGTGCAGGGCGTATGAACCGTTTTTGGGTACTGTTAAAAAAAGAATTAAGGGATATGATCACGCCGCAAACCATGCTGCCGATGATTATCGTACTGGTAGTGTTTGCGCTGCTGGGGCAGTTTATAGGCAACGTCACCGAAACCGCCGCGCAGAAAGGGCAGACGGTCGCTATACAGGATAACGACCAGACACCCGCCTCTGCGGACATCCTTGCGCAGCTCACGGAAAAAGGGTATGAGATTCAGCCGATACAGGCGGGTGCCGCCAACCCGACGGAGGAGGCCGCAAGGCTGGGCTTTAGCAGCCTGCTTGTCATCGAAAAGGGCTTTGGGCAGGACCTAAGCGACGGCAAGGCTCCCAAGCTGTCGCTGCACACCAGGCTCACCTCCTTTTCGGTGCTTTCCACCGTCGGGGTAACCAAGACGCAGAGCGCCATCGACGACATCGGTACCATTATCTCCTCCAAGATGCTCGCCGAGCAGGGTGTCACCGATTTTACGCTGATTGATAACCCTGTGGCGGTAGCCGAGTTTACCCACGTAAACGAAAAGACCGCGCAGGTGAGCTCAAGCGCCGTACAGGCTATCGCCATGTCACAGACTATCTTTGTGCCCATTATCATCTTCATGATTGTTATAATGGCCTCGCAGATGACGGCTACCGCCATTGCCAACGAAAAGGGCGACAAGACGCTTGAAACCTTGCTCACCACACCGGTTTCGCGCCTTTCGGTGCTGTTTGCCAAGATGACGGCGGCGGGCATCGGCTCGCTGATCATGTCGCTGGTGTTCTTGATCGGCTTCTCGTCCTATATGGGCAGCCTGATGGGGGGCGCCGCCGGCTCCATGCAGCCGAATGCCGTGCCGGATGTAAGCAGCGGCGATGTCTCCGCGGCGCTTACAAGCCTGGGGATTACGCTCACACCCGTACAGTTTATCGTCATCGGCATCGAGCTGTTTACCACCATCCTGATAGCACTTGCGGTTTCTACCATGCTGGGCGCGATGGCCGAGGATATCAAGGGTGTGCAGACCGCCGTAACGCCTATTATGTTCTGCGTGCTGCTGCCCTATCTGATTTCGCTTTTTACCGACATCTCGTCGCTGCCCCTCACAGCGCGCGCACTGCTCTATCTGATTCCGTTCACCCACACCTTTACGGCAACCGCTGAAATTATCTTTAAGCAATACGGCCTGATAGTATTCGGTGTGCTCTATCAGCTGCTTTGCTTGGGTGTGTCGCTCTTTTTGGCGGTTCGGCTGTTCTCATCCGACAAGCTGTTTACCGTAAAGCTTAAAAAGCGTAAAAAAAGTAAGCTGACGGCAGCCGAATAATGCAATAAATCTTTTAAAAGTCAGCACAAAGGCTTTGACGGGAAATTCGTCAAAGCCTTTCTATCAGAGTATAAAGCGTGCATAACAAGCCGATTAATCGGATTGTTTGACAACACATAGGAAAAAAGAGTAGAATATCTGCAATGGGTAATAAACGGCGGGTCATTGAAACTCTTTATGGCCACAAAAGCAAATCAATAAGTTCCATGCGCAAGCATGAGGTATGAATTTCGGAGGTCATTATGCTCAAAAGAATTATGGCGGCTGTTTTTGGCTGCTTGATGTTGGTTGCCTTCACATCCTGTTCGCTGTTTGAAGGCTTGGGTGCGGGTGCATCCAGCGCGGCGGAGTCGGATGTGTCCAGCGAGCCGGTAGACATTAACTACCCCTTGGATATGGATGGCGTCTATATCGAGAAGATGCCGGAGCGCGTGGTTTCGCTGTCGCCCGCACTTACCGAGATGGTGAGCGAGCTCGGCTACGGCAGCAGGCTGGTAGGCCGTACCGATTACTGCGATTACCCCGCCGCGGTTGCGTCGCTGCCCGCCGTCGGCTCCCCGATGATGCTGGATACCGCCAAGATCGCGGAATTGAAGCCCGATTTGATTCTGATGCAGGTACCCCCCACCGAGGAGGCACTGGTGGCGATGCAGCAGACAGGCGCCGCTATCATCACCCTGCAAAAGGGGTATGATTTAAACTCCACCGCCGAGCTGTACGCCAAGCTATTCAAGATCATGGAGGGCGCCGAGGCGGGAGCCGCGAAGGGCGAGGAGTATAAAACACAGTTTTTAAACCGGATAAACGCGCTTACACAGGCGGTGCAGAGCGCCGCTGCCGCGCAGAGCGACGCGCCGGATTATACCGCCGCCTATATTATCGACACCACCTCGATCGCCGCTACCCCCGATACCTACGAGGGCAAGCTGCTTACCGTGCTCGGGCTAACGAATGTAACCGAGGACGGCGCGAACTGGAACTACCCGATGGAGGGCCTTACGGAGGCGAAGCCCTATGTGCTGCTTTGCGGCAGCGGCATCGATATCGAGAGCCTTGGCTCCGGCAAGAATTTCAAGGGCCTTTCGGCGGTGAAAAACGGCAGGGTGTATAAGGTGGAAAGCGTGATATTCGAGCGCCAGACCCCGCGTATGGCGGACGAGCTGGAGCGCCTTGCAAAGGAGATTTACCCCGACATCGCCGTCGGCGGGGCATCACAGCCCGATACCTCCGGCGAGGGTTCGTCGTCGGAGGCTTCTTCGACGCCGGAGAGCTCCTCCGTGCAGGCGTAGAATGGTGCCTTTTAATGTTGTTATACAAAGGACGTACATCGTACCCGCCGCCATCGTCATATGCAAAAGCAACAGGCAGGATTCTTCTGAATCCTGCCTGTTGCTTTATGCGTATAGAATCTATTGCTCGTTTAACCCGCAGCACTTCTTGTACTTCTTGCCGCTGCCGCAGGGGCAGGGGTCGTTGCGGCCGACCTTCTGTGCCGATTTGCGCACCGGCTGCTTCTTTACCGTTTCGTCGCCGCCGTAGGACGCCTTGGATACATCGGCTACCTGCTCGCGCTTGGGCTCCTCCTGCGTCTTGGGGCGGATGTGGAACAGCGTTCTTACCGTGTTCTCACGGATGGAGTTGATCATCTGGTCGAACATCTCGAAGCCCTCGATGCGGTATTCCACAGCGGGGTCGTGCTGGCCGTAGGCGCGCAGGTTAATGCCCTTCTTGAGCTCCTCCATGGCGTCGATGTGATCCATCCACAGCACATCCACATGCTTGAGCAGTACGATGCGCTCAATTTCACGCATGATTTCGCTGCCGAATTCCTTTTCACGCACCGAGTAAACCTCGTGCGCCTTCTCCTTTAAGGCCGCCTTAATATCGTCCTTCTGCGCCATTGCAAGCTCTTCGGTATCAAACCGCAGGCTGTCCTTGGTGGTGAGCCAGCCCATGAAGTAGTCGCGCAGGCCCTCGAGGTTCCAGTCGTCGTGCACCTCGCCGTCGGAGAGGTAGATATCTACTACCGCGTCGATGTTGTCGTCGATCATCTTGGCGATATACTCGTGCAGGTCTTCGCCGTTTAGCACTTTGTCGCGCTGGGCGTAGATCACCTCGCGCTGGCGGTTCATCACGTCGTCGAACTGCAGCACGTTTTTACGGATGGAGAAGTTGCGGCCCTCCACCTTGCGCTGCGCCGATTCGATGGAGTTTGAGAGGATGCGCGTTTCAATCGGCATATCCTCCTCCACGCCGAGGGTGTTCATGAGCGATTGGATGCGCTCGCCGCCGAACAGACGCATAAGGTCGTCCTCGAGCGAGATGAAGAACTGGCTTTCACCGGGGTCACCCTGACGGCCGGAACGTCCGCGCAGCTGGTTATCGATACGGCGGGACTCATGGCGCTCGGTGCCCACAATGAACAGACCGCCTGCCTGACGCACCTGATCCGCTTCATTCTTAATCTCTTCCTTGTGCTTGGCTTCGAGCTCGCGGAACACCTTGCGGGCCGCTAAAATCTCCTCGTCGTCGGTCTCAAAGAAGCTTACGGCGTTGGTGATCAAATCCTCGTAATAGCCTTTTTTGCGCATCTCGGCCTTGGCCAGGAACTCGGGGTTACCGCCGAGCATAATATCGGTACCGCGGCCCGCCATGTTGGTGGCGATGGTAACCGCGCCGAACTTACCGGCCTGCGCGACGATCTCGGCTTCCTTCTCGTGGTACTTCGCGTTGAGCACCTCGTGCTTGATGCCGCGCCGTTTGAGCATGCCGCTCAACAGCTCGGATTTTTCAATTGAAACGGTACCTACGAGAATGGGTTGCCCCTTCTCATGGCAGGTGCTTATTCTATCGATAATCGCGTTATACTTGGCTTTTTCGGTTTTATATACCACATCGGGACGGTCGTTGCGGATCATCGGGCGGTTGGTGGGAATCTCTATCGAGTCGAGCTTGTAGATCTCGCGGAACTCCTCCTCCTCGGTGAGGGCGGTACCCGTCATACCCGAGAGCTTTGAGTACATCCTGAAGTAGTTCTGGAAGGTGATGGTGGCGTAGGTTTTGGATTCGCGCGCCACCGTTACGTGCTCCTTCGCCTCGATGGCCTGATGCAGGCCCTCGTTGAAGCGGCGCCCGAGCATCAGTCGGCCGGTGAACTCGTCTACGATGATCACCTCGTCGTCCTTCACCACGTAGTCGATGTCACGCGTCATAATGCCGTGGGCCTTTACCGCCTGATTCAGGTGGTGCAGCAGCGTGCTGTGCTCGGGGTCCATCAGGTTTTCCACCTTAAAGTGGGCCTCGGCCTTTTTAACACCCCTTGGGGTTAGGGTTGCGGTGCGCGCCTTCTCGTCCACGATATAGTCGCCGTCGATGTCGTCGTGCTCCTCTTTGTCGTTGAGCTCCGCCACCTTTACCATGCTGAGAGAGCGCACAAAGCGGTCGGCAATCTCGTAAAGATCGGTGGATTTATCGCCGGGGCCGGAGATGATGAGCGGGGTTCTCGCCTCATCGATCAAAATCGAGTCTACCTCGTCGACGATGGCGTAGTTGTGCCCGCGCTGAACCTTGCGCTCCTTATAGATAACCATGTTGTCGCGCAGATAGTCAAATCCAAACTCGTTGTTGGTGCCGTAAGTAATGTCGGCTTTATAGGCCTCGCGGCGCTCGTCGTCGTTTAATCCGTGCACGATCAGGCCGACGGTAAGCCCTAAATAGTTATATACCTTGCCGATCAGCTCGGCGGCGTATTTAGCGAGGTAATCGTTGACGGTTACAATGTGTACGCCCTTGCCTTCCAGCGCGTTTAAGTAAGCGGGGAGAGAAGCCACCAGCGTTTTACCTTCACCGGTTTTCATCTCGGCGATTCTGCCCTGATGCAGGATGATGCCGCCCAGCACCTGTACAGGGAAGGCGCGCAGCCCCAGCACACGGTCACCCGCCTCGCGGCAGACGGCAAACGCGTCGGGCAGGATATCGTTTAAGGTTTCGCCGTTTGCCAAGCGCTCTTTTAAACCAGCGGTCTGCTTTTTTAAATCGGCTTCGCTCATCTCACGGTATTTCTGCTCAAGGGCAAGAACAGCCAGCTTCTGCTGCTCCACGCGCTTAAGCTCCCGTTCGCTGTAGTTGCCGAAGATCTTTGTAAGTATCCCCATAAATAGTAGCTCCGTTCCGCCGCAGGCGCGGCAAGTAATGCGATACTATATCATATCAATCATGCTTAATTGTACTATCGGGGTCATTCTTTGTCAAACAAATAATGGTGGCAATTGTAAACGCCTTTTTAAGGTTTTGTAACATTTACGCAAAAGCCTATCAATATAAAAAATACTTTTTGCTCTGGGCGTTAATATCTGGTACTATGTGTTTAGAAGGTAGCAACTGTGTTTAAGAGAGGAGCAGACTATGAATATCGGGATTATCGTACATTCCAAAACAGGCAATACCCTTTCGGTGGCAGAGCGGCTAAAGGAGCAGCTCATCAAAAACGGGCATCAGGCAACCGTTGAGCGGGTGAGCGCCGTAAACGAGGACCCAAAGCCGCAGGAGACGACTGTGCTGCAGATGTCCCCCGATGTGACCCCCTACGACCGGCTGATCTTCGCGGCACCCGTTAACGCCTTTTCGCTCTCACTGGTAATGCGGGCGTATCTGGCGCAGCTGCCCGAGCTAAACGGCAAGCGCGCGGACATTTTTGTAACGCAGCAGTTCCCGCATGCGTGGATGGGCGGTAATCACACCCTAAAACAGATGAGGTCGCTTCTTGAGGCCAAAGGCGGCAAGGTGTACGGCGAAGCGGTTGTAAACTGGTCGCACAAAGATCGCGAAGGCAAGATTACGGCGGCCATTCAAACCATGAGTGCGGGGTTATAACTACATAGATTCGGCGTCATTTAAAACAGATGAGAAAAAATTTACTTTTCTCATCTGTTTTTCTGATTGATGTATGATAAAATAAATAGGTGCTACAATTGTAATGGCGAAGGGTTCTGCCTCGTTATCATTCGTACGAAGGCCGGATTTTAGTTTATTTGGCGATCGGCAAGGGCAACGCATCGCTGCCGTTACTCCTCAAGTGATTAATACTATTCCAAAAAAATATAACGTATAAATTCTTCACAAAAGGTATCAATGGGGCCTTTTGCTCGAATTTTTCTATATTTTGAAATAAGCATAAGGAGAAGAAGAAATTGCAGGAATGGATTATACAAATCATGGACCAGTTCGGATATGTCGGGATATCCTTTCTCATTGCGGCGGAGAATCTCTTCCCGCCGATTCCGTCTGAGATTATCCTGACCTTCGGCGGCTTTATGACGACCTACAGCGGCCTGAGCGTCTGGGGGGTTATCTTGGCTGCGACGGTCGGTTCGCTGCTGGGGGCGGTTATCCTTTACTGGGTCGGCAGGGTGTTTAAGCCCGAGCGCCTTGAAGGATGGTTAGACGGCAGATTGGGCCGCATCCTTCACCTGAAAAAGGGCGATGTCACCAGAGCGACGGAATGGTTTGACCGCAAGGGCAGGGTGGCGGTGTTTCTCTGCCGCTGTGTGCCGATTGTCCGCAGCCTGATATCGGTTCCCGCCGGCATTTCAAAGATGAACTTCGGCCTGTTCCTGCTGCTCACCACCGCGGGCTCCCTCATCTGGAACACGGTGCTGGTTTATCTGGGCGTAGTCGCGGGGGCCTCGTGGGAGCTTATTCTGAAGTACACCGACACCTATACCACCATCACCATCGTGGTGTTGGGCATCATACTCGTTGTGCTGGCCGGTATCTTCTTTCTTAAGCGGTTTAAGGGCAAGAAAGAGACCGATTAAGAAACGCAACGGGTCTCATATGGAAAAGATTGAGCAGGGTATGCGGTCGCATATCCTGCTCTGCTTTTTATGTGTTCAGCTATCCGTGGCCTTAACCTTGAACGAGATAGGCGCGGTCGTCCTCGCTGATGGTGAGGTTTGAGAACTGCAAGGAGTCCTTGACCTGCGTGTGGCTGCTGAAGCCCAGCACCGGGATGGTGGGGAAGGGCGCGGAGGTGAGATACGCAAGGCAGATACCTGCAGGGTTGATGCCGTCGCGGTCGCAAAGCTTGCGGCAGCGCTCGATACGGCCCATATTCTGTTCCAGTAAAAAGCGCTTGCGCGTTTTCTCATCCACCGATTCCGTACCGTGCTCGATCGCCTTGGAGAAGATGCCGCGCCCCTGCGGTGAGAAGGCCATCACCGGGAATTGATTGGTCTCATACCAGGGCAGCTGGGCGTCGTCCATGCAGACAATGGTCGCGTCCTCCCACGAAGCAGGTGTAGAGACCGCGAGGCTCCACTGTATCTGCGAAATGTCAAACGGATGCCGCCCGTGTTTTTGCGCATACGCTACCGCCTCGGCGATTCTGCTTACCGGCCAGTTGGAAACGCCCAGGTGCTTGATGTACCCCTTGTCGGCGAAGGAGGAGACGATATCCACGATCTCGCCCACGGGCATTTCAGGGTTATCGCGGTGCAAAAACCAGATGTCTACGTAATCGGATTGCAATGCCTCCAGGCTCGAAAACAGATCCAGCTGGATGTTCTTTTCATCGATACGGCTAATCTTTTTATCGTTTCGATTGGGGTGTGCGCCCTTATCGGAGATTACCACCTTGCCGTGCAGCCTGTTTTTGGCGACCCATTTGCCCACGGTCTGTTCGCTGAGGGAGACCCCGCCGTCCTCCAGCTGGCCGTAGATGTGCGCGGTATCAAGCAGCGTTCCGCCCTGCTCGTAGAAGGCGTCCATGATACGAAAGGCTTCTTCCTCGGGCACCTTCAGCCCGTAATGGTCGCACCCCAAAGCAAACTGCGAGCAGTTAACAGCGTGCGGCGTGTTTGTAAACAGGTCTAAATACTTCACGTTCATTCTCCTTTATCATTCGTTTGTCCGTTGCATGAGTTGGCTTTTGCTGTAATGCTTGTGGTACAGGAGATTTTGTTCTACATACTTAATAAGCCTGTACGGGGAGGCTTTATTCCCCACAATTATACTTCCACGAAATTTTTGTGTCAAACATAGAGATAGCTATTATCAAGAACTAAGGTGCGCAAAAGAGGGCCCCGCCGAAGCCAATGCTTTAAGCGGGGCCGTAACATAGCCGTCAACCGTATTAGATAATATCCTTTTTGCAGCTTGCCTTGCACGACGCACAGTCGGCAGGCGAGCAGCCAAGCCCTTGCTTGAGGGTGGGGAAGACGTTTATCCGCACGGCGGCGCTGTCAAATACCTGTACGCGCTCTTCCTCCACCACAATTCGCCCATCCTCAAAACGGATACGCAGGGGCAGCGTCGTTGTTTTCTCGTCGTCCAGCGGGTCGGGCCGTTCGGTGGGCCCAAAAAGGTGAAACTTTCCGCTGTTCTCGGTGATGCCGATCTTATCGGATACGGTGGAAAGGGCGAACAGCCTGCCGTCCTCATAAAAGGCCAGAGAGTTGTCGTCGGCGTGCACCCCGATACGGATAGGGTCAAACGCCGTAAAGGGGCCGAGGTCGGTCATCAGCAGCACCGGCTCCGCGGGCTCTATCGATTTTAAGTTGCCGCTTTCATACAGCGAAAAGCCGGTTCGAACCGGAATCTCCCCCATGGGGGTGGTGAGCGTGATCACCTCGCCCGGGAAAAGGGTCAGGCTTTTGAGCGCGCCGCTTTTATAAAAATGCAGGCCGATGAGCTTTACGCAAAAGCTGCCGAAATCAAACTCGAACCGAAACGGCAGGGCGAGCTGTGCCTCATCCTTCTCCGACCAGTAACCGCTGATCTTGCCGTTTAAGGGGAACACGCGCTTGACCTCGCCCGTTTCGTAGAAGGTGACAAGCTCGGCAGGGAACTCGCCCATCGGGGTGAGCACCTCGTTCTGTTCCTCCAGCGAGATACTTTTTACGGCGCCGGAGGGGTAAAAGGACAGCGACTGTGTATATTTGCGCCGCACATGCTCGTCGCCGTACTGCGGCACAACCGCCCCGCAGGCGGTGGCAAGGAGGTTCCTTTGGTTTAATGCGCAGCTTTTTAACGTTCCGTCCTCATAATATTCCGCGCGTTCAATGCCTTGCAGCGTTCCATACCGTGCAGATAACATAGTAATCTCTCCTTTCTGCCTTAACAGGCTCTGGTAATCACCGCGCGCACCCGGCCTTCCTCGGCAAAGGTCTGTATCTTAAGGCCCTGCTCGTTCTCAAGCCAAGGCGGCAGGTGGCTGCAGAGCAGCTCCAAGCAAACAAACGGGGTACTTTCAAAAAAAGGCTTTAACGCCTTTTTGGAGGATATCCCGGGGCTTACCGTCTGCAGCGCAATCAGGTCGAGCCAATACACCCCCGCCGTTTCGGTTTCGGAGGGGAAGGGCCGCACGGGGGGCACCTCTTTGGGGGTGCCTTCCGTCCGAACATCCTCGGCGATGCCGTCCAGCACATCCTCCGTAACCTTACTAATCTCAAAGATATAAAAGCCCATCCGGGTTAATATATTGTATGCAAGGCCGGATATGCTGCTCCCCGCTATCACCTTGCAGCCGCCAAGCGCCAGGATAAGCCCCTTTAATTTATCCCGCACCACAGCCGGAGCGTCACCGGTGGCCAGCTGTACGGGGAGTTGCCGCTCCGCCGCCCAACGGGCCCCTTGCTTCGTGAATACCTTCACCACACAATCCTCATTTAACAGCGATGGTTCACCCTGCGGGCTCAGTACCACGGCAATCTGTCCGTTCATAACAACACCCCTTTCACCTTCAGCACAAAACATACCGATAAAAAGCAGGGCATATGAAAGAAAGCTTTCATATGCCCCGTTGCATGTATAATACCAGTATATTGCTTTTGTACTATTCGTCAACCCTATAATAACGTAATTGTTACTATTGCATAGATTGGGTGGATTAATTGCGACGCTATTTTACAAATAGGTGTATTGTACCAAAGGGCGCAAACCCATATACTTGGAGTATAGAATTTTTCAATCCCACGGTGAGACAAAGGGGTCTTGAACCAGCGCAGAAGTTGCGCGCGTTCGGGGCTCCTTTTGCTTTACCTATACAAACGGAGGTATGGTGTATGAGACAGGTAGCAATCTACGGCAAAGGCGGTATCGGCAAATCGACGACTACGCAAAACCTTACGGCGGGCCTTGGCGAAAAAGGCAAGCACATTATGATTGTGGGCTGCGACCCCAAGGCGGACTCCACCCGCTTGATCTTAGGCGGCCTTGCCCAGCAGACCGTGCTGGATACCCTCCGTGAAGAGGGAGAGGATATAGACCTTGATTTTGTAATGAAAAACGGCTACGCGAACATCAAGTGCGTAGAGTCCGGCGGGCCGGAACCCGGAGTTGGCTGCGCGGGCCGCGGTATTATCACCTCCATCGGCCTTTTGGAGCGCCTTGGGGCCTACACCGAGGACCTCGATTATGTATTCTACGACGTTCTCGGAGACGTTGTGTGCGGCGGTTTCGCAATGCCTATCCGCGAGGGCAAGGCGCAGGAGATTTATATCGTAGCATCGGGTGAGATGATGGCGCTGTACGCGGCCAACAACATCTCCAAAGGGATTCAGAAGTATGCCAACACCGGCGGCGTTCGCTTGGGCGGCATCATCTGCAACAGCCGTAAAGTAGACGGAGAGGCCGACCTTGTTGCGGCGTTTGCCAAGGAGCTCGGTTCGCAGATGATCCACTTCGTCCCCCGCGACAACATGGTTCAGCGCGCGGAGATCAACAAGAAGACGGTCATCGACTTCGACCCCACCTGCAACCAGGCCGACGAATACCGCGCCCTTGCCTCGAAGATCGACGGCAACGACATGTTCGTTATCCCCAAGCCCTTAAAGCAGGAGCGCCTAGAAGAAATTTTGATGGAACACGGCATCCTTGACATTTAAAACGGAGATTGAAGGAGGAACAAGACATGTTACTGGTTAGAGCGATTATCCGCCCCGAAAAAACCGGTATCGTACTTTCAGAGCTGCTGGCGGCGGGGTTCCCCGCCGTAACCAAGATGGATGTTTACGGGCGCGGCAAGCAGAAGGGTATTACCGTGGGCGAGGTTCACTACGATGAAATCCCCAAAGAGATGCTTTTGATCGTCGTAAAGGATGAGGATAAAGACGACGTGGTAAAGGTGATTATGCGCAACTCCCGCACCGGGCAGAACGGCACCTTCGGCGACGGCAGAATCTTTATCAGCCCCGTGGAGGAGGCCTACACCATCAGCACCGGCAAATCGGGTCTTTAAAGGAGGGCTTACAGTGAAGGAAGTTATGGCTTTTATACGCCTGAACATGGTGAACCCCACCAAAGAGGCACTCGCTAAGGAAGGCTTTCCCTCCTTCTCCTGCCGCAAGTGCTTAGGGCGCGGCAAAAAGAGCATCGACGCCGCATTGCTGCGGGCGATGGTGGATACCGGCGAGCTGCCCATGAGCCCGGTGGGCGAGCATCTCACCGAGACGGCAAGGCTTATCCCCAAGCGTTTCTTTACCCTGATTGTAGACGATGAACAGGTGGATTTGGCGGTAGAGACCATCATCCGTATAAACCAGACAGGGAACCCGGGCGACGGCAAGATTTTTATACTGCCCGTATTTGAAAGCTACAAGATCAGAACCGGCGAAGGTTCAACCGATAAGGTGAATTAAGGAGGTGTCAAGGTTGGACGCCAGAACCAAGATATTAGAAAAATACAGCGCAAGGGTGTATAAAAACCGCAAGGAGCATCTGATACAGGTTGAAAATGCCCCCAGCGCGCAGAACATCATGGCGAACACGCGCGCCGTGCCCGGTATTCTCACCAACCGAGGCTGCTGTTACGCCGGCTGCAAGGGCGTTGTGCTGGGGCCCCTGAAGGATGTTGCGGTTATCACCCACGGCCCTATCGGCTGCGCGTTTTACAGTTGGGGCACCCGCCGCCATAAAGGCAGGGTGGAGGACGGCAGAAACTTTCTCGAGTACTGCTTTTCCACCGACATGCAGGAGCCGGACATCGTTTTTGGCGGCGAGAAGAAGCTCAAGCAGGCCATTACCGAGGTTGTTAAGATCTTTAAGCCCAAGTGCGTGATGATCTGCTCCACCTGCCCGGTCGGGCTTATCGGCGACGATATCCACGCGGTAGCCGCGTGGGCGGAGAAGGAATTCAATATACAATGTATCGCTTACAGCTGTGAAGGCTATAAAGGGGTAAGCCAGTCGGCGGGCCACCACATCGCCAACAACGGGCTGATGCGCAGGGTTATCGGCACCGGCGACGCGCCCCCCGCCAAGAGGTACTCGGTGAACATCCTCGGCGAGTACAACATCGGCGGAGACGGCTGGGAGACCTCGCGTATCTTAAAGCGCATCGGCTACGACATTGTCTCGGTGTTTACGGGCGACGGCAGCTATGAGGAGATTAAAAACGCCCACACCGCCACCTTAAACCTCGTGCAGTGCCACCGCTCCATCAACTATATCGCCGAGATGATGAAGACCAAGTACAACATCGACTGGATCAAGGTAAACTTCATCGGCATCGGCGCCACCATCAAGAGCCTGCGCGATATGGCGAACTATTTTGGCGACAAAGAGCTTATCGACCGCACCGAAGCGGTGATTCAGGATGAGCTTGCCGAGATCTTCAGCGACGTGGAGTACTACAAGGCAAAGCTCAAGGGCAAGACCGCCGGTATCTTCGTAGGCGGCTCGCGTTCCCACCACTACCAGAACCTGCTGGCCGACTTCGGGGTGGAGACCGTGATTGCGGGCTACGAGTTTGCCCACCGCGACGATTACGAGGGCCGCGAGATCATCCCCGACATCAAGGAGGACGCCGATAGCAAGAACATCGAGCAGATTACCGTTTCGCCCGACCCCGAGAAGTTCCACGTCTTTCTCTCGGACGAAAAGCTGGCGGAGCTTAAAGAAAAGCTGCCCATCGAGCAGTACTCCGGCATGATCCGCGAGATGAAGAACGGCGCCATCGTGGTAGACGATTTTAACCACTTCGAAACCGAGGAACTGCTGCGTTTCTTAAAGCCCGACATCTTCTTTTCGGGTATCAAAGACCGGTATGTGGTGCAGAAATCGGGCTTAGCCTCCCGCCAGATGCACTCGTACGACTACAGCGGGCCCTACGCGGGCTTTAGAGGTGCCGTAAACTTTGCAAGGGACGTAGCCATGAGCCTGTACGCGCCGGCGTGGGGCTATATCACCCCCCCGTGGAAGCTGCAGCCCACCTTGCAGGGCACCCTTACAGGAGGTGAAGCAGTTTGAAGGCCAGTTTTCAAATGCTGAAACATTGTAAGAGCAGGCTGCTCCCGCGGTACCGCACCGCGATTTTTATGGCGATTTGTGCCTCTCCGGCGCAAAGGCCGGAAAGGAATGATCCCATATGCTTGCCATGACGCCAAAACAGGTTTCCGAGCGCAGCGCCATACGCATTAACCCCTGCAAAACCTGCCAGCCGGTAGGCGCTATCTACGCGGCGCTGGGCGTGCATAGATGTATGCCCCACAGCCATGGGTCGCAGGGCTGCGTATCCTTTCACAGGATGTACCTTACCCGCCATTTTAAAGAGCCTGCGATTGCGGCCTCCAGCTCGTTTACCGAGGGCGCTTCGGTGTTCGGCGGCGGCAGCAACCTCAAGGCCGCTGTTAAGAATATCTTCGATATCTACGACCCCGACATCATCGCGGTGCACACCACCTGCTTAAGCGAGACGATCGGCGACGACCTTAACGCGCTGATTCAGGAAATAGATGTCCCCGACGGCAAGCTGGTGGTGCACACCAACACCCCGAGCTATGTCGGCTCACATATCAACGGCTTTTATAATATGATGTGCGGCTTTATCCGCTATCTTTCCAAGAAGAGCGGCGTTAAAAACGGCAAAGCGGCCATCTTCCCGGGCTTTGTGAACCCCGGCGACATGCGTGAGATGAAGCGCATCGCCGAGCTCATGAAGGTTTCGTATATCATGTTCCCCGATACGAGCGGGGTGATGGATTCCCCGATGACGGGCCGCTACGAGATGTACCCCAAGGGCGGCACCACCATCCCCGAGATCAGGGCGCTCGGCGACTGCGACACCGTGCTCGCCTTGGGCACGATCACCAGCGAGGAGCCCGCCGAGGTGTTGCGCAAGAAGTGCGACGTGAGCTACAAGCTTTTGCCGCTGCCCATCGGCATCTCCAATACCGACGCGTATGTTACGGCGCTTTCGCACTACGCGCAGACTGAGGTGCCCTATGCGCTCGAGGAAGAGCGCGGGCAGCTGGTGGATGTGATGCTGGACGCCAACCAGTACTACTACAAGAAATCGGTGGCCATCTATGGCGACCCGGACACGGTTTTGGGCTTGACCTCCCTAGTGCTTGAGATGGGTATGATCCCGAAGTATGTGATCACGGGCACCCCCAAGTCGGAGTTTTCACGCCTCGCCGATGCGCTGTTCGCGAAATACGGCGTAGAGGGCTGCGTTGCCAAGGAGGCCGCCGACCTGTTCGAGCTGCACCAGTGGATTAAAAACGACCCGGTAGACCTTCTGCTCGGCAACTCCCACGGCAAGCAGATCGCCAGAGCGGAGGATATCCCGCTGGTGCGCGTGGGCTTCCCCATCATCGACCGCTATATCCATTCCTACATGCCCATCGTCGGCTACAAAGGCGCCATGCGCGTGGTGGAGCTGATCGCCAACGCCCTGATGGACCGCAAGGACCGCGACTGCGCCGACGAGGACGTCGAGATGGTTATGTAATACCCACTCCGGTTCATGTGATAATTCCTTTATATTTCTTATTTGAATTAGTATTACACACCGCAATGGGGCAGTGCCCTGTTGCGGTGTGCCTTTTTTAGGCAACAACATCCAGAGGAAAGGGGCTGCGGCGGATGCAGACCGCAAAAGTATTGGAAGACCGCAAGGGCTCCATCCTTTACAAGGACCATTGCGGCGGCAGCGGGATAGAGTGCGATAAGGCCAGCGTTTCGGGTGCCGTGAGCCAGCGCGCCTGCGTGTACTGCGGGGCGCGCGTGGTGCTCAACCCGATTACCGACGCCTATCACATCGTGCACGGCCCGATTGGCTGTGCAAGCTACACATGGGATATCCGCGGGAGCCTTTCAAGCGGCTCGGAGCTTTACCGCAACAGCTTTTCAACCGACCTGCGAGAGCAGGATATCGTATTCGGCGGCGCAAAAAAACTGACGGCGGCCATCGACGAACTGGTGCAGAAGCACTCGCCGAGGCTTATCTTTGTTTATGCCACCTGTATTGTCGGGGTAATCGGCGACGATGTAGAGGCCGTCTGCCGCATGGCGGAGAAGAAGTACGGCATCCGTGTTATCCCCGTAAAGGCGCCGGGCTTTTCAGGCACCAAGAGCCTCGGCTACAAGATGGCCTGCAACGCTTTGATGGAGCTGATCACGCCGCACAAGGATATCCCGAAGCAAACCGGCGTGAACATCCTCGGCGACTTTAACCTTGCCGGCGAGATGTGGATTATTAAAAACTACCTCAAGCGCATCGGGGTAAACGTCATCTCCACCTTTACGGGCGATTCCAGCGTTGAAACGCTGATCAAGGCCCCCTCCGCAACGCTCAATATCGTGCAGTGCGCGGGTTCCAGCACCTATCTCGCCAACCGCATGGAGGAGGAGATGGGCATTCCCTTTATCAAAGTGAGCTTCTTCGGCATTGAGGATACCATCAGCTCGCTTGTGCGCATCGCGCAGGCGCTGGGGGACGATGCGGCGCTACACAAGGCCGAGGCGTTTGCCGAAGGGGAACGCAAAAGGTTGGAGGGGCTGCTCACACAGTATAAACCGCACTTAAGCGGCAAAAAAGCCGCCATCTTCGTTGGCGGCGGGTTTAAGGCCATCTCACTCATCCGCCAGTTTAACGAGCTTGGCATCGAGACGGTGGTGGTGGGTACCCAGACAGGCAAAAAGGATGATTATGAGATTATCGAGAGCCTCGTAAACGAGGATACGATTATTTTAGACGACGCAAACCCCGCGGAGCTGGAGGCCTTTATGAAGGAAAAGGGCGCCAACATCCTGGTGGGCGGCGTCAAGGAACGGCCGCTGGCCTACAAGCTGGGCATCGCGTTCTGCGACCATAACCACGAGCGCAAGCACGCGCTGGCGGGGTTTGAAGGGGTAGAAAACTTTGTGAAAGAGATTAACCTTTCCATCAACAGCCCGGTATGGCGCTGCGAGGCACTGCACGGCAGCATCTGACCATCGGGCTGGAAGGAGTGAAGTTTGAAAATTAATTTTCAAACTACGGAAAAATCGTTGTCGGAGTGCAACTCCTCCTGCGGCACAGCCGCATCACAATTTTTCATGGTGTTTTGTGCCTTTTGGGCACAAGCGCCGGAAAGGTATGATCATAACTATGAGTGAGAATCTTGTGAGCCTTACCGTAAACCCTTGCAAGATGTGCATGCCCATGGGCGCGGCAACCGCCTTTTACGGCGTAGAGGGCTGTGTGAGCATCCTGCACGGTTCACAGGGGTGCTCGACCTATATCCGCCGCCACATGGCCACCCACTACAACGAGCCGGTGGACATCGCCTCGTCGTCGCTCACCGAGCACGGCACGGTGTTCGGCGGGGAAGAGAATCTGATCAAGGGGCTGGAAAACCTCATTAAACAGTATAACCCGCAGGTGATCGGTGTTGCCACCACCTGCCTTGCCGAGACCATCGGTGAGGACATCCCGCGTATCCTCAAGAACTTCTACAGCACCCACGCCGATGTGGCGGTGAAGATCATCCCGGTTTCCACCCCCGGCTACGGGGCGACGCAGTATGAGGGCTTCTTCGCGGCGCTGCGCGCGATTGTCGAGTATGCGGAGATGAACACTGCCGCCAACAACCGTGTCAACATCATCACCGGTCCGATTTCCCCCGCGGACACCCGCTATCTAAAAGGTTTGCTTTCGGCGATGGGGATAGACTACATCCTGCTGCCCGATATCTCGGAGCGCTTAGACAGCGTGCACGCGACCGAGTATAAGAAGATATCCCCGGGCGGTACCCCGCTTACCGACATCGCCCAGATGGCGGGGGCGCGCATGACGATTGAGCTTTCGAGCTTTGTGCCGGAGAAGCTCTCACCGGGCGCCTTCTTAAACGAGCGCTACGGCGTGCCGCTCGTGCGGCTGCCGCTGCCCGTGGGGTTGAAGGCCACCGACGCGCTGATAAACACCCTAAAGCAGCTTGGCGGGGGGGTGCCGCCCTCATTGCAAAAGGAGCGCGGGCGGTTTGTGGACGCGATGATCGACTCACACAAATACAATGCCGCGGGGCGCGCGGCGGTGTTCGGCGAGCCGGATTTGGTGCAGGCGCTGGTGAGCCTGTGCTGCGAAAACGGCGTGGTGCCGGTGCTCGCCGCCACAGGCTCGGTGTGCAAGGCGCTCGAAGCAGCGGTGCTGCCGCAGATGCAGCAGTGCGCCGAGACACTCTTTGTAAGCGACTACACCGTGGCGGACGACGCGGACTTTGACACGATAGAGAGCCTAACGCTCAAGCTGGGCGCCAATCTGCTCATCGGCAGCTCGGACGGACGGCGGATTGCCGAAAAGCACGAAATCGAGCTTGTGCGCTGCGGCTTCCCCATACACGACCGCACGGGCGGGCAGCGGGTTCAAATGTTCGGGTACGAAGGCTCGGTGATGCTGCTCGACCGCATCACCAACGTACTGCTCGCCAAAACCGAGTCTACCTTCCGCACCGAGCTCTACCATAAATACTATCAGCCGGAGGGCAGCCCCAAAGCCGCTCAGGCAGAGCACGTAAAAGCGATCGGGCAGGTGGAGACGATGACAATGGAAGAAAAAACGGCCGCCCACCCCTGTTACAACTGCGGGGCAGGCAAGAACGCCCGCATCCACCTGCCGGTGGCGCCCGCCTGCAACATCCAGTGCAACTACTGCGTGCGCAAGTACGACTGCCCCAACGAAAGCCGCCCGGGGGTTACCACCGAGGTGCTTACCCCCGAGCAGGCGTTTGAGAAATACGCCATCGTGAAGGAGCGCATGCAAAACCTCACGGTGGTGGGCATCGCGGGCCCCGGCGACGCATTGGCCGACTTTGAGAAAACCAAGGCGACCCTCACGCTTATCCGAGAATACGACCCCAATGTGGTGTTCTGCCTTTCCACCAACGGACTACTGCTGCCGCTTTACGCGCAGGAGCTTATAGACCTCGGCGTCACCCATGTCACGGTGACCATAAACGCCGTCAGCCCCGAAATCGGGGCCAAAATCTACAAGCATGTGGATTATATGGGCGCCCGCTACACGGGCGAGGCCGCGGCGGCCATCCTTATGGCGAACCAGCTTGCGGGGTTAAAGTATCTCACCGAGCGCGGCATTGTGTGCAAGGTCAACGCGGTGGTGCTCAAGGGGATCAACGACACCCATATCGAGGCTGTGGTAAAGAAGGTCAAGGAGCTGGGCGTATACATCACCAACATCATGCAGCTTATCCCCGTGAAGGGCAGCGCGTTTGAGGAGATGCCGCTTGTCAGCAACAAAGAGATTACCGAGCTGCGCAACAAATGCTCGGCGTATGTCAAGCAGATGTACCACTGCCGCCAGTGCCGCGCCGACGCGGTGGGCACGCTGGATAACGACCTTTCCATCGAGTACCGCGGCTGCACCGGCTGCGGCGAGGAGCAGAAGAAGGCGCCCGTGCTGCTTAAAACCTACGCGGTTGCCTCCAAGTCAGGCATATTGGTAGACCAGCACTTCGGGCACGCCGAGGAGTTTTATATCTACGAGAGCGACGGCAGTATCGTGCGGTTTAAGGAAAAGCGCAAGGTGCCAAAGTACTGCACGGGCCCAGAGGAATGCGACGAAAAGGCCGGTAAGATCGACAGCATCGTCTCGGCGGTCTCGGACTGCGACGCGGTGCTTGCCCTGCGCATCGGGGTATCGCCCGCCGACAAGCTGCGGGAGCGGGGGATACGCATCTACACCACCTACGACCGCATCGAGGACGCGGTAAAACAGGCAGTGGAAAAGGCTATCTAATACTAATTCCAATAAGGAATAAGTATAACCAAAACAATAATGAAGGTTTTTAGGAGGACGAGAAGATGGTTACACCGAAGTATCATGTATTTATCTGCACCAGCTGCCGCATTAACGGCACCCAGAAAGGCTTTTGCGCCACCAAGGAGAGCCCCTCGATTGTAGAGCGGTTTATGGAAGAGGTGGAGAACCGCGACCTTTCGGGCGACGTGATGGTGACCAACACCGGCTGCTTCGGCATCTGCAGCCGCGGCCCCATCATGGTGATCTACCCCGAGGGCACCTGGTACGGCAACCTGACGCCCGACGATGTCGAGACCATTGTCGAGCGGCACATTGAGAACGGCGAGATTGTAAAGGAACTGCAGATATAGGTAAACTACGGCTGATTGAAAGGGGAAGGCGGTAATGATACGTATTACGGATATGACGCTCAGCAGTCTGGATATCTACGACCCGTCCGGCGAGCAGCTGCGTCAGCTGTGCGAACTGCTTGTTGTGGTGAGGCCGGATTATATCGAGCTTTCGGTCGAAGCCTTTCACAAAATCGGCACGCTGCCGGAGGGCGGCAGCTATATGCTGCGCTGCGACACCCCCGCGGACATTCAGCGCTACCCCAACTTCAATCGCTATGTCTGCCGTAAAAACGGCAAGGTGTCCCCGCCGAATGTGGTAAACGAGATACAGGCCAACGACATCTGCGAGATCAACTTCTTGAACCAGTTTTTTAGCCTTGAGAACGTGCGTATCCGCGGTTTGGACGACATTATCGCCCACGACTATCAGGCCGCGTTCGAGGCGATACGCAAAACGGTGAAGGGCGGCGCGCAGCTGTGCCCCGAGAATAAATACCACTGCGCCACCGCCATTGCAGTGGAATGGGTTTTGGGCGGCGGCAGGGAGGTTGCGGCGAGCTTTGCGGGGGTGGGCGGTTTCGCCGCCATTGAAGAGGTGCTGATGGCGCTTCGGCTGGAGATCCGCCACCGCCCCGGTATGGATTTTACGGTGTACCCCAAAATCAGAGAACAGGTTGAGCAGATTACCGGGCGCAGGTTCCCCTTAAATAAACCGGTGATCGGCGCCAACATTTTTAATATGGAGGCGGGCATTCACGCCGACGGCATTCAAAAAGACCCGACGACCTACGAGCCCTACAAGCCGGAGCTTGTGGGCAACACGCGAAGGCTCATCATCGGCAAGCATTCGGGCAAGAACGCCATCCTGCTTAAGCTGCGGGAGCTGGGCCTGGACATCGGCACCGTCAATGTAGAGAACCTGCTGAAAACGGTGCGTGTCGAGAGTGTTAAAAAACAGCAGAGCCTTACGGATGAAGAGTTTGTTGACCTCTACCATCGTATGAACTAACTCAAGTACGGTCGATAGGGAGGAGGGATATCATGGTTCCTCGGCGGTATTTGGTCGATACGACACTGCGCGACGGCGAGCAAAGCCCCGGCTTTGCCATGAACAAGGCGCAGAAGGTGTTTATCGCCGGACTTCTGGACGAGGCGGGTGTTTACCAGATAGAGGCGGGAATTCCCGCCATCGGCAGCTACGAAAAGGATACCCTTCGGGAGATCATCGCGAACAAGAAAAACGCTAAAATCTCCGTTTGGAACCGCCTGCACCTTTCCGACATTCGGCAGTCCATCGAGTGCGAGCCGGATATCATACACATCAGCATCCCTGTCTCCTATACGCAAATCTACTCCAAGCTGCGCAAAAACAAGACGTGGCTGCTCAAAACCGCGCAGACGTGCGTGGAGTACGCGCTTTCAAAGGGCTACGAGGTAACCATCGGCTTTGAGGACGCCTCGCGGGCCGATTCCTCCTTTATGTTTTCGGTAGCCTTGTTGCTTCGGGATATGGGCATCAAGCGTATCCGGTATGCCGACACCGTGGGCATACTTACCCCCTCAAGAACCTTTTGCTCTGTTCTAGAGCTTATCAATAACACTGGCATGGAGGTGGAGATGCACAGCCACAACGACCTTGGCATGGCGGTGGCCAATACCCTCGCCGCCGTTAAGGCCGGAGCGCTGTATGCGGATACCACCATCATGGGGATCGGAGAACGAAGCGGCAACTGCGACATGCAGAAGTTTCTGCACGCGGCGGAAGGGCAGTTTACGCTGGACATGGATCGGCTGTCGGCTTTGGTCATCGAGCAAAAGGTAAAATTCATACTGGAGCGCGACTGAAAAATCAGCGCCGCTTCAAAGAAGGAGTGTTGAGGATGAAGAAAATCACGTTTACCAAAAAGGTTCTGGCGGTGTTGTTAACACTGTCGCTGCTGCTGTCGTTCGCCGCGTGTGCGGCGCAGCAGCCTGCACCGGCAGCCAGCTCCGCCGAGCCGGTTGCCGCATCGTCCGCCGAGGAAAGCTCTGCTGTTTCTTCCGAGCCCGCCGCGGAGCCGGTGGCGCTTACTGTTATGGCGGCGGCAAGCCTCACCGACGTTATGGCGGAGGTTGCGAAGGCGTATCAGGCGGTCGCCCCGAATGTGACCGTTACCTATTCCTTTGGCGCCAGCGGCGCGCTGCAAACCCAGATTGAAGAGGGTGCCCCCGCCGACATCTTCTTTTCCGCCGCCCAGAAGCAGATGGACGCCCTCGCGGAGAAAGGCCTGATTGTGAGTACGTCTCGCAAAGACCTGCTGATCAATAAGGTTGTGCTGATCGTCCCCAAAGGCAGCAAAACCCCCGCGCTGAAGTTTGAGGATACCGATACCGCCGCCGTCGGCAAGATCGGCCTCGGCGAGCCGGCCTCGGTACCCGTGGGGCAGTACGCCGAAGAGGTGTTTACCTCGCTGAATATCCTTGATGAGGTGAAGGCGAAGGCGGTTTACGGCTCGGATGTGCGCACGGTGCTTACGTGGGTGGAATCGGGCGAGGTAGACTGCGGCGTGGTTTACGCCACCGACGCGGCGGTTTCAACCGGTGTTACCGTTGCCGCCGAGGCCCCCGAGGGCAGCCACAAGAAGGTGGTTTACCCCGCGGCGGTGCTCAAGGCCTCCAAAAGCCTCGAGGCCGCACAGGCATTCCTGGATTATCTCTCTGCCCCGGAAGTGGGCGCCCTGTTTGAAAAATACGGGTTTGCACTAAGCTAAGATTCCTTGCCATAGCTTTGTTATTAGGGCAGGCGCCGACAATTATTGCCGGGCGCCTGCCAAACTATATCGCACAATGTGCAGAGGGGAGGGAAGGGCCATGGAGCTATCCCCGCTTATTATCTCGCTGAAAACCTCGCTGCTTGCGACGGTTATCACCTTCTTCGCGGGTCTCTTCGCGGCACATAAGGTCGCGCGGCTGCGGCACCTCAAGGGCCAGCTCGACGGCATCTTTACGCTGCCCATGGTGCTGCCCCCAACGGTGGTGGGGTTTTTCCTGTTGCTGCTGTTCGGCAAAAACAGCCTTATCGGGCGGCTGTTGGGCCTGTTTGACGCGTCGGTTGTATTCTCGTGGTCGGCGACGGTTATCGCCGCGGTGACGGTATCCTTCCCCATGATGTACCGCACGGCGTGCGGCGCGTTTGAGCAGCTCGACCCGAACCTTGTTTACGCCGCGCGTACCCTGGGGCTGTGCGAAAGCCGGATATTCTGGCGCATTATTGTACCCAACTGCCGCGGGGGCATCGCGGCGGGGGCGGTGCTCGCCTTTGCGCGGGCGCTGGGTGAGTTCGGCGCAACCATGATGATTGCGGGCAATATCCCCGGCAGAACACAGACGATGTCTACCGCCATCTACAGCGCCGTACAGGCGGGCAACCGTGAGCAGGCGTACCGTTGGGTGGCGGTCATCGTGATACTGTCGTTTGCCATCATGCTGCTCATGAACCGTTTTAACCGCGGCTTTAAGCAGGCTATCCCACGTATAGAATGAGCGGCAAAGCAGGGAGGTGAAAGGCGTTGGCGTTATACCTGGATATCCATAAATCACTGGGGGCATTCAAGCTGGATGTGCAGCTGGAGGCCGGGAGCGAGATACTGGCGCTGTTGGGCGCCTCGGGCTGCGGCAAGAGCATGACGCTCAAGTGCATCGCGGGCATCGAGACGCCGGACAGCGGCAGGATCGTGCTGGACGGCAGGGTACTCTACGACTCGAAAGGGCACATCAATCTGCCGCCGCAGCAGCGCAAAACGGGGTACCTGTTTCAAAACTACGCGCTGTTTCCAAACCTGACGGTGGAGGAGAATATTGCCGCGGGCATCCCGCAGCCCAAGCAGCGCCGAAAGGCGGTGGTGGCCGGGAAGGTAAAGGCCTTCTTCCTTGATGGGCTGGAAAGGCACTACCCCGCCCAGCTTTCGGGCGGGCAGCAGCAGCGGGTGGCGCTCGCGAGGATGCTTGCCTCCGAGCCGCAGATACTTATGCTCGACGAGCCCTTTTCGGCGCTGGACAGCTACCTGCGCTGGCAGCTTGAGCAGGAACTGCGCGTTACCCTCTCCGCCTTTGGCGGCACCACCCTGTACGTCTCACACAACCGCGACGAGGTGTACCGCCTGTGCGACCGCATCGCGGTGCTGAGCAGCGGCAGGGTTGACGCGTGCGGCGAGAAATGGTCGCTCTTTGATACCCCACAAACCCTCTCGGCCTGTCTGCTCACGGGGTGCAAAAACATCTCGGCCGCCGTAAGGGCGGGCGCACACTCGGTCGAGGCAAAGGACTGGGGGTTAACCCTTGTCACCGCGCAGCCGGTCGGCCCCGCCGTCACCCATATCGGCGTGCGGGCGCACTGCCTGCGGGTGAGCCGGGGTGATACAGAGCCAAACCGCTTTGAGGTCGAGATAATGCAGGTGGTGGAAGACACCTTCTCGGTGATTTTAATGGTAAGAAACAAGCGCCTGCCCTTTGAAACGGGCGGCGCTATCCGCTGGGAGGTAGCCAAGGAGCAATGGGCAAAACTGCAGGGGCAGCCCCTTTTCTTGGCCATACCACCTGACGCGGTTCTGCTGCTAAAGGATTAAGGCGTTGCTGAGAATGAAAAGCGACAAGACTCCCAACACAGTTCTTACCGACCTACTGCGCTGCCGGAGCTCATCGTGCGGGAATCCAGCGCGAGAAGGGGAGACTGAATTTTATAGTTCGTGCGCAGAAAAGGAGCGGCAATGATGCAGGATCATGCCGCTTCTTTTTCGCTTGGTATTGAGCGAGACATAAAAGGTGCCAAAGGCTATCCGTGTTCGCTGTGCCGACAGCGCAGTTATCATCTGCATGACAAAAACGCGTCGCGCGGGACGTCACTACGCCCCGCGCGATTTACAGTCATTTGAATGCACCCGTTACAGTTGTATGGGCGATATGCCCCAGATCTCGCGCGCGTACTGCTCCACACTGCGGTCGGAGCTGAACCAGCCCGCGTTGCACAGATTCAGCCAGCACATCTTAGCGAAGGCAAGCCGGTCGGCGTACAGGATGTTTGCCTTCTGCCGGGCTGCCGTGTAGGGCTCAAAATCAGCGAGCAGGAAGTAGTGGTCGGGCACGTGCCAGCTCGCCCCCTTGAGCAGGGCGTTATATAGTTCCTGAAAGCTGCCGGTTCCGCCGTCGTCAAAGGTACCGTCCACAAGGGTATCCACCACCCGTTTGATGCGGGGGTTGCCTTCGTACAGGGCGGTGGGATTATAAGAGGCTTTAAGCCTTTCCACATCCTGCACACGCAGGCCGAAGATGATGTTGTTCTCCCCTCTCGCCTCGCGCACGATCTCAACGTTCGCGCCGTCGTAGGTGCCGAGCGTTACGGTGCCGTTGAGCATAAACTTCATGTTGCCGGTGCCCGACGCCTCGGTACCGGCGGTAGAGATCTGCTCGGAGAAGTCCGCCGCTGCCACCAGCTTTTCGGCGTAGGAGACATTATAGTTTTGCACAAACACAACCTTCATTTTACTCGCGATGCGCTCGTCGCTGTTAATCAGCCGCGCGATTTCGTTGATAAACTTGATAATGCCCTTCGCGCGGTAGTACCCCGGCGCCGCTTTTGCGCCGAACAGGTAGGAGGTGGGGTGAAAATCCGTAATGCGCCCGTCCAGCAGGCCAAAATAGGTGTCGAGAATCGAAAAGGCGTTGAGAAGCTGGCGCTTGTACTCATGCAGGCGCTTGACCTGTGTGTCGAAGATGCTGTCGGGGTCAAGGGTGATCCCCTCGTGGGTCTTTATATAGTCGACGAGCCTGCGCTTGTTTTCGCGCTTGGTGTCTAAAAAGCGGGTGAGTACGGCAGGGTCGTCCGCATACCGTTCCAGCTTCTTGAGTTCCCCAAGGGAGGTGACCCAGCGGTCGCTGCCCAGCAGCTCGGTGATCAGCGCGGACAGCCCGGGGTTGCACAGGGCCAGCCACCGGCGCTGGGTGATGCCGTTGGTGATGTTCAGAAAACGCTCGGGGTAGAGCGCATACCAGTCCGCAAGTTCGCGGCCAGTCAGGATGCCGGTGTGCAGCTCGGCGACGCCGTTTACGTGAGCGCCCGCGTACACCGCGAGCCGCGCCATATGCACAGTGCCCCGGTGCAGGATAGTGAGCTTCTCGTCAAACACCTCGACGGTCGCCTTTTTGCCCCGCAGCTCGCGTTTTTGCCTTGCCGCAATAAGCCGGATGATCTCGTACACCCGGGGCAGCAGGGCGCGCACCAGTGAGGCGTCCCATGTTTCAAGAGCCTCGGCCATGATGGTGTGGTTGGTATAGTGAAAGACCTTCTGCGCGACGACAAACGCCGCGTCAAAGCCCATGCCTCCGTCGTCCGTCAATAGGCGAATCAGCTCGGGGACTGCGATAACCGGATGGGTATCGTTGAGCTGGATGGCGCAGAAGTCCGCAAAATCAGAGAAATCACCGCCGCGGTCGCGCTTGTAACTGCGCACCAGGTCCGCGATGGCGGCGCTGGAGAAGAAATACTCCTGCCGCAGGCGCAGCAGCTTGCCCTGCTTGGTGTCGTCATTGGGGTATAGCACCCGGGAGATATCCTCGGCGCGGTTTTTCTGCCGCACGGCATCGTCGTAGCGCTGTGCGTTGAACAGCCCAAAATCAAAGCTCTGCAGCGGCTCGGCCTGCCACAGGCGCAGGGTGCCCACGTGACGGGTGCCGTAGCCGATGACCGGCATATCGTAGGGTACGGCGCGCACCGTTTGGTCGGCGTACCGGACGGTGACGGCATCCTCCTCCCGCCGCACCGACCACGGGTCGCCCAAGCGGGTCCAGTCATCCGCTTCCTCCTGCTGGCAGCCTTCGATGAAGCTTTGCTTGAACAGCCCGTAACGGTAACGGAGACCGTAGCCGACAAGCGGCAGGTTCAGGGTCGCCGCACTGTCCAGATAACAGGCCGCCAGCCGGCCAAGACCGCCGTTGCCCAGCGCCGCGTCCTCAATCTCCTCCAGCGCGGCAAGGCTCAGGCCGCTTTCCCGCAGCAGCGCGTCCGCCTCCTCGGTTAGTCCCAGACACAAAAGGTTGTTGAAGATCGCGCGACCCACCAGAAACTCGGCGGAAAGATAGCACGCCCGTTTGGTGTGTTCCGCGGCCTTGAGGCTCGCCTGCCAATCCTCGGCAATCAGCCCCATCACCGCCCGCCCGATGGTGTTATGCGCCTGTGAAGGACTGATAGCCGCACCTGCGCCCGACGCGCATTCGGATCGAATCTGTATTAAAAATGCCTGCCTGAATGTCTCGCGATGATTCAACGGTTAGCCCACCTTCCGTACAGCTTTGTCATATCAAGAATTTTCCGCGCAAGCTTCGGCGTAAAAACATCGGCCCGGGCGCGCCACACCCAGTTGCCGCCCATCGTGGAGGGGGTGTTCATCCTCGCCTCGCGGCCAAGCTCCAGAAAATCCTGCACAGGTGCGATGGCGGTGTTGCCAACGCTGGCCCAAGCCGCCCGAATAAAGCTCCAGCTTTTTGACTCGTTGCGGCCCAGGTTGAGATAGGTTTTGCAAAATCGCACGTCGGCGCGGGGTGCGGTTTCAAACCACCCGCAGACGGTGTCGTTGTCGTGAGTGCCGGTATAGACCATACAGTTTTTCTCATAGTTATGGGGCAGGTAGTCGTTTTCCTCCCAGGAATCGAAGGCGAACTGTAACACCTTCATGCCCGGATAGCCGGTCTTTTTGCGCAGCGTGTGCACCGAAGGGGTGAGGAAGCCTAAGTCCTCGGCGATGATTTCCTGTTTGCCAAGCGCCGCGTGCAGCGCCTCAAACAGCTCATAGCCGGGGCCTTTCACCCACTGCCCGTACTCGGCAGTTTTATCCTGTGCGGGGATAGTGTAGTAGCTGTCAAACCCGCGAAAATGGTCGATGCGCACCACGTCATAGAGCGTGGACGCGCTCTCCATTCGTTTAACCCACCACGCGAACACCTGCTCCTTCTGGCCGTCCCACCGGTAAAGGGGATTGCCCCAAAGCTGGCCGGCTTTGCTGAAGGCGTCGGGGGGGCAGCCCGCTACCCTGACGGGGCGCAAGGCCTCGTCAAGCTGGAACAGCGAGGGATTTGCCCAAACATCGGCGCTGTCCTGCGCCACATAGATGGGCAGGTCGCCGATGATACGGATGCCCTTACCGTTTGCGTACCGCTTGAGCGCGAGCCACTGGCGGTAAAACTGATACTGTACAAACTGCCAAAAGCCGATTTCCCGCGCTAGGCGTTTACGATAATATGCGAGGGCCTCCGGCTTGCGCAGGCGGATATCCTCCGCCCACTCGCTCCACGCCCGGCCGCTGTAACTATCTTTGATAGCCATATACAGCGCGTAGTCGTCAAGCCAGTGGGCGTTTTCATGGGCAAACTCCGCGAGTTGTGCGCGGACTTTCTCATCAAAACGGTCATAGGCAGCCGTCAATACCCCGAAGCGGTTTAAAAACTGCTTGTAGTAATCCACACTTGTAGGGTCGTCGCCCCAATCGAGAGCCTCGTAATCCTGCCCGCTCAGAAGTCCGTCTTCCGCAAGCAGGTCAAGATCGATAAAATAGGGGTTACCCGCAAAGGTGGAGAAGGACTGATATGGCGAGTCGCCATACCCGGTGGGGCCTATCGGGAGTATCTGCCAATAGCTTTGCCCCGCCTGTGCCAGAAAATCAACAAAGTCGTAAGCCGCCTTGCCAAAGGTGCCGATGCCGTAGGATGACGGCAGGCTGGAGATATGCATAAGTATACCGCTGGAACGTTTCATATGGTTGACCAATTCCTTTTCGACGGCTTCGTCCCAAGGGTACAAAGCGCCATGAAGATTAAGGTGGCTTCGCCGCGGGAGGGGGGGTTCCGGCAGCGAATTCTTTTCAGTTATTGAGCGGGGGAACATTTATGTTCCGCCTTATCCAATATACCATAAAAATTCCTGTGTTTTAAGAGAAATATTGTTATCAGCCTTTGACGGCTCCGGCGGTGACGCCCTTTATAATAAAACATGGTAACAAACAACAAATGTTTACATACAATTAATCATATATTAATAAATTCAAAAATTTATTAATGCCATATATGGTAAATTTAGGATGTAAACATGTTTATAATATTTTTAGGAGTTGAATTAGATGAAGAAAATGCTTGTAAATAGTTTGGTCTTCTTATTTATAGTTGTGTTAAGCATGACTACAGTATTTGCTATGCCTGTTAAGGTAGACGAAAGTCAGATTTCCAATCAAACTGTGAGTAGTTCTGGTTTATATCAGAAATCGAAATCAACACACCTTTATTTCGGGAGCAACTATATTGGCAAGATTTACTTTCTCTATTACTATGAGTATGTCGGGGGGCACCTATATATAGAAGAAATAATTACTTATTATCCAGATTATGACGAGAATTTATATGGGAGGGAACCTGAAATGGTGTATAGCTAGCTTTATTTATTATTTTTGTTTACATACACAAAGCCCGCCAAAATCTGCGGGCTTTGTCAGTAATCTGAGGGTTCCTTCGTATAAGCGAAGGAACCCTCTTCATTAATCTATGGAAAGCAATTTTTTATTGTGCAGCATTTTTAAAAGACATAAGACTTTACGGGTACATGTCATTACAGTTGATTTTCGGGTACATGAATGTTCGGGTACGGGTACATGAAATAGAAGCATAAGAGCATCATACCTTGGCGGTATGTATGGATTACCGGGCTGCCACCTGATAGATAGGCTGCTCGTAGGAGTGATACAAGGCTCGGAACTCGGTCGGGGTACAGTTTTTAATCAGCTTAAACATCCGGATAAAAGCCGACAGATTGCTAAAGCCGGATTGTATCGCAACCTCGGTAACGGAAAGCTCCGGGGTTATGAGTAACTGCTCGGCGTACATGATACGCCTTCTGTTTAAGTATTTGTAAAACGAAACACCCGCGAACTGCTTAAACAGCCGCGTAAAATAGAATTTGCTGAAGCCCGCGAGCGCGGCGACGTCCTCGAGCGTGAGGTTCTCGTCGAAATGCTGGTGAATGTAATCACACACCACGAGGAATTTCTCAATATTCTCCTGTTGGTTGCTGTTCTTGGCGCCCGGGTCCTTTGCGGGCTCGGTAAACTGCCGGCCTATCAATACGATCATCCGTATCAGATAGGAATAGATCAGCGCTTCCTTTAAGGTAGAGGAACTGAAGTACTCGTTGAGTATCGAGTGCATAATGTCGGTAATATCTTCGTGAATATCCGGGGCATTTTGGGCGGTGATGCAGACTGCGGGGGTCAGAAACGCCATGATTAAGTCAAATTCTTTTAGCTGGCTTAAAACCGAAAAATCCACTTGAAGGATCATCCTTCGCCCTGGGCCGGGAGGGGAAAGCCGGTGCAGTGTACCGGGAGCAATGAGCAGTACATCTCCGACCTCCAGATTAAAAGAGATACCGCCGCATACCGCGCTGTAGTTCCCCTCTAAAGGCATGATAATCTCTATGGGAGAATGCCAGTGATTGGGATAGGCCTCAAATTCGTCGTTGTTATACAACATGATAGAGGAGCCATCCGAAAAATCGACGGTTTCCTTGATGCCATTCAAGGTCTTGATCATTAATTAACCTCCTTCTTCGAAAAACCTTTTGCGATTCGTGCGATTTTGTTGCAATTATTGCTCTCCAATAGAAACAGTATATCATAAAACTTGTAAAAATCAATGCATTAGAAGCGAATATTGACTATTAAGTTCAAACTAGACAAAGAAATAATATTCAAAATAGCTTAAACTTTTTAACAACGTTGTATCATCTTTTTGAGAATTTAGAATAAACAGAGCAATTTTTTAAATTTAGATAGCAACTATTGAAAAGAAAGTATCTGTGCAGATTGCTATAATAATGGCATAGCGGAAGTAATCAATTTATCAGATTCATCGAAGACTCTCTTGAAGTAAGCAAGAAAGTAAAACTCAGCAAGAATTTTTGCTCAGTTGAAAATGACAATTATTATAACATGATAGTCATGTTTTTATGAACTTGGTTTGATGTTATTTTGCGCAGATGGGTATCTGTTACTCCGGCTGAGGGTGACGATTGCTATTTTGACGAAAACGATTACGTAACTCCTCTGCCGCGAGCGACAAGGTTTAGGCCTGCTTTGGCAGTTGAGCAAAGATCACTTGATTTTTGCTGTAACGAAGAAAGTAATGAATTGTTGTTGCATGTTGAGCCTAACGGATACAATTTTCTGCATCAAGAAGTCACGCAGTACGTGATTTCTTGTCTCGGTTGCAGAAGATTGTTCCGTGGGGTTTAAGGTGCCTTCAACCTTCATTTTACTTTAAAATGCGCACAATTACAAAGGAGGAATGAAATAATGAAACGTATTCTCGCTCTTTCCCTTGCGTGCATGCTCGTTGTTGCTCTGGTACTCTCCAGCTGTGCTTCAACCGCACCTGCAGCACCGGCATCCAGTGCCGCTCCTGAGGCGTCCGGCGAAGCGCCGGCTGCCAGCGAAGCACCGGCAGTTACCAACGATCCCAATGTAAAGTCGATCAACCTTTGGAGCTTCACCGACGAAGTACCTAAGATGCTTGATAAGTACAAGGAACTCCATCCGGAATTCCCGTACGAGATCAAGACCACCATTGTTGCTACCACAGACGGTGCTTATCAGCCTGCTCTTGATCAGGCACTCGCAGCCGGCGGCGCGGAAGCCCCCGACATCTACTGTGCCGAGGCGGCATTCGTACTTAAGTATACTCAGGGTGACGCCTCTTCGTACGCTGCTTCCTATAAGGAGCTCGGCATCGATGTAGACACCCTCGTACCAGCGGCTGAGATTGCTCCGTACACCGTCGATATCGGTACAAGACCAGACGGTGCCCTTGTTGGCCTTGGCTATCAGGCGACCGGCGGTGCCTTCATCTATCGTCGTTCCATCGCCAAAGACGTTTGGGGCACCGATGACCCCGCTACCATCAAAGATAAGGTCGGCCCCGGATGGGATAAGTACTTTGCAGCCGCTGATGAACTGAAAGCCAAGGGCTACGGTATCGTATCCGGCGACGGCGACATCTGGCACGCCATCGAGAACAGTTCTCCCACACCGTGGGTAGTTGACGGCAAGCTCAATATCGACCCGAAGCGTGAAGCTTTCTTAGACCAATCCAAGCTGCTCACTGATAAGGGCTACAGCAACCTTACCCAGGACTGGCAAGATGCTTGGTTTGCAGACATGAAGGACGCTAGCCCGAAAAAGATCTTCGGTTTCTTCGGCCCCGCATGGCTGATTAACTACACAATTTCCCCCAACTGCGGCGGTACCAAGGCCGGCGAAGGCACCTATGGCGACTGGGCGGTATGTGAGTCTCCTGTAGGCTTCTTCTGGGGCGGCACATGGGTGCTGGGTAACAAGGACAGCAAGGTTAAAGGTGCTGTTGGCGATATCATTAAGTGGATCACCCTTGACACCTCCGATACCGGCCTTCAGTACTTCTGGGCGAACGGTACTCTGGCGGGCCCCGGCGGCACCAAGGATACTGTTGCTTCCGGTGTTGTAATGGCGAAGTCTGACGGTACGCAGGAAATCTTAGGCGGCCAGAACATGTTTGACGCATTTGTTCCCGCAAACAAAGCTGCTACCGGTAAGAATCTGACCCAGTACGATGAAGTTATCAACATCGCTTGGCGCGATCAGGTTCGTCTGTATGCTGCCGGCGAGAAGTCCCGCGAAGACGCTATTAAGGACTTTAAAGCGAAGGTAGCGGAAGGTCTCGACATCACTGTAGAATAATCTTAGCCTTTTAAAAGGGGCGGACGCCTTTCCGTCCGCCCCCACTTTTATTTTTAAAAACTATGCACTTTACCGGAGGTGAACGCTTATGCGCCGCAAGGGCGTTAATTACGCGAAATACGGCTACATATTTTCCATTCCTTTTGTACTGGCGTTCTTAGTGTTCTCGTTGTACCCCATCTTTTACACAGCTGTTATCGGTTTTACCGACCTTAAAGGCTTGGGTAAAACAGATTTTAATTTTTTAGCGAATCCTTTTCAAAATTTTATAACAGTGTTTAAGACCCCGGCATTCCAAGAATCGATCGGCAATACGTTGCAGATATGGATAGTTAACTTCATTCCGCAGATGCTTTTAGCGCTTCTGCTCACCGCATGGTTTACCAATACCCGTCTCAAAGTGAGGGGGCAGGGTGCGTTTAAGGTTCTCATCTACATGCCGAATATTATCACAGCGGCGACGATTGCAATACTTTTCAATGCATTGTTCGGGTACCCGATGGGGCCGGTTAATGATATTTTAATGACCTTGGGCCTAACAAAAGAACCGATCTATTTCCTCATCCAGAAGATGACGGCCAGAAATATCGTGTCGTTTATCCAGTTCTGGATGTGGTACGGGAATACGATGATCGTGCTTATTGCGGGCGTATTGGGTATAAACCCCACTCTTTATGAGGCGGCGGAGATTGACGGCGCGTCCAGTGTTCAAACGTTCTTTAAAGTAACGCTTCCGAACCTTAGGACGATACTGCTCTATTCGCTGGTTACCAATATGATTGGCGGTTTGCAGATGTTCGATATTCCAAAGCTCTTCATCCTCGGTGGCCAAGGCGGCCCGGATAACGCTACGCTTACGACTAGTGTGTTCATCTACAATCAGGCGTTTATGGGAAGCTATATGTATAACCGCGCATCGGCCGCCAGTATGATGATGTTCGTTATCATTATGATCTTCTCGGGGCTTCTCTTCTTTATCCTGCGCGACAAAGATGCTATCAAGCTTGAAAAAGAGCAGAAGGCGCTTAAAAAGGCCGAGAAGGCGGCAGCAAAGGGGGCGGCATTATGAAACAGCAAAGCATGTCTCGAAATGTGACGAAAACCGTTATCTATATTGTATGTATCTTTCTGTCGCTTTTGAGCATACTCCCGTTTTGGATTATGTTTATGAATGCCACGCGCTCAACCGTTGAGATCCAACAGCATGCGGTATCCATACTGCCATCAGCCTATTTGTTAAGCAATATCAAGATACTGCTCGGTAAGAGCTTTAACCCGCTGGTTGGATTTTTAAACTCGATGATTATCTCCACCGGCGCAACAGCTTGTGCGGTATATTTCTCGTCACTCACCGCATATGGTTTAACCGCATATGACTGGAGGCTGCGCAAGCCGTTCTTCACCTTTATCATGTGCATCCTGATGCTCCCCGCGCAGATGTCGATGATTGGTTTTTATCAGTTTATGTACCGGCTTCATTGGACAAACAACTTTCTACCGCTGATACTGCCTTCGATTGCGGCCCCTGCAATGGTGTTCTTTATGCGGCAGTACCTTGTTGGAACACTTTCCATTGATATTGTAAATTCGGCGCGTATCGACGGTGCCGGTGAGTTTTATACCTTTAACAAGATCATATTGCCGATTATGAAACCGGCTATCGCCACACAAGCGATTTTTACCTTCGTGGCCAGTTGGAATAACCTGTTCACGCCGTTGGTCTTACTTACCAATCAGGAAAAATACACCATGCCGATTATGGTAAGCCTTTTACGCGGCGATATCTATAAGACGGAGTTCGGCTCGATTTATTTAGGGCTGTCGATGACCGTGTTGCCGCTGTTCGTCGTGTATTTCCTGCTGTCGAAGTATATCATAGGCGGCGTTGCGCTGGGTGGCGTAAAGGAATAAACATCCAGAATTATATCTGCAAGTGAATTGCCCCTTTTACGCAAACGGCGCCATAGCGGCGAAGCCCGAGATGGAGCCGTTTCGCAGGGGACAAAGGGCCTTAGTGGTTTTCATAATCGTTACCGGCAATTGCACAAAAGGACGGCCGGCGTTGACCGTCCTGTTTCTTTGACCCTAAATTACGAAATTTTCGTAATTTTGAAAAACAAATATAGCTTTAGGCCGTATCCGTTATTCCGGGTGCGCAAGAAAATTGCCGTCGGTTATATCAAATCGGCGGTTGGTCTCTTACGTGATTGGTTTAATCGTTTTGCCTTGGAGGCTATGAAGTTATTGAAACGGTATTGCAGCTTATGAGTAAAGACTGTTGGCAGTTTCTTAACATCTGCTGTTGTATCTGCTTGTCTGTCTCAAAGCCTATTCCCGAAAAACCAATGGAAAGAAAAAGAGAGTGAAACAAAATGAAGCAAGATTTTAGTGAGCGGGCGAAGGCGCTTGTAGCACAGATGACATTGGAAGAAGCGGCCTCACAGCTTCGGTATGACGCGCCTTCAGTAAAAAGGCTGGGTATCCCCTCCTATAACTGGTGGAATGAGGCGCTGCATGGCGTTGCAAGGGCTGGGACAGCGACGATATTTCCGCAGGCCATCGGGCTGGCGGCGATGTTTGACCCCGAGTTTTTACAAGAGATCGCCGATGTAATCGCAACAGAGGCGCGTGCGCGTTATAACATGCAATCCGCGTTCGAGGATCGTGATATCTACAAGGGGCTTACCGTTTGGGCACCGAACATCAATATTTTCCGTGACCCTCGCTGGGGACGGGGGCATGAAACCTACGGCGAAGACCCCTTCTTAACATCACGCCTTGGGGTGGCGTTTATCCGCGGCCTGCAAGGCAGCGGTGAATATCTTAAAACGGCGGCCTGCGCCAAGCACTTTGCGGTCCATTCGGGGCCGGAGGCGACCCGCCACAGCTTTGATGCGAAGGCGTCGCTGAAGGATATGGAGGAGACCTATCTGCCGGCGTTTGAAGCAGCCGTGAAAGAAGCAAAGGTTGAAACCGTTATGGGCGCTTACAACCGTGTAAACGGCGAGCCTTGCTGCGGCAGCAAAACCCTGCTGCGAGACATTCTGCGCGGGAAATGGAGTTTTGAGGGGCATATTGTTTCCGACTGCTGGGCCATCAGAGATTTCCACGAAAATCACCGCGTGACCGATACCATTGAGGAGTCGGCCGCGCTCGCAATCAACAATGGCTGTGACCTTAACTGTGGCAACACGTATATATACATGCTTATGGCCCACGAAAAGGGCTTGGTAAGCGAGGAGACCATCCGGGCGGCGGCAACCCGCCTGTTTACCACTCGCATGCGCCTTGGGATGTTTGACAGTAACTGCGAATACGATAAGATATCCTATCCTCAAAACGATACGGAGGAGCACCGTGCCTTAACGCTGGAAGCAGCAAGGCGTTGTGCGGTCTTACTCAAGAATAACGGTATCTTGCCGCTTGACCGTTCGAAGCTTTCAAATATTGCCGTGATCGGACCTACGGCAAACTCCAGAACCGTGCTGGAGGGGAACTATTGCGGCACCGCCTCGGAGTATGTGACCAATCTCGAGGGTATCAGCGAGGTGGCGGGCGAGGATATCCGCATCTTCTATTCGATGGGCTGCCATCTGTTCAAAGACCGTGTGGAGCCGCTCGCCCAGCCCAATGACCGTGTTAGCGAGGCCAAGGGCTGCGCGGCACAAAGCGATGTCATCATCCTCTGCCTGGGTCTGGACGCGACGATTGAAGGAGAACAGGGCGATACGGGCAACAGCTACGCCTCGGGCGATAAGCCGAACCTTTTCCTGCCCGAGCCGCAGCGATTGCTGCTGGATGCAATGTTAGCCACCGGCAAGCCGGTGTTGCTGGTGCTTAACAGCGGCAGCGCGCTGGATATCGGCGACGCCGCAGACCGATGCGCCGCGGTGCTGGAGTGCTGGTACAGCGGTGCGCAGGGCGGACGCGCATTGGGCGAACTGCTGTTCGGCGATATTAACCCCTCTGGAAAGCTCCCCGTAACCTTCTACCATGACGGCACCCTGCCGGACTTTGAGGATTACGGCATGCACGGCCGTACCTACCGCTATCTCAACGAAGCACCGCTTTATCCGTTCGGGTATGGGCTATCTTACACTTCCTTTCAGTACACGGCACTGAAGGTGAGTACCTTTACCGCGGGCAGCCCGCTGCGTGGAGAGATTACCATAACCAACGAGGGCGACCGCGACGGCGCGGAGATTGTGCAGTTCTACCTTCAAAACCACGTTTGCAAGAACGCCGGGGACGCGCGCAACGCCCCGGTGCGTGATCTCATCGGTGAGCAGCCCAACCATGCGCTGTGCGGCGTAAAGAGGCTGTTCTTAAAGGCGGGAGAGAGCAGCACCATCCGCTTTGAGATCCCCGAGAGAAGTTTTCAAACCGTGCTGGAGGATGGTACAAGGACGACGCTGTTCGGGCAGTATACCCTCTACGCGGGGGGCAGCCAACCCGATGCCCGCAGTGTGGAGCTCACCGGAAAGCGCCCCGTCTGCGCCGACATTCATATTGAGTAAACCGGCGCCATAGCGTACATGCAATATTGACTGTTAAACCGCACCTCAACGAGGCTTCATGTGCTTTGTCCTCTGCGGCAGGAATGCCCGCAGACTTGCAAAGCCCGGAGGCCTCGTTTTTGCGTGGCCGTGTGCCGCACAATGGTATATGGCAGCTCTGTTGTATCGGCTTTAATTTTGAGGTATTATAGAAGAAACAGGTCTACAAAAAGGGGGAAGGTTACATGAGAGTGGGTATCCTCGGCTGCGGCGATATCTCAGAAATCTATATCAAGAACCTCATCACCCGTTTTCCGGAGGTGACGGTAACCGAATGTGCCAGCCGCACCTATGCCCACGCGGCCAAGACCGCGGAGAAATGGGGTATTCGCGTGGTCGAGACAGAGCAGCTTTTGAATTCATCCCAGGTGGATTGCGTTCTGCTTCTCACCCCGCCGGGTACACACTTCACGCTTGGGATGGAGATACTCAAGCACGGCAAGCACCTATATACCGAAAAGCCGCTTGCGGGCAGCTGTGCGGAAGGGAAGGCGCTGCTTGCCGAGGCGGAGAAAGCGGGGCTGCGGGTGGGTTGCGCGCCCGATACCCTCTTCGGTGCCGGACTGCAGACGGTTTTTGAGGCGGTGCGTGCGGGCCGCATCGGCAAGCCTGTTGCGGCAACCGCCCATGTGATGCGCGCGGGCAACGAGCGCTGGCACCCCAACCCGGACTTCTTTTACCAGCAGGGCGGCGGGCCGGTGATGGACATGGGGCCGTACAGCCTTACGGCACTCGTTCACCTTTTCGGCGACGTAGCTGCCGTGAGCGCAATGGGCAGAAGAAGCGGCGAAGTTCGGGTCATTCCGCAGGGGAAACGCGAAGGGCAAAAGATTGCCATAGAGGTCGATACCCTTGTAATAGCAACACTGCGCTTTACATGCGGCGCTTTGGCCAGTGTTATCTACTCCTTCGACACCGCGCCGTCCACCCTCCCGCACCTTGAGCTGTACGGGGAGACGGGCACCATCCTCGCGCCGGACCCGAACACCTTCGCCGGCCCCGTTCTTTACGCCGGTACGGCGGAGAATACCTTTCGCGAGCTACCGCTTGTAAACGGCTATAGCGAGAATATGCGCGGTATAGGCGTAGCCGACATGGCGGCCGCCATCCTGTCGGATACGCCGCACAAGGCCAGCGGTCCGCTTGCGTACCATGTGCTGGAGATTATGCAGGGCATTCTCCACGCCGCGGATACCAACACCGAAGTAAGAATAGAATCTCAATCCGGCCTCGCCGGATGCTTTATACACTAGATTAGAATCGGAGGGAATTTCATGCTGCATCCTTGTTTCCCGGAGGGAAAAACAAAAGCCCTTACCCTGAGCTACGACGATGGTCAGATACACGACCGGAGATTGGTTCGTATCCTCAATGAGCATCACCTCAAAGCGACCTTTCATCTCAATTCCGGCAAACTGGGCGTTATAACCGACAAAGAGGAGTTTGTAAAAGCGGAGGAAGTAGCGCAGCTATACGCCGGTCACGAGGTGGCCTGCCACGGTGTTAAGCACCTCTATTTTACCCATTTAAACCAAACACAGCTCGCCGCCGAGGTGTGGGAGGACCGCCGCGCACTCGAGCGGTTGGTGGGGTCCCCCGTCTGCGGCATGTCCTACCCTTACGGCATCTATTTCGATCAGGCTGTCGATACCCTACAGTCCTTCGGCATAGAGTATTCGAGAACGATAGACGCCACGGGCGATTTTAAGCTCCCCGCAGATTTTATGCGCTGGCACCCTTCCTGCCACCACAATAAGGCGCAGGAACTGGTGGACAAGTTTTTAAATCGCCCCGCCTATGTGGAGCTTTCGCTTTTTTATATCTGGGGCCACAGCTTTGAGTTTGAGCGGCAGGGAAGCTGGGCGATGATGGAACAGCTTTGCGAAAAGCTCGGGGGCAAAGCGGATGTATGGTATGCCACCAATATGGAGATCAAGCGATATATCTGCGCGCTGCGCAGCGCGGTAACAGACGCCGACGGGCGTATGATTCAAAATCTTTCCCACCTTACGCTCTATTACCGAAATGACAGCGGCCTGATTACCGTGTCGCCGGGGGAAACGGTTCTACTTGCATAGTTAATGTAAAAAATCGCTCCTTATAATAAGGGGCGATTTTTTATATATACGTTCCGGATTCAGCCAATATTACGGGCAGATGATCTTATAGAGCTTTGCAATCAGCTCTTTGGCGTCGACGGGCTTGCCGATATGTGCGTCCATCCCGGCAGACATGGCCTTTTCGATATCCTCCTTGAATACGTTGGCCGTCATGGCGATAATGGGCGTTTTTGCAGCGTTCGGTTTGGCGCAGGCGCGTATCCTGCGGGTGGCCTCCAGCCCGTCCATCACCGGCATCTGGATGTCCATCAGCACCGCGTCAAAGCGCTCTTCCCGTTCGCACACAAGGTCCACCGCCTGCCGGCCGTCCGAAACGGGTACCACCACCACACCGGTTTTGGCGAGCATCTCCCGGATGATCAGCTGGTTTACGAGGATATCCTCCGCCACCAGTATCCGCTTACCCGAGAAGATATCCTGCGTTTCGATGTCCGCAGGGGCCGTTCTGGCCATCGGCCCGTTTGTAATCTGGTAGAGCGTATTTAACAGCTTGGAGGGGAAGATGGGCTTGCTCATAAACAGCGAAACGCCCGCGTCCCGCGCCTGACTTTCAATGTCGTTCAACTCGTACATCGAGAACATGATCACAATGGTGTTTTCGCCGCTGATCTCCTTGATGAGGCGCGCGGTTTCTATCCCGTTCATCCCCGGCATCCGCAGGTCTACAAACACCACGTGGAAGGGGTTACCCCCGTCTACCGCCTGCCGCACCGTGGCGACGGCCTCCTCTCCCGATTGAACCGCCTCGGCGGCAATCTTGAACTGATTCAGCAGCGACTCCATATAGGTGCAGGTCTCCTGCTCATCATCCACCACCAGAACCTTCAGGTTTTCAAAATAGATGTCGATCGAGGCGGGCTTTGTCTCGGTGATATGGAAGGGCAGGGTGAAGAAAAAGGTGCTCCCCGCGCCCGCCTTGCTCTCTACGCCGATCTCACCGCCCATCAGCTCGACAATCTCTTTGGATATGGCGAGCCCGAGCCCCGTTCCCTCATAGATGCGGGTAAAGGTGCTATCCGCCTGTTCAAAGGGGCTGAAGATGCGCTTAAGCGCCTGCTCCTCAATGCCGATGCCGTTGTCGGCCACCGAGAAGCGCACCAGCACCTGATTTTCAAGCGTGCGTATCTGCTGGGCACGCACGGTGATTGTCCCTTCCTCGTGGGTGAACTTCACCGCGTTGGTGAGCAGGTTCATCAGCACCTGCTTCACCCGCACCGGGTCGCTCTGCACATAGCGCGGCAGTTCGCTGTCGATATATAGGTTAAGGGTCTGCCGCTTTTCGTCGGCGCGCGGCAGCACGATGCCGACGATTTCCTCGATTGACGTGATCAGGTCGCAGTCCACGCTGCTGATAGACATCTTGCCCGCCTCGATGCGCGAGAGATCGAGGATATCGTTGATAATGCTGAGCAGATGCTTAGAGGAGGTGCTTACCTGATCCAAGTATTCCTTGATTCTGCCAGGGTCGTCCGATTCCGACGCGATATGGGTTAACCCGATGATCGAGTTGAGGGGGGTGCGAATCTCATGGCTCATGTGGGAAAGAAACTCGCTTTTTGCGCGGTTTGCCGCGTTTGCGTCGTGCTTCGCCCGCACAAGCTCCATCTCCTGCTGCTTCTGCTCGGTGATGTCCTCCACCACGCCGAGGATAGCATAAGCCTTATGCGCGGAGGTATATAATACGACCTTGTTGATGTTAAACATGCGCCGTTCGCCTGTGCCCGTGATAAGCATCTGCTGGCTGTGTATCCGCGGAATGCCATACGCGACCATCTCATGGTCCTGCTGGGTATAAAAAGCGGCGTCCTCTTCAGACATAAAGGCGCGGTTGGTCTGGCCCAGCAGGTTATCGACCGTGGTGCGCAGGCTTTCCGCCATCAGTTTGTTGCAGCCGATATACCGCCCGTTAAGGCCCTTCCAGTAGATGCCCACCGGCGCGTTTTCAACCACCTCTTGAAACAGCTGGCGCGAACGAAACAGCTCCTGTTCATCCTCCAGATGCTTTTGCATCGCCTGCTCCAGCGCCGCGGTGCGCTGTGCCACCAGCTCGTCGAGATGGTCCTGGTGCAGTTTAAGGCGGGCCACCAGCCCGCGCACCAGTGCCACTACCAGTGCGGCGGTGACCAGTACAAAGAAATACCCTTTATACGATTCCAGCAGCCGGTAGGTATCCATGTTGCTGGTGATCGCGGCGACAAGCCGGTCGGAGAAGGTAATCCACAGCAAACCGAGGACAAGATAGGTCAGCGCGATCTTTAGCGCCTCCCACATGGGCCGAAGCGGCTTGCTGTTCGGTGCCGGAATCGTTTTTGTTACGGAGTTTTTCATGCGGAAGCCCTCCTTGTCTTGTCACAACCTATCCACGATTGTCTGTGTAAAGCGGTATTCTGCCTCCAGCTTTTGTGTCAGTTTTATCGCCTGCGCGGGGATGGTGTCTGCGTCCTTAAGCGCGCTGTCGAGCGTCGCTGCGAGCTTTGAGAGGGAGGATAGGCCAAGGTTTGCCGCGGTGCCCTTCAGGCTGTGCGCCTCCCGGCGCGCGCCCTCTTGGTCGCCGCTTTCAAGGGCGCTTAGGAGCCTTGCCATACCGTCGTCACTAAAAAAAAGCCGCAAGAGCTCGGTGTAAAGGTCTGCGTTGCCCGCAACCCGCCGGATGCCGTCCTTGTAATCCACGCCGGTCAGCCCCTCAAAGGCGTCGGCAAGCTTTTTAAGCGGTTGCTGTTTTATATCCATCTTCACACCATCCTTTGTCAGTCGTTAAATAAGCTGGAGGTGTCGGTTTATAACGGTAAACGCCTAGTCGCAGTTTGCGGCGGATATCTTTTTAAAGGTGTCGGTCAGCTGCGCAAAAACGTCCAAAAGGGTTGGGTCAAACTGCGTGCCTTTGCCCTCGAGCATGATAGAAACCGCTTGCCCGTGCGAAAATGCCGGCTTGTAAACACGCTTGCTTACCAGTGCGTCGTATACGTCCGCAATCGAGACAATCCTTGCCGCGAGGGGGATCTCCTCGCCTTGCAGCGAATCGGGATAGCCGGTGCCGTCCCACCGCTCGTGATGATGCCTGCAAATTTGGCGCGAATAATGGATATACTCCTCATCATCGGTGTTGTTTAAGGAATCGATAAAATCGCTGCCGATGGTGGTGTGGGTTTTCATCACCTCAAACTCCGCCTCCGTCAGCTTGCCGGGCTTTGTAAGGATATGGTCGGGGATGCTCACCTTCCCGATATCGTGCAGCGATGAGGCCCGGGCGATGAGCGAGGCGTTGGAAGAATCCAGCTCCTGTGTGTACAGGCGGTGATCCAGCAAAAAGTCAAGCTGCGCCTCGCAGTACAGGCGGAGCCTTTTCACGTGCATGCCGGACTCCAGATTGCGGTATTCGATGATAGAGGTCACAGCGTCGAACACCGACTCGCGCATCTCCAGAATCTTTTTTGCCCGCTGGTCCACCAGTTCCTGCAGCTTGTCCTGATACTGTTTAAGCTCCACATGGTTGTGCACGCGGCATTTTACAATCTCCGCGTTAAAGGGGCGGGTGATGTAATCGATTGCACCCTCTTTCAGACCGCGGCTTTCGTCGTCCTCCGAGTCCAGCGAGCTGATGAGGATCACGGGGATATGCTGTGTTGCACGGTTGCTTTTCAGCGCCTTGAGCACTTCATACCCGTCGAACTTAGGCATCAGGATATCCAACAGGAGGATGGAAAGCTCGGTTGCATGCTCATGGGCAAACACCAACGCGCTTTCACCGTCACAGGCCTCGTACACCTCGTAGCTGTCCTTTAGGATTTCGCATAGGATTTTACGGTTGATTGCTACATCGTCCACAATAAGAATCTTTTCCATTTTGTCAATCACCTTACTTTACTGCATCATTTCTAGCGAAGCGGTCGTTCCGGTTAATTTCATTAATTATAGTAAAATAAAGTTAAGAAAACAATATATTTGCGTAAATTAGTCGAAATGTGGTAAAGGCCTCGCACGAATTTTACATTCTGCGCTTTTATCGCGCTACCGCTTTGCCCAAGCGTTTTACAAGGCCGAGACCCGCTACGGGCGGCAGGTTGACAAGGGCGGGGAATTTGTGCTATAGTCTAAAGGCAATAAGGCCATGAAGGCTTTTGGTTACCCCTGTTTAAACACTGCAATGCTTTGGGATGAACCCGGGAAAGACACCGTGCGAAGCGGTACTTTCTCGGGATTTTTGTTTGTACATGAAGGGACGGTCTACCATGCATATTCCAGACAATTATCTAAGCCCGTCTACCTGCGCGGCCTTGGGTGCCGCGATGGTTCCCGTATGGGTTGTCTCGGTAAAAAAGGTTAAGGAAGAGGTATCCAAGGCCAAGATGCCGCTGCTGGGCATCGGCGCCGCCTTTTCGTTTTTAATGATGATGTTTAATGTGCCGCTGCCCGGGGGCACGACCGGCCACGCGGTGGGCGGAACGCTGCTGGCGATTTTGCTCGGGCCGTATTCGGCGTGTATCTCGGTCACGGTCGCCCTGCTGGTGCAGGCATTGCTTTTCGGGGACGGCGGGATTCTCGCCTTTGGGGCCAACTGCTTTAACATGGCGTTTGTGCTCCCGTTTGCGGGCTATTTCGTTTACCGGCTCGTGAAGACCCTCTTTAAATCGGAAAAAGGGGAGTATCTCGGCATCGTGCTCGGCTCCTATCTCGCCATTAATCTGGCGGCTTTGAGTACGGCCATCGAGTTTGGCATTCAACCCTATCTCTTTACCAGCGCGGCGGGGCAGGCGTTGTATTGCCCTTACCCGCTGTCGGTGTCCATTCCGGCGATGCTGATTCCGCACCTTCTTGTAGCCGGTGTGGTGGAGGCACTGTTTACCGTCTTTATCTTTGCCTTTATCAAAAGGGTTTCGCCCGGCACCCTCTACGAGGGCGCACAGAAAAGGAGTAAAGCGGTTTACGGCCTGCTCGCGGCGCTTATCCTGCTTACCCCGCTCGGCCTGCTGGCCGCCGGTACGGCGTGGGGAGAGTGGGGAGCCGAAGAAATTCAGTCGGTGGTATCAGGCGGAAAACCGCTCGGCTTTGTGCCGGAGGGGATGGCGAACGGCTTTAGCTTTCAGGCGTTGTTTTCAGATTATGCCGTCAGCGGCCTGCCGGAGATCGCAGGGTATGTCCTGTCGGCGCTGTTCGGGGTCGCAATTATGATCATCCTGTTCAGAATCCTCGGCAGCCTAATAAAAAGCAAGGCGGGTGCACCGCTTGGGCCAACGGATGGCTCAAAATGAGTTAAAGGAAGTATATGAAATTGGTGCCGGACTGGCTGCTTAAAAACGAAGAATATACCCCCCTGCCGGACAAGGACGGCTTTATCAACAAAACCATCCTGTCGCTGCTCCGGCTGCTTGCGAGGGTGCGCGCGCAAAGCGGCTATACGGTACCGCGCTTTCCCGTAAATGCGGTGTTAAAGGTCGCGTGTACCTTTTTGCTTGTTCTGCTGCTTTCGCTTTCACGCAGCTACACATTTGCGTTTGTCGTTGTTACCTATCTGCTGTTGACAGTAAGTATGATGCCGACAAAAGAGATGATAAAGGTTTTACGGGTGAGCATCCTCATGGCCCTTTTTACCTTGCTGGTTTTGTTGCCGGCTGCTTTTTACGGCAACAGCTACAGTGTGGTGATGATACCCGTTAAGGTGCTGGCCACCATTATGGCTGTTAATATCCTTTCCCATTCCACCCGGTGGGATGCCATCATCAGGGCGCTCAAGCGCTTTTTTCTGCCCGACCTTTTTATCTTCGTGTTGGATATCACCATCAAGTATATCGTGATGCTCGGCGAGTTTACCCTTGAGATGCTGTATGCCTTAAAACTGCGGTCGGTCGGCAGAAACACAGGCAAATGCACCTCGCTTTCCGGCGTGGCGGGAACCTTGTTCATTAAATCGCGGGAGATGGCGGAGGATATGCATGCCGCAATGGAATGCCGGGGATTTACGGGGGAATACCGCGCCTATACTAAGCTTAAGCTGACGCTTTATGACCTTCTCTATCTGGCGATCAATGCGGGTCTTGTGCTTGCCTTTATTTACTTAAGCAGAGGTTAACAATGATTGAGCTTAAAAATGTGTTCTATTCCTATGAAGGGGCTTGCGCCTTAAATAATATCAACCTGAAAATAGGTAAAGGGGAGGCGGTGTCGCTGCTCGGGCCAAACGGCAGCGGCAAGTCGACCCTGCTTAAGCTCTTAAGCGGGATTATCTCACCGGTGAGCGGCAGTTACTGCTTTGACGGGGAGGAGATCACCCAGAAGAAGCTCAAGAACGCGGGCTTTTCCAAGCGGTTTCACCAGCGGATAGGATTTGTGTTCCAGCACTCCGACACACAGCTTTTCTGTGCCGACGTGTTTGATGAGGTCGCCTTCGGCCCCCGGCAGATGGGGATGGACGAGGCCGCGGTGCAGGCGCGGGTAAACGACTGCCTTGACCTGTTAAAGCTGCAGGATTTTAAGCACCGGCAGCCCTACCACCTAAGCGGCGGAGAGAAGAAGAAGGTGGCGATTGCAAGCGTCTTGGCGCTCAACCCACAGGTGCTGGTGCTGGACGAACCGATGAACGGCCTTGACCCGAGAACGGAGCGGTGGCTGGCGGAATTCTTGATACAGCTGAATGACGTTGGCAAGACACTCATCACCTCCACCCATAACCTAAGGCTGGTGCAGGAGATTTCAACCAGAGCCGTGCTGTTTGACGAGGGGCACTCGATTGCCGCCGACTTAAAAACCGAACAACTTTTGGATGACATCGGCCTGCTCAAGCGCGTGAATCTGGTGGATGAGTACTATCACCGCCACGAGGACGGCGGGCATCACCACTTTCATATCCACAACTTCTGACAACGAATGGCCCCCGATAGAAGCGGCGTTTTGGCAGATAAGGGTGCGCCGCGAATCACGAACCCATATGAATGGAGGACCAACATGCGACAAGATCAGATACTGGATTTGCTCAACCAGGTGCAGAAGGGCGAGGCGACGCCGCAGGACGCTCTTCTAAAGCTTAAGATGGAGCCCTTTGAGGATTTGGGATATGCCAAGATCGACCATCACCGCGAGCTCAGGCACGGGATACCCGAGGTGATTTTCGGCGCGGGCAAGACGGCCGGGCAGATAGCGGGTATCGTCCTGGCCATGAAGGAGCGCGTCAACCATAACATCCTTATCACGCGCTTATCCCCTGAAAAGGCCGAAGAGCTGCAGCGAAAGCTGCCGATAGACTATGACCCTGTGTCGCGCATCGGCATCTTTGGGCGCAAGAAGGAGGTATACACCTCCGGAATGATTGTGGTGGCCACCGCCGGCACCAGCGACCAGCCCGTGGCGGAGGAGGCGGCGGTTACCGCCGAAGCGCTGGGCAACCGCGTAGAACGCCTTTACGACGTGGGCGTCGCGGGCCTGCACCGCCTGCTTTCCAAGCTGGATGTGCTCATGAGCGCGCGGGTGGTTATCGCGGTGGCGGGGATGGAGGGCGCGCTTGCCACCGTGGTGGGCGGGCTGGTATCTGCCCCTGTGATTGCCGTGCCCACCAGCATCGGCTACGGCGCAAATTTTAACGGCCTGTCCGCCCTGCTTTCGATGCTCAATTCCTGCTCGGGCAATGTCAGCGTCGTGAATATCGACAACGGCTTTGGCGCCGGTTATCTGGCGAGCTTAATGAACCATATGGGGGAGGCGAAGGGATGAAGCTTTATCTGGAATGCAATATGGGCGCGGCGGGCGATATGCTCATGGCGGCCCTGCTCGAGCTGCTGCCCGAAAAAGAGCTGTTTCTGCGAAAAATGAACAGCCTCGGTCTTCCCGGTGTGCGGATAGACTGCGTTCCGGCGACGAAATGCGGGATTACGGGCAGCCATATCCATGTATCGGTACATGGGGAGGAGGAGCGGGCGGAGGACGTCACACCTGCGGACGAGCCGGAAAGCGGCAGTAACCCTGCACATCACCACCACGATAGCCTTCAGGCACATGAGCACGCGCACCCTCATGAACATACCCATCATCCTGCCGGGCATCATACCTACGGGGATGTATGCAGCATGATTGAAACGCTCGATCTGCCCGATGTGGTAAAAGAGAACGCACGGGCGGTTTACAGGCTGATCGGCGAGGCGGAGGCAATGGTTCACGCCGCGCCGATCGAGCAGATTCACTTCCACGAGGTCGGCACGATGGACGCGGTGGCGGATGTGGTAGGCTGCTGCCTGCTCATCCACCTGCTGGATGTGGAGGAGATCACCGCCTCGCCCGTGCACGTGGGCTCCGGCTTTGTCCGGTGCGCGCATGGCATCCTGCCCGTACCCGCGCCTGCCACGGCGCAGATTTTGAAAGGGGTGCCCATCTACGGCGGTAAGATCAAAGGTGAGCTGTGCACCCCCACCGGAGCGGCACTCCTTAAGCATTTCGTCCGGCGTTTCGGCGATATGGCGCCGATGGCGGTAACAAAAATCGGCTACGGCATGGGCACAAAGGACTTCGAAGCCGCCAACTGCGTACGGGCGTTCCTCGGTGAAGCTGGGCCTCGGCAGGATGAGATTATCGAGATAAGCTGCAATCTCGACGATATGACGCCCGAGGCGATTGGCTATGCGTCTGAGCTGTTGTTTAAAAATGGCGCGCTGGATGTCTTCACAACGCCAATCACCATGAAGAAAAGCCGCCCCGCGACGATGCTTACCTGCCTCTGCAAGCCGGAGGAGCAAGACAAAATTTCGCGCCTGATGCTCTTACACACGACCACACTGGGGGTACGCTGCAAACCCTGCCGCAGGAACATACTGAGCTATTCCTTTTATACGGTTAATACCCCTTACGGGCCCATCCGTATTAAAGCCGCCGAGGGCGACGGCATTCTTAAGAAGAAGCCCGAATACGAGGATGTGAAGCAGGCTGCCGACAAGCATGGCGTGCCGTTTGCACAGGCCTATCAGCAGGCCATGGCTGCCCTGGGGCAGACCGATTGCTAAAATACAATATCGACCTATCCAAAGATGAAGGAGTAAAGCATGGATCATTTACATGAGAAATATGAAGCATTAAAACAGAATTTAAAGGGCCTTAACAGCGTTGCGGTGGCCTTTTCCGGCGGCGTGGACTCCACCTTTCTGCTCAAAGTCGCGCAGGACGTCTTGGGTACGGGAGTAATCGCCGTAACCGCACGGTCTATGAGCTTCCCCAAACGGGAGTTAAACGAGGCTTCCGCCTTTGCCGCACAGCACGGCATAGAGCATCTTATTGTGGATTCGGAGGAGCTGAGCATCGAAGGCTTTTCATCCAATCCCACCAACCGCTGCTACCTCTGCAAAACGGAGCTGTTTACAAAGATAAAAGACATCGCCACAGAGAAAGGGATGCGGTGGGTCGCGGAGGCATCCAATATCGACGACAACGGCGATTACCGGCCGGGACTGATGGCGGTTGCCGAGCTGGGCATTAAAAGCCCGCTTCGGGAGGCGGGCCTTACCAAGGCGGAGATTCGGCAGCTCTCTAAAGAGATGGGGCTTCCCACATGGAACAAGCAGTCCTTCGCCTGTCTTTCCTCACGCTTCCCGTACGGGGAGAGCATCACCCCCCAGCGGTTGAAGATGATAGACGAGGCGGAGCAGTTTTTGCTGGACATGGGGTTTTATCAGGTGCGGGTGCGCTATCACGGCAATCTGGCGCGCATTGAGATCGATGAAGCTGGTTTCCGCGCTATCATGGACCCGTCGGTTCGTGAAAAGATCCACGCAAGGTTTAAAGAGATCGGGTTTACCTATGTGTCGTTGGATTTGAAGGGATACAGAACCGGCAGTATGAACGAGACCTTAAAGCTGTAGACAAGCATTCTGTCTGAAAGAATCGGTAAAGCACGGGGCACCTGTCACATGTCGTGGCAGGTGCCCAATTGTTTAATCACTCTTAAACTTCGATATTAACTTAAGCCTTGCGCTTACTCATCTCACTGATGAAATACATCAGGTTCTTCATCGTCAGCGCCAAATCGCTCTTAGAACGCGCCTTCGCCACCTTGAAATCCACCGCGACGCGGTTGATGCTGAAGATGGCGGTGACCCCTTCCTCATAGGCGGCGTCGATATCGTCGCCAATGTCGCCGACAATGGCGACAAGGGGCACGTTAGCAACCTTTGCCCGTCTGGCTACGCCGATCACCACTTTCCCGCGGATGGACTGGGTGTCAATCTTGCCCTCGCCGCTGAAAACCATATCGGCGCCCTGCAGCAGCCGGTCAAAGCTTACGGTATCTAAGACGGTTTCAATCCCCATCTGCAATCGGGCGCCCAAAAAGGCCACCATGCCGCCGCCCATGGCACCGGCTGCCCCGGAGCCCGGCAGTATCGAAACATCCCTGCCCAAATCCGTTTTAAAAAGCTCGGCAATATGCCGCAGCCCGTCGTCCAGCTGCGCGACGATTTCGGGGGTAGCGCCCTTCTGCGGGCCGAAAACGGCGGCGGCGCCCGTCTCGCCGAACATTGGGTTGTCGATATCGCACATCGTTATCATCTCTACGTCACTCAGCTCGGGCAGAAGGTGCGATATGTCGATGCGGGCGATGTCCTTCAGCGTACCACCCACCGGTATAAATGCCTCGCCCGCGGCGCTTAAAAACCGAACCCCGAGCGCACAGGCCGCCCCGGCCCCGGCGTCGTTGGTGGCGCTGCCACCCAGGCCCATAACGATCTTTTTGCAGCCGCGGCTAACGGCATGTGCAATCAGCTCGCCCACGCCGTAGGTGGTGGTTTTACGGGGGTCTTTCTCCTCCCCCACCAGCGGAAGCCCGGCACAGGCCGCCATCTCAATAATGGCTGTCTGCCCGTTGTCAATCACCCCGTAAAAGGCCTGCAGCTTTTCAAAAAGCGGGCCCTTCACCGTTACAAGGATTTTTTCGCCGCCAACGGCTGCTAAAAAGGCATCTACACTGCCTTCTCCGCCGTCGGCCACAGGTATCTTAAGAACGTCGGCATCCGGATAGATATCGTGAATGGCACGTTCCATAATGTCGCAGATTTCGCTGGAACTCATGGTTCCTTTGAAGGAGTCGGGTATGCACAGCATCTTTTTCATGACAATTTCCTTTCAACTATGTACCTTTAAAGAATGGGACGGTAATCACCTTACCCCCCCATTCTTAAAGTTATTACAATTGTTTAACGGATAAAGAGAGATAGTACGAAGATTGCGGCCATAGAGGTTAAGCCCAGCACTAAGGTCATGAGCGTTTGTGTCTTGTAACCGTCCTGCGGCTCCATCTCACCGAAGTTGGTGATTACCCAGAAGTAGGAGTCGTTGGCGTGGGATACGGTCATTGCGCCCGCGGCGATAGCCATAACGGTTAAGGCGGTCATCATCGGTGAGGCGAGCCCTAACGCACCCATCATCGGGGCCAGGATACCGGCGGTCGTGGTAAGCGCTACCGTAGAGGAACCCTGAGCGGTTTTTAAGATGGCCGACAGCAAGAAGGGGAAGAAGATACCCACGGTTTGCAGCACCGCCGCATTGTCGGTGATAAAGGTTACAAGGCCGGAAACGGAGATGACTTTGCCCAGCACACCGCCCGCAGCCGTTACAAACAGAATCGGGCCTACGATCTTCAGGGTGTCGTTGGAGAGCTCGTAGAATTTAGACATCTTTTTAGAGGTTGCGAGGAGCAGCACGCCGAACAAAAATCCAACCATCAGCGCGATGATAGGCGTTCCGATAAAAGAGAGGACACCTGCGGTGGTTCCTGTCATCTTGGCCATGGCGGCGATTGACGCGATGGCCATTAACAGAATCGGTACAATGATGGGGGCAAGTGCCAGGAATCCGTTCGGAAGCTTGCCGTAGCGCGCGACGATCTGTTCGTAGGTTTCGGTTACGGCATCCGTATTTTCCAGTTCATCCTTCGACTTTACCTTTTTGCCGATGAGCTTCGAAACAATAAACGCAGCAATCAGCGCGGGAATGGAAATCAAGGTGCCCATGCCGATAACCAGCAGCAGGTTGTTTCCGATACCCAAGGTGTTCGCGGCCGCAATCGGGCCCGGTGTCGGCGGGATGAAAACATGCGAGATGTAAAGACCGGCCGAGAGCGCCATGGTCATCGCCACGCTGGATGTGCGTGTGCGCTTTACAAGCGCCTTGCGGATGGGGTTTAAAATAACAAAGCCGCTGTCGCAGAAAACGGGGATGGAAACCACCCAGCCCATCAGCAGGATAGCGAGCTCGGGGCGTTTTTTGCCAACCAGCTTAATCACCATGTCGGCGAGTTTAAAGGCGGCGCCCGTTGCTTCCAGAATCGTTCCGATCAATGCGCCTAAGATGATAACGATACCGATGCTGGTAAACGTTCCGCTGAAGCCGGCACCGATGACATTGGCAAGGCCCATCGTGACCGATTTATCGGCGTTGGTGATATTCGTAAGCGGTATTCCAGCCACCAAACCGAGGATGAGGGAGACCCCCATAATCGATAGGAAGGGGTGGATTTTAAGCTTCGAAATGGCAATGATCATCACTGCGATGGCAACGATAAAAGCTATAAGTAGCGAAATCCCTGACATTAGTTTTACCTCCAAACATTTTAACAGTTTGTTAACTGGTGACTTCATTATAGTCTTCGTCAAAATATTCAGCTATAGTACAGAATATAAAAGTATACCGGAATTTATGTTCCCAATACCATGATGCCCAAGAATTTTTATTAATAATTTGTCGCTAATCCACAAATCAGAGCATATTATGTTGAATATCTCGGTAGAAATGCACAGCGATGTAGTAGAGCGAGGAATAGCGGATGGAGCGCGGGTCGTACCCCGTCGCCTCCTTGAGCTTGTTGAGCTTGTATTGCAGCGTGTTTTTGTGGATATACAGGCGCTCGGCCGCTAAACTGATCGCCCCCTCCGTTTCAAAGAACACCTCCAGTATCCTGATCCACTGCGAGATATCCTCCTCGGAGTATCCCCGAAAGATCTTTCGGATATACTCGAGCTTGGTCAGGTCGGGAATCTCTCCCGAGAAGATCTCCATATTGATGGTGTTGTACAGGCGGATGTCCTTGCTCTTTGAGCGCATGCAGGCCTGCAGCGCCTTTTGGGCCTTGATGTATGCGGTGTGGATGAACAGGTAGTTGTCCGTGGGGCTGTCGATACCGACAGCCAGCTTTGCCTTGTATTGAGCCTCAAACGCCTCCTTGATTCGGGCTGCCGTGTGCAGGATGTCCTTATCCTTGGTGTAGGTGACGGCGCAGATGAAGTTTT
>JAEYNX010000010.1 GCA_023412215.1 Bacillota bacterium | reverse complement strand
CCGTTATTGGGTTACCCGTGTATTTACGAGTGAACGGGTTAAAGAGACAATACGCAGGAAAGGAATTAAGCTGGTTAGCTACGCTGATTTTAAAAAATAATTTTCCCGGCTATAGAACAAACAAGCTTCAGGTATTAGATATCGGGATTTAAATTTTAAAGATAATTATGATGCATTTAAAGAGATTAAAAACAGTTTTTATCATTTTGTTACTGACTGCAGGAGCTTTACTCAGCAATGCGCAGGATCCACACAGATTTAAAAAGGAGATTGAAGTGCTTACCAGTAAGGACCAAAATTTTAAATCAGGTAAGGAATTGGTTGTATTTACCGGCAGCTCCAGTATGAAGTTGTGGAAGGATGCCCCTGGTGCTTTCCCCGGATATAATGTTGTAAACAATGGATTTGGTGGTTCACATTATAGTGATTTACTGTTCTATTATGATGAATTGATTGTTAAGCCACAACCCGACATATTGTTTATTTATGAAGGCGATAACGATATTGCATCAGGTAAGGATCCGCGAAAGGTGCGGGATGAGGCCCGAGAGCTTATTAATCGTATACGAAAGGATTTGCCGGACACAGAGGTAATCCTGGTAGGTGTAAAACCAAGTGTGGCACGATGGGAGTTTGAAAACAACTATAAAGCACTGAACCGTTTTCTCAGGAACATGGCAAGAAGAACACCTAATGTTTCCTATGCGGATATGTGGTCAGCCATGACTGATAAGGATGGGGAAGTTTATAAAGATATTTTTGTGGATGATAACCTGCACCTGAATGAAAAAGGTTATGAAATCTGGGTGGATGTACTGGGGCGGCACCTGAATGAATAAATTCATCTAAAGAAATTACAAAGGGAGATTAAACCCCAAACCAAAGGATGCGTAAAATGTCTTTGCACAAAAGCACATTAAGCGGGAATTTACGCACTGGTACAAAGCTCCGGGTAAATTCAATAACATCTCACTTCTTTAAAAATTATGCGGCTTTGCTTTCTTGCGTTTCTCACGCAAGTCTGCAAAGCCGCATTTATTTTTGCTTTCCCTTAATGTTAACTGCGTCCTGTTAAATTGCATTTCCTATCCCATGATGGATTAGCAGTTCAACATTCTTTCAATATATCAATATAACAATTAATCAATTCAGCAATTACTCAATTCAGCAATTTGTCAATTTCTCAACCTAATTCTCTTTATATGCCTCAATCAGGATTTCAAGGATCTTCTTTCCGGCAGCTGCTACGCTGGTACCGGGGCCAAAGATAGCTACAGCACCTGCATCGTAGAGGTACTGGTAGTCCTGTGATGGGATAACTCCGCCAACGATAACCATAATGTCATCGCGGCCAAGCTTCTTAAGCTCCTCTATCACTGCAGGGACAAGGGTTTTGTGGCCTGCGGCAAGGGATGATACCCCCAATACGTGCACATCATTTTCTACTGCCTGTTTGGCTGCCTCTTCAGGAGTCTGGAACAATGGTCCCATATCCACATCAAAGCCAAGGTCGGCATAACCTGTAGCTACTACTTTAGCTCCACGGTCGTGACCGTCCTGGCCCATTTTTGCAACCATTATACGTGGCTGGCGGCCTTCCAGTTCTGCAAACTTTTGTGCCAGCTCCTGTGCTTCCCGGAAATCTGATTTTCCCTGTGCTTCTGATTTATACACGCCTTCTATAGTTCTGATTACTGCTTTGTACCTGCCTGCTACTTTTTCACAGGCATCTGATATTTCTCCAAGTGATGCACGTTTTTTTGCTGCATCAATAGCCAGCTCAAGCAGGTTGCCTTTTCCTGATTCTGCTGCCTTTGTAATAGCTGCCAGTGCTGCCTTTACTTCATCTTCGTTGCGGTTGGCACGAAGCTTATTAAGCCGTTCAATTTGTGCCTGGCGTACAGCAGTATTGTCAATATCCAGGATGTCGATTGGATCTTCCTTGTCGAGACGGTATTTGTTGATACCTACAATGGTTTGTGTCCCGCTGTCAATCTTTCCCTGTGCTCTTGCTGCAGCTTCCTCAATACGCATTTTAGGAACTCCTGTTTCAATAGCTTTTGCCATACCTCCCAGTTTTTCTACTTCCTGGATGAGGTCCCATCCTTTTTTTGCCAGCTCATGGGTAAGTGCTTCAACATAATATGAACCGGCCCATGGGTCGAGCGAACGGGTGATCTCAGTTTCCATCTGCAGGTGTAGCTGGGTGTTACGAGCAATACGTGCTGAGAAATCGGTAGGCAGTGCAATGGCTTCATCCAGTGCATTGGTGTGCAGGCTCTGGGTATGGCCCAGGGCTGCAGCCATGGCTTCAATTGCTGTCCGGCCTACATTGTTGAAAGGATCCTGCTCGGTGAGCGACCATCCCGAAGTCTGCGAGTGTGTACGCAGCGCCATCGACTTTGGGTTCTTCGGGTGGAACTCCTTGACAATTTTAGCCCAAAGCATCCGTGCTGCACGCATCTTGGCGATCTCCATGAAATGATTCATGCCGATTGCCCAGAAGAACGAAAGTCTCGGAGCAAAGGCATCAATGTCGAGTCCTGCATGAATTCCTGTACGCAGGTAATCCAATCCGTCGGCCAATGTATAAGCCATCTCAATGTCAGCAGTAGCACCCGCTTCCTGCATGTGGTATCCCGAGATTGAGATTGAATTGAATTTAGGCATGTACTTCGATGTGAATTCGAAAATGTCGGCAATGATCTTCATTGAGAATTCCGGTGGGTATATGTAGGTGTTACGCACCATGAACT
>JAEYNX010000007.1 GCA_023412215.1 Bacillota bacterium | reverse complement strand
TGCAAAAGAGCAGATTCAAATCAAAGAAACGCCGACATACTGTGTATGTCTGGATACTGTATGTATTCCGAGTATTTTTGATGCAGAAGATGCCTTTGGCAGAGCGTGTCTTCAAGAAGTTTATATTAGGGAACACATAGCTTAATTTAAAGACACGCTTTTGAAATAGACAAGAATTTGGAGTTTTCAGATAGCCCCTAGTAATCATCACGGCGTATACAGGGGCGCCGACCTACTCTTATTCATCGTATGGGGTAGGGTGTAGAAAATAAAGCCGTATAAAGCGGCTGGATGGAGGGCAATGATGTCGGTTACGGCTACGGTAAGCGGTCTTTCGATTTTTTGCATGTTTGTTTCACTTTTTATTACGTTGGTTCTTCCCATTGCGATTGTCATCATCCTGTGCGTGAAGCGGAGGATACATATCGCACCGGTGCTGGTGGGCGCCGCGGTGTTCTTTGTGTTCCAAACCTTAATAAGGATCCCCGCGCTGACCTTTGCAAGCCAGGCATGGCCCGCGTTTGCACAGTTTACAAACGACCCGCTGTGGGGCGGCCTGTTTTTAGGGCTTACCGCCGGTCTTTTTGAGGAATTTGGAAGGTTTATAGGCTACAAGGCGGCCCTTAAAAAGCATACGGGGTGGAACGACGGCTTCGCTTTCGGGTTGGGCCACGGCGGCTTCGAGGCGATTACGCTGGCAGGGCTTTCGTATGTAAACAATATCATCTTTGCGCTTGCAATCAACAGCGGCGCGTGGGACGCGATTGCCGCCGCATTGCCCGCTGAAACGGCAAAATCGCTTTTTGATTCTCTCACCGGGCTCTCGCCCGCCACCTACTTAGTGGGCGGTATGGAACGGCTGTTTGCCGTAACCATTCAGGTGGCGCTCTCGATTCTCGTTCTTTACGCGATACGCCGCCGCAGGTTTGTGTATGTACTGCTCGCGGTGCTGCTGCACGCTGTTGTGGATTCACCCATGATCTTCTTAATCTCTAATACCGGGATCGTGGGCACCGAATTGTACGCGTTCATTTGCGCTGTGGCGGGTGCCGTTTACATCGTTCTCTCGCGCAGAGTGTTTGCGCGCATGGATGCACAGGAGCAGCCCGAAGCGGTGCCACAGGGCGTTACGGCGCCCTCGGACGACGCGCAGCCTTCCACCGGCGAAACCCCACTGCCGCCCGCCGAGTAACAGTGAGGCGGATACTCTTGCAACCGTAATACCAATATAAAAAACACAGCGGCGGTCGATGGTTCGGCCGCCGCTTGCTTATAAATTTTGTTCCTGTATATTATTATGGGTGTACACCACGATAGTCAAGTGAGCAATACACAGCATTCGCGGCAGTGCACCGTTTACCGGCTGCCGCTCACCTTAAGCTATGTACCGTTTTAGTCGTTCGGCTGGATATTATCCATGCCAGCGGGGGTATAGTAGGGTTTTACGGCATAGGGGTAGAAACGCAGCAGCAACCCGTAGATGACGAGCGCCAGAGCGGTGGCTGCCGAGATGATCAAGAAAATCTTCAAAAAAACCTTCACGCCAGCTCCTCCTTTAATTACGGTCAGTTTTGACGGATGAACGGTTAAAAACGGATAAACTCAAAGGCACCGAAGCAGTCGGGACGACTGATGTCGGGCGTATCGGTACAAGCGGGGAACAAGGTCGTAAACACACGATCTTTATCGATCATGCCGGAGTGCAACAGGTTGCCGTATATGCTTTCCCCGGCACTGTAGGCATTTGCGCCGAACACGCCGGTGAGCAACTGCTGGGGCAGAATAAACGCCGCACCCCAATACTCGCCCTGCAGGTCGCCGCCCTTAAAGGTGTTAAGCGAAAAGATGTCGGCGTCCACCGGCTGTGGGGGCGTATTGTCAGTAACAGTATACGCAAAAAGGGTGCCATCTGGTTCAAACGAAAGTGAAAGATAATCCTCTGGCCGCTGCGGGTTGGGTGCAAGCGCAAGAGCCAGCCGGCTTTCGCCGTGGGCGGGGTTTACCTCAAAGGCCCACATCCTCACCAGAATGCCGACGCGGGGGCGATAGCACATCGCCGTTTGAGAGAAGATGCCCTGCTTTACACCCTGCCCAAGCTGCGTGAGCTTTGCGATGGGGAGGATGTCCCATTTTGGGGTAAACTCCTGTTGGGGCGGGCTATTTATAATTGTAATCTTATACTGCATTCTTAACTTCCTTTGGGACAATCTTTATGGTATTATCTATATTATAGCACATCCTGTTGTTTTTTAACAGGGTTTAGCGGTTGCCTGCGAGTATATTCGTAGTTGCGAAACGACAAAATATTTATGTTGACATTCTTAATATCATATATTATAATATAATTCGCTCGGTGTTCATAAAGAATACAAGCATGGCGTGGCGGTATAGCTCAGTTGGCTAGAGCATGCGGTTCATACCCGCAGTGTCGTCGGTTCGAATCCTACTACCGCTACCATTTCTGAAGTCAATTACGGGCCCGTAATTGACTTCATTTTGGCCCGGTGGTCAAGCGGTTAAGACACCGCCCTTTCACGGCGGTATCACGGGTTCGATTCCCGTCCGGGTCACCAATCGATGCCGGCTAGACGCGCAAGCGTTTAACCGGCCTTTTTGTATCAGCTCTATTCCGTAAAAGAAAGCCCGACTTGTGTCGGGCTTTTCGGTTTTTATGTAAAGTATGTATCTCAGCGCTGTTTCTTGCCAAAGCGTCTGGGGCATACCACCCTGCATTGGTTGCAGAGCACGACCTCAAACCCTCTGGCGTTTTCTGCGTAGGTGTGCGGGCGGCAGAGTGCCTGATTGGCAGAATGCCCGTCCAGTGCCTTTACCGCGCAGCTGTCCAGGCACAGGCGGCACTCCTTGATGCACAGTTCCTCGGCGAGCGGGTCCGACTCCAGATCTAAATCCACCAGCACCGCGCCGATGCTCAGCATATTCCCGTACTCGCTGTTTATCAGCAGCGTGTTTTTGCCGAGGGTGCCAAGGCCGGCCAGTACAGCCGCATGCTTCATGGAGATGGTTCCGCGGCCCTCGAGCTTATCGGCATCCCAGTAATCGTACGGCCCGTCGGCGGGGATCGGTACCGCGAACCCATGAGATTCCCTTTCGATCTCAAGCGCCGCGTCATAGGCGATCCTGTCCAGTATATCAGGGGCAAGGTAATTAAAGTGTTTGTAGATAATTCTGGGGCTTACCAGTGAAATTCCCTTGGGGAGCGCCTTTGCAAACACCACCACGGCTTTGCAACCGGCGTAAACATCGGTGGGGTGGAAGCCCTTCGGCGCCTCTGCAAAGCGGTCGATATTCGCGATGCCGCAGATATCGGCGCCGAGGTTTAGAATGATTTCCTTAATTCGTTCTTTTACAGGTTCCATCTGTAATACTATCCTTCCTTTATTTCCGCAAGCCATGCGTCAATCTTAGCCTCTAGGGCGTCGCTATCCTTTAATTCAGCGCTTTTAAAGTCTCTGCCGCTTACCACCTGCGCGTCGGGGCAGGCCGCCTCAAACTGCTTGAAGAAGTCGCCGTACGCGTCTATGTAGGTGCAGAAGGGTACGACCTTTTTGCCCGCTAAATCGGTTTCGGACAAAAACGACATCACCGGGGGCGTCACCGAAAACCACCATATGGGCGAACCGACAAAGATGACGTCGTACGTTTCAATATCCGATACGGCGGTTTTCAGCTTCGGCTTAAAGCCGTCGTTTACCTGCTCCTTTGCCACGGCCTCCACATCGGGGCGGTTGTAATCAAAGTCCGGCTCTATCTCGAAGGTGGCCCCTCCGGTTTTATCCTTTAACAGGTCGGCAACCTCTCGCGTATTCCCCGTAAACGAATAGTAGACAATCAGCACCTTCCCAAGCCCTGCCTTATCCTCAGTGACCGGTACCTCGGAAGAAGCGGCAGAGGAACCGCCCGGGCCGCTGCTTACGCTATCACCGCCGGACGGCGCCGAAGAGGCGATACTCGAATCAGAGGGGCCGCCGGCAGTTGCAAAACTGCAGCCGGTCACAAACAGTGCAGCGATCAAGACGACTATAAATACACGAATAGTTCGTTTTCTCATAAAAGATAAGCCCTTTCACCTTTGTATTGATTTTTCCTATTATACTTCCTGTCGCCTGCAATGTCAAACATTGTATATTATACTAATTTTCGTTCGGAATGGGGGGTAAAAACCGTTTCAGATGCCTGCCGTGCCAATAAAAACCGCCCCATCCTTTGGATGGGGCGATGCTAAACGGCTCGGTTTATTCTTGCGGGATTTAAGCGGCTATTTCTTCTTTTGCGCCGGTTTTTTATTGGCTTCCTCTATGTTCTGAGCAGCGCGAAACTGGACGATCTCGGTAATCAGCTCAAAGGGCATCGGCTGATCCATGGGGAACTGGATGGCGCCCTTGGAGGTTTTATACGCCGTCAGCTTAGGTAAGAAGCTTTCGACACCGCTTGCACCGGGGTAAAGCCCGATGTGTTTCTTGTTGGCCGCGAAGTGCACCAGATTGCCGTGCAGCGTAAAGGTTGGCATCTGCCAGCTGATCTTCTCCTGAGCGTCCGGCGCCGCCTCTTTGATTACCGCCCGCAGCACCTGCAGCTTTTGCTGCACCCCGGGCTCAAACAGCGCGATATACTCATCAATGGTTGTATAGGCCGCTTTGTTCTCCTCCATCCACCTAACCTCCTGCTTTGCTTTTATTCCACGAGGCCCAGCAGGTAGCCGTAGCCCTCGCGCTCCATTTCGTCCTTGGGTATAAACCGAAGCGACGCGCTGTTGATGCAGTAGCGCAGGCCGCCCGCCTCTTTCGGCCCGTCGTCAAAAACGTGCCCCAGATGCGCGTCGCCCACGCGGCTGCGCACCTCGGTGCGTACCCTGCCAAACGACAGATCGGCCTTTTCACGCAGCACGGCGGGGTCTATCGGCTTTGAAAAGCTGGGCCAGCCGCAGCCCGAATCGAACTTATCGCCGGATGAAAACAGCGGCTCGCCGCTGGTGATGTCCACATAAATCCCTTTGCGCCTGTCGTCCCAAAATTCGTTTTTAAAGGGCGGCTCGGTGGCGTTGTGCTGTGTGACGGCATATTGCAGCTCGGTAAGCGTCTGGTCAAGCGCCTGCTTCGGCTTGGGCGCATAATCGGCTTGATTAACAACCGCGTGCGCTGCCTTCTCAAACAGCCTGTGTCCGATGTGGCAGTAGCCGCCCGGGTTTTTATCCAGATAATCCTGATGGTACTCCTCCGCCGTGCCGAAGTTTTCAAGCGGCAGCACCTCGATGGCAATCGGCTTGTCATAACGCTTTTGAAGGGCGTCGATGCTGCCCTTGATGGCGGTCAAATCAGCGGGATCGGTGTAGTAGATGCCCGTGCGGTACTGCACGCCCCGGTCTCCGCCCTGACGGTTGACGGAGGTGGGGTCGATGGCGTCGAAGTACAGGTTTAACAGAAAGCTCAGCGGCAGCACCTTTTCGTCATAGACAACCTTCACGGTCTCCGCGTGGCCGGTGTTGTGATGGCACACCTCTTCGTAGGTGGGGTTTGCGGTCTTGCCGTTTGCATAGCCCACCTGTGTAGACTGTACCCCCCGTATCAGCTTGATGTATTTCTCCATCCCCCAAAAGCAGCCGCCCGCAAGATAGATTTCAGCCATAACCCCTTCACTCCTTTGCGTTTTCGCTTATATTTCTCATTTATTAGTATGTGTGTTTTTCCGGCATCTATTGCTGTTTCTTTAATGAAGTGATATATGCTCAGTGTAGCATATATCCATGGCCTGTTCAAGAAGGCAGCAAGCCGCATCAATGTATTAATGGAGACCTATAAAGCAAAAGGCATACATCCGTCTGCGAATGCATGCCTGAGATCGGTATATTCTACGGCGCAATGTCGAGGAACTGCACCTTCGGGTTTTTCTCCTCCACACGCTGCAGCGTCCACTGGTTTTCAAAAAGAACCACCGGCCTACCCAGAGAATCGGTTGTTTTTATGGTCTCGTTAAAATATTGCGGGAGCTCCGGTGCCGCGTCCTCCGGTACAATCCAGCGTGCATACTGGAAGGCCATCGGTTCAATGCGCAGCTCCACGCCGTACTCGCCCTGCATGCGGTAGGCCAGCACATCCAGCTGCAGCGCACCGGCTACGCCGATAATGTACTTCTCCAAGCTGAAGTTGGGGTGTTGGAACACCTGAATGGCACCCTCCACCAACAGCTGCTCAATGCCCTTTTGGAACTGCTTGCGCTTGTTGGTGTCCTTGGCCGAAACCGAGGCAAAGAATTCCGCGGGGAACATGGGGATGGGGTCGAAGCAAAAGGCGTTTTTGTCGTTGCACAGGGTGTCGCCCAGATGCAGCAGCCCGGAGTCAAACACGCCCACGATATCGCCGGCAAAGGCGTCCTCCACCGCGGAGCGGTCCTGCGCCAGAAACTGCTGCGGCTGCGCCAGACGGATCTGCTTGCCAAGGCGCGTATTATAAACGTTCATTCCTTTTTCGTACTGGCCGGAGCAGATGCGGATAAAGGCCAGACGGTCGCGGTGCTTGGGGTCCATGTTGGCCTGAATCTTAAAGATAAAGCCGGAAAAGCTCTCGCCCTCGGGCTCTACCGGCCCCTTGTCGGTGTTGCGCTTGCCGGGAGCGGGCGCAATCTGGATGAAATCCTCTAAAAACTGCTGCACGCCGAAGTTGGTCATGGCGCTGCCGAAGAACACGGGCGTTAGCTGGCCCGCGCGGATGCGCTCCATGTCAAAGGTCTCACCGGCCTCGTCCAGCAGCGCGATATCCTCACAGAGGGCCTGATAGGCCTCGCTGCCAATCAGCTCCTCCAGCCTGTTGTCGCTTAGCTCTATGCGCTGCGAGGTAAGCTTCTGCGCGCCGTGATCCCCGCTGGATTCAAACAGCTCCAGCCGCTTGAGCGCCCGGTTGTACACGCCTTTAAAGACGCCGTCTACCCCCACCGGCCAGGTGACGGGGTAGGAATTGATGCCTAAGGTCTTTTCCAGCTCATCCATGAGGTCGAAGGGCTTTTTGCACACGCGGTCGAGCTTGTTCACAAAGGTGAAGATGGGGATTCCGCGCATCTTGCACACGTGAAATAGCTTCTTGGTCTGTTCCTCCACGCCCTTCGCGCCGTCGAGCAGCATTACGGCGCTGTCGGCAGCTACTAAGGTGCGGTAGGCGTCCTCGCTGAAATCCTGATGCCCCGGGGTATCCAGAATGTTGATGTGATAGCCCTCGTAATCAAAGTTCATCACGCTGGAGGTTACCGAAATACCGCGCTGTTTTTCAATCTCCATCCAGTCGGACACGGCGTAGGTCTTTGCCTTTCGGCTTTTCACGCTGCCCGCCTGATGGATGGCTCCGCCGTAGAGCAGCAGCTTTTCGGTGAGCGTGGTCTTGCCCGCGTCGGGGTGGGAGATGATGGCGAAGGTTCTTCGCCGCTTGATTTCCTGTTCTCGGTTTGCCACAGATAACGACTCCTTACTTTATTCCAACAATAGTGTGTTTTAATGCGAATCATCAGCGGGCCCTAAGAACCGCTGCGGATATGGTTACATAAGTGTTTGCTTTTCTTTTGCTTCAGCAGATGCACTGCACAGTGCTGCCGTATTGTCCGTCCTCTTTAAGTTTGACGGAAGCAGGTACTATTATAGCAGATTGCAACAGATTATAAAAGAGATTGAACATAACACTTAAATTATCCGTGTAGGACTACAATAGATATTGGACAGTGGATAAAAAAGAAGTGCGAGAATAGTGCACATCGGTTAGAATAAAGTTACCACACCGAATTCAGCCGAAAGGAAGTGCCTATTCCCGCATGAATAGTG
>JAEYNX010000005.1 GCA_023412215.1 Bacillota bacterium | reverse complement strand
AAAGACGTGTTGACAACACAATCTCGATGCGGTATATTATTAAGCGTCGCTTCAAGCGAATGCAAACGGGGTGTAGCGCAGTTCGGTAGCGCACGTGCTTTGGGAGCATGGGGCCGGGGGTTCAAATCCCTTCACCCCGACCAAATTTATTAAGGCCCCTTGGTCAAGCGGTTAAGACACCGCCCTTTCACGGCGGTAACAGGAGTTCGAGTCTCCTAGGGGTCACCACTTTCCCCCGTTTGGGTGTTGGATTTCAGGGCCTTTAGCTCAGTTGGTCAGAGCGGTCGGCTCATAACCGATTGGTCCGGGGTTCGAGTCCCTGAAGGCCCACCAAACAAACTGTACCTTTTCAACATGGTAAACGCGGCCCGGTAGTACAGTTGGTTAGAATGCCAGCCTGTCACGCTGGAGGTCAGGGGTTCGAGCCCCCTCCGGGTCGCCATTATGCCTCGGTAGCTCAGCTGGTAGAGCAAGGGACTGAAAATCCCTGTGTCGGTGGTTCAACTCCACTCTGAGGCACCAAATATACAGTGTTTGCTGGTGTAGCTCAATTGGCAGAGCAGCTGATTTGTAATCAGCAGGTTGCGGGTTCGAGTCCCATCGCCAGCTCCATTGATACATCAACGTGGATGGGTTCCCGAGTGGCCAAAGGGAGCAGACTGTAAATCTGCCGTCACAGACTTCGATGGTTCGAATCCATCCCCATCCACCACTTTTTTTTTCGCGGGAATGGCGGAATTGGCAGACGCGCACGGTTCAGGTCCGTGTGAGGGCGACTTCATGCAGGTTCAAGTCCTGTTTCCCGCACCAATCAGCACCCATGTTTACATGGGTGCTGATTCGTTATTCCCCGGCTTCTCTTCTCTATGCTGCCAAACGCGCCGTAAAACGAAAGGATATGCTTATGGAGCTGTGGGATGTTTACGACAAAAATCGCCTGCTTACCGGTAAAACCGCAGAGCGAGGAAAGCCGCTACCCGAAGGCGGGTATCACATGGTCGTGCATATATGCCTTTTTAATCACAAAGGCCAAATGCTCATTCAGCAGCGCAACGCTTTTAAGCACGGCTGGCCGAATCTTTGGGACGTTACTGCGGGCGGAAGTGCGCTTGCGGGCGAAACGAGTGCACAGGCGGCGCAGCGTGAGCTGTTTGAAGAGATCGGCTATGCGACGGATTTTTCCGCGCTTCGGCCATACCTTACCATCAACTTTCCGAACGGGTTTGACGACTATTATCTTCTGGAGCGAGAGGTTGATCTTCCTTTGCTGAAACTTCAGGAAGAAGAAGTTCAGGCAGTCGCATGGGCGCATAAGGATGAAATCCTTGAAATGATCGCACAAGAAAGGTTTGTTCCCCACCGCTCAGGTTTTATTTCTTTGCTGTTTGAAATGTTTGTTCCAAAGGAATCGGCTTTGTAACGGTAAGTGCACAAATTGCTTGTCGTAATCGAATGACGTTCCAAATATCCTATAATAGACCGGCAGGCGCGGCAATGGTTTGCCGCACAATCAGGCCGTTCGAGGGATGTATGGAACTGCTCTCCAGCCTTTTGATTGCCCTCGCTCTCGCGATGGATGCCATGGCCGTTGCGGTATCAAGCGGGGTTGCCGTAAAAAAGCCAAAGCGTGGCGACACGTTACGGCTTGCCGCGATGTTTGGCCTGTTTCAATGCGCAATGCTTCTTTTGGGCTGGGTTTTGGGTGCAGGGGTGAGCGGTTATGTAAGTGCTGCACACCACTACATCGCCTTCGCGTTGCTTGCGTTTATCGGCATCCGCATGATCATAGAATCACGGCGTTGCAAGGAGAATGCCGCCGTGCCGGTCAATCCGTTTTTGATGCAAAACCTCCTCGTTATGGCGTTTGCTACAAGTATAGATGCGCTTGCGGCAGGCGTTGGCCTCGCTGTGACGGGCGATTTTATTTGGACGACTTCGATCATTGTAGGCCTTGTCGCCTTTCTCCTTTCGGCGCTCGGCGTTAAAATGGGAAACCGCCTTGGCTGTATGTTCGGCAAAAACGCGGAGCTTTTGGGAGGAATTATCCTTACGCTCATCGGGTTGAAAATTCTACTGGAACACCTTTTTGCGTAACAACTCCCCTGTCTTTTCGCAGCATCGCAAAAAAGTGAATGCATGGCAAAAAACGCGTGACAGATAAAAAGAGTTGTGCTATAATTTAAAACTGTCAGCGCGGAAAGCGCAAGCCAATGTAGCTCAATGGTAGAGCAGCGCATTCGTAATGCGCAGGTTTGGGGTTCGAGCCCCCACATTGGCTCCAATCGGGGCGTAGCGCAGCTTGGTAGCGCGTTTGGTTCGGGACCAAAAGGCCGCTGGTTCAAATCCAGTCGCCCCGACCACAAAAAGACCGTCGATAACAATCGGCGGTCTTTTGCATTGCTTGGGTTTTATCGGTTTTCGCAGCAACTGCAAGGAATCATTTCGTTATGAAATATACAAAATCGGCATATTCCCCAATTTCTGCGCCAGCTTCTCTCGCAAAAAAGCTTCAGCCTCCGTGCGTACATCGTTACGGTAGCAGTATTTGCCTCGTCCGCGTCCCGTCATGGTTTGCCGATCAAAAAGCTCTACGGCGTTGGGAAACGCCTCGGTGTTGATGGCGTTTTGCACATAGCTGTACGTCATGAGGATAATTTCAAGAAACCCGGATTGCGCAACCTTTTCACTTAGTTCGTCCGATAGCTGTTCAATCAGTTCTCCGTATAGCCGCTTCCATTCCGGCAGCAAAATTACGGGTGCGATCAAAAGCCCAACGGGGTACCCGGCCTGCGCCACTTCATTCAATGCGCGAATCCGCGCGCTTAAGGATGAGGTTCCGAATTCTACACGGCGTATGACTTCCTGAGGGTTCACGCTCATGCGAAAAATCACTTTTCCCCTATGTTCCAGGTTCAACAGCGGTTCTACCATATCGAACTTGGTCGGGAACGTGAGCTTGCCTCGCCCTTCGCGCGAAAAACGCTCAATCGTAAAGCGTAAGTTGTTGGTGATTGTGTTTTCCAACACCAAATCGCTGTTACTGCCGATTTCAAACGTTTGCGGTAAAACGGCGGCTGCATCTTTTTTTAAAAGCTGCTCAAGCATCTGCTCGCGGTTTACAAACAGCCGGAGGTATGCGCATTTGTTGTAATTGCATACGAGGTAGCAATAAAGGCACATAGCATAACAGCCCGAAGACGTGTAGGGTACAAGCCAGTCGGAAACCTTATGGTTTGGCACATAGCGGTGCGTTTTTCTTACGCCGATGATGAGATGCCTTTTCAGTTTTTGAAATTCGCGGTTCCCTGCTGCCGTAAGTTCCGGGATGCGGTTGTGACTTTCTATGGGCAGCCATGGTAGGTTTTGATATTTTGCTTTAAGTTCCCGCCCGAGTTCGTAACCGAGTGCATCCGGTTCGTAATACACTGCATCAAAGCGTATTTCCATGTTTATGTCCTCCGGCTTATAGTGTGCCGCAAACTACGAGATGTTATGAAAACCGCACGTTATCTACACATTTTTATTGAATATATTTGTTTGTTCATTGCACAATTTGTCACAACCACATATAATTGTTCGCGGGAATAAAATATGGAGGTTTATATGTCAGCAACACAGAACAACGCAACAATCGCAAACCCGGGGCCGCTTGGACTTTTAGGCTTCGGCATGACCACGGTTTTGTTAAACCTGCACAATGCCGCGATCATCCCTTTGTCGGGTGTGATCCTTGCGATGGGCCTTTGCTTGGGCGGAGCTGCGCAAATCGTGGCCGGCAT
>JAEYNX010000002.1 GCA_023412215.1 Bacillota bacterium | reverse complement strand
CGCCCGCGGTTATCCACCGTTCTACAGTAGTTGTGTAGGGGCGGGGTTTTCCCGCCCGTGGTTTTTGCCTACTGCGCTTTTATTATGATTCCTGCTTTATTTTACATTGTCGCTCAGGCCGCGACGGGCCCCTACTTTTGTTTTTCGACAAAGAGTAGCAGCTTTTCAGCAAGCTGAAAAGCCAAACGAATCAGGGGAGAGCCCCTGCACCCCGCGGCTTACGGCTGCGGAGGGACAGACTGATACACTATCGTAGAAAGGCGTATCCGCATCCGTAAGCCGCCACTCTCTTTAAGATTTGTACTAATCCTTGGATAGAGAGCAGCGCAGTCTACCTGACGCTGCACAGACTTCACGGGAGACCAAAGGTCTCCCCTACAACCCTCAACCGCCCTGTTGCCGTATTGTAGGGGGCGGCGTCCTCGACGCCCCGTTGGTCGCCCACCGCCCGCGGCAATGGTGTAGGGACGAACCCGTGTGTTCACCCTGTTCAGAAAGGCGGCCCCTTCGCTCATTAATCAATTTTTTCAAATTAGGGGTTGCATCTATGTGCCCCAATAATTTACAATAGGTATATAAGCGCATGTTTTTTGTAAAATCCCGCATGATTGAACAACGATTTTCTGTCATGGGAGGCCAAAAATGAAAGGCACAAAGACGAAACTGCTTGTTTTTGTAATAATCAGTCTGATACTATTCGTTACTGTATGTACTTATATGTGGTTTTACACCTCCACCAAGGAGATCAGAAGATTTGAATCACGTCTCGGAATCTCTCTGCCCTTGGATACACAGGTGCTGTTCAGTGAATACGACTACGGCGCGTTGGGAGACGGCTGTTCGCTCACCATCTATCGTTTAGACCCCGACGAACTGCAAAAACTGATAGAGCTAAACAAGCTATACCTTTGGCCGCGGCTCCCGATTGATCAAACGCTTTCAGCGGGGGTATATAAAAGAGTCTCTGGTATCGCAAAAGGCAAAACTGAGACTGCTAATCTACTGGACCTAGGTGCAGACTATGGCTATTACATCATAAAGAACAGGCATAATAAGCCACTGGGTCAATATGCCCTGCACGACAAAAATTACTTCAATATTGTTATGTGTATCATTAACTGTAGAACAAATACGATTTCCTTATTGACATGGGATATGTAATGTAAAGCGGCTGCCTTTATTGGCAACTTCTTTGTTTTATTGGGTAAATGCATTTTCTTGCTCTTTATAGTCACGAATCAGATTACAAAAGCCGTTATAAAAACATGGCCCTTCCTCATTCACCTTGATTTTATCTTTCACATGAGTTTTTAAACAACGATATTCACAGTTGGACCCTTGGGGTGGCGTATACGGTAATCTTGGAAGTACTACTCTGAAGACTGTTACTGATCACTACGTCTGCACCCAATAACCACTGTGTTTTCTGTGTTATTCATCAAAAGAACGAATCCCATCAAATTTGATGGGATTCGTTCTTTTGATTGTGTAATAAACAAAATTTATTATGGCCAATAGGGATAATTGTTAAGCTTCCATATCCCGTTTTCTCTTTTCAGCTCGATTTCGTGCACCTCTTCTTCGCCAAGGGTGTCCCGAAAGACTACAGAGAGCATTGCCTCATCTTCGGTCTTAGAGAGAACCGTCGCTTCAATCGGTCCAAACGGTGTTCCGCCCGCGCCGATTTCGGTATTTAGATAGAGCTTACCATCTCTTTCGAGGAACAGGTTATATTCCACTAAATCAGGATAGAGATATTTTTCCGCATATTCCTTTGTTACCACTTGTTCCGTTGCCCGCTTCAATTCTTTGATGCTGTTAAATCTGAGTACCTGGTAGAAAGCCGTACCTTCCGGGGTATTTTCCAGCGGCTCAACGCCCTCGCTGTCGTTCACATTTAATAGATCACTGCCGTCACCGCCTCTATACCAGCTGAAAGGCAAAACAAAGCCGTCGAGTAAATAGAACGTTCGGTCTACCAAATCTTCATCTGTCATCACATCGGCCGAAGCATCGTTATTGCTTACGGTTTGTTTGCAGGCCGCAACAGATAACAGCAGTACCCCTATGAGCAATATGCTCAATATCCTTTTCAACGCTGTAACCTCCCTTACCTCTATATTTCGATTTATGTCTATAATAGCACATTATTACATTTTCGCAAATATATAGACGTTTAAATAATATAAAGCAAACAACAGCCCTGCCGCGCAAAATTCGGCAAGGCTGCTGTTTATCCATGATATTACGGCTATCTGCCCGCTTCCTTCGCTTCCTTCATCGTCAGCGACACCCGGTGCTTTTTAAGGTCTACGTCCAGCACCCGCACCTTCACCACATCCCCCACCTTGAGCACCTCGCTCGGGTGCCTGATGAAGCGGTCGCAGATCTGCGAGATGTGCACCAGGCCGTCGTCGTGCACGCCGATATCCACAAACGCGCCGAAGTCGATGACGTTGCGCACGGTGCCCATCAGCTCCATGCCGGGCTTTAAGTCCTCGAGGGAGAGCACATCGGTGCGCAGTATCGGCTTGGGGAGTTCGTCGCGCGGGTCGCGCCCGGGCTTGAGCAGCTCTTTTATGATGTCATTAAGAGTGGGCACGCCGATCTCCAGCTCGTTGGCAAGCGTGGGCGCGCCCTTCTGCTTCACGCGCTCGGGCATATCGGCAAGGCTGCCCGCACGCACGTCGGCAATGGTATAGCCGCAAAGCTCTAAGAGCTTTTTGGCCGCATCGTAGCTCTCGGGGTGCACGCCGGTGTTGTCCAGCACGTTGCCGCTCTCGGGCACGCGCAGAAAGCCCGCGCACTGCTCAAACGCCTTTTTGCCCAATTTCGGTACGCTGAGTAAATCCTTGCGCGTTTTAAACGCTCCGTTATCTTCACGGTGCTTCACGATGTTCTTGGCGACGCCGCTGTTAATGCCCGAAACGCGCGCTAAGAGCGCGTGCGAGGCGGTGTTCAGATCTACACCCACGGTGTTTACGCAGTCCTCCACCACGCCGGTGAGTGCGCCCTCCAGTTCCGCCTTGGGCATATCGTGCTGGTACTGCCCCACGCCGATGGCCTTGGGGTCGATTTTCACCAACTCCGCCAGCGGGTCCTGCATGCGGCGCGCGATCGAAACGGCGCTGCGCAGCGATACGTCGTACTCGGGGAACTCCTCGGCGGCGAGCTTGGAGGCCGAGTAAACCGACGCCCCCGCCTCGCTCACCATCATATAAGACGCCCCGCCGCCGATGGACTTGATCACGTCCGCGATAAACGCCTCGGTCTCGCGCGAGGCGGTGCCGTTGCCGATGGCGACGGCATTGATGCGGTGCTTCTCAATCAGGCGGGTGACCGTTCTTTTCGCCTCCTCCAGCTTGCTGTGCGGGGGCGCCGGGTAGATGACGCCGGTGTCCAGCACGCGGCCGGTTTCGTCCACCACCGCCAGCTTGCAGCCCGTGCGGTAGCCGGGGTCGCACCCCAGCACGACATACCCCTTGATGGGCGGCTGCATGAGCAGCTGCTTTAAGTTGACGCCGAACACCTTGATGGCCTGCTTGGCGGCATTCTCAGTGAGGATGCTTCTCACCTCGCGCTCAAGCGACGGGAAGATCAGGCGGTCGTAGGAATCCTCCGCCGCGGCTTTCACGTACTGCGTGCAGGGGGAGCCCTCGCGCACCGACGCCTTAAACACGATGGCGAGCGCCTTTTCGCGGTCGCACTCCAGCGACACCTTTAAAAACCCCTCGCGCTCGCCCCTGTCCACCGCCAGCACGCGGTGCCCCGCGATGCGGGAGACCGCCTCGCTGTAGTCGTAGTACATCGCGTAGACACTGTCCTCCTCCTTCGCGGCCTTGGAGACGATCAGCGCCGTTTTGAGCAGAAACTCGCGCAGCTCTTTGCGGATTTCGGCGTCGTCCGAGATATTCTCGGCGATGATGTCCATGGCGCCCTGCATCGCCTCCTCGGGGGTGGCAACGCCCTTTTCTTCGTCCACGTAGTCGGGGGCCAGGGTAAGCGGGTCGGCACAGCCGCGCTGCTGCAGGAAGATGTAGTTCGCGAGCGGCTCGAGGCCCCTCTCCCTCGCCACCGACGCGCGTGTTTTTCTCTTCTGTTTATACGGGCGGTAATAATCCTCGGCCTCGGCAAGGGTTTTGGCGGCCTCGATGCTCGCGCGCAGCTCGTCGGTGAGCTTGCCCTGCGACTCGATGCTCGACAAAATCTCCTCCTTGCGCTTCTCCAGCCCGCGCAGGTAGGTAAGGCGTTCGTCCAGCTCGCGCAGCACCTGATCGTCTAAAGAGCCGTGCATCTCCTTGCGGTAGCGCGCGATGAACGGGATGGTGTTGCCGTCGTCGATGAGCTTTACGACACTTTCCACCTGCTCGTGGCGCAGCTTAAATTCCTCAGTGAGGGTTTTTATAATGTCCATTCTTAATCATGCCTTTCTATGGATACCTTTCAAGTGAATCACAAGAAAGGATGTTCCCCTATTTTCGGGCACGAAGGCCCCTTACACCGCCAAAGAATGTTTACAATTTGTATAAAAATTGCGTCATATTCGATATCGTATAGCTCAGTATCTTGATTTTGGCGGTATCTATAGCGTTTTACTGACTATTTTAGGATAACATAATTGCGCTTTCTTCGCAATGTTCAGATATCTATTGCGGGCTTGAATACGCCCGCTTTGCAGCGTTTACATGGAGCGATGGCGGACCGCTACCTTTCCTCCGCGTGGAAGCGCTTTTTTGACCGCTCTTTCTTTAACACCCATACCCCCGTTTTGCAGGGCAAGCAGTTTGGGTTTATCGTCTCGGGGTATTGAAACGATGCACGGCGCACAGTATATCGGCCGCGGCCTGCGCTTAGAGAACATGCCGTAACGGTACATACCCAACTTTGCGATAGCAGCGCCCCGGCCTAGTTGGTCGGGGCGGCTTCCGTCTGTCTGTTTACATAAAGGTGAGCTGTGCGATAAAGCAGGCCTCTCCCCCCGCCTTCTGCCCCGCGACGACGCAGGTGCTCTCCTCCGGCTGCGCAAAGCGGATGCCGATCTCCTCCCCCAGCACCGCCTCGTGCTGGAAGTGGATGAAGAAGGTGGCGAGGGTGCGGCTAAGCGCAATCTCGTGCGGCAGAAAGTCGTACACGATGTCGCCGTACACGGCGTTGTTTAGATGGCGGTTGCAGTCGATGTCGGAGAACACGATGCGGCGCGTCCCCGCGTCAAGGACCGCCTCGGGCAGCTTCACGCGCTGGGCGGTCACGGCGTAGTCCTTCTCCTCCAGCGACTCCACAAAATCATACGGCAGGTCTTTGGGGCGCAGGATGCGGTGCCCCTCGGGGCTTGCCGCCACCCAGGTCGTCTCGGCGAAGATCAGCTCCTCGCCGCTTTCGTCATAGAAGGTGCAGTCGCGCAGTAGGTTTGCGCCCTTCGGCCTGCGCGGCGTGGTCTCGAGGGTGATATGCTCCCCGGCAAAGGGTATGCGCTTAATGGTGAGTCCCTCCTTGGCGAGCAGCAGCACCACGCCGTCCTCTTCCATGCGGGTGTAGGTGAGCCCGAGGCCGTCGAGGTGCTCGCCGCCGATCTGCTGGATATGACGCATGATGTTGGACAGGCGCATATGGTTGTTGATGTCGCACTCCGGGTAGACGACGGTGAACTGTTTTGTATAGGCTGCCACGGGCTGTCATCGCTCCTTTTGTTTTCAACCTTTCGCGGAGAAATTGTTGAAAAGATTATGGTCTGATTCCGATAAAGGGATTCACCGGAACGGTCTTCGTTAATTATGACGGGGGCCGTTACTTTTTTGTATAGGGGTGCGGGGACGGGGGTTTCTTGACAGGGCGAACACACAGGTTCGCCCCTACGGCGTAACGGGTAGACACTCATTTGTAGGGCAGACCCGCGTGTCTGCCCTGGAATGTATCACGGGTGTTATTCTGTGGTACAGATCGTTGTAGGGGGCGGCGTCCTCGACGCCCCACGGTTGATTCGCCTTATCTACAGGCAGGCACATGTAGGGGCGAACTGTGTTCGCCCGCGGTCTAACCGCACACTGCATAGAATCCGCGGGAGACCAAAGGTCTCCCCTACAACCCTCAGCCGCGTCCTTGCCACCTTATAGGGGCCGACGACCTCGACGGCCCGCGATTGGTCGGAACCAATCGCGGGAATCAGGTAGGGGCGAACTGTGTTCGCCCGCGGTCTGACCGTAGGCCTCAATAGAATCCGCGGGAGACCAAAGGTTTCCCCTACAACCCTCAACCGCCCTCTTTCCACCTTATAGGGGCC
>JAEYNX010000017.1 GCA_023412215.1 Bacillota bacterium | reverse complement strand
GGGCGTTTCTGAAAACGGAAAATCGCCGGATATTTCGCTACGCGAGAGCAGATTCAAATCAAAGAAGCGCCGACATACTGTGTATGTCTGAATACTGCATGTATTCCGAGCATTTTTGATGCCGAAGATGCCTTGTGTAGAGCGTGTCTTCATGAAGTTCATACTAAGAACGTATAGCTAAACTATAAAGACACGCTTTTGAAATAGACAAGACTTTGGAGTTTTCAGATAGCCCCTAATTCCAATACCGTTCATGTTTTAAAAAGAATTGGTATTAGTATAGGCTTTTTTGCGGCAAAGTGTCAAGCGGCGCGCAGGAAAAGACAGGATGTGCAGCCAAACCTAAACCCCCGGTCAAAAGACCGGGGGTTTGATACAAACAGGCACCCTGTTGCTAACTCTTTCGCAGCAGCCAGGTGACCCCCACAAGGGTATCGGCGAGGTCGTCGCACTCATCCTGCTGGCATTGGATATAGCCGTCAAACATCGCCCGCTTTTCGGGCAGCCGCTCCTTCAGCTCGTTGGCGCGCACGATGATGGCTGCCGTGTTGCGCTCGTTTACCGCCGCCGTCTCCTCCTCCCGCCCGGGCAGCGCCTCAATAAGTGTTAACCCGCACGCCGCAAAAAGCATAAGCCAGCGGTCGTAGGTGGGGTAATCGTAGTAATCGTACCGCGTTTTACCGCTTGCGCCCTCGCGCGTGTAGGCGTCGTCGAGCAGAAGATACCCGCCCTGCCCGATGGTGTGGCAAAGCTTTGTGAGAGTGGTGTGCTGGTCGCCCAGCACGTCGCCCGCGGCGCCCCAGATCACCATGTCGTACCCGCGCTCGTTTTTCACCGCCGCGTTTGCGTCGCCCGTTTTAAAGTCGCACAGCGCCTGCACGCCGTACTCCTTTGCCTTTTGGGCCGCGTAGCCGATAAACTCGGGGACGATGTCTACCCCTTTCACGCGGCAGCCAAGCGCCTTGGCCATCTGCACGCTCACGGCGCCCTTGCCGCACGCAAGGTCGAGCACCCGAAGGGTGTCGGGCGCCGGGATATGCCGCTTCACAAGGGCGATCATATCGGCGGGGGAGCTGCCGATCTCCCACAGATCCTGCAGCAGGTAGGGCAGATAGGGGAGCAGGCCGGTGTCCTCCGCCGTGAGGGATTTCGCCAGTTTTTCGTCCAGTTCACTCATGTCGGTACCTCCTAAGCATCGGCAAGGGCTTGCCGTTTATAAAAATGATGTTTACACATTGCTCCTGCGGCGGGTAACAATGCCTGCCGCACACAAGGGCGTCTGTTGTATTTAAACCTATTCGAAGTATTCGTTCTCCGGCGAAAACACGGAGTCGAGCGCGATGACGCGCGGCCACCTGCCGGTTGCCTCGATGGTGGAGCCGTTGATGATGCCGAGGTGCGCGTACAGGTGACGGAACTGCGCCAGGATGAGGGTCAGGCGCGTGTACTCGCAGCCCTCCGGCCGCTCGGCAAGCTGCTCGTCGGTAAGGGTTTGAAGGTAGGCGAGTATCCGGCGCCCGATGTCGCTTAAATACTGCTCAAGCTGCCTGCGCGAAAGCACCTTGATGCTCGCAATATCCAGCGAGTTGAGGTTCGGCTCGTGAAACGGCGGCTCCTCAAAACGCGCGGGATTGATATACCAGCAGTCGAGCGAGTGCAGCGCATGGTAGACATGCTTCCAGATCGGCATATGGTACACGGTCTCGTCCAGGCGGCAGGTGTGCAGACAGATCTTCATGTTGTGCAGCAGCACTTGGGTTTGTTCGGTGATGATCTCAACCAGTTGCGTACTCATGCTAGCACCCCTTAAAGGTTGTTATTGCAATCAACTCGTATGGCGGCCCTTAAATGGGCAACGCACCTCAGGAATTGACTTTTATTGATATAAAGCAACAATATTATACCATTGTTTTCTTATTTGTGCAAATTTTGCGACATTATTCCAAGCCTTTATTCACTATAAATTGTATATATTTTATGATATCCTGGCGGTACCCGCGCCCGTTTGGCGGTTTCGCGGGAAAGTTACCAACGGTAATATTTTTTGAGGGAATCTATTGTACGCCAGCCGCAAAGCCTGTTTCCGAAAAACCTTGAATATACGGATTCCCCCGCTTTCGCGGGGGAATCTTTCATTTGGGTCTGTTGAAATAAAAAGCAACCTATACCTTCGGCTTTGTGTAGAAATCTGCGCGTTCAATCACCCGCTGCAGGGTATGGTACCGTTCGGTTTCCGACAAAGCCAGCAGGGTTTCATTCCACACCACCACAAAGGCTGCCCCCTTTGAGGTGTTTACGGCAACAGCCCCCGCTGGAACCTGCCTCGCAACCGGTAAAATCAACAGTATAAGCACCAAGAACATACAAAGTATCCTTTTTATCTTACACACTCCTAATAGTTCATTTCAGCCCTGTGCAGGGACCTAAGAGGGCACAGCTACCGCCATCTTCCGTTTTCATGTTGAATCATGCAAGCCTTATACACAATGGCATCCACCCTTATTATACACGACAGGATTTATCTGCAAACTATAACATGGATATCCTTTGCAAAGCAGCACAACCTCCCCCTAGATAATTGCATAATTCACCGTAAAATGGTACTATAATTTTAAAGATAGCCCCTGTGTTTGGGCGGACATCCTACGGCAGGCATCGATGTACTACACCGTTTCGGGATTATGAAAGGAGCAGTAAGGTATGGAAAGCAGAGCGGTTAAAATCAAGGCCAAGCAGAATGGAAAAATGTCTATCAGCGTGATTCCCGGGCACTTTGCAACCAACCATTCCCACGTAAACTATTACATCGACATCACCGGCATCAAGCACCACAGCAAGGCGGCACTGCTGGCGGCGGAGGTGCTCGCGGCGCACTACGCAAGCAGCATCCCCGTAGACACCATCATCTGCATGGACGGCTGCGAGATGGTCGGCGCCTTTATCGCGCGCGAGCTGGCTCAGGCGGGCACCCGCTCGTTAAGCAGCGACAGCGATATCTGCGTGCTCACGCCCGAGTATAACGCAAACGGGCAGATGGTGTTTCGCGATAACCAGCAGAAGATGATCTGGGGCAAGAGCGTGCTGCTGCTCATCGCCTCGGCCACCACCGGCAAAACCATCCACCGCTCGCTCGAGTGCATCCAGTACTACGGCGGGAATGCGGTGGGCATCGCGGCGGTGTTCAGCGCCATCTCCGAGATGGCGGGCCTGCCCGTACACGCCGTATTCACCCTCGCCGACCTGCCCGATTACCAGACCTTTTCGCCGCGCGACTGCCCAAGCTGCAAAAACCAGCTGAAGATCGATGCAATTGTAAGCAGTTCGGGGTATACTAAAATCGAATAAGCCGGGCAGCCGTTGGTGAATTGTTATAAAAGATACCCTGCAAGTCGCCCCAAATTTAAAGGGTTTTAACCCCAAGAAAAAGTGACAAAACCTGCCCTCGCCACTTGAAAAAAAGACCTGTTTGTAATAAAATAATACACGGATTGTTTATTGTTTAACAAGAGAAGCTTCCTGTCGGCTTTAACCGCTCAGGGTAAATGAAAGGGAGACTTGCAGATGAGTTTGCTTAACAAAAAAACCGTTGATGACCTAAGTGTAAACGGCAAAAGGGTACTGGTTCGCTGCGATTTTAACGTACCGCTCAAAGACGGCGTAATCACCAACGACAACCGCATCACCGCGGCGCTGCCCACCATCCAGAAGCTGATAAAAGACGGCGGCAGGGTTATCCTGTGCTCGCATCTGGGCAAGCCTAAGAACGGGCCGGAGGAGAAGTTTTCGCTTGCTCCCGTAGCGGTTCGCCTTTCTGAGCTGCTGGGCAAGCCCGTAGTGTTTGCAAACGACGACGAGGTGGTTGGCGCAAACGCCAAAGCCGCTGTTGCCGCGATGAAGGACGGCGACGTGGTGCTGCTGCAGAACACCCGCTTTAGAAAAGAAGAAACCAAGAATCTGCCCGAGTTCAGCAAAGACCTCGCGTCCCTTGCCGATGTGTACGTAGACGACGCGTTCGGCTCGGCACACAGAGCGCACTGCTCCACCGCGGGCGTTACCGAATATGTGAAGGAAACCGCTGTAGGCTACCTCATGGGCAAGGAGATCAACTACCTCGGCAACGCGGTAGAGAACCCGAAGCGCCCCTTCGTAGCCATCCTCGGCGGCGCGAAGGTTGCCGATAAGCTTAATGTTATCGATAACCTCTTAACCAAGGTAGATACCCTCATCATCGGCGGCGGTATGGCTTACACCTTCCTTGCCGCGAAGGGCTATGAGGTCGGCAAGTCCCTCCTCGACGCCGAGAAGCTCGACTATTGCAGGGATATGCTCAAGAAGGCCGAAGAGAAGGGCGTGAAGCTGCTGCTGCCCGTGGACGCCAAAATCGCCGCCTCCTTCCCCGACCCGATCGACGCAAAGATCGATGTAACGGTGGTTGCTGCAAATAAGATACCCGCAGACTTTATGGGCCTTGATATCGGCACCGAGACCGAGAAGCTGTTTGCAGACGCTGTAAAGAGCGCCAAAACCGTGGTGTGGAACGGCCCGATGGGCGTATTTGAGAACCCCGTGCTCGCAAACGGCACCATTGCCGTGGCCAAGGCGCTTGCCGAGGCCGACGCCACCACCATCATCGGCGGCGGCGACAGTGCGGCGGCGGTTATTCAGCTCGGCTTTGCCGATAAGATGAGCCATATCTCCACCGGCGGCGGCGCGTCGCTGGAATACCTCGAGGGCAAGGGCCTTCCCGGCATCGACGTGATTCAGGATAAATAAGCAGAATGATCTTGAGGGGCAGGCTCCGTGCCTGCCCCTCCTTTTAGAGGTGGCATCTTGAGGAAGTATTATATCGACAACCTGCGCACCCTCTGCATCCTGCTTTTGTTTCCGTATCATACCTGCATGATCTATAATTCTTTCGAATCGTTTTATGTGCATGGGCCGGTAGTGCAGCCGCTTAGTGATTTTGTTTTTTTCTGCTCACCGTGGTTTATGCCGCTTATGTTTGTGCTGGCGGGCATATCCGCACGTTTCGCCCTTAAAAAGCGTACGGCCAGGGAGTTTATCAAAGAGCGGTTCCTAAGGCTGTTTATCCCGTTAGTGTTTGGAATCTTGCTGCTTGTGCCCGCACAAACCTATTTTGCCGAACGGTTCCACAACGGCTACACAGGCGGATATTTTGAGCAGTATCTGCTTTTCTTTACCAAGTCCACCGACCTTACGGGCTACAAGGGCGGGTTTACGCCGGCGCATCTGTGGTTTATCTTATACCTGTTTGTAATCTCGCTTATCGCGCTGCCTGTCATGCTGTGGTATAATAACCGCAGAGCGGCTATTATACCGGCTTATGTCAATGCCCCGCCTGCGGCGATGGGCGATTATGCCGCAAGCCCGCGGCTTTTGCGGCATAATAAAAGAGAAAAAGGCATAAACGCCAGCCGCCTTACGATTCCCATACTACTCTCTTTGGTGGTCGTTCCCTATGTTATGAGCGCTATATTAGACCTCTCCGGTAAAAGCTTCGGACAATCTCTGGCCCTTTTTATGCTTGGATATTTGATATTGAGTGAGGACGAGGTCGTTGGCAGGCTGGAGAAATACCGCTGGCCCCTTACCGCTTCCGGTGCGGTGCTGCTTATCCTTTTGTATGCAGTGTTTCGTCAGGGGCTGTGGCTGGAGGGCTTTTCGCCGCTTGCACTGCTTTTTTCACTGGGGCGGCATCTGGTCATGTGGGTATGCATCCTCGCACTGCTCGGTTTGGGCAGGCATTGCATAAACGGCCAAAGCAAATTTGCCGCTTACTTCGCCAAAGCGTCGTTCCCCCTTTATCTGTTCCACCAAACATGGGTTATCGCGGCGGGTTCCGTTGTTTTAGCCGTTACCGATATTGTGGCGCTTGAGGTCCCGCTTATTATTGCCGCCAGCTTTCTATTATCGATGCTTACCTACGAGCTAACCAAACGTTTGGCCGTTACCCGGTTTATTTTCGGGATAAAATATATAACAAAAGCAAAAGAAGAGGTTAAGGCTTGAAGGTTTATGCTTTCACGCCCGGGGTCGTGCCTTGCAGACGCACATAAAGATTCTCATCAAAGCACATAGGCCCCAAGAAAGGAAAGGATATTTATTATGAACGCAGCACTTCGCAAAACCGTAATCGCAGGCAACTGGAAGATGAATAAAAACCGCGCCGAGGCTAAGGCCTTAATCGCCGAGATGGTGCCCCTTGTAAAGGACGCCGCTTGCGACGTGGTACTCTGTGTACCCTTTACCAACCTCGAAACCGCACTCGACGCCACCAAGGGCACCAACATCAAGGTTGGCGCGCAGAACTGCCACTGGGCCGAGAGCGGCGCCTTTACCGCCGAGATTTCCGCCGGTATGCTTAAAGAAATGGGCATCGGCTATGTGATCATCGGCCACTCCGAGAGACGGCAGTACTTTGGCGAGACCGACGTGACCGTAAACAAGCGCGTGCGCGCGGCGTTAAACGCGGGCTTAACGGTGATCCTCTGCGTGGGCGAGCTCTTAGAGCAGCGCGAGCAGGGCATTACCAACGAAATCGTTTCGCTGCAGACCAAAATCGCGCTCGGCGGCGTAACCGAAGAGGAGCTTAAGCGCATCATCATCGCCTACGAGCCGGTATGGGCGATCGGCACCGGCAAAACCGCTACCGCCGACCAGGCCAACGAGGTAAACCACGCTATCCGCGAGGTAGTGGCCTCCCTTTACGGCAAGAAGGCGGCCGACAGCATCACCGTGCAGTACGGCGGCTCGATGAACGCGGCGAACGCGGCGGAGCTGCTGGGCAAAGAGGACGTAGACGGCGGCCTGATCGGCGGCGCTTCTTTAAAGGCCGCGGACTTTGCGGTAATCGTAAACGCGGCGAAATAAACTACCGTTTTATTGCAGGGGCGAACTGTGTTCACCCTTGGTTCCTCCAAAACTCTAATACTGCGGGAGACCACAGGTCTCCCCTACAATGCTTTCTTCAACAAGGCGGGGAGTATTGCGGCGGGGTAACCCCGCCCCTACAGCCTAACGCCCAATGGGGCGTCGAGGACGCCGCCCCCTGCACCCTAATTTCTGATTTCGCTAATTTCAGAACCCTAATAACGAAAGGATAGGTATCCTGCTATGACCAAACCGCTTGCACTGCTGATTCTTGACGGCTTCGGCATTAACAACAGCGAGTACGGCAACGCCATCAAGCTTGCGCGCACGCCGAACATAGACAAGCTCTTTTCACAAAATCCGCACACCCAGATCGGCGCCTCCGGCATGGATGTGGGCCTGCCCGACGGGCAGATGGGCAACAGCGAGGTAGGCCACACCAACATCGGCGCGGGCCGCATCGTGTACCAGGAGCTTACCCGCATCACCAAGGCGATCAAGGACGGCGACTTCTTCCAAAACAAAGAGCTGCTCGCGGCCATTGAGAACTGCAAGGCAAACGACTCCGCCCTGCACCTCATCGGCCTGCTTTCAGACGGCGGCGTGCACAGCCACAGCAACCACCTGTACGGTATTCTGGAGCTTGCCAAAAAGGCGGGCCTTACCAAGGTATTCGTGCACTGCTTAATGGACGGGCGCGACGTGCCCCCCACCTCGGGCGCCGGGTTTATCAACGACCTTGAGGCCGAGATGGCACGCATCGGGGTGGGCAAAATCGCCACCGTGATGGGCCGCTACTACGCGATGGACCGCGACAACCGCTGGGACCGCGTAGAGAAGGCGTACGCCGCCATGGTATACGGCGAGGGCGTGCAGAATGAAAAGGCGCTCGACGCGGTGGAGAAATCCTACGCCGCCGAGGTGACCGACGAGTTCATCCTGCCCGTGGTGGTAACCAGAGGCGCAACCGTTCAAGGCGCGGACAGCGTGATCTTCTTCAACTTCCGCCCCGACCGTGCGCGCGAGATCACCCGCACCTTTGTAGACCCCGACTTCGCGGGCTTTGAGCGCCGCACCGGCTTTATAAAGCCCTATTACGTTTGCTTTACGCAGTACGACGCCTCCATGCCCAACGTGCATGTGGCGTTTACCCCCCAGTCGCTTGCCAACACCTTCGGCGAGTACATCTCGCAAAAGGGTTTAAAACAGCTTCGCATTGCCGAAACCGAGAAGTACGCGCACGTGACCTTCTTCTTTAACGGCGGCGTTGAGAAGGTGTACGAGGGCGAAGACCGCGCGCTGATCGCCTCCCCCAAGGTGGCGACCTACGACTTAAAGCCCGAGATGAGCGCCTTTGAGGTGACCGACGAGGTGTTAAAGCGCATCGCAGGCGACGGCTACGATGTGATTATTTTAAATTTTGCCAACTGCGACATGGTGGGCCACACCGGCGTGCTGAGCGCCGCCGAGGCGGCGGTGGAAGCGGTGGACACCTGCCTGGGCAGAGTGGCAAGCGCCATTGAGGATAGGGGCGGTATCGCGCTGATTACCGCCGACCACGGCAACGCCGACCAGATGATGGAGCCGGACGGCTCGCCCTTTACCGCGCACACCACCAACCCCGTGCCGTTCGTGGTGGTTGGCAAAGACTGCACCCTGCGCGACCACGGCAGGCTGTGCGACATCGCCCCCACCATGCTCGAGCTTCTTGGCCTGCCCAAGCCTGCCGAGATGGACGGCGTTTCGCTGATTGTGGGCTAGCCCTTACAACAGGTATAATCGCTTATAAGCAGTCTATAATAGTACCAGACCGTTGCTTTGCGGTCTGGTATTTTTGTGTACGGCCCCCGCTGTACCCAACCGCCGTCTATTTTGAACGCCAGTACGCCGTGCGTTAGCGCAGGATGAAATTTGGTTTAATTTTCAGCATATCTCTTATACTTAATTTAATTAGAAATATAGAAATAATTCGAGCAAAGACCCCCTTTATGGCTTTTGTGAAGAATTTTTACGGTATATTTCTTATTGAAATTAGTATTGCCGACTATTGAAAATATGCCGGGTTACGATTATAATAAAAACAGAATAAGCAAAATTCGGCAATTAATCTGTATAAAAAATTACTATCGGAGGAAAACGAACATGAGAAAAAGCTCTATCCTTGCCGTTATCGGCTTTATAACTGTGGTAGCAGGCATTGCCGCAGCGGTATATTATTTTGTAAATAAAAAAGGCCTTTGCTGCTTTGGCAAAAAGGACGAGGACGACGACGTGATCATCGTGGAAAACAGCGATGACCTCGGCGACTTCACCCAGACCGTAAGCGACATCCCCGAAGACACCGCGCCCCTCCGCGAGACGGGCACCGACGCCGAATAGGCAGTAAATACTTAGTACTTTAAGGCCGCATCGCTCTTTTACAGGAGCGCTGCGGCCTTTTTCGTACAACTTTTCGGCCGTACCTCAAATTCTAATACGGCGAAATCTTTCTCAAGCGTTCTCGTGAGTACCCGCACACAGGCGCTTTTATCCTGCACATCATCTTGACGACCCGTATCGGTTTTACTTTACTATTATTCTACAAATCAGGGCAATAATTATTTGGGAAATATATTGAAACGCGGCAGGGAGTAGTTGTATAATAATTTTATGTATAGGTAAATTGGGTCTATGCCAGCCTGACCGTCACAGCTTTAAATCTTCATTGGGCTGACGTGATAGATATGCGCTCCGGGAGTATTTGGACGGACGGGGGAACTGCACATGCCTCAACAGCCTAAAAAAAAGACTTCGGTGAATATCAAGCCGCCCGACAGCTACGCTGCTGTTACGGCACCGGAAAGTTCCGTACGGCTTGGCACCGTCATCAATCTTGAAAAGCTCAAATACCTTCAGGACTTCATCGTGAAAACGCTGCATCTCGACTGTCTTGCGCTCACCGCGGAGGGCCTGCCCGCCGTGGAGCCGTTCGGCACCGCCGCCACCTGCCGCAAAAGGGCGGCGACCAACGCCGAGGCCTGCCAGTACGTGAAGGCGCAGTCTCTGCAGAAGGTGCGTGATACTGCCCTGCCCTGCAGCGGCGTATGTGAGCTTCAGGTGCGTTTCACCTACATCCCCGTTTTCCAAAACGGGCAGATTGTGCTGTTCTGGCAGCTTACCGAGGATGAGGGGCACTACAAGATAAGCCCCGACCGTTTTCATCTGGCTACCCGTACGCTTGCGATCTTCAGCGATATCATCAGCGCGCTTTTGGACGATAAATACGGCATGCGCACGCAGCTGCTCAAGCAAAGCGCCCTTACCGCGGAGCTGAAGGAGGCGCTGGCCTACACCGTTTTTGAAAACGAGGTGATGGACGGCATCGCCTCGGCACCCGAGCTCGGCTCGGGGATACTAAACGCGCTGTCGCTGGTGGGCGAGCACTTCGGCCTTTCGCGCATCACGGTGTTTCGCTTTTTGCCTAAGCTCGGCGAGCGCGGCATCACGTTTGAATGGAAAGCAGCGTCCATGCGCCCGCTTACCCTGCTTTTGGAGGGCGAGACCGCCGAAAAGCTGGGCGCCTGCTATACGGAGCTTTCTTTAAGCCAGTTTGACAAGTACGGTTTTCTGTACACCGATACCCTGCATGAGCTGCCTGAAATGCTGAGCAGGCTTTTACAGGACGACCACACCGGCGAGGTCCTGCAGGCCGCCGTGCGCCATAACGGCGTGCCCGCGGCGATGATCACCTTTGAGAAGGACGCGCTGCTGCCCAAGTGGGGCGCCAGCCGCCTGACCGGCTTAAAGGCCGCCGCCACCGTTTTATCCGCCGCGGTGCTGCAAAAGCTTGGGTTTGATTACGCCCAGCGTTCGCAGGATTTGATGTACACCATCGCCGACAGCAGCGGCGCCTTCACCTACGCGGTGGATGCCGCCACCGGAAGAATCCTGTTTATGAACCACGCCATGCAAAACGCTCACCCCGAGGTGAAACTCGGGGACAACTGCTCGAAGATTTCCAACCTCGACGAGGGGCAGCTGTGCGCGTACTGCCCTCTAAACCGTTTTAAAAGCTTGGAGGACAAGCTGCACTATGAGGTGTACAATAGCAACATCAACATGTGGCAGGAGCTTCGCGCCTCCCGCTTTACATGGTTTGACGGCAGCGACGCCTGCCTGATCAGCACCATGGATATCAACAAGAAAAAGCTGTTTGAGCTCGAGGTGGAAAAGCTCGCCTACTACGACGCGCTTTTGGATATCCCCAACCGCGCCTGCCTGATGCGGGTGCTGCAGTCGGTGTTCGACAGCGGCGAGGACGCCGCGAGCGGCGCCATCCTGATCCTCGACCTCGACGATTTTAAGTTTGTCAACGACACCCTCGGCTCCCAGTACGGCGACGAGATGCTGCGGCGCATCGTGCAGTATTTTAACGAGTGCCCCGAGCTGGTGGGTAAGGTGTTCCGCTTCGGCGGCGACGAGTTCTTCGTGCTGCTGCAGGGCTACAGCCAGGAGGAGGCCATCGACCTTGCGGACGACCTTCTGGTGCGTTTCAGCCGGCCCTGGCGGGTGTTTGACGTGGAGTGCACCTGCACCGTCAGCCTCGGCATTGCGGTCTTCCCCGCGAGCGGCAATAACCCCAAGCAAATCATCGCCAACGGCGAGTACGCCGTGTACGACGCGAAGGCCGCGGGCAAAAACCGTTATATTTTATACGACGAGGTGCTCAGCAAGAAGATCGAGCGCCGCCACAAGATACAGGAGATTATGACCAAGGCCCTGAAGGACGCGCGGTTTGAGGTATACTACCAGCCTATCTACAACATCGAGAAGGGCTGCTTTACCAAGGCCGAGGCGCTTTTACGGCTCTATGACGACGAGCTTGGCTTTATTCCCCCCGACGAGTTCATCGGCATTGCCGAAGAGGTGGGGCTCATTAACGATATCGGCCTGATGGTGGTGGACCGCGTGTGCAAGAACCTTTGTGAGCTTGCCGAGAAGGGCATCCGCCTCGAATCGATGGCTATCAATATTTCACCGCTGCAGCTGGTGCAGGAGAACTTTGTAGACAGCATGTGGAACATCATCTCGCGCTACAACCTGCCGCCCACCATCATCGAGTTTGAGATTACCGAGAACGTAGTCATCCGTTCCTTTGAATCGGTCAAGAAGACCATGACGGAGCTGCAGCGCTACGGCATCAACTTTGCGCTCGACGATTTCGGCTCGGGGTACTCGGGGCTTAACTACCTGATGATGCTGCCGATCAGCTGCTTAAAGATCGATAAATCCTACATCAACGAGCTCGAAAGCAGCGTGAAGAGCCGGAAGATGCTCGCAAAGATTATCGAGCTGGTACAGGATTTTAACATGCAGGTGGTGGCTGAGGGTGTGGAGAACACCTTTCAGGACACAATTTTAAAACAGTTTAACTGCAACTTTATTCAAGGTTATCTATATAGCAGGCCTTTGCCCAAGGCCGACTTCGAATCGGCCGTATTGCGCAAGAACCTGCCCGCCTGATGAAATCCCTCCCGGTCTTACGGTGGCTGGTTCACCTTGTATCCCGTAAGCACCTTCCATTTTAATTGAATTGAATGGTAAATCGGCTTTAAGGCCGATTCTGAATTGCAGTTTTCCCATGAACCTGGCCGCACCCTTCGCGGCCGGTTCACCGCTGCGCCTTCCCCGGCAAGGCCGCTTGTGCGGGCGAGAAGACGCGGACGTTTCTCCCGCGCCCGGTACGGTCGATTTTTGTTGAATCAGAACCAAACGACGCCGATATACCCTATGCAGGCCCATCCGCCATTTTACAGAAAGCGAGGGTACGAATGAAGATTTCATTCAGAATATTTATCACGATAGCCACGACTGTTCTCGTGCCCTTAATTGTGCTGGCTATTTTGTTTAATATAGGCTTTGAGCAGTTTTCCGCCTCCCAGAACTATGCGGCGCTGTCAGACCTTGCGCTTACCGTGGGGCGGCAGACGGAGGACTACTTTAAGCTCAAGCGCGAGGCGGTGCTCTCCGCCAGCTTTAACCCGGTATATGCGCAGTCGCTGGCCTCGCCCGGGCAGGCGACACAGGCGGCTTCCGAGGACCTTAAGCTGCAGCTCAAGGCACTTGCCGACGGCAAAGACGCCTTTTTGCTTGACGCCATGGGCAGGGTGACCGCCTCCACAAGGCCCGAACGCGCCGGCGAGGCCTATGTAAACGCTGCCGTGCTGGAGGAGATACGCAAGGTGGGGGCCTATTCCTCCGCCATCCTCAGCGGTACCGACGACAAATCCTACTTCTTTGCGGCGGCACCCGTCGCGTTAAGAGGCGGCAACGGCGGCTACCTCGCGGTGGAGTTTTATACCACCTTCTTTTCCGACCTCGCCAAAAACAGCGCCGTGGGCGCTTCCGGCTACCTTTTCTTTGTCGACGCCAGCGACCGCGTTTTTGCGCATAAATATCAGGAGCGCCAGACCACGGCCGCCTCCTTTGACCGTGTCAACGGATTTTATCAGAACTTTTTAACGATTAAGAACTCTAACCCCTTCGCCGTGGGCAGTATGAAGACCGGAAGGATCGACTACGCCTACAACAACGACGTCAACCTGCGCGGCGCCTACTACCCGCTCAAGGATATCAGCGGCTACCTGTTTGTTGTGCGCTCCCTTGAAGAGCTCAGCGGCACCCAGAAGAGCCTCTCGCTGACCGTCAACCTGTTGCTCCTCGGCCTTGGCCTGATTGCGGTGCTGGCGGCGGTGTTCCTGACCGTCTCGTTTAAGCGGCCTGTCTTTAAGATTCTGCGCTCGATCGACAGCCTGATGAAGGAAAACGGCTATATCCAATGCGATTACTACGCCAATAACGAGCTCGGGGTGGTCGCGCACGAGCTAAACCGTGTAAACGGCGAGTTCAGCAACGCCATCAACGATCTGCGTGAGGGCGAAAAGCGTTACCGCATCGCACTGGAGGCGGTAAGTGACATCGTATGGGAGTACGATGTGGAGACGCAGAAGTATATCTTCATGGCCAAGGACAAAGGGATGCTGGGCTCCAGGCGGGTAGAGAACGCCGAGATTACCGCCTGCTCCTGGGCCTACGCCACCGACCCCGAGGTGGAGGAGCAGCGCGACCACGACTTTAACCGCTTTATTTCGGGCGCGTTGCGCAACTACCGCGCGGAGTACGAAACCCTCGATATCCGAGGCAACCCCGCGTGGGCGGAAAGCATCGCCACCGCGATCAGGAATAAGGACGACAAGATCGTTAAGGTGATCGGCTCCATCACCGATATCACCCAGAAGAAGCTCTACGACCTCAAGATGCTGCATTCGGCGGAATACGACAAGCTCACGAGCATCTACAACCGCGCCACCATCGAGCGCCGGGTGAAGGAAGAGCTCAAGCTGGGCGGAAGTTCGGCGCTGATGATGATCGACCTTGACAACTTCAAGATTATCAACGACACCTTCGGCCACCAGTTCGGCGACCAGATTCTGCAGTTTGTCTCTTCGAGCATCTGCAAGGTGGTAACCTCCAAAGACCTTGTAGGGCGCATCGGCGGCGACGAGTTTATCGTATTCATCAAGGAGGTTGCCTCCGAGGAGGCGCTTGAGGAGATTGCGGGCAAGATTGTGGCGGCGCTGCAGAGCGGCTACGAGAAAGAGGGGGTGACACACCGCCTTTCGGGCAGTGTGGGGGTTGCGCAGGCCGGTGCCTTCGGCGCCGTCACCTACAAGGAGCTGCTTGCGTGTGCGGACTTTGCCATGTACAGTGCCAAGCGGCGCGGCAAAAACAAGTTCTGCGTCTTCTCTGAGGCACTGCACAAGGAAAAGGTGAAGAACGACGCGGTGGCGGAGCACCTCAAGGGGCTGGAGAATAGTGATATCCTAAGCCTTACCCTCATCCCCGTATTCTGCAACAACAACGAAAAGATCGTGCGCTTTTACGCCGACATCGACATGCACATCCCCGAGTACCCCGACCTCACGCGCGACGAGATCTACAAAATCGCCGCCGAGAGCAACCGGCAGGCAAACCTTTTGGAGCTTACCTTCCGCAAGGTGTGCCGTGCCATTAAAACGGTGGCACCCTACAACGATTACAATACGGCGATCACCTACTGCATCCCCGTCTTCACCCTGCAAAACGAGGCGGTGCTCGCCGTGCTGACCCGCGTGGCGGAGGAGGAGCAGGTAGACCCCAAGGGCCTTGAGATCGCCATCGACCCCAAAACCGTCGGCGGGTTCGACCGCACCTCCTACAGCTTCATCACCGGCCTCAAGCGCATCTCCTCCGAGATCGAGCTGATGGGCTTCGGCGGGACGTACAGCAGCTACAACGTGGTGAGCGATTTTCATTTTGACGTGGTACATTTTGCCGACGATATGGTAACCAAAGCCGTACATAGCCGCAAGTACCTGTCTATCCTCAAATCGATGATGGACATCGCGCGCCAGACGGCCACGGCCTGCACGCTGAGCCTGAGCGCGGCACAGCGCGAAAGCCTAAAGGGCAAGCTGGATATCTGCTTTACCTATTCCTCGGGCGAGCACATCTCGTTTAAGGAGTTCTGCGACATCATCAAAGAGAAGCGCGACCTTACCAACAAATACGACTGCACCAGCTATAAAAGCCGTCTTCTTGAAAACACCATCATGGGACTGTAGTATTTTTCAACCTCACTTTCGGTGGAGAGTTATGGCTCAAAGCGTTGTTGCAGAAAAAGTATAAAACGGCAAATAGAATTTAATATAACATATTTCACAAAGGAGGCACTGCCTGTGGCAACCAACTACATTCACAACCAGCCTGAGCTTGAAGAAGACACGATGAAGGACAAGTATCTTACCTTTCTGGTGGGCAACGAAAACTATGCGGTACCGATCAAATATGTCATCGAGATCAACCGCGTGCTGCCCGTCACGCCCATGCCCGATTTCCCGAGCTATTTTGAGGGGATCACCAATCTCCGCGGCCGAATCATCCCGATCATGAACATCCGCAAGCGCCTTGGCATGGAGGTTATCGATTATACCGACACCACCTGCTTTATGATCCTGACGGTAAACGACAAGCCTTACGGGCTTATTGTAGACAGCATCTCGGAGGTGATGAACATCGCCGAGGACGCTATTACCCCGCCGCCGCTTGAAGAGAGCGCTGTAAGCCGCTACATACTCGGCGTCGCCAAGGTAAGTGACGAAATCCGTCTGGTGATTAACTGCGAGGCCATCTTTACCGCTTAAGCCGCAAACGCGAGAATACCGGCGGGGCGGTACGCCGCCCCGCCGTGCAGAGAAGAACTGAATATGTTTAAACCGCGGATAAAAACTCGAAAATAAGTCTTGACGAACTTCTTACTTCCGTGTATAATAATTCTTGCGCTGTTCAAGGAGTCCATCACGGCCATGAATGGTACAGATGTGGGAGCATAGCTCAGCTGGGAGAGCATCTGCCTTACAAGCAGAGGGTCATAGGTTCGATCCCTATTGTTCCCACCAAAATGGCCTGGTAGTTCAGTTGGTTAGAACGCTAGCCTGTCACGCTAGAGGTCAGGGGTTCGAGCCCCCTTCAGGTCGCCACCAAGTGCTTCTGTAGCTCAGTTGGTAGAGCAGAGGAC
>JAEYNX010000021.1 GCA_023412215.1 Bacillota bacterium | reverse complement strand
GTGATACCGGCCCGACTGGTCCGACAGGCGACACGGGTCCGACTGGTCCGACAGGTGACACGGGCCCAACCGGCCCGACCGGCGACACGGGTCCGACCGGTCCAACCGGTGACACGGGTCCGACTGGTCCAACCGGCGATACGGGTCCGACTGGTCCGACCGGCCCAACCGGCGACACAGGTCCGACCGGTCCAACAGGCGATACGGGTCCAACCGGTCCGACAGGTGATACCGGCCCGACCGGTCCAACTGGCGACACGGGTCCGACTGGTGACACAGGTCCGACTGGCCCTACAGGCGATACGGGTCCGACTGGTCCGACCGGCGACACAGGCCCGACTGGTCCGACAGGTGATACCGGCCCGACTGGTCCGACAGGCGACACCGGCCCGACTGGTCCGACAGGTGATACCGGCCCGACTGGTCCAACCGGCGACACAGGTCCGACCGGTCCAACTGGCGACACTGGCCCAACCGGTCCAACTGGCGACACGGGTCCAACCGGCCCGACAGGCGACACCGGCCCGACTGGTCCGACCGGCGACACGGGCCCGACTGGCCCAGCCGCGTTGCTTGTTACGAGCAATAGCATGGCAACCGAGGGTACCGTATCCGTTCTCTCTGTAAAAAAGGAAGGAACGAATATTCCTTTATTCACCAATCAAAGTGTCAGTGCATTTGCCCAAAACAGTTCGAATGACATGTTCCTTATACCGGAGACAGGAAAATATCTCATCAGCTATGGGGTAGCGACCACGACTCCGGTGTTGATATCCTCCCGGGTAATTGTGAATGGTCTAAAGCCTATAGCCGCATCCGTTATAGAGCCGCCCGTCGCTATAGATAATCTCAGCACTTCCTTTATGGCGGCGTTAAATGCAAAAGATACCATCTCATTCCAGTTATATGGCTTGGAAGCGACGAATGTAGAGCTCTTGGGCGGGGCGTCGACGTATATGATCGTTGTACAGTTATCATAGTACAATTTCTTAAGTAATCATGGTCACAGGGCGTACCGCAAAATTTCATTTTGCGGTACGCTCCTGGCAAAAGCCCGCCGAAAGGCGGCTTTTGCTTTGTCTGGGGCAAAAGGTATCATTTATTATACCGTGAACATATAGTGGTATGAAAGAATAAACGAGGTGAGAGTTTGAGTAAGTATAAAATCTGCGTTTATGCCATCTGTAAAAATGAAGAACAGTTTGTCGACCGCTGGATGGACGCTGTCAGTGAGGCTGACATGGTGGTGGTGACTGACACCGGTTCCACCGATGGCACTATAGAAAAGCTGCGGGCTCGCGGAGCTGTTGTGTACGAGGAGAAGATCAGCCCCTGGCGGTTTGATGTGGCGAGAAATCTGGCCATGGACCATATCCCCGAGGATGCGGACATCTGTGTTTCCAACGATATGGACGAGGTGTTTGAAAAGGGCTGGCGCGAAAAGCTGGAGGCGGCGTGGAAGCCCGAGCACACACGGGCGCGCTACCTCTTTACCTGTACCTTTAATCCGGACGGCACCCCAAATAAGCAGTTTGCAATGGAAAAGATACACCGCAGGCACGAATTTCGATGGGTGCACCCCGTACACGAGGTGCTGGAATACAGCGGAAGTGACCCCGAGAAGGTTGTATGGGTGAATACGGTGCTCAACCATTACCCGGATAATACGAAATCACGGGGGCAATACCTGCCGCTTTTGGAGCTCTCTGCCGAAGAAAATCCGCAGGATGACCGTACGGCCTTCTGGTTGGGGCGGGAGTATGTATATCATCAGCAGTACGACAAGGCAATAGAAACCCTTGAAAGGCACTTAAAACTCCCCACCGCTACATGGAGTGAAGAGCGATGTGCCTCTATGCGCTTTATATCCCGAAGCTTTGAGGGCAAGGGCGATAAGCAGCAGGCGATGAACTGGCTGTTTAAGGCGATTGCGGAGTGCCCGACGGTGCGCGAACCGTATTTGGATGCGGCAAGGCTGGGCTACCGGCAAAGGGACTGGTCGCTGACCTTTTTAATGGTGGAGAAGGCGCTTGCCATCACTCAAAAAACGGGCAGCTACCTGCTGGAGGAGCTCTGCTGGAGCTATCAGCCCTACGATTTGGGCGCCATCGCCTGCTACTGGCTGGGGCTATACGAGAAGGCGGCCCGCTATGCCACCACCGCCTGTGAGTACAGCCCGGCGGACCCGCGGCTTAAGAACAATCTCGCGCTTATTCAGGCTAAGCTTGGAAAGGAGCAGGGGTAAACTTGGAAAATCGTTTTAAAATCTGCGTTTACGCAATCTGCAAGAACGAAGAACAGTTTGTCGACAAATGGATGGACTCGATGAGCGAGGCCGATGTGGTGGTGGTAACCGATACCGGCTCCACCGACGCAACGGTGGAAAAGCTGCGCGCGCGGGGCGCTATGGTGTATGTGGAGGAGGTCAAACCATGGCGTTTTGACGTGGCGAGGAACCTCTCGCTCGACCACGTGCCGGAGGATGTGGATATCTGCGTGTGCACCGATCTGGACGAGGTGCTCGTAACAGGCTGGCGGGAGTGTATCGAGCGGGTGTGGACAGACGACACCACCAACGGCAAATACCTTTATAACTGGAGCTTAAAGCCCGACGGCACACCGGATATTCAGTTTACCTATTTTAAGATCCACAACCGCAAAGGCTACCGCTGGGTGTGCCCGGTCCATGAACACATCAGCTATGTGGGCAGCGAACCGCAGAAAACGGTGTTTATTGACGGCATGGTGCTCAATCACTACCCCGACCCGGCGAAATCCCGCGGGTCGTACCTGCCTCTGCTGGAGCTCGCGGTAAAGGAAGACCCGCAAAGCGACCGTATGACCTATTACCTGGGCCGCGAATATATGTACCATGGGCAGTGGCAGGAATGCATCGATACCCTCACCCGCTATCTGACCCTTCCAACCGCCACGTGGCGGGAGGAGCGAAGCGCCGCCATGCGCTGGATTGCAAAGAGCGAGAGCTGCCTTTCACATTATAACGAGGCGGTGGGCTGGTATTTAAAAGCGATCGCCGAGGCGTCGCACATGCGGGAGCCCTATGTGGAGCTTGCAAAAGCCGCCTATGAGGTGAAGGATTGGCCGATGGTGTTCTGCATGGCGGAGCACGCGCTGAAGATCAAAGAGAGATCTCTAAGCTATGTGAATATGGGCTATGCATGGGATCACACGCCCTACGATCTGGCCTCGCTCGCCTGCTACTATCTTGGCATGTACGAGAAATCGCTCGAGTATGCCAAGGAGGCCGCACGCCTTGCCCCGGAAAACAATCGGCTTAGCAACAATATAGCCCTGATTGAGGAAAAGCTTAAAAAATTGAAGGAAGAAAAGTAATGTCGTGCCACTAAAACGGCCTGAGGGCCGTAATTTATACGCCGTCAGGCTGTATTTTTTATAGATTAGAGAGTAACGGCTGGGCGGCACAAAACAAGCCTCAGTAAGGTGTTATCCCTTACTGAGGCTTACAGCTTTTGTGTAGAAAACGTTTTCTTGGCCTAAGAAAGCAGCAGGTGCTCATAAAGGCGTCCGGCGTCCGACTCGAGACAGATGTCCACCGTCTTGCCGCCGTGTGTGTCCGCGCCGTCTATAATGGCGATCTGCGGGGGCTTGATGTCGCATTGGTAGTTTAAGCTGGAAAGGGAGGTTACCGCGTTGCCGCTGATGATGTTTGAAATCTCGCCAAGCATCGAGGTGGCAAAATCGTCAATCATCTCAGCCTCCATTCCCGAAAGGGTTTTTACAATGTTGAGTGTCGTGGATTTCGGGAAGCTGTAAACCACCGAACCCGTCAAATCCCCGATCAGTTCGATGGTTACATGCACCGTCTCCTCACCGCCCGCAGCGGCCTGTGCCTCCAACTGGGCGATATCCAGCCCGAGCATCATCTTGAATACATCTTTTGTTGCTTCGTAAAACGTGTTGCCTTTTTGATCCGTCATCCGTGGTTTTCCTCCCTTAAGCCGATATACTTTGCCATCTTCAAGTCTTCTGCCACCACATGGTTTACCAGCCATGCCAAGAGCTTGCCGGCAAACTGCTGAACACCCTGCTTCGTATATCCTTCGGATTCAAACCGCTGTGCACATTCGGTTACATAAACGGTAAAGTCTTCGTGGATTTTGCGGTGCCTCTCGCTGTCGGGGTAGCCAATTTCGCGCTGATACGCCTCTTCGTCATTAAAATGCTCGACCACATAGTTCTGCATAAAGCCAATGGTTTCTTTCACCTTCGACAGCTTCTCTTCCCATGGAGTGGCCGATCTCACGGCCGCCAAGAAATCTCCCACGCGGGCAAAAAGCTCCTTGTGCTGGCGGTCTACCGTTTCAATGCCGATGGCATACTGCTCCTTCCATACCATTCCATACACTCCTCTCTGTCCATGATTGCTGTAGTGGTAGCCGCAGTGAAAACTCAATACAGAAACAACCCTATTACTGCCAATAGTGTACGATAATTGTATGATTAATGTATCACGTTTTTCCATCCCCGTCAACGTTTTTTCGATTACATTTTGTATAATCACCGTAAAACATCATGTTTTCGACACTACATCCCCCTGCTTTAGCGCATACTTTAGCCGTTGCACGCCCTCCTGAATCTGCACGTCACTCAGGTTGCCGTACCCCAGCACCAGTTCGTGCTCATGCCTGCCCTTGCGCACGGCGTACCGCTCCACACAGTCGGCCTCCACGCCCTGACGGACAAAGGCGCTATAGTCGTTGCGGGTAAACGGGCGTGTGAAGTGGGCGAGCAGGTGCATTCCCGCGTTTTCGCCCGAGACGGCTACCCGCCCGTCAAACGCCTGCGACAGGCTGCGCATCAGCAGCAGCCGTTTTGCCTCGTACAGCTTCTTCATGCGATAGATGTGTTTATCCAGCAGGCGCTCGTCAATCAGCCGTGCGAGGGCAAGCTGCTCGATGGTATTGGCCCATGTGTTGGTCAGCTCCATCTGACGCACCACCTTATCGCGCAGCTGCCACGGCAGTATCAGGTAAGCGATGCGCAGGGCGGGGGAGAAGATCTTGCTGAAGCTGCCCAGATAGATGACGCGCTCGCTGTTTAGGCGGTGCAGCGGCTGTATCGGCTCGCCCTCGTAGCGGAACTCGCCGTCGTAGTCGTCTTCTATCACATACGCGTCCCGCTCCGCGGCGTGCCGCAGCAGCGAAACGCGCCTTGCAATCGGCAGCACGCCTCCTACGGGGAACTGGTGGGAGGGCACCGCATACACGGCGCGCAGCCGGTCGGCCTGCTTGAGCTCGTCGGTTTTCATACCCTGTGCGTCCACCTCCACCGGATGGATGTTGTAACCGCAGCCCTCGAAGGCCTGCCGCACAAAGGGCATGCAGGGGTCCTCCACCGCCAGCGTGCCGCCCTCGCGGTAGAGCGCCTTCGCCAGCAGCTGCAGCCCGCTGAAGGTGCCGGGCAGAATAACCACCTGCGCCTCGCTGCACACAATACCCTTCATGCGGTAAAGATAGGCGCGCAGCGCCGACTGCAGGGCGGGCACCCCCGCGCCGGAGGGCAGGTAGCCGAAGGCGCTACCGTCTGCGTCCAGACAGGCTTCCTTTAACAGCTTTGCCCAGAGCGCTTGGGGGAAGGCGGAGCAGTCGGGGTTGCCGGGGTCAAACGAGATCATGTCCGCCGGTGGCTTTTTCCCCGCGGAAAAGCCAAGCTCCGGCGGCAGCGGGCGGGGCGCGGGCAGGGCGTCCAACCCCGCCACATAGGTGCCCGAGCCGGTTTTGCTCAGCAGGTAACCCTCGGCGAGCAGCTGCTCGTACACCTCTATTACGGTGTTGCGCGCAATGTTCAGTTCAGCCGCAAGGCTTCTGGTGGGGGGCATCTTTTCGCCGGACGGCAGCGCGCCCGACAAGATCGCCCCGCGTATTTGCTGTGCCAGCTGCTTTGCCGCGGAAACGGGCAGCTCCTTGTTTACCTCAAACCCAAACATATACCTGCCTCCTCCGATTGGTTCTATAAATTGAAAGCGAATTGGCACTTTTCTAAATCCAATTTCATTATATAATGAATCTAACGGACAATCAACCATACTTAAGTGAAAGGTAGGGAGGGCAGATGGAACAGGTTCCTTTTGGCAGGGCGGGCAAGGCGGTAAGCCGGGTTTGCCTCGGCTGCATGATGATGGGTACCGCGATGGACGATAAGGCCTCTTATCGGGTACTTGACCGGTTTACCGCGGCAGGCGGAAATTTCCTGGATACGGCAAACTGCTACGCGTGGTGGATGGGCAGCGGCGAATTTATCGGCGACGAGAGCGAGAATATCTTGGGCAGCTGGATGCAGGAGAGGCACAACCGCCATGAGGTTTTTCTCGCCACCAAGGTGGGCGCGCGCCTGAAAGACCCGTACAATATCCGCGGCGCCGACGGTATCCCCGAATGGGATCGGGTGCCCGCCGAGTATGAGGGGCTCTCCTCCGCCGTCATACGCAAGGGGGTGGAAGATAGTCTCCGCCGCCTGAAAACAGAGTATATCGACCTATACTACACCCATGTGTACGATACTAGGACTCCGATCGAGGAGACACTCGAAACCCTGAATGCACTGGTGAGGGAGGGTAAGGTGTTATCCATCGGGTGCAGCAACCTGACGAGCGGACAGTTAAAGGAGGCCCGGGCGGTAAGCGCGCAAAAGGGCATTATACAGTACACCGTCGTACAGCAGGAGTATTCTTACCTGCACCCTACGCCGGGGCTGGATGCGGGCATTATCCGTCATGCGGACGACGAATTGTTTGATTATATCCGCATGAATGGGGACTTGACACTGCTTGCGTATTCGCCGCTGCTCAAGGGTATTTACAGCAGCGAGGAAAAAAGAAGGCGCTACTACAACTGGGGCCTGTTCGATTCCCCGGAGTCTGCCCGCAAGCTCGGCATTGTCGACCGGCTTTCGCACGCGCTGGGTGTTACCGGCAACCAGCTTGTGCTGGCATGGCTGCTGTGCCGCGAGCCGAAGATTATTCCCATTCTCGGCTTCAGCAACGAGGAGCAGTACCGCGAGAATATCGCGTCGCTCGACATCAAGCTCACCGACGAGCAGTACTCCATCATGGGCGAATAGGGTTACGCCTCGGTGTCAACATTGTTAACTCCGTTTTTTTCATATATTTTATTGTAATTGCGGGCCAGACGCCGCTTTGGAGCTTCCAAAGCGGCGTCTGGCCTTTTTAACAGTACGGGCACGCTGCACTGGCCCCTATGGGATTATTGGGGCAGTCGGAGCAACATATAAAGGGTACGGATGAGTGCGGTTTGCAGCTTGGGTGCCCCCGCATATGATAATTTAAGGCCGAAATGTATCGCTGCACGGATTTTATAAACGAGCCCTAAGGACTTGTGATAACAGGTTGTTTGGCTATATTGCATAGAAACGACCGGGAAAATTTTGAATTCCACATGAATTACATTATTTTACAAATAATCCATTGACTTTCCAATTCTTGGGCTGTAAACTGTTATCAGAAATTGTGCTCGGGCACGTAAATAATGTTAAACCGCGAATCGTTTATGGCAGCGCGGTTATCGGCATTGGGAACTCTCATGTTGAATCTTGTTCCTGTGTATGCACACTCTTAACCGTGGTTGTTTTTGCCGATAGAGGGTATCCTTTCTAGGCGCGGCGCTGCGGGATGGCTGGCCTTTACAAGGCGGGAGCTATCCGGCAGATACAATAAATATCAAGAAATAGGAGTGAAAAGAATGAAAAGGTTTATAGCAATTCTTCTCGCGGCCATGTTGATGTTCTCGCTTGCATCCTGTGCACAAGCCCCCCAGGCATCCACTCCTGACGACGGTAAAGCAGGCAGCTATAAGATCGGTGTTTCAATGCCTACGCAAAGCTTGCAGCGTTGGAACCAAGACGGCGCCAACATGAAAAATCTGTTTGAAGAGGCGGGCTATACGGTAGACCTGCAGTACGGCGGCGACAACGATATCCCCACCCAGGTGGCTCAGATTGAAAACATGATTACCAGCGGCTGCAACGTGCTTGTAATAGCGGCCATCGACGGCTCCTCGCTGACAGAGGTTTTAAAAGCCGCGAAAGAGAAGAAGATACCCGTTATCGCATATGACCGTCTGATCATGAACAGCGACGCGGTATCCTACTATGCGACCTTCGATAACCACAAGGTAGGCACCACGCAGGGAACGTTTATCCGCGATCAGCTTGACCTTGACAACGCGGCCGGCCCGTTTAACATTGAGCTATTTACCGGCTCGCCGGATGATAACAACGTAAACTTTTTCTTTGGCGGCGCGATGGAAATTCTGCAGCCCTATATCGACAGCGGCAAGCTCGTCGTAAAGTCCGGCCAGACCACCCTCGCACAGTGCGCTACGCCGAACTGGTCTACCGAGGAATCGCAGAAGCGCATGGAAAACCTGATTACCGCCAACGGCTACGGCCCGAGCGGCACCAAACTGGATGCGGTGCTCTCTTCCAATGACTCTGTGGCCAACGGCATCACCAATGCGCTGGTAGCAGCAGGCTATACCAAGGATAACTTCCCGCTTTTAACCGGTCAGGACTGCGACAAACCGGCGGTGAAGAACATGCTGGCAGGCCTGCAGAGCATGTCGATCTTCAAGGATACCCGTACGCTGGCTGCCAAGGTGGTTGAGATGGTGAATGCTATCCTGAGCGGCGCCGAGGTTCCCGTGAACGATACCGAGAGCTACGACAACGGTGTCGCTGTTATCCCGTCCTTCAACTGCGACCCGGTATTTGCGACAATAGACAACTATAAGGAACTGCTTATCGACAGCGGCTACTATAAGGAGTCGGATATTGCCTAAGGATCACTCTAGTATAGCATAAACGGTCGCTTCTGGCCGGCATAATCGAAGCAGGCGGGCGGAAGTTATTCTACCGCCTGCTTTTCATTTCTGTCATTGGAGGGAGCCATCTTGTCAAAGCCGCTGCTTGAAATGAGAAATATCACCAAGCTCTTCCCGGGCGTGCGCGCGCTGGACCGCGTAAACCTGCAGGTAACGCAGGGCGAAATCCACGCGCTGGTGGGGGAGAACGGAGCGGGAAAATCCACGCTGATGAATGTACTCAGCGGTATCTACCCCTATGGCAGCTACGAGGGCGACATTATCTACGAGGGCGAGGTCTGCCGCTTTGCGGGCATTCGCGAAAGCGAGCAAAAGGGGATTGTTATCATCCATCAGGAACTTGCGCTTGTACCCTACCTGACCATCGGCGAGAACATTTTTTTAGGTAATGAGCAGGGCAGTACCCTTCGAATAGACTGGGATGAAACGTTCGGCAAGGCCGATGAGCTGCTCAGACAGGTGGGCTTAAAGGAAAGCGCCCACACCCTCATCAAAGACATCGGCGTGGGCAAGCAGCAGCTGGTGGAGATCTCCAAGGCGCTTGCGAAGAATGTAAAGCTGCTCATTCTGGACGAACCAACGGCCTCTTTGAATGAATCCGACTCTCAAAAGCTGTTAAACCTGCTGGTGGAGTTTAAGCAGCACGGAATGACCTCCATCATCATCTCCCACAAAATCAACGAAATCTCAGGCATCGCCGACAAGATCACGATACTGCGCGACGGCATGACCATCGAGACGCTTACCAAAGGCGTAGACGACATCAGCGAGGAGCGCATCATCAAAGGCATGGTGGGGCGCGATTTAACCGACCGCTTCCCCAAGCGCGAGGTGAAGATCGGGGAGGTAAGCTTAGAAGTACATAACTGGACGGTTTATCACCCGCTGTATGAGGGGCGCAAGGTGTGCGATAATATAAGCCTCACACTGCACCGGGGCGAGGTGGTTGGCATCAGCGGCCTGATGGGCGCGGGACGCACCGAGCTCGCTATGAGTATCTTCGGCAAAAGCTACGGGGAGAATATCTCGGGGCAGATCTTCATCGACAGCAAAGAAGTGCAGATGCACAGCGTGAAGGACGCCATAGACCATCGGCTCGCCTATATCACGGAGGACCGAAAGAGCAACGGCCTGATACTGGATATGGCGATACGTGAGAATACCACGCTCGCGAAGCTGGACAAAGTAAGCCGATTTTACGTGCTGGACAAAGACTTAGAGATGGGTGCTGCGAACGAATACAAAGAAAAGCTGCAGACAAAGTGCCTGGGCGTTGAGCAAAAGGTGTGCAATCTCTCGGGCGGCAACCAACAGAAGGTGTTGCTGAGCAAGTGGATGTTTGCCGACCCGGATATCCTCATCATGGACGAACCGACGCGCGGAATCGACGTGGGCGCGAAGTATGAGATCTATTGTATTATAAACCAGCTGGTGGCACAGGGGAAGTCGGTGCTCATGATCTCCTCCGAGATGCCGGAGGTGCTTGGCATGTGCGACAGAATCTATGTGATGAATGAGGGAAGGATTGTGGCCGAGATGACGCGCGAAAACGCCACGCAGGAGGCGATCCTTACGAGCATTCTTCAGTCAAGTAAAGGAGCATAGAACCATGACGAACATCAGAGATACTCTTAAGAAAAATACCATGCTTATTGCACTGGCAGTAGTCATGTTGCTGTTTGAGATCCTGATAGAGCTAAACGGGAAAGGCTCGCTGTTCGCCCCCTCCAACATCACCAACCTGATACTGCAGAACAGCTACGTGGTCATCCTTGCCACCGGCATGCTGTTATGCATCCTCACCGGCGGCAATATCGACCTTTCGGTCGGCTCGGTGGTGGTGCTGGTCGGCGCGGTGGCGGGCACGCTGATTGTAAACCTGAAGGTGAACATCTATCTCTCCATGCTCATCTGCCTGCTGGTGGGCGTGTTGATCGGCGCGTGGCAGGGTTTTTGGATCGCCTACATACGCATCCCCGCGTTTATCGTTACCCTCGCCGGAATGCTTTTGTGGCGCGGGCTTGCCCATGTTATCTTAAACGGGCTTACCATCTCCCCCTTCCCGGGGAACTACCTGCAGTACTTTACGAGCTTTCTGCCCAGCGACCCCAATATCGCATTCATGGTCTCGCTGATTGTCGGTGCGGCGGTGTTTTTGCTCTATGCCGCCCTTCAAATCGCGGGTCGCGTGCAGAAGGTGCGTAAGGGGTATGAGGTACTGGCACTGCCGCTTTTTATCGTTAAGCTGGTTCTGTTGTTTGCGGTAATCGCGGCGCTTGCCCTGCTGTTGGGCAGGCACAAGGGCATCCCCGTGGTGCTGATACTGCTGGCCGTGGTGGTGCTGGCTTATGATTATTACACCTCCAAAACCGTTCCCGGGCGGCACCTGTATGCTATGGGCGGCAACGAAAAGGCGGCGAAGCTCTCGGGCATTAACACCAACAAGGTGCTGTTTTTCGCTTACATGAACATGGCGTTTCTTTCCGCGGTGGCGGCGCTGGTGTGCGTGGCGCGCTTTAATTCGGCGGCGCCCTCCGCCGGCACCAACTATGAGCTGGAGGCCATAGGCGCCTGCTTTATCGGCGGGGCATCCGCCTACGGCGGCACGGGCACGGTGGGCGGAGCGGTTGTGGGCGCTATCTTCATGGGCGTGCTCAACAACGGTATGTCCATCCTCGGTATAGACGCAAACTGGCAGAGGGCCGTAAAGGGCTTTGTGCTGCTGGTGGCGGTTGTATTCGACGTGGTGTCTAAAAAGCAGCGCAGCGCCAAGGCGTAGGTATTTTGATAACAGTCTATCTATAGCAAAAGGAACGGGCGTACTACCCGTTCCTTTTGCTGTTGGGTTGCTTCATGTGTTATCTATTGAATGATGCCCAGTTTTAGCTTCCAGCGCAATACCCTCATCACGGCGTTGTCGAGGGTGCTTTCGGGGATGGTTCCGTTTTTAGCGGCGTCGATCACGGCGGGAATCTGCGCCTCAAAATCGGTGCAGCAAACCATGTCGTTGCCGGCCTGCACCGCCATCACGGCGGCCTTGCCGTCACCGGCAAACTCCCGGATGGCGTCCATGTACAGGTCATCCGTCATGATCACGCCTGTAAAGTGAAGCTGCTTGCGCAGAATATCATGCACCTTCGCCGATAGGGAGGCCGGGCTTTCGGCGTCCATGCAGGCGACGATGTTGTGCGAAACCAGCACGGCGTCCGCGCCCGCCTCAATCCCCGCGGCAAAGGGCAGGAAGTCCCGCTTTACAAACCGCTCGTAGTCGCGGCTGTCGTGCGCGACCCCCGTGTGGGTGTCCACGTTGTTGCCGTAGCCGGGGAAATGCTTCAGCACGCTGCCAAGGCTATTTTCGTTCATGGTGGCGACCACCTTCTCCACATACTGCGCGGTAAGCGCGGCGTCCTTGCCGAAGGAGCGGGGGTAGATATAGTCCGACTCCGCGTCGGGCACATCGCAGACGGGCGCCATATTCAGGTTAATGCCAAGGGATTTTAGCAGTTCGGCCTTTTCCTTGGTATCGCTCACAATCAGGTCCCATCCGCCCTCGATATAAAGATCCTGCGGCGACCAAAACGGCACGGCGCGAAATTGCTGATACAAGCTTACTCGGTTTACCGTTCCACCCTCCTCGTCTACCCCGATGAGCATGCCGAGGGGGGAGGCGTTCTGATAGCTTTGAATATCTTCCGTAACCTCGCTTTTGGTCTTGTTCTTAAAGTCGCTCGCAAAAAGGATGTATCCGCCCAAGTGATAGTTCGCGACCGCCTGCGCGGCGTCTTCCTTCGGGCAGCGGACGATAAACATCTGCCCGACCTTCTCCTCAAGGCTCATGGTGCTCAGTATCTGCCGCGCTCTCGCTTCCTCGGTCACAGTGTCTGCCGCCGGGCCAACCGTTATCCGCTTAAGTCTCACCTGCTGTAGCTCCAGGGCCTCGTCCAGCACGCCGTAATAATCCACCGTGGCAGGGCAGCCGATGAGCACACCGTCTTTGCCAACATCAAGCTTTTCGGTGTCTTTTTCAAAGGTGTAGGTTTCGCCGGTCTTAGCCAGAATGGTGATCGTGTGCAGGGTGGCATAGGCCACCGTACCGCTTAGGTGGTTAAGGGGTTCCCCGTCCGATGAGGTCTCCTGTGTGATTTCAGAGGACACATCGGGGGAGACACCGATGCCGAGGTCCTTGAGCAGGCCGCAGGATGACAATAGCATGCAAAGAACTATAACGAGCAGGAGGCTTATACGATACCGCTTGACAAAAGATTTCATAAACGTTCTCCTAACGGCAACAAATAAAAATGCACCTTATAATAGAAGGTGCCGAAAGTGACAATCATGATGTCAAGGGCTGCTTATGGGGTACAGTTATCGGCTGTTTGCATTATGGGCATTAAAACGGGGTTTTATATACCTGCCGTTACCGGCAAGGCGGATACAACTGTAAAAACTCAAACGCCTTACCCCCGGCAGGCGTTTAGATGATGAAATATCTGATTTTTCATAAGAATACGACTTTTATTACGGATTGTCAATTTGCTGCTTTACCGCGCTAATCAAACAGGGCTATTATGGGGGGATTACCATTCAGAATTATTTTTCAAACCTCTTTACAATGTAACAGTGTTATGTTACACTGTATACAGGAGGAATGAAGATGGATGAAGTATTAATCTCAAAGAAAGACCTGCTGGAGCTTACCAATATCTCGTACGGCCAGCTCTACCGGTGGAAGCGCAAGGGCCTCATCCCCGAGGACTGGTTTATCAGAAAATCGACCTTTACGGGGCAGGAGACCTTCTTCCCAAAAGACAAGGTGCTGTCGCGCATCGATAAAATCAAGGACATGAAGGAAGATATCTCGTTGGATGACCTCGCCGATGTATTTTCCCCCAGCATCGACAGCGTTACGCTCAGCGCCGAGGACTTAGTAACACGAAACATTGTTACCAAAGAGGTGCTGGAAATCTACCGCGAGTTCAAAAACAGCAAAGGGCCTCTCGAGTTTAACGATATTCTTTCGGCGTATCTGCTCAACAAGCTCATCCTCTCGGGCAATATCGGCCTTGAGGAGGGGAAGCTGCTGCTTGAGGTGCTCAGCGAGGGGATGATACGGTTTAAGGGCGAGCCAAGCGAGCTGCTGCTGATGCGAAAGCTGGGGGTATTCAGCTGCTTTATGGTTTCACCCCCCTGCAAATTCTGCTGCGATAAGGGCGTGCGCGTCATCGAGCAGATCATCCTTTCCACCGTGATTGAAGAATTGAAGCTAAAGCTTATTTAAGGAGGATAATTATATGTATGAGAATTCACAGGCCGACCAGAACAACGCAAGCAATGCGGCGGAGGGCAGCGGCAATTCGGTTAAAATAAACGGCTCCGGCGAGATAAGCGGCGGAACGTACGATTCGATTAAAATAAACGGCTCCGGCCGTGTGACAGGCGCAAATTATAGCTCGATTAAGATCAACGGCTCAGGCAGCGCCACAAATGCCGGCGGAGATACTGTAAAAATTCATGGTTCCTGCAGGGTAGAGAGGGGCAGCATCAACAATTCCATTATCATCAACGGCTCGGGCAGCGCGATGGGCGGCAGCTACCACACCGTGAAGATTAGCGGATCGGGCAAGATCACAGGCGACCTTCAGTGCACGGAATTTATTGTTAACGGTTCCGGCCATGCCTCGGGCAAGGTAGAGGGCGAAAGGGTGCAGATCAGCGGCTCCGCGGATATCGACGGTGACCTGACGGCAAGGGAACTGAAGATAAACGGTTCGGCCAGCTTGAGGGCGGGCGCGGTTTGCGATACGGTGTCCATTGCGGGCTCCGCGGATATCCGCAAGAGTCTGGACGCTCAGTCGATAAGGATCGTAGGCTCCGCAAAGATTAACGGCGACTGCAACTCTGAGCGCTTTTATTCCAACGGCTCGTTTGAGGTAGGCGGGCTGCTCAACGCCGACGATGTGGATATCCATCTTCACGCACCCAGAAGCCACGCGCGGGAGATTGGCGGGGAGCATATTGAGGTAAGCCTCGGCAATTACAAGTTTGGCTTTTTGCAGGCCATTTCCGCCCTCGGCCTCTACACCCCCACCCTTGAAACCGATTTGATTGAGGGCAACGAGATTCGCCTAGAAAACACCAACGCCAAGGTGGTGCGCGGCAACAACGTGACCATTGGCAAGGGCTGCAGCATCGGGCTGGTGGAATACAAGGGCAACCTTTATAAAACAGGGGACGCGCGGGTTAGTGAGGAGCGCAAGATATAATTTTATACCATTTTACAAAAGGCTGCCGATCATTAAACGGCAGCCCTTTTATCTTTATCCGTATCAATAGTTATGTTATAAAACCCAAAAATAAATTGCGCTTTGCGGGATTATCGCTATAATAGGGCTTATAGAGTTCATTTGCGCTTGCAAAACAATTTTTTGTGATTGAGGTGTACTTTGCAATGAAACAAAAAGCGGTTGTAGTATGGAACGATCCCTGGCACCCAAGCGAGCGTTATGCCCCGTTTATCGAGACGCTGCTGCCCGCCGATGAGTGGGAGGTACAAACCACCGTTCACGCGAGGGAGCTTGCAAGCTTACCCTGCGCCCCGCAGCTTGCGGTATTTTTGGCCTGTGGCTGCGAAGAAAAGGAGGAGGGCCTGCCCGATGAAATTCAGCAGAAGATTGTTGAAATGGTGCGCGGCGGCATGGGCATCCTGTTCTTTCACGCGGGGCTGGTGAAGATTGGCGAGGAGAGCCTTTTCTACAAAGAACTGAATGCCGGGCGCTTTATCAGCCATCCGCCCGAATGTGCCGTTGCCGTAACGGCTGTCGGCGGGGTGCGGCACCCTGTTTTAGAGGGGGTGGCTCCCTTTGCAGGCAAAGATGAGCACTACTTCTGCCAGCTGGATGCATCCCGCACTACCCTGCTTGCGTGCGGTACCTCCCAGCATCTCACGGCGCCCTGCGCGTGGGCGCATTCGTACGGCGATGGGCGGGTAGTTTCTCTTACCCCCGGGCATACGACCGAGGTACTGTGTAACCCCGAGCTGTTGCGCCTGACACGTAACGCCGTTGAGTGGCTGGCACAACAAGAGGCTTTATAAACGTTAGAATAAAAGCGGCGGCTTCTCCGGCTCTGTTGGCGGATAGGCTGCCGCTTTTTTACTTTTAAACCTGTATATTATTGTATGCCACTGCGGCTCAATGATTATTGCTCTTGCTATTTACCTGAAAAAACGGCAAAATTAAGAGAGGTAGCATGGGAAAAAAAGCATGCGGCATAAGGCCTATCTCTTTCGGGCGACCAATTTGTTAGACGCATGAAAATGCTTTGGAACACCAGGATGTTCATCCTCAAAGGTATATGATTTAAACTGTAGAATATCCCAGTCGTTATACAGCTCCTTAATCTCTTCATCATTTGCAAGCCCAACGGCGAAGGGGGCTATGTCAGGTGAAGCAGGCAATACGTTCGTGAAAATCTGCATGATGTGTATCCCGTTAAAGGCAGTATATTCTTTTGCTTTGAGTATGAAGTTTTTCCAGCTTTCTTTCTCTACAAAATGAAGTGTTCCAAAAGACATGATAAGATTATATGGTTTGGAAAATGAGAATTGTATCAGATTCTGAACCCACGCATTAACGTGTGCGTTTTTAGAGTTTGCAAGGCGTTTTAATTTGGCGATGGCATTCTCTGATAAATCAAACGCATCAACCTTGTCATATCCAAGGCTGGCAAGATACAGAGCGTTCTTTCCTTCACCACATCCAACATCCAAGACAGACCACGACTTGTCGAATAGAGGTTGAAATTCATCAAGAGTAGCGTTGGGTTGCATACCGAAAGTAAATGCGTTATCCTCTTTGTAAGACTCCTCCCAAAAAGGTATTTTCATCGTATAACCTCCGTTTTCATAATATTTTATGACAATTTATGACGGTAGTTATTCTTGGCGGCGTTGGTCCATACGGCCTGCACTTTGCGTGAACCGAGGCCAACAGCAGACAGATGATGTTTTCCTCGCTTTTAAGAACCGCAGGGACTGTGATGGAGTCCTTTAGTTCGAGGCTGAGCCTGAGAGTGGAAATGGTTCCTTTTGTTGCCGTTGTGCTCATTATCCCATATCCAACATAGAATAACAAGTTTTTCATACGGAGCTCTTGTAAAAAACACCGTAAATAAATTATATGAGGAAGAAACAGCGTTGAACAAACAAAAAAGGGTCGCGGCGATTCACGATATCTCCTGCTTCGGCAAATGCTCCCTAACGGTAGCATTGCCGATACTCTCCGCCGCGGGGGTAGAAACCAGCGTTATCCCCACCGCGGTGCTCTCCACCCACACAGGAGGGTTTACCGGCTACACCTACCGCGACCTCACCGAGGATATTCCCGCCATACAAGACCACTGGCGTTCGCTGGGCCTGCGTTTTGACGGCCTTTACACCGGCTTTTTGGGCTCGTTTGAGCAACTGGAGCTGGTGGCAAGGCTGATTGACGATTTTAAGGATGAGAATACCCTTGTGCTGATAGACCCCGTCATGGCCGACAACGGCTCGCTGTATAAAGGTTTTACCTCCGATTTCCCCAAGGGCATGGCGGCTCTCTGCCGCAAGGCCGACGTGATTGTGCCCAATATCACTGAGGCCGCGCTGCTCGCCGAGACCCCTTACCGCGAGGGCCCGTATACGAGGGAGTATATCGAAGAGCTGCTCAAGCGGCTGGGCGGCTTTGTCAGCGGCAAGGTGGTGCTTACCGGCGTGTGCTTTGACGAGCGGAACCTCGGCGCCGCCACCTACGATACTATAACGGGCGAGATTGCCTATATGCTCTCCCCAAGGGTGGAGGGCCTCTACCACGGCACGGGGGACATCTTTGCGAGCGCCCTTTTGGGCGCGCTGTTAAACGGCTTTGCACTTTCTGAGGCCGCGGGCATTGCCGTAGACTTTACGCTGGGCAGCATCCGGCGCACCAAGGAGGCGGGCACCGACGTCCGTTACGGGGTTAACTTTGAATACGGCATTCCCCAGTTGGTCAAGGCACTGGGGCTTATAAAATAGTGGGACATCATTTAAATCACTTTTAAAGGCCACGGGCGGTATCATTTAATGCCGCCCGTGGTTTCATATGTTCCGGCCTTTTAAAGTGAATCTGTGGGTGCCTTCACCTTTGGGGTGCGCTGCAGCCGTGCCCTTAAAATCTATCTGTTTAGCAGGCTTATCCATTGCCGCAGCGGCTGCGACAGAAATTTGTTCTTGTGGTAGGCGATTTTAAACGACCGCAAAAATCGGATACCTTGGATGGGAACGATGTGCAGCAGCCCGGAAGCGACCTCATTTTGTACCGTAAGCCTTGAGATAACGGAGACGCCAAGCCCTTCGGCAACCGCTATCTTGATGGTTTCCGCATTGTTGCAGGTCCAGCTTAAATGCCATGAGAGGCCGTTCGCTTTCAGCACGTTTTCGAACGTATTGCGCGTGCCGCTGCCCTTTTCACGGATGATAAATTTCTCTTTTTCAAGCTGCTGCGGCTCTACGAAGGGCAAAGAGGCAAACGGATGCCCTTTGCCGCAGATAAGCACAAGCTCGTCGTCCATAAAGGGCGTGATGACCATATCAGAAGAGAGAATGTCGCCTTCTACCAGACCGAAATCCACCTTGTCGGTAAGGATCATCCCCTCAATCTGTTCGGTGTTATCCTCCACCACCTCAACCGCCGCCTGGAAAAACTCCTTTTGAAAGGCGGATACCAGCTTGGGCAATACATAAGAGCATACGGTCACGCTCGCCCCGATACGGATGGTCGCACTTTCAGTTAAAGACTTCATCTGCTTGCTGATGTCGTTATTCATCGCCACCATATGCCGCGCGTAGCTTAACAGCCGCTCGCCTGCCTGTGTGCGGTAAAGCTTTTTGGACAGCCGCTCGAACAGGCGGGTATCGTAGTACCGTTCCAGTTCGGCGATAGCCTGGCTCACAGCAGACTGCGACATGTACAGCTGTCGGGCCGCAGCCGTCATATTCATGGTATCGCATACCGCAAGAAAGATTTGAAAGTGTCGTAACGTCATCGGCTTCTCCGTATCATTATAATCACTTATCGTTTTAATAAGATAATAGTATTTTACTTATCATAAATCAAGCCTTATAATGCGAAAAGGAGGTTATAGGTTGAAAGAAAGGACATGAATCTTAACATGCAAAAGATTTTAAAAAAACTGCCCGGCATCCTCTTAGCGGCGGGCATCGCAGTGCCCGCGTGGTTTATCGGTAAGGCAATACCGGTCGTAGGCAGCCCGGTGTTAGGTATCCTGTTCGGCATGGTCATCGCGTTTTGGAGACGCCCCGAGGCCTTTGACGACGGGATCAAATACACCTCCAAAACGCTGCTGCAGTATTCCATTATTCTGCTGGGCTTTGAGATGAACCTGTATAACGTTTTTAAAGTGGGCAGTCAAACCCTGCTGCTCATGTGCTTTACACTCACCGTTGCTTTTATCACGGCATTTTTGATGGGCAGGTTCTTAAAGCTCGATCATAAGCTCACCACCCTGATCGGCGTCGGCTCCGCCATTTGCGGGGGCTCGGCCATTGCGGCCACGGCGCCGGTCATCCGCGCGGACGACGAAGAGATTGCGCACTCCATCTCGACAATCTTTCTGTTTAATGTGGTTGCGGCATTTCTGTTCCCCTTCCTCGGGCATGTACTCGGGATGAGCGACCACAGCTTCGGCCTGTGGGCCGGCACCGCCGTGAACGACACCTCATCGGTAGTGGCGGCGGGCTATTCCTTCAGCAGCGCCGCGGGTGACCTGGCCGTGATTGTCAAACTGACAAGAACCCTCATGATTGTGCCGATTACGATGGTGCTCGCCGTATATACCTCGCGCAAAACCGCCGTAAAAGGCGACTACAAGCTTACGAAGATCTTCCCTTGGTTCGTTTTGGGCTTTCTGGTTGCGTCCGTTCTCAACACCTTTTTGCCAATCCCTGCGGGTATCTGCGCCTTTTTGTCACAGGCGGGCAAATTCATCATCGTTATGGCGATGGCTTCTATCGGGCTGAACACCCATCTGGTAAAGCTGATTAAAAACGGGAGTAAGCCGATACTGCTGGGTTTCACCTGTTGGGCGGCACTGGCAGTGACCTCATTGGGCGTGCAGCATTTGTTGAATATCTAGAACATCCGCATGGTTGGCAGGGTGATCATGCCACTGATTAATGGTAAAAGTAAAGCAGCAGGCCTCTTAACCTGCTGCTTTTATCTTGCCGTTTTAATCATCCGCCCATCCCGTACATCAGTCGCACCGCATGACGGATCTCCTTATAGCTGGTGCAACGGCAGAGGTTGGACTGCAGCCATTCCTCCACTACAATCTCGTCCGGCATCATCGGGAACTGCGTTTGCAGCGCATGGCATACCATTAAAAAACCCGAGGTGCAATACCCGCACTGAAAGGCGTTTGCGTCCACAAACGCCTTCTGTTCTGCCGCCGTGCTGCCAAGGCCCTCCACCGTTATGATCGCGTGCCCCTGCGCTTCCACCGCCAGCATCAGGCAGGACTTTGCGGGCCAGCCGTCCACCATCACCGTGCAGGCGCCGCAGTCGCCGTTTCTGCAGCCGGGCTTTGCGCCGGTAAGCCCCAGCTGCTCGCGCAGCACATCCAGCAGCAGGTCGGAAGGACGCACCGCCAGCTCATAGGCTTCGCCGTTTACCTGTAACGAAATCAGAGACTTGCCGTCATATCGCACCATTTTCCCACTCCTCCAGCAGTGCGCACAGGGTGTTTTGAAGCACGAAGCGCCTGTATTCCCCCGAGCCCTCCGCGTCGCCGTACGGCGGTTCGGGCAACAGGCCGAGGGCCCCTTCCGCGCGCTCACGGCAGGGCAGCGCGCGGTTGTTTAAAACCGCTTCGATCTGCCCGCTGCGAAAAGGATAGGAGCAGACGCCGCTAAAGGCTGTACGCAGCACATCCTCCTTCCACAGGGCGGTAACGTTCACCAGCGGATAATCGATTTTTTCATTCGTCGTTTTTTTAATATGCGCGTGGCGGGCGTGCAGTGCCCAGTCGGGCACATGCACCGTTACGATGAATTCCCCCGGCTTTAGCTGCATCCGCCCATCAAATACGCTTTGAAAGGGTACGGTGCGTTCTCCCTGCGGGCTGCAAAGGGTCAGGGAAGCATCGGAAAGCAACAGCGGCAGGCTGGTTTCCCGGTAGAGGATGGTTCCGCACAGGTTCCCCCCCAATGTGATGCGGCACTGGTTGGTGTGGTCGGCGATCCGCCCGCAGGCAAGCCCCAGCAGGGGGAACAGCTTGGATTCCTTTACCTGATTAAGCGTGCACGCCGCACCGATATGCAGCGCCTCACCGTCAATCGTTAACACGCCGCAATCGGGGATGTTTTTAATGTCGATGACCGCGTCCGGCCGGATGCTGCCCGCGCGGGACATGGTGATGATCTCGCTGCCCCCGCCGTAATAAACCGCATTTTTCCCTTCGGCACTGAGCTGGGCATAGGCATCGGCCGCTTCTTTTAACGAGTCCGGGCGGCAGTAGGTAAAGTCAAATGGAATCATGTTTTGCCCTCCGTTGACGCGCGCCAAAGCCTCTCCGGCGTAAGCGGCAAGAACAGATATTCCTTGCCGAAGGCCGCCGAGAGCGCATTCCCGAGCGCCGCGGGGATGCCGATGATGCCGTGCTCGGCGAAGCTGCGCACGCCGTAGGGTGAGCTTTCCTCAGGCGTTTCCACAAAGTCCACCCGGTAATCCGGCTCCTGACCGATGTGCATCAGCTTGTAGGTGCGCAGGGTGGGGGTTTGCAGAATACCGTTTGCATCGTACGTATAAGCCTCCCGGCTGGACAAGCTGACGCCCATCGCCATTCCACCGGCTACGATCGAACGCATGGAGTCGGGGTTGATCACATTGCCTATGTCGATTACCGTTGAAGCGCTCAGGATGCGGTAGGTGTAGGTTTTAAGGTCGGCCTCCACCTCCACCACCTGCGCCCCCAAGGTCCACTCCGGGCCGGTTTTACCTTGGCCGGTCTGCGGATTGAGCAGACTGAGCCCCTTGAGCATGAACCCTCCGCGCCCCAAGACCGGCTCGCCGACGGACGCCCCGTCCGGCGCTTTGTACCCCTGAACGATGTCTTTGAACGCGATGAAGCGTTCGGGGTTCTTCTTTGAATACACCCGCCCGTGGGCAATCTCAATTTCATCGGCAGGGCAGCCGAATGCCTCCGCGCCGTTGCTGCGCAATTGGTTTAACAGGTCGTCTGCGGCGCGCACCACGGCGTGCCCTGCCATATACTCGGTGAGGCTGGCCACCGTTTTCCAGTGTTCGGGTGCAATGCGGGTATCCACCGCCATCACGGCATGCACCTGCCCCGGGTCAATCTTCAGCTTTTCGGCCAGCATCTGCGCAAGATGGGTCTGCCCGCAGGAGCCCATCTCCACCACGCCGGTCACGAGGTTAACGCTCCCGTCGGGGTTAAAGGTGATGAGCGCACCGGAAATCGCGTCGGTGGGTGGATTCTCGGTTTTCCAGAAGCAGGAGACCCCCTTGGCACGCACGGTATCCTGCTTCACCAAGGTGGCATTCCCGCCGTCCCATTGCGCAAGCTGCCTTACCTTGTTTAGGCACTGCATCAGGTCCCCCGTGAGGCTGGCTGTGCATGAAACCTGAGTAGGTGTGAGGCTGCCCGGATGTATCGCGTTTTTAAGTCGGAACTCCAGCGGGTCGAGCGCGCAGCTGCGCGCCAGCATGTCCAATACGCGCTCCACACAGAAGGTGTAGGATTCATGCGCGAAGCCCCGGTAGGAGGTTGCGTAGGTGTGGTTGGTATATACACACAGCGCGTCGCAGGAGAGGTTTTCCAGATGGTACGGGCCGGTGCAGTCCGCCGCGATCGCTTTGGTCATATAGGGCGCAATGTCCGTATAGGCGCCGCAGTCCAGCCAATAGGTCATCTCGGCGGCTTGAAGGATGCCGTCCCTGCTCGCCCCGATCTTGATATCCGCCTCCAGCCCCAGACGGCAGGGTGCGGCGGTCATATCCTGTTCTCGGGGGATCGTGAGCCGAACGGCCTTGCCGCCTACGCTGCGGGAGGCCAGAAAGGCCAGTATCTCGAGCATCACCGGGGCCTTTCCACCAAACCCGCCTCCCACAAACGGCACCCGCACCTGTATCTGGCCCGCCGGTATTAAAAACGCGTCGGAGAGCTGATTGCGCACGGTGTAAGGCGACTGCGACGCGGTCGTAATCAGCACAGTGCCGTCCGCCGAGATCTCCGCGCGGGCGGTGCGCACCTCCATCGCCAGATGATCGGAAGGCGGTAAAAAAAAGCGCCGTTGCTCAACGACTTCACAGCGGGCAAAGGCTTGTGCGGCATCTCCTTTTCGGATGCGGTAACGGCTGGCGACATTGCTTCCCGCCTCGGGATAAACATCTGTCATCACCTTTTTATAACCGTTGGTCGGGCTGTGAATGACAAACGCGCCTTCGGCCAGCGCCTGAGACGGGGTGAGGACAACCGGCAGCTGCTCGTACTCCACTTGAATAAGCCTTACCGCCTGCTCGGCTGCGGGCTCATCCTGCGCGACAACCATCGCGACAGGCTCCCCCGCGTAGCGCACCACATCTAAGGCCAGCGCGGGGCGGTCGAGCAGCAGGGGGCCAAACCGCTCCTTGCAATCGGTGCCGGTTAAAACGGCTTTAACGCCCTTTAGAGCCGCGGCCTTTGAGGTGTCGATGCTCAGAATGCGTGCGTGCGCGCAGGTGCCGGTGAGCAATCGGGCGGCAAGGGTATCCACGACCGGCAGGTCATCTGCATACTTTGCCTTTCCCGTCACCTTGTCCCACGATTCCTTGCGCTTAATATTTTTCCCGATTGCCGTATTCAAGCGGATGCACCCACCTTCCTTATTATTATTCAATCTTCCCCTTTCCTTTTTTTATTATACAGATAGGTATATTTTTATACTCCGGTTAAAGAATAGATAACAAAATGTAAAGGAGATAGGAAATGAATCCATTCGAACAAAGGCCCATAAAGATGGAAGACGGCATTATGGACTGGGCTACCGTCTACCCCACGCCCTACAACAAGCAAACCGTTGACCCGTACACCAAGATACGCATCATCTTGATGAACGGCATTGAGGTGGAATCCGCGCTGTTTAAGCACCAGTTTCACCGCAACTGCCAAGACAACGACCTGCGCAGGGAGCTGGCACTGTCCCGCAGGGTGGAACAGCTGCAGCAAAAGCACATCAACTGGCTTAAACCGATTGATGAGACCCAGTTGGAGACCACCATCGGCTATGAGCATGTGGCAGTGGACCTAACCGCATGGCTTGCGCAGAACGAACCCAATGCCTATGTAAAGCAGGCCTTGGATTTTGCCTTGTTAGAGGACTTCGACCATCTTTACCGCTATTCCAACCTCTTGGATCTGGACTCACAGATTCCGGCGCAGCAGCTGGTGAAAAGCTATGTAGACATCACGCCGGGACGCCCCACCATCGCGGAGCACCGCTTCCCGTTTGAGTCGGTGAAGAACCCGGTGGACTTTAAAACGGCGGATATCCGCACCAAGCTCAATACGCTGATCATCACCTCCGGCGAGCAGCAGACCATGAATTTCTATATGAACCTCGGCAACACCTATTATAACGACCTGGGCCGTCAGCTTTATCTGGAGATCGCCATGATCGAGGAGCAGCATGTGAGCCATTACGGGTCGCTGCTGGACCCGAAGGCCACGTGGCTTGAAAACCTGCTGCTGCATGAATATATGGAATGCTATCTCTATTACTCGTTTTATCAGGATGAACTGGACGCAAACGTAAAATCCATCTGGGAGATGCACCTGCAGCAGGAGATTGCGCATCTGCACAAGGCGGCGGAGCTGCTGCAGCACTACGAGGGCAAGGATTGGCAGCAGGTAATACCCGGCGGCCACTTCCCCAAGCTCCTGCAGTTCCACGATACCCGCGACTATGTCCGTCAGGTTCTTGCGCAGCAGATCGAGCTTACCGCTAACCGCGAGCAGTATATACCCGTTTCCGAGCTGCCGCATGATCATGAATTCTTCTTCTATCAGGGCCGCGTAAACCATGACGTGAATGCCGTCGCCAGCCATAACGCCGTTGCGATGCACCAGCAGCAGTTTAATATCGACTACCGCGCGGAAGCACAGCCCAATCCGGTTTGCGAGCTCTCGGACAGAGCAACGGACAATACGCAGATCGCGCGTACCGCAAGGGTTGGTATTCTGTCTTAATACTGTCACAACAAAAACTCCGCCCGTTATCGGGGCGGAGTTTTTAATTTATAAGTGCTCTCTGGCTATAATATCAGCTCAAGCACAACGTTTGCGCCCAGCATCAGCACGACGGCGCCGATTTTTACCGCTGCCACAGCGGACGCCCGCATCTTTGTGCGGATGGAGAAGATACGTTGTTCCAAGGCCTCGACCGGCTTGAAGATTGCCGACTTAAATTGGTAACCAATGAATAACACCAAACTGGTAATGAGATTTTGGGTGATGAAAAACGGGATAAACTTATCCATACTGCTGATTACCGACACCTCGCGTATCCAGCCCGGCACCAGGAGGAGCAGGTACAGGATATACAGAAGGCGCCAGCCCGTATTCATGGCCAAGGCGGCTGCGGCCTTTACAAGCAGATTCTTTTGTTTACCGAACAAGCGATTTACCCCAAAGATTACCGCCGCCATGGCCAGCGCCTCAAACACAATGGAAATGGCCGGGTTGAGCACCCTGTCTATCCTGCCCGGCAGCAGCAGGTTGAGCATCTTGATCAACGCGCACAGTGTTCCCACAAACACAACCGACCAGGTGCTTCGCGTTTTGCGGTATACGTTGGCCATAAAGAAACATGCGACGGGGTACCAGATGAACCAACCGATATTAAAGGGTAAAAGATGCAGCAGATACCCAACCGTCGCTTCGAATATGCCCCAGATAGCGCCCCATGCCACGATGTTCTGCAGCATCAAATACCGTTTATGCCTTGTCTCATTGTTCATTGTACTTTCCTCCGTTTCACGTTCATGGTTATTCTTATGCGTGTGGCCGGAGGAAAATGATAGCGGCAGGAAGCGGCTTTACAATATCGGACAAACAGCAGGGGTGTTTTTTTGCAGCAGCAATTGCTGCTTATTGATTATGAAGCTCCATAGTGCTTTCTAAGGCCTTCACAATCTTTCCGGCGAGCCTGGCAATCTCCTCGTCCTTTAAGCGGTAAGCGCCCATATCCTTCATGGTGGGTTTAGGCTCGGACGGCAGGAGATCGGCAATATGCAAATCAATAAGGGCGGTGGGTTTGGCCCCCGTTCTCTTCGTCAAGCCGTCCTTTAGCTTCGGGTTGGGGTTCAGCGCGCCGCCGCTGATAGAGGCAAAGGCGTAGGGGCGCGGGTTGGCCTTCAGATGCTTAAAATAAGAGCGCAGGGGAGACGCGGCCAGCCCCATCCACACCGGGGCTACGAAAAGCACCTGCTCATACTGCCCAAGCGCGGCTGGGAGGGGCTGCACCCGGGGCGTGCGGTTAAACATCATATCCATCACGATGGTACCCGTCTTCCGGGGCGCTTTCTCCGCAATCCTGATGTGGTCGGCCGACAGCGCCTTGGCCACGGCGTCCGATAAGGCCTCGTTGTTGCCGGTATATGAATAAGAAACGACTGCGATCTTCATGCTATAACCTCCATCCTGTTTTGCGTGCCGTACGTTTAGCCTGCGGCATGATAGAATTCTGTTTGTAAAAAACTTAGAACTTGATTGGCACCTTCTGCAGATACGCCTGATACGCTTCACCGTAGCGGTTTGCCAGACGATTCTCCTCTTTTGAGAACTGCCTGACCGCAACGATGCCGACCGGTATCGTGGTAAGTACCAGCCATGAGTTAAACAGCAGCGTAATGCCGGGGAGTGTGATGAACACCTGAAAGAAGTACATGGGATGCAGAAAGATGCCGTAGAACCCCGTGGTTGCCAGCCTGTAGTTCCTGTGTGCCATAAGCATCTGAGACGCGGCGGCCAGATTCAGCGAAAACCCCACCGCCGCCATGATAATGCCGACAGTCAACAGCACGGCATACGACTGATTCGTCATTTGGAATAGAGGCCTAAAGAGAATGCTTAGAAGGATTGTTACAACCAGATAGCTGCCGATAACCGTTCCCGCCTTGTGCCCGATACCCATTACCGACATTCTTTTTTCCACAAGACCCACCCTTTACTCGCTTTATTGCGCCTGCTTTAGCGCGTTTTCAACGGCCTTGAGATGCACCTTGGAGGAAATGGTGGCACCGCTGATGGCATCCACCTGCAGAGACTGCGAATCGATTACCCGTTCAAACAGGTTCTGGATGCTAAGCCCGCCCCGCACCTCAACCGTCTGCTTTTCCTTGGCCAAGGCGCCTTCCAGTACGTCGATGTCCGTAACAGCCCCCGCCTCCACGGTTACCTGCACCTTGGTGTTCCGCAGGCTGTCCTTTTGGCCCTTATACTCCCCCACGTAGGTGCCGTTGCGCAGATTTTTAAAATCCACCGGCGAGATGGTAAGGTTCAGTGCCTCCCGGCGCCCCGGTTCAAAGGCCAGCATCGTAATGCCAAGCCCTACTGCAATTACCCCTAAAATCACCAACAACACAACCCACACGCTGATTTTCCCCCTTCGTTTTACGGTAGTTTTCATAAGATATCTTCCTCACTCAATCAGATTTGTTTTTATTCCGCAGGCGCTCTGAAAGCAGTCTTTTATACCTTGTGTAAGATAGACCTGCAGCTTCGCATCTACGCAAACCATCTCCGCTTGTCGCCCCTTTTTTATAAGGGCATACCCTTTTTCCAATCCGGATACAAATACCGCGGTGGACAGCGCGTCGGCGGCCATGCCGTTCTCGGCGATCACCGTCACGCTGATGAGCCCGGATTGTGCCGGGTAGCCGGTGGCGGAGTTTAAAATGTGATGGTACCGTCTGCCTTCATCGTCGATAAAATAGCGCTCGTAATCCCCGGAGGTGACCACGGCCTTACCCGTTACCGCAACCGCGCCCAACAGGCCCTCTTGCCGCGGGTGCCGGATGCTCACCAGCCACGGTGAGCCGTCGGGCTTGCTCCCCAGTGTGGACATATTGCCGCCGATGTTGCAAAAGGCCAAGGTGACGCCATACTCCTTAAACAGCTCCATAAACCGGTCTCCCGCAAAGCCCTTGCCGATCCCGCCCAAATCCACCGACTGCCCCGGGTGCCGCAGCCGGGCAGTTTTGTTCGTATAGTCTAATTCTATATCGCGGTAATCAACGAGCGGGAGAATCCTTTGTATCTCCGTGCCCGCGGGGGACTTTGTCGCATGCTTATAATCCCACAGGTCCGCCAGCGGGCCGACGGTAACATCGAAAAGGCCCTGTGAAAGCTGGGAATAGCCGAGCGCCCGATTGAGTACCTCGAATACTTCTTCGCTGAGCCTTACCGCCTGTCGGCCGGCCGAGGCGTTGAGGCGGCTTACCTCGCTTTGCGGAAGAAAGCGGCTGAGCAGCCCTTCCAGCCGTTTGGCTTCCTGCTTGGCAGCGGTTACAGCCTCCTGCGCGTGTGTACCGAACACTTTGTACATGATCTCGGTGCCCATGGCGAAATGGATGGATTCAGCGCAGGGTATTTCATTCACAGACCATCTCTCCTTACATACACCGCGATGATACATACAATGCGCGCAAAAAGGTTATTGTGCGCAGTCGGTCAGGCCTTTGAGCACGAAATCGGTTATATAGTCCTGAAGGGCGGGGAAGTACTGCAGCCCGATTTCCTCCTTGATATAGCCGATTCTTATAATCGCCTCAAAGATGGCCATGATCATCTCGCAGCTGATATCACTTCTCATCTTTCCTTCCGCCTGCCACCTTTGAATCAGCTTAACGAAATCGCGGTAGATGAAATCGACGGTTTGTATCCCGTTTTCTTCTCTATACAGCTGTTCTATCTTGTTATAGACCTCTTTGTTGTACCACTGGCACAGTATGGGGTTGGACATCATGCCCTCCATGTTGAACACCAAAAGCTGCTTGATTAGTTTTTCGGGGCTTTCGTCGAGGTTGATAGAACCCATAATGCGTTTCATCAGCTGTGCGGTTTCCTCTTTAAAGATCTCCATAAAGAGCTTATCCTTGGAAGGGTAGTAGTTATAAAACGAGCCGACGCTTACCCCGGCTGCCTTGGTGATGTCGGCAACATTGGTGTCCTTTAAGCCTTTTACCGCAAACAGTTCTTTGGCGTTAGAAAATAATGCTGCTTTTTTGTCTTCCATACAGAACCTCTTACTAAATATAATTTGCAGCTTCGGCGCAGCTGCTTTTATTAGTGCATTATTTAAAATATGAATGAATATTTTTAAATTCATTCATATTTTAGCATGCGGGTTAGCTTTTGTCAATACTTCCCGATACCATCTTTACTGATAGAGATGGATTTCTCTATGGGAGTTTTATTTTTGTTTTTAATCATGGACGATACCGTTTTACATGGCACCAGTTAAGATACCCGGCGGATTGTAAAAATTATAACTCTATTACGAGGCGTCTTGATGATTCTTCATGCATTGCATCCCCTTTCTCCTGCATATTATTAAGTCAGGCGTCAATAATTGAGGCATGAAAACAATAGGAGGGATTTATATGCCGCGAGGAATCAAGAGAACACCCAAGAGTATCGATGATCAGGTTGCCGAGATTCAACAGAAGATTCAAAACTACCAAACAAAGATTACAGAGCTGAATGCACAGCAAAAAACACTGTTAGCGTCCAAGGAAAAGGCGGAGATGGATGAACTGTACCAGTTCGTCAAGAAAACGGGGAAGACCCCCTCAGAACTTTTATCGATGTTCGCACAATAATACTAGGGGCTATCTGAAAACTCCAAATTCTTGTCTATTTCTACTACACAAGGCATCTTCTGCATCAAAAATACTCGGAATACATACAGTATTCCTGCGTTTTTTGATTTGAATCTGCTCTTTTGCAGCGAAATATCCGGCGATTTTCCGTTTTCAGAAACGCCCTAATCTTTAAGAAAGCGATAAAATTGCTTTTGTAAGATTATTATTAAACGGCTCTCTTGGCGGTTTACGCCGCCGCCTGCCGTTTTGCGGCGGGCATCAAAAGGCGGATTTATCTGCGTTTAAATGGGAGAACAGCATAAAGCAAGGCCACGCTATTTTTAAAAAGAAATGGTGTGGCCTTGTTTTATGTTCATCACAAATAAGTGACTGGTTTCCCATTAAAGCACAAGCGCCCGGCCACGATTCGCGCCGGACGCTTGTGCTTATAGAATCTTTATCAATCACTCGACAGGTTATAGAGTTATTTATAAATTCTCGTTCTGTAATGCCTCTACGATACTCTTACCCTTGGCCTTTTTCGCGGAATAAAGCATGGTGCCTCCCACCGTTAAGGCGACAAAGAGGATACATATCGCTAGGTTCAGCCAGGGGATGGCGAAGTTCAGCGCAAAATTCCGCTGTAGCACCATGTATATCAGGCTTGCGACAACCGCGCCGAGCGGCAGGCCGTACAGCAACGCCTTCATGCCGTAGAACAGGCTTTCAAACCGTATCATACGCTTAAAGCCGACGGGCGTCATCCCGAATGAGCGCAGCATGGCAAACTCTCTGGTTCGCAGCGTAAGGCCGGTGGTGATGGTATTGATGATATTGGCCACCGAGATGATGCCAATCAGCGCGACAAAGCCGTAGAGGAAGGTGGATACAATAAGCGTCATCTGCTGCTGATGCTGTCTGGATGCCGCGATGTTAAAGATATTGTTCATCATACTGGGGTGTTTGGCCTTTAAGCCCTCGATCTCACTCTGCAAAGCATCGGCATTGGCGGTGGTATACAGCAGCTTGATGGTCGGGTCCCACGCCTCCTTATGGCTCTCGTCCTTCGGCAACAGCTGCCGCATCGTTTTCTCGGATACAACCATGCTGATGGTGCCGACAGACTCGCGGTAGCTTCCCCTAAAGGGAGGAACCGCGTCCGTTACGCCCGCAACCTTTACCGTTCCCTTGAATCCCTCTGTTTCCGTCAGGTTTATCCGGTAGGGCATAAACGCTCCCTGCGCAAGGGTAAGCTGGTCTATGTCTGTGAATACATGATCCTCTTTGAGCGTAAAACGGCCCACCAGTATCCCGCAGGGCTCCGCTTGAAGGGCTTCAAAAGAGATGCCGGCCTTCTGTGCATACTCGCGCAACGAAGCATCGTCCAGAGAGACAATATTAAACGACATCGTATATACACCGTCTTGAGCATCCATTCGGCTTGCTATGTCGCCCGTTACCATGTCCGGGGTGAGTGACGCAACCGAGTAAAGTGTTCTGGTCGTGATAACGGAGGTCGCGTTTTGCAGGCGCTGCAGGTCGCTGAGCATGCCTTGAAGTGCTGCATCATCGCCGTTTTCTTCCCACACATCCGCCGCCAGATCGTATGGGACGGTGTTTTGCACAGAACTGAAGGTCTCCCCCAAAAAGGAGGCAAAAGCGGATGCGGTCAAAAACAGTACGATGCTGATGACAAGCGAGAACAGGGTTGCGTAATAGCGGTGACGGTTTCGTTTCAGGCTTTTTAGGCCCAGCTCGGCCTCAAAGCCCAGAAACCGGCGCGTGCTTTTTAAGGTTTTGACATCCTGCCTGCGAACCGTAATCTCTTTCGACTGCCGGATGGCGTCGATCGGCGAGATATCGGAGGCACGCCGCGCGGGAATCCACGCCGAGATATACAGGATGAGTGCGGAAAAGAGGATGGTCCCCACGAAACCTGTCGGTACAATGACGAGCCGAAACGGCGCGGTAATGCCGAGCGCGTTGGTGAGCAGCGGGCTTAGCAGGCTGAAGGTAACCGATATCCCGGCATAGCCTACCAGCAGGCCCAGCGGTATGGCCACGATGCCGATCACAAACGCCTCAAAAAACACTGAAAACCGTTTTTGCTTCTTGGTTGCGCCCACACTTGCCAGCATGCCCAACGTGCGTATCCGTTCAGAAAGCGAGATGGCGAACGCGTTATAGATAAGCGAAACCGAGCCGACCAAAATCAACAGCCCGACGATTACTGTCGCCATCAACAGGGTGTTGAGCAGATATTTATCGCTGGATACGCCCGCGTAGAGCAGAAGCTGGTTATTATACTCTACAGTATCACAGTATGTTTCTTCTGCCAGAGAGGCGGTGGTGTCGTAGATCTTCGCGTTGAGCGGCTCATACCGCACTTGAACCGTGTAGCTGTCGCCTTGCGAGATGTGAGCAAGGTCTAGCCCGCTGTAAACGGGGTAGGCGCCCGCGAATAGATACTCTTCATACCGGTCATCGGCAATACCGACGATCGTATAGGCCTTTTCTTCAGTCTGTTGAAACTGTTCCTCTTTACCGAAATAGGTGTGGTCATCCACTGGCGCCAGAACGCCGTCCTGTACGGCCATCCTTGTGCCGAAGTTGAGGGTAACGGTGTCGCCTACCCGCCAAGAGAGACCGGTGCTCTTTAGCAGTTGAGTAGTGATGATCAATTCGTCCTCTTTCGCAGGAAAACGGCCTTCCGTAAGCCTGAGCGGGGTAAGGTCGAACCCCGAGTCGGCAGCAACATATAAATAGCCTTTTGAGCCATAGGCCGAGTCGGGCAGCTTTGCAAACCCGACTCTCTTACTTACAACGCTGTTCTGAACCTTTTCGTTGTGCGTAATCGTGTCGATGGCCGCGCTGTTCACGCCCGTAAAAACAGCGTGCCAATCGCCTGTCTGAACGGCCGCGTTGCGGTACATCATGTCCATAAACGAGCTGCCGATCGAGAAGGTAGCTGCGACCATAGCCACCGAGATCGCCACGCCGATGATCGTCACCAGCGTTCTGCTCCGGTTCTTCTTTAAGTATTGCAGGGTGAGCTTGCTGACGATGTTCACCGACGGATCACCTCGTCCCTCGCGATCCTTCCGTCCTTGATAGATAGGATCCGATCCGCCTGCAGCGCAATCCCTTCATCGTGGGTGATGATAATCAGGGTCTGCTTGAGCGTTTTGTGCAGCTGCTTTAACAGCTCAATGATCTCTGCGCTGTTCTGGCTGTCCAGGTTGCCGGTAGGCTCGTCCGCCAGCACAATGGACGGGCTGGTGATCAGCGCCCGCCCGATGGATACCCGCTGCTGCTGGCCGCCCGAGAGCTCATTGGGCAGGTGTGTTAAGCGGTCCTGCAACCCCATGGCGCTTACGATACCTTTAAAATCCTCATTCTTAATGTTGCGCCCGTCGAGCAGCAACGGCAGCTTGATGTTCTCTTCCACATTCAAAACGGGGATGAGGTTATAAAACTGGTAGATCAGCCCGATCTGGCGCCGTCTGAATATCGCCAGCGCCGTTTCGTTCATGGCGTAGATATCGGTATTGTCGACGAATACCTTGCCGGAGGTCGGCAGGTCTACGCCGCCCAGAATGTGCAGCAGGGTAGACTTACCGGAGCCGGACGGCCCCACGATGGCGACGAAATCGCCTTTATTGACCGAAAATGATAGGTTGTCCAGCGCCTTGACCGCGGTTTGACCGCTGCCGTAGATCTTTGACAGGTTCTCAACCTTTAAAATTTCCATTGGAATCCCCCTTTTCATAACTTGAGAATACCTGATGCAGATTACAGTACGGTGACTGTTTAAGTGACAATATTGTCACTTAAAGAATTTGACGGTGAATCGTGCACCCTTGCCCGGTTCGCTCTGCACCGAGATATCGGCGTTTTGGCTGGTTAAGATGGTCTTTGCCATCGCAAGCCCGATGCCCACACTGTCGGTACCGGCGTTTTTGCCCTTATAAAAGCGGTCGAATACATACAAGATATCCTCTGCCTCAATGCCTGTGCCGCTGTCTTCAATCACCAGCTCGGCGTGCAGCGGTGTGCAGCGGCAGGTGATGTTTATCCGCCCGCCGCTTGGCGTATGCTCCATGCAGTTCTTCAAGACATTCAGCAGCGCCTCCGCTGTCCAGTTCATGTCCGTTACCACCGCGATATCCTGCTCGCAGCCTACGGTAAGGGTAAGACCCTTGAGCTCCATCGGTATGCTGATCGGCTCAAGCGCTTTTTGAATAAGCTGTGCTACCGGCGCCTCCTCCCTTTTAAAAACGACGGTCTTGGCATCGATTTTAGAGAGCTTTAGCAGGGAGGAGACGAGCCATTCTATCCGTTTGAGCTGGTTGGTGATGTTTTTTAAAAACTCCTCTTTTTTACCCTGCGGAAGGTCGGGCTTATGGAGCAGGTCGGTCATCACAAACATCGAGGTGAGCGGTGTTTTCAGCTGGTGCGAAATGTTGGAGAGGGTGTCGGCCAGGTACTGCTTGTCCTTTTTCAAAAGCTCCGATTGCTCGGAGAGGGTGAGCGTTACCTTGTAGAGGTCGTTTTTTAAGATACTCAGCTCACCCTCGCGGTTATCGCGTATATCCATCACATGCTCCCCCATGTAAACGGAGGAAAGATACTCGGAGAGCCGCTGGATGGCCCGGTAGCGCCGGAGCGTATAGGTAAAGAACACCGCAAAGACAGCGCCCGTGCATACCAACACCAGTGCTGCCGCCCGGTAATCCAACAGCGCGCCTAAAATAGTACCGACCAAAATGAAGAGGATACCTAAGAGTAGGGTGCCTCGTAATTCCTTGTTTCGCAGCATGCTATTCCTCCATGCGGTAGCCGAGCCCGCGTACCGTCGTGATGATTCCCGTTTTCTCGCCGCCCTCCAGCTTCTCCCGCAGGCGCTTTACATACACTGTGAGTGTGTTGTCGTTGATAAAGTCGCCGTCGACATCCCAGATGCATTCCAGCAGCCGGTTACGGCTTAATATCTGGCCGCGATGGCTTAAGAACATCAGCAGCAGCCGGTACTCCATCGCCGTGAGGGGCAGCTCCTTGCCGTCGCGGTAAACCTTGGCCTGCTTGGTATGCACGGTGATGTTCTGAACCGTCAATACCTCGCTTTGTATATCCGTCTTATTGTAATGGCGCAGCGCGGACTTGATGCGGCTTAAAAGCTCGCGGATGCGAAACGGCTTGGTGATATAGTCGTCCGCCCCCATATCCAGCCCCATCACCACATTTACCTCGTCGTCATAGGCCGTAAGAAAGATTACGGGGGCGTTCAGTGAGCTCTTTACCGTGCGGCAGAGATCATACCCGCTGCCGTCGGGCAGGTTTAGGTCGAAAAGGTAGAGGTCGTACGCCTGCTTGGCGACAGCCGCCAGCGCCTCCGCCTTATTGTGGCACACCATCACCTCATACCCCTCGCTCACAAGGGAGTATTCGAGGCCCTGCGCGATGGTTTTATCGTCTTCCGCGACCAGTATTTTCATCTTTCGTCGTCTGCCTTCCTGCTACAAGCTTACAAAACTGTATACAGCTATAGTATATTGCGTTCATACGGTAAAAAACAAGCCCGATATTAATCTGCCGAGCGGTTTGCGGGTAAAAAATAATCCTCACTTTATCCGTGAGGATTACAATACTGCATGATCCGGCGCTATCGGGCTTATCCGACTATAACAATTCCATGAAGCGGGTTGCGCATCATCCGATAAACTGCGACAGCAAAACGGTGAGAATGCCGGAAAGGCAGAGGGAAAGCCCGCTCATGGCCCCTTCAACCTCTCCCATTTCAACGGCCTTAGAGGTTCCTACCGCGTGGCTGCAGGCGCCGATGCCCACTCCTGCCGCAACGGCGCTTCTCACACGCAACAGCTTGATGAGCCAGGGTGAAAGGATGGCCCCCATGATTCCTGTAATGACTACCGCGGCAACCGTTACCGGAGCCGTGCCGCCCAGCCTTTGTGAGACCTCTATGGCGATGGGTGTGGTAACCGACTTCGGCAGTAAAGAAGCAGTAAGAGCATCGTTTAACCCGAACAGCCTGCACAATGCATAGACGCTTGCCATCGAGGTGAGGGCACCCGCCAAGCACCCCAATAGAATCGGCAGCAGGTTCTTCTTTAGCAGGCTGAGCTTTTTGTAAACCGACAGCGCCAGCAGTGCTGTAACCGGCGCAAGAAAAACGGAGATCATATTCCCGCCGGCGCTGTAATCGGTTAACCGGATATTGAACAGCTTAAAGAATACGAGGATGAGTAGAATCGCCATTAATAGCGGGTTTGCAGCCGGGGATTTTATCTTTTTTTGTATCCATGCCCCAATCCAGTAGCAGACGATACTAATCACCAAGCCAAAGAAGGGGGAAGAGACAATCTCGCTCATGCCTTTTGTTTCCTTCGTCTTTCTTGAATGTTTATTACCGCCTCCACTGTCTTGGCCGTCGCCGCAAAGGTAAGGATGGTCGTCAATAAGCAGACCAGAAGAAGCTTAAAAATACTGCCGCTCACCACGCTGTAATAATCCAGAATCCCTACGCCGGAGGGAATAAAAAAGAATGCCATGTTTTTCAGCAAAAAATCGCCCAGCTTTTCAATATGCCGTGTTTGAAGGATACCGAGACAGAGCAGCAGTAACAGCAACAGCATACCGATAACACTGGACGGTACGGTTACAGGCAGAAGTGAGGATATCGACTCGCCCAGCAGGCAAACGCCGAATAGGATGCCGATTTGTACGAGAATTTCCACTTATATTTAAACCTCTTCTATGTAGTTTAAGCCCGGCGCAAGCCCCAATGTTTGCACTACCTCGTCATGCGTCTGGCTTTGCCCCGCTGTCGCCGATAGCAGCGCCGCGATTTCTCCCTTGTCCCCCAGTTGGTTCTTTACCACCTGAATATCGGCGAGCTGAATGCCGTTTTGTTTGGCATAGCTGATAAACGACCCCAAACTGGCCGATAGATCCAGTTCCACATATAGGTTGAGCTGTTTCAGCTTTCTGCGCATGCGGTCGTCCAGGCTATGAAGGATGGTCATTACAAAAAAGGTTGTCGCCCCGCAGATGATAGCGCCCTCGTAGAAACCTATACCGATTGCAAGCCCGATGCAGGCGGCAGCCCAAAGCCCCGCTGCGGTAGTAAGCCCCTTTACCTGATTCCGGCCGGTAATGATGATAGTTCCGGCGCCCAAAAAGCCTATGCCGCTGATCACCTGCGCCCCCAGACGGCTGACGTCTCCGGTTTGGAAGGTTTCAAAGACATATTGATTGGTCATCATCACTAGTGTGGAACCAAGGCATACCAGTATATACGTTCTGAAACCGGCAGGATGCCGCTTTCTCCCGCGCTCCATGCCCAGAGCGCCTCCAATCAGTATAGCGAGCAGGATTCTAACAGTAATGGAAATAAGGTTTATATTGTGTAATGCTTGAATGTAAAAAATAGTGCTTATACTCCTTTCATCAGCAGATTAAAAAGGGTGGAGTACCTGTTTTAATATATCGGGGCGGTTTGTTATAATCGCGTAAATTCCTTTGGAGGCAAGGCACCGCATCTCGCTTTCGTCGTTGACCGTCCAGGTGCACACCGCAACTTGGTGATCGTGCAGCTCCTGTATATTGTCCTCCGTTAAAAAGTTGTAGCGGGGGTTAAACGTGTCCATCCCATACTCCATTGAATAGGCGCCGGCCTCCAGCTGCCAGCAGCTTGAAAGAAACCCGCAGCGCATTTGGGGCAGCAATGCCTTGCAGCGCACGATAGAATGGTGGTTAAAGGAAGAACATATCACCCTTTCGGTGAGGCCGTATTCCTGCACAAGGGCAATCACCTTCTCTTCCAGCCCCTCATAGGATATAACGCTGTTCTTTAACTCAATATTTGTAATGATGTTCTTGCCAGAGGCAAATTCAAAGTATTCACGCAAGGTCGGGATCGGGTTAAAATCCAGTGTCCCTTCAAAACCGCAGCTTGCGTCGAAGCGCTTGAGTTCATCAAGCGTGTACTCCTTCACAAGCCCGACACGCCCGGTGGTTCGTTTCAGGTTTTCGTCATGCATAATGACTACTTCGCCGTCTTTTGAAAGCTGTACATCCAGCTCTATGCCGTCGCAGCCGCAGGCAACCGCCTTTTGAAAGGCCAGCATGGTGTTTTCGGGGTATCTGCTGCTAAAACCCCGGTGCGCTATGTTCTTTGTCATATTCATCATTCCTTGTTCCTTATTGCTTTAAGGGTAAGCAGCTTTATGAATTCTTTCATAAAATAGGGGAGATCCTCCGGCCTTCGCGAGGTGACAAGGTTTTGGTCTGTAACCACCCGCTTATCTTCGTAGGTAGCCCCCGCGTTTATCAGGTCGTCCGCGACGCCGGGGTAACAGGTTGCACGCCTGCCGCCCAGCACCTGCGCGGAGATTAAAATCTGCTGCCCATGGCAGATAGCCGCCACAGGCATATTCTCATTCATAAAGTACTGCACAATCTTAAGCGCAGCCTTGTTTTGGCGAATCTTTTCGGGTGCCTTCCCGCCGGGTATCGCCAGAGCTTTATACTCTTGGCAGTGCACCTCTTCAAACGCAAGGACCGCGTCGATTGCAAAATGATATTTTCCATGTACCTGTTCGTTTTTAAAGGAGGCGACATCCACCTCAAACCCTTCCTCCAATAGCCGGAAGTAGGGGTAAAGCACCTCGGAATCATCAAAGCCTTCCGCCGTAAGCATAAGTATCTTCATGGCCTAATCTCCTTTTATAGAATCATCGACCGTAAACCGCAGCTCAAAACAGGCCGTTTTACCTGCGGGTAAAACGATGTGCCCGCCGGGGATATTGAGCCCGTTTACGCTGCCGGATTGCGGTTCGACACACAAAAAGCCCTTTTCTCCCCCCTGATTAAACAAAATCCATTGCGTAAACCCGGCGGAGGCCTCATACAGAACCCGGCCGATGCGGGCAACCAGCCCTTCCGCCGTGTAGTAGCCGGTAATTATCTTCCCTTCCGGGTGGCACCCGGTTTTATACAGCAGCTCCTGCTCGTTCAGCGGGCACAGCTTACTTGTGGGGATATACCGGTTGTCTGTCTCCCAGCGCCTGCCGATCGGCACGGAAAATAATTCTGGCGCGTTAAAGGTTGTATGAAAGCCCAACAGGACGGGCATGGGGGTATCCCCGCTGTTGAGTATCTCAATGTGCTGTGTTAAGCCCTTAACATCCAACGAAAATGAAACGCTAAGCGTGAAGGGAAATGGGAACCATTCCCCCGAATTGTGCAGACGGCAGACGGCGCTGCCGCCTGTAACGGATGTTACCTCAAAGGGCGCGTTATAGATTGATCCGTGCAGGTGGTTTCTGAATTTCGGCTCGTTTATGGGCAGCAGATAATCCTTGCCCATAAACTGAAACCGGCCGTCCTTTGTGCGGTTTGGGGGAAAGAGGATAGGGTTGCCGTAAAGTACCGGAGCTTCGCTCAGTGCCTTTAAGCTCTTTGGCGTGCGCAAGACAGAAAGGCTTCCTTTCTTCAGCAAAGCTAGGTTCGCACCGTGAAGCGGCAGTATCTCCGCTTCCCAATCCTCACACCGCAATTTGATTCCGTGTAAATCCATGCCTTAGTCTTCTTTCCAAACCAGGCAATCCACCTCCTGCGGTGCCAGACGCACCGGTCTGTCGCCGGCCGTAAACTCCACGGGTGCGCCGGAATCGTTCCAGAACACCAGCAGGGCCTGCCCCTCTGGGTTTTCGTACTCGGTCATGCGAACGCCCGCAGGCAGGGTAAGGGTATGGTTGCAGACAAAACGCCCCTGATAAAAGAAGGCATGATATTGCTCTTTGATGTCGGTCAATTTCTTGATGTACGCGGCGTAATCCGGCAGGTCGCTTATGATAGACTTTCTGCCGCGGTAAACCGAGACGTCAAACCGGAACCCGTACACAAAGGCGTAGTTTAAGAGCCGTTTAAAATCCGCGCGGTTGTCATGCAGAAAACGGTCGGTCATAATGGGCTCGGGGAAGGTGCGCAGAAACAGCTCGGGGAACGCCGTCTCGCCGAAGATATTGCCGTACTGGCATCCGTGATGATAGTCTATGTGCGGCGCGAAGGCATCCACCGTCTGCTCGGTTCCGAAGGCCTGCTCCGGGCCGCAAAGGGCGCGTATGGCATCCATGTTGCGGATGCGCCAGGCGGGCTCCGCGTCGCCGCGCGCGCCGTGCTGATGCGTTTCGTCAAAGCAGAGCACCGGCTTGTGCCCGCCCATCTGGTCGAAGAAGATCGAGTCCGACTGGAAGGCGAGCTTTACTTTCGCGTTGTGCAGCAGCTGCGCCCGCCATTCCGGTGTTGCGGGGCAGGCGGTAACAAAGCTTTTGTACCCGAAGCTGCGCAGCAGCATACCGTTGTTCGAAAACTGGTAGTGGTCGCGGTATTCATTGTGGTCCAAATCCTTTTTGCTGATTCTGTAGCCGATCGTCTTATAATAATCCGTAGAGATGTCAATTAGGATGCCGTTGGTGTAAAGCGCCACATGGCCGCCCATTGCGTGAATTTCTTCAATGGCCTTGCGCAGCGCTTCCTCGCCGCCCAGCTCGGGGTCGGCTTCATAGACGGGGTAACCGTTGTCAAATCGGCCTTTCCACCAGCCGAATACCATGAGCGTATCAAGCCCGTACCGCTTGCCCTCCTGATAGATATGCGGCAGGTCTTTATAGCGAAAGAATACCTCACCGTATTGGTGGCGCAGGATAATCCTTTGCCAGCCGGTCATGTTTTGAACCCACTCGGGCTTTTGGGGGACAAAGTACCAGTCGCTTCTCGCCCAGCTCCCGTAGATATCCGAGCCGGTTTTCCAGTCTCCTTTATTGAGCGATACAACGGAATGCGCGCTTGTGAGCTTTTCTCCCGTTTTTGCAAGCAGGTAGTTTGAAACCGATAAAATGAGCCGGGGGCTTGCGTGCCTCGGGGCGAGGCCAGTCGCGAGGGTCGCGGTTCTGAATTGGTTGTCATGACGCCCGACATATAAAAAGTGTTCGCCGCTCTCCACCCCAAACCAGCACATACCGGCGGCACAGGGGTATTGCACGGTATCCCATATCTCGTCGTAGTCCGCGGCCATATACTCTGTATGTGACTTCTTAAGAGCCTCCCACGGGTTTAAAATCTTTTCGCCCAGCCCGTTCATCTTGTACAAAATATCCTGCGCCCGCTGCTCGCAGCCTATTACCGAAAGGTCTATAAAAGGCAGCTGCAGCTCGTTTAAGCGTGCGGCGCTGTGATTGTCTACCTCCGCCCACATCTCAAGGGATGGATAGGTGTGCGTGGCAACCGTGATGTGTACGGTAAAGGCGATATCAAATACCCGTCCGTCATCCCCTGTCAGTTGGGAATATCGGATTACCCATCCGTTCTCCGTAGCGCTGACGCAGCCCTTTTGACGTGAGGAGCGCACCGTCATCGAACGGTAATAGCCGTCGTCCAGGTGCACGCGCCACAGGTCGGCCAGCTCCTCATTTCGTAATGGGAGCCCTTCCGCCGACCACCTGATGCGGTTGGCGTCTTCATTTATTTGTAATTGCAGCTTACCTGCTTTTATTGTCTGATACATTAATTGGCCTCCTATGAATTAGCCGTGTGCCACCCCCTGAGGGGGAAAGCACACGGCTTGGTTATTAATACGGCGTTTACTGTGTAGCACAGGCGGCTATTTAAAGCCGACTGCTGAGTTAAATGTTTGGTGTGGTGGCTGCATTGACGTAATATATTAAAGTGTTTAGTAAAACGTCAGCCGTGTTGTGTAGAAGATGTTTCGCGTATCTGTTGCTGAAATTGGTGGGGCTTTATTGCTGTGATTTATAGGCTTCGGTAGCGCCGGCTTCCCAATCTGAGCCGCCTTCCGCTTCCCAACGGGCAACGCCATCCTGATACTCCTGCTCTAAGTTGCCCTTTGTCGTAATCAGCTGGCAGAAGATCTCTTTTTCTATGTCATTCAGATTTTTCCCATACATACTCTCAGCGTCAAAAGCAGTATAGATGAAAGGCCACTCTATGGTGCACATCGCATCGGCCTGTGCAACACCGGCCTTGGTCTGCTCGTTGAAGGTGCGACGCTCTGTCGTCATTTTGGGGGTGATGAAGTCGGAGTAAACAAACACACCGTCGTTGCGGTTTGTGGTACTGTCGTTATACGGAGGAATCATCTCGTATGTTCCGGCGTCCTTGTTTAACCAGTTAAAGTGCTTGCCTTCCACACCCAGTGTTACAAGGGTGTTGCCGTCTTCAGACATTAAAAAGTCTAAAACCCTCACGGCGGCCCCGATATCCTTGCAGGTTGCGCTTACCACGATACTGGGGTTGAAGGTGGGGTACTGTTTCCCCTGCGCGGCGGTGCCGTCCGGGCCTTTGATTACCGCAAAGTCGAAGGTAGGCACCGGGTTTTCGGTGTAGCGCGAGGGCATCCAGTTGTTGGTGGTACCGGCGCACTGGAAGTCGAATGCGCCAACTTTGCCGTTCCACAGCTTTCCAAACGAATCCATCTGGGGGATGGTGGCAAAGTCAGGGTCCATCAAACCGGCCTCATACAGTCTGCGGAAGTACTTAACGGCCTCGAGAAAGTTTTTATGCTTTAAAGCCGTAGTAATGGTGCCGTCTTCCAGCTGAATCGGGCGCATTTCGGTGGGGTTGGAAGCGATTCCGTAAGCCCCCAGGATAGAGGCGAAGTTGTTCCAAGTGGAAACGATTGAGGCGCCAAGGCCGATGGTATCCTTCTGCCCGTTGCCGTCGGGGTCCTTATTGGTAAACGCGTCCAGTACGTTATAAAGTGTCTCCAAATCGGTGGGCATTTCCATGCCGACATTCTTCAGCCAGTCGGTACGGATGCTCATATTCTGTGCATAGGGTGTCGAAGCGGTGAACAGTGCAAAAATCTTCCCCGACTTGTTAAGCGGGTGGGAAGCGAGCGTGATGCCGAGCTCCTGCTGTATTGCGGGGGCAGCCTGCACGTACTGTGTCAGGTCGGCAAGCATGTTATTGCTTTTAAGGTTCTCCGCATTGGAGAGTGAGGCGACACGGAATATATCCGGCAGGGTTTTTGCAGCGATTAAAGTGTTCAGCTTGGCTGTTACATCGCCCGCGGACACATAGGTTACCTTAAGCGTTACATTTGTTTTTGCGGTGATCTCTTTTAAAACGGAGTTGTCTTCGGGTGGTGTATTGTCACCGGTAACAAGGATACTTAGTTCGGCGGGGTCTCCTAAGTAGGTGAAGGAGGAAACGTCCGAGGTGGCGGCTTCGCTTGCGGCGGAGCTAACGGGGGTACTGGGGGTTGCAGCAGGGGTTCCGCATGCGCTGACAGAGAACAACATTAAGGCTGCGAGTAATACACTGGCGATTTTTTTAATGTAATTCATAAGCTCTCTCCTTGTTTTTTATTTTATATTGACATCAGTGTACTCAACCACTTAACCTTTTACCGCACCAACTGTCACTCCTTTTGTATAGTATTTTTGCAGATATGGGTATACAATAAGAATAGGTATAACAGAAATAGCGATGGTAACCATTTTTAATGTTTCCTCCGTTACCTTACTGGCCTCGCTGATTCCCTGCACACCGGAAAGTACGGCGCCGGCGCCCGCCGATGCAAACAGGTTGCGGAGGTATACCTGCAAGATCTGCAGGTGGTTGCTGTTGATGTAAAGTACGCCGTCCATATATTCGTTCCAGTTGGCCACGCCGTAAAACATGCCCACAGCGGCTAAGGTCGGGGCGGACATCGGCAGGATAATTCTAAACAGGATGGTAAGAGGGTTCGCCCCGTCGATTCTTGCCGATTCTTCCAGGCTCGCCGGGATCGTCTGGAAATAGTTGCGCATGATAAACAGATTGTAAGCGCTTACCGCATTCGGTATTACAAGGGCCGAAAAATTATCGACCATGTTTAAATCGCTTACCAAGAGGTAGGTGGGGATCATACCGCCGTTAAACAGCATGGTGAAAAAGATTGCGGCGCACAAGAAACCTCTGCCCCTTAGCCGGGGCAGCGACAGCGGGTAGGCCAATGTCGCGGTTAACAGCATGCTGATAAGCGTGCCGACAAATGTTCGGGCAATGGTATTCCAATATGCCTGATAGATTTGCGGCTGCTGAAGCACCAGCTTATAGCCCAGCAGGTCGAAGCCTTTGGGAATAAAGAACAATCCGCCGGCCGATGCCGCCTGAGAGTTGCTGATCGAATACATAAGCACGTGCCAGAAAGGGTATATGGTGATAAATGCAAGCAGCAGCAGGACGCCGCCGTTAATAAACATGCCGATTTTTTCAACTTTTGGCTTTTTCATCACTTACCCTCCCTTATATCATGCTGCTGTCGGGGTCTATTTTCTTCGCTATCGCGTTGGTGCCCAGCACCAGAAGAAGACCGATTACCGACTTAAACAGACCGGCTGCCGTAGCGATGGAGAACTGCTGGTTTTGCATACCCAAACGGTAAACAAACGTGTCGATAATATCGGCCACAGGGTTTACAATCGGGTTTGTAATGGCGAAAATCTGGTCGAACCCTGCGTTCATCACCTCGCCTACACGAAACATCAGCAGCACAATGATGGTGGAGCGGATGCCGGGGAGGGTAATATGCAAAAGTTGTTTCCACTTTCCGGCACCATCGATTGAAGCGGCCTCGTAAAGCTGGGTATCGATACTCATGAGTGCCGCAAGGTAAACGATGGTGCCCATACCCGCATTCTTCCATACGTGCGACCATAAGATAACGCTTTGAAAGGATTCTTTACTTGTTAAAAGGTTCGGCAGTTCGCCGGTGTAACCAAACAGGTCGGCTATTTGCTTGATGCCGCCCATATTCGGTGAGAACAGCGCGAATAACAGGCCGTTGATTACCACCCAGGAAACGAAGTTTGGTAGGATGACGGATGTTTGAATCACTTTTTTATACCGGCGGCTGCCGACCTCGTTGATCATCAGCGAGAGGATGATGGGGATGGGGAAGCCGACTACCAGCTTTTGCAGGCTGATCACGATATTGTTGATGAGTGCCCGCTGAAAGCCTACCTGAGCAAACAGCTCCTGAAATTTTGCAAAGCCCACCCACGGAGAGGAACTCGGGTTAAAGATATTATAGTCTTGAAAGGCAATTGAAACGCCGTACATCGGTATGTATTTAAAAACAACAAAGTAGAGCAAGCCTGGCACCATAATCAAATAAAGCAGGTATTCCTGTTTCAGGTACGACAAGAGGCTTTTCTTCGTTGGTACGGCAACAGTAGTCAGATGTTTGCTGCGGTTTATCATGCGGGGTTCTCCTCTCTTACGTATACCGTGATTTTGTATAAATTGCAGGGAGGTATGCCGATGGTTTTTGTTGATGGTCATAGTATAGATTTTTGAATATAATTTGTCAATACTTTTTACTCAAAATAAAAATATTTTTTAAATATACTTTCAATTGCTTGACCTTTAATAAGAAAATGGTAAAATAAACGTAAGGAATGGGTATATTAGAATTAAATGCCACATCAAGCGGCAGAATGGGGCTTACTATGACGGGGTGCTGCCTTAGGATTAAAGAATCACTCAACAGTCTAAGCAAAAAAGAAAAGCTGGTAGCGGAATACGTGCTTCAGTTTCCCGAAGAGGTACCGAAAAAATCCATCGACGAGCTGGCGGTAGCCTGCGCTACAAGCCCGTCGTCTGTAGTAAGGCTGTGCAAGAAACTAGGCTACGCCGGTTATAAGGACTTTTGCCGACTGCTTACCGCAGATATCAGCGCCAATCGGGACGAAAACATTGTTTACGAAGATGTACGCCCCGGTGACAGCCTTTCGTCCATCGCCAAAAGTGTGTCGATGAGTAATATGAAGGCGATCGACAGCTCGCTTCAGATTCTGGATTTCCGGGAGCTGGAGAAGGCCGTAAACGCGATCAGTACGGCGGCGCGCGTGGATTTTTACGGGGTCGGCACCTCCGGCTTGGTCGCCTTGGATGCGCACAGCAAATTTCTGCGTATTAACAAAGCCAGCAATGCCAGCGCAGACACCCATGTGCAGATACTCAGCGCGACGACACTCAAAAAGGGCGATGTAGCCGTCCTTATCTCCTACAGCGGAGAAACGCGGGATATTCTCATGCTGGCGGACGTCGCCAAAAAGACTTCCGCAACCATCATATCGATCACAAAGCATGGGATCAATTCTCTCAGCTCGGTTGCGGATATCTGCCTGAGCACCTACAGTACGGAGAACCTTATCCGCAGCGGTGCGATGAGCTCACGTATCAGCCAGCTCACGATCATTGATATTCTCTATACCGCGGTAGCCAGCAAGGATTATGCCAAGGTAAAACCCTTTCTTGATAAGTCCCGCTTTGCGGCCGGCAGAATGCGCGGCGGGGCAAAACCGTAAACGGGTGCGGTGCTGTGCCGCTGTAAAGATAAAAGTATAACCGAATCCACTCCATAAACAGCAGAGATTGAATGCGGCTTTAAAGCCGCATTCAATCTCTGCTTATTTCTATCGAGCTCTGAATACAGTGGCCTTTACATCGGTTGGCTGCAGATTCCCTGAGACAAAATCATACAATCTGTGGTTGGTAGCCTCAAAATGTGCCACCAGCTCGTCGTAAGAGCGGTTACATACGTCGATTACGCCGTGCTGCATGCATTCCCCGTCAAAGCGGCCGAGCAAAGGCTGGTCATTCATCTCAAAATAATGGATGCCTACGCAGTTTTTGTGGCACATGGCAGCCTGCATATAGTATTCACAGGCAACACCGCGCTCCTCCTGAGTAGCGGAGGCAAGCAGCCCGCAGGAAAGCAGGCCTTTATCCGCCCCGCCGATATGCCATTCGCCAATCATGCTGGGCATATCGATGGCGTTTGAGGCGATATTCAGGCTTTCGAGCGGGGAAGGGAAATAGCAGTTGAATGAAAGCACCTCAAAAAAGTTGCTGCCGGCGATCTCTCGCTCGCTGATTTTGCTGTAGCGTAGGCCGAGGTTCATGTGGTCGGGGTCTATCCGGCGCAGTGCGTCCTGCGGCACCTGCGCATATTTCTCCAGGAGCTTTTCACGCAAAAAGTTCATATCCTCACAAGCCTGAGGGCTGAACTGGTCGGCATGCTCAAAGGGCGTGCAGAGGTCGTCAAACGAGGCAAACGACCGCTTCCATGCGTGATTTAGCGCCTCGATGGTAACGTATTTTTCCTTGAGCAACGATATAAGAGCGCCTTTCGAGGCAAGCTTTTTTTGGTGGGCAAACACACGCTCCGCTAGATTGATGGAAACCTGGAACTTCCACTCCGGCTCATTGTTGATAAAGTAGCCGATCATATAGGGGTTGCCCACGAAGGGGGGTATCTGTGTTTCGGCAAAAACCTTTGAGCGCTGGGCATACTGCTCGGAGTATACATCCGGGAAATCCCGAAAGATTAAATCGTCGGTAAGCGGGAAATTTTTAAGCGTCCATACAAAGGGGATTTTAGCCTTTTCAAGATAATCCATAACACGTTCATCATTATAGTTGTTCACACCGACGCCGATCGTGTTAAAGCCCCACCGTTTTAAACGTGCTACGTTAATTTTAACCCAAGCGTCCCACCAGCCGTCCTTGCCAAACGCGCGGATCATATTGGCGCGGGCAAAGTTAAACATCTTTCTGCCTTCGCCCGCTTTTGCCCCGTTGCGTTTCACAAACTCGGCGATCTGGTCTGCCGTCGTCCATGCCTCTTGATAGGTGGAGTCCTCCGGGCCCGGCAGCCAGGAAAACAGGTTTTCCATCTTATCTACAAACCCATGCACGCCCATACGGCTGCCGTAGCACATACCGTTACTGAAGAAGGCATAGCCGTCGGGGTCAACCAGCCACCAGCGTTTACCGTCGTAATGAGTGTGAAAAAATCCGGTGGCGTCAAATTTCAGCTTTTCCCACCCGCCGTAACGGCTCCAGCCCACGGGGTAGCTGTTATCGACCTTTGCCCTGGCATACTCTTGATGTAGGTATGCAACCATCTCTTCTACACTGTGCGCCTTGGTGCTCCATTCCTTCATTGTCCACTGACCCAGCTCGTCCACCATCGGTTCGCCGATTACCTTCATATCCGGCAGGCTGTCGCACAAATATGCTTCAAAGATCGTAAAGCTTTTGAAAACATGGCTATAGCCCGGGCGTATCAGCAGCTCTACCGCTTTCATTTCACCGATGGTGGAAGGGTTGCTTCGTATACGTCCCTTTAACATTCCCGGCAAAGTGAGCAGAAAGAAATGGTCCGATTTCAGGTCTTGTAAATCCACTGCCAATTTTACGCGCCGGGTGGGCAGCATTTCGTAGAGTATGGTTCCGCGCTCCTCATCCGGCATGGGCGCCGTTTTTTCAAAAAAAACATTGATCAGCGCCTGTGCGTCCATATCGGCCAGCATATCGACAATGAAATAACGGTGCTGTGTCCAGTTGGCGCCGGCCATTGATCCGGGCCCGCCCTCCAGCCGAAGGCGGATAAAGCCCTCTGCGTCGGGGTAAAACGTTACGGTGTCCTTGGTATATGCCGCGGTGCCCTGAGATGCCAGGAATGCGCTTAAGTTGATGACTTCTTTCATGTTGTTATGGCCTCCTGATTACAAAGTTTTAAGCGTGTATGGCATACCGGTCTTGGGAATTGACTTCACTATACTTCATTTTACATAAAAATTCAACCTGATATTTTTATTTAAGAAATTAATATTTGAAATTAATTTTTACATCATGACTTTTTAAAAATGTTAAACACTTGATTGATCTAGTCATATTTATTGTTCGTTCGAGAAAAATAAAATTTTTTATCAATGAGTTATTTGAATTGATGAAAAAACTATTGACGTATTTTAATAATAACCCTATAATAATCAACAAGGAACCGATTGCTTAACCTTAGGTAGCGATCAGGATTTTTTGGAACCGATGAAGCACTTGATCACGATTTTAGGCCCGTTAGGGTATGAGATCAGAAAGGCACGGTAATCATCATGCGTCAAATTATAAAACCCACGATCGGCCTGTTGCTAATTGCGACCCCGCGTTTTCGGAATTTGGGGAAAGGGCTTACCGAGGGCAGCTATGAGGAGCGTAAAACGGTCGAAGCATCCCGTTATGCTCAGGAGCTTGGTAAATTTGGGAATGTAGTTTACTCAGGCGCGGTTTATTCCAGAGAAGATCTTTCGTTGGCAATGAACACCTTCGCGCAGGAGAACGTAGACTGCGTGTTTGCTTTATTTCTCTCGTGGACCGAGGACTTTGCATGGGTTCGTTTTCTGCGTGATATGCCGCCCGTTCCTGTTTTCTTTGCGTGTCTTACACCGGAAAGCATCCCGTTTCAAAACACCGAGGCAGAAACGGATTTTGTGGAGTTCCTTTCCGCGGGCGGCCTGGTAGGGGCGCTGGAGGCCTCCGGCTCGGTGCTTCGGTTTGGGCGACCGATGCTTGTAACTGCTATCGGCCGCTTTAAAGAGCTTATGGAACAAGCAAGACAGTTTGCGCTGGCTGCGGCGGTGCGTGCTACGTTGCGCCGCACAAGCTTTGGCCTTTTGGCATCTTATAACGAGGTGATGTGGTCTACCTATGTCGACCCTTATAATCTGTTTATGAAGGCTGGGCCGGAGCTTCGCTTTCTGTCTGTTGCCACGCTTACCAAAGAGATTGAAAGCATAGATGAGAGGCAAGTGAGGGATACACAGGCCGCTTTAAGCAGCCGCTACAAGGTTTTGGCCGATGTAGACAGCGTTAAGTTTGCCGCATCCGTTCAGGCGTCTCTGGCGCTGGAAAGCATTGCGCGGAAGACGGGAGTGAGCATGGTGGTGCTCAATGACGTAGACCCTGTGCTGCTGACCGACGTGGGTCTTCGCCCCGGCTTTTTGCCCTGCCCCGGCACGGAGGATATCAGCGTCGTGCCGGAGGGGGATATTGGCGCCGGGCTTGCCGTTTATATTCTGCGGGAACTTTCCGGGAAGCCCGTAAACCTCATTGAGCCGTTTTTTATTGATGAAAAACGCGGCTGTTTTGCGGGCGGGCATGCCGGCCCCAATGATTATACCGCCCCGGGAGACGTAAAGATTGCCCGTGACGTGCGTTTTGCCAAAACCGGCTACAAGCACGCCGGAGCTCCCTTTGCCTGGCTTGCAATCGGCGCGGGCATTAAAACCATGCTGCATGTTTCCGAGTGCAACGGAAGGTTTAAATTAGTCTGCACAAAGGTAGAAGCGCTGCCCTGCGAGCATTTTATCACCTCCTATTCTCACGGCTTATTCCGTCCGGTTTCAGGCAGTGTCCAAGAGCTGTTTAACAAGCTTTTGCAAACCGGCGTTACGCAGCATTACGGATTGGTGGAAGGTGATTATATACAGGAACTTTCCTATCTGGCCAAACTGCTGGACTTTGATTTTGTACAACTTTAAGAATACATTGTGCCAAAATATTCAGAAGATAGAGGTATTTAAAGATGAGTTTTATGTTTAATCCCTACCCCTATGACGACCCTAATGCGGTAAATCATATCCAATTCGGCGATGTGCTGAAGGATTCTATTACACGGGATACTGCTTCTACCGCCAAAAAGCTCGCGGGCCAAGCCATCCAACAGCTTTCTGCGCAATCGCGCTGCATTATCGGCATTGACGGTTACATAAGCGCTCCGATAGAGAAGCTTGTGGGGATGATCTCCCTGCAGCTTGCGCAAAACGGTATAGATTGTAAAGAAGTTTCCACAAGATCGCTGCTGCTGGACAGCGATACCCTGCACAATAAGCTGCTGCCTTATCTGCCGGAGGACAGGGAGACCGACCCCGTTCTGCTCTACGGTTCCTTATATAAAGGCGGTTATGAAAGCCTGATGAAGTCGGATGAAGTCGTTCGATTGGGCGAGATGATCAAAGATTTCTCTCAGAACGGCAAAGGGGTATTGATTGTTTTCGGCTATGGCGCGCTGATTAAGGTACTGCGCCGGTATTATTCTCTTAAGCTCTATATTGATATGACACAGAAGCGCACCATTCTGAATATCCGCGGGGGGGAGTTTACCAACCTTGGTTCAGAAACGCATTTGCCGATAAACCAGATCATTCGCAGAAGCTATTATATAGACTTTGAGGTGGCGTCTGAGCTGCGCGGTGACCTGATCCGCAACGATGAGATAGACTACTATATTACCGGGGATCACCCGGAGCAGATGCAGATGCTGCCGGTTGCTACCCTTAAAAACCTGTTTGAAACCATGATCACCTACCCGTTGCGCTGCCGCCCCGTGTATATTGAAGGGGTTTGGGGCGGTTTCTACGTGAAAAGGCTTCGCAGCCTGCCCGCAGAGATGAAAAACTGTGCATGGGTATTTGACCTTATCCCGATGGAGGTATCGATCGCCGCGAATGTGGGCGAGCTTGAACTCGAATTCCCCTTTTACTGCTTTGTGCAGGTGGTAGGGCCCAAACTGATGGGCGAGAAGCCTGCCCAAAAATTTGGCGGCTACTTCCCAATCCGCTTTAACTACGACGATACCTATCATGCAAGCGGCAATATGTCCATTCAGGTTCATCCGGACGGGAAGTATGTTCAAGCAAACAACCATGAGCTCGGCCGTCAGGACGAGAGCTATTATATGGTAGTGACCGGACAGGAGGCCAAAACCTACTGCGGCTTTAGGGATGGCGCTAATGTGGAGGAGTTTCTTGCAAAAGCCAAACGTGCCGAAGCTTACGGGGAAGGCTTTAACCACGACGAGTATGTATACTCCGAGCCATCGGTTGCGGGGCAGCAGTTTTTAATACCCGCAGGCACCATTCACGCCTCGGGTCGCAATCAGGTTATCCTTGAGATTGGAAGCTTGACAATCGGCTCATATACCTATAAAATGTATGATTATATGCGTAAAGATCTGGATGGAAATCTTCGTCCGATCCATACCTACCATGGCGACAAGGTGTTGCGCCGTGATTTTAAAGAGAGCTGGGTAAAAGAGAATCTCATTCAAAAGCCGCAATCTGTCCGTAAAGGCGAAGGCTTTGAAGAGATGGTAGTCGGCGAACACGATCTGTTGTATTTTTCCCTGCACCATGTGCGTTTTACCGATAGGTACGAGGATGAGACCACCGACCGTTTTCATGTGCTCGTGCTGGTTGAGGGGGAGAAGTGCCTGATTCGTTCCCTGACAAACCCGGATCGCTTTTTTAAACAAAACTATCTGGATATGGTCATTATTCCTGCGGGCTTCGGCCCTTATGAAGTGATTAACGAGGGCGTGGGAAAGGTAACCATGCACAAAACCTTGTTAAAGGATGGCTATGAAAATGAATAATGCCGATCTCTGCGTCTTGGCGGTAGATGCCGGAGGTACATTTCTAAAGGCGGCGCTTGTGCGCAACAACGGCACCATCGTTGAAGACAGTTTTTTGCGTACCGCCGTAGATTCCGGTGGAAGTGTTGATAATATACACCACTCCTATGCCTATCTGGCCTCGCTTGCGCATCAGAAGGCTAGGCAGCTCAATCTATCGCTCGTTGCGGCAGGAATCTGCATTCCCGGCCCGTTTGATTATTTTAACGGCGTCAGCTTAATGACGCATAAGTACACCGCAATAAAAGGGATGCCCCTGCGGCCGTGGATTCAAGAGGGTATCGGAGATCTGCCGGTGCACTTTTTGCATGACGCGCACGCGTTTTTACTGGGTGCCGTGCGCAGCGGCGGCCGTCCATATCAGCGATATTGCGGTGTAACCATCGGCACCGGTCTGGGCTTTGCCACCTTAATAGACGGCCACCTTTTAAAAAACGATCAAGGCGGCCCGGGTATCAGCATCTTCGCCAAGCCCTTCAAAGACGGGATCAGTGAAGACTACGTATCCCGAAGGGCGCTGCTGGCCCGTTACCGCGAGCTCTGCGGCAGCGGCGCCAACGGGCTGGATTTATACGACATCGGGCTGCTTGCCGAAAAGGGAGAGAAAAACGCGGTTCTGCTCCATGAGGAGATGGGACGGAATCTGGCCGGGATACTGCATGATATCTTAAGAGATAACCGGATTGAATGCCTGCTACTGGGCGGCGCCGTTTCAAAATCCGCACCGCTGTTTATAGAAGAGCTTAAGAGCAGCCTTAAGGATTTACCGCTGCTGCGGGAGATTGCTCCGGCAAAGGAGATTGACCTTGCCCCGCTGCTCGGCGCGGCACAGACGGCATTTCATGCATAGCTCTTCACGGTGTTGTTTGGGCACGCTATTATTTTGTATAGGAGGCGGAGTAGTATGTCGGGTTGTTGCTTGCGTTTAAAGGAACTCATGGGCTCATTTTCACCCAAAGAACAGCAAATTGCTAAGTTCATTATTGATTTCCCCGGCGAGGTTGTGAACATGTCGATAGAAGAGCTGGCAAACGCGTGCGATACCAGCATATCTTCGGTTGTTCGCCTGTGCAAATCCGCCGATTATTCCGGCTATAAAGAGTTGTGCCGGACGCTTGCCACCGATCTGGCGCTCAGCCAGCTCGAAAGCACGACATACAGTGACGTGCGTCCCGGGGACTCCACGGAATCCATTGTAAACAGTGTCTGCGGCAACAATATGAAGGCCATTGAGAATACAAAGTCGGTGCTGCCTGCAGAGGATTTGGATCGCGCGATTGATGCAATCTGTGCAGCGAAGCGGGTGGATTTCTACGGGGTAGGCACCTCCGGCATCATTGCTTTGGACGCGCATAATAAATTCATCCGCATCCATAAGCTGTCTATGTCCTGCGCAGACCCTCACGATCAAATACTCGCGGCTACGAGCCTGCAAAAGGGGGATGTGGCGGTCTTAATATCCTACAGCGGAGACACGAAAGATATCCTTGAAACGGCCGAGGTGGTCAACCAATCGGAAGCGACGCTGATTAGTATCACACGCTACAGTAAGAACCCGCTGAGCCAGAAATCCGACATCTCGCTGTATTCATCCTCGTCGGAATCTCTCATACGCAGCGGCGTAATGGGACAGCGTATCGGGCAGCTTACCGTCATCGACATACTTTATACCGCGGTGGTGAGCAGGCAATACAGCGACGTTAAAAAGCACCTCGACGCAACCCGGTTGGTCTCCGCACGGAAGCATATGAACCCGAACGTACGTGATTTTTAACCTTTATTAATTGAATATTGGTGTTGTGAGCAAACGACCTTATCGATAAGACGCTGATGTCTTATCGATAAGGTCGTTTTTGTAATCTTATGCAATATTTAATGTGGTACGGTTTGGTGACTACGTAAAATGCAAAGGGAGGCCGTTCGAATGATATAGTCCAACTTAAGGTATCAATATTAAAGCCGGGCATTTCGGTGTGGAGGATATTTGGGCTCATGTATTGTCTAAAACCAGCAGGGGAATAAATTCCGGATCATTCAAGCCTAAAAACCTGCCGGAGCATGGGTTGCGCCCCCGTGGCGGGATCCGGCTCCATAATCATAACGTCCTTCATGTATTCGTTCCACTGCTTCACAATGCTGCTTTGTGCTTGTACCTTTGCGGCATAAGCGACGCCATATTCGCATTCATAATAACCAAACAGCTCATTTCCTATACTCCAAATAGTATAGTTTCGAATACCTGCCTGCCGCAGCGCATCCGCAAGCTCCGGCCATATTGAGGTATGCCGGCGCGTATATTCGTCCAGCATACCTTCACGTACAACGGCTTTCCACGCATAGCGTTCCACGAAAGTTCTCTCCTTCTTATTACAGATAAGTGCACCGGATAATTAATATTCGGGCAGGATCAAACAGGTCTATTCATCAAAATTTTTTATTACCTTCATTTCATAGGCGTCTATAGTGAACTTGAATGTTTTAGTTGTTGTTTTGACGATACATTCCTGGTCCTTATCACCATTATTGACTAAGACCATTGCTTTAGAGCCAGGGAAAACCGCGCATTCCACGTCGGGGTTGTCGGTTATACAGTCGGGACTGGTCGGCCTTCCGGCGGCAAAGAGCAGTAGCTTCAACAGCTTAAAGGCATGCTCATTGGAATGTGTGTAGGCAGAAAGGTAAATTCCCTTCCCCTCACCGAAGGCGTGGCAGGTAATGGCCGCGGTGCTGTCGCAAGCGGCAGCCAGTACTTTCGTATCCGGGCCTGTCGGATAAAGCCCCGCCAAAGACTGCGGTATTTGATCGGACCATACGATTTCCGAAAGCGGAGCACTTATGTAGGGCCACTTACCGTGGCAGACGCGGTTACCAGTATCGCGGTCTACACCGAGTACATCCGCCATCCGGAAATAGGTGTCGTATCCTCCCACAGCGGAAGGCTCGCCGATACCGATGAACGCACCTCCTTTATACACCCATTCGGTCAGAGACGATACAACAAGGTCATCTTTCCAGTAGTCTCCTCCGCTCCACGCCGACCCGGCGGCTCCAGCATTTACAATCACATCCAAGCCGTTTGGAACGCCCTGCCTGATGTCATCAAAATTCAGAAATTCTACGTCTACCGGCAGCCCGGACAGGCTTTCATACACGTGGATCAGCAAGTGCATATGTGTTTCGTGAAAATGTCCGGACAGTGTCCAGGAGCGCAGCTTGCCCCAGCTTGTAAGCACACCGATTCGCAGGCCCAAAGACATGGGCCTGCCTAAGGCGTGCAGGTTACGAATAGTCCGGAATTCCTCCGCGAGTTTTTCGATATAACTGCAGAAGTCGGGAAACGTCTCCACAAGGTGCAGGTAACCACCCAGACCAATACGGTCTATCGGCTCACGCAACAGTGCGCGGCGAACGTGAACCCAATATTCGCGGGCATCATGAGCCGGCGCTCCGCCCTCCATGAATGTGGGGGCACCGCCGAGCCCTACCGGGAAGAGGTACGGATGGAGCCGCAGTTCGTGAACCTTAACGCCCCGAACACCGGCGCAAAGTCGGGCCTCATAGCCGGAGAACACGCATTTTATCACGCCGTCGAACCCCATGTCGGGGAAATAGGGCCCATAAGGTTCCGCACCGATCCAGCTGTCGTCATAGAAGAAATAGGCCTTTTTACCGTACCGGTGCACGATATCAACCAATTGCTTTGCAAAGCCGGTGACAAAACGATGTATAAAATCCATCCAATCCCGCTTTTTCTGGTTCGCGGGCATGTGCGTAACATGGCGTTTCCCCTGATTGATAAAATCTTCCGCGGTCAGAGAATAATGATATTCCTTCATAAACTCATCCAATGCCAGAGAGCTTACGGTGAAATCGTAGGAGGAGCAGTCCGAGAACAGATAGCGATTTCGGGAATCCGAGCCCCAAATCCAAACGAAGTTATAAAACAGTGAGGTAAAGCGCACGATGGACGTATGTGTGTGCTCCCGACACCAATCCTCCATCCAACCAAGGAGGTATTGACGCACTTCCGGGCAGCGGGGATCAATCTGAAGCAGGTGCTCTTTGTCCCAGTGGTTGGTAATGTGGTTATACATTGATATCTCTTCCCAGATTCGGTAGGCGAGAAAATTGACCGAATACCTGTGAAAGGGGGTAGCGCTTCGAAGCGTTACGACTCCGTTATGGTAATCCCAGTCTTCCCGAGGAAGTTCACATTCGGCGGAGCGGTCGAAAACCTGCCAGTATCGCAGGGAGGCCGCTGTATCGTTGATTGCAAACTGCTCTTCCGAGTACCCGTCCAGCAGGCGAATGCTCAGATTCGTTTTCGTTGCCATTTGAGGAAAGCTGTATAAAAACGTTTGTTGCAACTTGTCCCTGTTTTGATTTGCCCATTCGTTGTGATCCCGGATTACGCAGATTGTAGAATAGATATCGTAGCCGGAGTTTGCGATTTTCTCCGAAAGCCGCGTGCCGTCGCTGTCACGGATACTGTCGGCTCCCCAGCGACGCGCAAGGTTCAGGGTCAGCTCGTCGTAGCCGGCTTCCCCCGGCAGTGTAAACCCGCCCGTTTCTGTGTTCATGGTTTAGTCCCCTGTTCATATACATTTTAAAAAAGTAAGCCGTCATAAAATAGAAACTATCTTATGACGGCTTGATCAACGGTAAAGCTTTTGATCTGTCAAGTACTGTTACTTACACAAGGCGGGAGTGCCAACCGTCATCCCGTAGTCCGAGGCGTAATCAGAAAACGCCTCCGCCACACCGCCCTGCTTCGAGTTTCCCTTATGGATGTAAACGCGGTATTTGACAACTAATTTTTCTCCCCGCCTGATCACAAAATCCTGGCGGTTACTGAAGGATGTGCAGATGAAGCCGTCGTTCTTGCAATGCCAGTCGGTAGGAAAGCTTGCGTTGGTCGGTGTGTCGAAAATGGCGACGCCGTTCCATTCCTCGGCGGTTGCGGGCCCTGAGATGTCGCACCATTCCGCACTTTCCCAGATCACCTGGTCCTCGTTAACCATGCCGCGGGAGTTTGTAATCTCGCCTCCGCCAACCGTCGGAATCATTGAGGGCTTAAGGCGCACGGCTAGGAAGCCCCATACGTTCTTCCCTATAACGCAGTCACCGGCAAACATCCCGCTGTTTTCCGGCTCCATCGTAATTATGAAGTCCATCATCTCGTAGTCGGCACCGGTTTTGTAGGTCTTGACGTTGCGTGTCTCATAGGCGTAGACGCGTCCGGCCCGCTCCCAGGTATTGCTTTCTTCCATACAGCCGAACAGGGGGCCGTCTTCTAATTTGTTAAAGCCGCGATGGACAATCTGCCCGTTTCCGGGCCATTGCTCCCAGAAGTTCACTCCGTTTACGCTTTGATGACCAATCCATAAAGATTTATGATGAGGATGGGTATTGCCGGGGTCATGGTCTTTTCCCAATGTGGTAATCTCCACCCCTGAAGGCCCGATGACCGGATAGAAATAGGGCTTTGTAAATTCAGGATTGTACTGATAGGTGGAAAAAAGCTTCTGGTCGATAGTGGTGTTCAGCTTATAATCCGGCGATATGTGCGGGGCGAGCTCGACGCTTGGAAACTGCCTTACCGGCGACACACGGTTGTCCGGGCGGACGACCACGAAATTGAAGGGAGAATACGGTGCCTGATAAAATTCCCCATCCTGTGCTACGCTAAAATGCAGAACAAAGCGGCGTTCAAGCGATTCCTGTGGGGATAAAAACCAGGAGAACATCCCCTTATTGCGGGCCAGTTCGGCGCCCTGTTCCTTGCAGGAATATCTTAAATTTGTACCAAACGCCTTCGGAAAGGCCCCGATGGGGGCCTCTTTTAAAGGACGCACCGGCGGGATATAGGGAAGACGGTCGTGAGTGTCAGACGAAAACTGCAGGGCGACCGGTATCGCTCCTTCCGTTGTGAGTTCCTCCATTACAAAGGAGTGTTCGTCGACAACGCCCGCAAGGCCCTGCGGCAGCAACTCGTTGAGTGAAAGCTCCTTCTCCACCGTCTTGCCCCGGTGCACCGGTTCCTTCAGTTTTATATTGATTTTAAGTGTATATTCCAAATTTCCCATTTTATCCATCCCTCTTAGACTGCTGTAAAGGGTTTTACCAGCGAGTTTTGTTGATGTTGGGGTTGGTATATGCGGCGTCCAGAATTCGGATCGTTTTAAGACCCTCCTCAACAGAGATATTAAAAGGCTCGCCCTTTTGCAGCTTATCATAGAAATCAGAGATCAGGTTGATGTGGGTGTTGCCCCAATACGCTTTTTCGCCCGTTGCGTGGTTTTCCTCAAAGGTCTCCTTGGCGCCGTTGTTCCAGGTGACGTACAGATCATCCTCCAGACGTACATGTGCCTTCTCCGCAACAATATCGATGAGCACGAACGAATCCTCGCAGTACCCGGTTGTTGCGTAAAAAAGCATATCAATGCCGCTGTTCATGGTCAGACGAAGCTCCGCGGTATCCTCGGTTTCGATCACGTTACCGAAGAAATGATGTCCTATCATCCCGTTAACCTGCTTTACACCGCCCAGCATCCACTGCAGAAGATCCAGCGTGTGGATGCATTGGTTGATTAACAGGCTTCCGCCCTCGGTTTTCCAGCTGCCCCTCCAGCCGCTGGCCGTGAAATATTCCTCGTTGCGGCACCAGTTGATGAACGCGCGCCCACCGTAGATTTCCCCGAGCTCACCGTTTTCGATCATCGAGTTCAGTTTCTGCACCAGCCTGCGATAGCGGTTTTGGAAACAAACGCCCGTATGGGCCCCGGTTTTTTTCTGTACGGCAAGAATCCTTTCAGCATCGCTTAGGGAGGTGGCAAGCGGTTTCTCTGTCAGAACAGCCTTGCCGGCCTGCATGGCGGCAATCGCCATCGGCGCATGAAGATAATGAGGGACGCACAGATGTACCGACTGAATCTTCGGGTCGTTGATAATATCCATATAATCGGTACAGTAGGACGGCACGCCGTACGCCTTTGCGGACGCCGCGGCTCTGTCCGGAACGATATCGCACACCGCAACAAGTTCCGTGTTTTCAAGCTTGTTTAGTATTTCTGCGTGAACCTTGTGAATACCTCCGCAGCCGATGATTCCTACTTTGAATTTGTCCATGATTGGCGCTTCCTTTCAGTTAAACATCTTATAGTGAATAGATTTAGTAAACACCGGTTAATATGAGTACACCTGTCCTGCCGACATACTTTTCTTCCCTACTGTCTTGAAAATCCTCAGAACATAGCAGTATTCCTGCAATTTTCGCCTTGCCGAGCGATCTGTTGGCAATCCGTTTATACCATATTGAATCAGTGGTTTCCTAGTTTTTTGATTTAGGGATTATATAGAATACTCTCTAGCCCTTTAACCCTGTGGTGCTGATACCCTCGACCAAGTATTTTTGCATCGAAACGAAAATTACGAAAACCGGAATCAATGACAAAACGGACATTGCAAAAGCACCTCCCCAATTGGATACTGAGCTTGGGTCTATAAAGAGGCGTAAAGCAAGCGAAACAGGATATTTGCTCACCTTATTTATATAGAGTAACGGGGGAAGAAACTCATCCCATTTCCAGTAAAAAGCGAAGATGCCGGAGGTGATCAATGCGGGCACACACAAAGGGATAACAATCCGAAAGAAAACGGAAAACCTGCTGCAGCCATCGATTTTTGCAGCCTCGTCGAGTTCCTTTGGGATACCGCGGATAAACTGCATATCCAGAAAGATAAAGAAGGGCGTGCCGAAGAAATGGGGCAGTATCAGTGGCCAGTAGCTATTGATTAGTCCGAGTGAATTAAAGATGATGTACTGGGGTATTAAGAGTATCTGTGTAGGAAGAAGCAGGGTGGAAATCATCAGACCGAACCAGAACTTGCTTCCTACGAACCGGATGCGGCAAAAGCCGTAAGCGACCAAAACAGAGGAGAAAACCTGGGCAATCGTTGAAACAACTACAATTAGAAAAGAGTTCTTAAAAAAGACACTAAAGGAAATACCGCCGAAGCCGCTCCACCCAGTGGCATAATTACTTAAAGTAAAATGCCTCGGTATGAGTTGGTATGAATTCGTAAACACCTCGTTGCCTGGCTTAAACGAACCGGAAAGCAGCCAGAACAGCGGGTATACCATAACAAAGGCGAAGATCGTCGATATTAAGTAGTAAAGTGCCGTCCTGATCATTTTATTGTATTTCATCGACATCTCATTGATTCTCCTTATTTTCATAGAACACCCAGTAGTTTGAGGACTTGAATACGAGTGCCGTCAGCAGAATGATAATAACAAGGAGAACCCATGCCAATGCACAGCCGTAACCCATTTCAAAATAGCTGAAGGTGCGGCGGTAGAGGTAAAGCGAATATAATAACGTATTGTTGTTCGGTCCTCCGTCCGTGATAATCAGCGCCTGGGTAAATGTCATAAAGGCACCTATGATTTGCATGATAAAATTAAAGAAAATAATCGGTGTGAGTGACGGTAACGTTATGTAAAAGAATTGTTTAAACCTTCCTGCGCCGTCAACATCGGCTGCCTCGTAATACGAATTGGGTATCTGTTTTAAACCAGCCAGAAAAATCAGCATGGGCGAGCCAAACTGCCAAATCGCCATCAGAATCAATAAGGGCATGGCCGTGGAGGGATAAAGCGTCCAGTTGAAAGTGTCGGAAGGATCTAAAATCTTCATGGCAATCAAAAGTGAATTGATGGCACCGTCGGAACCAAATATCTGCCGCCACATCATCGCGACACCCACACTGCCGCCGACGATTGAAGGAAGATAGAAAATCGAACGATACACCCCGGCGCCACGCCGTGTTTTTCTGAACATCATCGCCACGCCCAACGCAAAAATCAGTTTCAGAGGAACACTGACCAACACATATACAATGGTAACGTGGAGCGATTTCAAAAATTTCTGATCTTTTGTGAAGATATTGATGAAATTATCAAGGCCGATCCATTTCGCCTTGGATAACAGATCATAATCCGTAAAGGAGTAATAGAGGGAAGTAATCATGGGAACAAAGGTAAATAGGAAAAAACCGACGATCCATAAACCGACAAATGCATACCCTGCGAAGTTATCGCTCTTAAAAAGGCGTGAGCTTTTCTTATCGGTTATTGAAGTTCGGGGATGTCTTGTTAACGTAGGCATCGTATCAGCTCCCGCTTTCCAATGAAATGTATTGCCACCGGGCAGGCTCTGCTGTTAACAGCTTTCTCTGGTAGGGCAGCGACCGGGGAAGGCGGCCGCTGCCTATACACGGTTACAAAAAATTGCGAGTGGCTTATTGTGCGTTTTTGGCCAAAATTTCATTCGCGCCCTGCATAAAGGTATTGGCGCCTTCTTCAACACTGATCTGGCCGTAACCCATCTGTGTGTATACATCCTTCAGCAAGCCGAGAACCTCTGCCTGGCCGTTGGGATCGGGCGGAGAGATGGTGGATACCCTGCTTGTGGAGATTGCATCCACATGAGCCCACGCAAGCTTGCTGGCATCATCTAGGAGGGGGTTGAGTGCCTCGCGCACTTTTGAGGCAATCGGCACGCCTCTTTCACCCTTTAAAACCTTATTCGCATCGATATTGTTGGTGAAGAAACTGATAAAGGACGCAGCCGCCTCCGGGTGCTCGGAGTTTTTCGGCACTACCCAGAAACATGCGGGCTTAAGATAATTGCCGGGCTGCGTACGGTCTTCGCTGTGAGGAAGGTCCACAATCGCCAGATTCTTGCCCGCTGCTTGAGTCAGGCCCATCATGGAACTGGTATAGCATTCACCGCTCATCGCAGCTTTACCGGTTACCACCATGTTGTTTTCGTTACTTGTTACCTCGCTGTATTTATCAAAGGTAGGAACTGCGCCTGCTTTAATGAGGTCTACCGCCATGCCGTAAAAATCAATAAAGTATTTAGGGTCTGTAAAACCAAGTGCCGTACCGTCTTCATTGTACATCTGAATGCCATGCTCACGCAGATAATAAGGGAGACCTCTGTCGTAGTGGCCGGCGATGGTAGCATCGCCGTAGATGCCAAGCTTTTTATGAATCGTGTTTGCAGCGTTGATGTAGTCCTGCCATGTCCAGTCGTTAGTCGGCTCTTCAAGCCCTGCCGCGATAAAGTCCTCAGGGTCGTACACAATTGCCATTGCATTTACGGCCGCGGCAACTCCGTATAATTTTTCGTTAAAAATGCCGGCGGAATACATGTTTTTATCGCAATCACTGAGATCAAGAACGCCGTTGGATACATAATCGTCCAGAGGCAGCAGCAGATCCTTGTCAATATACTGCTTGATGTATTGATAATCATGCTGCATAATATCCGGAAGCGTTCCGGCTGCTGCCTGTGGGGCCATCTTTTCCCAGTAACTGTCCCAATTCCCATATTCCACTTCGATGTGAATATTGGGATTGGCCTCCTCAAAGAGTTTGATGGTCGCCATGGTACCGTCGTGACGCACTTGCGAGCCCCACCACATGGCGCGCAATTCGATTTTTTCGTCGGAATTTGCCGATGAGGAACTGGAACTTTCTTGTGAAGTACTCTGTACACTGTTCGAAGTGGTTTCACCACTCGAACTGTTCCCACATCCCGCTGCTGTTATGGAAAGTATCAGACCAGCCAAAACTATTGATAAGGTTTTCTTTGCCGTTTGGTTAAACATAATTTTTTGCTCCTTTCGTTTTTTTGAAGGTCAGCAGCCATTTGGCTGACATCATTATAAGACCAGATCAAGTACAATAATATAAAAATACTCGACTTGCCAGTATAAAAAATAGAGATTATGTACTAACAGTTTAAATTTCCATTGACATCAACTCATCAAAAGCAATATAGTTAATGCGTAATTTATCGCAGAAAATGGTGAAAATGACAATGACCACTTCAAACTCACTTTCTTATAAACATAACATTCTGGCGATTTTTATCCTATCTTTTGTTATTCTTTATGGTCTGGTGCTTTTTGCGCTCCACGTATTCTCGGTTAACTATCAGAAAAAGCTTTTCAGCGTTGCACAGGCCAATGCGCAACTTATTTCAGACAGTGTGGAGGACAATCTTAAGTACATCAATCTCCTTTCAATCAGCATTATTTCGAGTCCGGAGATTCAAAGTCAACTCCGAAGCATCCCGGAAGCAAAAAGCGATTATGAGAATTATCTGATTTCTGATGCCATAACACACAAATTGGAGGAATTGCTTTATTCTCATACATACTATGGAAACAATGTCTGGATCGACGATATCTGCTTAATGAGCATCGACGGCCAACGAACATATGCTTCTCTGTATTATGGGAAGAATGACTCTTCAATTATCAATGACAATCTGGACGAAATTGTATCACTTGGCGGAAAAAGCCGTTGGTTCATTTCCGAGGGTACGAAACCGAATCAGCTCATTTTCGCCCGTACGATTCGCTCCACAAAGAACCTAGACCTGTATGACCTGGCCGTTCTGGCAATATATGTGGATATCAACGACCTCATCAACCAAACCTTTCGCAATTATGAGTATGACGAGTACGACTTAACCATCCTGCAGGGTCAGTCTGTAATTTTCGGGCATGAGGATGCCGCATATCAAAGTCTTTCGGATAAGATTACTCAAAGCAGCGGCTATTTTATCGATACGGTAAACGGTCAGCGCAGCCTAATCACCTATGCGGTTTCAGGCTACAATCATTGGAAGTATCTATATGTAATTCCATACGATTCTTATCTGCATCAGGCCTATTTTACACAGAATATGCTCTTGCTCGCGTTTATGGGCGTTTTCCTGTTGGTGCTGTTGATTTCTCTTTCCCTTCTTCAACGGGTTACCCGCCCTATTGAAAGGCTTTCAAAAAATTTAAAACTAACCGGTGATGCCATCCTCACACGCGGAATATTGAACATTGATATTAGTGATAGTAAGCCCCCTACCCCCATGGAGCAGCAGCTTTTTAACCTGATCAATGAAATCAACGAGTTGATTACCTCAAATTATGTAAAACAGAAGGAAGCCACCCAATGGGAATTAAAAGCGCTCCGCGCCCAAATTCGCCCTCATTTCCTCTTCAACACGCTTGATTCGATCAACTGGATCGCCGCAGCCAATAACAACGATCAGGTCTCGGATATGGCGGTGGCGCTGGCGCACTTGCTACGCAACACCATAGACAAGGACGACCTGATATTGGTTGCCGATGAAATCGGTCTGCTGCAGGACTATATCACGATACAGAAGATACGTTATGGAGACCGCTTGGACTTTCGACAGAATATCGACATGCGCGTTTATCAGGATTACATCCCGCGGATGATCTTGCAGCCGCTTGTTGAAAACTCTATCTCCTATGTATTGGAAAAGCAGGAGGGGGTCTGCGTCATTTCCGTTTTCAGCAGGCTTTCTGCTGATTATTTTGAGATTGCGGTAACGGATAACGGCAACGGTGATTTTATTAAGGATTATCAGGAAAGCAGATTGGTACCGCACGGCACCGGTATAGGCCTTTCCAATATCGATAATCGAATTCGGTTGCTGTTTGGCGATACATACGGTTTACATCTGACGAGGCTGCCCGACGGCGGTACGGAGGTGGCTGTTCGGTTCCCATACTGGGAGGATAAGGAGCTTCCTCCAAAGGAGCAGCTCTGATCGAAGAGATATAGCCGGACAGACATAATTCATAACTTTTTGAGAAAGAGGTGTCACTCATGTATAATATTTTACTGATCGATGACGAGCGGCCCATTCGGGAAGGCATTCTCAAAAGTATCGATTGGCCTGCGCTAAACTATGTGCCTTATTCAGCAGAAAATGGAAAAGAGGGTATGGAGATTATTCAAAACTATCCCATCGATATCGTTATCACCGACATAAAGATGCCAGTGATCAGCGGACTGGAGTTGATCCGACAATCTTCTCAAACACACCCCAACCTAAAGTATGCGATTCTATCGGGATATGATGATTTTACCTTTGCACATGAAGCAATGCAGTATGGTGTACGACATTATATACTAAAGCCCACTAAATCCTTGCAGATTGTCGAAACCATACAACAACTTCAAAGCGAAATAGATCTGCAACGGCAAAAGGACCTGAATATGAACCATCTGCGGGAGCAGATTAATCTGGTTACCCCGCTAGTTAAGGAACAGTATCTCAGAGATTTAATCATGCACCGCCGGTATCAGACACAGGCAGCCCAAACGATGAAAGACATCATTGGCATGGATGAAAGCTGCCCCTGCTCGGTCATTCTTTTTGACATAGGGCGGCATAACTCGTTCGAGGCCCGCGTCCTGTTCAAGGAGGATCTGGATTTGCTTGTTCAAAGTGATCCGCAACTTTTTTTAAACGAGGTATTCCTGAGCACGATTATTGAAGATAATATTTTCTTTTTAACATCACCGACGACAACGGAATCGCTGGTTGCCTTTGTTCAGACAATTCAAAATCAAAAGGACGATCATATTTCTGTAGCTATCGCGCAGCAGGCAACATCGGAACAGCTGCCAGAGGTCTTTGATATGCTGAGAAAGCAGCTGCGGTCGCGGTCGCTTTTGGATAATGAATGTATCATAACGCCTGACCATGTGATCGTTCCGGGGAATAACTGTGCGGGAGACGCTCTGCCCAATGTCTACGATTCACTGGCGAAGGCCGTACAGGATTGTGACGGAACGCTTGCGGTCGAGCTGCTGCAAAGCTTCTTTGAAAAATGGAGCAAGGTCGGTTACTCCGGTCATAACATCCGTTTAAACACCTTAGAGATGCTTCTTTTTGTCGTTCACCGTACCGGATATAATAGGATTGATCTTTCTTTCCTCACCGCGGTTACCGACGGCGAGGAGGATGAATCCGTCAGCATGCTATATAAGAAAATCAGTGAAGTCATCCTGCACATGGCGGATAGCGGGATGGAAAAGGATTTAAACAAATATTCGTATAACATCCGAAAATTACTGCAATATATTGAGCAAAATTACGATAATGATAACTTGTCCATGTCCTGGCTTGCCCAGAATGTTTTATATATGAATGAAGATTATCTCGGGAAGCTGTTTAAAAAGGAGACGGGGAAGAATTTTAACCCATACCTGATGGAACTGCGCATGGAACGTGCCAAGGAATTACTTGAGGGGGATGGGGATATACGTACCATCGATGTTGCAAGAGCCGTAGGCATGCAAAAAAATCCTCAGTATTTTTCAAATCTGTTTAAAAAATATACCGGTATGACAACCACGGAGTACAAGCACCATTGGGAGTCACTACATATTTCCGAAACGGGTTAAATGCATTACCGGACTAACGGAAACCGTTACTATTGTCCGTCTTATGGTTAGTACTGCGGTCTTTGTTATTACAATTAAATAGTAACTAAAAAAGCCTTCTGCTGTAATGTGTTTTTACGGTGAAGGCTTTTCAGTTATACAGTGTAAACCCTGAGGAGGATTAAAGGTTACGTGAAAGCACGAAGCCTTTGCCGATTCTGCCTGCTAACGATACGATACCTCATTCATTTAAACCGTCAATTTTGTGCAGAGACTCAACAATTTCCTTTCTTACCAAGATTTCTTTGCGTACATCCAGCGCAAGCGTCAGCGCGAGCCGAGCTTCTTGTGTACCAATTCTACCCAAGGCCCATGCGGCCATCTGTGCGTTTTCCTGTTTCGCACGAAATAAGCAGTCTTTAAGTACCGGTATCGCTGCGGTGCTCCGCTGCTGGCCCAATGCCAGTATAGCATTCTGCCGAACATGGCCCTCCCCATATTGATAAACCCCTCTCGGCAGCATGGCTCTGATCTCCTCGTCGCTTGCCATCACCAACGGAAGAAGAGGAGGACTGTCCGGCTTATCAATATCCGGGTATACTCGCAGAAACTTGGGGAGTTTTGTCCGCGGTTTTAGGTGTTTATTCCTTGGGCACACCTCAATACAATAGCCCGTGCGCATCAAATACGACATGGTTTTCCCCCAATACTCTTTTGGCAAACCGTTTTCCGCCTTACCGCGTCCTTGAAGGAGCTCGTGCAGGCAGATATCGTAATGAAAAGTGCCGTCCATATCGATGGCACTTACCGGGCAGGAGTCTACGCATCGATGGCAGTTCCCACAAACATCTTTGAAGAAATCATATTGATAAGCGACTGTTTCAAGGGGGGCATCGGTGACAACGCAGTTGAAGCGAAGGTAGGAACCGAAGCCGTTTGCGAAAATAAACTGGTTTCGCCCGAGCTGCCCCAGGCCTGCCTTAAGGGCCAGAGCGCGATAAGGAAGATCATTTGTGTGTACGGCACGGTATCCGTACTCTGTCAAATAATCCACAATCACGTCGCTCATCTGTTTTGTGTAGGGGTATACACGCGTCCAAGGCCCAATTTTACCTCTCGGGCAGTCAGGGGTGGATTCAACAGGCTTCTCCAGTCCGTATGTATAAAAGGCCATAATAATCACGGCTGCTGCGTCCGGAAGGACACAGCAGGGGTCAAATACATCGGGGGCAACCTCAGTGTTCACATTTTGTCCGCACCGGTACGGCTTAGGAGAATCCGATACTGAGCGGTTTTTTACATGAATGGGTTTTATATCCGTAATCTCAAATAGGTCGATACCTTGCTCGCTAGCAAAGAGACGCAATCGGGCTGTCAGCTGCTTTGCGTCCGTTGCAACCGATGGCCGGCTATTACAAGTGTTCGGTAAAGCACAACTTAATTCGTCTTCCATAATCCTTACCTTTGTGTTTTTATAGATTTTCCGCCCGCGGTACGAATTCATTTGCATAAAATTATAGCGAATACTCGCGGAAAAAGTAATCAATTAATCAGACATCTTATTGTATATTTCATTGCTGCTATAAAATTGCCTTGCTTTTCTTAACTCCCCCCGCCTTGATTTCTTGCCCATAACCTCTGCAAATGTGCGCAAAGTGTAAAAAAGAGAGACCTTATTATAAAAAGAAGCAATGTGCTCTCTCGTTCGTGTACAGAGGGATGTCTGGGGTGTTACAATAAAAAAAATCCATAACACAAACAGGAGGAAAACACCTATGAAGGTATGCTTTTATGGCCTTTGCGGTCATTCTTTTATTGCTTTTTCAGCCCATGAAAAGCTGCCGCAGGTCATTTTCGCCGCTTGCTGTCCGTGTTTTCAGGGAGAGGATATCCGGCAGTATCATCAAATGGCACGGGATGCCGGAGCTTCCATGAAGGAATACCAAAATCTCGAAGACATGCTGAATGCAGAAAAGCCCGATATCCTGGTGGTGGACAACCGGTTTGCCGAGCATGGCTCTGCCGCGGGGGAAGCCCTGAAACGGGGTATAAACGTTTTTGTAGATAAGCCGGTCACCACCGACGGAGAAGAATTAATGAGCCTGTATAAGCTTGCGAAGCAGAATGGCGCGCTGCTGTGGGCGATGAACACCGTGCGTTACGACCCGTGGTATTATACGGCCAGACTATTGATTGAACAGGGGGAGATAGGAAGGGTTCGCATGATCAATTGCCGTAAATCCTACAAACTGAATACCCGGCCTCCCTTTTACAAAGAGCGCAGGTATTACGGGGGTACGATTCCGTGGGTAACCATTCACGCAATCGACATGATACGGATGACGGCAAAATGCGACGGCGTGTCCGTATATTCGATGCAGTCAAGAGCCGAGAATTGTGGATACGGCGATATGGAGATGACAACCGCATCCTGCTTTCAGATGGAGAACGACATCTTGGCGACCATTTCAACCGACTACTGCCGTCCCAGTACCGCCCATTCCCATGACGACGATCAACTGCGCGTTGTCGGAACCGATGGAATTGTTGAGGTTGCCCGCAGGGACGGTGACCACGAGGTCCGTTTGCTAAACGCCGGACAAAACGGGGCTGTCCCCGTTTTTCAGCAAAGCCCTCCGCTGATCTTCGAGGACTTCGTCCATACAATCGAAGGGCACGGCATCGGCCTCCTCGACATGCAGGAGTCCTTTAAAAATGCATATCACGCCATTGCGGCACAGCAATCTGCGGATCTATGCAGGCCTGTATCATTGAAAAATGTACGGGAGATGTTTACTTGATTTTATTGAGATGCTTCTTAACAGCCATAGGTGATTTAGTATTAGAAACGAGGTTACGATATGTCTTCACATGAAAGGTTCCATTTTAAATCGCTTGAGGAGCTCAAGTTAAAGACCGAAGCGCTGGGGTGCGAAATTCATTACAGCGAAGACCTTTCCCCTCTGGCCAGGCCGGTTAGCATCAAGGGGAAGGCCGCGCCCAATTCGATTGCGCTGCTGCCGATGGAAGGGTGCGATTCCGGTTTTGACGGAAGCCCGTCGGAGTTGCTGGAGCGCCGTTACACCCGTTTTGCGACAGGCGGCAGCGGGTTGATGTGGTGGGAAGCTTGTGCGGTTGTCCTCGAAGGGAGAGCTAATCCGCAGCAGATGATGCTTACCGAAAAGAATGTCGGACAGTTTTCCGCTCTGATGAAACGGGTGATGGAGGCCTCCGCTCAGGTGAACGGGCAGGGCCATCGACCGGTCAACATCCTGCAGCTAACCCATTCCGGTCGCTATGCGAGACCGGAAGGACATTCCCCTGCGCCGATCGTACCACAGCACGATCCGCTGCTCGATTCTCCGGTTGGCCTGAAGCAGGATTCTCCGGTGGCTTCCGACGAATATCTGCAAAGCCTGCCAAAGCGATACGCCCGATCTGCGTTACTGGCCCGTGAGGCAGGTTTCGATGGGGTGGACATCAAATCCTGCCATCGGTATTTGTTCAGTGAGGTTTTGGCAGGCCACACCCGGCAAGGAAAATACGGCGGCAGCTTTGAAAATCGCACCCGCCTGCTTTGTGAGACCATCCGCGCTGTCCGTAAGGCAGTGGGGCAGGATTTTATTATTGCTTGCCGCTTTAATGTATTTGACGCGCATCCATATCCTTACGGGTTCGGCGCCGACCCGAAGGACCAGTGGAAATTTGATCCCACCGAACCGGTGCGGCTCGTTAAGCTGCTTTGTGATGAGGGCGTTGATCTGCTCAGCAACTCCGCCGGGAATCCCTACTACGTCTATCCGCAGGTTACACGCCCCTTTGATGTTTCAAGTATGGGGATCCCCATCCCCGACGAACACCCGCTGGAAAGCGTCGCCCGCCTGTTTCAGTTTACTCGGCTGATTCAAAAGACCGCGGGCAGGGTTCCTGTAGTCGGAAACGGCTATACCTGGTTAAGGCAGTTTCTTCCCTACGCCGCTGCCGCCAATCTGGCGGATGGCAGCTGTACCTTCGTTGGGCTTGGCCGCTCCAGCTTTGCATATCCTGATGCGCCGAGGGATATCCTTACAAATAATCGGATGGATGCGGATAAATGCTGCATTACCTGTTCCAAATGCACGCAGATTATGCGCGATCACGGAACTACGGGATGTGTTGTGCGGGATGCGGGCCTGTATGCGCCGCTCTATCGAAGGTTTCGTGAGGAAGCGAACGAACGTGAAAAGCCAATCGGAGATCGGAGATGATATGATATGCGGCAACTCTATACAAGCCGAGTAGGGCGCGTTGTAGCACCGGGGAAATGTGATTTTTTTGAACGTCCGGTTTATGAGCCGCAGGGCAATCAAGTGGTTATACAAGTGCGCGCAAGCGCCCTTTGTGGAAGTGATCTTCATATCTTTCAAGGGAAGCATCCTTCTGTAACTTTGCCCTGTACCATCGGCCATGAGTTTTCCGGAGATGTAGTCGCAACGGGCCCCGATGTGCGGCGTATTCGGATTGGTGACCGTGTTACCGTGGAGCCCTGCGTTGTCTGCGGCGAATGCGAGGCCTGCCGAACCGGCCATTATGGATATTGCGAAAATATTAGTTTTACATACCGCGATGGCAACGGTTCCATGGCAGATTATGTGACGGTAAAAGAGCCAAGTGTCTTCCTGCTCCCCGATACGCTATCTTATGACGCCGGCTGTCTGATTGAGCCGCTAGCCGTCGCGACACATGCCGTGCGTCGCGCTGCGGTGGGACTGCATGACAGGGTATTGGTCTTGGGCGCGGGAGCCATCGGCCTGCTGATTGCGGCTGTCTGCCATATAAGCGGTGCAGCCGAGATAACCGCCGTAGACTATGCTCCGGCGCGGCTACAGCAGGCGCTGAGGCTGGGGGCCGACCATACGATTAACCCGGCGGAAGAATCCGTAGAGGCTGCCATACAAAAGATGACAAACGGCCGCGGGGTAGATAAGACCTTTGAGTGTGTCGGTGTCGAAGCGACGTTTCTTCAGGCGATGACGGCCTTGCGCAAGGACGGGCTGGCAACCATCGTCGGCATCTACGAGAAGCCGAATGTCACCATACCTGCCTCTGTGTTTGTAACACGCGAGATCCACGTGCAGGGTGCTCAGGGATACTGCTGGGATTTTCCTGTAGCGCTTGACCTTGCCGGAAAGATCGATCTGCCCCAGCTTATCACGCATACCTTTGCGCTCAATGAACTGCAAACCGCTTCGGAAACCGGAATGAATCGCGGTTCAGGAAGTATAAAGATTGTTATCCATCCACAAGAGAAGGGGAGATCAATATGAAAAAAACTGCAGTTATTACAGGCGGTAGCAGAGGAATCGGCTTTGCCATCGCTCAGACACTGGGACAGGATGGTTTTAATCTTGCCATTGCAGATATTCAACCGCTGGAGAATCACAAGGAAGCTTTTTCATCTCTTTCTGCCGCGGGCATAGATTATCTGTACATACAGGCGGATATCAGTAAAAATATGGCTCGGACACAAATCGTTCAGGAGACCGTAAGCCGATTTGGCGAAATTCATGTTCTGGTCAACAACGCCGGGGTAGCGCCGACAGAACGTAATGACCTTTTGCAGATGAGCGAGGAAAGCTTTGACCGCGTGCTGGGCATCAACACCAAGGGCACAATGTTTATTACACAGGCTGTTGCAAAGCAGATGCTTAAGCAGGATGTCGTTGGGAAAAAACGCGGCACAATCGTCAACATATCCTCCTGTTCTGCCGAGGTCTCGTCGGTTAACCGCGGTGAATACTGCGTCTCCAAGGCTGGTGTTTCAATGCTTACCCAGCTGTATGCCGACCGTCTGGCCGCCGAGGGCATTTATGTGCACGAGGTGCGCCCCGGTGTCATCGCAACCGACATGACCTGCGGTGTGAAGCAGAAGTACGATACGCTGATCGAAGACGGACTCTTTCCCATTGCCCGCTGGGGAATTCCACAGGATATCGCCGACGCAGTATCGGTCTTTTGCGGGGACAAGCTGCTATATTCCACCGGCAACTATATTGACGTGGACGGCGGATTCCACATTCGGCGCCTGTAAACAGGGGACGACGACATGATGCAGGATTTGTACGCATGCTCGATTCTCCCCGTGATAACGAAGCCGGATCCCCAAAATGTCGTTTTATTGGCGAATGCCCTATTAAACGGCGGAATCTATGGCATGATCGTTTCGATCGATTCAGACTCCGATATAGATGCGCTGCGCGAGATTCACACCCACTGCCCCGGTATGCTGGCGGGTGCCACCGTTGGGTCCGCCCGGCAGGCTGAAGAGGCATACAGGGCCGGTGCATGCTTTTTGGTGCTTACCCAATCGCAGGATTCCGCTATCCGGTTTGCCGGGGGAAACGGCGTTCTTTTAATCCCTTCCTGCGCCAGTGCACAGGAGCTTCGCGCAACAGTGGAAGAGGGATTCTCCTGCGTCTGCTGTGCCACTGCGAGTGAGGAGCTTCTTAAAACCGCGGCGGAGCTGGGGATAAGGCTGCTGCTTATTGCGGAGGAACGCCCCGCGTGGCTTGAAGACCTTCTGGCTCATCCCAGTATTCTTGCGGCAGGCGGTGAATGGCTCATCCCGCAGGGCATTATTGCGGCCAGCGATTTTCAGGGGGCTGCAAGGCTAGCCGAAACGGCTGTTCGCGGAATGCTGGGCTTGGAGCTTGCCCATGTCGGCATCAATCAGGCGTCGGCTCGATCGGCGGCGCAGGCTGCGACTCAGATATGCAGCCTTCTTGCATTACCGTATCACAAGGGTAAAGGTTCTTCCTTTGCGGGGACGATTGTGGAAGTTATGGAACCGCCGTTTTGGGGAACCGTCGGTCATATTGCTCTGTATACCAACTGCTTTGAGCGTTCTCTTGCCTACCTCGAGCGACGTGGTGTGCGCTTTAACAGTGGCAGCATCAAATATGACGAGTACGGTCAGCCGGTTGTAATCTATACAACAGATGAAATCGAAGGCTTTGTTTTTCATCTTTTGAAAAAATGAAGGCATTATCCATATCAGAGCAAGGAGAATTGTATGATACGCAGTACCGTTTTCATTGGAGAAGCGCCGGTTCCCGTTTTGCAGATGGATGTTGTCGTGATTGGCAGCGGATGCGCGGGCTTCAATGCCGCAGACTGGCTTTACGACCTTGGGCGAACCGATATCGCTATCCTGACGGAAGGGGTTCAAATGGGCACGAGCCGAAATACCGGCAGCGACAAACAAACCTACTATAAGCTGAACATAGCGGGCGACGGTGTCGATTCCGTTCGACAGATGGCTGAAGACCTCTTTTGCGGTGAAGGAGTTAACGGGGATACCGCGCTGGCCGAGGCCGCAAACTCCGTTCGTTCGTTTATAAAGCTTGCCAATCTCGGCGTTCCCTTTCCCACTAACCGGTATGGCGAATACGTGGGGTATAAGACAGACCATGACCCACGCCAGCGGGCTACCAGCGCCGGACCGCTCACCAGCAAATTCATGACTGAATGTCTGGAGCGGTCGGTTATAAAAAAGGGCATACCTATTCTGGATGGCATGACTGCTGTGAGGCTGCTGGCAAAAGACACGGAGATTGAAGGACTTTTGTGCTTGGACAGATCGACGCTTGACAGCCCGGCCCACGGATTAACGATCATCCGCGCAAAGCGTGTGATTATGGCTACCGGCGGCCCGGCGGGCTGCTATCTAACGTCGGTATATCCCGAAAGCCAGACCGGCATGAGCGGGATGGCGCTGGAAGCAGGCGCGCAAGGCGCCAATCTTCAGGAGTGGCAGTATGGTCTGGCATCTGTTAAGTTCCGTTGGAACGTTTCCGGAACCTACCAGCAGGTGTTACCCAAATACATATCCGTCGATCGCGATGGGGTTAAGCGTGAATTTCTGCTCGATTATTTTAAAGATCCCTCACGCATGTTAAAAATGCAGTTTTTAAAAGGGTATCAGTGGCCGTTTGATTCGACGAAAATAAACGGTTCCTCGATGGTGGATATTCTTGTTCACCATGAGGTGTTCGACCTTGGCCGCCATGTTTACCTCGATTTTCGAAGCGAACCCGCCGGAATGGAAAACGGCTTCGGCAGCCTTGACGAGGAGGTTTACGCTTATCTGCAAAGCTCAAAGGCATTGTTGAAAACGCCGATTGCCCGGCTTAAAAAGATGAATTTACCGGCCATCGAGCTATATCGCGAACACGGCATAGACCTGTATCGGGAACCGCTGGAAATCTGCGTGTGTGCCCAGCACCATAACGGCGGCATTGCCGTGGACGACCACTGGCAGACAACCGTCCGGGGCCTGTATGCGGTGGGAGAAGCCGCGGGTACCTTTGGTGTGCGTAGACCGGGCGGCAGTGCGCTGAATTCAACGCAGGTTGGTTCCTTACGTGCCGCGGAGCATATTGCCTATACGACGCTTCCAAATAACGGCTGTACCGCCGCGTTTATGAACCTGGCTCGTGAAGAAGCCTGCAGACTGCTCGAACAGTTGAAATCCGCAATGCCGCACGGCAACGCCCCGTCTCAGGTACTTGCACAGCGCAGGGAATTATCTGCAGACATGAGTTCCTGCGCCGCACATATCCGAAACCCCGAAAGAATGAGGCGGCTGGAGGCAAAGCTGCGGCAAAAAATCCGTGATGTTTTTGATACCCCGATCGCAGCACCGTACGAGTTGCCAGACCTGCTGAAAAACAGAGACATCTTTATCACACAGCTTGCAGTGCTTTCCGCAATGCAAGAAGCTGCACAGGTAACCGCCTCCCGCGGGGGCGCGCTGGTAATGAATGCACACGGTGCCACAGAGAATGCGCCTACAGACAGCCATGCCTATGAGGCGAACCGTCCGCAGAAAGGCAACCGCCTCATGCAGACCGTTCGGATGGAAAACAACTTTATTTCCAGCTTTGTTGAGGTTCGACCGATTCCCACTCCGGATAATTGGTTTGAAAATGTCTGGAACGATTACCGGTGCAGAACCGGACTTGACGACAGCCGTATGGCTGGGGGAAAGGATGTTTAATCGGTTCATTGCCACCGGCCGATGCTCCTTCCTTATGATTCAATATGAATGGAGAGTATAAATATGATACGAGAATGGAACGAAGAATCACTTGATCATCGAAATGCCCTTTTGTATGCAATGGGTATATCTCCCGAGGACGCAGAACGGCCCGTGATTGGGCTGCTCAACACCTGGAATGAGATGAACCCCGGACATTATGCGTTTAAGAACGTTATTGACGGCATGAAGGAGGAAATTTACGCGGCCGGCGGCTTGCCGCTCGAGTTGCCTTTATCCGGGATCTGTGACGGCATTTGCTCAAACACGCCGGGTGACCGCTATACACTGCCTGCGCGCGATATGGTTTCCAGCGAGGTGGAGACCATTGCGGAACTGAACATGCTGGAAGGCATGGTAATGCTGGCGACCTGTGACAAGGTGGTTCCCGGCATGCTGATGGGTGCTATGAGGGTCAATATACCGGCCGTCATGTTTACGGGCGGATATATGCAGCCGGGGCACCACAACGGAAAGATGATCACCCTAACCCATACGAAACAGGCATATGCAGCCTATATCGAGGGGAAAATCAACTGTGAAGAATATAAGGAGATCGTTCGGGAGGCCTGCCCCACCCCAGGTGCCTGCCCGTTTATGGGCACGGCCAACACCATGTGCGCGACGGCCGAGATTTTGGGCTTTTCTCCGCATGGTAATGCCAGCATTGCCTGTATGAGTGAAGAATGGCTGGACATGTCAAGACAGACGGCACGCCGGATCGTTGAACTTGTAAAGAAGAATATCCGGCCGCGCGATGTTGTAAAGCAAACAAATTTTCTCAATGTGGTCAGGTATATGATGGCTACGGGAGGTTCCACCAACTCCATCCTTCATATTCCCGCGATCGCTCGTCAGGGCGGGATTAATGTCACTCCCGAGGTTTTCGACTCAATCAGCCGGATCGTTCCCGTCATCAGCACGATCTACCCGAATCATAAGTCCTATACAATGGTTGATTTTGATCATGCGGGCGGTCTGGGAGCAGTTATGCTCGAATTGTCCAAGGCGGGACTGGTTGATGTAAAAGCGGAGGGCATGTTTGGCAGCATTGCAGAAAAGATTGCTCGTTCACATAACCGTGATTCCGCCGTTATCCATTCGGTAGCCGATCCCATCTATGAGCAGGGAGGGCTTGCCGTGCTCTCGGGAAATATTGCGAAAGACGGCGCTATTGTTAAGTTCTCCGCCGTTGATAGACAAGCCTGGAGATTTGATGGGCCGGCGAAGGTGTACGATTCACAGGATACTGCTTGGCAGGCCATTTTGCGGGATGAGATTTGTCCCGGCGATGTTGTCGTTATTCGGTATGAAGGCCCAAAGGGGTCACCGGGTATGCCTCATATGGAAACGTTTATGGCGGCTGTTTTGGGTAAAGGGTTGGGTTCTCAGATTGCCTTGGTGTCCGACGGCCGTTTTTCAGGAGCTACGGGAGGGTTGGCGATCGGACATGTCTCCCCGGAAGCTTATGAAGGAGGTAATTTGGCGTTGATTCAAAACGGGGACAGAATCCGAATTGATATTGAGATGCGAACTCTGAACGTTGATGTAACCGAGGAAGAATTCGCACGGCGCAGATCCGGATGGGAACCAATTGAAAAACCATCCACCGGCTGGCTTGGATTGTATAAGAAAAACTGCACCTCCGCCCATCGAGGCGCTACGGTTTTTTGGGAAAGGCTATACAAAAGCGACTGCAATACTAAACCCCTTTAGCTTTTAAGCGTGTCTTTGCGTCACTCTCTATGAAAAATTTGTTTGGTTGGTCCCTATACCTAACAGGGAAGATTATCATGGAAGTGATTTTGATAAAACAGAAACATTCCGATAATGTCGATAAAGATAAAATAGTTCTTATGCGAAGTTCAGAACTGGCTCTGACTTCGCATAATTTTTATTCGACTCAATTTAAATTTATACTCTACCTGTTTTTCTCACTCCTTGCATAGGAGGACGTACCGACCACGAGGCAAACAGCAGCGATTATAACGGTATCGGTTACGCTCACGGTAGGACTAAACATGACAACATCACTGTATTCTTGCGTTCCGGCATATACTACGAAGCGGGTAAGGTCTAAGCTGTATGCCATCGGAAGTATGCGAAGCTCAGAGAAAATTCTGAGATTCACATTATTTTGATTATTCTAAGTTAATAGTATTCTAATCCGGAACAGGCCGTTATCAGTTTGATAATCCAGTATCGCGTTGTACTTTTTCACGAAGGCGGCAATGCTCTGCGACCCCAGTCCATGCCCCTCCTCTGTTGCCATAGGAAGGCCGCTCTCGTTAAATAAAACCTCACCGTAATAAGTATTTGAGATTTCGAACGCAAATTTGGGCTTGGCTACACAGGTTATTTGAATAGCCCGCTCTCTTTCCTTGGGCATCATACGACACGCATTTCTGGCATTTTCGATGGCGTTGGCTAACACGGTGGCAAGCTCCATTTCCTTTACCGGTAGCTGCTGTGGAATATCCAATTTGGTGGAAACCTTTATACCTTCTTTTTCAGCCATATCAATATAGTAAAAGAGGATCGCATTAAGCGTTTCATTCTCGCAATACCTTGAAATTTCCGCCTTCTCAAATGAATGACTGAGACTTCCCATATAATCAAGTGCTGCTTTCGTATTGCCGTTTTCAAGAAGTGCTCTGATACTTTGCATGTAATGGCGCATGTCATGACGATATATGCTCATCGTTTTCATAGACTCCATAACCGCAACAGATTGGTTCTTAAGCGCTGAAACCTGAGCTTGCATGAGTTGCCGTTCGCTCTGTAGCGCAAACAATTGCCCGATTTGCTGAAAGAAGATGCAAATCACGGCATAGGTTACCATAAAGAGCAGTGCGGATATGATGATAGGAAAGCTGTTTTCGGGGTGTTCCTTCAAATCACCCTCAAGCATTGCACAATAATAATACAGCGCTGAGATTAGGAGCGGTATTAGGCAAAGTAAAACCCACCCCTTTTTCAGCTTTTCCAGCATCTCGAAGTACAGATGTTTAAAAAAACGCGCCACGAAAAAGTAGAGTGGTATAAAGGCAATGAACCTTCCGGCTATTTTAGCTGCCTCGTTAAATTGAAATGGAAAAGCAACCAGATAGCCGCTTAATGTTGTTAAAATACATAACAACACAGTCGTAAGCAAGTTAAATAAGAGCTTAACACCTCTAGTTTTAGAGAGAAAAGTAAAAAGAAAAAAGATGGGGATAATTACTCTTAATGGGTAGAGCGGGTTGAGTTGCTCTGCACTCCAGAAATGAAACAGTGGCAAATTTAAGCTGAATACTATACCGCTGCCTATTATCAGGGTGAAAATAGTTTTATTACGGGTAAAACGCGGCTTTAACATCAAATATTGAAAGATAATAGCCATGCCAAGCAGCACTAGTTCATCAAAAATGATTAGCATCCGCTATTCCCGCCTTTTAGTACAAAATCTATATATTGCTTTTTAATCTCGGCGTACTTCTTGCGGGAAATCGGAATGTGTGTTTGGTTCACCATGATCATGTCTTTTGCGGTGAGTGTGCGCACATGCCTTAAGTTTACTAAGAACGAGGCATGGGGGTGTGCAAAGCATTCATCCTGCATTAAGTTACCCGCGAAATCATCGAAGGGCTCACGGACAGTAAGACTGGTTACATGGTTGCCGTTCGTGAGGCAAAAGCTTAAGCGGTGCTCGTTATACTCCACATAGATAATTTGTGAAAGCGGTATGGACACAATGCCGTTTTTTGTTTTTATCGGCAGCGCATTTGCCAACTGACGAACCAGCTTCTCGGTAACTTTGTCTAAGACTTTGTGCATCGCCTGCTTATTAATAGGCTTTAAAAGGTATTGAAAAGCGTATAGTTTGTAAGAGTCCAGCGCATAGTCCGGTGAAGATGTAAGATAAACCAGCACCGCATTCTCATCATCATGGCGGATTTTTGTTCCCACATCGATACCGTTAATTTGGGGCATCAGTATGTCCAGAAGGTACAACTGAAAACGGCCCTCACGCTCGATAGTCTCAAACAATTCATATGGAGAAAGAAATTTGTATACAGCAACCTCAATATCAGGGCGATTACCCCAATAGTTAGAAACGATAAAGTATGCTTGATCAAGCTCGGAAACATCGTCATCACAAATCGCTATTTTAAGCATGAACCCCATCCTTTGTTGTCGTACTTAAAGTTATTATAGCATATGAGGGTGCGATTACTATAGAGCAGACGATTTAAGTGTAATTATTACATGATAAGTGCAGTTTGTCGAAATTCGTCTAAAATTAAGATATAATAGGCTTCAAGGTCAGAGATAGCCAGACAGCCTTTCAGTGTAATCTGTCTCAAATAGGCAAAAAAGAATGATAGGTTGTAATAGGATAGTGAGTATCTATTTTGCTTTTTAGCAAAAAAGATATAGTCGTGCAGTACTAGAGGGATGCTTTATCAATCATCACTGCACTCAATAAAAAGACATTTTCTATATTTGTTTCCCTCTTATTGCCGCCCCGGTTATTTTACAGGGGCGGCAAAGTCCTTTAACAGTATTTTGAGTCATCAACTAGTTGAGGTTCGGGGCGAATCTGGACTGCACATCATGAATTACTAAAACAATTACTCATGATAGCTTTATGAGCACTTTAAATTGTAATGGGAAAGGGCGTTTAATGTTTAAACGCCCTTTCCCATTACTAAACACAGGATGAAAAGAAGGGCACTTTGGTAGAGAGAAGACTATTTAAAAATATCTGGCGGTTTACCCATCAATACCCGACATCTTAACCCCAAACAGCTTTACAAAGAGGGGGGGTTAATCCAATGCTCGGGCGCCGTCCATTACGTTGCCGTCCTTTATATCAGGCCCAAAAGCAGTAAAGGCTGGTTTCGCACCTTAGCGGGGTGATATCCGTTCTTTAGCTGCAAACAGTCATAGTAGCCGGAGCGTGAGATTTTGAGGATCTTATAGGCCTTCTTGATGTTATATTTATTTTGATTCTCTTTCAGAAACAGGAATCTCACGCATTCTTTTTGCTTCAAGATATTTGTTAAGTGTTTAGCACAACCTCGGCTCGGCAGGAAGAAAAAAAGGCCAGCGCGTGCTTAAGCCACGCGTTATCCGGTTCCAAGCAGTCCAGCGTATAGACCTGCCCGAGCTCCTCGTATTTGCCGATGCCGTAGCGGTGGTAGGGAAGCAGTTCGATGTGCTGCAGCTTCAGGGGGGCGAGAAATGCGGCAAGCTTTTCAAGCTCCTAATCATCGTGAAAGGCGGGGATCAGGGGGATCCGCACCAATACGGCTGCCGACCTTGCAATCAGCCGGAGCAGGTTATCCTGTATGCGGGCGTTGCTTACCGAGGTGCATTCCCGGTGCAGCGACGGAGAGATCAGCTTGATGTCGTACAATTTTAACATATACAGACTCAAAAACCTTTTGCTGGCCCGGGGCATGGAGGTGATCGATACGGCCTTGGGCGGGGAGGAAGCGCTTAAAAAGGCGATGTGCTTAAAGCCGGACGTGGTGCTGATGGATATTATGATGAAGCCGGTCTCCGGCCTGCAGGCAACGCGGATAATCAAGGCACAGTGCCCGGGGGTAAACATCATCATGCTCACCGCTTCGGAAAGCGAGGACGACGTTTTTGAGGCGATCAAGAGCGGCGCCTCGGGTTATCTGCTCAAAAGCCTTGACGCAGATGTGCTGTTTGAGATGCTGATGCAGGCCGAGTCGGGCGGGTTCCCCGTCTCTCCGCTGCTGGCCTCCAAGCTGCTAAAAGAGTATAAAATCAGTGACGATAGACAGCTTGCCGAGCCGGCTTGCCCAAACGAAAGCGAGGGCGGTATCGGTGCGCTGAGCGGCAGGCAGCGGGAGGTACTGATCATGGTCGCGAAGGGGATGAGATACAAGGAGATCGCGGCGGAGCTGGGGGTAACCGAACGCACCGTGAAGTATTACATCGAGATGATCCTGCGCAAGCTGCATATGCAAAACCGCAGCGAGGCGGTAAGGTTCGCCATACAAGAGGGCATCGTGGAGTAGACGATTGTCTTTCTTTGACTTGTTCTCGTAAATTTTTAATAATTTTTGCCACCCTGTACCTTAGTACATTACATAAAAATAAGGCACGCCGCTATAATGGTTTTAATTATGGCGGCGTTTTTGCGTAAAAACGGAAAAGCCCGGTGAATATAATCGAACGGGGAGATGTAAATGATGCTTAGGAACAGATTTGTGATAAAACTGTCAGCCCTTGTTGCGGCCTTGGCCCTGCTGGCGATACAGGTGAGTCTAATACCCGTATACGCGCAAGACAGTACTATGACAGTCACCGCCTTTGCGATATTGCGGGAAGAAGTGCGGAAACGGATGGTACCGCACGGCACCGTGCAGGATGCGCTCAACCTGCCGCAGTGCTGGGGGCAAGCGCGGTCGCGATGCCCGGAGAAAGCGGCGAGACGGTTATAATTACGGGCGTGGCATGGCAGAGCGTGCCGCCCTACGACCCGTAGGCGGCAGGCACATACATATTCACGCCGGCGCTGCCGGGAAGCTGGAGTGTGGCGGGGGATGTGTCGCTTCCCGAGATCACCGTGACGGTAGAGGAAGGCATGATGCAGTCCTTCGCCTTTGCGGAAACGATCTCGGCGCAGGCGGTTGCCGCCGCCAGCGGCGCATGGCAGCACGGCGGCACGGGGGCGATCACGGCAACCGCGACGGCAGAAAATTTTATCCACCTTAGCGGTGCGGGCACTTTTGAGGTGGTATCGGGCGGCTCGGTTACGGGAAACGTGAGCGGCGAAGGAGATTGCCTTATAGTCAAGGTAGATCACGGTATTGCCGCCGCACCCCGCGACTCCGCACAAGGACTCGCGCTCGCTTACGGAGGCGGGTCGTATCGATGGGATGAAGAGAACGGTATTTTCGGTATCGTCTACAATTGTGGTGAGGAGTTAGGTTTTGCGGAATTTCCAGGAATGGCACGCGGTTATGCCCTTACTTTTACTACGGAGACCGGCGGCAGTATCACCGTCGGCGCCAACGGTTATTATGCGGCGGGTACGGTTTTAGATATCGCCGCTGCCGCTGACAACGGGTATCGGTTCGGCGGCTGGACCTCCTCGGGCGGCGGGCAGTTTGGAAATGCCGGCAACGCCTCCACCACCTTCGCCATGCCCGCAAACAATGTGACAGTAGCGGCGACATTCGAGGTAATCCCTTCTCATGCTGTAATCTACCATCCGAACGGTGGCACGGGAACGGCACCAACCGACATTGATAAGGCTGAAGGCGTAGCTTTTACGGTGGCGGCAAACACCTTCACCGCTCCGTCGGGTAAGCAGTTCAAGTACTGGAATACGACAGCGAACGGCACGGGGACGATCTACGCGGTGGGAGCTACAATCATCATGCCGACCGGTGATCTGCACCTGTACGCCATTTGGGAGAATCGGCCCAGCGGAGATGGTTCCTCGGGCGGTTCAGGCGACAGCGGTGACGATGATGCTCCGCCCGCACCGCAGTATTCCAACGTGACCAACGGCACGGGCATCGGGATCGACACCACCGGCCTGAGCCTGCCCGAGGGCGTGACGCTCGTTTCCCCCAACATCTACGACCTGCCCGTATCCACCACCGGCCGGGCGTGGATGCTTTCCCTCACCCCGGCCCCGCCTCCGCGGCGTTACTCCTACGGCGGAAAAAACAAAAATAATCTGAGATTATCTACAATAAGCTAACAAGTAAACAGGCGGCCATGCAACTGAGAGAATAGATGCATGACCGCTTGTTTTATATTTGAATGACTATACAAAATGATAAATTTACCCGATTAACTGATAAGGCTAAATTCCCCTTATTTACGGCAGGCGAAGTTTGTAGTTTGTCAAATAGTCAAACGCAAAAGCAGGCTTTGGCGTCGTGTAAAAAGTTTGTTAATGAACCTTTTTTCACAAGGGAGAGTCCGCAAGCTATTTGACTGAAGCCAGAACTGGTGTGCACCGTTAAGTACTTGGCACGAACTAAAGACGGAAGCCTGCGGTATTCGGTTTTTTAGGGACTTAGAACAGATAAAGTGCCGGATGACTGTAAAATATAAGGCTCTCCAGAAATTTCTGCTCGACTTCCGAAGAAGTTGAATAATGCAAGGGACTCGATGTTTTTGAGAAGGTTTTCTCCTATCTGCTACCAATAACAAAGGCTTAACCGGCGGTTTTAATGCGTTCCCTTTCAACCCCCACTGCGCAAACGATTGCTTAATTTCCTGTTGCATAACGTAGATTGCTAGAGTACAATAAATCATATTAAACATACATATTATATATGAATTGAAGTGAGGAGCGATTGAAATGTTGAGCAAAGGCAACCTGCGTATTCCGGTGCGTTTTCGATGTCGCACTGCTTTAAGTGTTACAGACCGAATGTGATACGGTAGCTCCCCTGAATATTATTTATAAGAATATAACCGAAATGATGAAATGAGGTAGATACATATGAAACGCATAACCAGAAAGGCACTGGCCCTGGCAATTGCCGCGGTTTCGATTTCAGGCGTTTTCGCCGGCTGCTCCGCAAAGGAGGCTCCCGCTGCAAACACCGATCAGCCCACCGCCAAGTCGTTGGCCATCACCAATGTTTCCTACGACCCCACCCGCGAGCTTTACGAACAGTACAACAAGCTTTTCCAGGCATACTGGGAGAAAGAGAAGGGGCAGGCGGTGGAAATCACCCAGTCCCACGGCGGCTCCGGTAAACAGGCCCGTTCGGTGCTGGAGGGCAACGAGGCGGATGTGGTTACGCTGGCACTCGAGGGCGACGTGGATGAACTGCGTAAGGGCGGCCTGATTGAAGAAGGCTGGGTAAGTGAGCTCCCGAAGAACAGCGCGCCCTACACCTCCACCATCGTCTTTTTGGTGCGCAAGGGCAACCCCAAGAGCCTGAAGGATTGGGACGATATTGTAAAGCCCGGCGTGGAAGTCATCACGCCGGACCCTAAGAGCTCCGGCGGCGCCCGGTGGAACTTCCTGGCGGCATGGGCGTTTGCGGATAAGAAATTTGGCGGGGATGAGACCCAAAGCAAGGAGTTTTTAAAATCGCTGTACGCGAACGTGACCGTGCTGGATTCCGGCGCCCGCGGCTCCACCACCACCTTTGTGGAAAACGGGCAGGGGGATGTGCTGCTGGCTTGGGAGAATGAAGCGTTCCTGTCCCTGAAAGAGCATCCGGATGATTTTGAGATTGTCACCCCGTCTTTAAGCATCCTTGCCCAGCCGTCGGTTGCGGTGGTGGATGCCAACGCGAAGAAGCACGGTACGGAGGAGGTTTCCAAGGCTTATTTGGAATATCTCTATTCGGATGATGCGCAGCGTCTGGAGGGCCAGAACTACTACCGCCCCTCCAACCCCGACATTCTGAAGGAATTCAGCGACACCTTTAATCTGAACCTTGAGCTGGTCAACATCGACGATGATTTCGGCGGCTGGGCGAAAGCAGCCGAGAAGTTCTTCGCCGACGGCGCGATCTTCGATCAGATCTATAAAAAGTAAAGACTATTTACACCATCACCGAAAATAGGGGGACTCCGCACGTGTTTCATCTGAAAGAACTCTTCAAAAAACGAAAAGGCAACGTGATACCGGGTTTTGGGCTCTCCATGGGTATCACCATCACCATGCTCAGCCTGATTGTGCTGATTCCTCTGTTTTCGGTTCTCTTAACCCTTTCGGATTCCACCTTCGCAGATTTTTGGAGCGTGGTTACCGACAAGCAGACGGTGGCTACATACAAGGTCAGCCTTTCCTGCGCGGCCATTGCCGCCGTGGTCAATGTGGTTTTCGGTATCCTGCTCGCGTGGATTCTGACCCGTTACAAATTCCCGCTCCGACGGGTGCTGGACGGCCTGATTGAGCTGCCCTTCGCCCTGCCTACCGCAGTGGCGGGTATCGCGCTCACCACCCTGTATTCCGACAAAGGGTGGGTCGGCGGATGGTTTGACAAGCTCGGCATCAAAATCTCCTACACTACCGTCGGGATTGTAATTGCGATGATCTTTATCGGCATCCCCTTTGTGGTGCGTTCCATCCAGCCGGTGCTGGAAAAGCTGGACCCACAGTATGAGGAAGCGGCTTCGGCGCTGGGCGCCAGCCGCTCCCGAATCTTTTTTAAGGTAGTGTTCCCCGAGATTTTGCCCGCCGCGCTGACAGGGTTCGGGCTCGCCTTTGCCCGCTGCATCGGCGAATACGGCAGCGTGGTGTTTATCGCGGGAAACATCCCCTATGAAACGCAGATCACGCCGCTGATTATCATGAATAAGCTGGAGCAGTTCAACTACGCCGCCGCCACCTCCATCGCACTGGTCATGGTTATTTTCGCCTTTATCCTGCTGTTCGGCATCAACCTGCTTCAGGCCAGAATCAATAAAATCGCAAGGGGGTGAGACGGTTGAAACAGAAGATTATCAAATGGATTCTCATCCTGTTGGGTGTGGCGTTTTTAGTCGTCATGCTGGTTCTGCCCCTCACTACCGTGCTGGTTTACGCCCTGAGGCAGGGCTGGGAGACCTTTTCAAACGCCATCGCCGACGAGTATGCGGTCAAAGCCCTGAACCTGACCCTGCTGGCGACCGGAGTTACGGTCGTTGTCAACACTATATTTGGGATATTCGCGGCCTGGGCTATCGCCAAATTCCGTTTTCGGGGCAAACAGGCGCTTACCACCTTAATCGACATCCCTTTTTCTATCTCGCCCATCATCGCGGGTTTGGTGTTCATCCTCGTGTTCGGCCGAATCGGCTGGGCCTACCCGTTTTTGGAGGCATGGGATATTAAAATCGTATTTGCCGTACCCGGCATTGTGCTGGCGACGATATTTGTTACCTTCCCCTTTGTTTCCCGCGAGCTGATTCCGCTGATGCAGGCGCAGGGCAGCGACGAGGAGGAGGCCGCCGCGCTGATGGGGGCCAAAGGCCTTCGCATCTTTCGCAAGGTCACCTTCCCCCACATCAAGTGGGGGCTGTTATACGGCGTGATTCTCTGTACCGCCCGGGCGTTGGGCGAGTTCGGCGCGGTGTCGGTGGTATCCGGGCATTTGCGGGGCAAAACCAACACCCTCCCGCTTCATGTAGAGATCTTGTTCAATGAATTCAAGCTGACGGCTGCCTTTGCCGTTTCCTCCATTTTGGTGTTGATTGCGGTAATCATCCTCATCCTGCGCAACATCGTGGAACACCGCGTCAAGAGAGAAGAGAGGTAAACGATATGTACGTAACGCTTCAAAACATCAACAAAAAGTTCGGCGGCTTTCAGGCGGCGGATAACGTCAGCTTTTCTATCGAAAAGGGGAAGCTGATCGGGCTGCTCGGCCCCTCCGGCAGCGGTAAAACAACCATCCTGCGCATGATTGCAGGGTTGGAGACGCCGGACAGCGGCGATATCATCATTGACGGGCACCGGGTAAACGACCTTCCGGCCAGCCGCCGAGGAATCGGCTTCGTGTTTCAGAACTATGCCCTCTTTCGTTACATGACCGTGTTTGACAACATCGCCTTTGGCCTCGAGGTGCAGAAGAAGGATAAAGCCTTTATCAAAGAGCGGGTGGGCGAACTGATCAAGCTGATTGGGCTGGAGGGGCTGGAAAAGCGCCGCCCGCACCAGCTGTCCGGCGGGCAGAAACAGCGGGTAGCCTTCGCCCGTGCACTGGCGCCGAACCCCCATTTGTTGTTGCTCGACGAGCCCTTTGCGGCCATCGACGCCAAGGTTCGCAAGGAGCTGCGCACCTGGTTGCGAGAAACCATCAACAAGGTGGGCATCACCAGCATCTTTGTCACGCACGATCAGGAGGAAGCGGTGGAGGTCGCCGATGAGATCATCATCACCAACAGTGGCCGCATTGAGCAGATCGGCACCCCGGTCGATATCTACAAAAACCCCGCCACCCCCTTTGCCGCAAAATTTATCGGCGAGTCTATCCTCGTTGAGGATTACGGCAGGTTCCACGGCTTTGAGACCGATAAAGGCTACGGCAAAGCCGTGCTCCGGCCCGAATTTGTGCGCGTCACCAAGGCGGATAAGGAGCTTTATCCCCATGCCTCCGAGCTTGGCAAGGTAGAGGATATCTTCTTTCGCGGCAATATGCTGGAGCTGCGGGTGAAGGTCGGCGGTGTGAAGCTCATCACCTATCGCTCCATGGAGGACGATCCGCTTGCGGTAGGCGAGGAGGTCAGCGTATTAATCTACCGGCTGTATCTCTATAACGACCATCAGGTGCGTTTGGTGGAAAACGCGGCGTTTAAGTCGAACGATGCCTTCGCAATTTAAATGCAGGTAAAAAACAGGTTCATTTGCTCCCAATGGAACGAATGAACCTGTTTCTGTAGAAGGGTATCCTCTATACGGCATTTCCTTAAAACGGCGAGAAATTAATTACATAGCAGTGTTTTTCGCTGTTGTCATTTCTAAGACAGGGGAATTAACGGTTGTTTTATAGATGTTCAAACCCAATCTGTTCTCTGCGCTGCAGCCTCACGCCAAACGCATCCTCTATGAAGCCGGATGCGACCACCTGTTCGGGTGTTCCCGCAATCAGCAGCCTGCCGTCCTTCATCACCGCAACACGGTCGGCAATGTCCAGCGCCATACCCAAATCGTGCAGAACCGCGACCACACATTTGCCCTCCCGCTTTAGCTCGGCGAGCAATGTAAGCAGCTCCAGCTGACGCGCGATATCCAGATGGGTCGTCGGCTCATCCAGAAAGACAGTACCGGTGTTCTGCGCCAGCAGCATGGCGAGGTACGCCTTCTGGCGCTCCCCGCCCGAGAGCCGGGCAAGCAGCTTGTGGCTTTTGTCCAGAATCCCTGCCCGCCGCATGGCGCCTTCCGCGGCGGTTTTGTCCTCCGCCCGGTAAATACGCGGGTAATCGAGCCAAGGAAAGCGGCCGTGCAGCACCAACGCGCCCACCGTGATATCCGGCACCGTCCGGCTTTGGGGCAACAGGGCGATTTTTCTGGCGGTGTCTGTGCGCGAAAGCGTGCAAAGCGGTTCACCATCCACCCAAACCTCGCCTTTCTGTGGCTGCAGCTGGCCGCAGCAGAGATTCAGCAGCGTACTTTTCCCGCAGCCGTTGGGGCCGATCACCGCGGTAATCTGCCCGTTCGGGAAGGTGAGGGATATGTCGTGCACCGCCTCATAGTGCCCGTACCCGCCGGAAAGCTTTTTCAGCTCAATCATGGCGCTTTCTCCTCTCTCTAAAGAGCAGCCATAAAAAGAACGGCACGCCCAGATAGGCGATCAGTATGCCAACCGGCAGCTCAAAGGGCGCGAAGATCGTCCGGGCGGCGGTGTCGCACAGGGTTAAAAAGGCCGCCCCCATCAAGGCCGACAAAATAATTAACGTCCGCTTGCCGCCGCCCTGCAGCACAAAACGGGCCATATGCGGCACAATCAGCCCCACAAACCCAAGCAAGCCCGCAAAGCTCACCGCCGCCCCGGCCAACGCTGCCGCGAGCGTCAAAAATAAAAAGCGGTAAAACCGCACATGCAGCCCCAAGGCGGCAGCGGTGCTTTCTCCCAAGCCCAGCACATCCAGCTCCCCGGCGAATATCAGCGATGCCAGCAGCCCGGGCAGAATCACCAAACCGGCGGGCGTCAGCATCCTGCCGGAGACCCCCGCGAACCCACCATTTTGGAAGTCGCGCAGGCCGCTCATGATGTCGGGGTATAATGTGGTCAGGGTGCTGATGCCCGCCGTCACCAGGCTGGAGATCGCCACGCCGGAGAGCACCAGCGTGATGCGCGAGGCGCCCGCCCTGCGGGCGATGCCGTAAACCAGCAGCACAGCGGACAAGGCGCCCAGAAATGCCGCAAGGGGCAGGATCAGGACGATGCCCGGAAGCAGGGCCATACAAAGCGCAACGGCAAGCCCCGCGCCGGCATTAACGCCGATGATCCCGGGGCTTGCCAGCGGATTTTGCAGTACGGTTTGAATCAGAACGCCCGAGACCGAAAGGCTCGCCCCAGCCAGCATAGCGGCGAACAGGCGGGGCAGTCGGACATGCAGCAGGATGCGCCCGGCGGAGCTGCCGCCCTCCGTTAAGCCCTGTAAAAGCTCGGGCAGGCTGAAACGCACCGCCCCCAGCGAGAGCGCCAGCAGGGCGGCAAGCAGCAAACTCACGGTACAAGCGAGAATTGCAAGGGCGTTTCGCTTACTGTTTCCCATATAAAATCTCCCACAGCTTTTCGTATGCTTCGCCCCAACGGTTGTTGGGCTTTAGGTGAAACAGGTCCTTTTGCAGCGTGATATAGCGGTTGTTTTTCACCGCGCTCAAATTTGCCCACGCTGGGTTGGAGAGCAGTGTATCCTGTAAAGCCTGCTGCGCCTGCTCCTGCGAATCCCCCATGGTGGTCACGAAGACAAAGTCGGGGTCCTGCTCAATAATAGCCTCCATGCTCAGGTTGTCAAGCAATCCCGTCTCACTGTCGGCGATGTTCACGCACCCTAAGTCCTTGAGCATGGCTCCGGCCATGGTATCGCTGTTGCGCGCGGTAACCTTTCCGGCTCCGGCGCGTAGGAGCAGTATCTTGGGGGAAGGCTTGCCCTCGGTTTTGGCGATGACCTTCTGAATTTTATCCTGAATGCTCAGGCCGTTCTGCTCATACAAATCGCTGCGCCCCGTGATATCGGTGCAGACCTTGAGCATGTTCAGATAATCCTTGAACACCTCGACCGAAAAATAGGCAGTGGGGATGTCCGCGGCGGCCAGCTGGTCGTACAAAGCGGTATGCCCGCTGATATCGGCGGAAAGGATCACCAGCTGGGGGGTTAGCGATATCATCGCTTCAAGGCTCGGCGCGTGCAGGCTCCCGACGTCGGCAACCTCTTCGGGCAGGCTCAGGTTATCCTTAAAGGCGTCCTCGGTTGCCCCGGCCAGCTTGCCCCCCGCCAGCAGCCACACCTGTGCGAAGCTGCCGGAGGCGGCCACCACCCGGTCGCTGCCGGCAATGCGGACAGAATGGCCCAGCGCGTCTTGAAACTCCACTGCGTCAGAGGAGGAGGTTTCCGGCGTAGCGGCTGTGCAGCCCGTCATAAATAGAAGTAAAGAGGCTATAATCAATAAAGCAATTCGTTTCATTTTTTATCATTCCTTTTTAGAAAGTACTGGTGATAGCAAGATGTGTATTCAAACAACAAAGCCGGAGATCCTGCTCGTTGGCTTTGGCAACCTGTCGGCGCTTGAAAGTGATTTTGAAAAGGCCTTTGCAGGCTATCGGATAATCTCTGCGAAAACCGCATCGGAGGGGTTGAGCAAACTGCAGTCGAACAACGTTGTGGTTCAGCCCATCTATTTACTGCCCAATTTTGAGTATGAAAGGCTATGCGCCGAGGTAACCGCATGCGAAAAACAAACGGCTGTCGGCAAACCGCTTTTATCTTCGGATGAAAACATCGCGGCACTTGCAAAAATCCTGCTTAACGAATATGGGCAAAATCCGACGCTCTTTGCCGGCCACGGCTCCCGTCACCCGCTGGGTGAGGCGGTTTATGCAAGGTTTTCGGATGCTTTGCGAAAGGCGGGTTTTGCAAGGGCTTATATCGGCGTCTTGGAGGGTCGGCCCGATTTTGACATAGCTATGAAACAGTTCCGGCAAGACGAAATTTTAGATATCACGCTCACGCCTCTCACCCTGACCGCCGGAAAGCATGTGCGGGAGGATATCTTTGGCAAGGATGCAGTAAGCCTCGAAAGCCGTCTTACAGCAAACGGATTTTCGGTGGCACCCGTTTACCAAACCTTACTCGATCTCTCCGCCGTTCGTCAGATGTTCATAGAACTTTGCCGCTCCACTTTAAAAGACGGAGAGAACCCGTCATATGTACGCTCCTGCGTTTAGATTCGCGACACTCTCTCGAACCATCAACTTGTTTGGCAAAAAGATCTTCATGGGCAGCTTGTGCCGCTTGTGAATTCTGTCGATGAGGGTTTGCACCGCGACATTCCCCATTTCAACGATCGGCATGCCCACGGTAGTGAGCATGGGCGAAACATAGCCGGACAGTTCAATATTGTCCATGCTGATGATGGAAAGCTGCTCCGGCACCTTGATCTTTGCCTCGGTGAAGCGGCGAAGGGCGGCGATGGCGGCAATGTCGGTTGCGCAAAAAACAGCGGTTGGGAGCGGCCTTGCCGTGCCGAGCAGCTGCCCGGCCCCTTGATATCCTCCGGCGCCGTTCTGCGGGCAGTTGCACACCAAGCTCGCGGAGCAGTCCAGCCTATGCTCGCGGAGCGCATCACAGTACGCCTGATACCGCACCTCGTTTGAAACCTCGCCGATATAGCCGATTCGCCGGTGACCGTAAGCGATTAAATGCTTTATTGCAATCTGTGTCGCCTCATACCCGTCGCAGATCACCTGGTCGCAATCGGCGGAGATGATGTTGCGGCCCACATAGACGAGATTCCGGTAGTACTTTTCTAAAAATACGATACAGTCGCTGTTAAACCGCCCCAAAACAATCGCGCTGTCCGTTTTGATCGATTCGATCTTTTCGGGTATGACGTTTGTTTTCATGTCAAAAATCGAATAAGAAAGCCGCACGGGATAACCCTGTTCCATTGCCTGCTGCTCAATCACCCTTGCGAGCTGCGCAAAAAAGGGGTTCTCCTCCAATGTCCTGGTTCTGCCCAAGATGCAGGTTAACGCGCCGTCGGGTGTTGTTTGCACTTGCGTTTTTCCCCGCTTTAACTCTCTGGCACTCAGATTGGGCGTGTAGCCTGTTTCTTTGATAATAGACCAAACCTTGTCGCGTATCTCCTTGCGGGCAAAGCTGTCGTCCGGGGAGTTAATGATCCGTGATACCGTTGAAATAGATACCCCGGCCTGCGCCGCAATTTCCTTTAAAGTCATCGGCCTCCCCCTTTGCGCCTTAATCATATTAAATCTATATGTTTAATATGATACAGTATTTTATTAAAAAAGCAAGCGACAAATTGTAAAACGTTTGCGCGAATAAAGGCCTTGATTTTGGCTGTTTGCGTGTGCAACGTTTGCGTAATTGGCGCTGGCTTTTTCAGGGTGTCTCGTATACAATAAATAATATCATATTAAAATAGTATGCAAGGTAGGTGATTGAGTGAATCTGGAAATAAAAACACTCCGCACGGATTTTCTGATTATCGGGGGAGGCACGGCGGGATGTTACGCAGCAATCACCTTTTGCGAGGCGTCCGGCGGCAGTGTGCTGATTGCCGAGAAGGCTAATATCAGGCGCAGCGGCTGTTTGGCCGCCGGAGTCAATGCGATCAACGCCTATATCGTGCCCGGCAGAACGCCTCAGGACTATGTCGATTATGCCCACGCGGACGCCGAGGGCATTGTTCGGGGAGACCTGCTGCTGACCATGGCCGAGGGATTAAACCGCACGGTCGCAAAGCTGGAGCGCTTGGGGCTGACGATTTTAAAGGATGAACAGGGGCAGTATGTCACCCGCGGCAATCGCAACATTAAAATCAACGGTGAGAACATCAAGCCGATTCTGGCCGACGCCGTGGCTGCCCGGCCGCAGATCACCGTGCTGAATCGGGTCAACGTATTTGAATATATCGTCAAAGACAATCGCGTTCAGGGCGCTTACGCCATTGGTGTGGAGGAGCCGGTTTTGTATGTCATTACGGCCAAAGCGGTACTCTGCGCCACCGGCGGCGCGGCGGGGCTGTATAGGCCCAACCACCCCGGATTTTCCCGCCATAAGATGTGGTACCCGCCCTTCAACACCGGCGCAGGGTATGCCATGGGCATTCGTGCCGGAGCGGAGATGACCACTTTTGAGATGCGCTTCATCGCCCTGCGGTGCAAAGATACCATCGCGCCAACCGGCACGCTGGCGCAGGGGGTGGGCGCGAGACAGATCAACGCGCTGGGCGAGGTGTATGAGCAGAGATACGGCATTACCACCTCCCAGCGGGTGTACGGCACCGTAACAGAGAACTTGGAGGGGCGCGGCCCCTGTTCTCTGCGCACCGTCGGCATTACCAAAGCACAGGATGAAGACCTGCAAAAGGCCTATCTCAACATGGCCCCCAGCCAAACCCTAAAGTGGCTGGAAAGCGGCGAAACGCCGGGGGTGAAGAATGTGGAGATCGAGGGCACCGAGCCCTATATCGTCGGCGGGCACACCGCCAGCGGGTATTGGGTGGATACCTATCGTGAAACTACCGTCAGGGGCCTGTTCGCGGCGGGGGATGTCGCCGGCGGCTGCCCGCAGAAGTACGTCACCGGAGCGTTTGTGGAAGGCGAAATCGCGGCCAAAGCGGCGGTAAACTATATGCATAATGAAGCGGCCCCGCCGGACATGGGCAAGGCCGAAGCAAAGAGGCGCTGGCTGCAGGGCTTTTTGAACCGGCCCCAAGCGGTATACAGTGTGGACACACTGGAAGAGGCCATGCAGACTGTCATGGATGAATATGCGGGCGGAATCGGCGCCCATTACCGCTTTTCAGAGGAATCGCTGCAGATAGCCGCGGATAAGATCAGCGAGCTCGGGCGCCGGGCCAATCTACTATCCGCTTCAGAGCCACAGGAGCTGGTCTACATATTAGAACTGCGGGAGCGGCTTACCCTCTGCCAATCGGTTATCGCCCACCTGGCCGCCCGCAGGGAAACCCGCTGGCACAGCTTTGCCGAGCGTACCGATTACCCGGAGAGGGACACCGAGTGGGACCGCTATGTCAACTCACGGCTTGAAGACGGTAAGCTGTGCCTGATATTCCGGCCGCTGGTGAAGGAGGGGGAAAGGTATGAGCATTGAGATTTCCCGAGCTGTTTGCATCGGGTGCGGGCAGTGCACTGAAGTTTGCCCCGGCACACTGATCCGGCGAAACGGCGGGGGGAAGGCCTTTATTCCCCGCCCGGAGCGCTGCTGGGGCTGCGCCTCCTGCGTAAAGGAGTGCCCCGTACAGGCAATCACCCTGTTCCTCGGTGAGGATATGGGGGGGCAAGGCGGAAAGCTTACGGTTCGGAAGGAAAAGACCCTGCTCCACTGGACGGTGAAAAAGCCGAACGGCGACACCAAAACCCTGACGGTGGACAGCCGCGACTCAAATAAATACTAGGAGTGAAACTATGTCGCTGACACACTTGGATAAATTGGAGGCCGAGGCCATCTATATCTTTCGGGAGGTAGCCGCCGAATGCGAGCGCCCGGTGATGCTCTATTCCATCGGCAAGGATTCATCGGTCATGCTCCATCTGGCCCTGAAGGCTTTCTACCCCGAGAAGCCGCCCTTTCCCTTCCTGCACATCGACACCAGCTGGAAGTTTCACGAAATGATCGAGTTTCGGGACAGACGCGCCAAGGAACTCGGCATTAATATGCTGGTTCACCGCAACGAAGACGCCATCGCCAGAGGAATTAACCCCTTCGACCACGGCGCAGCCTACACCGATATCATGAAGACGCAGGCGCTCAAGGACGCGCTCACCCAATATCAGTTTACAGCAGCCTTCGGTGGCGGGCGGAGGGATGAGGAGAAGTCCAGGGCCAAGGAGCGGATTTTCTCCTTCCGCAACGAGCACCACGCGTGGGACCCGAAGAATCAGCGCCCCGAGATGTGGAAGCTTTATAACACCCGTATCAACAAGGGCGAGAGCATGCGGGTGTTCCCCATCTCCAACTGGACGGAAAAAGACATTTGGCAGTACATACGCCGTGAGAATATCGATATCGTGCCGCTCTATTTTTCCGCCGAGCGCCCGGTGGTATACCGTGACGGCAACATTATTATGGTGGACGACGACCGGATGCGCCTGCTGCCCGGCGAAACACCGCAGCTCAAAAAAGTGCGCTTCCGCACCTTGGGGTGTTACCCGCTCACCGGCGGGGTGGAGTCTAATGCCGACACACTGGATGCGGTGATTGCCGAAACCCTCGCCGCCGTGACCTCGGAACGCACCAGCCGGGTGATTGATAACGAGGCTGCCGGGAGTATGGAACGGCGCAAACGGGAGGGGTATTTTTAATGAGCAACGCAGAAAACGGACTGTTAAAATTTATTACCTGCGGCAGTGTGGACGATGGAAAATCCACCCTGATCGGGCATATCCTCTACGACTCCAAGCTGCTGTATGCCGACCAGGAGCAGGCGCTGATTCTGGACAGTCAGGTGGGCAGCAGGGGAGGGGCAATCGATTACTCGCTGCTGCTGGACGGCCTGATGGCCGAGCGCGAGCAGGGCATTACCATCGATGTGGCCTACCGCTATTTCACAACTGACCGGCGCAGCTTTATTGTGGCGGATACCCCCGGCCATGAGGAGTACACCCGCAACATGGCGGTGGGGGCGTCCTTCGCCGATTTGGCGGTGATACTGGTGGACGCCTCTCAGGGTGTGCTGGTACAAACCCGCCGCCACGCCCGAATCTGCGCCCTTATGGGCATTCGGTATTTTGTATTCGCGGTAAACAAGATGGATTTGATCGGATACGACCCAAAGCGCTTCGCAGAGATTTCCGAAGATATTGAGAAGCTTCGGGCGGAGCTTGGGCTGGAAAACACGATGATCCTCCCCGTTTCGGCCACTGAGGGCGACAATGTCACCCGGCATTCCGACAAGATGGCATGGTACCGGGGCGCTACTCTTTTGGAGCATCTCGAGGCGGTGAACATCTCGGGGGATGCACCCGAAACCGGCTTCTATCTGCCGGTGCAGCGGGTTTGCCGCCCCGACCACAGCTTCCGCGGCTTTCAGGGGCAGATCGAGGCCGGGAGAGTCTCCGTCGGCGATACGCTCACCGCCCTGCCCAGCGGCGAGCTTGCGCTGGTGAAGTCGATTTACATAGCGAATGAAAAAGCGGAACAGGCAGCCGTGGGGCAGCCGGTAACCATTCAGCTGGATCGTGAGGTGGATGTTTCTCGCGGATGTGTGCTCACTCGCAACGCGGGGCTGAAAACCGCCAAATCCTTTTCGGCCACCCTGCTTTGGATGGATGACCAAAAGCTGATTCCGGGCAAGGATTACTGGATCAAGCTGGGTACTAGGCTGCTTCCCGCCATTGTCACGGGCATCCGCCACAAGGTGGACGTCAATAACGGCGCGCTGCTTTCCGTAAGCTCGGTTACAAAGAATGAGATCGTCCGGTGTGAAATTGTGCTTTCCGAGCCGGCGGTGCTGGACGAATTCCGTCTGCACAAGTCCATGGGAGAGCTGATCCTGATAGACCGCGTGAGCCATGCCACGGCGGCCTGCGGTGTCATCGAGGCCACTGATGAACAGGAGCAGGACGGTACTTTCCTGCGCGACGGCTCCGATAAACTGAAAATCAACCTGTTCGACCGTTTTTACTATCACCCGGATATCCACACCGTTTTGCGGCACAGCCCATCCCCGGCGGTATATGCAAAAGGGGATACACTGCCCCTGCAAAGCGAGGAATTCAGCTATCCTCTTGATTTTGACCTCGCGTCTGATTCCGGCTTTGCCAACATTCGCGGCGGCATCTTTACAGGGTTTGGCCCGCGGGAACCCAGGCACCCCCTGTTGGACACAAGCGGTATCGAGCTGGAAGCCAATCCACCGAGGGACTTTGGCAAGTACCGCAAGGTGATGATCTGGGAGAAGGACTATGAAATTTAACACAAAGCTTTTGCACGGTGCCTTCCCATCCGACCCGCAGGGCGCGACCCTGCCGCCGGTTTATCAGGTGTCCGCCTTCGCCCACGAATCCGCCGAAAAGCTGGAGAAGGTATTCGACAACAAAGCGCCGGGCTTTGCCTACACCCGCATCTCCAATCCCACGGTTCTTGCCTTTGAGAAGCGGATTTCTGTAATTGAGGGCGGCGTGGATGCCGTGTCCTGTGCTTCGGGCATGGCGGCGGTTTCCATGGCGCTGCTCAACATTTTGCAAAGCGGCGACGAAATCATCGCGGGGAGCGGGCTGTTCGGCGGCACACTGGAGCTGCTCGCGGACTTAAAAACCTTTGGCATTCACACCCGTTTTGTAGAACATGTTACGGCCAACGAGGTTGAGAAGGCGATTACGCCCGCCACCCGCGCCGTCTTCGCCGAGCTGATCGGCAACCCCCGCTTGGATGTGGTGGACATTCGGGCAGTAGCCGATGTGGCGGAGGCGCACGGCATCCCGCTTATTATCGACAGTACCACCGCCACACCGGCGCTGATCCGTCCGCTGGAGCATGGAGCGCATATTGTGGTTCATTCCTCCTCCAAATACATCAACGGAAGCGGCGACGCCATTTCCGGCATCATCGTGGACGGCGGAAGGCTTAAATGGGATTTTGACAGATTTCCGACGCTGGCCAAATACAAGGCGCTTGGTAAATTTGCGTACACCGCCCGGCTGCGGCAGGATCTCTGGCGCAACTTCGGTACCTGCCTTGCCCCGCAAAACGCCTATCTCAACTGCCTTGGGCTGGAGACACTCGGCCTTCGCATGAGTCGGCTATGCCAAAGCGCGCTTGAACTGGCCTTGTTTTTAGAGAAGCAGCCGGGAGTAACGGTGAACTATCCGGGTCTAGCAGGCAGCCCCTACAAACCTCTCATTGACAGGCAGATGGACGGCGGCATGGGCGGCGCGATTCTCACGCTTCGGGCTGGTTCCAAGCAAAGAGCCTTTGCGGTGATCAATGCGCTGAAATACGCCCACATTGCCACCAACATCGGGGATGTGCGCACACTGGTGATTCATCCGGCCTCCACCATCTACAACCACGCCGCCGAGGCGCAGAAGCAGAGCGCGGGGGTGTATGACGACCTCATCCGCGTCAGCGTGGGGCTTGAGGACATCGAGGATTTGAAAGAAGATTTCGCGCAGGCAATTTCCAAACTACAAGAAAGCGGTGACTGAATTGGCAGTTGATTATAAGGCCCTGAAAAACGGCGGATTTATGCGGCAGGTACAGAAGAACCACTTTTCCCTGCGACTGAAGGTGGTTGGCGGCAACCTTGCCGCCGAACAGCTGTTGACCATCGCCGAGATCAGCAAAAAATACGGCAACGGGCATGTGCACCTTACCTCCCGCCAGGGGGTGGAGATTCCCTTCATCAAGCTGGATGATGTGGAAGCGGTCAAGGCGGAGCTGGAATCGGGCGGTGTGAACACCGGCGTGTGCGGGCCCCGTGTGCGCACCGTTACGGCCTGCCAGGGCAGCGCCATCTGCCCCTCCGGCTGCGTCGACACCTACCCGCTGGCGGTGGAGATTTCCGACCGGTATTTTGGCCGGGAACTGCCCCACAAGTTTAAATTCGGGATCACCGGCTGCATGAACAACTGTCTCAAGGCCGAGGAAAACGACATGGGCATAAAAGGCGGTACTACGGTTGAGTGGATCCCAGAGGCCTGCACCCTTTGCGGCGTATGCGTAAAAGCCTGCCGGGAGGGAGCTATCACCCAAACGGAGGAGAAGATCCTGGTGGATGAGGATAAGTGCAACCACTGCGGCCGGTGCGCAAAAGCCTGCCCCTTTGACGCGTGGAAGAGCGAGCCGGGGTACCTGCTCTCCTTCGGCGGCACCTTCGGCAACCTGATTGCCAAGGGCGAGCAGTTTTTGCCCCTTATCCGCAACAAAGAGACCCTGTTCCGCGTGGCCGACGCGGCGCTGGCATTCTTCGATAAGCACGCCAAGCCCAGTGAACGCTTCCGTGTGGCGATCGACCGGGCGGGCTGGGATACATTCAAAGCAGAAATGGAGGCGGCGTATCGTGGTTGACTATACCATCGACGAAACCGTGGACATCACCGATGTAGTTTGCCCGGTGACCTTTGTCAAGGCAAAGGTCGCGCTGGAGGAGCTTAATGAAGGGCAGATTCTCTCCATCCGCATGAACGATGGCGAGCCGGTGCAGAATGTCCCCCGCAGCGTCAAAGAGGAGGGGCATCAGATTCTAAAGCTCATTGACAACGGAGACGATACCTACAGCCTGATTGTGCGAAAGGTGGGCGATTAGGTGGCGGTGAAGTTATCGGCGGAAACCTTTGAAGCCGAGGTTTTGAAGAGCGCGGTACCGGTCGTGGTGGATTTTTATTCGGACAGTTGCGTCCCCTGCAAGCGCATGTCCCCGACACTGGCGGAGCTGGAGGAGGAATACGGCGGGCGGTTTAAGCTGTGCAAGGTGAATGTTAATGCCAACCTGCCCCTTTCGGAAAAGTACGGCATTCTTTCCGCCCCGACGCTGCTTTTCTTCTCCGGCGGTACGGAGCTATTGCGCAAAACCGGTTTTGTGAGCAAGGAAGCCATCCGTGAACTGATCATTCGAATTTTGGAGGAATCAACATGAAACTTACCGTAGCCGGAGTAAAAAAAGAGTATGCAGGGGGCTTAACCGTAGCACAGTTGATAAAACAGGAGCAGGTAGAAACGCCGGAGTATGTTACCGTATCGGTCAACGATGAATTTGTTCCAAGCGGCACCTTTGACGAGACCGTTTTGAAGGACGGCGACAGTGTGGAATTCTTGTATTTCATGGGCGGAGGGCGGTAGTATGGCTTTTACCAATGAACAACTGGAACGCTATTCCCGCCATATCATCCTCTCCGAAGTGGGTGTAAAGGGGCAGAAGAAGCTATTAAACGCCAAGGTGCTGATTATCGGGGCGGGAGGCCTAGGGGCGCCCGCCGCGCTCTATCTGGCTGCCGCCGGGGTAGGTACCATCGGCATCGCCGATGCCGACGTGGTAGACCTCTCCAACCTTCAGCGGCAGGTGATCCACACCACGCCGGATTTGGGCAAGGCAAAGGTGCAGTCGGCGAAGGAGACCATGCAGGCCATCAATCCCGACGTTACGGTTCACACCTATCGCACCTTTGTGGCGGCGGACAACATCATGGAACTGGTCGCGGACTATGACTTTATTATCGACGGCACCGACAATTTCCCGGCGAAATTCCTCATTAACGACGCTTGCGTGCTGGCCGGAAAGCCCTTCTCCCACGCAGGAATCATCCGGTTTAAGGGCCAGCTCATGACCTATGTGCCGGGGCAGGGCCCCTGCTACCGCTGTATTTTCAAAGAGCCGCCGCCGCCCGACGCGGTGCCCACCTGCAAGCAGGCCGGGGTGATCGGCGCTATGGGAGGCGTTATCGGTTCCTTGCAGGCCATGGAGGCGGTTAAATACATCATCGGCAAGGGCGACCTCCTCACCAGGTATCTGCTGACCTATGACGCCCTTAAAATGGAGTTTCGCAAAATCAGGCTGCCGCAAGCCAAAGCCTGTGCCGTCTGCGGGGAACACCCCACCATTCTGGCACCATTTGATTACGAACAGGCGGAGTGTGATCTGAAATGACCGTCAAACTGCAGCAAGCTGATTATAATGCGATTGTTGCACACGCAAGGGCGGGATTGCCCAATGAGTCCTGCGGGCTGCTTGCGGGAACTGTGGAGGGAAGCCTCAAAACCGTGAAAAAGGTGTACCTCCTATCCAACCCCGACCAGAGCCCGGAGCATTTTTCGATCGACCCGAAGGAGCAGCTTGAGGCCATTAAAGATATGCGCGCACTGGGCCTTTCACCACTCGGTAACTTTCACTCCCATCCCTCCACCCCCGCACGGCCGTCTGAGGAGGATATCCGGCTGGCCTATGACCCGAAGGCCAGCTACCTCATCCTTTCGCTCAAGGAGGAAACGCCGGTGTTAAAGGCGTTTGGTATTGCAGATGGCGCAGTTGCGCCGCAGACACTGGAGATAACGCCCTGATGTGGATTCGCAAATAAGGATTATACCCTGAACTCTTTTTCATGGCCTGTTTGAATTAGGAAGAGGCGGATCACTGAATAATTCAAGTAGCGAGTACTTAATAATAGATACCACGGATATTGGTTAACACCTTTTACAAAATAAAGTAAGGCGGACAATTTATCCGCCTTACTTTAACGTTAAAAATTTTTTAATGGTAGCCCATATAAATCTTTCAGTATTATGGTTCTAATGCGAAGCCCAGAGCCCCCTCTGAGCTTCGCATTATTTTGGCTAAATACCGTCAGTTACGTTTCCTAATACGAATTGCAAAATTCTATATAAGGCAGCTCCTTTCCTTCTACTAAGGCTTTTAGATTAGATAAGGACATCTCGTATCCTTCCGTATTCTTTGAAGCATCGAGCCGAGTCACTTCATATCGTTGGTTGATCTGACTAGGCTCACGACTACCTAGAATGTAGTTGTGAAGTTTTATAGCATTACGCCTCAGTCACTCCATATCCCTCAGGTGCAGGAATAGCCTTTTCCGATGCACGGCTAACTACTTCCCATTCCTCCCAAGTAACCATCCGTGCCCTCAACGCTTCCATAGCTAAATCGTAAACCTTGCTGCCAAGGATAAGTCTCAGAGGAGGATTATTACTGGTTACTAATCTCATAAGGGCTTCTGCTGCCAAGGAAGGATCACTATCTACCGAGCCTTCTGAATACTGTTTAGCCAGTTCTTCACGAAGTGTATCGTATGAATCTAACGGATTACTGTAACTCATCGAAATGTACAAATCTGTCCAGTAACCGCCTGGTTCCACCATGGTAAGTTTCACTCCAAAATGTTCAGCTTCTTT
>JAEYNX010000034.1 GCA_023412215.1 Bacillota bacterium | reverse complement strand
CTCTGTCCGCCATGGCGGGGTTGATATTCTTCATCTCGCCGCAGATCCATTCCTCTACGAACCGGTTGCGGATGTTGTTGTCGATCTCCTTCTGCTCGTGGTAGTAGTGGTCGCGGATAAGGATTTCGGTCATCTTCTTGATGATCTGGCCGTACTTGAGCACCTCTTTCGAGGAGCCGGTAACCCCTATCACGCCCGTGATCTCGCCGTTAAACTCGATGGGCAGATTGATGCCCGGGCGAGAACCCTCGTACTCGTTGATATCGTGGATCACCAGCTCGTCCAGCTTTTCGTCGATGAGCTTTTTGGAGGCCGCGTGAAAGGTGCCGATTCTGGTTGCGTCGGTGCTGGCGATAATAATGCCGTCCTGGTTCATCATGTTTACGCGCTCCCCGATAACGGCACTGATCTCTTTAACGATCATCGAAGCGTTGCGTTTGGAGATATGCATGGTAAGTCACTCCCCTGTTCCGTGCGAAGGCGCCGCCGTCGCTGCACGATCCATCTTTATGCAATAAGAGCGACAACACTGCCAATCAATAGTAGTGTTGTCGCTTCTTTTCGGTTTATAGCTATGCGGGAGCCGAAATTGCGTTTTTAAAGAATAGGCGCGCGCACGTAAAAAAACCTGAATCTGTGCCCGGTGCGCTTCATGAAGCTAACTCTCTAGGATGAGTTTTAACATTTCCTCCACCGGAATCGTCGCGAGCGAGATGCAGGTGTCGCAGCAGCCGTAATAGATGTATAGCTCGTCGTTTACAATCAGGTTGGCGGTGGGGAACACGGTGTTGTTGATGACGAGGCCGAATTTTTCGTAGTGCATCTCCGGCTCCATGATCGGCCTTTTGGTGCGCGCGACTACCCACCGGGGATTGTTTAAATCCAGCAGCATGGCGCCCACCCGGTAAACCGAGTGTTCGTCCACCCCGTGGTACAAAACCAGCCAGCCCTGCTCGGTGCGCAGCGGCGTGGCGGCAGCGCCGATCTTTAGCCCCTCCCACTCCGGGTTTTCGGCCACCGCAACCAGCTCCGGTTTGGTCCATACCTGCAGGTGTTCGGAATAGGAAATCCATATCCCCGGGATGTCTGTGCCGTATTCCGCCCCGACATACTGCATGGGCCTGCGCAACAGCGCAAACCGGCCGTCGATCTTTTCGGGGAACAGCGCGTTATCCCTGTCGTCTATCTCCTTGGGGGTGGTGTAGCAAAGTTGCTCGTAATGCACGCCGTCACGTGAGACGGCGATGCCCGAGCGCGTAATCATCGGCGGAGTGCCGGTGTCCGCCCACTGGGGGTAGTGCTCGGGGTAATAATCCGGCACGGCAATACCTGTCGGCCAGCAGTCAAAGGCGTAGGGTTGTAATGCGTAGCACAGGTAAAAAGTGCCGTTGATCTTTACCACGCGCGCGTCCTCCACCGAGCCGGAAGGAAAGCCCAGGCTCGCCCCCGTCCATACTGGCTGGTCGCCGATGGGGGTAAAATGAACGCCGTCCTTGCTTTTAAGCAGGCCGATACTCGTTTGAAACGGGCGCAGGCTTGCGGCGGCGCGCTCGTACATAAGGAACTCGCCGTTATCGTAGATCACACCGGGGTTAAAGACGGATACCCGCCGGTAGGCATACCCCCCGGGCACCACGATCGGGTTTTGCGCGTATCGTTTGAGCGGCATGAAAGCTGCCTCCTTTATATAATCATCCCTTTACGGCGCCTGCGGTCATGCCCTGAATAATCTTATTGCGGAAAATCAGGTAAACGATGATAACCGGCAGAATCGACAGCACCAGCGCCGCCATCAGGGTGGTGTAATCTGTTGTATACTGGCCGTAAAAATTCGTGAGCCCAACCGGCAGGGTTCTAAGGTTGCGGTCCTTTAAGAGGGTGAGCGCAAAGGGGAACTCGTTCCAGGTATCCAGAAACGCGAGAATCAGCACGGTGGAGGTCACGGGCATACAGGTGGGGAAGATGATGCGAAACATGGTGTAAAAGGTGTTCGCTCCGTCGATATACGCCGCTTCGTCAAGCTCTACGGGGATGGTTCGTATAAAGCTCTCAAACAAAAAGATTGAGAGCGGCAGCCTCAGTGCGATATAGGGCAGAATCAGTGTGCCGAGATGATCGTACAGGTTAAGGTTTTTAAACTGTATAAACAGCGGAACGATGAGCGAATAAACCGGGATGAGCATACCCGCGATAAACAGGGTGTAAACGGCGTTGCGTCCCCGAAAACGGTAGCGGGAGAGTGCATACCCGATGCAGAAGGCCAGCAGGATCACCAGTATGACCGTAACGATCGTATTGAAAAAGCTGTTGAAGAAGTAGGTGTACATCTTGCCTTCAATAAACGCCGTATAGTAGTTGTGAAACTGCGGGCTTTTCGGCAATGCGATGATGTTGAGCATGAACTCATCCTTTGTTTTTAAGGAGGAGTACATAATCCAGATAACGGGGAAGATACAGCCGACCGAAAAGAGCAGCATGAGCAGGTTGAAAAGCGATTTCCCCAGCCATCCGGCGGCCTTTCGCGGTGCGGATATCGTATCGGTGGTCATTTTTGCTTCACCTCCGCGAGCGTCTTGAAAAGCAGCACCAAGCCGAAGCTTAAGATGAAGATGCCGATGGATACCGCGCTGCCGTACCCAAGCTGCATCTTATCAAACGAGGTGTTGTAGGCGTAAAGGGCAAGCACCATCGAATGGGTGCCCGGGCCGCCGCCCGTCATGACGAGTATGTGGCTGAACACCAGCATGTTGGAAGAGATGCTCAGCATGATGGCGACCTTGATCGAGTCGTAGATCAGGGGGAAGGTGATGTACATGGCCTTTTTTACCCCGGTTGCGCCGTCGAGCTCGCACACCTCGTAGATATCCTTCGGGATGCCCTGCACGGCGGACATAAAGATCATCAGCGGAACGCCGAGGTATTGCCAGATTAGCGGAATGGTGACGGAATAGATCACCTGCTTCGGGTCGTCCAGCCAGGGGCGTATCCAGGCGTCGAGATGCAGGGCGCGCAGGATCGCGTTGAGCATGCCGTAGTCGCTGGAATAGATCATCTGCCAGATAAAGCCGACCACCACGGCGGAAAGCACAACGGGCAGGAAGATGACGGTGCGGTGAAAGCCCTTAAGGCGCATGGGCTTGGACATGAACAGCACTGTCAGCAAAAAGGCGATGCCCATCTGCACAACGATATTCCCACAAACGATGATCAGGTTGTTGCCCAAGGCCTGCCAGAACACGTGGTCGTGTATCAGCGCTGCGTAGTTTTGTAGCCCGATGAAAACCTTTTTGGGGCCTCCGCTCCAGCTGGTAAGACTATACCCGAAGGCGGTAAACAATGGGATGATGGTTATAAAAACATAGATGGCGATGCCGGGAACCAAAAGCGCAGCCAGAACCGGCTTGCGCAGCTTTATAACAAGCGAGTTATCGTGTCGCAAAATGTCTCCCTCCTCCGTATTATACAGAACTGGTGCCATCGGTTTACAAAGCAAACTGACAGCACCAGCCTGTGCCTGTTATTCGCTATTTCATTTTAGGTGTAAGGTGGACGGGGTTCATCAGTTCTTCTCGTACTCGGCCTGAACGCGCTTGCCAAGCTCCTCGGGGGTAACCGCGTTGATCAGCAGCTCCTGCAGGCCCTCGTTGATGGTGCTTACGACAGCGGGGTTGAGGTAAGAGTCGTAGATGGGGGAGAATTCAAGGGTTTGCGCCATAGTCGCATACTTTACGGCAAGAGGCGAAACCTTCGATTTGTCGTAGTCGCTTACCGGGAAGGCCGTCGGCTCGCCCTTGGCGGAGATGTCTTTGGAGTACTCTTCGCCCAGCACATACTTTAAGATGGCAGCGATGGTATCCTTCTTCTCGGCAAAACCGTTTACACCCGCGGCAATACCGGAGCCGGAACCGCCGGACATCGCCTTTGCGTTGCCCTTGCCGCCTTCTACGGAGGGCAGTACCGCTACCTCGGTAACGTCGTAGATCTCTTTCGGGCAGTTCTCGGTCATCGCGCCGATGGCCCAGCTGCCGTCCATAAACATGGCTGCCTGCCCGTTAAAGTAGAGTGTTTTAGACTGATCGCCGGTAATGCTGTTCATATCGGTGTTGAACGCGCCCGCGTTGCTTAACTGCTGCAAAGCGGCAAGAGAGGCCACAAAGTCCGCGTCGGTGAAGGCGGCGTCCTTCTTATCCACGATGTTGCGGAACCAGTCGGAGCCGGTAAAGCGGTCGCCCAGCGTGCTGAGAATGCAGGAGTCGGCTACCCACTGCTCCTTGTTGCCGAGCGCGATCGGGGTGATGCCCTTCGCCTTCAGCTTGCTTACCATGTCCAGCAGCTCGGCCCAGGTGGCGGGGAAGCTGTTAAAGCCCGCGTCCGCCAGCAGCTTGGAGTTGTAGTAGATTACATGCGTGCTGAGCATGGAATAGGGAATGCCGTAAACCTTGCCATTGTAGCTTAAGTCGTTAAACGAGGAGGGGATGTATCCGTTGCGCCAGTCGGGGTCGGCGTTTAGGATATCGTCGAGCGAGGCAACCACCTCGTTCTGCGCGAACATGGCAAGCTCGGAGCCCTTGCTTACAAAAAGGTCGGTCAGGTCGTTCGAGGCGGCCAGTGTCTTTAACTTGGTATAGTAAGCCGTCTGGTCGCCGATAGCCTCCTCCTGAATGGTGACGGAAGGGTTCTCGGTGCCGTACTGTTTGAGGCGGGAGCGGATGGAAGTTGCGATATTCTCTGTGTTGTCCTCCGCCCACAGGGTCATCACATTAATGGTAACAGGCTCTGCGGCGGGCTCGGAGGAAGCAGGGACGTCGGAGGCCTCCGGGATGCTGGAGGGCGCGGAAGGTGTTTGCTGGCAAGCGGCCAGCAGTATAGTTGCAGCCAAAAGGGATGATACGCACATACTCATGAAACGAAGCTTTTTCATTGATATCCTCCTTTGTGATTGGTTTAATGCCATTATAGTTTGCACCTGCCTTACGGACAAGGTGACAGATTTATTATTTTGTATAGCAATTGTGCACAGTTATTGTTTCTGGCTTTAAAAATCATTGTGAAGTATAGTATAATGGTCACAGAACAAGCGACGTGCGCGACAAGGCGCCAGAATAATACGCAATCACAAAAAGCCGTATGCCGGGCCGGTACGGCGGCATACAAGGGGGTACTCTGCAATGGCTTCACAGAGGTTTTTCAGCCTTCAAACCAAGTTTATCCTCATCTCGGTTATCAATGCAATCATCCCTCTCGTATTAATTGTCGGCCTGTCCTACACAAAATCCATCGAGCTGGTGACGGGGCAGGTGAGCCGGTCCAACCTCAACACCGTAGAGCAGGTTTCCGATAACATCGACCTCGTTTTTCAGGATATGGAGAACTCCTCGGTTTATCTGCTGCAAAACCGTGAGTTTATGGACTATCTGCGCCTGCCGAAATCGGATATCCTCCAAAACCCCGGGCATCAGCTTTCGGTGCAGCGCTTTATCCATAATTATCTCGCCTTTAATACCAGAATACACTCCATTTATTTAGAGGCGTTCAACGGCCTTGTGTTTGACTCCGCAAGCGCATCCAATACCATTCCCACCGAGCTGCGCAAGCAGCTGCTTCTTTTGCGCGGCGGGGGCATTATGATGACCGACTCGATTACCGATTACAAGGGGCGCAGTGTTCGGGTGTTCTCTTATATTAAGATGATTAAAGACACCGAGAATCTCTCCGCCAATCTGGCCATCCTAAAGATCAATATTCTGGAAACCGAGATTTCCGACGTGTTTAGAGGCAAGCTCTTAAGCGCGAACAGCAACTACCTGATTATTGACGACCAGAATACCATCCTCTCATCGCTTGACGAGGCCCAGATCGGTACACCCCTTGCGGCGGCGGCAGACCCTCGCCTGTTTAACGGCAGCTCCGGCTACTTCAATAAGAACATCGACAGAAATGAATATACCGTTTTTTTTCGTGATCTGGCCTTCTCGGGCTGGAAGCTTGTAAACCTAGCGCCGCTTAAGGAGCTGTCGCAGGATATCACCGTTATACGCAACATTACCCTGCTCTCGATCACGCTGAGCATCGCGTTCTGCATCTTTACCATGTTGTCGTTTGCCGTAAGAACGCTGCGTCCGCTCAGGCTGCTGCGCAGAGCGACGACACAGATACAGAACGAAAACTTCAAGGTAAGCCTGCCGGTGAGCGGAAACGACGAGGTTGCGCTGTTAACCGCCAGCTTTAACCGGATGTCCGCAAAGCTGGACGAACTGGTCAATGAGGTGCTCGCGGTGCAGATCAAGCAAAAGGAGGCCGAGTTAAAGGCGCTGCAGGCGCAGATCAACCCGCATTTTCTGTACAATACGCTGGATATGATCTACTGGACAAGCAAGCTCGAGCACGCCGAGGAAAGCGCGAAGCTCATCCAAACTCTCTCCAAGCTGTTCCGCCTGAGCCTAAACAGCGGCAATGAGTTCACCACGCTAAAAAGCGAGGTGGAGCACCTAAAGCTTTACCTTACTATTCAACAGAAACGGTTTCAGGACGCGGTGCAGTTCACGGTGGAGGCCGACGAGCGCTTGTTTAATTGCAAGGTGGTGAAGCTGGTGTTGCAGCCGCTGGTGGAGAACGCCATCCTGCACGGGCTGGAGAAAAACGGCGGGAAGGGCAGAGTGGATATCCGCATCGTCTCGCAGGGAGATGCGCTTCTCTACACGATTGAGGATAACGGCGCCGGCGCTGTACAGAGCGAGGTATACGCCTACCTGGAGAAGCCGCGGGAGAGCGAGCACGGCTTTGCCATCAGCAATGTTAACGACCGCATACGCATCTATTACGGCAGCGGCTACGGGCTGGCGTTTCAAACTGCCCCCGGCGAAGGCATGACCGTTACGGTAACCCAGCCGCTTATCACGGATACACAATCGCAGTAAAGGAGGAGGAAACGGAACATGTATACCATCTTGCTTGTGGACGACGAACCGACTGCCAGAAACGGGATGCGCAGCTGCATCAACTGGGAAGCGCACGACCTGACGATTGTAGGCGAGGCGGACAACGGCGCGGCGGCGCTGGAGAAGGCGCTCGAGCTGCGCCCGGATATCGTGCTGACGGATATCCGCATGCCCGTGATGGACGGCATCACCCTGACCGACCGCCTGCGCACCAGCCTGCCGTCCTGCAAGATTCTGGTGATGAGCGGCTACGAAGAATTCTCCTACGCTAAAAAGCTGATGGGGATGAAGGTGAGCGAGTACCTGCTCAAGCCGGTCTCGGAGGAGGAGCTTATCGAAGCGCTCGACCGGCTGACGGGGGAGATACAGGAGGAATCGCTTCAAAAGTCAAGCCTCGCGGCGACCGATACGCTGCTGTATGAAAGCCTGCCACAGTTAAAATCCCGCCTGCTTTTAAAGATGCTGAAAGGCTCGCTGCCGCCGAATGAAGACCTGCTGCAGCAAACGGATATCCTGAGCCTGCCCATACAGTGGGCGCGGTGCAGGCTGATGGTGATGATCATTGCCATCGACAGCTTCAGCTTTGCCGCGGAAAAATCCGACGCGCGTGATTTAGAACTCCTTCAATTCGCCATCGCGAACATTGCGGAAGAGATCGTCAATCGCACGGCATCGGGCTTTTTGTGCTACAGCGGGTTTGAGAACGTAACGGGGATCATCGGCGTCGACAAGGCGCACAGCTGCGACATCGGCGCGCTCTGCCAGAATATCGCGATGCTGGTCAAGGAGCACCTGAACCTCAAGATCTTTATCGGTGTGGGCGAGGCGGTGGCCTCCATCGTGCAGCTCAAGGAGGCCTTTTCGTCCGCACAGTCGGTGCTGGACGACAAGATGCACAAGGGTAAGCGCAGCATCGTGCAGATGACCCTTCGGTACATGGAAGAACATTATAACCGGAATGTCAGCCTTGCCGAAGCGGCGCAGCGGGTTTTTGTCACCCCCAACTATTTAAGCCGGGTGTTTAAGGAGGAGATGAACGCCAATTTCATCGACTGGCTCAACCTGATTCGGGTCAACAAGGCAAAAGAGCTGCTGGTTTCCACCAATTTAAAGACCTACGAGATCGCCGAGCAGGTCGGCTACAAGGATTATAAATACTTCTCCGCCATGTTTAAAAAGATCGTGGGCCGCACGCCGAAGGAATACGGGTATAGCAGCGAAGGGGCTAATGGGTAAGGAAGCAGGGGTGCCTATACCGACGGACTGTTATTCTTTTCATTCGCTTGAAGGCTGCAAAAAATGATTAATTCGTACTATTTCCATTTCCGCTGGTTGTTCCATAAGGGGCAATCGGCGGAAATGGACGATTATACCACAAACGCGGCTGCGTTTGTGGTATAATAACCGCAGAGCGGTTATTATGCCGGTTTATTTCAATGCCCCTCCTACGGCGATGGGCGATTATACCACAAATGTTACGCGTTTATGGTATAATAATATATATAAATTATCACGGATTTGAGGTTGGATGATGGACAGGTACAGTGAGCTAAACCACGAGCTTGAAAAAGCGGCCGTTGCGGGGAACCTTAAGCAGGCGTGCGATGATATCCGGCAAAAAGGAGACGCCGGCGATGTGCGGCTCCTTAATATGCTTTTGCATCCGGAGGGCGAACCGGCCGTTATTAAAACAAACGCCTGCAGTTGTGTGGCGGATGAGAAGGGGGTATGCACCTGTGAAGTGGTCTGCCTCTTTGACGCAGTCAAACGGGACGAAGACGGCAAGCTGATTATCACCAGCAAATGCACCGGCTGCGGGGACTGTTTAAATGCCTGCCCGGAGGGCGCGCTGGCGGGACGCAAAGACGCCGTTCCGCTATTAAAACTGCTCAAAGAAAAGAACGCCCCCGTCTATGCCATGATTGCGCCCGCCTTCTCCGGCCAATTCAGCGCCGAGGTCACCTCCGGCAAGCTTAGAAGCGCCTTTAAGCTGATGGGCTTCTATGGCATGGTCGAGGTAGCGATGTTCGCGGATATCCTCACGCTCAAGGAAGCGCTGGAGTTTGACCGCACCATTAAGGACGACAAAGACTTTCTGCTGACGAGCTGCTGCTGCCCGCTGTGGGTGGCGCTTATCCGCAAGTCTTATCACGAGATGATCCCGCATGTGCCGCCGTCTGTTTCCCCCATGGTCGCTTGCGGGCGGTCGATTAAAAGGCTGCATCCCGAGGCCGTTACCGTCTTTATCGGGCCCTGCCTTGCCAAAAAGGCGGAGGCGAGAGAGCCGGATATTGCGGACGCGGTCGATTATGTCCTGACGTTTGAAGAGGTTGCGGAGCTTTTTGAACTCTTAAAGATAGAACCCCAAACGCTGGAAGAGGACGAAAGCGACCATTCTTCCCGCGCGGGGCGTATCTACGCGAGGGCAACGGGCGTCAGCGAGGCCGTTCAGGCGACGCTCGACCGGCTCCGCCCGGGCAGAACGATACCGCTAAAAGCTCAGCAGGCGGATGGGGTGGTCGACTGCAAGAAGCTCCTTAAAGAATTATCCGACGGGAACATCGACGCCAATTTCATCGAGGGCATGGGCTGCCGCGGAGGCTGTGTGGGCGGACCGAAATCGCTTATCGATAAAGAAGTCGCCCGTGAACACGTCAACCGTTACGGCGACGAAGCGAGCATCCGAACCCCGGCGGACAACCCCTATGTGCTGGAGCTATTGCACTGTCTGGGCTATGATACGGTGGAAAGCCTGCTGGACAGGGATAATAATTTTACGAGAATCTTATAAACCAGTTAACTTGTTCGGCAAAACGACTTCCTTATTCCGGGGAGATTATACTTCACCTCTATAACACAAAAAAGCCTGAGAAATCAGGCTTTTTTGTTTAACATTGGTTTAGAACAAGCTGTGTATAATATCTCCATTGGACATGGAAAATGTGGTATAATTATATTATTGTGGAATAGGCTCCTCGTCTTTCTTAATCTCACGAGCGGCAGTAATGCTATCTAATGAGCATGACAAAATTCGTAGTAGAAAGGTATTGTACATATGAAACAGAAAAACGTACGTGGGAAATTCGTCGTTTTATTTTGTCTGGCAATCTCTTTAGTTGCATGTTCAGGCAGGGAAGTAAACGAATCCTCTCAATATGAGCGTTTAGCTGACGACCCTTCAACCAGCTCGTCGGCTGCGGATACCGCAAGCAGTCCGCCCTCCAGTCAACCGGCTTCCGCTCGACAAACGGAAAGCAGCGGAAATCCTATGGAATCAAGCGTGTTTGTTGAGAATAGCTCTTCTTCGTCAAGTTCACTTGCTGAAGTAAGCTCCCGGTCATCAAGCGCTAGCGAAGCAAAGCCGGGTGTATCCATAACGGTTAAAAAAGTAAATTTGATAGAAGCAAAGGTAATAGTCATCAGCGACGAGGCACAAATGAAGAAAATACTCGCGTTTGTTGAGGGTATGTTTGAAAGCGACTTCACCGGTCCTCCGCCCACCGGGGGAGAGAGTATGGACGTGTTCATTACCCGAAACGGCATTACAGAGGAATATTCATTCCTTGAAGATGTGGTGGAGGGATACGTCTTGGCGAAAAACCATCAGCATCCCGATGTAAAAAATGTCTGGTATTTCGCCGATGCCGAGGCGTTTTCGTATCTGTCGGGCCTGCTGCAATAAACCGGGTAGTTATGGTTCGTATCACTCCGCTCTTGTGTTCAGCGAATTAGACACCTGCCCCAGCACCTCCTGCACCTTTTGCGGCGGCAGCTTAACCACCTTTCTGTCGTAGGTGATCAGCCCGTTTAACTCGTCCTCCACATCGGCGAGCTGGGTGTAAACAGCAGCGCAAAGCCCTTTTTGCTTTGCAGGGAAAATCTCGTTTTCATAGAGATTCTTTAAAGCGCCGAGCAATGCCTCCGGCGTGTCAAAGCGCTTGTAGCCGAAATCTTTATCGCTGAAGCTATGCCCCTGGATGCGGCAGTTGTAGCCGCCGAATTCCGATAGTATAACCGCCCGGCCCCGTTTGTCCGGGCGAAAACGATACCTTTTAAAATAGACATGCAGGCTTTGAAGCTCGCCGATGCCCTGATCGTGCCAGCCGCTGGCGTGATCGATCGTGCGGGTCGTATCCATATTCAGAATAAATTGTACGGCTTTCTTGGCGTCAAACTGGCCCCAGCCCTCATTAAAGGGCACCCACATGGCAAGCGATACGGTGTTGTACAGATGGTTCACCATCTCGCTGAGTTCACTGTAATATTGCTCGCGCCCCTGCGCGTCCCCGCGCGCAAACCGGCCATAGTGGCGGTCGTTAAAATGGATGCCCGTTACTAAGGGTGATGAGATGGTCGTCAGCCGGTAGCTGCCGCCGCCGCTCACCATATCCTGCCAAACGAGCAGGCCGAGCCGGTCGCAATGGTAATACCAGCGCGGCGGCTCGATTTTAATATGCTTGCGCAGCATATTAAACCCCATGGCCTTGGCGGTTTGGATATCAAAGATCATCGCTTCATCGGAGGGGGCGGTGTACATCCCGTCGCTGTAGTAGCCCTGATCCAGCAGGCCGTTGTGAAAATACGGCCGGTTGTTTAAAAACAGCCGCTTGGCTCCGTGTTCGTCGATACCTACCGAAAACTTGCGCATGCCAAAATAGCTTTGCACGCAGTCTTTCCCCATCGTGACGCTGAGGTCGTACAGATACGGGTGTTCCGGCGTCCATGGGATGAATTCCGGTACCTGCAGCTTCACCGGCTCATTGGAGGCGAAGGTTACCTCCGTTTCACCCACCCGTGCGCGGCAGATCTGGTCGGCTTGGGAAAGAACGGTCAGCTCGACGACAGCTTCATCAAACAGCGGGGTAATGCGCAGCGCGCTGATATATTCTGTGGGTACGCTCTCCAGCCACACGGTCTGCCAGATGCCGCTCTGCGCCGTGTACCAGATGCCGCCGCGCCTGCTCTTCTGCTTGCCGCGGGCAAAGTAGGAGGTGTCGCTGTAATCCCGCACCCGGACAAGGAGGATGTTCTCTTCCTTCAGGCAATCGGTGATATCCGCGTAAAAGGGGGTATAGCCTCCGGTATGCGAGCAGACCTCGGCGCCGTTTACAAAGACGGTTGCAACCTGATCGACCGCGCCGAAATGCAGCAGCACGCGCCCAATGTTAAACCCCGCGGGCAGCCGCAGGGTGCGCTGATACCACAGCGTCTGGGCTGGTAAAAGCGAGCGCCTTACACCGCTCAGCTCGCATTCGGGCGAGAAGGGGACGAGAATCTCCCCGTCGAACCGTTGGGGCAGATCCTCGGTTTCGGTGATGGCATACTCCCACACACCGTTTAGGTTGATGTAACTGTCCCGCCGCATCTGCGGGCGGGGGTATTCCGTTAAGAGGTTCTCTTTGTCAAGATTTTCTCCCCAGCTTGTCTTCATTTCGCGCTCTCCGTTTCAACAGGATGATAGGGATAATCACCAGCAGCAACACCGCAGCGGCGGCGAGAAAGATGAACGGCGTGGGCACATTCTTGACAACGCCGAGCTCCATGTAGGTGCTGCCGCTGTTTTTGATGACGGCGGTGCCGATAAACGGGCCGATTACCATCGGCAGCAGCACGGCGAAGATCATGCGAATGCCCTGAAAATGCCCGACCTTATCGGGCGGGGTATAATCGCGCACCGTGGCGGAAAGAGACGCAATCACCAGCATGTAGCCGGACATCATCACGCTTCCCGCTAAAATCACGGTAACGGCTGTACGCACCAGAAACATGCCGACAAGCCCCACAAACATCGCGGCCATCGCGGGCAGCACAAACCTCAGTTTTCCTATCCTATCGATGAAATTCCCGCCGATGACACTCACCACCGACGCGATAATCAGCACGATCCCCAGCACAATCGCGTAGGCGTCTATTTTAAGATAATGCTGCATGTAGATGATCAGGAAGGGGAAAAAGACCTGCACGGCAATCGAAAACACGCCGAGTGCGCACAGCGAAAGATACAGCATCGGGTTTTCGCGTATCACGGCAGGCTTAAACCCGTAAATCAGGTTCTTAACACCGGTATGCTCTTTCCGTTCCAGCCTTTTATCCTTGAGCAGAAAGATAGAGAGGATACCCGTGAGCGTCACCACTGCCCCAAAGATGGCAAAAAACTCCCGCCAGCGCCCTTGCTGCGTCATAGGGTCGAACACCCCGAAGATGATCAGCATAGCAATAAGCGGCAGAACGGCAAGCACCGATTCCGTCTTTCCGCGGTTTGCTTCGTTTGTAACGTCGGTTACATAGGCATTAAAGGCCGTATCGTTCGCGGTCGAACCGAAGAAGGTCATGACACAGTCCATGAGTACTACGGCCATTGCGGCAGCGGCGACGGCGTTCATGGCGGGGAACCACTTTGTAATGTTCTCCACACTGATAAGCCCGAATGCCATGGTGGAAAGGCCCCACAAGATGTATCCGCCGCTTACAAACCGTTTTCGTTTGCCGAGCTTATCGGAAAGCGCCCCCATCAAAAGGGTGGTAACTGTTGCAATAGCGGCGCTTGCCGCTACCATCGCCGCAATGTAGGTGGGGTCGGTGGTGATGGTGTTGTAGAGGAAAACGTTAAAGTACATGTTTTCGATAGTCCACGCGAACTGCCCCACCAGGCCGATCAGGATAAAGGATGCCCAGATGCGCTTTGAAAGCTTGTTCATGGCTTTACTCCTTGATGTTATACTCGAGTTAACTGCGAAGTTTTAGCGTGCGTTTAAAATATCCGTGCATGATCCCCTTATTCGGCATAATCAACTAAAACCATTATATGCTCCCATCCTTGCAGTGTCAATTTATGACTAAAACAGCCCGCAGTAAATTTATACTGCGGGCTGAGGCTGCTTTCAGAAACTAGATGGTTTAAAGCCATCCCTTTTCGTCATTCCTCGGTACTTTTGAGGCGCTCAACAAACTGGCGGGCAACCCGAGGGGACCTTCCGCCGCGCTCAAGGGCATATCTTTCCGCCCGAAGCTCCAAATCAGCCAGATTGCGAATGCCATATTGCCGCACAAGCTCCGATACGATCGATAAAAACTGCTCCTTGTCAGGCGTTGAGAAGTTTACGGAGAGCCCGAATCTTTCCGACAGCGATATCTGTTCCGCTATCGCTTCATTTCTGTGGATTTCGTCGTTCCCTCTGTCCGAAAATTTCTCGCTTATTAAATGCCTCCTGTTGCTCGTGGCATATATCACAATATTGGAGGATTTTGCGGCAATGGTCCCTTCAAGGATCGCTTTGAGTACGCCGATTTCTTCGTTGTTCTGGGCGAACGAGAGGTCGTCAATAAACAAAATGAATCTTAATGGGTTTTGATGCAGGCTTTCAATCACTGCCGGAATCTCCAAGAGCTGATTCTTTCTGATTTCTATGAGCCTTAGCCCCAAATTCGAATATTCATTCACGATTGCCTTAACGGTAGAGGATTTTCCGGTGCCCGCGTCTCCGTATAAAAGCGTATTTGCCGCCGGTTTCCCGTTTAGCAGGGCAATTGTGTTATCAATAACGATTCTACGCTCTTTTTCATATCCTTTTAAATCCGAGAGCCTGATTGGGTCCGGAGATTTAACGGGGATTATCTCCACATTTATAACTGAAAACATGTGATGCGCGGAGAACATACCATACCCCAAAGTGGGAATATGATCAATCATCGCTTTGTAATTCTCCACAAAATCAGCCGGTTTGTTTCTCCATTCGGGAAGATAACCTTCATACCCGATTGCCCTTTGAACTTCCTGCCCGGTAAGCTGCGAGATTTCCTCCAGTATTCTCAGTTCATTCGTTAAGCACTGTTCTAAAATCAGATCGATCGCTTCCTTGCGAGCGGATTTTAAAAGATAGATGTTTTGATCGGCCATAATTTTATCCCAGATATACTCTGTCAGGTTTTCATTGGCCTTAAACAGGCGGGATACAAAATCGGAGTAGTCTGCCACTCTGTCCGCAAGGCCTTTACCGTTTGGGGATAACAGTGCAGGCAGTTTCTTCAATGCGTCGTCGTTTAACAGATCGCGAAAAAGAACCAAGGAATGAAACTTTAAGTTTAACTCTTCGATGTAATCCAATTTTATCTTCCCTTCAACATTGACATCACTAAGGCGCGCTTTATAAATTTACTATATCCGACTGAAACCGCATCTGTCAACAGTATAAGGTGCCGTCAGGGATGAGTTCCTAGCCATATCATTATTGACTGCTCAGAGCCTGAGGATATCATTATAGGGCATTTTATAATAATTAAGCGGTGGTTCATGCCTAACCACCGCCAAACTGGATGTTCTATTATCTTCTCAATGCTGCTGATATTTTTGTTTATTTATGCTCTAACCTTCGTGCGGTGCAGATGAAACAGCTCTCCAAAGGCCGCTCCGCCGACAATCAGCACGGCGCCGACTACCTGTATGATGGTCATGCTCTCCCGCAGAAAGAGCACGGAGAAGACGACGGCCGAGAGGGGCTCCAGATACCCGCAGATGGCGACCGACTGAACCGGCAGCTTCCCGATGGACGAAAAATAAAAGTAGCAGCCGATACCGGTGTTGAAGATACCGAGGATCAGGATGGGGATCCAGCTGCCCGATTCGATGTGGATGACAAACCCCTGCCTGATGCCGACAAATACCGCGACGGTCAGAAAGCTGGTGAGTACCTGCCACATAGAATTCTCAATACCTGTAATACTCTTGGCCTTTTTATTCAGTATTACCATACACGCAAACATTATGGCGGACATAATGCCGCAGAATAAGCCCCATGAGGTCTTACCTTCATTCCAAGCTTGGGTGTTCACGCAGACCATGCCGGTAAGCACCAAAAGGAAGCCGATGATCTTTGCATAGGCCAGCCTTTCTCGAAACAGGATTGGGGCTAAAATCATCACGATAACAGGGCCGCAATAGTATGCCAAAGAAGCAATGCCGACGCCAATCCGCTGATACGCTTCATACAGGAAGATCCAGCTTGCGCCCATGGCAACTCCGGAGAGAATCAGGTAAAAGGAATCCCGCTTATTCTTAAACAGGTTCACCTTCTGCCGCGTCAGGGCAAAGACGGCAATCAAGAATAGGCTGCCGATCAGGGTGCGGGTAAACACGATCTCATAGCTTTTTAAGGCGATGTAGCTTGCCACAATGCCGTTCATGCCAAACATCAGCAAGGATATAAGATACATGTAGTAAGACTTTTTAACATTCATTTCAAAAACACCTCTTGCTTTTCAAACAGCGATACTATATCATGTCTTTATCCATAATAAAAGCGAATGTTTATCATGGAACACATGATAGAATCGGATAGGTGATTGAGATGAATGTTCAGAAATATATGGCGTTTGTCAAGGCGGTGGAGTGCGGCAGCTTTACGAAGGCGGCCGAGGCTTTAAACTATACGCAGTCCGGCATCAGCCGCATGATCAGTGATATTGAAACGGAGTGGGGCATTGCCCTTTTAGAGCGCGGGAAATCCGGCGTTACGCTCACCTCGGACGGACTAAAATTGTTTCCGCAGATCAAACGTGTTTGCAACGAGCAGGAATTGCTGACGGCGCAGGTAGACGATCTTCACGGTTGCCAGACCGGCCTTATCCGAATCGGGACGTTTTCTAGTGTGGCAACGCACTGGCTGCCCAATATAATCAAGCAGTTTCAAAAGGATTATCCGAAAATCGATTTTGAGATGCTGCTGGGCGACTATACCGAGATTGAATCGTGGATACACGAGGGCCGGGTGGACTTTGGCTTTTTAAGGCTGCCAACCAGCAGCGCGTTTGAAACAATTTCTGTTGAAGAACAGGACAGATTGCTTGTTGTCCTGCCGCAGGACCATCCTCTTGCCGGCTGCGATAAATTCCCTGTGCAGGCATTGGAGCACTACCCGTTCATGCTGCTGGAAAAGGGCGCCAAAGCCGAAATAGCGGCTATCTTTGAGCGCAATCAGCTTCATCCGCAGGTGCGTTTCACCACTTGGGACGACTACGCCATCATGTCTATGGTTGAGAATGGTCTGGGCATCAGTATCCTGCCGGAACTCATTTTACAGCGGAATCCTTACCGTATCGTTATGAAAGAACTGGACGTTCCGGCGTACCGAAAGGTTGGCATTGCGATGCGCAGCAAAAAGGCCCTTCCCCTGGCAGCCAAACGGTTCCTCGAGTATCTCCCGTATCGGAAAAAGATATAAATGTAGAGGATTTCGACCGGTGTTGTTGAAGCTGAATGGTGTTAAGCACGCAGTGGAAATAAGCGGATATTTTTACGCCTCCGGCGCGAAATCCAGCTTTACCTCTCGAAACAGCAGTTCGAGCCTGCGCTTGGCACCCAGCAAAATGCCTCGTATATAAGCAATCTTTTCATCGTCACAGCGAAAAATCGGTACGGCAACACTCAGCCCGGCGACGATATGCCCGTGCTGGCGCAGCGCCACCCCCACACAGCGCAGGTGCAGGTTTGATTCCTCGTACTCATAAGATACATCGTCTTTTCTGAACTCTTTAAGCTGAGCAAACAGCTTTTCAAAGTCCGTAATGGTGTTTTCGGTAAGCGGCTGCAGTCCCTCGGGGTACAGTACCCGAAGCGCGTCCAAATCGTGATCGATCAGCAGGGCCTTGCCAATACCCGTGCCGTAGGCCGGCAGGCTTAACCCTACGGTGGAGGTCATACGGATGGCCTGCGGAGAATCTTTTTTAAGCAGATACACAATATTTCCGCAGTCGAGCACCGCGAAATGCACCGTTTCGGAGCACTGTTCCACAATCAAATCCATCTCTTTTTCCACCTGCTTTAAGGCGTCGATACGGTTTAAGAAGGACATACCCACCTGAAAAGCAGCGGAGCCGGTACGGTAACGCTGCCCTACAGCGTCGTAGCTTAAAAAACGCCGCTCGAGCAGCGTATGTACGATGGGGAACAGGCTGCTTTTGGGCGCCTCAAGAGCCTCAGCGATCTGGGAAAGGCTATACCCGTCCTGAGATGCCGCTACCAGTTGAAGAACATCCAATGCTCTGGCGGTGGAACGGTGCTCGGAGCTGTTCATAGCAATGCTTCCTTTATCATAAAAATAATATACTCGTCGCGGTTCGTATATACGAACCGCGTTCTTTATCTTATCAGCATTTCTACAAACTGTCAATAGACTACACCTCATTACGTATGATTAATAAAAAATAGCTAAAACTTCTATTGACCTACTGCTTTTTTTATGCTAATATATGCACGTGATCCTAATTACGAATAGCGTTCGTAAATACGAACAAGGATTCAGAGAAAGGTTGTGCTAACAATGAGGAAAAAGGTATTGGCATTGCTGACAGCTTGTTTGATTACAAGTACCATGCTGCTGTCTGCCTGTGGCACTGCACCAAGTAGTTCAAGCGCTGCTCCCAGCGAGAGCGAAGCGGTGTCCTCCGCGGCTCCCGAGGCAAAAACCATCACCGTTTGGGCTTGGGACGACAAATTCAACGTTGCAATTATGAAAACCGCAGCCGAGTATTACAAAAAATTAAAGCCCGATGCAAATGTAACCATTGAAGTAGTACCCAACTCCAAAGAAGACGTATATAAGAAGCTGCAGACAGGCCTGGCCTCCGGCGGCAAGAGCCTGCCCGATATCACCCTGATTGAGGATTACAGCATCAGCCAGTACCTCAACGCCTACGCCAAGTATTTCTACCCCTTAAACGACGACATCAACTATGACGAGTTTTCTCCCTACAAGGTTGAGGTAATGACCTACGACGGCAAGAAGTACGGCATTCCGTTTGACGCCGGCGTTACGGGTATGTTCTACAGAAGAGACATCTTCGAGCAGGCCGGCTTCAAAGAGGCAGACCTTCAGAACATCACTTGGGATCAGTTTATCGATATCGGCAAGACCGTTAAAGAGAAAACCGGCACGGCCCTTACCGTTGTAAGCGCCGCCAACTATTCCTCGCTCTTCCGTTTAATGATGCAGTCGGCGGGCCAGTGGTACTTTAATGCCGACGGCAGCTTGAATATCTCGGGCAACGCGGCTTTAAGAGAATCCCTTGAGGTTACCAAGCGCATGCGTGACGCGGGCGTATTGCTGGAGTCGCAGGATGACGCCGGTGTAGCGGCTGCCATCAACGGCGGCACCACCGCAACCGTTGTAAACGCCGCGTGGAGAATCTCCACCGTTAAGGCCGAGCCCAGCCAGTCCGGCAAATGGGGCATCGCTCCCACCCCCCGCTTAAACGTCGAGGGTGCAACCAACGCCTCCAACACCGGCGGTTCCAGCTGGTACGTGATCGACAACGGCCAGGACAAGGCGCCCATCGTAGACTTCTTAAAGACCGTTTATGCGGGCGACAAGGACTTCTATGCAAAGATTTTGGTAGACCAAGGCGCACTGTGCACCTGGCTGCCCGCTCAGACCGGCGACGTATTCCAGACCGCTGACGAGTTCTTCGCGGGCCAGAAGGTATATGCCGACTTCTCAAGCTGGCTGCCCAAGATCCCCGCTGTAAACTACGGCGAGCATGTTTCCGAAGCAAACGCGGCGGTAAACGCTGCAACCTTCAACTACCTGCAGGGCACCACCGATATCGAGGCCGCGCTGAAGGCAGCCGAAGAACAACTGAAAAACCAGATAGGCGGCTAATTGTCCCTAAGCATTCACTAGCCACACATGCGAAGGAACCAAGGCCGAACCGTTATTTACCTTTCATTGTGTGAAGCCTGCGCAGCAATGCGCAGGCTTCACAACAAGGTTATAAACAAGGGCGGCTATCCAAACTTTTTGAGGTGATGGTATGAACAAGAAAAAGAAAGCAGTAAATTACGATAAGTACGGATGGCTGTTTATTTCCTTTGCAATGATAGCCTTTCTCATCTTTACGCTTTACCCGGTTATCGGCTCCGTCAGCCTGTCCTTTAAGGTGCTTAAAGGGGGCGACTACGTTTTTGCGGGGTTTACGAACATCCAGCGTATGTTTGGCGATAAGATGTTCTTAAAAACCATTAAGACAACCTTTGAATTCTTGCTGATTCAAGGGCCGATCATGCTTATTCTGGCACTGGTTTTCGCGAGTATCCTCAATGCGCCCAGGCTGCGTTTTCGCAGCATCTACCGCACGGCCATTTTTATTCCGTGCGTCACCTCGCTGGTAGCCTATTCGGTACTGTTTAAGATGATGTTTGCCAACAACGGCATCATCAACTACCTGCTTACCACATTTAATATTATCAACGCCCCGATCGCCTTTTTAAACGACCCGTTCTGGGCGAAGGCGGTTATCATCATCGCGATGACCTGGCGCTGGACGGGCTATAACATGGTGTTCTACCTCGCGGCGATGCAGAACATCCCCTATGAAACCTACGAAGCCGCAAAAATCGACGGCGCGGGCCCGGTGCGCACCTTCTTCAGCATCACCATCCCGCAGCTGAAACCGATTATTCTGCTCACCACCATTATGACCACCAACGGCACCTTGCAGCTCTTTGACGAGCCGATGAACCTCACCGGCGGCGGCCCTGCCGACTCGACCATGACCATGTCGCAGTACATCTACAACAACGCGTTTGTATTCTCGCCCAACTTTGGTTACTCTGTGACGATGTCGTTTGTCATCGTGGGCATGGTGGCACTGCTTGCGTTTTTACAGTTTAAAGTCACGGGGGAGGATTAAGCATGGAATTAAACCGAAAAGTGCTCAGAGCTTGCGGCAAGACCCTCAAGCATCTGTTTTTAATAACCGCTTCTATCGTGTGCATCTTTCCGTTTTATTGGATGGTGGTGGGCGCCACCAACACCTCCGCGGATATTACCAAGGGCACGCTGCTCTTCGGCCCTGAGTTTTTTAACAACATCAAAGGCCTGCTGGAAGACGGCAACAATATCTTTCAGGCGTTCGGCAACACCGCTGTCATCACGGTTATTCAGTGCGTTCTGGTGATTTTCATCTGTGCGCTTGCGGGCTACGGCTTTGAAAAATATCGCAGCAAGGTCAGGGACAGGCTGTTCAGCGTGTTTCTGCTCACCATGATGATCCCGTTTGCGGCGATTATGATCCCCCTCTTTAACCTGATGTTTGACTTCAGCCTCATCGATACCAAGCTCAGCGTCATTGTAGCGAGCCTTTCCAATACGTTTTTGATCTTCTTCTTCCGCCAGAGCTTCAAGGCATTCCCCACCGAGATTATGGAGGCGGCGCGCATCGACGGCGCGGGCGAGCTTTTCATCTTCTTCAGAATCGCCATCCCACCCATGAAATCCACCTTTGCCGCGGCGTTTATCTACGCGTTTATGAAGGAATGGAACAACTACCTCTGGCCGCTGATTACCTTGCAGTCGAAGGAGAACCAAACGCTCACGCTGTTCGTTTCCTCCCTTTCATCGGCTTATTATGTCGATTACGGCAAGCTGATGGTAGCGGTAGTAATCGCGACATTGCCTACCGTGGTGGTGTTTATGACGATGCAAAAACAGTTTGTACAGGGTATACTCGGTTCTTCGAAATAGTTCGCTTAGATCATCATAACGAAAGGCTGGTACAGCAGTTTCATGGAATACAGAATCGATGCCTCCGGCATCAAGAACCCCATCTATCCTCCGCGCACGCCCTTTTCGGGCAAAAACCCGCAGGGTGAGGTGCTCGACTTCACCAACTACTATATGCAGATAAACGGCAAGCCCTTTTACGCCATGTGCGGCGAGATGCATTTCTCGCGCATCGAGGAGCGTTTTTGGGAGGATGAGATCATCAAGATGAAGATGGGCGGCCTAAACATTATCGCCACCTACATCTTCTGGATACACCATGAAGAGGAAAAGGGGACGTTTGACTGGAGCGGCAGCAAGAACCTGCGCAAGTTCGCGACCCTGTGCAAGAAGCACGGGATGTTCCTTATCCTTCGCATCGGCCCGTTTGTGCACGGCGAATGCCGCAACGGCGGCTTCCCCGACTGGCTGTATGCCACCCCCTTCGATATCCGCAGCAACGACCCCGGGTATGTTGCCTACACCGAGCGCTTCTTTAACGAGATCGGCAAGCAGGTGCAGGGCTTAATGTATAAGGACGGCGGCACCGTCATCGGCACACAGATCGAGAACGAGTACGAGCACGCGTCCGCGCCGTGGGAGCCGACCACCGAAAACAGCAACGAGTGGATTCCCGGCGGCAACGACGGCCCCTCACACATGCGCCTGCTTAAGGAGCTCGCCATCAAGGCGGGTATCGAAACCCCCTTTTACAGCGCCACCGCGTGGGGCGGTGCCTGCGCCCCGCCGGACGATGTATTTCCCCTCTGGGGCGGTTACGCCTTCTGGCCGTGGATCTTCTACGGCGACATTAAGGAGCACCCCGCCACCACCGAGTTCATTTTCAAGGATTTTCACAATAACCACGCCCCCAAGTATTATAACTTCGACCCGGAGTATAACCCCGAGGATATGCCCTTTGCTTGCTGCGAGATGGGCGGCGGCATGGCGTCCTACTACAAATACCGCTTCCAGCTGCCCTATGAGAGCGTAGAGGCCATGGCGGAGGTAAAGGCCGCGAGCGGCTGCAATTTCTTAGGCTACTATATGTTCCACGGCGGCTCACACCCCAAGGGCAAACGCGTGCCCTACCTAAACGAGTGCGCCCTGCCCAAGATTTCGTACGACTATCAGGCGGCGCTGGGCGAGTACGGCCAGCTGCGCCCCTCCTATAAGCGTTTAAAGCTGCAGCACTATTTCTATAAGGACTTCGAGGAGCTTTTCTGCGCCACCAAAACGGTGCTCTCAAAAGAATCCATCGAGATGGACCAGCACGACGCCGACACCCTGCGCTACTGCGTGCGTGTAAATCGAGACCACGGCTTTTTGTTTATCAACAACTATCAGGATCACATCGAAACCAAGGACCAGAGGGACTTCGCGGTGAATGTGACGCTGGATACCGAAACCCTCCGCGTGCCGAAGAACGGCGGCCTTTCGCTGGATAAGGATTCCTGCGCCATCCTGCCGCTCAACCTCACTCTGGACGGCGTACGGCTGAAATACGCCAGCGTTCAGCTGATCACCCGCCTTGAGGAGAACGGCAGCCCCGTTTACTTCTTCTATGTGCCGCAGGGCATGAAGCCGGAGCTGTGCATTGATAACAGCAGCATTCAGTCGCTTACCACCGATAGCCGCGAGGGCATTGCCGAACAGGAGGGCTGCAAGCTGGTACGCCTGCCTGCCGACCATACCTCGGTAACCGCGATCGTTAACGCCGCGGGGCAGAAGGTGACCTTCTGCGTGCTCAGCCGTGAAGACAGCCTGCGTTTCTGGCGTGTAAAGCATGGCGGCAGGGATATGGCGATCTTATCCGACGCTACATTGCTGGATGACTGCGGCGCCCTGCGCTTTGAGAGTATCGGTGCCGAAACGGGCCGCGTCGGCATCTTCCCGCAGCCGAAGGGCGATATCCGCGTAGCGGGCAAGTCTTATGCCGCTCAGGAAACAAAAGCGGGCTTTGCCTTCTATGATGTTGTTTTTGGCAGGAACGCGGTGAGCATTCAGTGGAAGGATGCAAGCTCCAAGGAGAAGGCCAGCGACGGGCAGCTAAAACGCCCCGTGCTCGGTAGCCCCATCACCTCCACCAAGATCAAGAACGCCCGCGCGACCATCACCGTTTCGCCGGAATCGTTTGAAAACGTAAAGCAGGTGCTCATGCGGGTGGATTACTTCGGCGATATCGGCTATGCCTTTACCGACGGAGACCTGATCAACGATAACTTCTGCAACGGCGCCGTTTGGGAGTTTGGCTTAAAAGCCTACGAGAAGGAAGTGCTTGAAAAAGGTATCTATCTCTACGTATCCCCCAAGCGTGAGGGCGGCTATATCAAGAGCGACTCGGAGATGGCCGCACGCTTTGCGGTGTATGAGGACCAGTACGCCGCCATCAACGACATTCGTGCGGTGCCGGTGTTTGACTGTGTGCTGGATGTAAGCGCACAGGGTTAGGGAGGAATAAGTTATGAAGATTACTTCATTAGAGCTTTTTAAGGTACCGCCCCGCTGGCTGTTTTTAAAGGTGAGTACCGACGAGGGCATCTGCGGCTGGGGAGAACCGGTTGTGGAGGGCAGGGCCGAAACCGTTCGGGCTGCCGTGCAGGAACTGAGCGGCTACTTGATCGGCGCCGACCCGATGCGTATCGAGGACATCTTTCAGGTGCTCTACCGCGCGGGTTTTTACCGCGGGGGGCCGATACTCTCCTCCGCCATCTCGGGCATTGAGCAGGCGCTGTGGGATATTAAGGGCAAGTACCTGAATGTGCCGGTATATGAACTGCTGGGCGGTGCCTGCCGCGACAATATCCGCGTTTACTCCTGGATTGGCGGCGACCGCCCGCAGGACGTCGGCTCCGCGGCCAAAGCACAGCAGAAGCTGGGCTTTACTGCCATTAAGATGAATGCCACCGAGGAGCTAAACTACCTCGACAGCAACAGCAAGCTTGATTTGGTACTCGAGCGCGTGGCCGCTATCCGCGAGGCGTGCGGCCGGGACTTCGGCATCGCGATAGACTTCCACGGCAGGGTGCATAAGCCCATGGCGAAGGTGCTCGCCAAGGAGCTCGAGCAGTTCCGCCCTATGTTTATTGAGGAGCCGGTACTGTGCGAAAACTACGAGGCGTTTGCCGAAATCGCGGCCTGCACCACCATCCCCATCGCCACCGGCGAGCGGCTGTTTACGCGCTGGGATTTTAAAAAGATCTTTGAGCAGGGCGTTGTGAACATCATCCAGCCCGACCTTTCCCACGCGGGGGGTATCCTGGAGTGCCGCAAAATCTCGGCGATGGCGGAGGCGTACGACATGGCGGTGGCGCCGCACTGCCCCTTAGGGCCGATTGCGCTGGCCTCCTGTCTGCAGATGGACGCCTGCACCCCCAACGCCATTATACAGGAGCAAAGCCTCGGCATTCACTACAACAAGGGCAACGACCTGCTGGACTATTTAAAGGACGCGTCGGTATTCCATTACGAGAACGGCGCTGTCTCGCTGCCAAAGGCACCCGGGCTTGGCATAGAGGTTGACGAAGACAAGATACGGGAGCTGGGCCGTGCGGGGCACGATTGGAAAAACCCCGTTTGGCGCAACGAAGACGGAACCGTTGCGGAATGGTAAAAACGATAAAGGTGGGCTTGCTTTGGGCAACTATATTCTAATTATTGATGGCGGGACGACGAACACACGGTTCACCCTTATCAACGAAACACAGATCATCGACTATATCACCAAAAGAATCGGCGCCTCCGACACGCACGACAGCGCAAAGAACCAACGGCTGGAGCAGGCGGTGCGCGAGGCGATAGAACATATGGAAACCACCCACCATTGCAGGATTGGAACCATTCTGGCGGCGGGCATGATTACCTCCAATGTCGGGCTTTTGGAGGTTGCGCACCTGCAGGCCCCCGTGGTGCTTTCACAGCTGGCGGATGAAATCAAGCCCTGCAAGCTGCCGCATATCTCCCCCTTTGCCACCTTCTACTTTGTACCCGGCATCAAGTTCGGCACGCCGGGCGGCTGCGACAGCGACGTGCTGCGCGGGGAGGAAACCGAGATTTACGGTGCCATCGCCCCCGAGGATAGGCATAAGAATATCCTGTTCGTACATTTCGGCTCGCATAACAAGATCGTCTTATACGAAGGCGGCAGCATCACGCAGAACGTCACCACCATCAGCGGCGAGCTGCTGTGGGCCATCGCCAACCATACGATTTTAAAAAGCTCCATCGGCAAGATAGACCAGTACGATGTTGTGGACGCCTATGTGCAAAAGGGCTACGAGGCGGCGCAGCAGCACAATTTTTCGCGGTCGCTGTTTATGGCGCGCATCAATCAGATCATCGGCGGCTTTACACGGGAACAGACGCTCTCGTTCATCTACGGCATCCTGATGCAGTCCGACCTCAGCGCGTTTCAACCGCTCTTGAGCGAAAGGGTGGATAAGCTTGTGCTCTACGGGCGCGGGCAGTTCGCCAAGGCGTTTTTGGCTTGCTTAAATACTTACGGCCCGGCATTTAACGGCAATATAGAGCTGTTAAGCTTTGAAGAAAGCGAGCAGCTAAGCATTAAGGGCCTTACGCGCGTATATCAGGACATTATCGGCAAGGAAGTCGCCAACCAGTGAGTGCGGCAAGCAACAGACTTTATGCCTCATGGGTATAAAGCCGGAAGGGCAAGGTGAAAAAAGGATGGTAGAACAAGCGTTGCAGAGCACCGGCGTCATTGCCATTGTGCGCGGGGTTTCGGCTGAGTTTCTCTCGCCGCTGCTGGAGGCGCTCGCGCAGGGCGGCATACGCCTTGCGGAGGTTACCCTCAACAGCCCCGACGCGCTTAACCAGATTACCGGGATGCGCCGCAGGTTTGAGGGCCGGCTGCACATCGGCGCGGGCACGGTGCTGAATCTTTCACAGGCTACGGCGGCACTTAATGCCGGAGCCGAGTTTTTAGTAACCCCGAATATAGACCGCGAGGTGATCGAGCTTTGCCAACAGCGCAATGTGCTGATAACCCCCGGCGCGCTCACCCCCACCGAGATAGAATATGCCCTGCGCTGCGGCAGCCGGTATGTAAAGGTCTTTCCGGCCTCGGCGTTCGGCCCGAGGTATTTTAAAGAGGTGCTCGCGCCGCTTAGCAGCGCAAAGCTTCTCGCGGTGGGCGGCATCAATGCGGAAAACGCCGCGCAGTATATACAAAACGGTGCGGTAGGGGTAGGCGCAGGCGGCAGTCTGTGCAACCTGCAGCGCATCCTTGACGGCGACTTTGCGGGTATTGCCCGTGATGCAAAAAGCCTTGTTGAGGTGTGCTCCCGCCCCCTATAATACGGAATTCTTCTTTAATGCAAAGCGTTGCTACGAAGGCGTATTGAACGGCGATTCGGCGGTTAAAAAATGAGATTTAGCATACATCAAACAGTTTACGGCAAGGGGGCATGAAGGATGGATGTCGTTCAGGTAGGTATTATCGGCTGCGGATGGTTTGGCAACGTCCACCTTGATAATCTGCTGAAGATGGAGCAGGTGCGCGTGACGGCACTGGTAAGCTCAAATGCGCAGAAGCTGGCCGAGACGGCTGCAAAGGTACCTTGGGCGACGCTGTATACAGACTACCATGAACTGTTTTCGCAGGAGAGGCAGCTCGACGCGGTGCTGGTGTGCGTGCCGCCGGACAGCCATAGCGACATCGAGCTGCTGGCTGCGGCAAACGGCTTGCATCTCTACGTAGAAAAGCCGGTGGCTCTTTCGCTTGAACGTGCGCATGAAATCGAGAAAGCGATCCGCAGTGCGGGGGTTCTGTGTTCCTGTGGCTACCATGAGCGCTACAGCCCCGCGATGGAGGAGCTGAAGGCCTTTCTGGCCGCGCACCCCGCCGTTATCGCCTCGGGACAGTGGCTTGGCGCAATGCCCGGCGTGCCCTGGTGGCGGGTGAAGGCACGTTCCGGCGGGCAGCTGGTGGAGCAGAGCACCCACATCTTCGACCTTTTGCGCTACTTCTTCGGTGAGGTTCGCACCGTTTACAGCGCCAGCGTGCCCCATCTTCTTGACGAGGTGCCCGGCTGTGATATCGAGGGGGCTTCTGTCACCAACATAACATTTGAAAGCGGCATGGCGGCGACGGTGCAAACCGGCTGCTTCTTCGGCGAGAACGTAAGCGGACGCGTAGGTGTGCAGCTTTTCTGCCGTGACGCAGCGGTTGAGTACGACTGGATGCAGGAGGTACGTTATATCACCAAGTCGAGCACCGAAAAACGGCCCGCACGTTTCCCGTCTCACTTTAATGCGGTGCAGGCTTTTATCAACGCAGTACGCTATAATAATGCGGAGCTCATCCGTTCCCCCTATGAGGATGCCGTAAAGACGCTGGCAGTAACCTTAGCAGCCGATCAATCGCTCAATACGGGTGAGCCTGTGAAACTCGAAACAATGCGATAAGTCGTTTTATTACGGTGTCTCAGCCACTGGTTGTGCTGCTTATCAAATAGTGTGGCCGACATAAGAAAGCTACCATTTCATATTTGCACGATATTAAGAAACAGTCTTCTGCGTAAGCGGAAGACTGTTTCTTTGTCGTATATTCAGCCCCCCGGCGAAAGCCGGGGGGCTGAATGGATGGCATTACGGTATGAAAAAGCAACTCATTTTTACTGGGCACTTTCTATTTTAGTTTAATCCGCATCATGTTCCAGGAGGCTTTTGAAAGGCTTATCGAGATACCTTCACCTAACTGTGAGGATGAATGCTTCTCGATGGGCACAACCGGTTGCTCATCCGGGCCGTTTGTTTGCTTTAAATCGTACCCCTCAATGGCCAGCTGCTGAACAATCCCTTCAATATCAAACCCCTCCAGAGAAATCTCAATGGAGATATCCGTATCCAAGCTGCGGTTTACCATAAACAGTACAAGCTCACGGCTTTGTTCGTTATAAACCGCGGCGCTGTCTATCATCGGAATCTCACCGCTCACGCCGCAGGTATAGGTGGGGCAATCGTCCTGCTGGCGCAGCGCTGTTCCGCGCCCGTAGAGCGAGGTGTACATAAAGGGGTAAAAAATGGTCTGCGTCCACGCGCTGCCGCCTTTTTTAGTCATAATGGGCGCGATGGTATTTACCAGTTGGGCGAGGCATGCTATCTTTACTGTATCGGCGTTGTTGATGAAGGTAATCAGCATGGAGCCTACGAGCAAAGCATCCTCTACGTTATAAATCTCCTCCTCAATCGGGCGCGCTTCCGTCCACTTGGGCGGGTTCTGGCCGGAAACGCGGTAGTGATACCAGACATTCCACTCGTCGAAGGAGAGGTAAACCTTTTTCTTCAGACCCTTTTTGATGCGAACCTTTTCGCTGATTTCCGCAACCTCTTTGATAAAGCGGCCCATTTCAACGCCGCGCGCCAGAAAGGTTTTGGTGTCGTTCTCTTCGTTGCCGTAGTAGGTATGTAACGAAATGTAGTCCACCTGCTCATAGGTGTGCGTAAGCACCGTTTCTTCCCACGTGCCAAAGGTGGGCATGCCGCGCCCTGAGCTGCCGCATACCACTAATTCTATCGATGGGTCAACCCATTTCATCAGCTTGGCGGTTTCGCAGGCTACCCGTCCGTACTCCTCGGCGGTTTTGGCGCAGATCTGCCACGGCCCGTCCATTTCATTGCCAAGGCACCACAGCTTGATGCCGTGCGGCTTCTCATAGCCGTGCTTTTTTCGAAGGTTGCTGTAATAAGAGCCGCCCGGGAAGTTGCAGTATTCCACAAGGTTTTGCGCGTCCCTTGGCCCGCGCGTTCCGAGGTTCACCGCCAGCATCATCTGCGCATTGACACACTTGGACCATTCATAAAACTCGTTTAAGCCAAAACGGTTGCTTTCCAAAGCAGACCAAGCAAGGTCGAGCCGTGGGCGGCGTTCCTCAAGCGGGCCAACACCATCCTCCCACTCGTATCCGGAAACAAAATTCCCGCCGGGGTAACGAACCACGGGGATGTTCAGCTGCTTCACCAGATCCAGTACATCCCGCCGAAAGCCGTTTTCATCGGCGGTCGGATGCTCCGGCTCAAAGACACCCGTATAAACAGCCCTGCCGAAATGCTCAATGAAAGAGCTGTAGATCCGGTCGTCAATCGGGGACACGATATCGTTTTTGCATAATTTTATCGAGGCCATGCTGGTCATACAAAACTCCTTATTTCACAAGATTATCGATTAAAGAGGCGGTACGCGTGTGGATATATCGGCAATGGATTCCCGCTCGATGATGTTGCAATTCAGGGTGACATGCTCGGAAAAGCTTTTGTCCTTTTCTTCGAGCAGGTTAATGAGTATTTCAGCGGAGGACATGCCGATCTCAAACAACGGCAGCGCAACGGTGGACAGCTGCGGGCGGCAGACGGCGGAAATCTCCCGGTTATCAAAGCCCACCAGCGAAAGCTCTTTGCCAACTGCAATGCCGTTTTCATTGCAATAGTCCAGCACGCCCATCGCCATGATATCGTTCTGGCAGAAGATCGCTGTGGCACCGCGGGTAAGGAGCTGCCCGCACAGGGCATGCCCGCAGTCTCTGCCCCAATCGCCGTAGGCTATAAGGTGGGGGTCGTACGGAATCGAACCGTCAAACAAGGCCTCCTGATATCCCAGAATGCGGTTATGGGTATGGTTGCTGGAGGTATTGCCGGTTATCATGGCTATGCGGGCATGCCCGTTTTTAATCAGTAGCTTTGTCACATCATAAGCCGCAGCCCGGTCGTCGTAGATCACAGAAGGGATTTTTTCGTCGTTGCTAAAGCAATAAGCGCACACGAAGGGTATTTTATCATGCTCCAGAGGAGGCATAATATTGTGGCTGTGGCAGCCCACATAGATAATGCCGTCAACCTGCCTTGAGAGCATAACAGATACCATTTTATTAAACAGGGCCGTACATTCCGGCGAGTCGTAGCGGCCGCTGCCAAACAGCTTATCCAGACGAAGGTTCCCCAATATATAGCTGTAGCCGTGTTTTGAGCAGTAATCGTCAATGCCGTCGACAATGTCGGGCGTATTGAATACGGTAAAATCCTCGGTGATTATCCCAAGGGTTTTGGAAGACCCGCTTTTTAAATTCTTTGCGTGGATATTGGGCGTATACTGAAGTTCCTTGGCAATATCCATAATCAAACGTGCCGTTTGCTCGCTTGCGCTGTTCTTCCCGTTTAAAACCTTGGATACCGTAGCCACCGAAACCCCGGCCCGACGTGCAATCTCACGAATGGTTGACACTTGTATCACCCCACCACTCTGTTTTATTTTAAAATAGCACATAAACGTTTAACATGCAATGTTTTTATGTAGGGTTTCAATATTTTAGCTACTATAGGTAAATGTCGGTGATAGCACACGGGACTATTGCTGCAATTTTACAAGTTGCTTATGCTATATTAAACGTTTAACATAGATACACATAAATAATTTTATAATATACGAAGTAATATATTAAAAATTGATGATATTTAGAGATAATAATGGTATAAGCTTAAAATTTAATTAAATATGGCCTTTTACAAACAATAATTATCGTGATATAAAATTATTGCAGGGAAAACATTTAACAAACCTGTCCGGAGACGGAAGCAATCACAAGTATAATGCACAAAATAGGTCGATAATAACATGAAGTTATATCCATTGTTTATATCGTCGGCCCGAATTCGACTTGATTTATACAAATATATAAAACGACATTATTAAACGTTTTACAAGCCTATTAACACCAAACCATAGGAGGAACCAAACATGAAAAACCACTTGCAGCACCTCAACCTGAAGCACGTTCACATCAGCGATGCCTTATGGAGCAGGTATATCAATCTGATTCCGAATGTGGTCGTTCCTTACCAGTGGGATATTCTCAACGACAAAATAGAGGGCGCCGAAGAGAGCCATTGCCTTGAAAACTTCCGTATAGCGGCGGGGGAGTCACAGGGCGAGCACCACGGCGGAGTATTTCGCGATACCGACGTATACAAGTGGCTGGAGGCACTGGCCTATACGCTGAACACTCACCCCAACAGCCGCTACGAAGAGCTGGCCGACCATGTGATTGAGCTGATTGAAAAGGCGCAGCGCCCCGACGGGTATCTCCATACATACTACACGATAGTGGAACCGGATAAACGGTGGAGCAATCTTACCGAGGGCCACGAGCTGTATTCCGCCGGCCATCTTATCGAGGCAGCCGTCGCCTATTATCAGGCAACGGGCAAAGACCGGCTGTTAAGGGTCGCGAGCCGTTTTGCGGATCTAATATGCAATACCTTCGGCGACGAAGAAGGCAAGCTGCACGGCTACCCCGGGCATCAGGAGATTGAGCTTGCGCTGGTAAAGCTATACCGGGTTACACGGGAACAAAGGTATCTCGATACCGCCCGCTATTTTATCAACTGCCGCGGCGGCACCCCCAACTATTTTTTAGAGGAGATTAAAAAGCGGGGCGGAAAAGGCATCTACCCCGAGCTGATGCCGTATGACCCCCATTATTCCCAAAGCCATCTCCCGCCCAGGGAGCAGACCACGGCCGAAGGGCACGCGGTACGCGCCGTATACATGTACAGCGCAATGGCCGATATTGCCAGAGAGTGTGACGACAGAGGACTCAGGCAGGCCTGCGAAACCCTGTGGCGCAGCATTACCGAAAAGCGGATGTATATCACCGGCAGCATCGGTTCCTCTGGATTACTGGAGCGCTTCACCACCGACTACGACCTGCCAAACGACAGCAACTACTCCGAAAGCTGCGCTACCGTGGGGCTTATCATGTTCGGGCAGCGCATGGGCAACCTCAGCCGCGAAGCAAGGTATTACGATGTCGTAGAGCGCGGATTGTATAACACGCTGCTGGCTGCCATCAGCTTGGAGGGCGACCGCTATTTTTACGTAAACCCGCTGGAGGTATGGCCCGAAAGCTGTATGGAATATACCTTCCGCGAACACGTAAAGCCTGTCCGCCAGCAGTGGTTTAAATGCGCCTGCTGCCCGACGAATGTGGCGAGAACCCTCGCGTCCCTTGGGCAGTACATCTATTCGGCCGATGCCGATTCGGTGTATGTAAACCTTTTTATCAACAACAGCACAGAATTGGTATTGGGCGGCGGTACGGTAAAGCTTGACCTGAATGCAAACGTGATCAACGGCGGCACGGGCACCCTTCGCGTGACCGCTGAAAAAAGCGCCGAATTTGAGGTGGCGATCAGAATACCGGATTATGCGGAGTCTACGGCTTTTACGGTTAATAACCAAATATGTTCACCGCGCATACAAAAAGGCTATGCGTATTTTAAACAAACTTGGCAGGGTAGCACCGAGATTGCCTTCCATTTTGGCGTTAAGGCACATTTTGTTATGGCCAACCCCGAGGTACGGGCAGACGCCGGGCGCATTGCCCTGCAAAAGGGGCCGATCATCTACTGTTTTGAAGAAACCGATAACTTTAAAAACCTGGCCTCGGTTTTTGTTGACCCTGCTCAGCAGCTTAAGGAGATTTATGAGCGGGATCTGTTATGGGGCATACATACCATAGAGCTTGAGGGTAAAAAACTGTCCTCCGCAGGCTGGAACGGCGAGCTATACCGCGATTCGGGCGGATTTATCACCGAGCCGGTTCATTTAAAGGCTATTCCCTACGCGTTATGGGGCAACAGAACCCCGGGAGAGATGGCCGTATGGCTTAAGGCCTCTCTGTAATCACGACCAGGCCATCACTCATTCTCTGAAGAAGCGTGCAACTACTCCGCAGGTTTGATACTTATCAGGCGACAAACGGAAGGTTCAGTCAACAGAGTTTATACGCAGCTGCAGTTGCTGTATAAATAAATGAAAGGGAGTAATGAGAAATGAAATTGACCAAGAAACTGGTTGCTTTGCTACTGGGTATCATGATGGTCATTGGTCTCGTAGCATGCGCTTCCCCCGCATCCAACGCACCGGCGGCAGCGTCGTCGGAAGAGACGGATTCCTCTCAGCCTGCTGCTCCGGCCGAGAAGGTCAAGATAACCTACGCGCTGTGGGGCAACGAAACAGAGGCAAAGAGCACACAGGCGGCGGCCGACAGATTTAACGCTTCTCAGGACCGCATTGAAGTTGAGTGCATTCCGATTCCGTGGGACACTTATATGGAAAAGCTCAATACCATGGCGACTGCGGGCCAGCTGCCGGATACGGCCATCATGAGTGAAGCAGGCGTTATCCAATGGGCCGAGCAGGGCATGCTCAACGATATCTCCGCCATGTATTCCGAAGGCGACCCCAAACCGCTCGAGAGTTTAGCCTTTAAATTCAACGGAAAGACGGTTGCGTATTCCACAGCAAATGAGATTCTTTTGCTCTATTACAATAAGGACATGTTCGATAAGGCGGGCGTAGCCTATCCGCCCACGGCAGCCGACAAGGCTTGGACATGGGACGAATTTGTTGAAACCTCGAAAAAGCTGACCCTGGATAAGAACGGAAAGACCCCCAATGATGCAGACTTTGACAAGGACAACATTACCCAATACGGCTGCATGGTTGAAAACCTCACCTGGCAGCTTGAGACTTGGTGCCTTTCCAACGGCGGCGGCTTCTACAGTAAGGATGGCAGCGCCCTTGCAATCGGCGACCCCGCCTCTACCGAAGCCATTCAGAAGGTTGCCGATCTGTACCTGAAAGACCATGTCGCTCCGCTTTCTTCTGGGCTTTCCGATGACGGTGTACAGCGCTCGCTGATCGCAGGCACCGTTGCTATGACCACAAACGGCGCATGGAATATAGGTACCTGCCTGGCAGAAGCCCGCAATGCCGGCTTAAACTACGGCGTTGCCGTCCTGCCGTATATGAAGGACAAAGTTACTGTCTGCACCGGCGGCCCGAATGTTGTATTTAACCAAACCAAGCATCCGGCAGAGGCCATGGAATGGCTGAAGTGGTATGCGAAGGAAGAGAATAACTGGGATGCATTGATTGCAACCGGCATCTGGATGCCTACGCTCGACTCCTATTACACTGATGAGACATTAACCAAGAAGTGGCTTGACAACCCGAACTTCCCGCCCTATGAAGATGCCAAGAGCGTGCTTGTCGATTATGCCAAGCAGTACGCCCGGTCGGTTTCGTGGTATTATGTAAACAACACCGCGGACTTTAATACGCTGCTGGGTTCCACCCTCGGCGATGTTTGGACGGGAAAGATCACAGCAAAAGACGCTATCGACAAGAACCTCACTGCGCTGCAGGCGGCCTTTGAAGGCAACGGCTGATTAATAACAGGTTAAACCCAAAGACATGGGGCGCCCACCGTGTTATACTATTTAAAGGTGAGCGCCCTTTCCTCTATTTAACCGGAGGTATGCATATGAAAAAGCTTTATAATCACAACAGGCCACCAAAACACTCTTTGATGGCGCGCAAGGAGGCGCGAACGGCATACCTATGTTTGATTCCCGCGTTTTTGGGCTTGTCGTTCATTACATATATCCCGCTGGTTGCGGTATTTGCGTTAAGCTTCTTTAGCTGGAAGGGCTTGTCGGCCCCCGTATTTAACGGTGTTGACAACTACATCCGCCTGTTCACGGCCGACCCTTACTTTATGGATTCCATTAAGGTAACCGTATATTTTTCCGTTCTCGCCGTGGTCGGCAGCATGATCTTTTCCTTATCCATCGCCATGCTTCTAAACCGAAGAATTCCCGCACGCGGTTTCTTCCGTGTGATTTTTTATCTGCCGTATATCCTGCCGGCGACCGCTGTTTATATCGGCTGGTCGTGGCTTTACGAGACCAACTTCGGCCTGTTTAACTATATTTTAAAGTCACTCAATATCAACAACATCCAGTTCTTAAACGATTCCAGCGCAGTGGTCCCTTCTCTGGCGCTTATCGCCGTATGGCTTTCGGGCAACCTGATTGTGATTTTTCTCGCCGGACTGCAGAATGTTCCGCGCGTTTACCATGAAGCCGCCGAAATCGACGGCGCAAACAGCTGGCAACGGTTTTGCAACGTGACGCTGCCCTGTATGTCGCCGATAATCTTTTATAATCTGCTGATGAGCCTGATTACCAACATGCAGGTCGTAACACCTGCGCTGGCGCTGACCAGCGGCGGCCCCGGGAATTCCTCCATGTTCATGACGTATCTGATGTATAAGTACGCATTCAGAAGCAACCAGATCGGTTATGCCTGCTCCATTTCGTTTGTATTCTTTGTTATCATCGCTATCTTTACAGTAATCTTGTTCACAACCAGTAAAAGCTGGATTTTTTACGAGGAAGGTGACAAGTAATGAATTTCGGCTTTACCAAACGCAAAGAATCATATGCCGACGAAAACTTAAGAAGGAACAGAGCGGGGGATATTGCAAGCTTTCTGGCGGTGATGCTTTTTGCCGCCGTTGTGATGCTGCCCATCTGGTGGATTGTGCGCTCCAGCCTGATGACCAACGCCGAGCTGTATGCCTGGCCGCCTGCCTTTTTCCCAAGCCAGTGGCTTCTTTCCAACTATGCGGCCACCTTGGAATCGTTTAAATTCTGGCTGTTTTTCGGCAACACCATGCTGATTATCGTCCCCTCGGTCGTTGCCGGAACCATCACGGCGACGCTGTGCGGGTACGCGTTCGCACGCCTCAGGTTCAGGGGGAAAAAGTTCATTTTTTCGCTCTGCGTCGGCTCGATGCTGCTGCCGTCGATGGTTACACTTATTCCACTGTACATTATGTGGACAAAAGGGCTGGGCCTTGCCGACACCTACTGGCCGATCATCCTCCCGTACTTCTGCGGCGGCGGTGCATTTAATATCTTTTTAATCCGCCAGTTTATCTGTACCATTCCGCGCGAACTGGATGAGGCGGCGACCATTGACGGTGCGGGACCCATGCGCATCCTGTTTAAGATCATTGTGCCCGCTATCAAGTCCGCCATGATCGTTGTGGCGCTGCTGCTTTTTATCACCCTTTGGAACGACCTGCTTCAGCAGACTGTTTATATCAATTCGCCGGATAAGTTTACCATTGCGATAGGCTTAAATATGTTCCGCAGCGGCTTAAAGGCGGATTGGGTTAAGATTATGTGCGCCACCTGCCTGTCCTTCCTGCCCGGCGTCGTGATCTACCTGTTCGGCCAGCGGTACTTTGTGGAGGGCATTGTCATGACCGGTATGAAGAATTGATCTGTGCCTGATGTGAGAATTGATGAGAATAATTTACACCCTGTGCGGGTGTGGAAGGTGCGCTTTCCTTTGACCATTGGAAAGTGCACCTTATATTTATAAACGGCACCGGGTAACTACGCGCCCTGTCCGCCTAGGGTTGTCTTTACAACAGCCGTTTTATGTTGTAAGATGAGTGAAAACACTGCTATGAGGAATGATTACGATGGCTCGGCAAGATATGTCCAAATACGGCAAGATCATCGATTGGGTGAAGGAGCGTATCGAGTGCGGCGATTTTAAGCCGGGTGAAAAGCTTTATTCAGAAAACGAGCTTTCCCGTATGTTCGGCATCAGCCGGCAGACGGTGCGTCAGGCCATCGGCATTCTCGAGAACGAAAAGCTTGTGGAACGCAGGCGCGGCAGCGGAACCTATATACGCGCCCTGCCAGAGCCGGCTCATGCGCCCACAAAAACGATCGGTGTTATTACCACCTACCTTGACGACTATATCTTTCCCAGCATTATCCGTGGCATTGAGAGTGTGCTTTCTCAAAATGGCTACACCATGCGCCTTTCCATTACCAACAACAAGGTGGAGAATGAGACCACGGCGCTTTCGCACATGCTGCAGGATGAGGTGGACGGCCTTATTGTAGAACCCACCAAAAGCGCCTTGCCCAATTTAAACCGAGCGCTCTACGAAAAGCTTTCCGAACACAATATCCCCTGCCTGATGATCAACGGCAGTTACCCGGGGATGGGGATTCCGTGCGTGGCCCCGGATGATCTGGGCGGCGGGCGGGAAGCGGCAAGATATTTGCTCTCGCGCGGGCATCAGGCTATCGGCGGTATCTTTAAATCGGACGATATCCAAGGCCACTTGCGCTACGCCGGTTTCGCGCATGAGCTCAAAGAAAAGGGCGCGGCGCTAAACGATGACGCCGTGCTCTGGTATGCCACCGAGGATGTGGAGCGCCTGTTCGGCGGTGACAGCGACGCCTACATCCTTTCGCGCATTCAAAACTGCTCCGCCCTTCTCTGTTATAACGACCAGATTGCCGTGAAGCTTTTGGAGATGCTGCGCCGTGCCGACATACCGGTGCCGGAGAAAATTTCGCTCATCAGTTTTGATAATTCCAACCTTGCCACGGCTTCGGACGTCGGGCTTACCTCGGTCGCGCATCCCAAAGAGCAGCTTGGCGAGGCCGCCGCACAGGGTATCCTCGGTTTGCTGCAAGACCCGCACTTCAAAGCGGGCAGGCTGTTTGAACCTGTTATTGTCGAACGGCAGTCGGTGCGCGAGCTTAGTAAATGATAAGGCATTGAACCAAACGCGCTTTCCTGTTTTGACGGGAGGCGCGTTTTTATTTATTCGATATCGGGTGCTCGTTATTATATTAACTTTCATGATACCCATTGCTTTTTTCGTGCGAGTATACTATGATGATATCAGAAGATGTACATACAACTTTGTTGTTAATAAATATGAACGGAAAGGGAGTCTTTAGATGGCCAAATATACAATCGGCGTAGACTTCGGCACCCTATCGGGACGCGCGGTGCTGGTGAATGTGGCAAGCGGCGACGAGGTTGCCAGTACAACTTTTGATTATCCGCACAGTGTAATGGATAAAACGCTGCCTGACGGCACCAACCTGGGCGCAGACTGGGCGCTGCAGCACCCGCAGGATTACCTCGATGTGTTTGCAAACACGATCCCTGCGGTACTTAAGCTGGCTGGGGTCTCGGCGAAGGATGTGATCGGTGTCGGCACCGATTTCACCGCCTGCACCATCCTTCCGGTAAAGGCCGACGGCACACCGCTGTGCTTTCTGCCGGAGTTTGAATCGAACCCTCACGCGTACATCAAGCTGTGGAAGCACCATGCCGCGCAGGATAAAGCCAATAAACTAAACCAGGTAGCTGCCCAAATGGGGGAGGACTGGCTTTCGCGTTACGGTGGAAAGATCTCTTCGGAGTGGCTGTTCCCGAAGGTGTGGCAGGTTCTGGATGAAGCCCCCGAGGTTTATGCGGCGGCGGATTATTTTATCGAGGCCGCCGACTGGGTGATTTGGCAGCTTACCGGGGTGCAGACGCGCAACTCCTGTACCGCGGGCTACAAGGCGATATGGCACAAGCGCAAGGGCTACCCCGGCAAGGAATTCTTTAAGGCGTTGGACCCACGGCTTGAAAATGTGGTGGAGGATAAGCTTAACTGCCCCATTACGCCGCTTGGGTGCAAGGCCGGTGAAATCAGTGCAGCCGCCGCGGCGCTCACCGGGCTTGTGCCCGGAACGGCCGTCGCGGTCGGCAATGTGGACGCGCATGTCACCGTTCCCGCCGTCGGAATCGACGGTCCGGGCAAGATGCTTGCCATCATGGGCACCTCCACCTGCCATATCCTGCTGGGCACCGAGGAGAAAGCCGTGCCGGGCATGTGCGGGGTGGTGGAAGACGGCGTGTATCCGGGCTTTTACGGTTACGAGGCCGGGCAGTCCTGCGTAGGCGATCATTTTGCGTGGTTTATTGAAAACTGCCTACCCGCCGCCTATTTTAACGAGGCAAAGGCGGAGGGGTTAAATATTCACCGGTATCTGCGGCAGAAGGCCGAACAGCTTGCCGTGGGAGAAAGCGGCCTCGTTGCGCTGGACTGGTGGAACGGGAACCGCTCGGTGCTGGTGGATGTAGACCTGACGGGCATGATGATCGGCATGACGCTGCAAACCAGGCCGGAGGAGATCTACCGCGCGCTGATCGAAGCCACCGCGTACGGCACCCGAAAGATTGTGGAGACCTTCCGCGAAAACGGCGTGCCGGTCGAGGAGTTTTATGCCTCCGGGGGTATCTCGCAGAAAGACCCTATGACGATGCAGATTTATGCCGACGTGCTGGGCATGCCGGTTAAGATAGCCGGCTCGGCGCAGGGGCCGGCGCTCGGCTCCGCCATCTTTGCCGCCGTAGCCGCAGGCGGGGAACGCGGCGGCTACCATACGATCTTTGAGGGCGCGCAGGTGATGGGCAAGCTCAAGGATGTCGTATACCGGCCTATCCCCCAAAACAAGGCGGTTTACGACCAGCTCTATGCCGAGTACAACCTTCTGCACGATTATTTCGGCCGGGGCGCCAACGATGTCATGAAGAGACTGAAGGTAATCAAGAAACGTTAATATGGATATATGCGATACACAGACACTAACATTGAAATTGGAGGGATATTTTTATGTCAGGCTTAAAGCAGTATGAATTTTGGTTTTTAACAGGCAGCCAGCACCTGTATGGAGAGGAAACCTTAAAGCAGGTGGCGGAGCATTCAAAGATCATTGTCAAGGCGCTCAACGCGAGCGGTGACATTCCCTGTACGGTGGTTTATAAATCGGTGCTCACCACACCGGATGAGATCACGAGTATCATTCGGGAAGCCAACCATGATCATGCCTGCGCGGGTATCATCACATGGATGCACACCTTCTCGCCCTCGAAGATGTGGATAGGCGGTCTTTCAATCCTTCAAAAGCCGTTTTTGCATCTGCATACCCAGTTTAACCGCCAGATACCCAACCTTGAGATAGACATGGACTTTATGAACCTAAACCAATCTGCGCACGGCGACCGCGAGCACGGCTTTATTGGCGCGCGCATGCGTCTGGCCCGCAAGGTTGTCGTGGGCTATTGGCAGGATCCGGACGTGCACGGAAAGATCGGCAGCTGGATGCGCACCGCTGCGGGTGCCTCGGTGAGCAAGAGCCTGAAGGTCATGCGCTTTGGCGATAACATGCGTCAGGTGGCGGTTACCGAGGGCGACAAGGTGGAGGCGCAGATCAAGCTTGGCTGGCAGGTGAACACTACCGCGGTGGGCGACCTTGCACAGGCGATGTCCGCCATACCCGAGGCGGAGGTGGAGGCCGTTTACGCCGACTGTATTGCCCGTTATACCCTCAATACCGACGATGTCGCTTCGGTAAAATATCAGGTGCGCGAGGAGCTTGCCATGCGCAGGCTGCTCAATGAGAGCGGCTGTCAGGCGTTTACCACCAATTTTGAGGACCTTCACGGCCTTGAGCAGCTGCCCGGCTTTGCCAGCCAGCGGCTGATGGAGGGCGGCTACGGTTTTGGCGCCGAGGGCGACTGGAAGACGGCGGCTATGGTACATATCCTCAAGATGATGGGCAGCGGCTTAGGCGGCGGAACCTCGCTGATGGAGGATTACACCTACGACTTAACGATCGGCAACGAGCTCATCCTCGGCGCGCATATGCTGGAGATCTGCCCGTCGGTTGCGGAGGGTAAGCCCAAGATCGAGGTACACCCCCTTGGTATCGGCGGGAAAAATCCGCCCGCACGGCTTGTATTCGAGGGCAAGGCGGGCAGCGCTATCGCCGTGTCGCTCATTGATATGGGCGGCAGACTGCGCCTGATCGTGAACGACTGCGAGGCGGTAAAGCCTATTTATGAGATGCCGAACCTGCCGGTGGCGCGCGTGATGTGGAAGCCGCTGCCCAACCTAAAGCTTTCCGCAGAGGCGTGGATCCTCTCGGGCGGCGCGCACCATACGGCCTTCTCGTACGATGTTACCGCCGAACAGATGCGCGATTGGGCGGAGATGATGGATATCGAGTACGTACACATCGGCAGAGAGACCGACATCGACGCACTCAAGCAGCAGCTGCTGCTTTCCGATATGGTATGGAAGCTGAGGGCGTAATTTAATCGCCGGAAAGGCAGGGGGAGAACAATGCTGGAGGAATTAAAACAAAGGGTATGGCAGGCCAACCTGCTGCTGCCGAAGTATAATCTGGTAACCTTTACGTGGGGCAATGTCTCGGCGTTTGACAAAGCGAGCGGGCTTATGGTCATCAAGCCCTCAGGGGTGGAATATGACCTGCTGAGGCCGGAGGATATGGTCGTCGTGAACCTCAAGGGCGAGGTGGTGGAGGGCAGCTTAAAACCGTCCTCCGATACCCCGACGCACCTGGTGCTCTACAAAGCGTTCCCCGAAATAGGCGGTATCGTACATACGCACTCCCGCTGGGCCACCATATGGGCGCAGGCAGGGCTCAGTATTCCCGCGCTTGGCACGACGCATGCCGACTACTTTTACAGCGACATTCCCTGCACCCGCCGCATGACGCCCGCCGAGATTAGCGGCGGGTATGAGGAGGAGACGGGAAACGTGATTGTTGAGACGATGCAGGGGACGCATGTCATGGATACGCCCGCGGTGATTGTAAACAGCCACGGCCCCTTCGTATGGGGTAAAGACGCCGAGGATGCGGTATACCACGCGGTGGTGCTGGAAGAGATCGCAATGATGGCGTGGCACAGCCGGGCCATGAACGCGGAGAATACCCATATGCAGCAGGAGCTTTTGGATAAGCATTACCTGCGCAAGCACGGCAAAAACGCTTATTACGGGCAGGATAAACGTACCGGTTAATCATCAGAGAGATAAACGAACAAGTGAATAGAGAGCATTTTCAAAGAAATCGTCTTTAATTTGCACGAAAATATGGCAGGTGTTTATCTATCCTGTCATATTTTTTTAGCGTTTTTAGGGTTTGTATTTTTATACCTAATCCTTTTAGGTGATGTTCATTTGATGCAGCAATCTGCCTGAATCTTTTTGACAGACAATAACAGCATCTGTATACTAATGATAGAATGGAGGGCCTGCTCATGATAAAGATATTTTTGGTTGAGGATGAATTTATCGTCCGCGAAGGGATCAAAAACAATATCAACTGGGCGAGTGAGGGTTTTCAGTTCTGCGGTGAGGCGGCGGACGGGGAACTTGCCCTGCCCCTGATCCAGCACGAGAAGCCTGACATTGTCATCACAGATATACGCATGCCTTTTATGGACGGGCTTGAATTAAGCCGAATCATCAAAAAAGAGCTTCCGCAGTGCAAAATCATCATCCTGAGCGGACACGAGGAGTTTTCTTACGCACAGGAAGCGATTAAGATTGGCGTCACGCAATACCTGCTTAAGCCGATCAACAGTACAGAACTAGTCGACGCTGTAAAACGCATCGGCAAGCAAATCCTGCATGAGCAGGAGGAAAGGGAGAACTACGAGCGTTATAAAAGAGAGATGACGGAAAACGGGCAAAGCCATAGGCTCAAGCTGTTTAATGAGATGGTTGCCGGTTCGCTTTCTATCTTTAAAATCTTGGATATGGGCCGGGAGCTCGGGCTTAAACTAAGCGCGCAATGTTATCAGATCGTGCTGCTCAAATACAGCCTAGCCTCCTTTGACGAGCCTTTTTCCACCGAGCTGCTGACCCTTACCGAACAGTTCAATCGGCTCGACACCTGTGACGATAATGTCCTACTATTTGACCGTGCCATTGAAGGCTGGGCGCTGCTTGTCAAGGGAGATTCCCTAGAGCATCTAAATTCTGCATGCAAGGATTATCTGTCCAGACTAAAGGCGCTGTTTGAACAATACCCGGAGGTGCGCTACTTCGGCGGGATCGGTTCGGCGGTAGATAGGCTCGCGAAACTGCCGGAATCCTTTGAAAACGCACAGCGTGTTTTTGCGCAGCGCTTTATCCTGGAACGTAACGACATCATCGGTTACGAAGCATCTTTGGCCCATAAGCAGGATTCGGAGGACATTTGGCTGGACATGCAGGAGCTGGGCAGTCTGGATTTAAAGAAGGTAAAGGATTTTTTAAGTGGCGGAGAGATCAGCGAAATCCCCTTCTTTGTCGAGAAGTTTTTAAACAGCATCGGCAATGCAAGCGAACGCTCCCTGCTGTTCAGGCAGTATGTTTTTGTGGATATCTATATTACGGTGCTCACTTTTTTAAAAGAGATCGGAGCGGAGGAGGTCTCGCTGGAGGAGCCGTTTTCCGGCCCGCAGCAGATGATGGAGCTGGTAAACGACCTGCAAAAAGCAAAAAGCTACCTGATGAATATCTTCACCGAGGCCTTAAAAAGGAGAGAGGCGTTGCGTACAAAGCGGTATCACCGCATGATCGAGCAGGCAAAGGAATATATCTGCGGCCATTATGCCGACGACACGCTCTCCCTAAACGATGTGGCAGAGTATGTGAATATCAGCCCAAGCCATTTCAGCTCCGTCTTCAGCCGGGAAACCGGGCAGAGCTTTATTCGCTATCTGACCGACCTGCGCATGGGCAAGGCGAAGGAACTGCTGAAATGCTCCGATCTGCGCTGCTCCGAAATTGGGCTGGACGTGGGCTATAAAGACCCGCACTACTTCTCGTATCTGTTTAAGAAATTATACAACTGTTCCCCCATGCAGTACCGCGCTGCAAAGTTCGTTTAGCGATTCTTCATTACAGCTTTGGCAGGAGGCAATGCGATGAGAAGCCGTTTTATACATAGAATAGGGGAAAATATCGGCGAGTTAAGGCTCAACAAGAAGATACAGCTTTCGCTCATTCTAATTATTGTACCGCTGTTTTGCCTGTTCGTTGTCCTGTTCATCAATGTCTTCAGGTTTAATCAGATCTATGATCACATCATTGTAAATGCCTCCGAGGCAGGGCGTTTCAGTATTAAGTTCAAAGAGGAATTTGATTACAAGATCTATCTGCTGATTGCGGGGCATTCGACCTTTGAAAAGGAAGACCCCTATAGCTATATTGAAGCCTCCCGTGAGATTACCGCCAGCCTTATTCAAAACACGCGTCTGCCCGAGAATAAGCGCCGCGCGGAAAGTATTATGAAACTGCTTGGGAACCTTGAAGAGTATGTGATGCGCATCGAGGAGAACAAACGGGTAGGCGGGCACTACGACGACAATATCGACATATGGGAAAACTATGTGCAGCTTGTCACCGAGCTGGTTCAGTCGACGGTGCTTGAATACACCTACTATGAAACCAAGGGGATGGAGACCGTTCGCGCGCAGGTCTCAAACAGCCTTGGCGGCATTACCCTTTTCGGCCTGATTGTCTTTGCCCTCTTGGCAGCCGCTGCTCTGTATCTGTCGGTTCGTATCCCAAACAGTATCGCAAAACCCATTCATCACTTAAACGATGTGACCAACCAGGTGGCAAAAGGCGACCTTTCGGTGCGCGCCAACGTTTTGCACGGGGCGGAGGTCAAGCAGCTGGGCGAATCGCTCAATATCATGATTGAGAAGATCGACAACCTGCTGCTCGCGGTTAAAACCGATCAGGCAAACCTGCGGGCGGCGGAGCTGGAGCTTTTGCAGGCCCAGATTAACCCGCATTTTCTTTATAACACGCTGGATACGATTATTTGGCTCGCCGAGTCGGGCAAGCAGGGCAAGGTTGTGGAGATAGTGGGCTCGTTGTCGGATTTTTTCCGCACATCGCTCAACGACGGCAACGGCATGTTTACGCTTAGAGAGGAAGAAAAGCATGTGCGCAGCTATCTGCAGATACAGCAGGTGCGGTACCAGGACATTCTTGATTACGAAATCGATATTTCGGAATACCTGATGAGCGCCACCCTGCCCAAGATTACGCTGCAGCCGCTGGTGGAGAACGCCCTTTACCATGGCATTAAAAACCGCAGGGGCAAGGGAATCATTCGCATATACGCCCAAGCGCTCGGCGACGACGTAGCCATTACCGTTGAGGATAACGGTATAGGAATGACGGAAGACCGTCTTAAAGAAGTCACGGCACAGCTGAAAAGCCGGGACGCCTCATGTATTAAGCTTAAGCGTGACTCCTATGGGCTGTTTAATGTCAATGAACGCATTAAGCTGAAATTCGGCGATAAATACGGTATTACCATCACCAGTATTTATGGTAAGGGGACGTGGGTAAAGGTTTTAATACCTTTTCAAAGTACAAAAGCGTAAAAAAATCACACCGTACCTAAAAATAATATACCGCCCTAAAAAACGGGTAAAAAAATACAACAACTGCAAAAGAATGTGCATTGAACAATTATTTCCTGTTCTCTATAATCTAGTTGTAAACCTAAGAGATACGGGGTTTATAAATAATAATTGGAGGTTAAACTGAAATGAAGCTCATGAAGAGAATAACCGCAATTGCCATGGCAGCTTTAATGCTGGCCGGTTTGGCGGCATGTTCCAGCGCGCCGGCAGCGCCTTCCGCAGCGGATACTCCCTCTGTAACAGATGCCCCTTCCGCCGACCAGCCCGCGGCTGATGCCGATAAATTGATTTATGTAGGTTTTGTTCAGGTAGGTGCCGAGTCCGACTGGCGCATGGCCAATACCAAGTCTATGCAGGAGACCTTTACCGAGGCAAACGGATATAAATTTGAGATGGTTGACGCTCAGCAAAAAACCGACAAGCAGATTACCGCTATCCGTGACTTTATCCAGAAAGACGTGGATTACATAGTGCTCGCTCCCAATACCGAGGCCGGATGGGATACGGTTTTGGGAGAAGCCAAAGACGCCGGTATTCCTGTTATTATTGTAGACCGTATGATTGAGACCAACGACGACAGTCTCTTTACCGCCTGGGTTGGCTCAAACTTCAAGCAGGAAGGCTACGACGCCGTTACCGCGCTTGAAAGCGCGCTGAAAGCAAAGGGCGTTGACGAAACAAAAGAGCTGAATATCGTTACCCTGCAGGGCACCATGGGTTCTTCCGCGCAAATCGGCCGTACCGACGGCTTTGCCGAGAAGATGACGGCGCACAGCAACTGGAAGATGCTTGATAAGCAGTCCGGTGACTTTACGCAGGAGAAGGGGCAGGAGGTTATGGAGTCCTTCCTCAAGTCTTACCCCGACATTGATGTGGTAATCGCTGAAAACGACAATATGGCGTTTGGCGCTATCAAGGCCATTAAGGCCGCCGGCAAAACCTGCGGGCCCAAGGGCGATATCACCATCATTTCCTTCGACGCGGTTAAGGCAGCCTTTGAAGCCATGATCGCCGGCGACATCGACGTTGACGTTGAGTGCAACCCGCTGCACGGCCCCCGTGTTGCAGGCATCATCGAGGCGCTTGAGGGCGGCCAGTCGGTTGATAAGATCGCGTATGTAGAAGAGGGTACCTTCTATGCGGCGGATGCCGAAAAAACCTTACCTTCCCGCGCTTATTAAGCCGTGACACAGCCAAGGAACGAATAGAATATACTTCAGCTACAGAACCGCCGGAGAGCCAGACTACAGATGGTTCTCCGGCGGCACTTTTAAAAGGGGTGAGAAGATTGGCCTTTGGCAGCAACATCTTAACGATGCGCCGTATCAGCAAGCATTTTCTTGGTGTGTGTGCACTCAGTAACGTTGACTTTACACTCAGAAAAGGGGAAATCCATGCGCTGATGGGCGAAAACGGCGCGGGCAAATCCACATTGATCAAGGTGCTTACCGGCGCTGAGGATTTTGAATCGGGCGAAATACGCATTCAGGGGATTCCCCGGCCGATTATCAACCGCTCGCCTCAGGAAGCGCAGCAAAACGGCATCAGCACCGTATATCAGGAGGTAAATCTTTGCCCGAACCTCTCGGTTGCGGAAAACCTCTTTTTAGGCAGAGAACCGAAAAGGTTCGGAACAATAGACTGGAAAACGATGAACAAAAAGGCCGCGGAGGCCTTTGCCGAGCTTGATATCGACATCGACGTCACACTCAACCTGGATAACTACTCGGTCGCCATCCAGCAGATGGTGGCGATAGCAAGAGCGGTAAACATCTCCTCCCGCGTGCTCATCCTCGACGAGCCAACCTCCAGTCTTGACGATTCCGAGGTGGCGAAGCTTTTTGATATCATGCGTAAGCTCAGTAAGAGCGGCATCGGCATTATCTTCGTCACCCACTTTATCGAGCAGGTATACGAGGTATGCGATCGCATTACGGTGCTTCGAAACGGCGAGCTGGTCGGCGAATACGATGTAGAATCGCTGCCCCGCCTGCAGCTTGTGGCGAAGATGCTCGGCAAGGACTTCGACGACTTAGCCGAGGTAAAGCGCGAAAACTTAAGTATCGATAACGATGCCACCGAGGCGGTAATAGAAGCGGAGGCCTTGTGCAGCGCAGGCAAGATCAAGCCCTTTGACCTAACGATCAATAAAGGCGATGTTATCGGGCTTTCCGGTCTGCTGGGGTCGGGGCGCAGCGAGCTTGCCCGCGCAATATACGGCGCGGATGTGGCAAACGGCGGCAAGCTTAGGGTAAAGGGTAAGCCGCTGAATATCCATACGCCGCTTGACGCAATGAAGGTTGGTATGGCGTTTTTGCCTGAAAACCGAAAGGAAGAAGGTGTTATCTCCGATCTTTCGGTGCGGGAGAACATCATTCTAGCCCTGCAGGCCCGGAAGGGCGCCTTTAAGCAGTTAAGCCGCAAGGAGCAGGAGGAGTTCACTGACCGGTATATCGATATTTTAAAGATTAAAACCGCAGACCGTGAAACCCCGATAAAACAGCTTAGCGGCGGCAACCAGCAGAAGGTCATCCTTGCGCGCTGGCTGCTGACCGACCCTGATTTTTTAATTTTGGATGAACCAACCCGTGGGATAGATGTGGGCACCAAGGCAGAAATTCAAAAGCTGATGGTAGACCTTTCCGGGCAGGGGAAAACCGTAATGTTTATCTCGTCAGAAATCGAAGAGATGTTGCGTACCTGCAACCGCATGATCGTCATGCGCGACTGCGTAAAGATCGGCGAGCTCAGCGGAGTGAGCATCACTCAGGACAGTATTATGAAAGCGATAGCGGGGGGGTGCGTGGAATGAGCACACTTTCTTCAGTATTCAAACGCGTTACGAGTTTCCGATTGTTTCTGCCGTTGCTCTGCCTTGCATTGGTGTTAATCGTTAACCTGATTCAAACGCCCTCCTTCTTTCAGATAACCGTACAAAACGGCGTATTATATGGCTTTATCATCGATATCCTTAACCGTGCGAGCGGGCTTGTGATCATGGCGGTGGGTATGACACTGGTGGTTGCATCCTCAGGCGGAACGGATATCTCTGTAGGCGCTGTCAGCGCGCTGGCGGGGGCGGTATGTGTGGCCGCCCTTGGCACCGGCGAAACCTATCAGATGCCCTATTCTTTCAGTATCCTGTTAGCCCTGTTGATCGGGGTGGTTTGCGGGGCTGCCAATGGATTTTTGGTTTCCTACATGAAGGTACAGCCCATGGTGGCGACACTGATACTGCTTACGGCGGGCCGCGGTATCGCCCAGCTTGTAACCGGCAGCTTTATTCTCTATGTGAAACCGCCACAGTTCGAATACCTTGGCTCCTTTTTGCCGGGAGTCCCGATTCCGACCCCCTGTTTCATCGCGGTATTTGTGGTTCTGGCAACATGGCTGATCCTTAAAAAAACCGCATTCGGCATGTATATTCAGGCTATCGGCATCAACCGCAAGGCAAGCCGCCTTGTAGGGCTCAATTCAAGGCTGATTATGTTTTTAACCTATGTTTTCTGCGGCGTTTGCGCGGCCTGTGCCGGCTTGATCTCGGTTTCGCGTACAGCGTCTATCGATGCAAACAACGTGGGCAAATATACGGAGCTGGACGCTATTCTTGCGGTGGCAATCGGCGGCAACAGCCTGACAGGCGGCAAATTTACGCTGATGGGCAGCGTTATCGGCGCCATTACCATTCAGGCGCTCACAACCACCCTCTACGCGATGCATGTCTCAGCAGACCAGCTGCCTCTGTATAAGGCCGTTGTGGTTATTATTATCGTTGCGCTGCAATCTCCCGCATTAATCAAATGGGTTCGTTCCAACCTGCCGCTGGCCAAACCCGCAAAGGAGGCGAGCTGAATGAGTAAAGTGGCAACCGCCCCGCGCAGGCTGGATGCGGCAAAGACTGTAAGCAGGGCAAAAGACATTCTTTTGGGCCATAACTTTTTACTTTTTGTTACGATCGTTCTTTTCGTTTTAATGTACATAGGAGGGCTGATAGCCTACCGCGAAAAGAACTTCGGCAATCTGCAGGTGCTGTTAAATCTGCTCATCAGCAATGCGGGATTGGTCATCACCGCCGTGGGCATGACCATGGTGCTTATCATCGGCGGAATTGATATTTCAGTGGGCTCGGTGGTCGCCGTTACCTGTATGATGCTCGCCGCAATGATGGAAAAGTGGCATATCGACGCGCTGACAGCAATGGGCATCGTACTGCTGTTCGGCATTGCATTCGGTGCGGTTCAGGGATGGCTGATCTCTTACCTGCAGCTGCAGCCGTTTATTGTAACGCTCGCCGGTATGTTTTTTGCGCGCGGCCTGACGGCGGTTATCAGCCTTGAAATGATCACCATTACCAACGACACCTTTCTTTCCATCGCGCACCAAAAGATCTACCTGCCCTTTGGCGGTATACTGAACAAAAGAGGCGTCATGATCTATCCTTACGTTTATCCAACGGTTATCCTCGCGCTGGTGGTTTTGGTGGCGGTATTTTTAATGCTGCGGTATACCAAGTTCGGCCGCTCCATCTATGCCGTGGGCGGCAGTGAGCAGTCCGCGATGCTGATGGGGCTGAATGTAAAACGTACCAAGCTCATTGTATACATCATCAACGGTTTTCTCGCTACCCTCGGAGGGATCGCTTTCTGCCTGAATACGACCGGCGCCTTCGTAGAGCTTGCCAAGGATTTTGAAATGGACGCCATTGCCGCGACCGTAATCGGCGGCACGCCGTTAACCGGCGGTGTGGGCAATGTGTTCGGCACCCTGTTTGGTGTACTGATCAAAGCGATTATCGAGACCTTTGTGTCTTTCCAGGGCAATCTTTCCTCCTGGTGGTCAAAGATCATCATCGCGTCCCTTCTGGCCTTCTTTATTGTACTTCAAAGTCTTCTTACAATGCGCAAGAACAAGCGCGATTAACTTTGTTCATCCTCCTATTTTCACCCAAAGAACGCCCCTGCGTCTGCAGGGGCGTTCTTTGGGTGGATATCTTTAGAAGGTACGGTTAACCGATTCAAGAAACAGCCTTCCGCAGTGGCTTTAAGCGGAAGACTGCCATGGCCTTAAAACAGGCTGTCGGTTTTCATCATCCTTAAAATACGCATCACGGTCAAGCGGTTCCTGACATAGGGCGATAAGGCGATCAATTTGGGCAGAAGCTTTGTATCCACACCGATATCTTCAAAGCTGGCCTTACCCTCGAGCTTCTTTAGGATATCGCCAAGCTGCTGCGGGGAAGGTACCGCGCGCAGAATGTCCTGAATACGGTTCCAATTCTGTTTTAACTGCTGCGGCGAAACGGCCTGCAGGCAGTCGGGCCGGTTTTCGGCAAGTATTTCGGGGGCCAGTCGGCCAAACTGCTCTGTGATCCACGGCTCATCGATCGGTTTATAGGGAAGAAGCGCCTCGCTTATATCCTCAGTCTGCGCAAGCTTATGGTAGAGCTCCGCGCACAGCAGGGTGGCGACACCTACCTTTTCCCCGTGCATGGCATCACAACGCTGCAGCACCCCCATCTCCAGCAGATGTGAGATATGGTGCTCGGCGCCCGAGGCGGGGCGCGAATTCCCCGCAAGCTGCATGGCAACCCCCGAAAGGATGAGCCCATACATCAGGTTTTGGTATGCGCCGATATCCCGCACAGCCAGCTTGTCCGCGCCAATCAGAACCTGCTCTGCAGCCTTGCGGGTAAGCGAGGCGATATAATCGCAGTAGTACTCCCCCGTTAACGCATGCGCAATCTCCCAGTCGGCAAGGCAGATAAATTTCCCGAGCATGTCTCCAACGCCCGAAGCAGCCAGGTGTCGCGGGGCGGAGGATATGACCTCCAGATCGGCCAGTACCAGCACAGGTGCCTGAACGATGATGGTTCGCTTAAACCCGTTTAAGGTCATTGCAGCCACACTCGAGGCAAAGCCGTCTACCGTAGCGGCGGTTGGAGCGGACACATAAGGAATCTTTAATTGAGCGGCACAGTACCGGACGATATCGTGTATCGTGCCGCTGCCTATCGCAACCAGCAGCTGAGGACTGGATAGCCGATTCATCAGCAGTTCTACGCCATGCTCATCGGCATGAAGATTTTCGGCCGGCAATATCATCTCACGGCTTACAGCGGGCCGCCTCAACCCGCTGGCACGATAGGTGTTGCTATCATAAACGGCGGTTACCTGCTCTGTATACCCGAGCTCCTTTAAGTGCTTATTTAAATCCGGTAAGCAACCGGATTCTATCACGATCTTTTGAATAGTGGTAATGTGATTTTTACCGCAGGTGCAGTTTTCTTGGGAAAAATCATGCTGTGTGAATATCATAGCTTACCCTTCTTCTCAATAGTCTGATTTTGTCTGCTTGAAGACACGAAGCAAAAACCCTTTATGGGGAAAATCTCACTAAATATCATTATACGCCCCCGTTATTACCCTGTCAATTTATGACTGCGGGAGCAGCCAGCCGTGTGGCGGGCAACTTTGAACTGTCCGGTTACAGCGGCCTTCCGGGATACCGGCATCATTTTGTATCTGTTCAAACAAAATTGTAGGGTATATACTAAAATTACACCGATAAAGGGGCGTAATCTGTTCACTAAGATAAATGAATGATTTTTGGATTCCGAGCGCTTAGCGCAAGGCTGCCAACAGAGTTTGTAAGGCTTTGAAACGGCAGGTAAAATTCTAACGGAGGGATAAAAATGAAGGAAACAAAGAAAGAAATTCAGTACCGCTACTATGAGATGCCTCAGGATTCTCCGATTTTAGCTCTTCTGGGAAGCGGGTGGATTCGCCCCTACGGCAGCGATCTGGATGCACTTCATTTTCACAACTATCTTGAGATCGGCTACTGCTACGACGGCGACGGCGATTTGGTGCTGGACGAGGACAAATACCGCTATACAAACCATAGTTTTTCTGTTATCCCTGCCAACTTTCCGCATAATACGGTAGCGGAGCAGGGCACGAAAAGCCGTTGGGAATATCTGTTTGTGGATGTGGAATCTTTCCTTAACGCCACCTATTGCGGAAATCAAAATTTTGCAAATAATCTTATAGCACGCATTAACAGTAAGGCGCGACTGTTTCAGCATGATGACTACAAGAAAATGGCCACGCTCATTTTAGATCTTATGGATTTGTACCGCCAAAAGGAAGAGCTTTATTTGGAATGCGCTAAGGGTTTGCTTTTGGCGTTATTAATCCACATTGCATCTCTTCAGCCCAAGGCCTTGCTGCCGATCGATTCTGTTCATTCCAGCAATAAGGCTATTATGCAGGCGCTGTATTTTATTAATAAAAATTATAAAGATAAAATTCAGATTATCGATATAGCCGATGCCTGTAATTTGAGCGAAACACATTTCCGCCGGTTGTTCAACCAATATCTGCACATGTCTCCGCTCGCTTATATCAACCTTGTGCGGATCGAAGCGGCATGCAAGATGTTAAAAACGAGCATTTCACCGATTCAGGATATCGCGGTGGCCTGCGGCTTTTTAACGCTGCCGTCCTTCAACAGGAACTTTAGAGAATTAATGGGGGTAACGCCCGGACAGTGGAGAAAGGATACAGCCTACTTTGAAAAACAACTTGAGAAACAGCATATTATGGTTTTTAACGGCTGGCAATAATATAAGCATCATTGGGCCGAATTTGTTAAGTTATTGGATGGAACTTTTAACAATCGAATGTTGTGTTATGTTATAATGCACTTATCGGAACCACTATTCAGTGCAATTTTGTTTATTTGCACCTAAAGATTATCGGGTATTGGACGGTTGGCCCTACTGGGCAAGTTCAGAGTTGTTTTAAATAGTGGTCGAAATTATTTATAAGTGGAGGAATAACAATGAAAAAACTTGCAGCCGCAATTCTTGCATTAATCATGCTCCTCTCTTTAGCCGCTTGTGGCAGCACTCCATCTTCAAACGCTCCCTCGTCTACAGACACCCCCGCAAGCAGCGCTGTCTCCGAGGCCGGTAATGATGCCCAAAGCCTGACTGTTTGGGCATGGGATCCCGCTTTCAATATTTATGCGATGAAAGAAGCAGAAAAAGTCTACCAGGCGACCAGCCCCAACTTCAAGCTCGAGGTTATTGAAACCCCTTGGGACGACCTGCAAACGAAGCTGACAACCGCCGCGACCTCCGGGCAGCTGGGCACCCTGCCCGATATCTTCCTGTGCCAGAACAACGCCTTTCAGAAGAATGTTATCAACTACCCAGATATATTTTACGATATCACCGACAGCGGCCTGCCGTTTAACGATTTTGCCCAGTCGGTAGTAAGCTTTTCGGTTGTGGACGGCAAGAATTATGGCGTTCCGTTTGACAACGGCACCGCTATCGATGTGTTGCGTACCGACGTATTGCAGGCAGCCGGGTATACCGTTGCCGATTTTACCGATATCACCTGGAAGCAATACATAGCTCTCGCTGAAAATGTACTGGCCAAAGCCGGAAAGCCGCTTCTCTCCTCCGTGGCGGGCGAAGTGGATACCGTCATGATGATGCTGCAAAGCGCCGGTTCCAGCCTATTTACCGCGGACGGCACACCGAACATCGCCAAGAATCAGGAGTTAAAGGATACCATCGCCATCTACAAAGAACTGGTGGAGAAAGGTATTCTGATCGAGGTAAACGGTTGGGATGAGTACATCGGCTCCTTCACCAACGAAACCGTTGCCGGTACCATCAACGGCTGCTGGATCTTAGGCTCCGTACAGTCTTCCGCCGACCAGTCCGGCAAGTGGGGTATTACCAACCTGCCGAAGCTCGAAGGGGTTGCCAACGCTACGAACTATTCCGCGAACGGTGGTTCCAGCTGGGCCATCAGCAGCAACGTTTCCGATCCTAAACTGGCCGTTGATTTCTTTGCCAAGACCTTTGCAGGCAGCGTGCCGCTCTACGAAACCATCCTGCCGTCTTCCGGCGCTCTGGCAAACTATCTGCCTGCCGGTAAGAGCACCGTGTATAACGAGCCACAGGAGTTCTTCGGCGGGCAGCCGATCTATTCGCTGATCACCGAGTATGCCGGTAAGGTTCCCAGCAATTATACAGGCGTTTATTACTATGAAGCACGCGACGCTGTTGGCGACGCGATTACAAAGATACTGCAGGGTACAGACATGGATACCGCGCTGCAGGAAGCGGAAGATACCGTTAACTTTGCAATGGGTAAGTAATTCATTTACTGTTATATCCACTCAAAAGGGGGACCTCCTTGTCTGCGGGGCGGTTCCCCTTTATTCTAAAAAAAGGGGGTTTTACCGTGTCGGTCAACTCTGAAAAGCTTCCCGGTAAACATCTGAGAGCTGGAACAAAAAAGAACATAACCGGATGGGTATTTCTGCTACCGGCAGCACTGTTAATTCTATGGATGAGTTTTTATCCCATTTTCCGCGCGCTTCTGCTTTCGTTCCAGACCGGTGTCGGCGCGAACATGAAATGGGCAGGCTTATACAATTATAATCGCATACTTGGGGATGACGTTTTTCTTCTGACCATGGGGAACACCTTTGTTTATCTTATCGTTCAGGTTCCGATCATGCTGATTCTGGCACTGATACTAGCGGTGATGCTCAACAGCAAAAACCTCCGCTTTAAGGGTCTTTTCCGAACGGCTATCTTTTTGCCTTGTGCCACGGCGCTCGTATCCTATTCCATGATCTTTCGCACCATGTTCGCGGTGGATGGTTTCGTGAACACGCTGCTGGTCAACATGGGTATCCTCGAGACCGGCTACAACTGGCTGGGCAACGGTGTTTCCGCACGAATCGTCATCATCCTTGCACTCATCTGGCGGTGGACCGGTTACAACATGGTGTTCTTTTTAGCGGGCCTGCAAAATATCGAATATTCCATCTATGAGGCAGCGCGCATCGATGGTGCGAATGCGTTCCAGCAATTTAAAAATATCACGGTTCCCCTCTTAAGGCCAATCATCCTGCTCACGGCAATCATGTCCACCAACGGCACACTCCAATTATTCGACGAATCCAGAACGCTTACAAACGGCGGCCCGGCCAATTCTACCATGACCATGTCGCATTACCTGTACAATGTATCGTTCCAGAATTCTCCCAAATTCGGCTATGCGGCGGCGATCTCCTTCGTTATCCTCTTACTGGTTGCCATACTGGCGTTTATCCAGATGAAAGTGGGTGACAAACGATGAAAAGAAGGTTGGGTTCCATCTTTCGCTATCTGTTTTTGTCGGTCGCTTCCATCCTTTCCGTATTTCCGCTGTACTGGATGGCGGTCGCATCCACCAATAAAAGCACCGATGTCTTAAAGGGCACGCTTATACCGGGGACAAATCTGCTGATGAATCTAAAGGATTTGTTGGCTTCACAAGATATTGTTCGCGCCATGACAAATTCCTTTATCAACGCCGCAAGCCTTACGATACTAGCGCTGATTATCTGTTCTATCGCCGGGTATGGTTTTGAGATTTACCATACCAAAGGCAAGGATTTCGTGATGAATATCCTGCTGCTGGCCATGATGATGCCGTTTGCGGCCACCATGATTCCGCTTTTTCAGATGTTCTCGAAAATGGACCTGCTCAGCACAACCTTGGGTATTATTCTGCCGACGGTATCAACGCCGTTTTTGATTTTGCTGTTTCGTCAAAGTGCGCGCAATTTTCCGCACGATATCATTGAAGCGGCACGCATCGACGGCTTAAACGAAGTGCGGATTTTCTTTCGCATGTTTATTCCAACCATGCGGTCTACCTATGCCGCCGCCATGACCATCACCTTTATGAATGCCTGGAACAGCTATTTATGGCCAAAGGTCATCGTAATGAACAACGAAGGTATTACCATGACCATGCTGGTAGGTAACCTTACTGCCGGTTATGTGACAAATTATGGCGTATTGATGCTGGCGGTTCTGATTTGCACCATTCCCACCGTAGTGATCTTTTTCTTGTTGCAGAAAAGCTTTGCCGAAGGTATTACCGGCGCCATCAAATAATAATCGAGTTATGAAACTACATGCGGAAAGGTTGTCCAGTTATGCCGTTTGATTATTCGCGGGTTTCCGACCCCCGCTTTTTTTCAGAAAATCGCCTGCCCGCCCACTCCGACCATTCCTTTTTCAGAACCTTACAGGAAGCGCAGAGCGGCATCAGCAGCTTTGTATATTCACTCAACGGCCTGTGGAAATTCCACTACGCAAGCAATTACCAGAATACCCTGCAGGGCTTTGAATCTGAAGGCTATGATTGCGCCGGCTGGGATGATATCCGTGTTCCCATGCACATTCAGCTGGCAGGCTACGACGCTCCACACTACACCAATGTGCAATACCCCTGGGACGGCCGCGAGCAGATCGACCCGGGGCAGATACCCACAGCGTTCAACCCCGTTGGCAGTTATGTTCAATATTTCACGCTGCCGCCGTCTTTTGAGGGGGCAACGAACCTGTATATTTCGTTTCAGGGCGTGGAAAGCGCCTTTGCCCTGTGGCTGAACGGCCATTATGTGGGCTACAGCGAGGATAGCTTTACCCCGGCCGATTTTGATCTTTTCCCTTACCTGAAACCCGGAGAAAACAAGCTGGCCGTGCAGGTTTTTAAATGGAGCGGCGGAAGCTGGCTGGAGGATCAGGATTTCTACCGTTTTTCCGGCATCTTTCGCGATGTGTTTCTGTATACCGTGCCGGACGTACATATCACGGATCTGAAGGTGGAGACCCTGCTGGATGACGGATACACGGACGGCAAGCTGCGTATCACCCTCGGAGCGGCGAGCGGCAGCGGGGAGCTTTACCTTGTGCTCAAAAGCGAAGGTAAAACGATTGCCGACCTTAAAGGCGCAGTGACACCCGATGGCGTTTATGATATGGATGTTTCATCCCCGCTTTTGTGGAGTGCCGAACACCCTGATTTATATGAGCTATTCCTGCAGGTATACGATGCGCGGGGCATTCTGCAGGAGGTGATTGTGCAGAAGGTGGGCTTCCGCCGTTTTGAACTAAGGGACGGCCTGATGTGCTTAAACGGCAGGCGCATTGAGTTTAAAGGCGTAAACCGCCACGAGTTCGGCAGCATCCATGGCCGGGTGATGAGCCGTAAAGACACTGAGCTCGATCTTGCCACCATGAAGCGCAACAATATTAACGCGGTTCGCACTTCGCACTACCCCAACAACTCCTTCTTTTATGAGCTCTGTGATCTCTACGGCCTGTACGTCATAGACGAGGCGAATCTGGAGACACACGGAATCTGGGAGCCTATCCGGCGCGGCGTGGCAGCGGTGGATACGGCGGTGCCCGGCAACAAACCGGAATGGCTGGATGCGGTGCTGGACCGTGCCAACAGTCTTTACCAACGCGATAAAAACCATCCCTGCGTTCTGATATGGTCCTGCGGCAACGAATCCTTCGGCGGTAAAAACATCTATGAGATGTCCGCGCTTTTCCGCCGCCTCGATCCCGGGCGGCTGGTGCATTACGAGGGCATATACAGCGACAGGCGTTACAACGACACCAGTGATATCGAAAGCAGGATGTACCCCCCGGCCACCGAGGTGGAGGACTGGTTAAAAACCAACCGTTCAAAGCCCTTTATTCTGTGTGAGTACGCCCACGCCATGGGCAATTCGCTGGGGGCCATACATCAATATACCGAGCTGGCCGAGCGTGAGCCGCTGTATCAGGGCGGCTTTATCTGGGATTATATCGATCAGGCGATCTTGACGCGCGACCGCTACGGGAACGAATTCTTCGCTTACGGCGGTGATTTCGGCGAGCGCCCCACCGACTATGAGTTCTGCGGAAACGGCCTCGTGTACGCAGACCGAACCCCCTCGCCCAAGATGCAGGAGGTCAGGTTCGTCTATCAGGACATCAAGCTTGAGGTAAATGAAACGACTGTATTGGTACGCAACCGGAGCCTGTTTACCGCTACCGGCGCGTACGACTGCGTGGTAACCTGTGAAAAGGAGGGGCAGCGAATCGCGTACGCCCCCATGACCATCGATGTAGCGCCTTTATCGCAAGAGGTATTTCCCCTGCCGCCCGTGATTCCGGCAGAGCCCGGCGAGTATGCCGTCACGGTCTCGTTTCGACTAAGGCAGGATACCCTATGGGCACCGGCCGGTCATGAGGTTGCTTTTGGGCAGCATGCGGTCAAGGTTCCTTCCTGCGGCAAGGAGCCCTGTTCCTCCTTGCCAATCACCGTCATAACGGGGCGCCATAATATCGGCGTGAAGGGCAAGAACTTTGAAGTTCTGTTCTCGGCCATTAAGGGCGGCCTTGTTTCCTACCGGTGGGCGGGGGTCGAGCTGCTAAAATCAATGCCCAAGCCCAATTTCTGGCGCGCGCCCACCGGTAACGATTACGGGAACAGAATGCCGGCGCGGTACGGGCAATGGAAGCTGGCAAGCCAGTATGCCTCTGCAAATAATCTGAGCGGAAGCAAAGAGGATGCCGTTCATTCCGCCATCGATGTTACTCAGAGCGAGGATGGGGTAACCGTTTCGTTTTGTTATCTCCTCCCAACCATGCCTTCTGCCGAGTGCCAGGTTTCCTATAGGGTAGCGGGCGACGGAACCGTTACGGCAACCCTGCGTTACGAGCCGGTGAATGGTTTGGCCGATATGCCGGAATTCGGCATGCTGATGAAGCTCGGCGCAGAGTTTGACAGGGTGGAATGGTATGGGCTTGGCCCGGAAGAGACCTACTGCGACCGAAAGTGCGGCGCTAAGCTGGGCGTATACCGGGGGCTTGTGAAAGAGCAGGCGGCGAAATATCTGGTGCCGCAGGAAACCGGCAACAAGTGTGAGGTGCGCTGGGCGAGGGTAACGGATGCCCAAGGGCGCGGGATGCTGTTTCGCGGCGATAACATGGAGTTTTCGGCCTTGCCGTACACCCCTTTTGAGCTGGAGAATGCCGCTCACCCGCAGGAACTGCCGCCTGCCCACTATACGGTGGTGCGCGCCAGCTTACAGCAGATGGGGGTCGGCGGTGACGACAGCTGGGGCGCCAGGACACACCCCGAATATCTGCTGCCGGCCGACAGGCCGCTTGTATTCTCTTTCAGTTTTAAAGGTATGTAATATCGAGTTATAAAACTGCGCGTTTGAAAAGGGGATTTTATCCCCTTTTCAAGTGGAATTCAGTATAAACAGCGGGCAAATACCATGGTGCAGAAAAAGTGCATCGCTCTCGATGAAAATAGTTTAATGAAAACGGTGAATAAATCAGCATGGAAAATAAGGGAATAGCTATTTCAGACAAATTTTTATTAAACGGCGAGCCGTTTAAAATCATATCCGGGGGGATGCATTATTTCAGGGTAGTGCCTGAATATTGGCGCGACCGTTTGCAAAAGCTCAAGGCCATGGGCTGCAATACCGTGGAAACCTATGTGGCGTGGAATCTGCATGAGCCCAAGAAAGGGGAATTCTGTTTTAGCGGTACCTGCGATATCCTGCGCTATATCCAGATTGCGCAGGAGCTTGGCCTTTATGTTATCGTTCGTCCCGGGCCGTATATCTGCGGGGAGTGGGAATTCGGCGGGTTGCCGGCATGGCTGCTCGCGGAGGACGGCATGCGTCTGCGCACCAGGTACGCCCCCTTTCTAGCCCATGTAGAGGATTATTTTAAGGTGCTGCTGCCAAAGCTGGTGCCGCTGCAGGCGGACAGAGGCGGCCCGGTCATCCTGTTTCAGGTGGAAAACGAATACGGTTACTATGGGGATGACACGCAATACTTAGAGGCCATCCGGGACATGCTTCATCGGTACGATATTACGGTTCCGCTGATCACCTCCGACGGGCCGAACGGAGATTCGCTTGCCTGCGGAAGTGTTGCCGGCGCCCTGCCGACCGCCAATTTCGGCTCTAAAGCAGATGAACAGCTCGCAAAGCTGAAACGTCACCTGCAAACCGCAGGCGGCGGCCCGCAGATGTGTATGGAGTTTTGGGTCGGCTGGTTTGACCATTGGGGGAGCGGTATACACAGCACAGCCGATGCGCAGGCAAACGCCAAAGACTTAGACGAGATTCTGCGCCGGGGAAGCGTAAACATCTATATGTTTCACGGCGGCACCAATTTCGGGTTTATGAACGGTTCCAACTACTATGAAGAACTGACCCCGGATGTGACCAGCTATGATTATGACGCCCCTCTGAGCGAGGATGGGCGCATCACCGAAAAGTACAGAAGGTTTCAGGAGGTTATTAAGAGGCATATCTCAATACAGGGAACGGATATCGAGGATAATATCGCGCGCAAAGCGTTCGGAACCATTGCGGTAAAGAGAAAGAGCAGTTTGTTTGCCGCCTTACCCTCCATTACCGCACCCATCGACGCCCCATGGCCGATCTGCATGGAAAAGCTCGGGCAGTCCTATGGGTATACGCTGTACAGCACGGTCATTGAAAAAGGCGAAAGCATCGAAAGCCTCCGCCTCACCGGTGCGGCAGACCGCGCGCTTGTGTTTGCAGATGGCAGGCTCTGCTTAACCCTATATGATCGGGAGCTTCTTAAAGAGCATCCCGTTAACCTGCCCGTAGGTACGGGTCTGCGCTTGGATATCCTTGTAGAGAATATGGGGCGGGTCAATTACGGTGCCCGTACGAATGCCCAGCGAAAGGGGATCGACGGGGATGTACTGATCAATGGGCACAGCCATACAGGCTGGAGGCATTATTGCCTTCCGATGCAAGCGGACGCGCTGACGCATCTCGATTACAATGCCGGAGTTTCCGGCGCTCCGGCCTTTCATCAGGTTCCCTTTGACGTAAACGAAGCCGCGGATACCTTTCTGGACATGGAGGGCTGGGGTAAAGGCTGTGTGCTGCTCAACGGCTTTAATATAGGAAGGTTCTGGGACAAGGGGCCGCAGAGGCGGCTGTATATCCCGGCCCCCTTGCTGTGCACCGGGCACAATGAACTGCTGGTTTTCGAAACGGAAGGAAGATATAAGGATACCGTTACCTTTGCTGCTGAACCCGACCTTGGCCCGGTAAGACTATCTGATATCTGAGCCGTGGCCTTGCATGTTTCGCGCTTATAGTAAAGACTTGCCGGATATTATATTGCTTAGGTATTGAGGGATGAATCATTTGGACAGATATTATATCGGTGTGGATTTGGGTGGTACCAATCTTAAAGCCGCGGCGTTTAACCGGGATTTTATAAAAACGGCGGAACTCCGAACGCCCACAGAGGCCAATTTGGGGTCGCGCCATGTGCTGCATAAGATCAATGATACGATAGCTTTATTGCTGTGCGAGCATCATTTAGCCGAACGGGAGATCGAGTGCATTGGTATCGGCGTTCCGGGAATTTTGGACATTGAGAATGGAATATCGAAATTCTCACCGAATTTTCACGATTGGGAGGATGTCCGAGTCGTAAAATCGGTGGAAGAAAGATTCCGTGTGCCTGCGTTTATAGATAACGACGTGCGGGTTAACCTGTACGGGGAATGGTATCTCGGGGCGGGAAAAGGAAAGAAAAACGTTGTGCTGCTCACCTTGGGAACCGGGCTGGGCGCCGGTGTTGTAATAGACGGCAGGATGTTATACGGCGCGACCTCCAGTGTTGGTGAAATCGGCCACATGAACATGTACCGGGAAGGGCGGCCCTGTAAATGCGGCAGCTTTGGCTGTTTGGGGCGTTATGTCTCCGCGTTGGGTATGATTCGTACAGTGAAGGAGAAACTGCAGGACGGGCAAAGAAGCATACTGTGCGACTGGGTGCAAAATGATTATGACCGGATTACAGCCCAAATGATATCGGAAGCCTATGATATGGGGGATGCCGTTGCCGTGCATACGTTGCAGGAAACAGGCGAACTGCTGGGTTATGGTCTGGTAAACGTTATTAACCTGTATAACCCCGAGGTTATCATCCTTGGCGGCGGGATGGCGGGTGCGGGCGAAAGATTATTAAGCAAAGCGAGAGAGGTTGTAGATCACCATGCATTAAGGATTTCTAATGCAGCCTGTACCATTGTGACGGCAGCTCTGGGCGATGCCGCGGGTATGGTCGGGGCGGCGATCTACGCCAAACAGCGGCTTGAACGGGCTATAGCAGAGTGACTATCCATAACGCGCTGATCGATATAAAATGAGGCATGGAGAAGAGAAAAGCGGAAGCGTTTCCTCTTCTTCATGCCTCTATAGCCGGTTCTGACGAAGGTTACGGCTGCTTGCCGATGTAAGCGAGGATGCCGCCGTCCACATACAGGATATGGCCGTTTACAAAGTCGGATGCTCCGCTTGCCAGAAAAACGGCGGGGCCCACAAGGTCGTCCGTCGTGCCCCAGCGGCACGCAGGCGTTTTGCTGAGAATGAACTGGTCGAAGGGGTGGCGCGTTCCGTCGGGCTTGCGCTCCCGCAGCGGGGCGGTTTGCGGTGTTTCGATATAGCCGGGGCCGATGCCGTTGCATTGGATATTTTGCCCGCCATACTCACTGCAGATATTTCTCGTAAGCATCTTCAGCCCACCCTTCGCCGCCGCGTAGGCGGATACCGTCTCGCGCCCCAGCTCGCTCATCATACTGCAGATGTTAATGATCTTGCCGTGGTCCTTCTCAAGCATACCCGGTATTACCGCCTTGGACATGATGAAGGGGCCGTTTAGGTCGACGTCGATCACCTTGCGAAAATCGGCGGCGCTCATCTGAAGCATGGGGATGCGTTTAATGATCCCCGCGTTGTTTACAAGGATGTCGATAACGCCGACATCCTTCTTAATCTGTGCGACAGAGTCCGTCACTGCCTGCTCGTCGGTCACGTCGAAGACATAGCCGTGCGCTTTTATTCCCTGCTGCCGGTAGGCGTCAAGCCCCTTTTCCACCAGCTCCGCGTTGATATCGTTGAATACGATCGTCGCACCGGCCTGCGCAAACCCGCAGGCAATCGCAAGCCCGATGCCATACGACCCGCCTGTAACCAGCGCAATCTTTCCTTTGAGTGTAAACATATCGGTATGTATCATGATTTTATTCTCCTTTGTATAGATGTTCTATTGCAGGCTATTAGTAGAGATGGTATCCATATCGTCAAACGCCTGGTTTTCTCCCCCCATTGCCCAGATGAACGAATAGCTCGCGGTGCCGCAGCCCGAATGGATGCTCCAGGACGGGCTGATGACGGCCTGCTCGTTCTGCAGGACGATATGGCGCGTCTCACTGCCCTCGCCCATCAGATGGAATACAACGTTGTCCTGTGGGATATCAAAATACATGTACACCTCCATCCGGCGCTCATGGGTATGCACCGGCATGGTGTTCCAGACACTGCCCGGCTCCAGTACCGTTAGGCCCATGCTGAGCTGGCAGGTTTGCAGTACATCCGGGTGAATGAACTGGTTGATCACCCGCTTGTTGCTGGTTTCCGTGCTGCCGAGCGGGCGCTTGGCAGCATCCTTGATGCCGATAAACGTCGTCTGATACGAGGTGTGAGCGGGCGCGCTCACCATATAAAATCTGGCTGGGCTCGACGGGTTAGCACTTTCAAAGGTGACTTCCCGGGCACCCTTGGTAACATAAAGACAGTCGCGGCGTCCCATCGGGTAGGCCGTACCGTCAACGTGTATCGTACCGCCGCCGCCGATGTTGAAGATGCCTGCCTCACGGCGCTCCAGCAGAAAATGCGTGCCGAAGCTTTTCCATACGTCCATCCCTTTGTCGATGCTCACCCTTTCCGTGACGGGCATGCAGCCCATGGTCACCATACGGTCTACATGGCTGTACACCGCTACCATCCGGTCCGGCCGGTACAGGTTTTCGATAAGATATTCCCGGCGGATCTCCTCGGTGGTACAGCGCTTGAAATCCTTTGGGTTTATCGAATATCTGGTATCCATATCGTTTGCTCCTTCTGCTTATTTTAGCGGGCTGTTTTATTCTCCTTCGCCGACGAAAAAACCGGCTCGCAGCCCCATGCCTCCAGTTGGGTAAGGGCGGGAAAGGGCGATTCCCCCTCGGCCTGAACCAGATCCTTCAGCACCAGCCATTCCACGGTGCGGGGTACTAGGGGAAAAGGCTGCGGCTCGGCGGTTTTTATGAGCGGCAGCACCTCGCTGCTTCCGTCGGAAAACGCGACGGTTGCCCTTGTCCAGTAGTTATCGTGGGGGAAGTCTGCCCGCAGGGTCATGCGGATCTCATCAATGAGTACCGGTCTGCCGAAATCCAGCCGCCACCGGGCATCGGGGTCGCGGTTGATGCCCCAGCTCTGGTAGGGCCACGCGCCGTGCGAGGTGTTTTCGAACATCCCGTCTATGGCGTTATACGCGGCAAACACGCTTTCGCCCCGTGTTTCCACATTGGCGCTGGCATGCGGGAAAAACCCATCTTCTCCGTGCCGGTCGTAGGGGTTCATCGAAAGGCAGCGCCGTACGGCAAGCTCTTCTCTCGCGGCAAGGCGCGCGCGGATAAGGTGGCGCGTACCGGTAAAGCTTCTCGGGGAAAACACGATGCGGTCCTCCCCAAAAGGGATACGATACACCATCTCGGTACGTGGTGCATAGATCAGCGCATAGGGCAGCGTATCCTCAAACTGCACCATGTAAAACAGCCCCGGCCTGTCGCTTTCCAGAGTGATATAATCTCCATTTTCATATTCGTTGGGGTATACGAGGCTCACGCGTTCTCCGTTGTCGCTTGCCGCGCGCACCTCTCCTGTTCTGCTAACTACCTTTAACCGGATTTTTCCCTGCATCGGTATAACCTCGCTTTTGTAATACTAAACGGCATATTTGAAAAGGGATTTGGTATAAGATTCTGCCTGTTTCGGAATACTCACACAAGTATCGCTACTAGGAGGTGACAACCTGTGTCTCTATCACATGCTTCCCCTTTGTAACGGTGTACCGCATGGCGGGGATTTTTGTGTTGCGGCAGAGGGTGTTCGTATTCGGGTCAGCCTCAATGATATAGGGCGTTGCACCGGGGCCGCGGCCCGCCACCGTGCACCCGCAGGCGGCGTTGCGCACGCTCGCCGTATTGTCGGCTAAACTTTCGGCATATCCTTCGCAGAACTTATCCACCGCAAACCCGCAGTCGTATGCCGTGCAGTCATACCGGCTTTCGATCTCGTGGCGCCGCGTATGCCCGGCGGAGGTGGGCGTGATAACCGTTTTTACCGTAATGCCCGGGAACGGCGACCACTCGGCATACACCGCCGTATCCGTCGCCTCGTACTGCGTACCGGCAAGCCGGGTAAAGACATAACTGCTGCCGTCCAGTACGAATGCCAGCATACTGTCCGGTGCGTTCTCATGCAGTACCAGCTGGGAACGCGCCACGCTGAACCCAAACCTTGTGGAGTACGCGAATTTGCTGTACTTTTCCGGCAGGTGCCCGTGCCCGAACAGCTCGCACGCGCCGGGCGTATAGGCGACCACATCCCCCGCGCGCCGCTGTATCAGCATATCGGCGCCCTTCAGGGCCTTCAGCGGCCTAAGCACGGGCAGCGGGGCGGCATCCGCCCGCCAGAACGGGTGCTCGTCGGGCAGCGCCAGAAACAGAAAGGCTTTCATGCTCCAATACGGGGAGCCCGGCGCGTTGTACCGTTCCGCCATAATCAGGTTCGGGTAGCCGTAACCGATGGTCAGAATGCCGTCGCGGTCAACGATATCCCGGCTTAACCAGTATTCAAAATGCCGTACGATGATTCCCTTCATCACCTTAACCGGGAAAGGCTCAATGCCTGCGAAAAGGCACGCCGACCAGAAGCCGGCCTGCGCGAAACGGTAGGTAAGCGACCTGCCGAACGGCAGCGCAGCCCCGTCGTCTGCAAACCAATAGATAAAGTCCTGCGCAAACTCCGTTGCGCGCGCCTTATATAAGGCACAGCGCACCGGGTCTTCCTTTTCCATAGCCGTCGCGTATATCAGCCCATAGTAATGTATGGCGAAGGGAATATAATAATCCTTCTGGCAGGAAGCGCCGTCGCGGTACCAGCCCCCGCCGAGATAGTATGAATCGATCTGCTCCAAGCCGTCCGTCAGTCTTTCCTCACTGCACGGCATGCCGCATTTCTTAAGCGCCAGATTAACCAGCACACGGAAGAACTGCCAGTTGCAGTCCGGTATGGTGTGGCCGTTGATGCCGTCAAGCCACTGAACAAGTGCGGCTTTTTCCTCTGCCGAGAGTGGCTCCCATAGCTTCTGCGGCGCAAACAATAAGCCGCAGGCGATTGCCGCCATCTCCACAAAGCGCTGGTCGTAATCGCTAAAGCCGCCCCAGTATTCCGGGCTTTGAAGGCTCGTGCCGTTAGCCAGACCCTTGCGATAGATCCGCTCAAATGTTTCATCGACCCCTCCGCCCATCCAATAGGGGACAAGCCCCCACAAGGGGCGGGAGAAGGCCTCCAGCTCCGCGACCTCCTCTTGATAGGTCGCGCCGGTCTCTCCAAGATGCAAATGTGCGCCGCCGCTGCTGTACAGGGGCTTCAACGGGTCGAGAAAGAGATGCATCAGGACCTGAAAGTCCTGTTTGCTATGAAGTTTCATAAAGAATCAATCTCCTTCGGGGTAATCATGTTTAAAGAAGCCGTCATGCTTGCGGTTTCGCCTCTTTCAGAAATACGCCGCGGTTACCAGTACGGCTTCCAGTCGGTTTTTACTCTCGTGAGCGCCTCCATATAAAAATAGTCCCCCCACGAGACGCACTCGTCCACGCCCTCCGGCGTACAGGTATTGTAAGGCGACCTCTTGCTGTAGGTACCGTGCAGCACCAGCCCATTGGATACGGACGGGGCTTTTACCGAATAATGCTTATACAGCGAGCACAGCATCCGCTTCGCACAGGTTCTGTACTCTTCGGCCTCAGCGGGGCAAACATACTCAGCCATTTCCAGCAGGCCGCACACCACAATGGAAGCCGACGAGGAATCCCGCGGCTCCTTCGAACCGGTGGTAAAGATCATGTCCCAATAGGGAATCAGGTCCTCCGGCAGGCGGGAAAGGTAAAAATCAAGCACGCGGCGAAAGATTTCTATATACTCGGGGTTTCGGGTATAGCGGTAAGACAGCGCAACACCATATACGCTCCACGCCTGCCCCCGCGCCCAAAAGGAATCGTCGCGGTAGCCCTGACAGGTTGCGCCGTAAGAGGGCAGCCCGGTGGCAGGGTCCATAAAAAAGGTGTGATAGGTGCTGCCGTCCTCACGGATAGAGTTGGCAAGGCAGGTGGCGGTATGCCGCAGCGCCGTATCGCGGTATTGTTCTACACCTGTTTCCTCGCTTGCCCAGTAGAGCAGCGGCAGGTTTAACAGGCAATCGATAATAAAGCGGTAGTTTTCGGGCGCGCCCATCGCTCCCCATGCCTGCAGGAATCCCCCTTTAGGCTGAAAACGCTGCATCAGCCGGTCCGCCGCGAGCAGGGCCGCCTGTTTTGCGTCCCCGTCCCCCGTGAGCTTATAGGCCGCGACGCAGGAGGGGGAATAGAGAAACCCCATATCATGATGGTCTACTTCAATGCCCTTTTCAATGCGGTGCAAAAAGCTCTGCACCTGAATAAGCGCAGCGTACCGAAAAAGCCTGTCACCGGTGTACTCGTAGCTCAGCCAAAGCTCTCCCGGCCAGAACCCATTCGTCCACAGCACGTTGTCGGACTGTTTATAAAAGCCGCCAACGCTCGCGGCCGTCTGGCAGGAATAGGTGAAATCGGGCAGATTGCGCCGCACCTGTTCCGTCGCACGGTCAAGAGCGTCCTCAATCTCCGCCGGCGAGATTACCGGTATATCTTCAAAAACCGTTTTCATTTGAGTGTTTCGCTCCCATACAGAATCACTGATGCTTAAGAAGGATAACAAACTATGCCTGTAAGGCGGGATGTCAGCCCTTCAAACCGGCTGTTGCGATTCCCTGCACGAAATATTTTTGCAGGGAGAGAAAAATAATCAGCACCGGGATGATGGCTATTACGCTCGCCGCCATAATCAGCCCGTATTCGCTCGAATACTGGGCGATGAACATTCGAAGCCCGATCTGAATCGTCTTTAGCTCGGTTTTGGTCAGGTAGATTTGCGGGCCCAGGAAATCGTTCCACGTGTTGACGAAGGTGAAGATGGTCAGCGTTGAGACGGCGGGTTTAGAAAGGGGCAGCATGATGCGCGCCCATATGCCGTACTCGCTCAGCCCGTCAATCCTTGCGGCTTCACAAAGCTCGTCGGGGATGCTTTGATAAAACTGGCGCATCAAAAACACACCGAAGGCGGAGAACGCCTGCAGGAAGATGATGGAGAGATGCGTGTTGTTTAAACCCATCTGCCGCATCATGATAAACTGCGGCACCATGTATGCCTGCCACGGTACCGCTATTGTGGCGATATAGCCGAGAAACAGCGCGTTACGCCCTTTAAACTGCAGCTTCGCGAATGCATATGCCGCAAAGCTTGAAGACAACAGCTGCAAAAGGGTAACGATTACGGCGAGCTTAACGGTGTTTAGGATAAACTGCCCCAGCGGGATCCTCGTCCAGATATCCTGATAGTTCTGCCAGCGCGGGCTCTCAGGTATCCACTTCATGGGGAAGCTGAAAACATCCTTGTTGAGCTTGAGCGAGGACGACAGCATCCACGCGAATGGGATCAGCATAGAAAGCGCGATCAGTACAAGCAGTATGTAAAGCGCTATTCTTCCGGTTTTGCTCTTTTTCTTATTCTCAGTCATCGTACCTTCCCCCTATTCGCCTAATTTTCGCTCACCGCGAAACTGAACGAGCGTGACCGCCAGCACCAGCAAGAATAAAACCATCGCGATCGCACTTGCGTACCCAAAGTTCAGCGAACGGAACGCCGTATTATAAATCTGATATACCAGCACCCTCGTTGAGTCGCTGAGCTGGTTATCTCCCCCCGCGAACAGGTTGATGAAGATGTCGTACACCTTAAAGGAGTTGATAATCAGCATCATTGTCACGAAAAAGGTGGTGGGTGCCAGCTGCGGAATTGTCACATGCCGAAAACGCTGCCAGCCGTTTGCCCCGTCCAGACTGGCCGCTTCGTAAAGATCGGGGTTTATGCCCTGCAGGCCGGCAAGATAGATTACCATATAGTACCCCATGTTTTTCCACACAGTAAAGATAATAACGGTAAAAATCGCCCAGTCTTTATCCGCTGCCCATCCCGGAAGCTGCTCGAAGGGAATGCCGGTAATCATATTGAGAAGATTGTTTATGGGGCCTCTGGTCGGACTGAAGATAAAATTCCATACGGCGGTTACGGCAACCAGCGAAGCGACATAAGGAAAGAAGGACACCGTGCGGAAGAAGTTGCGCCCGGCCAGCTTTTGGTTGAGTAAAATCGCAAGCCCCAACGAGCAGACCAGCGTAAGGGGTACGACCCCCGCCGTATACAGAACGGTGTTGATCAACGCCTTATGAAACTGGCGATCCTTCACCAAATGTATAAAGTTATCAAAGGCTACGAACTTCATCGGGTTCGCACCGTCCCATTCCAGAAAAGCCAGCACAAACGCAAACACCAGCGGCACCAGAGTGAAGACGGCAAATCCGATAAAGTTTGGCGCAATAAAGCTGTAGGCAATCAAATTATTTTTAAGTTTTTTATTAAACCTTCGCCCGGATATTCCGGCGGTTACTGTATTGCTTGACATAAACTACCTCCATTTTCTAGTGCCCGACCTGTGCAGAGCAGTTTATAGTGCTAATTCTTCACATCTGTGGCTAAAAGCCGCATGATCATTGAAGGTGCGTATAAGAAAGAATGAGGGGCGGGCAGATCTGCCCGCCCCTCAGTATGCTTTTATGCGACAGTTTCTTAACCCAGAACCTCTGCAACTCTGGTGTTCATGTCCGCAAGCCCCTGATCGATCGTCGTGTTCTTGGTCATGATGTTATCATGGCATTCGTTAAGAATTACTTCAATCTCAGCACTCTTGTCGTGCATGGGCATTTCAAGGTAGGTTTTGGTGGTATAGAGCGCTTGCTTGCTGTTATCGTCTGTTGGGAAACCTTCAATGGAGGTAAGGGCAGCAATAACCTCTTCGTTCAGGATGGCGGGGATGGTACCGGTATTAGCAATCACCGTGGCACCCTCCGGGCCGGTGACAAAATTCAAGAAATCGAGCGCGGCATCCTTTTTGGACGAATTCGCGTTGACGGAAAGGCCTGTAATGGTGCCGAGCGTGGTACCGGCCGCAACGCCGTCCGGATGAGGATACTTCACGATGCCCCAGTTGGTGGAAAGGGATTCACCGGTCTTGATCTTATCGATCTGCGTGGCGATAAACCATGTGCCCATGTTCATCATGGCAACCTGATTGTTGAAGAAAACGCCGGAATAGTGGGTGCTGGAGGTTCTAAGTGTCGCGTAATCCTGGCAGATGCCGTCGTCCTGCTCTTTTAATACGCGCTCGTAATACGGCCTTAGGAAATCGTAGGTGCCGTCAACGATCGTATTCTTGCCGTCGAGGATTCCGAAAAGCTGTACCGCGCTGCGCCATGTGTGGTAGTGGCAGCCGTATACCTTTTCCGCGCCGCTACCGCTGGTCATCTTGCGGGCAATCTCGTCGTACTGGTCAAGCGTCATATCATTGGTGGGGTATGCCACGCCCGCCTTGTCAAACAGGTCCTTATTATAATAAACAATCCAAAAGTCACTGCGGAAGGGCAGAGTGTACAGTTCGTTGTTCACCGTTAACTGCTCGGTCGTGCCGCCATAAAGGGAGGTGTTTATTCCGCTTGAAGAGATATAGGCGTTTAAAGGCTCCAGATGGTTTTGCTTCACAAGGTTGGAATAACCGGGAATGTCTTTAATCGTAAGCACATCCAGGTCGGCTCCGCCCGAAAGCTGGGTGCTCAGCATGGTCATGTAATCGGCGCTGCCGAGGTCTACATACTCGATGGTTACGTTCGGTTTGATTGCCGTATATGCGTCTATCAGTGCCTTAAAATAAGGGCCGAGATCCCAATCCCACAGGGCCCATTTGATGGTGACAGGCTCCGCCGGCGCTTCGGAAGATGCCTGAGAAGAAGCCGGTTGCGAGGTATCCGCCGTTGAGCTGACGCTGGCTGCAGGGCTGCCGCAACCGGCAAGGATACCGATTGTGAGGATTAATGCAAGCGCAACGGATAAGATTTTTTTCATTTGCATGTTGTAACCTCCTGTAAAAAAATAATGGGAATCTACGTGGCTGCGTTTAAGGTTGTACATCTGTACCGATTCTTAGTTTACATGATTCGGCGAAAAAAGATAATGGAGTTTTTTTTGATAAGCGGTATTTTTTATATATCTTGCATTGAATCGCACGGTGCAACATGCAAATTTTTTATAAAAGCTATAAAATTTCAAGCAATTTTTGAGAAAATCCTATTCCTGGCAAAAAAACGCCTGCTGCAGATTGACACTTACCGGATTTAAGGCTAAAGTTTAATTAACAAGAATTTCGAAGGCTTTTCGTGATCCGGCGGGCTCTGAAACGGGCCGGATACAGCGTCTGATAAAGTTAATAGCGTAGGAGACCCTCGTTTTGGTGACGAATACAGTTTTTACACTGAACATGAAAGCAGGGCTGAACCGTTTAGATGGCGAGGGGAAGCGTCTCCAAAGCTTCAGAGCGCTTCAGCCTAAATTCAAGCCATCTACCCCAGCTGGTGGTATTTAAACTTACGATTGAACCACAAAAATCGTCCTAAGGGGGAGATCACATGCGTGACCGTTTCCGCACTGTAAAAAGTCGCGTGATCATGATGATGATTTTGTTCGCGTTGGTTGTCACCGTTCTGGTTTCAGCATTCAGTTTTTACCTGATGTACCTTTTTCAACGAAAAACCACTGTACAATCCACCGAGTTTAACCTGCAGCTGGTCGCAAGCGTAATCGAACAGGATCTGCTGGACCTGACCGCATTGGGAAAATGGTGCGGTACAAACAGCCAGATTACGGATTATTTTCTCTCCGACAGCGATATAAAAGCCAACGGCCTGCAGGCCTATAACCGCTTGCTGGAGGAATTCCTAAACTGCCGCGCATACATCTACGTCCGCCGGCTGGTTGTCGTAAACGATCAATCAACCAAGATCCTGCAGGTGGGGAACTCCTTAGGATATTCGTCACCTATCACCATATATAATGTGGAGGTGCTGAAAAGCCTGAATCTTGGTCAAAGCTCAGAATGGCAGAGGATCGTGCGGGACCCGTTTTTTCACGCCAATATTCCCGGCGTCATCCCCCTGACCTGTCCGGTGTACAATCCGGCCGACCGCAGCCCCATCGGCTCGGTGTTCCTGGCCGCGTCCACCGATGTGATCACCGACAAGCTGAAGGGTTATGCCCTCCCCGAAAAGTCCAGCCTGTACCTTACGCTGGGGGAACATAATTACCTGATTAATGGAAAGGACTTTACCCCTGAAGAGCAAGGCTACGAGGTGATCAGCCGCAACACCAAGGACCCCACCAGCCCAAACACTCTTGCCGCGGTGATACGCATGGATGATGGTGAAAAATACACCATCGTCAGCTATCCCGTGCGGGACGGCATTGCGCTCACACAGGTATTGTCGGAGGATCAGTTCATGCCGCAGCGCACGGCTTGGTTCGGCCTTTTGTTGGGGCTGTGCATCCTCATATTGCTCTTGGCGGTGTTTATTACATACAGTCTCGATGTCAACATCAGCATGCCTGTTGCCCGTCTGCACAAAAAGATCATTGCCATCGCGCAGGGAGACTTTTCTCCCGCACCGGAGCTGGAATCGGATACCGAGCTGGGGCTGGTGGGCAAAGGCATAAACCGTCTCTCCAAAGACGTGGTGGCGCTGATGAACAAGCGCATTGCCGACGAAAAGCAGCAGCGCGATCTCGAGTACCAGATGCTCTTAAGCCAGATCAACCCGCATTTTATCTACAATACCCTAAACTCAATCAAATGGATGGCCACCATACAAAACGCCACAGGGATTGCCGAAATGACCACGGCGTTTGCGCATATGCTCAAGAATATCTCCAAAAGCACCGCTCAGATGATCCCGCTAAGGGAGGAGCTTGCGCTGATCAACGACTACTTTTTCATCCAGAGCTACCGTTACGGCGGCGCGATTAAAATGGAAAGCGAGATAGAGTCCGACGCTCTCTGCGACTGCTTAATCCCCCGTTTTTCCCTGCAGCCGCTGGTAGAAAACGCGATCTTTCACGGGATAGAGCCGAAAGGAGGTACGGGCAAGATCACGCTGCGGGTATACGCCGCAGGCGATGACCTTACCGTTGAAATTATCGACGACGGAGTTGGCATGAGCGACGAGATGATAAACGATATTCTTATTAAGAACGAATCGCCTTCCGGCTTGTTTAAGCAGGTGGGAATCCATAACGTGCATGAACGCATACGGTATGCCTTTGGGGCAAAGTACGGCATCACCATATCCAGTACACCCGGTCAATTCACCAGCATGTCCATTTTACTGCCGAAAAGAACAATAGGATAAGGGAGTGAAGAGATATGATCAAACTGTTGATTGCCGACGATGAGCCGCTTGTACAGATCGGCCTGCAATCCATGCTCAAATGGGGGGAGTACGGTATTGAAATCTGCGCAACCGCGCGCAACGGGGTGGAGGCGCAGGAGATTATTGAAAACGAGCGGCCGGAGATTGTAATAACCGATATCCAGATGCCCCTCAAAAATGGGCTCGAGCTTGCAAAGGTCTGCCGTGAACGTTTCGGAGAGCTGCCTGTTTTTATCATCCTGACAAGCTACAACGAGTTTTCATTGGCAAAAGAGGCCGTATACTGTCAGGTACTTGAATATCTTGTGAAAATCGACCTGACCCCCGCGATGCTCGCGGAGACGGTCTCCCGCGCACTCGCGCGGGTAGAGGAGCTGCAAAAGAGGAACGCGTCCCCCGTTATCATGGAGCGCATGAATATGCAAAGCTTCTATGATAAATTCTTCATCCGTTTGTTTCACAACCTGTTTGAGAACGAGCAGCAGTACGAGCTGCAAAAATCGGATCTTGGCATCGACTTTTCCGCCGAGGCATATATCGTATGTTATTGCGAAATTCTCAGCCCCGGCAGCGAGAGTATGGGCGCGGAAAAGCTCATGAACCTTTATATGAACACGATCCAGATGGTGCGCGAGGCTGCGTCAAGGTATATGCGCTGCTATGTCGTTTCACTGGACATGCGGCATTTCAACATTATCTTTTGCATGGACGAACAGTATGCGCAGGCCGCTTGCGGCACTTTCAGAGATATTTTGCAAAATGTTTTTCAAATTGTCCACCACTACTTTAATGTGCAGATTATCTGTGCGGTCGGGCACCGGGTAAGCAGTCCCCAGCAAATCTCCGAGGCATACCATGACGCGAGGCATATATTTTCCACGGCAGGCCCCCAAAATCCGATTTTAATGTTTGAAGAGTCGCAGCCTGCGGGCAATGAGAAAAATGTCTTCCATATGTCGCTGTTCAAGCATGACATCGTCAAGGCCTTTGAAGAGCTGAACACCGAATCGCTCCACTGCATCATCACCCAGATCGCCGACTGTTTAAGGCAGCACGCAGACCATCATACGCAGGCGATGGATGCCGCCTGCAATATACTGTATCTGGCCATTTCGCTGCTGCCGGACGGCGAAAAGAACATAGCTCAGATTTTTGAGCACCGGCCCGGGGGGTACCGCTCCATCTATAAACAAACCAGCACCCAAGATATCGTCAACTGGATGCTGTTCTTGCGCGACGGCTTGTGCGAGATGCTGGACGCTCGGCGCAACAGCTATAAAGACCGTGTGGTACTCAGCGTACAGGAGTATATTCGAACGCACGTGGATAAGAAGCTTACGCTTAACGAGGTGGCTTCGGTATTCGGTTTTAGCCCCAGCTACTTAAGCCAGCTGTTTGCCAAGTACAGCTCGGTGAGTTTTACCGAATATATTGCCGAAAGCAAGATATCCGTCGCAAAGAAGCTACTGGTCAGCAACAGCAACAATGTAAAGGTATATGAGATTGCGGAGCAGCTTGGCTTTGAAAGTGCATTCTATTTCAGCAAGGTATTTAAAAAGGTGGAAGGCTGCTCGCCAAGGGAATATATTCAAAAAACCTCGCGGCTTAAAAATTCATAAGCCTTTGTTTACACCAAGCAAGAGCTGCTTATTGTTTAACTCGATGAAAGGTATGAATGCGATGCTCTCAAAGTACTTAACCGAAATGGATACCCGGCTTCAAGATTACAAGCCTTACCCCAGCGCCGATGACCGCCGGGGATGGAGTCAGCTTTCGGATGAGATAAAAGCGGCGCTTGTTATGCGGGGTGAGGCGTATCTGCATTACGGCTGGCCGTCTCTGCCCGCAACCGCTTATATGGAGTTTTGCCGTACCGGCGACCGAAAGCACTATGAAACCGTATATTTTAGCCGCCGCAAGGCGTTTGCCGCGCTCGTGCTTGCCGAGTGTGTGGAGTACCAGGGCCGTTTTTTAGACGATATCGTTAACGGTATTTTTGTATTGTGCGAGGAGAGCGGCTGGCAGCTGCCAGCACACAACAGCTATATTCGAGACACCCCGCAGCTGCCGCTGCCGGACGCGGACGCGCCGGTTCTGGACCTTTTTGCCTGTGAGACGGGCGCCTCTCTGGCGGTGGCTCATTATCTTTTGCATACTGCCTTGAACACCGTAAGCCCGCTCCTATCAAAGCGCATATTGTCCGAAATAGACAGCCGAATCCTGCAGCCGTTTGTCCGTCAGCATTTCTGGTGGATGGGTAACGGTGATGAGCAGATGTGCAACTGGACGGCATGGTGTACGCAGAACCTGCTGCTTGCGGCCTTTGTGACGCCGCAGGCACCGAAGGTCCGGCAACAGGTTTTACCAAAGGCCGTGTATGCGCTGGACTGCTTTCTCAAGGATTATGGCGAGGACGGCTGCTGCGACGAGGGAGCACAGTATTTCAGGCACGCGGGGCTGTGCCTGTTTAACGCGCTGGAGATATTAAATACCTCGGCAGCGGGGAGGTTTCAGGGCGTCTATAAGACCGAAAAGCTTCGCAATATGGCCGCCTATATTCTTCATGTACATGTCGATGATGCATTCTACTTCAATTTTGCCGACTGTTCTCCCATTGCGGGGCGAGCGGGTGCACGGGAATATCTGTTCGGCAAAAAAACAGAGAACCCGAACCTGATGGCCTTTGCCGCGCAGGACTTTGCCCGCACAGCCGAGAAAGACCTGCTCGATGAAATCAACCTGTTTAATCGTCTTCAGTCGGCGTTTACCGCCCAAGAGATACTTGCTTTTGACAGCAAGCGGGAGATTGTTCACCCCGAGATTTTTTACCCCAGCGTCGGGCTGTTTATCGCGCGGGACGACACCTACTGTCTGGCCGTAAAGGCGGGCGATAACAACGATAATCACAATCATAACGACACCGGCAGCATTACCTTGTACAAGAACGGCCTGCCGTTTCTGATTGATGTGGGGGTGGAAAGCTATACGGAAAAGACCTTTTCACCGCAGCGGTACGAGATATGGACGATGCAGTCAGCCTACCACAATCTTCCCGCCTTTGCCGGGGTGATGCAAAAAAACGGCCCCGATTACAGAGCCGAAGGCACCAAGTGCGTCTTTGAAGCCGGTAAAAGCGTGATATCGATGGACATCGCGTCGGCCTATCCGCCGCAGGCAAAGGTGGAGCATTACTACAGAACGATTACGCTGCACAAGGATAGAAGCGTCACGATGGAGGATGTGTTTGAGGGGAGCTGCGAAGAGGTTATCCTGAATCTCATGTTTTGCGCCAAGACGGAAATTAAGGGGAATCGTATCACATTGCCCGAACTGGGCTACTTAACGGTGAACGGCGGTAAGGTGCTGCCAGTGGAAAAAATCCCGATAAAAGACACCCGTCTTCGTCAAGCATGGCCGGATACCCTTTTCCGGGTTCAGATAAGATTCTCTGCAAAGAAGATGACAATTGAGGTAATCTAAGAATAGCTCTAAAAAGTCGGCGAAAACGCTATGAACTAAAATCAATTATTAATAACAAAAAGCCCACGTACGTAGGCTTTTTTAATGTAGGTTTTCCATGTCGGCATCAGCCGATAAAATGTGAAATATCTGCTCTAAGACACCTTCATCACGCCATTTATGGAATCAGGTATATGCCCCTTATACCGTTTTTGTCTTACCTCGCTATATCGCTCTTTGCGACCGTGAGATAATCCACGAGCTCAAAGTTCTCGAGGTAGGGTACTCGCTCGGCACCAATCTCCTCGATGGACTTGGTGCTCATGGTGAAGCGGAGGATCAGTGCCGCGCACTTCTGGACATCGCCGAGATAGATCGTCTCATCGTCTTCTGTGAGCTTACCGCCGTCGTCGATGGAGGGGTCGTATTGGGTGTGGTCACAGTGCCGGATGATCCTGCGGTAGGAGTTGGGGTAGGACACCCACTCGTTACCCGCGTACATCGAAAGGTCGTGTTCCTCGCCCGCGAAGCCGTCGGTGCGAATCAGGCCGGTGTAGCCCCACTCGCCGCGGATGATGTCGGTGCACAGATCGAAGCACTCGGAGGCGTGCTCGCCGTTGATGCGGTTGTAGGAGGTCATAATCATCATCGGGCGGGCGGCGCGCATCACGATCGAGAAGCCCTTGAGGTAGAGCTCGCGGATGGTGCGCTCGGAGGCGATGGAATCTGTAAAGAAGCGGTCCACCTCCTGATTGTTGAGGGCCATATGCTTGATACAGGCGCCATAGCCGGGCACCGACTGCAGGCCCTTGGTTGCGGCCGCCGCCATCAGGCCCGAAAGCACCGGGTCTTCGGCGATATACTCAAAGCTGCGGCCGCACAGCGGGTCGCGGTGGATATTTAAGCCCGGGGCGAGCAAGACGTTGACGCCGCGCTCGATCATCTCGGAGAGCACCGTTTTGCCGAGCAGCTCGTTCTGGGAAAGATCCCAGCTCTGGGCGATGAGGATGCTCGCGGGATAGCAGGAGCAGTAGAGGTATTCGGGCTGGTTGGACATGGTGTATTCGCTCGGCAGCCTGCCCCTGCCTTGCTCATTGCCGATGATCTTTGCATAGCCCTCAGGGGTATAGTCCTTTAAGAAGCGCAGGCCGGCCGGCCCGTCATACTGCGGCGGGACGGGGATACCGTACTCCTCCATAAAATCGGGCACAAACTTTTCAAAGTTGATGAAGTTCGCGAGCTGCTCAAGGGAGAGCTGCGCGACGAACTCCTCGAGGGTTAGCTTGCCGTCCATGACGTCCTTGAGCTTCATACCGGGCTTTTTTTCAACATACTGAATAATCTGCTTATGCTTGCGGCGGGCGGTGATGCCGTCCTCGAGATAGACCTTGTCCGCGGGATTGAGCGGGCCGTCCTTCTCGCTGCCGACGATGTAGGTTGTGGCGTCGTCACAGTCGTAGGGGAAGCCGTTGTGGGCGGTATCGAGGGTCTTGATTCTCGAAGCGTCGATTGCGATGACCGCAGCCGAAGCGATCTCCTCCTTTTCGCCCGCATAGGAATAGGGCACGGCGCCCTTCTTGCTGCGCTCGGCGAGCTTGCCCTTGTTCATCTGGTTGGTCAGCTGCTCGGTGACAGCGGCTTTGCTCATGCGCAGCACTGCGCCCACATGGGTGTTGCGCGAGGAATTGCCCACACGAATAATATAGTCGCCGGCCTCGAGTATAAAGGCGGCTAGTTTCTCGTTATAGGAGGCCATGATCGACAGCGGAAACCGGATGGTGAGGGCCTGCTTGGCGCCCGGGGCGAGGTCGTCGGTCTTGGCAAAACCTGCGAGCTCTTGGTAGGGGTGCTCAAGCAAGCCGTCGGGCGCTGTGAAATATACCTGAACGACCTCGCGTCCGGTATATTCCTTGCCCGTATTGGTCACGGTTGCTTTCACCGTCACCTCCTGCTCGTCGGCGGTTACGCCGTCAATCTTCACATCAAAGGTGGTGTAGGATCTACCGAAACCGAACTCATAGATGGGTTTGACGCCGAAGGTATCGAAATAACGGTAACCGATATAGATACCCTCGTCGTAGAGCTCCTTTGTCGTGTCGCCGTCATTCTTTGAGAAGGTGGCGGAGGCAGGGTTATCCTCGTACCTCTCAGCCCAAGTGTCGGTCAGCTTGCCCGACGGGGTCACCGTGCCTTCGAGAACATCGAGGGCGGCGGTGCCCGCCTCCATGCCGCCGTAGGAGATCAGCATAACGGCGCCCAGCCCCTCGAGCTCCTTGATGAATTTCGTATCGATCACGCCGCCCACATTGAGCAACAGGATGCTCTTCGTAAACTTTTTCAGCATGCGGCGAAGGTTGGATTTCTCGATCTCGGTCAGGTCGTAGGAGCTGTTGGTGTAGGCGTCGGTGAGCCGCGCGAACTTCAGCTCCTTGGGGTGATGGTCATGGATGCCCGGCTTGGGGCAGTTGACATACAGGTCGTTTGCAGTCGCGATGAAGTCGTCGTCAATTACCTTGACGGGCGTGCCCTCCTTGCGGCGGTCCCAGCCCTCGCCGATGGTGCGGGAGAGGACGTAGATGGCCGTGTCGGTTTCTTTTGCCGCAGCGTCAAAATCCTCATCGGGGATGTCGATGTCGCCCGGACGATAGTATTCATGAACCAGCGCCTGCGAGAAGCCCTGCTGCTGTATAAAGCGGCGCAGCACGTCCCGATTGTGGATGTAGAGCTTGTCGTATTCAAACAGGCCCTTTTCCGACACGACGCTGTAGCCTGCGGCCTTGAAGGCATCGTAGATGTTAACGGTATGCCTGTGCCAGGGCAGCGCCGAGCCTGTGCCGCCAAAAACGGTGCGGATGGCGCCGCCGCCGAAGAGGGCGATGTTCTTGTTGGTCTTCTTTAATGGCAGCGCACCGTTATTCTCAAGCAGTACGATGCCCTGGGCGGCAAGCTGACGGATAATTGCTTCGTTCTCTTCAAAATAGGGCCTTTCCTTTTTAATCTGCATCATTCATGTCCTTTCAGTTGCGCGGCCCGTTAGGGTCACTGATTCAGCAGCGAGGGCTAGCCTATCACCGCTGCCTGCAAAAATCATTTGAAATAATTATACCATATTTCTCGCGGATATTTCTTTAGAAAAACTAAAATGGCTATGTTTTTCAATGAAGAAGAACATAGCCATATAAGCTTTTTCTGATTATGGATTTATTAAGAGTGGTACTTAATATCACTGGTATTTACTTGCAGGTGAGATTTCTCGTATATTTAAAGTGCAAGCGGGTTGCTTAAAGTTAATCCGCCTCAACCATTCTGTACCCAACCCCTACATCGGTGAGGATATAGACAGGCTCAGCGGGGTTGTGTTCAATTTTTCGGCGAATATTAGCCATATTGACGCGCAGAATCTGATTATCGGAGATATAGGGCCCCCAAATTTCTTTAATGATAAAATCATAGGTCAGCACCTTTCCGGCATGCCTGGAGAGAAGCAGGATGATCTTATATTCGATAGGCGTCAAATGCACATCCTTGCCGTCGATTAGCACAATTCGTTTTCTGTGGTCTATTTCAAGGCCATGGATACTGGTAACATCCTTTTCCGGCTCCGCTCGGTGCTGCAGCTGCTGCCGATGACGCAGTGCCGTGCGGATGCGGGCAAGGAGCTCCGAGGTGCCGAAGGGCTTTGTTACATAATCATCCGCGCCAAGGTCTAAGGCCTCCACCTTTTCGCGCTCATGCCCCCTGGCGGATACAACAATAACAGGGGCATCCGAAAACCGGTGAATCTTTGCGAGTACCTCCAAGCCGTCAATGTCGGGCAGCCCCAGATCAAGGAGAACGAGATCGGGGCAGTAGGACGTCGTCATGGCAACGGCCTGCTTTCCGTTTACAGCCTTTAACACATTATAATCGTTTGCAAGAAGGATTTCGGCGATGAAGTTGCTGATCACCGGCTCGTCTTCGACAATCAGGATAAATATCTGGCTTGGCATACGCTTACCCTTTCTTCTTTTCGTTTGAAATCGGCAGCACAAAGCGGAACACCGCGCCGCCCTCCGGCCTGTTCATCGCCTCCATCCGGCCGTCGTGCGCCCGTACAATCGATGAACAGATCGAGAGCCCGATACCCATCCCCCGTGAAGAATCGGCGCTCTTATTCCCGTATAGAATCTCTCCCTTAAAGAGCTCCTGAATATTCTGTTCGGAAATCCCCGTGCCGCTGTCGATGACTTCAAACACGGCCAAGTTATCTTGTTTAGATACGTTTACATGGATAGACGTGCTTTCGTCCGAATTTTTTATGGCGTTTTCCATCAGGTTCAACAGCACCTGAATAATCAGCATCGCGTCCATCGGGACGATCAGAAGCTCATCGGGAACCTTCACGACAATAGCCCGGTTTTCAAATCTTTTTCTGATCTTGGCAATGGCTTCTCCCACAATCTCCTCTACCGCTTCCGGCTGCTTGCTGACATGCATGGTTTCTTCGTGAATGCGGGTAACGGAGAGCAGGTTTTCCACCATGCGGATCAGCCACTGGGAATCCTCCTTAATGTCTGAAATCAGGTTGTTGCGCGTCTGCTCGTTCATCTTGTCGCCGCGGTCCAGGATCACCGAGCTTGCGCCGTAAATGCCCGTGAGCGGCGTACGCAGGTCATGTGAGATGGCACGCAACAGATTGCTGCGCATCTTCTCTTTTTCGGAGTCGAGCAGGATTTGTGCCTGCTCGTCGGTGAGCATCTGCAGCTCCAAGGCCATGGCCAGCTGAGACGCGAACATCCCCAAAAGCGTGACGTTGCTCCCGTTGAGCGGAATGCCCCCTTTGCAGGAGATACCCAGTACCCCCATCGCTTTGTTCTGTGAACCAACGGACATATAATAGGCATTTGCATTCGGGAACAGCGCCGTGCCCGTGCCGGAAGATATGCGGTTGCTATAGGTCCAGTAGGCGGCTTTTTTATCGTCGGCAGTCGCAAAGAGATCGGGGCCGATGTTCTCGCCGAACAGCTTCACCACCCCGGAATCCTCCCTGCTCGGGTCGCCGGAGTAGTAGATGACCGAACGGCAAAGCAGGGTGCTGATATACTCGTTTGCAAGCTCGATAATATTATCAAAGCCTCTGGTCGCGTTCAGCTTCCGGTTAAACTCGTACAAGATGCGCGTCCGATGCTCCTTCTCCACCGCGGTTAGCGCCTGCGCCTTGATACGCATGGTGAGCGTACTGATGATAAGCGAGACGATAAGCATGATAACAAACGTTATAGGATACGTCGGCTGGATGATGCTAAAGCCGAAGCGCGGTTCGGTAATTAAAAAGTCGAACACAAACACACTCAGGATAGCCGCAATGATGCCGTAAACATAACCCTGCGTGATGCGTGAGATGATCACAACCGATAGAATGTACACCAAAACCAGGTTTTGATTGCCGACGTGCAGCTGCCGGAGCAGCTCAGAAAGGGCCACCGACAAGGCCAATACCAAGGCAGTTTTAAGGCTGTCCTTCCAAGAGAACAGAAAGTTATCGCGAATACGGGGGCGTTTGGAATCCGAAGAAACAGTGCCGTCGTAGTCAGAGGCATCGGTGACGTTTTTACGAAACAGTTCTCTTCTATGCTTCTTCACAAATTCTTTTCTCCTATTTTAGCGTACGGTATTCCGTAAATTCGCTCAATCCTCTTCGCTGTCGGCCGCGTTGCTGCTTACGTCGTCTTTAATAACCGTGATCTCCACCCTGCGGTTTTTGGCCATTCCCTCCTCCGTTAGGTTGGAGGCTATGGGGGAGAACCGTCCCCGCCCTTCTATGGTCAGCTTCTCCTGCGGCATACCGTACCCCACAAATTGGTTAAGCACGGTGATTGCGCGCTCGGTGGAAAGCTTCCACGCAATCTGGTCGCTTTCTATGGAATGCAGGCCGATATCGGCGGTATGCCCGCCGATGGTGATGCTGTCTACCCGGTCATAAACCTGCCGGAGCGCGTCGTTAATCTCCCGCAAAATAGGCTCGCTGGAACGCAGCAATTCCGGGCTGTCGGGCTTAAACATCAGTGTGTCCTTTAAATGTATTTTAACAAATGTACTTGTATTTTCAAGACTAATCTGGTCCTCCAGATGGTTTGACTCAACATATTCTTCCAGTATGTCATATACTTCATCCAACGCATCCACCGGTACACGGCCAACGGGTAACTCTGCATAGTCGGAGCTGCCCACAACGCTGCCGTTTCCCGGGCCGCCGATATCATCGGAAAGGGTGACATGGGCGGCGGGGTTGTTGAGTAACTCTCCGAATTTTTCTGCAATCTCGGCAAATTTTTTAGAGTCGACCGTGCTGATGGAGTAAAGAATGATAAAAAGTGCAAGCAGCAGGGTAATCATATCCGAATAGGTCAACAGCCACCTGTCTTCGCTTTCCTCCGCCTCATTTTCCGTGTGCTTTTGTTTATTTGCCATATTATTATCCCCATTCAAAATTCTCAAGACCGTGGAGACTGTTAATTGGTGACCCCTTCCTTATACTTCTTTTCCTGACCGGCAAACGCCTGATAGTAGAGCGACAGTTTATTGACGATATTGCGGGATGACTCGCCCTTGGCGATCAGGCAGATACCCTCCGCCATAATCTCTTTTAAAATCTGCTGCCTTTTTAAATAGCTTTTCAGCCGGTTGGCAGCCGGTATGTAGAGAAGGTTGGCAAACACCACACCATACAGGGTGGCAATAAAGGCGGTGGAGATAGAGGCGGTAAGCGATTCCGTGTCGGTCATGTTGCCCAGCACATGTATCAGCCCCATTACCGTGCCGATGATGCCAAGCGTCGGGGAAAAGCCTCCGGCGCCTGTAAACACCGTGATCTCCTGCTGCTTTTGCACCGTAAACGCATGGATATCGGCATCCAGCACGTTACGCATTTCATCCGTGCTCTTACCTTCCAGCGTGAGTACGATACCTTCCTTTAAAATCAGGTAGTCGTCCCTGCTAAGCTCGGAGTCGTTTAATACTTCTTCCAGCTTTAAAAGGCCGGATTGTCTGCACAGGTCTGCTATCGAGACGATTTTTGTAATGATAAGCTCGGGTGCCTTACCGATATTGGTGGTAAAAGAGGCAAGCAAGGATTTAAACGCCAGCAGGATGTCACTTAGGTTGTTGGACAGTATGACAGCACCCCAAGTGCCCCCGAACACAATGATAAAGGGGCTTAAAAGAAATAGGGCGCTGATGTGCCCCTGTTCCAGTATATAACCGGAAATCAGCGACCCAAAGGCTAAAATCAAACCAATGATGACTGAGATATTCACGTCTGCTCCTCCAAATTTTATGATAATAATAGCATGCTTACCGTAATTTATTTTGGATGCAATCAACACGACCTGCCGGCTTTAAATTTGGCAATAGCGGATTCTATCCGCTGTGCCAAGGCGCTTGATATCCCTTTTTTCTCCTTTATTTCCCCTAAAATATCCTTGTGATCACTGTCAAAATAAATCAGCAGTTCACGTTCGAGGTTCTGAAGGTCTCTTGCGCCGGAATCCTTCAAATAATTCTTTGTAAAAACATATAGGACTAGAAATTCATGCTCGGCCGCTAGCTGTAGGTTCTCTTGGGCTGTTTTCATCATCGGTATTACCTCCGTTGGCTGCAAATTAGTTTAATGTTGTAATAGTGGATTCATCGAGTCCGTTTGCGGCAGCAGATGAAAAATTACAAATATTATAATAATATGGCGAATAAAAGCATGGACATGATTACAATTAATCTAATTATAATCATAAATCAATAAAGAAGTTATAAAGAAAATTAACAATCGGGTTAAGAAGTTATATGTTTCCGCAAATAAACAAGGATGAGCAGATCATCATGCCTGTGCAGAAAGTAAGAATAAACCTAATAAACCGGTAATTTGTAGGCGCTAATGGAAAACGAGGACGACTTCGCATGGAAATCGTCCTCGTTAGGAGGAGTTATATCTATCAAGCTGTCGGCATCGATAGTCAGGCGGGTATAGTCCGCTTGAGCGGGCGGGGATATGCCCATCTATCAAGCCAAAAGCTTAAATAGCTGATTCGCCTTCTTCGCCGGTACGTATGCGAATGACGCGCTCAACATCATAAACGAATATCTTGCCGTCGCCCTTGTCGCCGCCGGTTTTGGCGCTGTCGAGAATTACGCCGATTATTCTGTCGGTATCAGCGTCGGTTACGACGATATCCACCACAATCTTCGGCAATAAATCGAGTTCAAATTTCTCGCCTCTCCATTGCTGGGATATACCGCCCTGACGCCCGTGCCCTTCAATCTCGGTTACCATAATTCCGCTGCACCCGGCCTTTTTCAGCGCAACTTTAACATCGTCGAGTTTCTCAGGTTTAATTACAGCCTTAATGTGTTTCACTGTATGCCACCTCCTGAACCTTTTCAGAGCTGCTGTCTACAAGCGCGGAATAAGCGGGTTTGCGCGAGAGAAATTCGGGATATGCGCTGTTGCCGTGCTCACCGATATCCAGACCGGCAATCTCTTCTTCCAGCGTAACCCTGACGCCCATCGTCTTTTTAATGAGGAACCAAACGAGCAGAGATGCGGGGAGTACGAACGCCGCAACCGCTAAAACACCTAAGAGCTGAACGCCTAAGAGAGACCAGCCGCCGCCAAAGAACAAACCGCTCTTGGCAGAAAGACTCGTAACCCCTTCTTTTGCAAACAAGCCCACGCAGATGGTTCCGAACACGCCGTTTACAAGATGAACCGAGGTAGCACCTACCGGGTCGTCTAGCTTCAGCCTGTCGAACATCAGCACTGCAAAAACCACGATAATACCGGCGATACCGCCAATAATTAAAGAGCTTAAAACATCGACATAGGCGCACCCTGCGGTAATGCCTACAAGGCCGGCCAAGCAGCCGTTGATCGTCATGCCGAGGTCCGGCTTGCCGAGGAATATCCAGGATACCGCCGTGGAGGTAAGCACACCGGCAATGGCGGCGGTATTGGTCGTCATCAGGATGTGCGATACCGCGCTGGGGTCAGACATAGACATTGTGGAGCCCGGGTTAAACCCGAACCAGCCGAGCCAGAGTACAAACAGACCGATGGTGGCCAGTGACATGTTGTGGCCCGGAATAGGTCTCGGTTTTCCGTCCTTATCATACTTGCCAAAGCGCGGCCCGAGTACGATAACCCCTGCGAGAGCCGCCCAGCCGCCAACAGAGTGAACAACGGTAGAACCGGCGAAATCCTGGAAGCCAAGGGTTGAGAGGAAGCCGCCGCCCCAAATCCAGTGCCCGACAATCGGGTAGATGGCCAGGGTTAACACGAAGGAGAAAACAATAAAAGAGATATATTTTACTCTTTCCGCCACAGCGCCAGATACTATGGTTGCGGCTGTTCCACAGAACACCAGCTGGAAGAAAAACTTTGCCCAGAAGGGCACGTTTGCGCCTAAGGTATAAAGGCTTTCATCAATATTGCCGCCAAGGATAAACAATCCCTGCGTCCCCACAATAGGATTACTGCCTCCAAACATTAAGCCCCATCCCAGTAAGAGATAGCCGAGTGAAGATACTGCGAACACAATGAAATTCTTAGACAGGATATTCACGGTGTTTTTGGATCTTGCGAAGCCAGATTCCACCGAGGCAAAGCCAAGGTTCATGAAGAATACCAACGCCCCTGTGACAATGACCCATATGGTGTCGATCGCCATTTCCATGTCCACGAACAATTCCTCCTCATAAGATACTTTAGAATATCAAAAAAGCTGTATACTTAAAGGATGAACCTTTTAAGCATACAGCTTCATTGCTGCTTATTTAAGATAATAATAGAATACCACTAACTATCGTTAAGATGTTGTTAAGATTTTGGATATTTGTGTTAAAATTGTATATAGAGAAAGCAATATCATTATTAAATCATAAATATGTAAAGGCTAGTCATGAACGAATCTCCTTTAAATCCGCTCATCCGTGGGTCAAAACGCCTTTTGTGTAAGCAATACAGCCCCGTCTCAACCTTATACATATCCTCACAGTAGCGGAGCCTGTAATTTATAAGGAAGAATATAATAAAAAAATATTGACGTACATGGTATACTTAGGGTAAAAATAAGCCAGTAGTCCTTAAAAAGGAGATAGCCATGAGACCGTCGTGGATTACGAGATATTCGCAAACGATATGGTTCCAATCCTGTATAACCGCCCTCCTTTTAGGAGTCGCTACCCTGTTGTCGATGCTGATGTTCCGTCTGGATTTTTCCGAGACCAACATTGTGGTCACCTACATCCTGTCGGTATTGGTGGTTTCGCGCTTTACCAAAGGGTTTGCCTACGGCATCGTGGCCTCCGTAGTGGGGATGCTCAGCTACAATTTCTTCTTTACCGAGCCCAGACACACATTAAATGTGTATAATAAAAGCTATTTGGTCACCTTCACGGTGATGCTGGCAGCTTCTATCCTCACAAGTACCCTCACCAGCAAGATATTGCAATCTTCCAAGGAAGCCAAGACGCGTGAAAACCAGTCGCAGCTGCTTTACCAGATCACGAGCTCGCTTGCAAAGGCGACGAGTGTCACGGATGTTTCCACTGTGACGGCACGCTGCCTTTCCAACCTGCTGGACTGTGATGTGGCGTGTATCGTTGATGACGCTGGGCATAAAATGAGCCGCAAATTCTTTGCAGCGAGAGGGGAGCGCGGCGTCACGGCGACGCCGCTGGATGATGACATGCTTGAAACGGAGGTGAAGGATAGGTTTATCTTGCCCGTTTCTCACGCTGAGCGCCAATACGGTATTATCGTTTTGCCGCAGGTTTACGCCACACAGGAGGGGGCGCAGAATAAACTGCTGCTTTCTATCGCCACTCAGGTATTCACGGCCATGGAGCGCGAGCGTCTGGTGGTGGAAAAGGAAACGGCCAAGCACGAGGCGGAGCGCGAGCGCTTTAAGAGCAGCCTTTTGCGCGCCATCTCCCACGACCTTAGAACACCCCTCTCCGCTATCACCGGCACTGCCGAGGTACTGCTCTATAGTCTTAAGGACGCGGAGCACCGCAAGCTGGTTCAGGGCATCTATGACGATTCCCACTGGCTTAAGCAGATGATGGAGAATATCTTAAGCCTTACCAAGCTGCAGGAGGGTACCCTTATCCTCAACAAAAGCGGGGAGGCAGCCGAAGAGATCGTCTGCGCGGCGGTAAACCATATCACCAAGTATACCGGCAGGAAGAATATTTCGGTGCGGCTGCCCGAGACGATTTTAATCGTTCCTATGGACGGCAAGCTGATTATGCAGGTACTCGTCAATCTGCTCGACAATGCGGTAAAACACACCCAAGAAACCGATGATATCAGGGTAGAGGTACAACCCGGCAAAAACAGCGTGTGGTTTAGCGTGAGCGACGGCGGCCCGGGTATCGACCCGAGCGAGCTTGCAAAGGTCTTTGACCTGTTTTTTGTCTCGGAGCATTCCCATGCGGACGCAAAGCGCGGCAACGGCTTGGGCCTCGCCATCTGCAAGGCGATCGTTAACGCGCACGGAGGCCGGATTGTCGCAGAAAATAACGCCGAAGGCGGCGCTACCATTCGGTTTTCGCTGCCGCTTAGGGAGGAATAAACCACATGAACAACGAAGAGCTTTTTTTAATCGTAGAGGATGACAAACAGATTCGTTCCTTCATCGCCTTTTCTCTCAAAACGCAGGAGTATGTCTCGTTGGAGGCCTCTTCCGGCAAGGAAGCGATGCGGATGATCCTATCGGAGGGGCCGGATGTCTTAATCTTGGATCTCGGGCTGCCGGATATGGACGGGTTGGATATCATCAAACAGGTGCGCGCCTTCTCGGACATGCCCATTATCGTCGTCTCTGCGCGCGATCAGGATAAAGAGAAGATCGACGCACTGGACGCCGGCGCCGACGACTACCTTACCAAGCCCTTCAGTATCAACGAACTGCTGGCGAGAATCCGCGTGATTCTTCGGCGGACGGTAAAGGCGGCGGATACCGGGCGGGAGGTATTTAAAATCGGTGGCCTCGAGGTGGATTTTGAAAAGCACCTTGTTTATTTAGACGGCAATCAGGTTCATTTTACGCCGATGGAGTTTAAGATACTGTCGTTGCTGGTGCGCAACGCGGGCAAGGTGCTTACCCACAGCTATATCCTAAAGAACGTGTGGGGCTCTTACCTTGACAGCGACGCCCAGTCGATGCGGGTGTTCATGGCCAATATACGCCGCAAGCTCGAAAAAGACCCCACCAACCCGCGCTACATCCTCACGGAGGTAGGTATCGGCTACCGCTTTGCCGACGAATAAGGATTAGCCCTGCGCGTTTATACAATCTTTATATTGCCCGCGCCCATCTTTATACCGGCTTTACATCCCCTGTGTTATGATAACAACGGAAAGGGGCGAGCCGATATGAATATCCTTAAGCGGCATAAGCAAACAGAGAATATCATTGTTGCCGGGTGCGGCCACTTTGGCTGTGTACTTGCGGCTATGCTGGACGCACAGGGCGGCAATGTAACGGTGATAGATTCAGACGCGCAGGCGTTTTCGGGGCTTTTGCCCAGCTATCAGGGCGCTTGTATTCAGGGCAGCGCGGAGGACAGCACCACCCTTGAGCTGGCCGGGATCCGGCACGCGGACATTGTAATTGCGGTAACCGGCGACGATAACGTAAACCTGATGATTGCACAGATAGCGAAGGTATACTATCAGGTGTCACAGGTGATTGCCCGGGTGCAGGACGATTCTAAAGAAGCCGCCTACGGCGATACGGGTATCGTGACGATTTGTCCGACGGTGCTTACACTTAACACCTTGCTTCAAAGCATTTCAGATGTGAAAGAAGGGCTTTGAGATGAATATTCTGTTAGCAGGCGGCAGACAGGGCCAGCTGCATTTATTAAAGTTCCTGCTTGAAAAGGGGTATCGCGTTAACATTGTGCACGCGGACGGCGCATGGTGCCGTATGCTCGCGGATACATACGAGATTACGGCCGTTTGTGGTTCGCCCTGTGATACGACTATTTTAAAGGAGGCAAAGGCGGAGCGGATGGACACTGTGATTGCGCTTGAGGAGCATGATGCCGACAATCTGATTATCTGTGAGCTTGCCAAAAAGCAGTTTCATGTAAAGCACACCTTCGCCTTGGTTAACGACCCGAAGAACGCCGGTATGTTTTACGGCCTTGGGGTAGATAAGTGCGTCAATACCACCGATATCTTTACAAGAATCGTTGAGCAGGAGGCGATGGAGGGGAATATTAGGCAGTATCTGCCCATCGCCGACGAGCGTGTCGTCGTTTGTGAGGTACAGATCCCCGAAAAATCTCCGGCGCTCAATAAGAAGCTGTGGGAGCTTGGCTTCCCCCCGCAGAGTATCGTCGCCTGTATCCTGCGTAAGGATGAGGTACTGCTGCCGCAGGGCAGCACCATGCTTCTGGCGGGGGACAGGGCGGTGGTGCTCTCGGCCGCTCAGTCGCTGCAGACCACCCTTGCCATTCTCACCGGCAAGAAATAGGTAGACGATCATTATTGACAAGCGCCCGTATCGAAACCGATACGGGCGCTATGTTATTATTTGCGAAGCTTGGTGAGGTAGACATAAAGGCCCAGCATAACCAACAGTAGCAGCAGAATAATCGCGACAAGCAGCTTTCCCCATGCCAAGGGGTAATGCGTGACATTACCGGTCTGGGTAATACTCAATGCCTTGCAATGGATATCGGATTCGCCGCCGTGCTCGGCGCAGGCACGGCGGAAGGTGCCGGTAACCTGCAGGGTATCCCCCTTAATTTTATAGCTGCCGTAGTGCGTAATGCTTTTGGCGTCCTCTGCCGTCATCCAGACGCCTATGGCGTTGGTGCCGTCGTTGATATTCACCCAGCAGTATTCGCCCCGCGCAAGCGGCTCGCCGATTGCTTCGCCCTGAACTGTTACTTCCTTGCCGTCCAGTTCCTTCGCGTTTTCAATCAGACTGTTTATCGGTGTGATATCGAGCGCCGACGCCCATACAGGCAACAGCAAAGGCAGCAGCATGATCAGTATTAAACCGCTCAGCTTCTTCTGCATAGCTTTTTAGCGCCCCCAATCAGGTAACCGACCAACGCGAAAACCGAGAGAAACTCCAGCCGCGCAAGATACATGGCAATAATATCATAAAGCTTCATTGCGGTGGGCATTGAGGACGACGTAATGCCAATAGACAGGCCGACATTGCCCGTTACGGACGCCGACTCAAACGCCGAGTCTGCCAAAGGGTAGCCATAGAACACTCCCAGCAGGGTGCCGCCTGCAAACAGAACAAGATAGTAAAGGACGATCTGTGTCGAGGACTTTACGACGGTATCATCCAGTATGCGGTCTTTGATATGGTGATATTTGAACGCCTTCATGTTCCTTTCGGAGGATAACAGCTTTTTAATGTCCATCACAATCGCTTTGCACAGGATACCCACCCGCAGCCCCTTGAAACCGCCCGCAGTAGAGCAGGCCGAACCGCCGATAAGCATGGCAATAACCATGATCAGGATACCCATATCCCCCCAGTCAAACAAGAACTGCCGCGCGTAGATGCTCCCCAGGCCGGTAGTGGTGTTGGCAGAAAGGATGTTAAAAACAATGCGCCTAAAGGCCGAGACTGCATCAGGATAGACATTCAGCCGCATAAGCCAAAACATTGCGGCCATGCTCAGGATGAAGGAAGTGATTAAGAAGCTCTTGGTTTCGATATTTCGAAGGAGCTCCTTTTTATTGCCCTGCCAAACCGCGTAATGTAAACCGAAGTTGAACGACCCTAGAATAAAAAACACCATCGTAATAGTTTCATAGGTAAAGCTGTGGTAATACATAATATTTTGCGTCATCGGCGCAAAGCCGCCGGTGCTCCATGACGAAGAGAACATGTAAAAGGCATGCAGCAGCGCCGAGAGTGGCTTTAAGCCAATCATTATCCCCACCACCCACAGAACCGCCATACCTACGGCAAGGTAGATCATACTGATCTTCCAGATAATCTTGGCCGTGCCTTTCACGTTCGGCACCAGTTCGATATCCTTGGCTTCGCCCACATACAGCCGGTAGGCCCCGCTGGTCTCTTTGGTAAGGAAGGCGAGTGCCAGTACCACCATCCCCTGACCGCCGATAAAGGTTAGGATGTGCCGCCATACGTTTAACGCAACCGAAAGGTGGTCAAGGTCCTGCGTCAGCACAAGACCGGTGGTGGTAAACCCGCTCATCACATCAAAACAGGCATCCAGATAGGATTGGCTATGGCCGCTGAGGTAGTAGGGCAAGGCACATAACACCATCAGCAGCATCCATGCCAGCGCCGCGACAATAAAGCCGTGCTTCCACTGGATTAAGGCCTTCTCTTGTCGCGTGTGCCACCCGAGCAGCATCAGCCCGATGCCGCAAAGCATGGCTGTGCACATGCTGATGATAAAGTCGAGCAGCGGCTCCCATTCGTTAAACAGTAACGCAATAATAACCGGCAGCATCATGAGCGCCGCCGTGCCGATAATAATCCAGCCGGTGTAATAGCATATAATCTTTAAGCTTCCGGCAGATTTTGCGAGGTCTTTCATACCTTCACCTCACGACAGCCGCGGCGATGATGAAAAGCACCGTTAGGTATATAACTACGCCGGCAAGTTCTGTAATAAGGCCCAAAAGGTTATCACTTTTTCGCGGCATGCTTTGAACCTCCGTTATGTAATTCGTCCATTAGTTCGGTTAAGGTAGGATGATTGGTGATAAAAAGTACCTTGTCGCTTTCCATAATCAGGGTATCGCCCCGCGGGTAGATCACCTTTTCGCCCCGAAGCACCGAGGTGATGACACATTCCTTGGGCAGCTCCAGTTCCTTGATCGGATGATTGCACCATGGGGTAGTGGCACTGATCGAGGTCTCCGCGAGCACCATGGCACCACGCTCAAAGGTTTTGATGATCCGATAATCTTCTTTATCCAGTTCGTATTCGATCATATCCGCAATCACCTCTGTGCTGCAGACGATACGGTCGATGCCAAGGGCCTTGAACATCGCGATATTCTTGGGATTGTTCACGCGCGCGATGGTCTTTTTGACATTAAAATTGATCTTGGCAATCTGGCAGATCACCATATTCTCCTCGTCGGTGCCGGTTACCGCCGCCACAATCTCGGCGCCTTCAATGCCCGCGTCCTTTAGAACGTCAAGATCGGTGCCGTCGCCGCAGATAATGTCCGCGTCCAGCTCATCCGCAATCTTTTGGCAGGTTTCGCGGTTGCGTTCGATAAGCACTACCTGATATCTTCGCTCTGTTAACGTCTTGAGCAGATTATACCCAATCTTGCCCCCGCCGACTATGATCGATTCCATACGGACATCTCCTTCGAAAATGTTCTGATGAGCGATTCTTTGTGCTGCTCCTGCACCGTGCAAAGAATGTGGTCACCCAGGCGAATGGCCTCGTCCGGCGAAGGAAACACAAAGCAGTCGCCTCTGGTGATGGCGGCAATGATACAATGGTGCTTTTGTTCTATCTCTTTTACAGTAGCCGCGGAATTCGTCTTGCAGATGGTAAGACTGATTAACTCGTAGGTATCCCCCAGCGGTGAAACAACCTCCACCGTGTTGATATTCAAGCGGTTGAGCAGCATATTTACGCCCAGCTGCACCGGGTTGATGGTGCCGATGCCCAGCTTATCGTAGATATACTTTCTTCCCGGTACGTTTACGCGGGCGATTACCTGCGGTACGCGATAGATTTTGCCCGCGATCAGCGATACCGTAATGTTGATGTTGTCGTCCGAGGTTACCGCAAGCAGCGCGTCCGCCTGTTGTATACCACCCTCCATTAAATTATCCCCGTCAAACTCAATGCCGTTTATGCGGCGCCCATTAAACCCGCTGCCAAGCGCCGACAACCGATCCCGGTCACGGTCGATGATGCACACGTCATGCCCCGAATCGGAGAGCTCCATGGCCAGATTGCTGCCTAACCTGCCGCAGCCTATAACGATTACATACATTCTCTTGCACCTGCTTTATGTGGATTGCGTTTCTCATGAGATAGCCTACCATGTTTTATATAAAGATTGTATTAAGAAAGCGGTTTGGGTATAAATTCTTTGTGAAGATAAACAGGTACAGGGCAGTAAGAAAACACCACATGAAAGTTCTCTGAAAGAACGTCATATGGTGTTTTCTTACAGCATAAGCAGATGAATCGCGACTGCGTTATGATCCACAATGGTTATTAAGTGAAGATCAGTAACAGTCTGAACTTTACTGATTGCAGTTCTATTTTATATAAGTTATCCGCACGATATTTCATACATGTTCTGAATAAGAAACTACTTTGCGGCACAAAGGGGTATTGTTTTTTATCCTCCGCACCAACCCGCCCAGCACCAGCTGTCATTTATTCCTTAATACCATCTTAATACCTTAGAAGGCAATCTTAATACCCCCCTAATAGAAATTCAGCTAGAATAAGGGTAAGCAAATGAGGAAATCCGTCTGGAGATGAAATTTAAGGTGTAGACTGACAGGCTGACAGAGATACTATTTAATACCACATAATTATGAAAGTTTGGATGTGTTGATTATGGGAGTAGTTCTTGTATTCTTGGCGATAATTGCGCTGGCATTGCTTTGCTATCTATTCTATGTACTGTTTAGGGGCGAGGAATTATGAACATGATATGGCTTCAGGATATTCTTTTTTTAGCGCTTCTTATAGGGCTGTCCGTTCCGCTCGGTATCTATATTTATAAAGTAATGACTGGGCAAAGGGTATTCATGACGAAGCTGCTGACACCCGTCGAAAACGGGGTCTATCGGATGATGGGCGTTAGGTACGAAGAAGAGATGAACGTGAAACGGTACGCGTTAAGTGTACTCGCCTTTAGTGGTGTCAGCTTTCTTCTTTTATTCCTGCTCCAGCTCCTTCAAGGTATTTTGCCGCTCAATCCCGAGCATATGGGTGCCGTGAGCTGGGATTTGGCCTTTAACACTGCCGCCAGTTTTGTATCCAACACAAACTGGCAAGCGTATTCGGGGGAATCCACGCTGTCATATCTCACACAGGCACTTGGGCTGACCGTGCAGAACTTTGTATCGGCAGGGGCGGGTATCGCGGTGCTGTTTGCCTTAATCAGAGGTTTTACCTCAACGAATAAAAAGACCATCGGTAGTTTTTGGCGGGATATTACACGGTGCATCCTCTATATACTGCTTCCTCTTTCAATCGTTTTGGCGGTTGTTTTAGTATCGCAGGGCGTGGTGCAGACGGTACTGCCTTATCACAGCGTTACAGCACTTGAAAGCGGTGCTTCACAAACGATTCCACTGGGCCCTGCCGCAAGCCAGATTGCCATTAAGCAGTTGGGAACCAACGGCGGCGGCTTCTTTGGTGTAAACTCCGCCTTCCCACTCGAGAACCCGACACCACTCTCAAACCTTTTGCAGCTGTTATCCATTCTGCTGATTCCGGCAGCGCTTTGCACTGCTTTTGGCAAAGCGGTAAAAGACAGTAAGCAAGGCAGAAGCATCCTGGTTACTATGCTCATCCTGTTTATCTCGTCACTCGCCATCGTTACGGTCAGCGAGCAGTTCGGCGGGCCGATTGTAAGCGGAACCGTTGCCTCGGGCAATTTGGAGGGCAAAGAGATTATTCACGGCGTAGGCACCTCCGCCCTATGGGGTACCGCAACCACGGCGGCTTCCAATGGGTCGGTAAACTCCATGCATGACAGCTTTACACCGCTTGGCGGTATGATGCTGATGTTCCTTATGCAGCTTGGAGAGATTGTATTCGGCGGTGTGGGCAGTGGACTGTACGGCATGATTGCCTTCGTGATACTCACCGTATTTATTGCGGGGCTGATGGTAGGCAGAACACCGGAATATCTCGGCAAGAAGGTTGAGCCCTACGACATGAAGATGGTGTGCCTCATTATTCTTGCTCCGCCGCTGCTTACACTGCTTGGCACTGCGGCAACCGTTTTGCTTCCGCAGGTTTCCTCATGGCTGACGAACTCAGGCGCTCACGGCTTTTCGGAGATTCTCTACGCCTTCTCTTCTATGGGAAACAACAATGGCAGCGCCTTTGGCGGCTATTCAGCGAATACGGTCTTTACCAACGTCGCGGGGGGAATCATTATGCTTGTGGTGCGCTTTATCCCCATGATCGCAACCGTTTTTCTTGCCGGAAGCATTGCAAATAAGAAAAGCATCACCGCCGGTGAGGGCACGCTCTCTACCAGCAATGCTATGTTTATCGGGCTGCTGATAGCCGTCATCTTTATCATTGGCGCCCTAAGCTTTCTGCCGGCTCTGGCGCTCGGCCCGATAGCGGATTATTTCACTGCGCTTAAATAAGGAAGGACATGGTTGTTATGAAGAAAGATCAAGCGGCTCAGCAAAAAATATGGGCTGATTCCATTCGGCAGTCTTTTATAAAGCTGTCGCCAAGCGTACAGCTTAAAAACCCCGTAATGTTTGTCGTCTATATCGGCGCTGTTTTAACAACGGTGCTATATGCTTTAAGCTTCTTTGGTATTCGCGATGAAAATGCGGGGTACACACTTGCCATTGCACTTATCCTATGGTTTACGGTTCTGTTCGCCAACTTTGCGGAGGCCATTGCCGAGGGCAGAGGCCGTGCTCAGGCCGACAGCCTTCGCAGCGCCCGCAAGGACGTCAAAGCGAAGAAGCTGAAATCACAGTCCAATCAAACAGATTACACCGAGGTGCTGTCGAATACGTTAAAAAAGGGCGACCTCTTTCTGGTAACCGCCGGAGATCAAATACCCATGGACGGCGAGGTTATCGACGGTGTTGCCTCGGTGGATGAGAGTGCCATTACGGGCGAATCCGCCCCGGTCATCCGTGAATCGGGGGGGGACCGAAGCGCTGTTACGGGAGGCACCACTGTTATCTCAGACTGGCTGGTGGTTAAGGTGACTGCGGAGGCCGGCGAAAGCTTTCTGGATAAGATGATCGCCATGGTGGAGGGCGCTTCCCGTAAAAAGACGCCCAATGAGATTGCCCTTCAGATCCTTTTGGTTACGCTCACGATCATCTTTCTTGTGGTAACGGCCACGCTGCTGCCTTTTTCCGATTTTGCGAGCAGACAAGTCGGGAGCGGCGCGGCGGTATCGGTCACCAATATTATCGCATTACTGGTATGCTTGGCGCCAACTACCATCGGCGCTTTGCTCTCCTCCATTGGTATCGCGGGTATGAGCCGCCTAAATCAGGCCAATGTACTGGCCATGAGCGGCCGCGCGATTGAGGCCGCCGGTGATGTGGATGTGTTGTTGCTTGATAAAACCGGTACCATCACACTCGGTAACCGTCAGGCCAGTGAGTTTATCCCTGTTCAGGGGGTAACGGAGCAGGAGCTTGCGGACGCGGCGCAGCTCTCCTCCATTGCCGACGAAACCGCGGAGGGGCGCAGTATAGTTATTCTGGCAAAGGAACGCTTCGGGATCCGCGGGCGGGAACTATCAAAGCTTAACGCAAGCTTTATCGAATTCACCGCAAAAACGCGTATCAGCGGTATTGACTTTCAGGGTACCGAGATCAGAAAAGGTGCCGCGGACGCTGTAAAATCCTATGTTCTCGGTAAAGGCGGTGTTTACCCGGAGGAATGTGCCCAAACCGTTAAACAGGTGGCGGGCAAGGGCGGTACGCCGCTCGTAGTTGCCAAAAACGATAAGATTTTAGGCGTTATCTATTTAAAGGACATCGTTAAAAAGGGTGTAAAAGAACGCTTCGAAGACCTGCGGAAGATGGGCATTAAGACCATCATGATTACGGGTGACAACCCAATGACAGCGGCGGCAATCGCCGCGGAGGCAGGGGTGGACGATTTTCTGGCGGAGGCGACACCTGAAGCAAAGCTGAGCCTGATACGGGATTATCAGTCCAAAGGGCATATGGTCGCGATGACAGGGGACGGTACCAACGACGCGCCCGCGCTTGCTCAGGCCGATGTTGCGGTGGCGATGAACTCCGGAACGCAGGCGGCCAAAGAAGCGGGCAACATGGTAGACCTCGATTCGAGCCCGACTAAGCTCATTGACATTGTGCGCATCGGCAAGCAGCTGCTCATGACCAGGGGCTCGCTGACGACCTTCAGTGTGGCCAACGACGTTGCAAAGTACTTTGCTATTATTCCCGTGCTGTTTTTCGGAATCTACCCGGAGCTGACGGCCTTAAATTTTATGGGCCTTACCAGCAGCAAGAGCGCGATTTTATCCGCTATTATCTACAATGCGCTGATTATTATAGCGTTGATTCCCTTGGCACTCAAAGGGGTCAAATACCGCGAGGTATCTGCGGGCAAGCTGCTCTCGAGAAATCTTCTCATTTATGGATTGGGTGGCATCATTGCCCCATTTATTGCAATAAAACTTCTTGATATGCTATTAACCGCTTTAGGTATTGTGTGAGGTGACAGGTATTATGAAAAAAGTTATAGGGGCTTTTCGCCCGGCTTTCATCTGTTTATTGGTGTTTACCGTTCTATGCGGTGTCCTGTACACCGGGGTGGTTACCGGTATCGCGCAGCTTATTTTCCCTCAGAAGGCTAACGGCAGCATCATTGCGGTTACCTTAAAGGACGGCAGCCGGATGGAAATCGGCTCCGAGTTAATTGCGCAGGAGTTTACGAAGCCTGAATATCTGATCGGCAGGCCCTCCGGTGTGACCAACCTCTCCCCAGTAAGCGAGGAGCAAAAAAAACTTATGGATGAAAGAATCGCCTGGTGGCACAAACTCGACCCGACAAACCAAAAGGATATACCGGCCGATTTAATCACTGCGTCCGGCAGCGGGGTAGACCCCAATATTTCTCCCGAAGCGGCCGAGTATCAGGTTGCGCGCATCGCCAATGTGAGAGGCATGGAGGAGAACACCGTCCGCGAGATCATTCAAAAGTATACGAGCAGCAGATTTTTAGGTTTTTGGGGCGAACCCGCCGTTAACGTGCTCAAGGTGAATCTTGCTCTGGACGGCCTGATGTAATATAATGGTTCAAAGGCGGTGAAGACGTGGCTTTGGATGATAGACGCCCAGACCCGGATATGCTCCTGAAAAGCATTTCCTCCGGGAATAAGGACGAAAAGGGAAAGCTTAAGATATTTTTAGGTTACGCGGCGGGGGTGGGCAAAACCTATGCCATGCTGGATGATGCCAGAGGGCAGTTAAAATCCGGCGTGGATATGGTTGTCGGTTACGTAGAGCCGCACACCCGCCCGGAAACGCTTCAACTGCTGGCGGGCTTGCCTGCCATCCCGCCTCTATCCGTGCACTATAAAAATATTCAGCTCAAAGAGTTTGACCTGGAAGCAGCGCTCCGGCGGAGGCCGGCTCTCATCTTAGTGGATGAATTGGCACATACAAACGCGGAAGGGGTCAGGAGCAAAAAACGGTATCAGGATATTGAGGAGCTTCTCAACGCCGGTATTGACGTGTATACGACGGTAAATGTTCAGCATCTTGAAAGCTTAAATGATATTGTTGAGAATATTACCGGCATCCCTGTGCGGGAGACCATCCCCGATTATATCTTTGAACATGCGGAACTTGTAAAACTGATTGATATTGCCCCGGAAGAGCTGCTCAAGCGTTTTGAAGAGGGGAAAATCTACCGCCCGGAACGGGCGACGGCCGCGATGCAGAATTTTTTTACAATAGAAAATCTGCGGCTGTTGCGTGAGGTTGCACTGCGTAAGGTGGCCGAGCGAATCAGCCATGACAATCTTACGGAATACAGCCAGACCGATAAAGCCCTTAACCAGCGGTTTCTGGTTTGCATTGGCCCGTCTCCGTCTTCGGCCAAATGTATACGTTGGACGGCCAGAACGGCAGAGGCCTTTCACGCGCCCTGGACCGTACTGTATGTTGAGACCCCTGCAAGCTCGAATTATACGGAAGAACAGTATAAGAACCTTCGCAGCAATATGGACCTTGCCGCTAAGCTGGGGGCCCAGATTGTGTCGGTAAACGGGTATGATATTGCCGAATCTATCTCAGAGTATGCAAAGCTTTCGAACATCACGAATATTGTTATCGGCAAGGCCAGGCGAAAAAAGAGCTTTAAAAGCCTGCTTGAAGCCGATTTAGAGGATCAGCTGATTGCTCAACTCTCCAATACCGAAATCTACATCATACCCGATAACTCCTCAGTAAAGCCCTATAAAGCATTAAAGCAGTTCCAATGGCGAAGAAATCTGTATTTTTCATGGCGGGATACCTTTAAGAGCCTTGGTCTGCTTGTTGCGGCAACCCTGCTCTCTCTCGGATTACGGGAGCTTGGTATCGGCGACCAGAACATCATCATGGCATATATCCTTTCGGTGCTGATCATTTCAAGGTTCACAGCAGGATATGCCTATGGCGTTATCGCCTCCATATTAAGTGTACTTACCTTCAATTATCTGTTTGTCGAGCCTTATTATACCTTTAACGCAATACAAGCAGGATATCCGATTACCTTTTTAATTATGCTTGTGGTGGCCTTGTTCACCAGCGCATTGATGGTAAGGATTAAAGCGCAGGCCAGCCTTGCCGTTTCCAGAGAGCGCAAGACAGAGATACTCTATGAAGTCAACAAAAAACTTCTTGTCACCAGAGGTCTGCAAAACATCATCGAGTTAACGAACGACTATATTGTAACGCTCTATAAGCGCTCGGTAATCTTTTATTCGGAGGACCCCGTAAGCGGTGTTCCGGGGGTAATGAAGCAGGCGGCAGAGGAAACGGATGCCTCCTTCTTGTGCAGCTCTGACGAACAGGCCGTAGCGCATTGGGTTTTTACCAATAAGAAGAGGGCAGGGGCAGGAACCGACACGCTGATGGGCGCAGGGGCTTTCTATATGCCGATACTGTCTCAGGGCAACGTATTGGGGGTACTCGGTATCTCCTGTGTCGATAAAGATAAGCTTAACCACGATAACAGAGCGTTTTTACGCATGATAGCATCCCTTGTCGCTATGGCTCTTGAGCGGCAGCATCTCTCGGATGAGCAGCGGCAGGTGGTCATTGAATCTGAACGGGAGAGTATGCGCAGCAATCTGCTTCGGGCCATTTCTCACGACCTGCGCACCCCGCTCACCGCCATATCCGGGGCCAGCTCGGCCATATTGGAGAACAAAAGAGCGATGGACGAGCAGACACATGATAAGCTGGTGACGAACATTAAAGAAGATTCCCAGTGGCTGATTCGTATGGTAGAAAACCTGTTATCCGTCACCCGTATCAGTGAGGCTTCGATGAATGTGTCGAAGACGCCCGAAGCAGCGGAAGAGGTTGTTGCCGAGTCCGTTTCGAGGGTGCGCAGCAAATATACCGGCAGCAACATTATGGTGAAGGTACCTAAAGAACTGTTGCTTGTGCCGATGGATGCGATGCTGATTGAGCAGGTGATCATCAACCTGCTGGAAAATGCAATCAGGCATTCCCAATTGGGCACCCTGATTGAACTAATTGTTGAGAAATCGGGGGAGGGTGCGGTGTTTGAGATCAGTGACAATGGTGAAGGGATACCCGAACAGGAGCTTCCGACGTTGTTTGACGGATATGCGGCGAAGAAGATCAAAAGCGCTGATTCTTCCCGGGGTATGGGAATCGGCCTTTCCATCTGCCGCTCGATCATCAAAGCACATCACGGAACGATCGAAGCAAGGAACAAAGCGGCCGGCGGAGCGGTGTTCCGGTTTGTATTACCGTTAAACGGGAGGGATACAAATGGAAAATAAGATGCTTATTCTCATTGTCGAGGATGAAAACGGCATCAGCAATTTTATTTCCGCAATACTTACCTCAAACAATTATCAGGTTCTGCAATGCCAAAAGGGCGGAGAGGCAGTTTCAATGACAGCCTCATACCGCCCTGATTTGATTTTATTGGATTTGGGGTTACCCGATATGGACGGGTTGGAGGTACTTGGCCGGATTCGCCAATGGTCGGAGGTACCGGTGATCGTCGTGACAGCGCGGGGCCATGAAACAGAGAAGGTGAAGGCACTGGACCTCGGCGCGGACGACTACGTGACCAAGCCGTTTGGTACACTGGAGCTGCTTGCACGCATTCGAACAGCGATACGCCATAAAGAGCGTGCGAACATTTACAACCCGCTGGAGACCGATAAAATAAGCATCGGTGGCCTTATCGTTGATATTATAAAAAGAACGGTATCGGTAGATGGCACACCTGTGCACTTAACCCCGATTGAGTATAAGATTCTATTGCTGCTCGCCAAACATGCCGGTAAGGTGCTCACAATAGATTCTATCTGCAAAGAAATTTGGGGGCCATATACCAAAGAAGAAAATGCGCTCAGGGTGAATATGGCCAATATTCGTCGCAAAATCGAAGCTAACCCCGCTGAGCCTAAATATGTCTTAACAGAGGTTGGTGTTGGGTACCGTATGGTGGAGGAGATATAGACGCTGTATCAGGGCAGTTCTGAAAATAGAAAATTGCCCCCAATTTTATATGTCATGATCAGGGCATGCCACATTCTCTACTTTTTTTATTTACCCCAATTTCTCAATAGTTTCTTATCATTTCCTGCTCTTGTGTGCTGAACTTATCGTCAATGATGCTTCTGAAGGGGGAAGAAGACAGCTAGTGTAAAAAGCCCCCGCAACTCTTAGTATTCTTAACACTTCGAGGTAGCGTACTATGTATACGCCGCTTTTGGGTATCGTGATACAGCCCAATTCGTTATCCATCTCTGGTTTTACTGCAACTATCGGTAAAGTGGTAATTCGGGACGTCTCTACTGGTATTACGACCTCCTCCGAAGCCGAAACGGAATTGGGTTCAATATCACCGCCACCCGTTTCCGGAATAGACGGTCTGTTGCCTGAAATAGTGGTATTCAGCGCATACGCAGAACAGTGAGACTGTACAATGATTACATAGCCTTCTCTATCCACTGTAATAGTCTGCAGATACTCAAGGTTTCCCGTCTGTGGATTATAGAAATGGTAATACAGAGTTTTGCCCGCATATGGAACCCCTACTTTAATTTTCACTTGTGCCTCGCCCGGTAAAGAGCCGCTATGCTCAAAGTCCATCATTAATACAAAACTGTCGCTAGAGATAGCTTTGATCCTGTCATAATAGGAACCAGAGTTAAAGTATACTCCAAGGTTTAAGTCCGTATATCCCGCAGCCCTCATCGTGCCGACAGGAAATGTTATATGGTAGCCATTACCGATGAATATAATGGGCCTGGTTTGGTTTAATGATATCAGCGTGTTGATCTGAGCTGAAGATAATAATGTGGAACCTTTGGTAAGGTCGATAGTTACCGTGCTGTTTGTATTTATCATGCACTCATTTTGCACATAGGTGTCGGAGGGTGTTTCGCCGTAGGTTGAACCACTGTTATCTCCTGAAGACGCTTTCCTTACAGTCAGATTTATAACCTTCTGAGCCATATGGTAGTTAGTGTCTTCCGCTTTAGTAATGGTAATCGATGCGCTACCCGTTTTAACGATTGTCACTTTTCCATTCACATCAACCGTGACTGCCCCGCCCTCAGATGCTTCAAAGCTGATGCCACCCGTTCCGCTGCCGCCGCTAAGAATGAGGGTGAACGGTGCGTGACCGAAGGTGAGGGAGCTGGGAATGCCGCTTACCGATAAAGGTACTTGGTCGGCTTTGTGAACTTCTATCGGTATAGTTGTCTCGGTTTTTAGATAATTATCGTCCCCTGCTTTGGTAACGGTTATGGTTGCCGTACCAACCTTCGCTATCGTTACCAAACCGGTTGCGTCAACCGTAACCGCATCGCCGACAACCTCGAAGCTTACAGCACCTGTTCCGCTGCCGCCGTTTATATCTAAAGCGAAAGGAGTATGGCTGTAGGTAAGGGGATACGGAATATTGTCCGCCGCCAAAGGCGTTTGATTTGCCATATGAACAGTCAACCCGGTAACCTGCCCGATTACCAGATAGTTATCGGTATCGCTTGGCGTGAATAGTACATTGTAGCCTTCATTATGCACAGAAGGAATTTGGTCGGGATATTCCCAAGCAAAGTATCCCTCACCACTACCTCCGGACAAGGAAGAATCAGAAAGACGCTGGCCATAGGTAATTTCACCGGCTGTGGGGAAGGTTGCTGCAGGTATAGCCTTGTAAACCGTCACATCGGTAATCTGTTGTACTGTTACACCCGTATAATCATAATTATTAATATCATTTGGTGTAAACACAACCGCATAACCGTCATTCCGGACAGTTGGAATGGTATCGGGGCTTACCCATGCAAAGGTTCCGTCCCCGCTTCCTCCCGTAAGCGCTGACTCAATAAGCTTATCCCCGTAGGTAATCGCATTGGAAGATGGGAATACCACGGGCTCCGGCGTTGCCTTGCTTACGGAAATCTCCACAATTTTAGAAGCCGTTAAATAATTACTATCGCCTGAATTCGTGACGGTTAATGTAGCCTCTCCGGCTTTCATTACCGAAATCTTGCCGCTTGAATCAACCGTTACGGCATCACCGGAGGTAACCTCATAAGTCAGAACGCCTGTTCCGCTGCCGCCGCTGGTTTCAATATTAAATGATGAATCGCCGTAGGTAATAGCCGCCGGTATGCCACTAACAGATAGGGGCGTCTGATTCGCCTTATGAACAGTTACCGCAATAATTTGTTCCATTGGTAGATAATTATCGGTATCGTTGGGCGTAAAGATAACCTTATAGCCTTCATTTACTACAGGGGGTACCGTATCGGGGTGTTCCCAAGCAAAGCTACCATCGCCGCTTTCACCGGAAAATGCTGCATCTGCCAGGCTTTGACCATAGGTGATTGCACCGGCTGTGGGGAAGGTTGTTTCCGGCGAGGCTTTGTGCACCGTCACACCGGTAAGCTTCTCTAATTCTACGCCCGTATAATCATAATTATCAGTATCGTTTGGTGTAAACACAACGATGTAACCGCTGTTTTTCACAGGCGCAACCGTATCTGGGCTTGACCATGCAAAGGTTCCGTCACCGTTTCCTCCCGAGAGCGCGGCAGCAGAGAGGCGCTGGCCGTAGGTGATTTCACCGGCGGTCGGAAACACAACGGCGGGGGGATTCGCCTTCGTGACCACAATATTTACACTTTTAATATTCTCCAAATAATAGGCGTCCGCTGATTTGGTGACGGTTATTGTTGCGGTTCCCGCCCCTTCAACCGTGACCAATCCGCTTGAATCAACCGACACAGCATCACCCGTAGTAACCTGATAGCTTAGGGTGCCCGTTCCGCTGCCGCCGCTAATATCAATATTGAACGGTTCATCGCCGTATGTTATAGCTTCGGGAATTTTAATCACTAATTCAGATTGGTTGATCTTGGCTATTTCATAATTTACTATTGTTATAGAATCTGCCGCATAATAGCTGTCGGAGACTTCATTTTGTTTATATTCCGCCGTAAGCGTTTGCGTTCCTCCAGGTACATCAGTCCATTCAAATATAGCTGCTCCCATTGACAACGATGGCAATTCGTCAAAATGGGTAATAGAGGACTGCCCAATTGTGACACCGTTCGCTTTGAATACAATAGTTCCCTCGGGAGCAGTTTGGGAAAGTCCATTTACCAATACAGCAAGCGTGATGGTGTCATAGGCTTTTGCACCATCTTCGTGATCCGTTAAAAATCGATCAAATACGAGCTGCTTTTGGGAATTTAAATATACTCCGGCATCCAGTTTGGCTCCATTTCCGTCAATTGTGCAGGTAATGTATTTAGCGGCTGCATTTGTGCCATAATTACGCATTCCTACCATTGCGCCGTTGTTAACCTCTAGGCTTCCGCCGGTTGAATTTCCGTACCCCGAACCGATATCATACCCTTCAGGAGAAAGGCAGCTTACAAATGTATCCGCTCCTCCGCCGATCTTGACAATACCGCCTGAGGCGTTCGACCCACCGCCAATGCCTGCGCCATCCTCTCCGCCGCGCACCTCTATTTCGCCGCCCAAAATGGTAATATTACCGGCTGCGCCGCCTGCTCCTCCGCCTATACCAGCCCCATTTGTGCCACCTGAAGCAGATAAACTGCCCGTGCTGGCTTTTAGAACTGTTAAAACTGCCCCGCTGGGAACAAGCAAGCCCGCACAATTCTCACCGCTTGCAAGCTCATTATCGCCTGTTAAGGTAAGGTTGACCGTCGCTCCGATCATATCAAAGGCACATGCATTCGGAATCCCGCTTACGTCAATAGACGCGTCGCTTAAAGTGATATCCGCTGTAATCGTATTGCTTATCTTAATACGGTTTAAAGCGGTAGAACCGAAAACGCAATAGCTGCCGGCCTCACCGATGTTAACGGTATCACCCGAAAAAGTGTAGCCGCTTCCTTTGTACCAACCGATTCCGGGAGCCGACACATCTATAACGCCTTTATATTTGTTGCCATAGTAATAGATACCCGCACTCGGCCCTGCGCCTTCACCGCCAATAATACCCATAATATAATTGGTTGATGAATTTGTACCCCGTGCAAGAAAATTCAACGTTGCGCCGCCATCCAGCTTGAGGGTTCCGCCCTGAATAGTAGTCATGTAGTCAAACTTATGGCCCGCACCAATATCTTTAGCGTCATCCATAGCGGTATCGCATTTTGCGTTTACAACGGTATCCGGGCCGCTTATCGACACGATGCCGCATGTGGAGGCATATGTACCTCCGCCGCCGCCTATGCCCGCGGCATACATTCCACCGGTAGCGGATACCTGCCCGCCTGTTATCGTCACATCACCGCAACGCGCATAGTCCCCGCCTCCGGCACCGATGCCTGCGCCTGACTGTCCCCCGGTTGCGGTGACATTGCCGCCTTTAATGATAATAGGGTCGGTTACATCTCCATCGTTTGCACCGCCTATGCCTGCCGCATTTCGTTTGCCCGTAGCAATAATAGTGCCGCCCTCAATGGTAATTCTGCCCGAATTTCTGTAGGTACTCGCGCCGATGCCCGCAGCGTATTCGCCGCCGGTTGCCGTTATATCTCCGCCTGTAATGTAAACGTCACCAGTTTTTGGAGTTGGCCCGATCAGCTCTCCACCACCTATACCCGCTCCGTTTACTCCGCCGTTTGCCTTCACAATCCCGTCGTTAATTACAACACTCACCGCTCCGGAACCTGCCCCGATACCCGCGCTGGAATCCCCGCCGTTTGCGTAGATTTCACCGCCGCTAATGGTAATGTTTCCGCCGTCGCCGCTAAAGCCACAGCCGATACCTGGCCCAGCCGAGCCACCCGTTGCATGAATGACTCCACCTTGAACAAGAACTGTGCCACAGCCTTTATAATATCCGCCGCCAATCCCTGCACTGTATTCACCGCCATTTGCATTGACGGTACCGCCTGTAATGATGATGTTTCCGCCGGTACCGTTATTGCCGCCGCCAATCCCTGCACCGTTTGTTCCATAGGCATTCACTATGCCGCCGTCAATGATTATTTTTCCGTTATCGTTATTTGGAGTTTCACTATACGGCGAATCATTTGCTCCGCCAATGCCCGCGCCGTTATTACCTCCTGTTGCGGTTATTGTACCGGTACTGTCCGCCGAAATAGTTAAAGCCGCACCTTGGGAAACCTGTAAGCCGGCACAATAGTTTCCGCTTTTCAGTGTGATATCGCCCATTAATGTGAGCGTAACTGTCGCCCCTGCCATATCAAAGGCGCAGGTAACATTGCGGCTGCTTACATCAATATTTACGTTATTAAGTGTAATGTCCGCCGTTAATCCGCTGTTTATCTTGATTCGGTTGGCTGTGCTAGTACCGCTGCCGGTAATAACATAACTGCCACTTTCAATAATTGTCAATATACCGCCGGAATAGGTATAGCCTGTACCGTTACCGGTAACTGTTTCGATATCGATTGTCACAGAATCGGAGGCCGCTGCGTCAAGCATCATTCTTGACAGGGCAAGGGTTAGTATGCTTACTTTCGAAAAAGCACCGTTTTCATCCTCCACCGCAAGGTAGAGCGTATAGGCCTTGTTTAAGTCAAAGTCGGCTATAATAGAAACGATGGCATTTTCATTTGCGTTCACAGTACCGCTGCCTTTGGCAACAGCTTCACCCTGCGCCTTGATTTCTTGTGCGTCAGGCGCGGCGGTTTCTTCCTCATACACAAGATAATAGTAAGTACAAGACTTGTCTGTGGTAAAGGTAAGTGTCGCATTCCCGTCGGCAAGTTCTGCCGTCGCGCCGGTGATAATCGGCACAGCAGGTGTTTCACCTTTTAAGGTGGTAAACTGTGCCTCGGAAATATCGGTGAATATTGGATTCCCGTCCGCATCATTGACATATACAATGCCGTACACCGTATAGGCGGTTTCCGGTATAAGAGCGGTGATGGTGGCAATATTGTTTTCGACTGTCTTGCCGGTATTTTTGATGGTATCCACGTTAGGTTTATCTTCAGATGCTTTGAGCACTAGGTATTTTACCGTGTATTCACTATCGTCATCAGTTACTTCAAAAGTTAATTCCCCACCTTGGTCGGTGATATTACTTATGCTGATAGAGAGGGTCAGCGTCGTACTGCCCGGTACGAGATCATCTCCCGTTGCAAACACCGTTTCCGGTATCATGACTACTGCTAATGCCAAGGCCAGCATTATAGAAAAGATTTTTCTTAATTCGAACATTTTATTACTCCTCTCAACTGTCAACAGATGTTGCTGTGAATTCTATTTGCTCGGGCGTTTTATAAGCCCGTTTAAATATCGTTAAGCATAATTGTTTAATTTTCGTTAAACCAATTAGTTAATGTAAATTTGGGGTTTCCAATACAACTTTACAAACCGAGGTATAATAACCGCGGTTAGCAACAATGCCATTATAAGTCGCAATTTTGGAAAAATCAATACAGAAGTTGGAATAACAGATGAATCGAGAAGTTTTATTTAACAATTAAAACTCTACTGGCCAAGTTGTATTGTTAAGAGGCAGCAGAAAATGGAATTGATAGTTAGAAAAAATTTAGATTGCTTTGTTACACTTTAGGGTGATGGTTGAAAAATAGCATTTTCAACCCGGAAGTTTTGTTCTTTCCCGCCAAACAGCGCGGCGGGAACCCGGCTTTACCGAACTAAACAAAACTTTCAGCTTGGCGGGAAAGGGTGACCATTTCTATGAACATTCAAATCCTGATTGTGGAGGACGACGCGCATATCCGCGAAATGTCTTACAAATTTCTTGTGAAAGCAGGCTATTCTGTGGAGACTTGCGTGGATGGGAACGAAGCGCTGGAACGGTTTTATAACAAAAACTATCATCTTGTTATATTGGATATTATGCTCCCCGGTATGAACGGGCAGGAGCTGTTGAAGGAATTTCGCAAAATACACGATACGCCGGTTTTAATGATGACCGCTCTGAGTGATGACGAAAATCAGTTGACCGCCTTTGAAAGCGAAGCGGATGATTATATTATTAAACCGTTTTCCATGCCGATTCTTGTAAAGCGGGTCGAAGCGCTTCTCCGGCGCAGCGGTGTCCTAAAAAAAGAAATCAAGGTGGGTAAGCTCACCCTTCTGCCCGAAACCTGCGGTGTGGAATATGACGGAGAAAAGATTCAATTATCCCCAAAAGAATTTGAAATCCTGCTGTTGCTCGCGCAGAACAGGCAAAGGATCGTGCCACACGAAACCCTTTTAATCCGGATATGGGGTTATGATTTTGACGGAAACGAAGGGATCATTCATGCCAGTATCAAAAAATTGCGGGATAAATTTCCCGAAAACATCATCAAAACGGTAAAGGGCATCGGATACTGCCTGGAGGTGATGGATAATGAAACATAGATTTTTTGGGATATTCGGAAAAGTATTCTTTTATACGTTGTTGATTTTGATTGTTATCTTGCTTGTGCTGTTTTTCTTTTTTTCAGACCAGTTGAAAGGCGTTGTGGAATCAACGCAGCAACAGCAGATTTCCGATATTTTTCACCCGCTTCTTTCCAGTGTGGACGGAAAATCTGAGGCTGAACTTATTAAAACAGCAAAAGAATACCATGCAAAAAACAGCGCTTTTGAATTCTGTTTTGAAGCGGCTGACGGACGCATCCTGTATCAAACCGAGAATTTCAAATTGCCGCAGGACATTTTTCCGCAGAACGATGTAGGAGATCCGTCCTCCGGTGTGATCGTCAAGGGAAAATTCCAGAGCCGTGCCCAGTTTAGGCTCTTCACAAACAAACCATTGGAGCGGATTCAATTTGTGACACAGGTATCGGGCGGCGTTAAATTATATGTAAGCGGCATTCTGTCCGGCGCTACCATTTACGATGAATTTATTGGAAAAGTTCTTATCGCCTTTGCGCTGATTCTGTTGGCCAGCATTCTCGCGGCGGCTGTATTTGCCCGGCGTATCGCGAAGCCAATTCAAAGCATTGCAGCAGATACAAAGAAAATGTCCAATCTGGAGACTGTTCCCCCGCCCCGACCCCGAGAGGACGAAATCGGTCAACTTGCCGGCGACGTCTATAAAATGTATCAATCATTGCAGGTGACGATTGGGCAGTTGGAAACCGAAATCGCGCGGGAAAAGGAGATGGAGGAAAATCAGCGCTACTTTTTCGCGGCGGCTTCTCATGAACTGAAAACACCAATCGCGGCGGCCAGCGCGCTGCTGGAGGGAATGTTGGAGAATGTGGTTGAGCCTTCGGAATATCCCGGATATTTGCGCGAATGCATGAAAGTCATGAACGAGCAAAACAAGCTCGTTTCAGAGATATTGGAGATCGTGTCGCTCAGCAATCATACAATAACGATAGAGCAGGAACGTGTAAATCTGAATACGTGGGTCGCGGATGTTTTCGCCCCTTGTAAGATCATTGCGGATGCAAAATCGCAGGTAATTTACACCGATATTCCAGTTGAGATATTTTGCACGTTGAGCCCAAAGCTGCTAGGCAGGGCATTTTCGAATATACTGATGAACGCAATACAGAACACGCCTGACGGCGGCGAGATTCATATCTATACGCAGAAAAAGGAACAACGCGTTCGCCTTTGCGTGTTAAATAAGGGTGTGAAAATTGAGGACACCCTGTTATCAAAGCTGTTCGAGCCCTTCTATCACGGTGATAAAGCCAGAAGCCGGGGAAAAGGCCGCAATGGCCTTGGCCTAACCATCGTAAAAAAGACGCTGGATTTGTTGAAAATACCCTATGCGCTCCAAAACACAGACGATGGCGTTTTGTTCAGAATGGATTTAGCGCTTTCAGAATGAATTCATATCCATATCAAACAATATGTACCCCTTCTGCACTGTTTAACAACAGGGCAGAAGGGGTAATTTTATGCTTTTCAAAGAAATATGCACGATGAACCCCGCCTAGATTGGTGGTACGGTCGGCGCCTGCAGCCGACAAATGGTTTGGCGGTTAGATTAAAGTTAGATTCGGCTGATAATATGGTGTCAAACAAAGCGAAGGAGAGATAAAAACCTATGTATCTTTTAGAAAATGCCCTATTCAATATTCTAAAAAACCGGGGCAGAAATTTACTGATCGGAGCGATTATTTTCGCTGTGATTGTGACCACTGTGATCGCCCTGATGATCAACAGTACAACCGGCGGCATTATCGACGATTATAAAAGCAGATTCGGCGCCGAAGTGCAGTTGGCTCCCAATATGGAAAAGATCCGGGAGGAAGCGATGAAAAACAGTACGGACGGCCGGGTTATGATAACCGTACCAAGCATCCCGCCGGAACAATACATTGCGTTCGGGAAATCGGAATATTTGCAGGGCAGCATATACACCGCCAGCGCTGGCGTGATCAGCAATGAAATCGAATCTGTTGATGCGGAAAAGGGCGGAGGCAGCGGCATGATGATGGCCGGCGGCCCCGGCATGAATCAGGAAGACCCGCCGATGCAGTTTATGCTGAGCTTACAGGGAAACAAGCTGGCGGACTTTGAAGCGGGAACCCGGGAGCTTGCAAGCGGCGAAATACCGGATGAACTCAACGAATGTATCATCAGCACGGATCTGGCGGAACTCAACAGCATCCAACTTGGAGATACCTTTTCCTTTGCCGGTGAGCTGAGAAATCCGCGGGAGGGTACAAAGCAGTCTACCGCCTATACTTTGAAGGTTGTGGGTACTTACTATGATGCGACCGACGAATACCAAGAGGGCGGGATGCAAAACGCCTTTACCAACCGCCGCAATGAGATCATTACTACTTACGATACGGTGATACAGGAAATCAAGCCGGATATGAACGGTATCAAGGTTAATGCGACCTATTATCTGAAGAACCCGGATTTGCTGGATGCTTTCGCGGAGGAAGCCTATGGCAAGGGCTTAGCGCAAACCTTTGACGTTACCACGGATGAAGCTTCTTACAATAAGATTGTAGGCCCGGTAGAGGGGTTGAAAGGCATTGCAATCACCTTCATGATTGTTGTTTTGATTTTCGGCGGGATTATTATCGCCCTTCTATCTTCTATTGCTATCCGGGAACGGAAATACGAAATCGGCGTTTTAAGGGCGATGGGCATGAAGAAGCACAAGGTTGCCTTTGGGCTTTGGGCTGAGATGCTGATGATTACGCTGGCTTGCCTCGTGATCGGGCTCGGCGTCGGGCGGCTCGCGGCGCAGCCTGTAACCAACGCTTTGCTTGCCGGTCAGGTCGCGGCGGCGGAAGCGGCGGCGGAACAGCAGCCCGCGGGAGGTATGATGATGCGGCTACAACCCCCCACAACTGCCGCCGACGCAGAACCGCTCAGCAACATTGATATTTCTCTCGGGGCGGGTACTGCACTCCAAATCACGGGAATCTCTCTGCTGCTCGCGACGCTTGCGGCGCTGATCGCGATCAGTCGGATTACGAAATATGAACCGATTAAAATACTAATGGAAAGGAATTAGGTGATGAAAATGAGTGTGCTGGCTCTTCAAAAGGTTTCCTATAAATACGACGGAACGAAAAAGAACGTCCTGAAATGTGTAAACGCGGAATTCGAGGCGGGCAAGGTTTACACTATCGTCGGAAAATCCGGCTCGGGTAAATCCACCATACTGTCACTGATTGCAGGCCTAGACATCTGTAAGGACGGGGATATTTTATATGAAAATAAAAGTTTACGAGGCATCGACCGTGACGAATACCGGGCAAAGGGTATCGGCGTCATTTTTCAGGCGTACAATCTGATTACCAACGCCAGCGCCGTCCGCAATATCATGCTTTCCATGCATATCAGCGGCAGCCCGGAAAAGGACAAAAAAGCATTTGTTTATACTCTTCTGGAAAAGGTGGGGATCGATCGCGAGACAGCAGACAGGCCGGTTTTGAAGCTTTCCGGCGGCGAGCAGCAGCGCGTAGGTATTGCGCGGGCACTATCGCACAACCCCAATATCATCATCGCCGACGAACCAACCGGAAATCTGGATAGCGACACGGAAATTGAAATCCTGAAGATTTTTACTTCACTTGCTCATAACGCGGGAAAATGCGTGATTATTGTCACCCATTCCAAAAAGGTTACATCCATTGCGGATGTGGTGATGGGCATCAGCAACGGCGAGATGACGATGCTCCGGCAGCAGAGCCCCCAAAATTGACCGGCAGAAAATAGGGAGGGTGTAATAATGAGCGTTAAAAAATTACCGGTTTTCACGATTATCCTTTTTGTGTTATCCGGATTGCTTATCCTTTACTCCATATGGGCAATCATTCAGTGTCACGGTTATATTGCGGAAGCGGTGGCCGCCGGGCAGCTTATCGTCAGCGGCAATGAATACGATGTTGTGAATTTTTATATGTCAAGCAGTGCACAGTATGTGCTGTTCGCCGTCATCCTTGCCGCTCTTGGCTGGATGTTCACACGTTTTGCTCCTATGGCTGCCCCCGACGTAAGACCCGAATCTGTTCAAAGCCGGCAAACGGATGAAGAACTTGACGATTGGTTTGAAGAAATGAAATCCGTCAATGATAATATACCTTCGGATAACCCATAAAAATCAATGCAATCTATAGTCAGGCCATGCTCTCAATAAACAACCCCACCTAAAGGTGGGGTATAGCCTGTCGAAAAAGTCCAGCCGCGGCTGGACTTTTCGCATATAAATGGTAAAATAGCAGGGGGTGAAGAAAGATGCCGGAAAGAGAAAGACTGCCCAGAGCCGTAGTGGAATTCATAAACACCGATGAACGGGTACCGCAGGAACATCTGCTTCGGAAGATAGACGAGGCAGTAGACTTTTGCCATAATCTACGATTATGTAAAGGATCTGTATAACGCAGATAACGGGAGGTCCGGAGTAGACCCGGTGGTGCTGTTCAAGATAATACTGATTCAGCATCTTCTGTACGGGATACCCTCTTTACGCAAAAATATACAGGCAATTGATATGAACATAGCATACCGTTCGTTTATGGGATATACGCTGAATGAAGAACTGCCGCATTTCTCTCCAGTAAACGTGTAACCAAGCAACTTATTACGAATTGCTCCCCAAGTATTATCTTGTGACTGCTTAATGAAATATGTGGCAATGTAACATTTTTCGTATCTTTCCTGCAAGCACTGTAATACACTCGGTATTCATCATCGTTTTCTCGCTATTTATCTCTCTGTATAGCGTTTCGCCCGATAAAATATTCCCCTCGCTCATCCCGCGACGGTTCTCGCCCCAAAAACATTTTGGCTTGTTCGGCCAACACGAGCTTCAGCCTTGAAATATCACACTCTTTCAAGTTTGCAGTATTTCCGTTATTAACAGCGTTAAGCGTGTCCCAAACAGGCAATACCGTTATGTCAAAACACCCGCTGTCATCGGTAAATTTGACCCAAGTGGGGATGTACGACACCTCCGAAAGAAAAACCTTGCCTGTTTCATCCCGCTCAAAATACAGGTTCAGTATTATCCCCGTGTCGGTGGGGGGCTCCCGTTGGGAGGAAAGAAAATTACCTGTGGAATACGCTATAAAGCAGCTGCGCGATTCTTTGTCGCCGTTGTCAACGGCGGCAAACTCTGCGGGCTGTAAAACATGGGGATGGCTGGCAACCACAATATCCGCTCCGCAATCCAGCATAAAATGAGCCCGGTTTCTCCATTCTTCGCTAGGTTGACTTTCGTATTCGTCGCCCATGTGAGGCATGACGACGATAATATCAGGATTATAGGCTTTCGCGCGCTGAATATCTTCACGAATAAAAGCCTCGCTCATGATATTGGCAAGGTAAGGCTTGCCGGGCGCAAGCGGAATCCCGTTGGTTCCGTAGGTGAAAGAGAGAAATGCGAATTTTATCCCCTTTATTTCCTTGATAAAGACGCTGTTCCGTTCTTCGTCTGATTTGTATGTTCCTATATGGTCCAGCCCAAGGCTGTCGAGCACGTTTATGGTGCGTATTATCCCGGATTCACCTCGGTCATTGCAATGGTTGTTGGCGGTGGTCAGCATATCGAACCCTGCTTTGCGAAGAGCAAGAGCAAATTCGTCTGGTGCGTTGAAGGCTGGAAAATCTGTATATCCGGTCTCTTTGCCGCCCAAAACCGTTTCCAGATTTCCGATTGCGTAGTCGGCGGAAGTAATATGATCGCGGACAAATTCAAAAGAATAATCAAAGTCGTATGTACTGTCATCGGCATTATAGGCCTCATAAAGCTGTCGGGAATGAACCATCAGGTCACCCACAAAGGAAAGCTTCACTGCGGACGTGTCCTGCGGCGGCACAACGACCGGCTCATCCTCCGGTACAAAGCCCCAGCCTTGCCAGGTGTATGTAAACTCCCTCTCGTTGCTCTTTGTATAGTCTTTCGTATATTCGCCCTCGAAGGTTCTTAAGACTGCGCCGGTATACACGGGTGTCGGAGTGCCTTCCCTGATTTCAAAGCTGTAGATTGGGCGAGGAAGATTTGACGACGCCCATAACGCTTTGGCGTACCCTCCGCGAATGGTGTACAAAAACAGGTGATTTTTAACGCTTGGGTCGTCGTTTTCATCGAAACCCTTGTAATAGCTATAAGATTTCCACAGAGAAAACAAGCAGTCGGTATTGCCGTCCCCATCAATGTCAAAAAGCCGAAAATCATTGACAAACCAGTATTCGTCCGAGCACCATATCTGTTTCCCGTCCAGATCCAGGAAAGTGAGAACGCCGTCCTCTAGGACATAAGAATAGTTCCCCGATGTCTCTATCCTGCTGACCGATCCGACCAGATTTTTTGCCTTTATGAATTCTCTATACTCATCGGTATCTCCGTATTCTCGAAAACAGCCCGATAAAAGCGTACTTATCGCGAGCGTGGCCGTGATAAGTACGCATAACACTTTATTACTCATTGACGGTAAAGGCGTTTTTCCATCCGGCAAGAGGCGGAATTTCATTACTGTTGAGAGCCTGGTGCCACTGTTCGTCGGTCATCCGCTGGTCGATGGGCACCGTAAATTCATATTGGGAGTAAACGAGTCCTGTGCCTAAAACCACATCCTCTTCTCTTGGGAAGGCGACAACAATGGTTTTGGCGAAGCCGGTCGCCTCTTCAAGGACAAACCCGTTGGGGTCGGTGGCCACGTCGGCCACAATGGCGTCCGGATGCTCATACAAATACGATTCCTTGTTTGCATATCCATACTCGGCTATTAGGGCATCCAATTCGTCCTTTTTCGCTGCGTCCCAAATATGCTCAAGCTCTCCGCCGTAATTGCGGATAAAATCGTATTCCTCGCTTGTCAGCTTAGTATACGCCAGTTCTTTTTGGGATATTTCCGTTAGTTTATTCGCTACTCCGTACAAATTGTCCAAAGCCTCGCTTGCTCCGTCTGTTATCAGATTCGCTGCCGCAAGCCCCTCCTTGGTTTGCTTAACAAGCAGGGCCAATCTTCCGAACAGATCAGGGTTTGGCTCCACATATCCCCGGTCGTCCGGCGGAGGCGGTGGTTCGGGTCCGCCTCCGCCCCGCTCTGCCATCGGCTGCTTTGCGTAAAGCAGGGTGTCGTGTTTTAGCTCCGTCCAGCTTCCCAGAAATGTGTTCAGCTCCTTGCGCGTCCAAGCCGTATTCTGCATGAAGAATGGGTACCCTGTTCTGTCGGCATTGCTCGCCAGCGGACGCAGCATATTGAGCCACGACCAATAGAGATTCGATGTCCAGACATCATCTTCCACGGCGCTTATATAGCCTTTTACATTGCCAAGGTTGCCGTCATAGTCGGGATATGCATCCACATTATAATCGCTTTTGAGGATATTGTATGCTTCGTCGGAGCCAAAAGCCGCCGGTACATCCAAAGCGTTTGGCAGCATTCGGTCTTTGGTTTCCCGGTCAATCAAACGCTGAAAGATGGCGGCGTCTATTGTGAATCGCTGGCCCAAAAACCGAAAGCCGGTAATCGCTTTATCGCGGTCCGGCTGGAGCTTTTCGTTGTATACGGGAATGGAATTAATGGCTGGGGGCGGCAGATCCTTTATTACCTCGAGGGCCTGCTCAAATTTGGTCTTATCCGTCACCACAGGCAACGTGCCGATATCGTCGCCATAAATGCCCGACAGGTTTTTAATATAATCAGGCGGGGTAATGTCGTCGCACTCGCCCACAAAGAAGTTGATCGTTTGAAAAATCGTATGCCAATCCTGCGAAATTTCCGCAGCCTGAAGGGCAGAAGTCATCAGCAACGCCGACCGTACCTCATCGGGGTAAGCCGAGCGCAGTGTCATCTGGCCATACCACATGGAGGCCCTGAAATAATCCTGCAGTTGAGTTGACTGGGTGTAGTGGCCGCGAGGAATAAATTGAGAATAATCGACGCTGTAGTATTCGGTCGGATCGGAAAATGTCTGGCCAAAATTGATGAGTGGGGATTCGCTGGCCCCTGAGTGGGCCTCGATTAAAGCGAGTTCCTTATCTACCAGATCCGCAGCTTCTTCTTTCACGACGAAATCGCTGTCCAGCAGTCTGCCGCCCACACCAAAAAAGGCGACGTTCCGAAGGGCCGCGTTCTCAAATTCCGTCCCTTTTAGCTCGAAATACTGCCTATAGGACGCTTCCGCCATATTGCTTGACAGGTTTTTTAAACAGAGCATCAGGTTGCTGCGCTCGACATCTTTGAGTACATAGTCGTACATCAGATGGAAGGTATGGACGGCGGAATCGGTGGTGATAAAGCTGGGAACATAGTTGTAACGATTCATTTCATATCGGCTGTAATATTCGCGGTAACTCTGTGAATCAATGACAACAAAGCCATTCTGCTCAATACGGCTGGCCGCTTCGCCCGACAATTGAAGAGCAAAGTAGTAATCGCCCACTTCATCGGTGTTGTATTGGTACTGATTCTTATTGGCGATGTTGGCAAGCCCGGGCAGGACGGTGTATTCGGGAACATTCGCGCCGCCGTCAAAGTTGAATACCTCGGTGCTCGGGAAGATTATGTCGGCTTTGGTAACGAGGTCGCCCGGGATATCTGCCGAGTTGCTGGAGGCATCCGCAGTGCTTTGTTTCGTGGCACCTTCTCCACACGCCGACAGAGACAACAGCATCGCGAGGGCCAAAGCAATTGCTATAAATCTTTTCAAGGACATATCTCCTTTCCGGTATATCGCCAAGCACACAGCCTGGGGCGGTTATAGTCAAAACACTCACATCGCTGAACTGCTCAGTATTGCTATAACATAAGCTTCGCAGATAATATAAGATTTCGGAAGAAATATCTAAAAATATTATACACTCCGATTTTTACCATGTCAATTTATACCGGGAAATGTGCTGGGGGGCAAAATAATTACATTACTTTCCTGCATCCCAAAAAGTTTTATGCTAATACCATATTAATCAACAAAGTCCCTGTACTTTGTTGACAGACAAGGGTGTACCAATTAGACATAGACTTATCTATGTAATCTTTAAGTCCCTAATTATATTACTATACTTATCAGCAGAGGGTGTAACCACATCTCCTGCTCATATTCTAATTATAATGCAAAAAAAGCCTGATTTCTCAGGCTTTTTTTGCATTCAATTATGATTGGTCTGAGTGGCGGGATTTGAACCCACGGCCTCTACCACCCCAAGGTAGCGCGCTACCATCTGCGCCACACCCAGTCAACGAAGTATATTCTATCATAAGCGTTTCAAAAAAGCAAGAATAAATAATAAAAAATAAGAAACACCATGATATGCTGTAGGCTAATTTTTTGTAGCATTAATATAGTAGCCAAGGATGTATAATTGTAATAAGAATACATTTTTGCGCTGTGTAATAAATCTGCCTATTTTAGAAGTGGGACGTTAGGATTTTAAAGGATACGTGAGGGAACAGGAGGATTTTAGAGCATTTCTTGAAATTCAAGCGAGAAAATCTAAAAAATCAGGGATAATCCAAAAAAATATTAAAATTTTAGGTAAAAAGCGTTGACAATTCTTGAAATTGTGTTTATATTTTAAATGTTGTTTTTTTGCATCTTAAAACAGTTCGACATAAGCGGAAATTCCCGCTTGTGCAGGCGAGGCAGTGCTAAAAATTACAACGTAATCTAACGGCTCCCGCATGTCGGGGGTCGTAACTGTGCCTGCCGGTTTTGGCGGGTATGTAATACTAATTCCAATAAGAAATAAATCGTAAAAATTCTTCACAAAAGGTGTAAATGGGGCCTTTTGCTCGAATTTTTTCTATATTTCTAATTGGAATAAGTATAAACGGCGGCGGCAGCCACGCAAAAGGGCTGCCGGGGTTATGTGAGGTGCGGGGCATCCGCACGGGTAATTTTCTCTACATGCGGTAAAAATTTTTCATTGCCGCATTGTATAAACGGTGTCGTATGTTCCGCTAAAAGCCGGACGTTTTCCGGCAAAAAGCCTTTTGCGGGGTAGCGGTTTCAAAAGACACTGTGGGCGCGCGGGGCAGGCGATTACCATGCCCGCGGCCTGAATCCGCAAAGGGGGATGCAACAAATGGATAGTAACGTAATTGTCAGGCTCAAGGATATTGTTGTAGAGTTTGACGGGGAAAAGGTGCTCAAGGGGATAAACCTCGATATCCACGACAAGGAGTTTGTCACGCTGCTCGGGCCATCCGGCTGCGGCAAAACCACCACGCTGCGCATTATCGGCGGGTTTGTAGCCCAGAACTCGGGCGATGTCTTCTTCGATGAGCAGCTCATCAACGGCCTGCCGGCGTACAAGCGCCACGTAAACACGGTGTTTCAGCGCTATGCGCTGTTTCCGCACCTGAATGTTTACGAGAATGTCGCCTTTGGCCTGAAGATAAAGCGTCTGCCCCAAAAGGAGATCCGCACCCGCGTGTACGAGATGCTGGAGCTTGTAAACCTTAAGGGGTTTGAGCTGCGCAATGTCAAGAACCTCTCGGGCGGGCAGCAGCAACGCGTAGCCATTGCGCGTGCGCTGGTGAACCATCCCCGCGTGCTGCTTTTAGACGAGCCGCTCGGCGCGCTTGACCTTAAGCTGCGCAAAGAGATGCAGATAGAGCTTAAACGTATTCAGAAGAGCCTGAATATTACCTTTATATATGTAACGCACGATCAGGAAGAGGCACTCACCATGTCCGATACCGTTGTGGTCATGAACAACGGCGTTATCCAGCAGATCGGCACGCCGCAGGATATCTACAACGAGCCGAAGAACGCCTTTGTGGCCGACTTTATCGGCGAGAGCAACATCTTAGACGGCATTATGGATAAAGACTTCCTCGTGGAGTTTGCGGGCAACACCTTTACCTGTGTGGACAGGGGCTTTGAGCGCAACGAGCGCGTGGAGGTGGTTATCCGCCCCGAGGATATCAAGGTGGTGCCGCAGATCGCGGGCACGCTCTCGGGCATTGTGGAGTCGGTGATCTTCAAGGGCGTGCACTACGAGATGATCGTCAGTGCTTGCGGCTACAAGTGGATGATCCACTCCACCCAGTGTGAGCAGCCCGGCAGTATGATTGGGATGAATATCGCGCCGGAGGACATCCATATCATGAGAAAGATGGGGGCGGCGCAATGAAATCGAAGCTCCCCTCCATACCCTACCTGCTGTGGGCGGTGCTGTTTATCGTCATCCCCCTCGGCTTGGTGGTGCTGTTCGCGTTTACCGACGCAAACAATCGCTTTACCCTCGAAAACCTTATGCGCGTAGGCGATTATACCGCGGTGCTCATGCGTTCACTGTGGCTTTCGGCCATTGCCACGGTCATCTGCTTTGTAATCGGCTACCCGCTTTCGTTTATCATTTCACGCTATGAAACCGCCGGGCAGAACCTGATGATCATGCTCATCATGCTGCCTATGTGGATGAACTTTCTGCTGCGCACCTACGCGTGGATGACCATTTTAGAGAAGAACGGGCTTATCAACCGCTTCTTCGGGTTGTTTGGCCTTGGGCCGTTTGAACTGATCAATACCCCCGGGGCGGTGGTGCTCGGCATGGTGTATAACTACCTGCCGTTTATGATTCTGCCCCTATACTCGGTAATGACCAAGATCGACAAGCGCGTGATCGAGGCGGCGCAGGATTTGGGCGCCAACACCATGGGCGTTTTCTCGCGCGTGGTGGTACCCCTTACCATACCGGGCATTACCACCGGCATTACGATGGTATTCGTACCTTCGGTGAGTACCTTTATTATCTCAAGAATGCTCGGCGGCGGCGGCAACCTGCTGATCGGCGACCTTATCGACCTGCAGTTCTTAGGCAACGCATACAACCCGCATCTCGGCTCCGCCATCTCGCTGGTGCTTATGGTGATTATTCTGGTGTGCATCAGTGTCATGAACCAGTTCGACAACAGCGAAGAGGATATGGAGAGCATGATTCTATAGAAGTCAGCTTTTCGTAAAGCCATCTCCTAAAAATGCGTCGGCGGGGGCAGGATGCTTACCGCCCATGGAAAGGCACGGTGATAAAATTGTCCAAAACCTTGTCCCGTATCTATGTGGGGCTAGTTTATCTGTTCTTGTATGCGCCCATCGCGGTGCTGATTATATTCTCCTTTAACGCGTCCAAAAGCCGCAATGTCTGGACAGGCTTTACCCTCGACTGGTATGCAAGGCTGTTCCACAACGAAACGATCATTTCCTCTCTTTTAAACACCCTGCTGGTGGCGACGGTTTCCTCGGTGATAGCCACCGTCATCGGCACCGCGGCGGCTGTGGGTATCCACGCCATGCATAAGAATATGCGCGCGGCGGTCATCAACGTCACCTACCTGCCGGTAATCAACCCCGAGATCGTTACCGGCGTTTCGCTCATGCTGCTGTTTGTGTTCGCGGGTATCCGGCTCGGGTATACCACCCTGATCCTCGCGCATATCACCTTTAACGTGCCCTATGTCATCTTGAACGTTATCCCCAAGATCCGTCAGATGGACAGCCATCTATATGAAGCCGCGCAAGACCTCGGCTGCGATCCGCTCAAGGCCTTCTTTCGCGTGGTGATGCCCGAGATCATGCCCGGCGTCATTACCGGCTTTTTGATGGCGTTTACCTATTCTATCGACGACTTCGTTATCAGCTACTTCACCAGCGGCCCGTCGTCGCAGACCCTGCCGATCACCATCTTCTCGATGACGCGCAAGAAGGTGAGCCCCGAGATCAACGCCCTTTCGGCGATTATCTTTTTAATTGTGCTCGCCATCCTGATCATCATGAATATCAAGGACTCCAACATCTACCGAAAGCGCATGAAGAAGGAGGCGGAAAGGATATGAAAAAGCCTTTGGCCTTTGCCGCCGCCCTCGCCGCCGCGCTCTTGGTCTGCGCCACCCCGCTTGCCGCCGAGGATGAACTGATCGGCGAAAGCGACCTGTACGACCGATTTCAGGATCAGAACGTCACCATCAACGTTTATAACTGGGGCGAGTATATCTCCGACGGCTCGGACGATTCGCTCGATATCAACAGCGCCTTTCAGGAGCGCACCGGCATCAAGGTGCAGTATTCCACCTTCGCCTCCAACGAGGAGCTGTACGCCAAATTAAAGAGCGGCGGCTCGGGCTACGATGTCATCATCCCTTCGGACTACATGATCAGCCGCATGATCAAGGAAGATATGCTGCTGCCGCTGGATTATAACAACATCCCCAACTTCTCCTTGATCATGGATAACTTTAAAAACCCGAACTACGACCCCGAGAACCGTTACTCCGTGCCCTACATGTGGGGCACCGTGGGCATCATCTACAACACGACGATGGTGGATGAAAATGTAAACAGCTGGGATATCCTATGGGACGCGCGTTACCTCGGGCAGATTTTGATGTTCTCCAACTCGCGCGACGCGTTCGGCATCTCGCTGATGCGCCTTGGCTACTCGCTCAACACCGAGGACCCCGCGCAGCTGCGTGAGGCGTGCGACGAGCTGAAAAAGCAGAAGGCGCTGGTGCAGGCGTATGTCATGGACGAAATCTTTGACAAGATGCAGGGCGGCGAGGCCGCTTTAGCCCCCTATTACGCAGGCGACGCCCTTACGATGATCGACACCAACCCCGATCTCGCATGGGCGGTGCCGCAGGAGGGTACCAACCGCTTTGTGGACGCGATGTGTATCCCCAAGGGCGCGCAGAACAAGGAGGCCGCCGAGCTGTACATCAACTTTATGTGCGAGACCGACGTCGCTTCAGCAAACTGCGAGTATATCGGTTACTCCACCCCGCAGCAGGAGGCCTACGACAGCCTGGACGATGAAATCAAGAACAACCCCATCGCCTACCCGCCGCAAGAGCTGCTAGACAAAACCGAGAGCTTTATCAACCTTTCGGACGAGGCCAACGCCGCCATCGACGGCATGTGGACGGAGATTTTAAGCACCAACACGTCAAGCAACCGCTGGTTTATCCCCGTGCTGCTGGTCGTGGCGATCGTATTCTCGATTGTGCTTAACGTCTTGAGGCGCAGGCGGAAGAACCGGCAGAATATCTAACTATAAAACCTTTTCGGGCGGGCCAGAGTGCCCGCCCTTTGTGCTGTCCGGCGGGGTAAACAATACTAATTCCAATAAGAAATATCACGTAAAAATTCTTCACAAAAGGCATAAATTCGACCTCTTGCTCGAATTTTTTCTATATTTCTGATTGTAATAAGTATAAGGAATTCGCGGCAGTATTTGACACTAAAAACCCGAAAAAGTATAATGAAGGTATTGCTTCTTAAGGGATAGGTGACAGCATGAGTAAGACAGGTAGGTTTCAATTGCTAAAGATTATTTTAGTGGTCATTTTGGCGGCGGCAATAGCGGTATACCTGTTAATGCCTTTGGGAATGGGCTTTCTCACCACCCTGCGCAGCGCAAGGCAGGTGGGCACCATCCCCGAGGGGTTTACCGAGGTGACTCTGCAGACTGCCGACAATGTCACACTTGCGGCGTGGCATCTGCCCGCCCAAAACGGCGCGTCGATTATCCTGCTTCACGGGTCGGGCGGCTCGCGTGAGTCGGTTCGTTCGCTTGCGCAGATGCTTGCGAAGAATGGCTACGGCGTATTGGCGTTTGATATGCGCGGGCATGCGTTAAGCGGCGGCGACGGGGTGAACGCCTACAACTGGGGCGGCACCGAGGACGTGGGTGCGGCGGTAGACTTTCTGCAGAAGCAGGAGGATACCAAGGCCATCGGCGGGCTGGGCATATCGCTGGGCGGCGAGGTGCTGCTGGGCGCGGCCTCGCAGTACCCACAGATGAAGGCGGTAATCAGTGACGGCGCAACCTACCGCACCTTGGGCGACTACCTTGCGCTGCCTTCCAGAACCCCGATTGTCCGCAGTTTTACCACCCGCCTGATGTTTGGCGCGGCACAGCTGTTTGGCGGGGTAAAGCCGCCCGCGAAGCTCATCGACTCTATCGCTCAGGCGAGGGAAGCATCGTTTTTATTCATCGCGGCCGGCAATGTAGAGAAGGAAAGTGAATACGGCGCGCTGTTTGAACAGGCCGCCGGCGGACGCTCACAGCTGTGGGTGGCAGACGGTGCAGGGCACACGGGAGCGTACGCGAAAGACCCCGGCGAATATGAGCGGCGGGTAACCACCTTTTTTGATGAAGCACTCCTACAATAATTTTACCCGTGATAGAAAGTGCTGATATGGACAAACTGCAATTTCAAAATGCTTGCGAGGCTGTTATGAACGCCGTGCCCGATCCCGCCAGGGGCAGGGGCATCGGCACCTTGGGCGAGAAGACTCTGCACGCCGTTTTAAAGCGGTATTTTGAGCCGGATACCGCCAGGCACGAGGTAAAGCTGGGGAGCTATGTTGCGGATATTGTAAACGAAACGGGTATCATCGAGGTGCAGACGCGGCAGTTTGATAAGCTGCGGGGCAAGCTCGAGTACTTTCTCGCGCAGCAGGATGTCACCGTCGTGTACCCCATAGCGGCGACCAAGTGGCTGCTCTGGGTAGACCCGTTGACGGGCGAGGTGACCGCAAGGCGGCGTTCACCGAAGCGCGGAACCCCCTGCGAGGTATTTTACGAGCTGTATAAGATAAAGCCCCTGCTTACCCACCCGCGGCTGCGGCTGCGCCTGATGCTGTTAAACTTGGAGGAATACCGCTACCTAAACGGCTGGAGCCAGAACAAGAAGCGCGGTTCCTCCCGCTGCGACCGCATCCCGCTCGAGCCGGTGGGGGAGGTTGTCATCCGTGGCCCCGCCGATTACGCCCTGCTGCTGCCGGAGCAGCTGCCCGCAGCCTTCACCACAAAGGACTTTGCCAAGGCTGCGCGGCTATCGCCCAAGGCGTCACAGGCGGCGGTGAATGTGCTGTGCAGCGTGGGCAGCATTGTACGTGTCGGCAAACAGGGCAGAAGCTACCTGTATGAGCGTACCCAAGCAAATGTAGCTGAAAAAAGTGGTGCGGAGATGCAAGCCTGTGGAGTGGGAAAAACTATATAATGAAAATAGCCCGCCATCCTTCCGGGATGTCGAGGCGTTCATCGGCAGTGCCCTTTGGCCGCAGATCAATGCCTATCTGCAAGATACCTATGGCGTTCAGCCAAAGCTCACCTATAGCCGCTGCTCGATGCAGCGGGGGTGGAATATAAAGTATCAAAAGAGCGGGCGGGCGCTGTGCACGCTCTACCCGATGGAAGGGTTCTTTATTGCGCTCGTGGTGATAGGCGAGAAAGAGGCACAGGAGGCGGAGCTGTTGCTGCCGACCTGTTGCGAATACACCCAAAGCCTCTATCACCATACCGTTGCCGCGATGGGCCAGCGCTGGCTGATGCTGAATGTAACCGGGACTGCGGTTTTGGAGGATGTAAAAAGCCTGATTCGCCTAAGGCTTACCCCTAAGCCCACCAGATAGCACTTTGCGGTAACACGGCCGCGCCGCTTGGAGATTAACTGATGTCATTATTCACACAAGAGAACTTTATACCGCCAAGCCTTCATCCCTTTCAGCCGGATTGCTCGAACTGCTTCGGGCTTTGCTGCCTGACGTTGTATTTTTCCAGGCAGGACGGTTTCCCCGCCGATAAAAGCGCAGGGACGCCCTGTAACCATCTGCGTGAGGACTTTCGCTGTGCCATTCACGATAAGCTCACCGCAAAGGGCTGCAAAGGCTGCGTGGCATACGAATGCCTCGGCGCGGGGCAGAAGGTTTCACAGGTTACCTACCAAGGGCGGAGCTGGCGGGAGGATTCTATATCCGCCGATGAGCTGTGCGATGTTTATTTGGTAATGTATCAGCTGCAAGAAATCTGCTGGTACCTGACCTTGGCGCTCACCTATAAGGCGGCGGCTCCAATGCAAGAAAAGTTGAAGCAAGCGCTGCGCGAAACCGAGCAGGCGACAATCCTTTCGCCGCAGGCGCTGCTTGTCTTTGACCTTTCCGCGCACCGCGCAAAAATCGGTGCCCTGCTCAAAGAGGTAAGCGGTCTTGTGAGGGGCGAGTTGAGCCGAAGCCGCAACATTAACGTCAATGTAAAAGAAAACGACCGCGAGCGGCGGGATTACCTCGGCAAGGATTTGAGAAAAAGAGATCTTCGCTGTGCCGAACTGCGCGGCGCCTGCCTGATTGCCGCCAATCTGGAGAAGATGGACTTGTGCGGGGCCGACTTCCTCGGCGCCGACCTGCGGGATACCAACCTTTGCGGGGCCGACCTTTCAAGCAGCCTCTTTTTAAACCAGTCGCAGCTAAACGCCGCCCAAGGGAACAGCGTAACCACACTGCCGCCCTTGCTCACCCGGCCAAGGCATTGGGAATAGGAAAAAGACAAAGAGGCCATTGCAGGACATTATGTCGGCAGTAGGCTTATCGATTTGGAGGATTTAAGATGTTAGCGGAGCTTGCCAAAAACAAGGATGTGGACAGTTGGCTTGAAATGCTGGAGCTTGTGAAGGAGAATTTCCCGGGCTTGGATTTGGATGAATACCGGGCAATTCTAGTAAAAAGAATCAACCAAGAGAACGCGTTGGTGATAAAAGACGGTGAAGCCGTAACGGGCGCTTTGCTGTTTTCTAAAGAGTCCAAAGAGCTTGAGTTTTTGGCGGTTCATCCGCAATGCCGTAAAAAGGGCATCGCGAAAGCGTTAATTCAGCATATGTTTACGTTGTTCCCCAAAGGCAGCCGCATTTTTGTTGTAACCTATCGGGAAGGTGACGAAATGGGAAAAGCGGCAAGAAGATTGTATGAGCATCTCGGCTTTACCGCAGGTGAGCTTATAACGGTTTTTGATTATCCCTGCCAGGAGTTTTATTACATTACATAATCACGTATCCGCATCAGAGTATTAGAAAGCATATCTGTAGAATCTAGATTACCTAATAGGGCGCGGCTAGCTGCACGGGATAATTGTGCGCTATCATCGATAGTGACCTATTTGCGCGCGGGTAAACGGGGCAGGCACCGCCTGCAAAACGGGCTTCCGGGTTGGTATATGAAAACGGACAAGGCAGGAATTCAATCACCCTATAGTATTTAAGGGCAGTGGGAAGTGAGCTTACTTATGATTATAGATTTTCATACGCATATTTTTCCGGACGAGCTGGCGCACAAGGCGCTTTCTACCCTTTTATCAGGCATCGATTGCATCTTTGAACCCGTAACCGATGCCACAAAAGCCGGTTTGATAAAGAATATGGATGAATGGGGCATCGATGTTTCTGTCGTTCAGCCCGTCATAACCAAGCAGTCTCAAATGCTCAAAACCAATGAATGGGCAAGCAGCATCTGCTCTAGCCGGCTTATCTCCTTTGGGGGAATCTACCCGCACACCGATGACTATAAAAGAGATATTGATTATGTTGCCGGTTTAGGGCTTAAGGGGCTCAAGTTTCACGCGGAATATCAGAATTTTGCTATTGACGACAAGCCGATGCTTAAAATCTATGATTACGCACTGAGCAAAGGACTTATTATACTGCATCACGCAGGGTCTAATCCGGGATTCTCTGCTCCGTATAAGAGCAGCCCCAGACAATTTGCGAACATCGTCGATGCAATGCAGGGCGGCATCCTCATAGCGGCCCATCTGGGCGGGCACGCTCAATGGGAGGATGTTGAAAAATACTTGGTAGGTAAGAAGATATACCTTGATACCTCGATGGGCCTTGACTTTTATCCTCATGAGCAGTTCTTGCGCATTGTAAAAGAACATGGGGCGGATAAAATCCTGTTTGCGTCCGATTCCCCTTGGAGTAACGCAAAGAATGAAATAGACACCCTAAAGGCGCTGCCGCTTACCGGGCAAGAAATAAAGATGATTTTAGGCTTAAATGCGAAAAGAATTCTGTGTATATAGTGAGAGAATGATTTGAAAGGGCTGGATGAAGAATATGGATTACCGCACAGAGCACGACTCGATGGGCGAGATACAGGTGCCCGCAGATCGGTATTGGGGGGCGCAAACCCAGCGAAGCTTGGAGAACTTTAAAATCGGCACCGAGAAGATGCCCGCGGAGATTATCCGCGCGTTTGCCGTACTGAAAAAGGCGGCGGCGCTTGCGAACAATAAACTCGGCAAGCTGAGTGACGAGCGCTGCGCGCTGATTGTGCGGGTGTGCGACGAGATCACCGCGGGCAGGCTCGCGGGGCACTTTCCGCTCGCGGTGTGGCAGACGGGCAGCGGCACGCAGTCGAACATGAACCTAAACGAGGTGATTGCAAACCGCGCAAACGAGCTGCACGGCGACAAGCTGCTACACCCCAACGACGACGTAAACATGTCGCAAAGCTCCAACGACACCTTTCCCACCGCCATGCACATCGCGGCGGTAGTGGAGATCGAGGATGCGCTCATCCCCTCTCTCGAGCGGCTGATCGCCGAGTTTAAGCGCCTGGAGGAGGAAAACCACGGGGTGATCAAGAGCGGCAGAACCCACCTGCAGGACGCCACCCCCATCACCTTTGCGCAGGAGATCAGCGGCTGGCGCGGGATGCTCGAAACTGCGCGCGATATGATCACTGCCTCGCTTGGCCCTTTGCGCGAGCTGGCGCTGGGCGGCACGGCGGTGGGCACGGGGCTCAATGCCCCCAAGGGCTTTGCCGAGGAGGCGGCGCGGCAGGTTTCGCTGCTTACCCACAAGGAGTTTGCAACAGCCCCGAATAAATTTCACGCCCTCACCGCCAAGGACGCCCTCACCTTTACGCACGGGGCGCTCAAGGCGCTTGCGGCAAACCTTATGAAGATTTCAAACGACATCCGCTGGCTTGCCAGCGGCCCGCGCTGCGGCTTGGGGGAGATATTCATCCCCGAGAACGAGCCGGGCAGCTCGATTATGCCGGGTAAGGTAAACCCCACCCAGTGCGAGGCCGTGACCATGGTGGCGGTGCAGGTGATGGCAAACGACGTGGCGGTAGGATTAAGTGCCTCGCAGGGCAACTTCCAGCTCAATGTATTCATGCCGGTGTGCATTACAAACTTTTTGCAGTCGGTGCGTCTGCTGGCGGACAGCATGGAGTCTTTCCGCGTGCACTGCGTGAGCGGCATTGTGGCAAACCGCGAGAAGATGGCGTATAACTTAAACAATTCATTGATGCTCGTTACGGCCATCAGCCCGACCATCGGTTATGACAACGCGGCCAAAACCGCCAAGACCGCCTTTGCCGAGAATGTCTCGCTCAAAGAGGCCGCTATCAAACTAGGCTTTTTAACCCCCGAGCAGTTCGATGCGGTATTCCATCCAGAAGAGATGGTGTGACTATGAATAATACAGATAAAGGAAGTTGTAGCATTGGATATTAACAAACAGTCGCTGGATTTACATTATGAGCTGCGCGGCAAGATTGAGGTCATCTCGCGCAAACCCATCACCACGCGTGAGGATCTTTCGCTGCTCTACACCCCCGGGGTGGCCGAGCCCTGCCGCGCGATTGCGGCGGATTACGAGAAGTCGTTTGAGCTTACCCGCCGCAACAATTTGGTGGCGGTTATCACCGATGGCACGGCGGTGCTGGGCCTTGGCGATATCGGCCCCGCGGCGGGCATGCCCGTGATGGAGGGCAAGTGCGCCCTCTTTAAGGAGTTCGGCGGGGTAGACGCATTCCCCTTGTGTGTGGATACCAAGGAGGTGGACAAGCTGGTGGAAACCATCTATCTCATCTCCAAGAGCTTCGGCGGCATCAACCTCGAGGACATTGCCGCGCCCCGCTGCTTTGAGGTGGAGCGCAGGTTAAAGGAATTGTGCGACATCCCCGTTTTCCACGACGACCAGCACGGTACCGCCATTGTGGTGGCGGCGGCGCTGCTCAACGCCATCAAGGTGACGGGCAAGACGATGGGCAAGCTCAAGATCGTCATCAACGGCGCGGGCGCGGCGGGCATTGCCATCGGCAGCCTGCTCATCGGTATGGGCTTCGGCAACATCGTGATGTGCGATATTAACGGCATTATCTGCGAGGGGGACGAAAACCTGAACCCCTGGCAGCAGGAGATTTCCAAGGTGAGCAATCTTAACTACGCAAAAGGCCTGCTGGCGGACGCCATGAAGGGCGCCGATGTGTTTATCGGCGTGTCGCGACCGGGATTGGTGACCACCGAGATGGTGTCCGCCATGAACGTGGGCATCGTGCTCGCCATGGCAAACCCCACGCCCGAGATCATGCCCGATGAGGCCAAGCGCGGCGGCGCCGCGGTGGTGGGCACCGGTCGCTCCGACTTCCCCAACCAAATCAACAACGTGCTGGTGTTCCCGGGCATCTTCAAAGGGGCGCTCGCCGTGCGCGCCAAGGGGATTACCGAGAGCATGAAGCGCCGCGCGGCCTACGCGCTGGCGGCACTGGTGCCGGAGGAGGAGCTTTCGCCCGAGAATATCATCCCGAGCGCGCTTGATAAAAAGGTAGCAGAGGCCGTAGCGAAGGCTGTGGCAGATGACGCAAGGGAAACGGGAAATGCGCGTATAAAGTAGGCTGTGCCGACGGCCTCCCTGGCCGTAGCGAAGGCAGTAGCGGATGACGCAAGGGAAACGGGAAATGCACGTATTCGGTAGGATGGTGCCGACGGCTTCTTGTGCCGTGGCGAAAGCGGGGTAGAAGGGGGGGGGCGCGGATGAGTAGCTTTTACGATAGGGTATACGCTTTAGTAGAGCGGATACCCGCGGGCAGGGTCGCCACCTACGGGCAGCTGGCCATGCTGCTCGGCAGCCCCTTCGCGGCTCGCGCGGTGGGCGAGGCCATGCGGCACGCGCCGGAGTTTCTGGGCCTGCCCTGCCACCGGGTGGTAAACGCGCGGGGGACGGTAGCCCCCGATTACGCCTTTGGCGGCAAGGGCAACCAGCGTGCCCTGCTGGAGGCGGAGGGCGTACCGTTTCAGGAGAACGGCTGCATCGAGTTGAAACAATGCCTGTGGCGCCCGTAAAGCCTGTCGTTATCTGTGCATTTTATTATCATGAGAGCCTTTGTGCTTCACCCTATAAAGTGGTAAAGCATAAAGGCTTTTTGTTCATCCGTGTAAGGAATCGGAATTGAATAATTGGATAAATATTTCCGAAATTTTCCGTTAATTTTGCTATTGTATTTCCTGCACAGGGTGAATATAATAATGCTGTAGAGAAAATGATAACGTTATCATTTTGCCGCAGGGGGGTGGGCCGCATCGTAACACTCAAAGAAATCGCCGCCGAAGCGGGGGTTTCGGTTATCACCGTGTCAAGGGTGGTAAACGGCTCCGACAAGGTCAAGCCACGTACGCGCGGCAAGATTGAAGAGGCGATGAAGAAGCTGGGCTATACCCCAAACCCCGCCGCCAAGGCGCTGGTATCGGGGCGGTTGGGCACGGCGGATATCTATATCCCGCAGGGTATAGATCTGAGCACCCCTTTTTTTATGCAGTTTATCGCGGGCGTCAGCGAGGCGCTCAGCAGCCGGATGTATTCCTTCTTGATTCTGCGCAGCCGCGAGGTGGAGCACGCCTGCGACGGCTATATCGCCACCGGCCTGCTCAAGGACGAGATCGAGGAGATGTACCGCTACGCGGCATCGCGCGGACGCCCGCTTATCTTGTTCGGGCACACAGACATCCCCGAGCTGGACTGGATTGACACCGATAACTTCGCCGGTGCCAAAGAAATGACAGGCTACCTGCTTCGTCAGGGGCATACTAAGATTATGATGATCAACTCCACCGAGGAGAAAGACTACGCGGTAGACCGTCTGGCGGGCTTTCGCGAGGCGATTCTTGAGCGGGAGATGGCTTATGACGACCAGATGGTCTTGTACGCCGAGAACAGCGTGCAGGGCGGCTATGACGCGGCAAAGTCTATCTTAAAAGGGCAGCGCCTGCCCACGGCGGTTTTTTGCGCGAGCGATACCCTTGCGCTGGGTGTGATACGCGCCGTTACCGAGACGGGGCTGCGGGTGCCGCAGCAGCTTTCGGTGGCGGGGTTCGACGGGCTGGGGCACCATCTGCTCTCCAACCCGCGCATCACCACCGTGCGCCAACCGGTGTTTGAGATAGGCCGCATGCTCGGCGAAACCTTACTTAGCAGGATAGACGGCTCAAAGAAGAGCATCAGACGGCTCGTAGAGCCGGAGCTTATTATCGAAGCGTCGGTTACCTCTCCAGATGACGAATAATCGTAAGTAGAAAGAAGGAATGACCATGCCTACCAAAATCTATACCACCCGATATGAAAACAAGACCAGAGCGTTTACCCAGACCGAGGCCGAGTTTTTAAACGACGTAAACAATCAGGAAAACTATGTGATCAACCTCTTCCCGCAGGCGGAGTACCAGACCATCGAGGGCTTCGGCGGCGCTATCACCGAGTCGGTGGGCAATGTGCTGCAGCGCATGCCCGCGCATGTGGCAGACGAGATTATAAAGGGCTACTTTGGGCCTCAGGGCATCGGCTACCGCTTTATCCGCAGCCATATCGACAGCTGCGATTTCTCTTTGGGCAACTACTCGGCGGTGACCGACGAGAACGATACCGATTTTAAAACCTTTGACCTAAAGCGTGACGAGCAGAATATCCTGCCCTTTTTGCACAAGGCCTGCGATGCCGCGGGTCATGCGCTGCCGGTGATGCTCACCCCGTGGTCCCCCCCTGCGTTTATGAAAACCAACGGCAGCAAAAACGGCGGCGGCAAGCTTAAGAAGGAATACTACGCCCAGTGGGCGAAATATGAGTGCCGATATATCAAGGAATACCGCGCGCGCGGCATTTACGTAAAGATGCTGTCGGTGCAGAACGAGCCGAACGCCACCCAGTCGTGGGACAGCTGCACCTTCACCCCCGAGGAGGAGAAGGAGTATCTGCGCGACCACCTTTATCCCACGCTGCAGGCGGAAGGGCTCTCGGATGTTGAAATCTTCATCTGGGACCACAACAAGGAACGCATCTTCGACCGCACCCTCGCTATGCTGGACAAAGAGACCGAGCACATGGCGGCGGGTGTGAGCTTTCACTGGTACAGCGGTGACCATTTTGACGGTTTAAGCCTCGTGCGCCGCTTCTTCCCCGATAAGAAGCTCATGTTCTCGGAGGGCTGTGTGGAATACAGCCGTTTTGACGGCGAAAACCAGCTGCGCAACGCGCAGATGTATGCCCACGACATGATCGGCAATTTCAACGGCGGCATGAACACCTTTATGGACTGGAACATTGTGCTCGACGAAACGGGCGGCCCCAACCATGTGGGCAACCTCTGCGACGCGCCGATTATCTGCGATACCAAGAGCGGCACCGTGCGAAAGAACCTGTCGTTTTACTATATCGAGCATTTCAGCCGCTACATTCAGCCGGGTGCCGTGCGCATCGCCACCACCCAGTATTCCTCCGAGGTGGAGGTTACCGCCGCAAAGAACAAAAACGGTGAGCTGGCGGTCGTGGCACTGAATAAAAATGAGCATGACTGCGAGGTATTCTTCCGCCTGCACGGCAAGGTGCTTAAGGTGCTGCTGCCCGCAAGCTCCCTCGCCACGCTGGTGATCGACGCGCAGACCGCCGCGTTTTAAAACTTGATTATTTCATAACCTTCTGTATACAGACGAACCCCCGTGTGGAAAGCCACACGGGGGTTCGTCGATTGTAAAGCAAGGATTACTCCTCTAACATCTCCATAATGGCTGACTTGCTTCTGGTACCTACCGCACTGTTTACCACCTTGCCGTTTTTAAGCACCACCAGTGTGGGGATGCTCATCACGCCAAACTGCTGGGCAAGCTCGGGCTGTTCGTCGACGTTGATCTTACCCACCTTCACGGAGCTTTCCACCTCGTCGCTAATCTCTTCCACAATGGGCGAAACCATGCGGCAGGGGCCGCACCAGGGGGCCCAAAAGTCGATGAGTACAGTCTTATCGGCGTTTAAAACCTCATCGTTAAAATTGTCTTTTGTAAAGGTTAATGCAGCCATTTTTATTCATTCCTTTCCGGCGCGGCAGTTTCAGGCACGCGGCGCCCTGAGATGAAAAATGTTTTCAACTCATCTTTTGCTGTAATTGTGAATGACACCATTCTATCATAAGCTTGTCCGTGAAACGGTGACTTTATCACAGTTCTATTCTATTGTAAATCTTGCCTTAACGGCTGTCAACCTGTACCGGAAAGACAATGCTTCATCCGGTGTTCTTATCATAGCATTGCCCTTTTTGCCTATTTCTTTCCGAAAGCACAAAGCCCAAAGAACTCTTTTTGAATGGTGAAGTGCTTTAACGAAGATTGCTCAAACAAAGCGCTCAACTCCTTGACGGTGTAGGCGGCGTTTAAAGAGGAAAGAAAACCGGGACGGATCTCCTTTGGCTTGGTTGAGAAATAGATCATCCATTTGATTGCCGCGCTTACGTCGCGCCGCATATCCGCGATGCAGAAAAGCCCGCCCGGCTTAAGTACCCGGTGTATCTCATTAAAGGCCTTAACGGGGTCTTCCCACTCGTGCAGTGAGCCGTTGGAGAAAACCGCGTCAAACGAATGATCCTTAAACGGCATTTGCATGCAGTTTCCCTGCACATATCGGGTTTTGTTTTGCAGCTTATACTCCACGGCATTTTTCTGCGCGACCGCTATCATGTTTTCGCTGATTTCGCAGCCCGTCAAGGTTGCATTGCCGGCGCGTTTTAACCATTCCAGCCCCACATAGCCGGGCCCGGGGCCGATTTCCAGCACCTCGCCCGTCGTAATCCCGGCCTTTGTAAAGCTGTCTACGTTGTTCCAGCCCTTGTCCCGCATGGTCTTGGCGAAGGTATCAAAGATCTCTACCGTTAACTGCTCCTGAATGCCCTCGTTTGTTTCAACCACTCTTTCTCTTGCCATTTTGTCATACCTCCTTGATGTTGAATTGTTCTAGCGACTCCGTTGCCCACTCCAGCTCCGCCTGATAGTGGCGCATATGATGGCTGAAGATGATCTTTACCATCGTCTGCGCCTCAGGCGGCACAACCTTCAGGGTTTCCTGCCGGTGCCTTTCAAGGTGCCCAATGATTAGCTTCAGCCTTTCTGTGTAACCCTTTAAGCTCTCGGCCATCGCGCTCGGCTCGACATGCTCGCAGAAAAAGAAGACGCCGTCGGAAGGGAAGGTGGGGCGATAGTCAAACTCCAGCAGGCCTGTGAGCATGGTGTGAAAGGCCTCCCGCCCTTTATCGGTCACTGAATAGACGGTTTTCTCCGGTCTGCTGCCCGGCTTCTCGCTGCCTGCCAAGAGCAATCCTTCACTCTGCATCTTCTCAAGATGATAATAGATGGTCGGCAGCTTGATCTGCGTGAAATCAGACAGCTGTTCTGCGATAATCTTTTTAATCTGGTACCCGTGCTGCGGCCCGTACCGCTGCAGCAGACCAAGGATATAAAGCGGTATCATCTCGGCGCTTCCTCCTTATAAATTAGTCAGTACGCTTCAATTATTAATTTTACGCGGAAAACTCAATTGACTTTTGGTAAGAAGCATGACATAGTTATACATATACCAAGCAGATGATTGGCTGTCGTTTTGCTCACTTTCAGCCACAGGAGGGACTTTATATGTTTGCTGCAATTGCCGGTTTACACCCCGTCGCGCTCGCCGCGCTTGGCACGGGTTTTACCTTTTTGGCTACCGCCTTGGGCGCCGCGGTGGTGTTTTTGTTCCGGGGCGAGATGAACCCCAAGGTTCAAAAGGTGTTTTTGGGTTTCGCCGCCGGGGTGATGATCGCGGCCTCGGTGTGGTCGCTGTTAATCCCCTCTATCGAAATGGCCGAGGAGCAGGGGCTTATCGGCTTTATTCCCGCCGCGGGCGGCTTTATTCTGGGCGGTGCCTTTTTGCTGCTGCTCGACCGGCTGCTGCCGCACCTGCACCCCGAAAGCAACACAACGGAGGGCCTTTCATCCTCTTTAAAGCGCACGACGCTGCTGGTGTTTGCCGTGACGCTGCACAACATCCCCGAGGGGATGGCCGTGGGCCTTGCGTTTGCGCTGGCGGGCGGCGGAGAATTCTCGTCGGTGTCACTCGCCTCCGCGGCGGCTCTTGCGCTGGGCATCGGGCTGCAGAACTTCCCCGAGGGGGCGGCTGTTTCGCTGCCGCTGAAAAAAGAGGGGCTTAAAAACGGCAGAGCGTTTCTGTACGGCGCGCTCTCGGGTATTGTGGAGCCGGTATTCGGCATCCTTACGGTGCTTATCGCGGGCAGCATCACGCCGCTTATGCCGTGGCTGCTCGCCTTTGCCGCGGGCGCGATGGTATATGTGGTGGTGGAGGAGCTTATCCCCGAGGCGCATCTCGGCGAGCACTCCAACACCGGCACCCTCGGTGTGATGCTCGGCTTCTTGGTGATGATGGTGCTGGATGTGGCGCTGGGGTAGCCGCGCCCGACAGACTACCTATAGTATAACAGGAGTGTAACAATGACACTTACAGAGACACTGGTAGAGCAGTGCCGCAGGCCGGAAGGGCTTTTGGGCGGTGTAATGCTCGGCTTTATGAACGTGATGGATACCGGCCTCACGAGCTGGGCCGTAAGCCGAATAGGTGCGGATAACAGTACCGCGAAAATCCTTGACATTGGCTGCGGGGGAGGGAAGACGGTTCGCGCGCTGTCAAACAACTTCCCGCAGGCGAAGGTTTATGGTGTCGATTACTCCGGGGATGCGGCGCGCCTTGCGGCAAACAAGAACAAAAGCGGCGTGCGCGCGGGCAGGGTGATTATTCGGCAGGCCGACGTCTGTGCGCTGCCGTTTGAGGACAACCTTTTTACTTACGTCACCGCCATTCGCACCCACTATTTCTGGCCCGACCTGCCGCAGGGGCTTTGCGAGGTGTTTCGCGTGCTGCAAAAGGGCGGGCGTCTGCTGATATTGTCGGAGCTTTACAAGATAAGCTATCACATGACTGCGTACAATACCAATGCGTCGCTCTCCGGGCTGCTGTATAAAACAGGCTTTCGTTCGGTGGAGATACAAGAGCGCGGCGGCTGCAGCTGTGTGATCGCCGGCAAATAGCCGCAGTTGCCGCGGTGGTAACGGTTTCAAAATTCAGACACAATATCTAGTATTTATTTTGAATTCTTATTGACTTTTCCAACAATATGATGTATTATAAATGTGTACCTTAAAGGTACACAAAGAGCTTGATCTGTACACCTGAGCGGTGTACTTTTTTACTCGCCTTTTATCCGTTTTGTTGTCAAAAACAAGCAGGCCTATCAAATTTGTTTATACTGCCCCGCTTACGTTGCGCGTACCCATCAAGCACATGTGAGCGGGTAAATTATATAAGGGCACTCTGAAGCCGTCCGTTTCCGCCGTTGTTTTCAGAAAGCCCTTGAGAGAAGAGGAGACAAAATGATCAGAACATTGACCGACACCATCAAAAAACGCAGCGGAGAGGTTGTGCCGTTTAACAGCATCAAGATCCGCAATGCCATCAGCAAGGCCAACCACAGTGTGGATAGCGAAGTAATGGGCGATGCCACGCTGGACGCACTTACCGCGCAGGTGGTTGCCGCGCTGCCCGAAGGGCAGGTGCCTACGGTGGAGCAGATTCAGGACAAGGTGGAGGAGATCCTCATTGCCTCGGGTTTTGCCAAAACCGCAAAGGCCTATATCCTCTACCGCGCCGAGCATGCGAAGATTCGCCAGTCTGAAGGCGATTTAATGGATATATACAAGGAGCTTACCTTCGCCTATGCCAAGGATGCCGACATCAAGCGCGAAAACGCCAACATCGACGCCGACACCGCCATGGGCACCATGCTCAAGTACGGCTCGGAGGGGGCTAAGTACTTTATCGACAACTACATCCTGCCCAAGGAGATTGCCGCCGCGCACATCAACGGCGACATTCATATCCACGACAAGGATTTTTATATGCTCACCGAAACCTGCTGCCAGATCGACCTGATCAAGCTGTTTCGGGGCGGCTTTTCCACCGGCCACGGCAACCTGCGTGAGCCCAACGACATCCAGAGCTACTCGGCGCTGGCCTGTATCGCCATTCAGGCCAACCAGAACGAGATGCACGGCGGGCAGAGTGTGCCAAACTTCGACTACGCCATGGCGCTGGGCGTTGCAAAAACCTTTAAGCGCAACTATTTCAGGTCGGTAAGCGACTACCTGCGCGTGCGCTTTGCCGTTTCGGGCGAAGAGAGCGATATGCTGGTACAGGATTTAAAGGAACATATCGGGGAGCAGGTTTCGCTGCACAGCGGCGCTATCTGCGAACAGGCACTTGCCGATTATCTGCCGCACAGCCCCTTTGCGGGGCTCTTGGGCGAGCTGGACGCCGATGAAGCGCATAAGCTGCACCGCTACGCGTTTGAGGCGGGGCAGGCAAACACCCAGCGCGCTACCTATCAGGCGATGGAGGCGTTTGTGCACAACCTCAATACCATGAACTCCCGCGCGGGCGCGCAGGTGCCCTTTAGCTCGGTAAACTATGGTACCGATACCTCCCCCGAGGGCCGCATGGTGATCATGAACCTGCTGCTTGCCACCGAGGCGGGCTTGGGCGAGGGTGAGACCCCCATCTTCCCGGTGCAGATTTTCAAGGTAAAAGAGGGCGTCAACTACAACGAGGGCGACCCGAACTACGACCTGTTCAAGCTCGCTATCCACTGCTCCGCCAAGCGCCTGTTTCCGAACTTCAGCTTTTTAGACGCCCCGTTTAACCTGCAGTACTACAAAAAGGGCGACTATAATACCGAGGTGGCCTACATGGGCTGCCGCACCCGCGTGATGGGCAACGTGCACGACAGAGAGCGCGAGGTGACCTGCGGCAGAGGCAACTTAAGCTTTACCTCCATCAACCTGCCGCGTATCGGCATCGAGGCACACGGAGATATCGAGCGCTTTTATGCACTGCTCGATAAGCGCATCGACCTTGTCATCCAGCAGCTGCTGCACCGCTTTAAGATACAGTGCTCCAAAAGAGGGCGCAACTACCCGTTTTTGATGGGCCAGGGTGTGTGGATCGATTCCGAAAAGCTCGGGCGGGACGACAGCATTGCCGAGCTGCTCAAGCACGGCACGCTCAGCATGGGCTTTATCGGCCTTGCCGAAACGCTGGTGGCGCTCACCGGTAAGCACCACGGCGAAAGCAAAGAGAGCCAGAAGCTCGGCCTGGAGATCATCTCCTATATGCGCAGGCGCATGGATGAGGAGTCGCAGAAGACCGGCTTAAACTTCACCCTGCTTGCCACCCCGGCGGAGGGCCTCAGCGGGCGCTTTTTGCGCATCGACCGCAAACAGTACGGTGAGTTGCCCGGCATTACCGACAGGGACTACTACACCAACTCCTTCCACGTGCCGGTGTACTACCCCATCCGCGCGTTTGAGAAGATCAGCATCGAGGCGCCTTACCACGCCCTTACCAACGCAGGACACATCAGCTACGTGGAGATGGACGGCGATACCTCCAAGAACCTCGAGGCCTTTGAAGCAGTGATACGCTGCATGAAGGAGGCGGGCATCGGCTACGGCTCGGTGAACCACCCGGTAGACCGCGACCCCGTATGCGGCTACAACGGCATCATCGACAACGAGTGCCCCAAGTGTCACCGCAGAGAGGGTGACGGCGGGCCAGACTTCGAGCGCATCCGCCGTATCACCGGCTATCTGGTGGGCACCATCGACCGCTGGAACAACGCCAAGCGCGCGGAAGAAAAGGATAGGGTAAAGCATGGAATCTAAACTGCGGGTTACGGGTATTGTGGAGGAGTCGGTCACCGACGGCCCCGGTATACGCTATGTCGTGTTTGTGCAGGGCTGCCCGCATGCCTGCCCCGGCTGCCATAACCCGCAAACCCACCCGTTTGACGGCGGCACGCTGATGGATATTGCCGATATCTTTAAGCAGATAGGCCGCAACCCGCTGCTAAAGGGCGTCACCTTCAGCGGCGGGGAGCCTTTTTGCCAGCCCGGCCCCTTGGCGGCACTGGCGGAGCGAATCCACACGCAGACCGGGCTGGATGTGATCACCTACACCGGCTACACCTTTGAGGAGCTGCTGCAAAGCGGCGACCCGAACGTCCGGCAGCTGCTAAAGCAGAGCGACCTGCTGATAGACGGCAGGTTTGAGCTTGAAAAGCGCGACTTAACGCTCCGCTTTCGCGGCAGCGCGAACCAGCGGGTGATTGATGTGCAAAAGAGCCTGAGCACAGGCAGACTTATACTATATCCCCTAGACTAAATAACGCAAGAGGGCGGCGGTAAGCAGATTACCGCCGCCCTCTTGCTGGTGTAGAGGAGTACATTCTGAATCGTGAGGCCGTTTTTGTAAGCTGTGGCTTTCAGCCTCACGGCTCGGAAAGATTTATGGCATTTGAAGTTAGCAAAGTTAAGAAGCTTAGTTCTGCAGCGCCGACCTGCGCGTACCCTTGCGGGCCGCGGAGATGATCGCCCACGCGAGCAGCGCGGCAACAACAACCGCAAGGATGACGGCAGACACCACGTTGGTGCCGTAAAGCAGGGCACTGCCGAGCTGGTTGATTAAAAGCGCCGCAATGTAGGCGAGCAGCGTCTGATAGCCTACGGTGATGAGTGTCCATTTCGCACTGCCCATCTCACGGCGGATGGCGCCGATAGCGGCGAAACAGGGGGCGCACAGAAGGTTGAACACCAGGAAGGCGAAGCCGCTAACCTGTGTAAACATCCCGGCCATGCTTGCGAGCAGCTCGGGGTTATCCTCGGCGGCTTCGGCAATGCCGGAAAGCACACCGAAGGTGCCTACCACATTTTCCTTAGCCACTAAGCCCGTGATGGCGGCTACCGAAGCCTGCCAGTTGCCGAAACCGAGCGGGGCGAACACGGGGGCGATAAAGCTGCCCAATACGGCGAGCATGCTGTCGGGGGTATCGACCATCTGCATTTGCCAGTTGAAGGAGCTTAAGAACCATACAATCGCACAGGAGATGAAGATAACCGTACCGGCCTTGGTGATAAAGTGCTTCGATCTATCCCACATATGAATAAGCACGCCCTTGATATTCGGCAGGTGGTAGGCGGGAAGTTCCATGACAAAGGGGGCCGGGTCACCCGCGAACAGCTTGGTGCTTTTAAGGAATATACCCGAGATAACGATGGCGGCAAGGCCGATGAAGTAGGATGCCCAGCCCACCCACGCCGAGGTTGGGAACAAGGCGCCTGCAATGAGCGCGATAATCGGCAGCTTGGCGCTGCAGGGGATAAAGGTGGTTACCATGATGGTCATACGGCGGTCTTTTTCGTTTTCGATGGTACGCGAGGCCATGATGCCCGGTACGCCACAGCCGGTGCCGATCATAATCGGGATAAACGATTTGCCCGAAAGGCCGAACTTGCGGAAGATCCTGTCCATAATAAACGCGATACGCGCCATATAGCCGCAGTCTTCCAGCACGGCGAGAAATGCAAACAGGATGAGCAACTGAGGCACAAAGCCCAGCACCGCGCCCACGCCGCCGATGATGCCGTCCAGAATCAGGCTTGAAAGCCACGGGGCGGCATTCGCGGCCTCCAGCCACGTGGAGACATTGCCCGCGATGATCTCGCCGAACAGCGTGTCGTTGGTCCAGTCGGTAACCAGTGTACCCACGGTGGTTACCGATATAAAGTATACAAACCACATAATCGCCGCGAAGATGGGCAGTGCCAGCCAGCGGTTGGTGACAATGCGGTCGATCTTATCGGAGGTGGAAAGCCCCGATACCTTTTTGCGGTAGCAGGATTGTATCAGCTTTGTAATATACAGGTAGCGCTCGTTGGTGATAATGCTCTCAGCGTCGTCGTCCAGCGTTTCTTCACAGGCGGCGGTGGCCGCCTCCATCTTCTCCTTGGCAACGGCGGTAAGGGTAACCTGTTCCAGTGCGTTCTTGTCACGTTCAAAGAATTTAACGGCAAAGAAGCGCAGGTGTTCCGCCTTAACGGAACCGGCCACGGCATCCTCAATCACCGCGACAGCCTGCTCCACCGCCTTGCTGAAGGTGTGCTTCGGGGCGGCTGGCACGTGGGCCTTTACAAGGCTGATGGCCTTCTGCGACACTTCCTGCAGGCCGCTGCCCTTGAGCGCCGAGGTCTCGACAATCTCGCAGCCCAGCTGCTGTGCAAGGCCTGCGGTGTCGATCTTATCGCCGGTTTTATGTACCACATCCATCATGTTGAGCGCAATCACCACGGGGATGCCCACCTCCAACAGCTGGGTGGTGAGGTAGAGGTTGCGCTCCAGGTTGGTGGCATCCACCAGATTGATAATCACATCCGGATGTTCATTGATTAAGAAGTTCCGGGTCACTACCTCCTCCAGGGTGTAGGGAGAAAGCGAGTAGATACCGGGCAGGTCCACAATGGTCACGTCTTTGTAGCCTTTGAGCTTGCCCTCCTTCTTTTCCACCGTTACGCCCGGCCAGTTGCCCACATACTGTGAGCTGCCGGTGAGCTGGTTGAACATGGTGGTTTTACCGCAGTTGGGGTTGCCCGCAAGGGCTATTTTTATTGGCATTGTTCATCCTTCCTTTCCGTTACGCCGAACACATGTCTTTTGCCCGAAAATTAGCAAATGCTAACCGGCGGGCTTAAAAAATGCAGAAGCCCTACCAGCACTTCTGCTAGCTTACAAGTATCTTTCCCGCCTCGCTTTTGCGAATGGAAAGCTCGTAGCCCCTTACGCTTACCTCAATCGGGTCGCCGAGCGGTGCCACCTTGCGCACAAGCACCGTTGTGCCCTTGGTAATGCCCATATCCATAATCCTGCGCTTAATGGCGCCGTCGCCGTCAAGCTTCACAACCGTTACGGTTTCCCCGCACGGTACATCTTTTAATGTTTTTACAGCCGTTACGGTGGCTGCTGCCTCGGTGGTTTTCATGGGTGATCCTCCTCACATTACGTTATCGGTGTAATCCAGCGGCTTTACGCGCCAGTTACACCATAATTCTTCCGGCCATGCCCTTGTTAATCGCTACGCGCGCGCCTTTAATGTTCACAATCAGGTTGCCCGAAAGCTGCGAAACAACGGTGACGTGCTCGCCCTCTACAAAGCCGAGGGTTTCTAAAAAGCGCTTGGTTTCGTCTTTGCCGGTAATGTGCTTAATCTGGTTCGCGCTGCCGATGACAGCCATGGAAAGCGGCATACTTATTCCTCCTCATCTCTCGCCAATGGTCGCGTTTTGGTTAGCCAAAACTAACTCTCTATCGATAGTTTACCATTGCTAACTGAGTTTGTCAACCGCTTTGCCATAAATTTTTTACTATGCAGGTAGGAATAATCCGTAAAAGGTAAAAGTCAGGGGAGTAGCATAAAATACCGCCCGTCAAAAGGCGGGCGGTTATAAGCGCAAGTGATAGATTACCTTGAAGGCCACATCAATATTAAGCGGCCTGATGGTGTTTGAAAGAGCGGTAGGCAAACGGTGTAAGCAGAACGGATATCAGGGTCGCAAACAAGGGCAGAAATACGTAGGGGCGAACAACCAGCCCGAATAATTCGTATTGGATGGGGCTTGTCACGGGCCCGAACTCCATCATGTTTGTCGGCAGAAGGTGGAACAGGTTAAACAGCGCAATATGCTCATAGGTCACTGTAATGAACATCGGGACAATGAGCAGTAAGCTGATTAGTATAATGACACCAAAAGACGATTTAAATATTGCAGATAAGAGCATCGTGATTGCCGTCGTCATCAGGCAGGCAAAAAAGGTGCAGACAGCGAGCAGAAGCGACGTTTGTCCCATGGTCAGCGGGTAGGGCGATGTGGGGTAATAAAGCTGCAGCGGGGCACTCCCCCCGTTAAAGCCGAACGTAAGCAGGGAAAGGATATAGCTTAACAGGGTAAGGACAAGGCATATGGCGGCAGACATCGAAAAGCCCGTGAACAGTTTGGCCTGTATGAGCCGGTGCTTTCCGTGTTTGGAAGCGAGGATGAGTTGGTCGGCGCCCGATGTATACTCCCCCGCGAAGAGCGGAGAGATACAGATCGCCATCACAAAGGCCGCCATCAGGCCGATGGTGTACATGAGGGTGAAAAATCGCGTGTAGCCCTCCGTATAAGAAAAGGTAAAAGGCGTTTTAATCTGCGCGTCCAGCGCAAGCACCTTTTCTTTAGCCTTGTCGCTCATCGCCGTAGCCTCCACGGCCTCCACCTGCTTATCGCGGCGGGCGGTGTAAAACTGCTCTGCCTGTTCATCACTGAGCGCCTGAAAATCCACCATATCAAACCGGCGAGCGTCCGTATTGTAAACCGCGCGGCTGATATTATAGATTTCACTGTACCGCCGTGCGAAGGTCTGGTACTCCGGCATGTCAATATAGCGGTCCGCCTCCGGTATCTTTGCGTAGGCCTGTGCCGCCTCCAGAATCAGCGGTGTGTCAATTTTTCGTCCGGCAAGGGAGCGGGCATAGGCCCGGTCTTTGACGATGGCGTCGTAGTGGGATTCAAACACCTCCCCCTCGACATAGGAATTGCCGAACAGCGTACCCCAAACGCTGGCGGCCGTGACGATAACGGCCAGTACCAAGACGATAAAAACGCTTTTTTTATGCAGTATCTTCTTATACTCATAGCGCACCAAACTCCAGAAGTCACTCATTGTTCGTTTACCTCACTGAAATAGTATAGATAAAGATCCTCCAAGCCAGCCTGTGCGGTCGTCGCCGTATCGCAGGGCTTTTCCTCGCCTATCAGGCGCAGAAACACCCCTTCGCCCTCCTGCCGCAGATTGATGACAGGGTACTTTTCGCACAGCAGGTCTGCCGCCGCCTGCGGCACAACGCATTCCCAAACCTTGCCCTCTATTGCCCGGATGATCTCTTCCAGCGACCCTTGATGGATAAGCTGCCCGTCTTTCATCATCAGGATGGTGTCGGCGATGTGCTCCACATCCGAAACAATGTGGGTGGAAAGGAGTACGATGCGCTCCGCGCCGAGGCGGGAGATCAGGTTGCGAAAGCGCACCCGTTCCTTTGGGTCAAGGCCGGCGGTAGGTTCGTCCAAAATCAATATCTTCGGGTCGTTGAGCATCGATTGCGCGATGCCAAGCCGCTGTTTCATGCCGCCCGAAAGGGTTTTGATCTTCTTTTTGGCCTCCTTGCCAAGCGAGACAAGCTCCAGTAGCTCCCAGGCCTTTTCCTTAGCCCGAGCCTTTGGCAGCCCTTTGAGCGTGGCGATGTAAAGCATAAAATCGAGCGCCGAAAACTCCGGGTAGTAGCCAAACTCCTGCGGCAGGTAGCCCAGCACATCGCGGTAATCCTCCTGGCTCACATCCATGCCGTCATACGAAACGGTTCCGGATGTGGGGGTAAGCACACCGCACATGATGCGCATCAGGGTGGTTTTACCGGTGCCGTTTGCGCCCAAGAGGCCGTATACACCCCGATGAAGAGTTAAAGATATGCGGTCACAGGCGATTTTGCTGCCATAGTGTTTTGTCACTCGGTCAAGAATAAGTTCCATGTTCTGTCCTCCGTTTGTTTAAGCAGATTGCGCACCTGAATGCCAATGAGCGCGCCGCTGGATGCAAAGAGAAGCAGCCAGTAGTGAAGGTATGCGCTTAGGTAGAAATACTGTACGGTACTGCTGAAAACCACATTTACCACGCAAATGAAGCCTACTGCGGCGGCGCAGCAGTATACATTTTCCCGCCCGCGCACACGGTTGAGTATCCAGAGGCAGGTAGCGCAGGTAATGAGGTACGGTACCATCAGGTAGGCGATAACCTGCAGCAGACTGTACGCGGAAATGCGGCTCATAAAGATTAAAAGCAGCGTCAGGATCACAAAGTTCCCGCCGCCTAAAACGGCGATTCGCGCCATCACAATCTGCGGCAGGCTAAACCGGCAGGCCGTTTCCAGCTCGGCCATGCGGTGAAAACAGGAGCGGTAAAGTTCCGTGGACGTCAGCATGGCCAGAAACGGCAAAATGGCCGAGATGCTCCATATCGTTCCCGCCTCCGTGTGCCAATCCACCGAAGAGGGCGGGAAAAAGGCAATGGCCCAGCCAAGCAAAACAATTAAGGCGGAAACTCCCCACACCCGTTTACGGATGTAGCAAAACTGAGTGAGCAAAAATTTCCGATAGCTGATTTTGGGAAAGCGCAGTGTTTTTAAAAACCGTTCTTTGTCCGCGGGCTGCGGTGCGGCAAAGGATGCCTGCAAAGCGTTTTTCAGCCTTTTATTCACAGAAAATCCTCCTCTCTGAGCGTTGCTTTCAGGAGCGCCAGCGTAGAGCTTGTCCTACGGTAGACCGCAAAGCGGGAGATACCCGTAAACGCTGCAATTTCGCCGACCGAAAGCCCGTTTACATACCTTAACAGCAGCAACTCCTGTTCCTGTTCCGGCAGCGTTTTGAGCGCCTGCCGCATGGCAAGCTGAAGCTCCAGCTGCTCCATGCCGTTTGTGCCCGGCAATTCATCGGTCAGCTCCTCCGGCTGCTTTTTGCGAAAAGCATCCATGCAGAGGTTCCTCGCGATGGTGTAGAGGTAGGCAAGCTGCTTGCCGTGCTCTATGTATGAATTCTGCGCAAAGTATTTGAGAAAGGTTTCTTGGGTCAGGTCCTCCGCCAACGGGGAATTGCCGACCTTATAATAACAATATCGATAGATCTTATCGTATTGTGCTTGGATATCGACCGGCACCTCAAAACCTCCTCTCAAACTGATTAACGATTAGTGCCCTTAAAATGTGCGGAAAAATAAAAATATTTTATATGCGTAACATCAACTTTCATTGTACGACTTTAAACAGGATTGTAAACCGTGTAAAAAAGCAGCCGAACAAAACAAAGAGCGGGCAGCAATCGCTGCCCGCCTAAGCACGGGGAATTCAAAAATTTACTTTGGTTCCTTGGCCGCCCGCCAAAAGGCGGGCGGCATTTATAGTGGGTAGTGGAGGATTAGTAGTTCTTTTCGCGGAGCTCGAAGTAAGCCTTCGGGTGGTCGCAGATGGGGCATTTCTCAGGCGCATTCTTGCCGTAGTAAACATGGCCGCAGTTTAAGCAAATCCAGCAAACTTCCTCGTCTTTGGCAAATACGGTGGAGGTCTCTACATTGTTTAAAAGGGCAAGATAACGCTCCTCGTGTTCCTTTTCAATCTTCGCAACGCCCTCAAACAGGAAGGCGATGCGGTCAAAGCCCTCTTCACGCGCTTCCTTGGCGAAGTTTGCGTACATATCGGTCCACTCGTAGTTTTCGCCGGCGGCGGCATCCTTTAAGTTGGCGGCGGTATCGGCGATGCCGTCGTGCAGCAGCTTAAACCAAATCTTCGCATGCTCCTTCTCGTTGTTGGCGGTGGCGGTGAACAGCTCTGCAATCTGCTCGTAGCCCTCTTTCTTTGCCTTAGAAGCATAGTATGTATACTTGTTTCTGGCCTGCGATTCTCCGGCAAACGCGGTCATCAGGTTCTTCTCTGTTTTGCTGCCCTTTAACTCTTTCATGTTACTACCTCTTTCATCAATAAAATTTTATACAATGGCGGAATTGCAGTTTTTGCATACGCCATATATGACAAGATTAAAATAAGAGACCGAAAAACCGCTCCGCGCCTGAATGTCCTCGGTTAAATGCTCGAGCTCGTTTAAGTCGATGTCCGACACCTCGCCGCAGCGCTCGCACACCATGTGATAATGCGGCGTCAGGGTGCCGTCAAAGCGGTCGCTGCCGTTTGGCATGCGCAGCTTTAAGATAAGCCCGTCCTCCGCAAAGGTGTTTAAATTGCGGTAAACGGTCGCAAGGCTTAGGTTGGGGTTCTCGGGTTTTAACAGGTTATAGATATAATCCGCCGTTGGGTGGCAGCGGTGCTGCACAACCGCATTATAGATCATCGCTTTTTGTTTGGTACGCTTCACCTGTACCACCACTTTTCAATATTGATAATCATTATTGATTACAAACATATAATACATCAAGAGGAGGGGCCTGTCAAGGGTTATTTGGGTTTTCTAAAAAAAATATTTTGCATTTGCAACCGATTGTTGAATGAATTATAATGAGTGTAGGCACTATATGGGGGAGAATAGCATGGATTTTAATTCGTTTTGGAATAACCGAAATAATCAGCCGGTTTGGAGGATTATTGTATTAACCCTTGCGGTTATTGTTGTGCTCATCTTGTTGGGGTATTTTTTTGGCTAAGAAGCCATATAGTTATTATATTAAAGGAAGTTATCGTACATGAAACATGTTAAGATGTTAACCACCATGCTGATTGCAGCGCTGCTCTTGTCGTCCTGTTCCTATGGGATGCTGGGCGGCGAAAAAACCTCCTCCGATACACCGGAGGGTACCTCTTCCTCGGTGAGCGACGCATCGCCTTCGGGCGGTGCAATCGACAGCTCGGCTGCACAGCAGCCGGGAGAACCGGCAACCAGCAGCGAACAAAGCAGTTCTGAGGAGGCTAAGCCTGTGAACGCAAGCGACGATTGGAGACTTTTGCTTGTTAATCGCGCGCACCCGCTGCCGAAGGATTTTGACGTAGACCTAACCGAGATTTCGGGCAGTACCTACGATTTTGACTCCAGGGCGGTTGGCGCGCTGCAAGACATGCTGGCAGCGGCAAAAAATGATGGCTTTGAGCTGAGCGTCATCTCGGCCTACCGAAAGGTATCCAAGCAGGAGACCCTGTACAACAGTAAGGTAGCCGAGTATGTAAACCAAGGCTACAGCGAAGAGGACGCCAAGAACGAGGCGGCGAAATGGGTGGCTATCCCGGGCACCAGCGAGCACCATACCGGTCTTGCCACCGATATTGTGGCACCGAGCTGGTACCAGAATCACGGAGACTTAGACGATACCTTTGACCAAACCAAAGAATTTAACTGGCTTATCACGCACTGTGCCGAATATGGTTTTGTGCTGCGCTACCCGAAGGATAAGCAGGATATTACGGGCATCACCTACGAGCCGTGGCACTACCGTTATGTGGGCAAGGAGAACGCGGAATACATGACGGCGCACAATCTCTGCCTTGAAGAGTACACAGACAAACAATAAAACGTACATTAGGCTAATGCCGGGGGAAACCCCGGCTGTTGCTTTGTGTGGATTTTAATTGGTTTTACACATTCCCTCTTGCTTATTTCATAAAGTGTACTATAATACTACTATCATTTTGTTTTTGGGGATTTTATTTAAGCTGTGTCGTTCTATCGATATAGGAATGCGTAAATACTGTTTTTGGAGGACTTGCAATGAATATATTAATAGTTGGGTGCAGAAAGGTTGGCTCGCGTCTTGCCAGCATCCTTTGTGCCGAGGGCCACACCGTTTCGGTGGTGGATAAGGACGCGCGCAACTTTGAGGCACTGGACAACGATTTTGACGGCTACACCGTTTCGGGTATCCCGATTGATGAGGATGTGCTTAAAAACGCGGGGATTGAATCCTGCGACGCCATTGCGGCGGTGACGCCGGACGATAACGTGAACATTATGGTGTGCCAGATTGCCAAGGAGCTGTTCCGCGTTCCTATCGTACTCACCCGCATCTACGACCCCGCGCGGGAGGAGATCTTCGCGAGCTTCGGTATCAGCACCGTTTGCTCCACCAATCTTACGGTAAACGCGGTAAAGTCGGCGCTGCTCGGCAACGCTGTAAGCAAGCCCGTGACCATCGGTTCCTCTACCTTCTCCTACTCCACCGTACCCGTGCCCAAGGGCTATGTCGGCAAAACGGTTGACGCGATAGAAGAGGACGCCGACGAACTGCTTTTTGCGGTGATGCACGAAAACCGTTCGCTCACCCTTGCCAGTAACGGCAAGTATGTACTGCTGAGCACCGACAAGCTTGTTTATGCCTCGGCCATCGATTAATTATGAAGCCATGTTCGGAGGAAATATAAAATGATTGTAATTGTAGTGGGCGGCGGCAAGGTGGGCTACTATCTCGCCAAAACCCTGATTGATCATGGGCACGAGCCCAGAATTATAGAGCTTAGCCGCGACCTGTGCCACAAGATTGCCAATGACCTTGATGTTCCAATTATCTGCGGCGACGGTACCACCATCAAAGCGCTGGAGGAGGTTGGCGCGGAGGAAGCCGACGCGCTGATCTGCGTAACCGGGCAGGATGAGGATAATCTGGTGGCCTGTGAGCTGGGCAAGCGCGTGTTTAACATCAAGCGCACGGTGGCCCGTGTGAACAACCCCAAGAACGCGGCGATTATGAAAAAGCTGGGGGTCGATATCCCGATCAGCAGCACCGACAACATCGCGCGCCTTTTAGAGCGCGAAGTAGACACCACCTGCATCAAGAAGCTGATGTCCTTAAACCGCGGTGAGACCTCGCTTTCCGAGATCACACTGCCCGCTAATTTCAAGTACAGCGGCAAAACCCTGATGGAGCTTCATATGCCTGAGGACTCGGTGATTGTTTCCATCTCGCGCAACGACCAGATCATTATACCGCGCGGCAGCACCGTGCTGCTTGCGGGCGATAAGATCATTGCCATCAGCAAGGATAACGCGCTGCATGAGCTTGGCCGTCATCTGGGGCTAGACTAAAATAGCCTATCGTATTTTTTGACGTTAGCGGAGGCATACGACGGATGACAAACGTGCTTCGGGAAGCGATGAGAGAGGATATCCCTGCTATATTGCAGCTTTATGCTCAGCCGGATATGGATGACGGTAAGGTGCTGCCGGTGCGGCAGGCGGAGGATATCTTTTTAAGGATGCAAAGCTACCCCGGGTATACGCTGTATGTCGCGGTGCAGGGCGAAGAAATAGTGGGCACCTTTGCGCTGGCGGTAATGGATACTCTTGCGCATCAGGGTGCTCCCTCCGGCCTCGTAGAGGATGTTGTCGTAAAGGTCGGCCGGCTGCGCGAGGGGATAGGCAGGCAGATGATGGCCTATGCGGTGGAGCGCTGCCGCCAATACGGCTGCTACAAACTGGCGCTTTCCAGCAACGCGAAACGGGTTAACGCGCACCGTTTTTATGAAACGCTCGGGTTTGAGCGGCATGGTTACAGCTTTACGGTACCGATAGAATAGCAGGCCGCCCGCATTTGCGGGCGGTTTTTGTTGTATGCACTTTATGAAGATGGATTACGTATAAAATTTAACGTTAAACATTAAAAAATAGTTGACATCCATATATTCACGTGCTATATTGAGTACATCAAATTCAAATGGAGTGTATGACAATGAATGCTATTCAAGAAAAGATTAAGCGCATAAGCAAATTCATCGCGATTATTACAAAAATACTGTATATCACCGGTATCGTCATGGTGTGCGTCGGCTTGGCCGGGGATTTGTGGTATGTTATTTCTCCCGAGAGCGGCAGCTTTACGGTTGGCCATGTGCGTGTATTGTCGCCCATGCAGTTTGCTTCCGACTTTAATGTCGGTTTAGACCTGTTTACCAATATTGCCGCACAGTGCTTCTTTATCGCCGTCCTGATTATCACATACCGCATCTTTAAGGATATCAGCCGCGATTCTTCGCCGTTTATGCCAAAGAACATTTCAAGGATGAAAAAGATCGCCATACTGCTCTTTGTGAGCAGCGTAGTGTCACCGGCAGTCAATGCGGCGGTTGGCAAGTCTTTGTCTCTCACGAATGCAGAGAGCATGAATTACAGCAGCGAGATTATTATCCTTTCGGTGATCATCTACTGTTTTGCACTTATCTTTCAATACGGTGCAGAGCTGCAGCAGCAATCAGACGAGACCCTTTAAGGTGAACGAGTATGGCAATTATTTTACGTCTTGACCGGATGATGGCGGATAGAAAGATGTCGCTGAACGAACTCGCTGAAAAGGTCGGTATTGCGAACGTAAACCTCTCAAAGATTAAAACCGGCAAGGTAAATGCCATCCGGTTTTCAACGCTGGATGCGATCTGTGACGCTCTGGACTGCCAGCCGGGCGATATCCTGGAATATAAAAAAACAGAATAGGCATATTTGCTTTAGTCAGATAAATACGGGAAGCGACTCGGTTGCTTCTTTTTCTTATCCAAATGCATAGCTAACACTGCATACTAACTTTCAATAGTCGGCTCGTTGTGCTATAATATAATTAACGAGTTTAAATAATAAGGACGTGAGTTTACTATGCCGAAAACGTTGCAGCAGTATTATGATGAGGAAAGAACGAAAATCCTAAAAAACTGTACGGCGTGCGGTCAATGCGTTCAAAAATGCCCGGCCATGCAGGCGGTTGAGGAAGAAGAGTATTCCCCCAGAGAGGTTCAGTTAAAGGTACTGGATTTTCTTAAGAACGGGACGGTGAGCAACGAGGTTTACACTAGAGCATATGGCTGCATGGAGTGCTTTGGGTGCGTAAAAGGCCAATGCCCTCAGGGGCTAAACCCCCTGTTAATGAACGAGATTATTAAATGGGCGTATAACCGTCAGAATATTATCCCCATTACCTGCAACGACTTGACCGACAAAAATGCCAAGCAGAGGGTGCTTTCCAGCATTCAGGTACCCAAGGAGACCTTTCAAAAAATCTTTACCCCCTCTGAGAAAAAGACAGCGAAGTATGTCTTCTTCCCCGGGTGCAACGTTTACCATCAGCCCGATAAGCTGTTGCAGGCGCTGGATATTTTGGACATGATCGGCGAGGACTACGCCTTTATCCCCGGGCTTGACTATTGCTGCTGCAATAATTACATCGTGGAGGGCGAAACGGAGAAGGCCTATGCCTCCTCGCAGGAGTTGGTTGCAAAGATTGCCGAGTACAATCCCGAGGCGGTGATCTTCTGGTGCCCGACCTGCCTGTGCCGTTTTGATATGACTGTGTCGAAGCTATTCGACACATCCTTTGAGATGATGTCTCTGCCGCAGTATATTACACAGAATATGCACAAGCTGCCCTTTAAAAAGGCGGTAAACAAAACGGTCACCCTGCACGAGGCCTGCAAGGCCACCTATATGGGGCTGGATGAGGTTTCGGTTCGCGAAATCATCCGTCATATCCCCGGAGTTACCTTTACCGAGATGCTAAGGCACGGGGCGAAAACGGTTTGCTGCGGCAACTTTTCCATGGGTCGCTTCCCCGATGCCATGCAGCAGGTGATGCACAGCCGCCTGCAGGAGGCCGAGGATACGGGGGCGGATGTCATGGTGGATGTATGTCATGCCTGCCACAATCTTTTCGCCAAACAAGAAACAAGGTATAACTTGGATATCTCAAACTATATATCGCTGCTGGCAAAGGCACTGGGTGTCGGCCGAGAGGATAAGTATAAGCAATACAAGAAGTGGGGAGACCCCGACAGGATTCTGGAGGATGCGGCCGAGTTTGTAGAACAGTCTGACTATTCAAGAGAGATTATCGAAAGGGTTGTAAAGGATAATTTTACATAATTTTAAGCCATTGATCCTCATGATAGGGATGTAAATAAACCCCACGCCCCATTTTGATTTGACAAAAGTGATAATTCCCCGTATAATAACGGATGCGAGTAAACCAGACTGCGGCGCGGCGGGTGCTTCACGGCATTCGTTGTGAGGAAAGTCCGAGCTCCACAGGGCAGAATAGCGGCTAACGGCCGCCGGAGGCAACTCTAGGGAAAGTGCAACAGAGATATACCGCCAAATGTAAAATACAAAGTGCCTGCACTTCGTATTTCGTGGATGTTTTGTTACCCAAAACATTTGGTAAGGGTGGAAAGGCGAGGTAAGAGCTCACCGGCGCGCAGGAGACTGCGCGGCCCTGCAAACCCTATTCGGAGCAACACCAAAATGGGAGCTAAGCCTGCCCGGCATTCCCGACTAGGTGGCTGGAGCCCTTACGGCAACGGAGGGCCAAGACAGATCGTAGTTAAATACAGAACTCGGCTTACAGGTTTAGTCGCAGCTAAAAAGAAAAGCCCCCTGTAGGGGCATAGAAAAGGCCACGAATCCGTGTTCAGGGTTCGTGGCCTTTCTCATGTGTACAGGGCTGGCTTATTTGGCTACGAAAATGTGATGTTGCCGTCCTCATCGATACTATAGCCGCCTGGCAGGCGTTGTTCACGCGCTGCGGTCTCGCCCTTGGTACTATCCATGAGTGCCTTGGCTGCGGTAGACTCGCTGCAAACGGTATACCAACCGCTGTCCTTGCCGTTAACGAGCAGCTTTTCCCCAACCTCGTAAACCGTCCCGTCCTTCATCGTGATAGTAAAAGAGGTGAAGAACCGGCGGGGGAAGTAATAGTCCTCCTGCCGAAGATCCTTTGCGAGCACGATGTTGCTGAAGCATTCCGGGGTAATAAAGGCAAGCTCACCGGTCACATCATAGCTTGTATATTCCTCCGGCCGTTCATCGGCAACCACAAGCTTCTTTATATCGGCTGCGTGTATGGGAAACAGATCGGTTAGCCGTGATACTTCCTTGCTTAAAAAGCCGCGAAGCCGATGGTTGATGATTTCGCTGTGGATGTTCTCGGCGGTAATGGTTTCATAAAGTCTGGCGACGGCTTGAGGTTCTGGCGTCACGAACGCCGCGCCGTTATAGGTGATTCCTTGGGGGGTAAACTGGAATACATCGGTTTGTATATCGTAGCCAAAGCTGAGTGTAAAGGGCTTTAACACCGGCAGCTCTTGTATAGCCGTACCTTGTGCGGGCGCCAACTGTAAGGATTGTATAAATTCAACATACTTTCGGTTTTGCCCGCCTAGAATGCTGATCTGCGCATCATCACGGGTAATGGATACATTGTCTTCGCTGTTGCCGTATTCGATGTCGTCAAAATACCACGGCAGTGACGTCACACGGTACTCCAACATCGATTTTACCCAGCCCTGCGGATACTCCGCCAAGACGGTAAGATAATACTTTCCCTCGGTATTGGGCAGCGATACGCTGTTGTTGCTGACCGTAAGCGGGGTACTGGTATCAAGGGTGCGGTTTTGGTCTGTTTCACGGTAGACGGTTGCCGTGATCTTTTGTGGTGTCGCATGCTGCCCGTCACTATCGGGAAACGATAAAACGCAGGCTGCATCCTGCCCGGGTGTTATTACCGGGTCGGTAGCAAAAAGCATGTCCTCAGGTGTCGGTTGTTCTGTAGTTTTTTGATTATTCTCATAATCGAAGGCGATTTGATAGATCTGTGGCTGTATGTCGCCGATTGCCGCCTTAAGCCTTGGCAGTTTTGGAAAATCGTTTATCAACCCGAACACCGCTTCAAAATCGTCGGCAAGTACAACATGGTTTATGGCCTCGTCGCCGCTCTTTTGCGTTTGAGACTGATTACCGATATATGTCCATGTTGTATTATCCGCGAGCGTGGCGGTTAAGGTATAGAGACCTCCCATATCCGGGAAAATATCCTCCTGCGCTCTTGGCTTGCGCACGACGAAGCCCCCTAAGGCATCCACCAGCGCCGCAATGGTCTCTTTATTTGTAATCGTAAGCTTCGTCTCTGTTTGGAAGGTTTGTGTAAGCTCAAGCGTAATCACTTCCTGCGCGGTAAAACCCATTTCGTCGCGCAGATAATATAACTCCTCGGTAAGCAAGCCCTTCTCCGAATCCTCGGCATAGAGCGCTTCCAGCGGGGCTGAGTTCATAGGCATGTAATCCGCGCCGTTTACGGTAATCTTATCGGCAGTGAAGGCAAAGGTATCCTCCCGCTCCCCAAAAATAAGGTGCAGCGTAAAGGGCTTGGGCACGCTCAACGGCACGGCACCCGACCCTAGCGGCTGTAGGTCCATATCCAGAATCGCTTGCACATATCCGCTCAGCTGATACGGCATAAGCGTTACCGTTATGCCGAGATCCTCCCGTGTGATACGCGCCTCAGCTGCTGCGGTGCCCATATCTATGCCGGTGAGCTTGTTCAGATAATCCGGCAGGCCCGATTCTGCCGGCTGCGAAGAAGATACGGGCAAGATTTCGCTTGAGTTCTGCAGGACGGCGGACTGATTGCACGATGCAAACATAGCGAAGCACACCGCTGCCGCCAGCAAAACGCTTACCCGCTTATATAAGCCTTTGTTCCGGTTCAACTTCTCATCTCCTGTCATGGTGTCAGTTAATAAGTGCCAAAAATCCTTAAAATAGTTGCATACCGCTAATTTTTTAAAAAACGAAAACTGCCGCGGCAGAACGCACGGCAGCTTTCATTCCAATGTGCTATAGGTTTAAGGGTTGCCATTTTGACCGTCATAAGCTGTGCCCGAAACCTCGCGCAGCCCGTTGTTTACCTCGTTGTCCGGCTGATGAATCTTATAAAGCTGGGCATACGATTCCGCTTCATCCTCCGACAGCGGCGGGGTAGGGATAAGCCCTGTACAGTCGGTGGCGGAGGCGACGGTATCAAAATTATAAAACCGCTCTTCGTCCTCGTCTATAATCTGTTCCAACACCTTCATCAGATCGGAAAGCGTGTTGATCTTTTCGTCTCGCTGCAGAATCGCCGCTTTCAGTTCCGCGGGCAGGGTTTCAAACTGACTTTTTACCTTGGGGCTTACGTAGGTCATTTTTATTACCAGCCTTTCCGGCCTTATGCCAATAAATACATAAAGCCTGATTGTATTACCTTTCCTTTAGAATGCCCCTGAAAATGAAAACTATCACAAAAAACGCACCGCCCGAGAAACCTCTTGGGCGGTGCGTTTTCATAATACTGCTGGAGCAGTGTTTGCGCGTTCTGGACGATTACGGGGCGCCTGTCTCTTTAAACGGTATGAAGTTCAGATACCACTCAAGGAGGTTTTGGCTGCACTTCGCGCAGACCGTTGTTTGATCGCAGAAGCGGAAAGCACAATAACACGCATTGGATGTGTTTCATGCAGATTTCGGCTGTACCTGAAGCAAACTAATAGCCTACCCTAATGGGCAGGCTTGAGTTTAAAGAATATTGTTGCGAAAATCGCAGCAAAAACAAAAACAAGGGTTAAAAAAACAGCAGTTACAAAAGTTGCAGCAGGGAAATCGCCAACAATCGTGAAAACAGGAAAAGAACATAAATAATCCTCCTTTATTTTTAAACATACGGCGAGGCCTGTGCATTACATACTATGCTGTTTTGCAACTTGGCGTGTTTCGCCGAGCGCACACCGAATTGGAGGGTTATAAAGCCGCTTACACTGGACGTGGTGTGGCTCACAGCAAAGAGATAGCAAAAAGGCCGCCCTATTCAGAGCGGTCTGGTATTCATCAACAATAATCCTATCCTGACATAATTCGATGGAATAAAAAGGCCTCGCGAGTATTTCCATCCCAATATTTTGGTAACGAAAAAAGCCATCCGTCAACGGATGGCTTAATCATGCTGCCTTTTTGGAGCAGGTGATGGGAATCGAACCCACAACCTCAGCTTGGGAAGCTGATGTTTTACCACTAAACTACACCTGCATAGGATAGCATATAATATTATGCCTCTTAATAAGTGAGATGTCAAGTGAATTTTTGTCGTTTCAGGGTTGTTACTCGCTAATATCTTTCGCTTCTGGCCCAGACGCAGCTAAAACCGCCGTACGAGATAGCCTATTTAAAGGTGACAAATGCGCGCTTTCATACTATAATAATTAATACGATTTTTCAAAACTACATATTGGATGAGGATATTATGAACGAAAAAGAAATCGCGGAAATCCGCCGCCGGTTTAAACCGGATAAGAACAATATCACACGCATTCGCGGCTGCTATGTGAACGACCAAAAGGAAATCGTCTCTGAGTTCAGTCAGTCCCTCGGGTTGATGGCGCAGGAGGAGGCCGAGGAGCTTTTGGCTATCTTGAAAAAGACGCTCTCCGGTACCATCGGGAAGAACCTGATTGACATTGAGTTTGAAACGCAGCAGGTTCACGCGGGCGAGGAGCATCAGCTGCTCATGGCACTTAAAAACTCATCGTTGAATGATGATGCCGCCGTGCAGGAATTCTTTGCGCGCGTTATTCAGGCCGTTAAAATGGAGGGCAATTATCTTATCCTCTTGGCATACGACACCTATGATGTTCCCTTTTACACCAAAGACGGTGAAAAGCAGGACGACGCATTAGAGGTGTTTTCATACTTTCTATGCACTGTTTGCCCTGTAAAGCTGACAAAGCCTGCGCTGGGCTACTATGCCTTTGAAAACAAATTTCGCAATATAACGGCGGATTGGGCTGTATCGGCCCCCGAGCTGGGTTTTATGTTCCCGGCGTTTGACGACCGAAGCGCCAACATTTATAACGCCATATATTATACCCGTGACACTGCGGAGAATCATCAGGAATTTGTGGATGCGGTGTTTAAAACCGGCATACCGATGCCCGCCGCGGCACAGAAAGAGATCTTTGGGGCTATTTTGAGCGATACCGTTGCCGAGGACTGCAGCTTTGACGTAGTGCAGTCGGTTCACACACAGTTGTCTGAGATGATTGAGGAGCATAAGGCGAACAAAGAGGAAGAGCCACTGGTGATTTCCAAGAACACCGTAAAAGCAGTTCTGGGGTCCTGCGGCGTTTCGGAAGAGCGTGTGGCGGCATTTGAAGAAAAGTACGATCTAGAGTTTGGCGCCGATACCGAGATCAGCCCACGCAATATTGTGGATACAAAGCAATTCGAGGTTCGCACACCCGATGTCACCATCCGGGTAAATCCCGAGCGCAGCGATCTGGTCGAAACCCGAATTATCAACGGCGCAAAGTACATATTGATCCGTGCCGACGAAGGCGTGGAGGTAAACGGCGTCCCCATCAGTATTTCTGAATAAATGGAAGCGATAGAATAAAGCAATAAGCCGTGTGGGTACCTGTGTGGCTTATTGCTTCAGGCTTTAAATTCAGATTACCCGCGTGAGCATAATTTATAATTGAAAAAGAAATCGATCATATCTGACCGATTTCACATAAATACAGGGCTTGAGCATAGAAAACGACGGCTGTTATTTGGACATTCCAGAAAGAGTGTTCTAAATCATCAACCGTCTTCCTTTTGGCAAGTTAGGTGAATATAGATGCCAATATATCCCACTCATTATGTTAATAATTTTTTTTAATTTCCACAACAACTACTTCATTGCCATCTGGATCTCTTAACCTTAGCTCATATGTGCCCCATTCAAATTTTACAGGTGGCTCAAAAGAAAGCCCCTTTTTTCTTAGCTCATCACAAGTTGCATCGAGATTGTCACACATAAAAACAAAAGAAGTCGTGCCATAAACGGGCGCGCCCCATTTATTCACATCCCATACACATATTGTCGGGGCGTTTTCAACAAACCCCAAATTAACTCCATCAAAGTCGTCAACAATAACGTTTATTATAGGTATTCCCAGTTTTTGATGGTAAAATTCTATGAGCAGATTCGTATTCTTTGAAAAAATATTCGTACATGAAAAGCTATTTATCATTTTACTTCCTTCCCAGTATATAAATAATTTGAATATAGTATATCATAAACACAAAACAAACAAAATGGCTTAAACCACAAGGGTTCAAGTCATTTTGTTTGTTTTGTGTTTGGTGGAGGCGAGGGGAATCGAACCCCTGTCCGAAAACCTATTCCCATGAACTTCTCCGAGTGCAGCTTCTCCTTTAACATTCCCTCTGCGCGCCGCCGAAAAGCAGGCTGCGCGTTTCAGTATTCCCTAATACATCCGGTAAGCTGGGAAGAGCTTACAAGACGTTCACCACTAAATGACGCCCGAGCTAAGCCCGTGGTACTGCCTAGTCGAACGAGCAGCTTAAATTAAGCTGCTAAAGCTAATTTATTATTGTTAGCGTTTAATTTAAAAGTACTGGCGTTTAAAGAGTGTCCAGCAAACTCTACTCGCTTATCATGGTGCAAAATCCCCGTCGAAACCTTTACGCCCCCATATATATTTAATTTGCCTGTACAACCTATTATGCCCGCTCGTTGCCTTTGAATGCACGTTCGATGTCGCGCTGGGCTGCGCGTTTTGCCATGTCGTCACGTTTGTCAAACAGCTTTTTGCCTCGGCAAAGCCCCACCTGTACCTTCACGCGGGAGCCCTTAAAGTAGAGCGACAGCGGCACCAGCGTAAAGCTCTGCTGCTTGATTAACCCAAACAGCTTTAAAATCTCGCGCTTGTGCATCAGCAGCCTGCGCACCCGCATGGGGTCGCGGTTGAAGATATTGCCGTGCTCGTAGGGGCTGATGTGCATGCCTCGGATGAAAACCTCGCCGTCCTGTATATCGCACCAGCTGTCCTTCAGGTTTACCCCGCCCGCGCGGATGGATTTTACCTCGGTGCCGCAAAGCTCGATGCCCGCTTCAAACGCTTCGTCCACAAAATAATCGTGGAACGCTTTTTTGTTGGTTGAGATGGTTTTGGTTTCTGCCTTTGCCAACCACGGGCACCTCCCTTCACATTACAAAAGTCTAATTAAGAGACCATGAAAACTGAGCTTAAAGCTCGTTCCGGCCCTCGATGGCGCGGTAGAGTGTCACCTCGTCGGCATACTCCAAATCTCCGCCCACCGGGATGCCGTAGGCAAGCCGCGATACCTTTACCCCCAGCGGCTTTAACAGCCGTGAGATGTACATGGCGGTGGCCTCACCCTCAACATTGGCGTTGGTGGCGACGATAATCTCCTTCACGCCGCCCGCCTTCACGCGCTCTAACAGCTCTTTTAAGTAGATCTCGTCGGGGCCGATGCCGTCCATCGGCGAGATCAGCCCATGCAGTACATGGTATAGGCCATTATACTCCTTGGTGCGCTCGATGGCAACTACATAGCGGGTATCCTCCACCACACAGATGGTGGCTTTATCGCGCGTGTCATCACCGCATACCGCACAAACCTCTCCGTCGGTCAGGTTTTGGCAGATGCTGCAGTTGTGTATCTTCGCCTGCGCGTCGGTAATGGCGGCGGCAAACGCCTGCGCCTGCTCCGCCGACAGGTTCAGTACATAAAACGCGAGCTTCTGAGCGCTTTTTCGTCCAATGCCCGGCAGCCGCTCAAACTGCTCAATCAGCCGAACCAGCGGCTGCGGCAATATTCCCTTGGCCATAGGGTTTGTTACAGTAAACCGGGAATACTCAGCCCGCCGGTAATCTTGCTCATTGTTTCAGAGGAGGTATCCTCCACCTTCTTGATCACCTCGTTGTATGCGGCAATCAGCAGGTCCTGCAGCATCTCGATATCCTCAGGGTCTACCACCTCCGGCTTGATGGTGAGGGATTTTACCTCTTTTTTGCCGGACATCACAATCTCAATGGCGCCGCCGCCCACCGTGGAGGAAAACTCCATCTGTTCGATCTGCTCGTTGGCCTTCGCCATTTCATCCTGCATCTTTTGTGCCTGTTTGATCATGCCGCTCATGTTCTGAGCGCCGCCGCCCATGCCCTGTGGTAATCTCGATTTCATCGGTTGTCCTCCTATATTGGTACATAGCATTTTATATTTAATGATAATAGAAAACCAATCAGTTGATCTCAATGCCGGCCTGCTTTGCGGCTTGTTCCAGCTGCGCAAGCAGGGCGCCTGTTTCCTTTACCTCAGCGTTCTTCTTCACGGGGCCAAGCCGGTATATCTTGCCGGTCTTCAGCGAGACCGCGTCGCGCAGGCTGTTCTTGGCGTACTCATTCTTGCGCATCATCTCAGCAAACATGGTGTCGGACGCGTCGATGAGCAGCAGATCACCCTTAACGTAGGCCACCGAGTTGACCAGCGTGCCGTGCAATGCGGGGTTTACCAGCGAAAGATGCTCCAGCACGTCGTTCCAGCATTTAAGCTTTTCCTCCACCTCCAGCACCTCATGCGGCGCGACGGGGGAGGGGAAGGGCTCTGTTTCCTGCTGTTTTGCAGGGGCTTTCGCGGCCTTGTGTACCGTTTCGGGAATCTGCTGCGGTACAATGCCGGAAGAAACGCGCGCTTCCAGCTCGGAAAGGCGCCTAAGCAGCGCGTCATAGCCGGTGTCCAGTTCGGGGTTGGTCAGGCGCATCAGGCACATCTCGGCGGCAAGGCGCTTGGAGTGGGTTTTGCCCATACTATCCAGCGCGTCGCCCAGCACCGTGAGCGCGTGCAGGATAAGCTCCATCGGGCAGCGCTTTGCGATATCCTTGATGCGGTCAAGCTCGTCCGGCGTGCAGATAATCAGGTTCTCGGGGCTCTTCGCCCCCTTTGCCACCATCAGGTTTCTAAAGAGGGTAATCATCTCACCCAAAAGCCGGGCAAAATCCACCGATTCGGTGTTCAGCCGTTCAATCAGCTCCAGCGCCTTCGCGCCGTCCTTTGCGAGAATGACCTCGGCAAGTTCGTACAGATACTGTGTATCGGCAAGCGCCGCGAGGCGGCTCACCGTGGTGACATCAATCACCTCGGCAGCGGTGGCGCATTGGTCGAGCAGCGAGATCGCGTCGCGCATACCGCCGTCGGCAAGGCGCGCGATCAGCTCCGCGGCGTCTTCGTTCAGAACAATCTGTTCGCCCTGTGCGATGGCGAGCAGGCGGCCTTTGATAATGCCCGCGTCGATGCGCTTAAAATCAAACCGCTGGCACCGCGAAAGAATCGTCGCGGGTACCTTGTGCACCTCGGTGGTCGCTAAGATGAACAGTACGTGTTCGGGCGGTTCCTCCATAATCTTTAACAGCGCGTTAAACGCCGCGATGGAAAGCATGTGGGTTTCGTCGATGATATAAACGCGGTATTTCGCGCTTACGGGCGTAAAAATGGCCTCCTCGCGCAGGGCGCGCACATCGTCGATGCCGTTGTTGCTGGCGGCGTCTATCTCCACCACATCGGTTACCGAGCCGTCCTCGATGCCGAGGCAGAGCTCGCACTCCCCGCAGGGGTCGCCGTCCACGGGATGCAGGCAGTTCACCGCTTTTGCAAGGATCTTTGAGCAGGTCGTTTTACCCGTTCCCCGTGAGCCGGTGAACAGATACGAATGCGCCACCCTGCCTTGCAAAACTTCATTTTTTAAGGTGGCGGTAATATGCTCCTGCCCCACAACATCTTCAAAGGTTTTGGGCCGCCATGTCCTGTAAAGCGCTTTATACATCTTACAAAACATCCCTCTCTGCGCTGTGCAAAACACAACGTATACCACGATCGGGCGTTGTTTGTTTTTTGAAACAAGCCCCAGACAAAAAAAGGACGTACGCTCTCACATACGGATATGCAGGCAACCCTGCGGCACACAAAGACATCCGCTTAATGCTGCTCGGTTCCCCGCCTGACATGGTTCACGGCGCTTTGTCGCACAGGACCCGCACACCCGTATGTCAGAACGTATGTCCATGTCCTGCTTTATACTGCTGTGCAACTTGCTTACATATTATAATATAAAAGCCCCTTAATTACAAGTGAAATAATTATGAACCGTCGCTGCCACAATCTTTGGCTGCCGCCTGCAAACTGTACGCATAAGCAGCATGTTCTTAATTTGTTCCGGTTTGAATACTTTGATTTTGACTACTCCTAATAATGGCTTGAGGTGGTGCGCCTATGTCCCAGTTTAAGTGCATTTCGGGCGAACGGCTTGTCTTTATAGCCTCGACGATTGCCATAGCGTTATCCAAGGAGTTTGATCTGGACGACATCAACATCTTAAGCAGCTTTTTTAGTGCTATCGGCGATAACCTGGGCATTATCGCCGCACAGCGCTCCGCTTGCACCTCTGCCTCGGATGATAAAGACTCCCCAAAGGCAAGCGATGATGAAGCGAAAGGAAAGAGTGAAAAGGATAAAGATTGAAATGGCCAAAACAAAAAACGATTGACAATTCTCCTTGCATCTGCTATCTTTAATTTATTATTATACATATTGCCTAACGCTATGACGGGGAGCAGTAGTTGACAGAAGCATGTTTCAGAGAGCCGCAGTTGCTGTGATGCGGTACCTGCTTTGTGAATGAACTCGCCCTTGAGCGGTCAACTGAACGCCGAAAGGCAAGTAGGTGTGAACGGATTTCCACCGTTAACAGGAAGGCGTGTTTTTGGAATTTTCTACGACACGTTATAAGCGGGTGTGCTTTGCACATCAACCGGAGTGGTACCACGGAAGTATTATGCTTTCGTCTCCATGCAGACGCTTTGCGTCTGTGTGAGAGGCGAAGGCATTTTTTTGTTGCTGCGGCACCGCTTCTTTTCACATACTCAGTTTGTAGGCAAGTGGTAACTGCAAAGAATTAAGGAGGACTAGGCTGAAAGATACTCTTTCAGCCTTGGGAAAACCGCCTGTCGGGCTTAAGCCCTCCTGCCGCCGATGGCGGCACCGTCGCTTTTCCGATTCGGTTTTATGCCCTTTCTGTGCGGCATAAAGCCACACAGAAAGGGCATGAATTATGATGCATCAGTTAATTGAAATCACCTTAGGTAACCTGTTAAAGGACCTTGGTAAGAACTACCCCGACCGCCTTGCCGTCAAATACACCGACAGAGATTTTCAAAGAACGTGGAAGCAGCTGGACGAAGAGGCGGAGCGGCTCGCGAAGGGCTTTATGGCCATCGGCATCGGCAAGGGCGACCATGTAGCCATCTGGGCTACCAACACCCCCGAATGGATGCTCACCCTGTTTGCCACCGCCAAGATCGGCGCGGTACTCGTGACCGTAAACACCAACTACAAGGTGTTTGAGCTCGAATACCTGCTCCGGCAGTCCGACAGCAAATGCCTTGTGATGACGCACGGCATCAAGGGCACCAGCTATGTGGATATTGTAAATGAGCTTTGCCCCGAGCTTAAGAGCTCCGAGCCCGGCGCGCTTGCCCACCCGATGCTGCCCTATTTAAAGTCGATTGTTTACGCGGGGGAGGATACCCCGGCGGGCATGTATAATTTTAAGGAGCTCTACACCCGAAGTGCCGGCGTCAGTGAAGAGGCGTTTCAGGATATTGTGTGTACCATCGATTTTCACGACGTGGTAAACATGCAGTACACCTCGGGTACCACAGGCTTCCCCAAGGGGGTCATGCTCACCCATTACAACATCATTAACGACGGCAAGAGCATCGGCGACTGCATGAAGTTTACCAAGGATGACAAGCTATGCATCCCGGTGCCGTTCTTCCACTGCTTCGGGCTGGTGCTCGGCATCATGGCCTGCATCACGCACGCCACCGCGATGGTGCCGGTGGATCATTTCAGCCCCATTCCCGTTATGTCCGCGATTCAGAACGAGGAGTGCACGGCGGTGCACGGCGTGCCCACCATGTTTATTGCCATGCTTGAGCACCCCGACTTTAAGCAGTTTAAGTTTTCACACCTGCGCACCGGCATTATGGCAGGGTCGCCCTGCCCCATCAAGGTGATGCAGCAGGTGGTGGACGAGATGAATATGACCGAAATCACCATCGCCTACGGCCAGACGGAGGCCTCGCCCGTTTGCACCCAAACCACTACCGACGACAGCATCGAGGTGCGTGTTGCGACGGTAGGCAGGGTGCTGCCCTTTGTGGAGGCCAAGATTGTAGACCCCGAGACGGGCGAGACCCTTGGCCCGCACCAGCCCGGCGAGTTCTGCGCGCGCGGCTACAATATCATGAAGGGCTACTACAAGATGGAGGAGGCCACCGCCGCCGCCATCGATCAAGACGGCTGGCTGCACACCGGCGACCTCGCACAGGTGGATGAGCACGGTTACTACAAGATTACCGGGCGCTTAAAGGATATGATCATCCGCGGCGGCGAGAACATCTACCCCAAGGAGATTGAGGAGTTCTTATACACCCATCCGGCGGTAAAGGATGTACAGGTAATCGGCGTGCCCTCCCAAAAGTACGGTGAAGTGGTGATGGCCTGCATTATCCTGCGCGAGGGTGTTACCTTTACCGAGGAAGAGGTTAAGGCCTGCGTATCCGCCTCGATGGCGCGCCATAAGGTGCCCAGCTATGTGGCGTTTATGGATTCCTTCCCCATGACGGCAAGCGGCAAGATACAGAAGTTCAAGATGCGCGAGTGGGCGGTAGAGCACCTCGGCTTACAGGACGCCGCCAATATTGAAACAGCATAAAATTGGGTCGAAAGCTGCCCCAAACTTTACCTAGCCGCCCAATGCCAAAAATTCCGCGGGACAGTAGAAATTTTTTTCAGAATAGGCTATAATGAAGTATATTCATTGAGAGAACTGTTAAAAAACAGGTTGCGGGGTTTTAGTATTACATCATGGAGCAGCAACAGTTTTTGGCGGCAGGCAGGTGAAGTTTTGCATGAATTCCCCCGACATGACGCTGTGCATGGGCTGCATGTGTGAAAAGCCAAGCGACATAGATGTATGTGAAGGCTGCGGCTTTGACAGTAAGGCACCTCATCATACGCTCTATTTAAAGCCCGGTACCTCTTTATCCGAGCGCTTTGTCGCCGGAAAGCTGATTTCCTGTAACGGCGAAGGCGCCACCTATCTGGGATACGACTTTAGCCGTAACGGCAAGGTGTTTATTCGCGAATACATGCCCGATTCGCTTGCCGTGCGTGAGCGCGGCGGCGAGAACGTATTAACACTCAAGGGCAAAGAAACCCAATACAAGGCGCTGCTCTCCGATTTTCGCGATCTGTGCAGGCAGCTGCAAAAGCTGTATACATACACAGGGCTGCTCCCGATTGTGGATTTCTTTGAACGGAACAATACCGCTTACGCGGTTTACGAGTATGTAGCCGAAACTACCCTGGCCTCGTTTCTTAAAGAGCACAGCGGCGCATTTTCGGCAGATGTGATCAGCGGCAGGCTTGCGCCTGTTCTCGCGGCGGTGGAGGCTATGCACGCAGCGGGGATTATCCATCGCGGCATCAGTACCGACACCATTTTTGTGGGCGAAAACGGCGGGCTGAGGCTGGCCGGGTTTGCCATACCCGCGGCGCGCACCGCGAAGTGCGAGCTTGCAGGCGAGCTGTTTGCGGGCTATTCGCCGCCCGAGCTCTACAGCCTTACCGGCTGGCAGGGCACGTGGACGGACGTTTACTCGGCGGCGGCGGTCGTCTACACCATGCTCACCGGGGCGGTTGTGCCCGAGGCGACTGCGCGTTTGGCGCAGGATACGCTTAAACCCGCCATCGAGCTTGTACCCGGTTTGCCGGCGAACGTCTCCCACGCCCTTGAGCGCGCGATGGCGCTTGAGCCAAAGGAGCGCCCCCAAACCATCGGAGAATTTACCGTGTTGCTCACACAGCCTTTGGCAGCAAACGAAGAGAACCCCCAGAACAGCGATAAACGAGGTGAAAACATGTATCAGGAGCAGCAGCCGTCACCGGCCAAGAAGAAATCAGTTTCCAAATGGAAGGCACGTAAGCGCAACTTCGTCTATATGTTCAGTTCCATGCTGATTACCACCACTATCCTGCTTACGCTGATGTTTGTTATACTCAGCGAGATCGACAAAAGTCTGCTGGTTTTTGCCAAAGACAATACACAGACAGGCAGCAATGTCGAGGTAGTCAGTGAGGATACTAATGAAAACGAGCCTTACATCCTGCCCGATTTTGTAGGCAGCTATCTGGATACCGTTAAGAATAAAGAAGAATATGGGAAGAATTACGTCGTAACCGAGACCGAGGAGTACAACGAGGAATATCCCGCGGGCGTTATCTTCGATCAGAATCCGCTCTCCAATACACCGGTAAGCGAGCTTGTCAACGTGGCCGTTAAGGTGAGTAAGGGCCCCGCGCCTATCCCGGAGGACATTATCGGCATGGCGCAGGCCGACGCCGAGAAGGCGCTTACAGACCTGAAGATCAAGTATCAGATCGTTCAAATGTTTGACGAAAGCGTTCCCGCCGGGTATGTGGTGCGTGTCACGAGGGTACCGGGCGAGATTATGCTCATTATAAGCCAAGGCAGCATGAACGGCGGAACCACCACCGGCGGAGACGACGATATCTACGGCGGGAAGTCTCCGGATGAATACTGGAAAGATTGGTTTGAGCAGCAACAGCATTAAGACAGATAACAGCCCTATTTGAAAAAAGAGGGGCCGGGCAATATTGCCGGGTTGCCTCAAGAAACGCAGAGAAGAGGGTTTAACCTATGAAGCTGGCTTTTTCAACCTTAGGCTGCCCCGGATGGCCGTTTGAAGAGATATTCTCCACGGCAAAGGATTTGGGGCTGCATGGCATAGAGATTCGCGGCATCGGCAGTGAGATGTTTGCGCCTCAGGCGAAGCCGTTTGTAAGCGAGAATATCGACGCGACCATCCAGAAGTTCCACAAGGCCAATATGCAGATTTCGCTGCTGGCTACCGGTGTCGTGCTGGGCAACAAGGCGAAGGCTGAGGATGCCGTCGCCGAGGCAAAAAGTTATGCAAACCTTGCGCAGCGGCTGGGTACCCGGTACATCCGCGTGATGATTACCCCCGTGCCGCACCCCACCGAGGATGCGGACTTTGAAACCGCGCGCCTGGCCTATGAGGAGCTGTGCGTTTACGGCGAGGACAGAGGGGTTACGCCGCTCATCGAAACCAACGGCCCCCTTGCTTCCTCCAAGGCGATGAAGGCGTTTTTGGAGGGTATTCAAAGCGCCAACAAGGGTGTGCTGTGGGATATTCACCACCCCTACCGCTACTTTGGTGAGACACCGGCCGAGACCTATGCCCAGATAGGGGAGTGGGTGCGTTACACCCATGTGAAGGATTCGGTGATGTCGGAGGGTAAGGTTGTATACCGCATGATGGGATACGGCGACGTCCCGATCTTTGACACGCTCAAGATACTGCAGGATAACGGCTACGACGGCTTTGTGTCGCTGGAGTGGGTGAAGCGCTGGTGCCCGGACCTTCAGGAGCCGGGTATCGTATTCTCACATTTTGCGAGCTATATGAACTTTTTAATCCGTCAGTTATAACAAGCAGCTTTTGGGGGCAGGCCGAAGAGTCTGCCCTCTGTCATTTTCAGTCGTGCCCAGTTCTCATCAAGGGGGAAAACGCGGATGAATAAAACGGCTCTCGTCACAGGCGCCTCAAGGGGCATCGGTGCCGCAATTGCAAGACGCCTTGCCGCGGACGGCTTTGCCGTAGCGGTGAACTACCTGCACAGCGCACAACATGCCCAAGAGGTGGTAAACGATATCATTAACAATGGCGGCCACGCCAAGGCCTTTTGCGCGGATGTTGCGGAGAAGGCGCAGGTGGATACCATGGTCAGCGAGATCAGCGGGGATTTCGGCGGGGTGGATGTCCTTATCAACAATGCGGGTATCGCACAGCAGAAGCTGTTCACCGACATTACCGCGGAGGACTGGAACCGCATGCTGGCCGTTAACTTAAGCGGGATGTTTTATTGTTCGCAGGCGGTGCTGCCGTATATGATCCGTCAAAAAGCGGGCGGCATTGTGAATATCTCGTCGGTCTGGGGCATCACCGGCGCCTCCTGCGAGGTGCATTATTCCGCCGTCAAGGCGGGGGCAATCGGCCTTACCAGGGCCCTTGCCAAGGAGCTCGGCCCTTCGGGGATACGGGTGAACTGTGTCGCGCCGGGTGTGATAGAAACCGAAATGAATGCGGCCCTGGACGAACAGACGCTCGCCGCGCTGCGCGAGGAAACCCCTCTTGGCATGATCGGCAGCCCCAACGATGTTGCGGCGGCGGTGTCGTTTCTGGTTTCGCCGCAGGCGGGCTTTATTACGGGGCAGGTGCTCAGCCCAAACGGCGGGTTCGTGATTTAATTTTCAGCCGGTTATAGTACCCGAAGGAGTTGATCGTCATGCTTGAAAACGGAAAAGAGCGCTGCAGCTGTGTTAAGAAAAGCTGCGAGCGGCATGGCAACTGCGAGGCCTGCCTGGCCTTTCACCGCCAAAACCCAAAACGGCCGCTGCCCTACTGTAAGTGCCGGAAGAAAAAGGCGGCAGCCGCCGAAAAAGATAGTACTCGTATATAAAATCCGCTCAACGGCCGTTTCTGCGACTTAGAGCGGCGGGGGCTTTAAGCACTGGGATATTTGTAGAAAATCCTCTGCTCTGAGCATGACAGGAAGGGGAACCCGATGTGGTGTGACCCCTACGAATACGCCGCGTGGGGAGAGGAATGGAAAAGTAACGGTTTGCAAAATTTCATATAAAGAAATCATAGCCCCGGGGAGATAGCATCCCGGGGTTGCTTGCGTCTATGGCGTTTTGAGGGTGTTGCGTTATATTTTAGGATGAAATCAAGACGTATTTGTAAGAAGTGTCTAGACACGAAGATGCGTGTTGTGCATAATCATGATTTTTTAGTTTTGTTTAAAAATATTCGATTTGCCCCTTTCAATTTTTTGTAGTTTCGCTATAATACGAAAAGGTACGTTAAAACGATTACACGAGCCGTGTGCATTTTTACAGTTCTTTGCCGCGGCAATTTCAGCAACGGGGGTGCAGAGGTGTTTCAGTTTAAATGGGTGTGGCATAATCTGAAGGGCCACCGATGGCAGTTTATATTGGGTATGATCTTTCAACTCATCGCTTCTTCGGCAGTATTCGTAAACCCGATGATTACCGCCTACATCGTCGATACCTGCTTAACCAAGCATGAACGGATGGATACCTTTGTACCCGCACTGATGCTTATGCTTATTATACACTTTACGCGTATGGGGCTTATCTACACGACAGCCGTTATCATGGATGAGGCCTCGCAGGGGATGCTCATCACGATACGCGACAGGCTGTACGATACCCTGCAGGAGCAGGACTTAAGCTTTTATGGCCAGTATCGCACCGGCGACCTGATGACGCGTTTAACCGGAGACCTTGACATGGTACGCCACTTCACGGCGTATGTCATCCGCCAGATATTCAGTTCGATTTTGATACTGGTGTCTACGGTGATTTACCTGCTCACCGTCAACGCAACCTTTACCTTGGCGCTTGTGGTGCTTTCGCCGCTGGTGTTTTTAATACGCTATCTGTTTTCAAAGCGCGTTCGTCCCATGTATATGCAGCTGCGTGAAAAGCTTTCGGGTTTAAATGCCTTTGCGCAGGAGAATATCGAGGGCAACCGCGTTATCAAGGCGTTTGCGCGCGAGGACTTTGAGATTAGCAAGTTTAACCAGCGAAACGAGGATTTCCGCAAGGCAAACCTCAAGGCGTCCTATACCTGGCTTAAGTTCTGGCCGGGGCTTGAGTTTATCTCGCAGTCGTTTAACATCATCGTCATTCTGGTGGGCGGCGCGCTCGTCATCAACGGGCACCTCAGCTACGGTGAACTGGTGTCGTTTGTCGCGCTGGTGTGGGCACTGTCCGATCCGATGCGCCAGCTAGGGATGCTCTTAAACGATATTGAACGTTTCTTCGCCTCGGCGAACAAGGTCATTGAGCTGTTCTACTCGCGGCCGCTCATTGTCAGCCGCAAAAACTGCATCGAGCCGAAAGCGCCGCTCAAGGGCGAGGTGGAATTTAAGGATGTCTGCTTCTCGTTTTGCAAGCAAAAGGTGCTCCGTCACGTGAGCTTCCATGTTTCCCCGGGCGAGACGGTAGCCATCATGGGCGAAACAGGCGTGGGCAAAACCTCTCTGGTAAACCTTATCGCGCGCTTTTACGACGTAAAGAGCGGCAGCGTACTGGTAGACGGCGTGGATGTACGGGAGTATAACCTGCAGGGGCTGCGCCGCAACATCGGCATGGCGACGCAGGATGTGTTTCTGTTCTCGGATACCATTGAGGGCAACATTTCCTACGGCAACCTCGATATGCCCGACGGAGAGATCAGACGCATGGCGGTTATGGCGGATGCCGACGGGTTTATCAACAAGATGCCCGAGGGCTACGACACCATCGTGGGCGAGCGCGGCGTCGGCCTTTCCGGCGGGCAGCGGCAGCGTATCGCGCTGGCTAGGGCCCTGGCAATCAAGCCGAGGATTTTGATTCTGGACGATACCACCTCGGCGGTAGACCTTGAAACCGAGAAGTATATTCAGGAACAGCTTGAGCAGCTCGATTACCCCTGTACCAAGTTTATCATTGCGCAGCGCATCAGCTCGGTAAAGAGCGCCGATAAGATCATCATCTTAAAAGACGGCAAAATCGCCGAGATGGGTACCCATGTTCAGCTGCTGGCTCAAGGCGGTTACTACAGCGAGATCTTTGCCCTTCAAAACAGCATGACGGCGGACGCGGTGTAAATAAGCTTCAATCACAGCCCCTCTTTTTGCTCCGCTTTTCTATAACAATCATAGGCTTCATGCCCACAGACATAAAGCCGGAAAGGCATCGTTATACATATGGCGAGGAATAAATTCGACATTGACGAAACGCTTGAAACCCCATTTAACTTCACACAGCTCAAGCGCAGCGCCGTATACATCAAAAAGCATGCAAAGGTGATGGTGCTGGCTCTGTTTTTAAGCGCCCTTTCCACCATTCTGCTGCTGTGCGGGCCGCTTCTGCTGCAGCGGGCCATCGACGTTTCCATCCCCAACAAGGATATGCACGAGATTTTTCTGCTTGCGGCGGCGCTGCTCGTCGCCATCATCGGCAGCATCATCTTCACCACCATCCGCCAGCGGCTGATGGCAAAGGTAGGGCAGGATATCATCTACGACATCCGCTCCGACCTGTTTACCCACCTGCAGGAGCTTTCGTTTAACTACTACGATTCCCGCCCGCACGGCAAGATACTGGTGCGCGTGGTGCAGTATGTTAACAGCGTGTCGGATATGCTCTCAAACGGCATCATCAACTTCATTCTGGAGCTGTTTAACCTTGTGTTCATCACCATCTTTATGTTTTTAGCCAGCCCGCGCCTTTCGGTAATCATTCTGGCGGGCTTGCCGATCTTCGCGACGGTGATGCTGTTCGTGGCGCCCATCCAGCGGCGGGCGTGGCAGGCGTTTTCAAATAAAAACTCCAATTTAAACGCCTACGCGAGCGAGAGCATCAACGGCATCAAGGTTACCCAGATATTCAACCGTGAGGTGCAGAACAAGAATAACTTCATGGGTCTCTGCCGACAGTCCAAGAAGCGCTGGATGTCCGCCATCTACTCCTCCAACGTGACGTGGTGCGCCGCCGAGATCATCGGGCAGGGCATCTTCTGCGCCATCTACATCGTCGGGGTGCTTTACACCTTCCCCTCGGTAACCATCGGCGCGCTTGCCTCCATGGCGAGCTACTCATGGCGTTTTTGGCAGCCTATCAATAACCTGTCGCAGATATACAACAACTTCATCAACACCATCGCTTATCTGGAGCGCATCTTCGAAACCATCGATGAACCGGTGGAGATTCAAAACGTGCCCAATGCCGGCACCCTGCCACCCATTCAGGGCGCCGTTACCTTTGACAACGTGGTATTCGGGTACGATGAACAGACAACGGTGCTGGGCGGTGTGTCGTTTGAGGTAAAGCCGGGCGAGACCATTGCGCTCGTAGGCCCCACAGGCGCCGGTAAAACGACCATCGTCAACCTCATCAGCCGCTTTTACAATGTTACCGAGGGCAGGGTGCTCATCGACGGGCAGGATATCTCACAGGTGACCCTGCACTCACTCCGCAGCCAGATGGGCATCATGCTGCAGGATAGCTTTATCTTTGCGGGGCCCATCATCGACAACATCCGCTACGGCAAGCTGGACGCCACCCTTGAGGAGGTGCGCATCGCCTGCAAAGCGGTGAATGCCGACGGGTTTATTGAAGAGATGCCCGAGGGCTACGATACCATCATGTCGGAGGGCGGCTCCAGTCTTTCGCAGGGGCAGAAGCAGCTGGTTTCGTTTGCGCGCACCCTGATAGCCGACCCGAAGATTCTTATTCTCGACGAGGCCACCTCCGCCATAGACACCAAAACCGAGCTTTTGGTGCAAAAAGGTTTGCAGACGCTGCTTAAAGGGCGCACCTCGTTTATCATCGCCCACCGCCTTTCCACCATCAAGAGCTGCGACCGCATTATGTACGTAAACGGCGGCGCCATTACCGAGTGCGGCAGCCACAGCGAGCTGATGGCGAAGAAGGGCGACTATTACCGCCTATATACCGCACAGATTGAGGATCAGGCAGTCTGAATTGATACACACAAAAGAAGCACCGTATCACACAAGATACGGTGCTTTTGCTGTCAGGCCTGTTAAAGGAGCGCAGTGTTTAAGTCTGCTTTTGAGCCTTCGTTTAAATATTCTATCATAATTCTATTGATTTCTTCAGATAATTCATGGTTGATGCCATGCCCCGCCTCGGGGAAGAAGCGATAATCCAATTTATATTTCGTCAGAATCGCTTTTACCGTTTCCATATCCCCCAGCGGATCCGCTTCGCCGCATAAGAATAAGGCCTTACCTTGCATGGAAAGCACCTGTTCCTCACTGAAGGATTCGATTTTATGACAGGTCATTGCCATATTGTTAAACCCGCGGATCAATTGGGTATAGTGCGCCATGATGTCCGCATTCTCCGTAAACTTACGATAGTTTTTACCGGTAAGCTTCTTGATAAGCTTTATGATATTTTTATCGGTGGGGAAAAGTGCCTCGGGCAGAAATACCTTCAACATGCGTCTTAACGGGCTCTTACTATCCCCTGCGGCGACGGCGGAGCCGGACATGCAGATCATTTTTGTTACCCTGTCGGGGCGCATGATGCCGTAATGTTGGGTTATGTAGGCGCCGTTGGAAACGCCCGCAAGGTACACCAGCTCTAACTTTAGCATGTCCAACACCTCATCCAGCCATTTGATTTCGTCAAAGCTCTTGAAGTACTGCTCATTGGGGCGGCTTTTTCCCGGCCCGCCTATCGTATCGACCGCGTAAAGATGAAACTGCTCCGCCAGCGCCTTGGCGTTAAAAATCCACATCAGCGCGGAATCGTCCCCCACACCGTGGAACAGCACCAGGGGCGGAGCGCCGTCTTTTCCGCACTCGATCATATGCGTGGTTCCGTAGGCGGTGGAAATATCCGTTTCTTTTACGGCAACATCCCACAGGGTAAGCAGACGGTCGTAGGTTTGTATGATCCTTTGCTCGGCCTTTTCGCTCTTATAAACCTTCATGATCTCATCCTTCTGTCATTTTATTGCGCTTTATGGTACTTTTCATAAAAGCTCTCAAGATAAAGCCGCAATTGCCCGTCTGCGGCCCGCCGTTTTTCTGCCGTAACCTCGCCACAGGCAAAGTACTGCTGAACGATAAGAAAGATAGGCGCATAATACTCCATGGCTAGGCAGGCGGCATCCGCCTGATGAAAGAGCCCCATCTGCATCAGCCGGCTGAACACCATCGCGTTCTGCCTAAGCGGCGCGTCAAAAAAGATGTCGTGGTATAAGCTTGCGGCCTCGGCATTCACGTACTGCTCAATCATTAGCATCCGCATAAAAGGCAGAATCCGCTCGTTTAAGAGATAACCGTTTAAAAATGAAAGCCCGACCGCGACAAAGGCCTGTTCTTCCAGCACCGACATTTTGCTGAACTCGTGATTGAACTGTTGCTGTATCGCTTGGGTAATCTCTTCAAACTCGCGCAGCAACACGTTAAAGATGTCCTGCTTATTGGTGAAGTGATAATAGACGGTACTTTCTTTTATTCCAACAACCTTGCAGATATCCCGAATCGAGACGGCGCTGTATCCTCTTTGTGAAAAAAGGGTGAGTGCAGCCTCTTTTATATCCTGTTTTGTGTTTCGCTCCATATTTCTCCTTTGCGCAATAAACGGCGCCGCCAACTCTCTAACAGTTGTTAGATCAATTATATCTAACAACTGTTAGAATGTCAATAAGCGATTACAACTATAAAAAAGTCAAAACCGGTTACAGCAGCAACCGGTTTTGACTCAATATAAGCATTGTTGATATTCCTTATGGGTTAGAGCGCAGTGCAGTTCGGCGAGGAGCTGTTGCCCGATTTGTTCAAATCTCTTGACAGTTCCGGTGTATAAGGGGCAGGCCGCTCACCTCATGTAGAATTTTATTCGTACAGCCGTATGTTCGCGATCACCCGCCCGAGGATGGCGACCTCGTTTACAATAATCGGTTCCATGCGGTCATTTTCGGGTTGAAGCCGGAAATGGCCCTTTTCTTTAAAAAAGCGCTTCACGGTGGCGGAATCTTCCACCAGCGCAACAACGATCTCGCCGTTCTCGGCATAGGTGGTTTTGCGCGCAACGACAATGTCGCCGTCGAGGATGCCGCAGTCCGTCATGCTCTCGCCGCGCACATTGAGCGCAAACAGGTCGCCCGAGCGGTAGCCCTTGGCACGGAAAGGCAGGTAGCCCTCTATGTTCTCAACCGCCAGAATGGGGGTACCCGCGGCCACATTGCCGAGGATGGGCACCTGCAGCACCTTTTCGGTGTTGATTTTAATCGAGCGGTTCTGATTGTACTCACGCTCGATGTACCCCGCGGATTCCAGTTCCTTCAGGTACTTGTGTACGGTGGAGGTCGATTTTATATCAAGCTCGGTGCAGATTTCGCGCACCGAGGGGGGGATTCCGTCGGCGGCGCGCTCTACGATATACTCATAAACCTTTAGCGCGGTAACAGAAACGGTTCTCACTTGCCGCATTCCTCATTTCGGGTGGATTTTGTTGGACGTTTTACAGGATAGCTTTTTTTTGTAATTACCATAAAAGCGAAGCGATTATAGTATAATTGCCCTGCGCATAAATCATAGCATAAAAAAGGGGCAAATGCAAACATATGTTTCGCACGTTGCGGTTTAGCGTTGGTTTGACCTTAAATATTCCAGTACGGCCTGCGGGGTGTGTTGTGAAACGGACATGTGCTGCTCGCCCTCCGAGATATCCCACAGATAATGCGCGTCGGAGTTGGTAACAATGCGCATGCGCGCGACGGCGGGGTGGGCGGATGCAAGCGCCGGGTAGCTGGAGAGGTCGTGCACCTCGGCGGTTTGAAAGTTACACTCCGGCGGAATTTCGCCGAGAGCGGAAAGGACGGAATAAGAGGGCCGGTCGATATGAGCGGGGAAGGTGACCCCACCAAACCTCTGCATGAGCGCCTCCACCTCGGTTATGGGGATATCCGCGGCGGTTACCAGCAGACGGGGCTCCACCCCAACCGGTTCATCCATGCTGTTTAAGATGCGCTGCTCGCCGAACTTATCGGGGCGGTTGAGCACCGGCATCGTTTTGGTATAGATATACGCGTCGAACTGCATCGCTTTTTCGAGGGTATCGAACAGGCAGATCATGTGGATCTCCTCGGCGGTGCACAGCTCCATGCCCGGCAGCACGAGGATGGGCAGCTCCATGCGGTCGCGCGCCTCAATGATGGCGGGGCAGTTCTTGCAGGAGTTATGGTCGGTAAGCGCAATCACGTCCAGCCCGTTTAGGCGCGCCATGTTCAGAATGTTGTTCGGGGTACTTTCGTTATCCCCGCAGGGGGAGAGGCAGGAGTGAATGTGCAGGTCGTAAGCCAGTCGTTCCATGTTTATGACTGTGCCTTTCCGGCTCTACGCCCTCAGCAAGCAGGGTATATTGCCTATTTATAAAAGCCAATGCTTATCAGGGGGCAGCAGGTGAACGCATAACACCTACAGATACTGCGCCACGCGCTGCGCGGTTTCGTATACCGCGAGCGGGCTGAGAAGTACCGCGACATCCTGCTCGGCGGCCTTTTTGGCGGCCTCGGCGTCCAGCGCCATGCCCTCCGCCAGGATGATGCAGGCGACGTCGGCCAGCACCGCGACGGCAACGGAGTTGACATTACCCATGACGGTAATCCACACGTCATTTGGCTGCGCGCGGCCCATCACAAGGCTTAACAGGTCGCAGGTATAGATATGTTCCGGGGTGTTTTCAAGGCTGCCTTTGCCGGTAACCAGTAAAAACCCCGTCTTTTCCGCAAGTTCTTGAACAGTCACAGGGCTACCTCCAAAGGGGAAGAATAAGTATATTGATGTGCATCAATCATTCGGTCCGGGTCTTTTCCTCCAGCTGCGAAAGCTCGTCGGTGAGGGTTTGCATGCGCTCGCGCAGGCGGTAGATGCACAGGCTGTCGGTGGCCTTTCCGCGCACAATGTCCTCGGCCAGGGCGCGGCAGGTGGGCGCGCCGCAGGAGCCGCAGTCGATACCCGGGAAGGTGGCGGCGATGCGCTCTAACTCGTTTAACATATGCAGCGCATCGGTGACATTGCTCGCAAGCTCCATCACCGGCGCGTACTCTATCTTGCGCTCCCATTCTATCTTGCCGGAAACGTCGTCGGTCAGGCGGTTGCAGGAAACGGGCAGGTACTTGCGCAAGCGCTTTAAGCGGGTGCGGGCTACATAAGGGTTTTCCACCGTCAGCACGCCGCCCACGCATCCGGCGGGGCAGGAGTTTAACTCTATAAAGTCGAGGTCGGAGAACTTCTCGTCCTCGAGGGCCTCCAGCACGGCGATTACGTTCTCAATGCCGTCGGCGGCCAGATAGTTTTCGTTGAGCATGGCAGAGGCCTCTCCGCCGCTCGAGGCCCAGCTGATGCCCATGCGGCCGGAGGTGCTGAGCGCTTCGGGCGATTCCGCCACCTCCTTCATGTAAGGCAGCAGGCGGGTGTATACGTCCTTGATGGCAACCACGGCGTCTACCTCGCTCTTGTACACGCCAAACGGCATCTTTACGGCGGTTACCTTGGCAGGGCAGGGGGAGATAAAGATGATACCGATATCCTCGGGTTTCAGGCCGGTCTTTTGCACGGCCTCTTCGCGCGCCATCTTGGCGGCAAGCTCTATGGGGGCGTTTAGCTGAAGCAGGTTGTCGAGCAGCTCGGGGAAGCGCACCCGAATAAGCCTTACCACCGTCGGACACGCCGAGCTGATGACAGGCTTCTTGAGCTTGCCCTGCTCCATCAGCCGCCTCGTCGCGTCGGAGATGATCTCGGCGGCGCGCGAAACCTCGAATACGTCGTCAAAGCCCATCTTCAGAAGGCCGGAAAGGATGATGTCCACATCGTCCAGATGGTTAAACTGCCCGTAAAGGGCAGGGGCGGGCAGGGCAACCTTATATTTTTTGCTTTCTAAAACGTCAAGACTGTCATACTCCGGCTTTTTGGCGTGGTGCGGGCAGACACGAATACATTCACCGCAATCGATGCAACGATCCGAAATAATATACGCCTTGCCGTCGCGTACGCGGATAGCCTCGGTAGGGCACCGCTTGATACAATGTGTGCAGCCTTGACATTTATCGGCGTCCAGTGTTACGGAATGAAAGAATTTCTCAGCCAAGTTGCTTCCCTCCGAAACGGGCAAAAAATGAAGTCAGGCGGCCTTTACAGGTTCACCACCATGGTTACTGTTGTGCCAACCCCCACGGTGCTTTTTATCCTCATTTCGTCCGTGTATTTTTTCATGTTTGGCAGCCCCATGCCCGCGCCGAACCCCAGCGTGCGCACATTGTCGGGCGCGGTGGAGTAGCCTTCGGTCATGGCAAGCTCAATGTCGGGTATGCCGGGGCCGGTGTCTTTAAGCACCATTGAAATCTTTTCCTCACATACCCTTACGTCTATCACGCCGCCGTCCGCGTGGATGACCATGTTGATCTCGCCCTCATACATGGCAATCGCCGCGCGGCGGATGGCGTCGGGGTTTACCCCAAGCTTTTTTAACAGCTTCTTCATGTTGCTCGAGGCCTCACCCGCACGGGTAAAATCGTCCCCGGGCACATCGTAGGTTAATTCAATTATCTCTGCCATCAATCCGTTCCTCCGCTTAACCCATGAGCGTAGAGGATACCGCAGGCGGTAAACATGCGGTGGTTGGTTTTAAGCAGTACGATATGGCGTTCGCTTGCAAGCTCTATGATGGAGGCGTCCGGCTCCTTGCCGCGTACAAATACCACGCAAACCATATCCATCATGTCGGCGGTACGCACCACCTGAGGGTTTACAAGCCCAGTGAGCAGCACCGACTGATCCTTTACATAGGCCAGCACATCACTCATCATGTCCGACCCGCACGCGTTATGTACCTCTCTTTGCGTATGTTCTTCCCCGCAGATGACGGTGGCGTCGAGCAGCTTAATAATATCCGCAACGGTCATAAATAGTTCCCCCATGCCTTTCCGGCCTGCCCTGCATATGCAAAAAGGCAGTTGTTAATAATTTAAAAGCGCCCTCAAAGCGGCTATAAAAACAAAAATGACCGCTCATTGGGCAAAGTTGGACAGTGAAACTGCTAACAGCAGCGTTACTCAAAATGGGATGATATTTTGAGAATATTATAACATTCTATAGTAGTATCTTCAACAGCTATGTGCACATTTGTTCGCGCTAGACGCTGGTGAATATGCTGCAAACACAGGATAAAATGTCATATTTTTGTGCAATAGTGTTTAAATTGTCCGCCGCAGGCAATACAGTTAGTACATTTTTGCAAAGCGCTTTGGTTGATTAAAGCGCCTGATGGTGTTATAATAATAAAGCTGGCCCCTTGAGCGCATCGTGTTTGCGCCAACAGAGGGCTTTTTAAGGCGAAAGGCAGGAGAAAGCATGCTCGGATTGTCGCGATATATCATCGTTACCGGCCATTACGGCAGCGGCAAAACGAACCTTGCCGTGAACTTGGCCGTCGACCTGCGCAGGCAGGGCGAAGAGGTGACGGTGGTGGACCTTGATATCGTCAACCCCTACTTCCGCACGGCTGATTTTAAGGCGCAATTTGAGGAGCAGGGCATTAAGCTTATCGCCCCGCCCTTTGCGAATTCAAATTTGGACATCCCCGTCCTCTCGGCGGAGGTGTTCTCGGTGTTTACGCGGCAAAGCGGCTCCGTCATCTTCGATGTGGGCGGCGACGACGCGGGCGCGGTGGCGCTCGGTATGTTCCGCGCGCACTTTGAAAAAGTGAACTACAGTATGCTGTATGTCATCAACCGCTACCGCTACCTGACCCGTACGCCAGAGGAAGCGAGCGCGCTTTTGCACGACATCGAGGCGGCGTCGCGCTTAAAGGCCACAGGGGTGGTAAATAACTCAAACCTTGCGAGAGGAACCACGGCAGCGGACATTCAGGATTCTGCCGCTTTCGCGCGAGAGGTGAGTGAGACACTAGGCCTTCCGCTTATCTGCACCGCGGCGGTTCGCCCATTGGCAGAAGAGCTGACTGAAATAGAAAACATCTATCCAATTGATAGCTATGTTAAAAATGTCTGGGACTAAGATATAGGCATTGCAAAAATTATGGTATGGAGGTGCTGGAATGAGTAAGATTACGGTAAACGAGAATATCTGCAAAGGCTGCGGCTTATGTGTGCTGAGTTGCCCGAAGAAGATACTAAAGCTTTCGGAAGAGCATATCAACATAAAAGGCTACCACCCCGCGCAGGTTACCGAGATGGAAAAGTGTATTGGCTGTGCAATGTGCGCCACAATGTGCCCCGACGTTGCAATAATAGTAGAAAGGTAGGGTTTATCTTGAGCGAGAGAGTACTTATGAAGGGCAACGAAGCGCTGGCCGAAGCCGCTATTCAGGCAGGCTGCCGCCACTTCTTCGGTTATCCCATTACACCGCAGACCGAGCTTTCGGCCTATATGTCCAAAAGAATGCCCAAGATCGGAGGCACCTTCCTGCAGGCAGAGTCGGAGGTTGCGGCCATCAATATGGTGCTGGGCGCGGCGGCGGCAGGCGTAAGGGCCATGACGTCGTCTTCCTCACCGGGCGTGAGCTTAAAGTCGGAGGGCGTTTCCTACATAGCGGGCTCCGACCTTCCCTGCGTGATCATCAATGTGCAGCGCGGCGGCCCCGGCCTCGGCGGTATTCAGCCCTCGCAGGCCGACTACTGGCAGGCCACCAAGGCGCTTGGCCACGGCGATTTTCAGCTGCTGGTGTACGCTCCTTCCACCGTGCAGGAGATGGTTACCCTGCTCTTTACGGCATTTGATAAAGCCGACCAGTACCGCATGCCCGCGATGATTCTGGCGGACGGCATGCTGGGCCAGATGATGGAGCCGGTGGAGTTCCCCGAGCGTGCTGCGACCGCCATGGTAGAGAAGCCTTGGGCGACCAACGGGCACAGGGGTGAGCGCGAGCACAATATTGTAAACTCCCTTTATCTGCAGGCACCCGACCTCGAGCGCCATGTGGTAGAACGTTTTGAGCGCTACGAGATCGTAAAGGCCAACGAGGTGTTGGCAGAAAGCTATATGATGGACGACGCCGAGTATGCCGTGGTGGCCTACGGCGCTACCTCTAGAATCGTTAAGAGCGCGGTGAAGTCCGCGCGCGCGCAGGGCATTAAAGTCGGCTGTATCCGCCCCATCACGCTCTGGCCGTTCCCCGTAAAAGAGATTGCGGCGGCTGCCGAAAAGGTAGAAAAGTTCTTGTGCGTAGAAATGAGCATGGGCCAGATGGTGGATGACGTGCGCCTTGCCGTAAACGGCAAAAAGCCCGTATCCTTCTTTGGCCGCACGGGCGGTGTGATTCCCACCCCCGCAGAGGTGCTCGAACAGATTAAGAAGCTGGGAGGTGTACAGTAAATGGCTATCGTATTTCAAAAGCCGCACGCGCTCACCGATGCGCCGTTTCATTACTGCCCCGGCTGCACGCACGGCATTATTCACCGTCTGATGGCCGAGGTAATCGACGAGCTGGGCATTGAGGGTAAGACAGTCGGCGTTGCGCCGGTAGGCTGCGCCGTTATGGCCTATGACTATTTCTCCTGCGATATGGTGCAGGCACCGCACGGCAGAGCGCCCGCTGTGGCGACCGGTTTAAAGAGGGCGATCCCGGAGAATGTGGTGTTCACCTATCAGGGTGACGGCGACCTTGCCGCCATCGGCACCGCCGAAACGGTACACTCTGCGACACGCGGCGAGAACATCACCATCATCTTTATTAATAACGCCATCTATGGCATGACCGGCGGGCAGATGGCGCCCACCACGCTGCCGAATCAGGTGACGCAGACCACCCCCTACGGGCGCGATGTGTCCACCGCCGGGCATCCCATCCGCATCTGCGAGATGCTCTCCACCCTTGACGGCGTGGCATACGCCGAGCGCGTTTCGGTGGATAATGTGCCCAATGTCAAGAACGCCAAAAAGGCAATCAAGAAGGCCTTTCAGGCGCAGCTTGACAAGAAGGGTTTCTCGATTGTCGAGGTGCTCTCCACCTGCCCCACCAACTGGGGGCTTTCTCCCGAAGACGCGTTCGAGTGGCTGCGCGGCAACATGATTCCTTACTACCCTCTGGGCGTATACAAAGACAAAACCGAGGAGGGCACGCTGTAATATGAATACACAGAATACGATTCTTGCGGGCTTCGGCGGGCAGGGCATCCTGTTCGCGGGCAAGGTAATGGCCTATGCGGGGCTTATCGAGGGCAAGGAGATCTCGTGGCTGCCGTCCTATGGGCCGGAGATGCGCGGCGGCACCGCCAACTGCAGTATCTGCATCTCGGACGAGCCCATCGGTTCCCCGCTGGTGGTAAACCCCAACGTGCTCGGTGTTATGAACGCCCCTTCCTACGATAAGTTTATCGGCAGCGTTGAAAAGGGCGGTATCGTGGTGGTAGACAGTACGCTCATCAGCAAGAAAACCGACCGAGCCGATGTCTCCGCCTACTATATCGAAGCGACCTCACTTGCCGACGAGAAGGGCTTTCACGGCCTTGCCAACATGATTATCCTCGGCAAGATTTTAAAAGAAACGGGCTTCGCCTCGATGGACTCCGTTAAGAAGTCGCTCGAAAAGTGCGTTCCCCCCAAAAAGGCGCAGCTGCTGGAAAGCAACCTGAAGGCGATTGAGCTTGGTATGAGCCTATAAAAACCGAACCTATATAAAAAACGGCGCCCCGAGAGTTTATCTTTCGGGGCGCCGTTTTGTGTTGTAAAGACAATACCCAATAGGGGAGCGATCATCAAGCATTACCCAGTCCTGTAGGGGGAAGGTTTATTGAGCGGCAACTCGTTCTTCAAAGCCGCGGAAGGTAGCCTTGCGGTGTGCGCCGGTTTTGAAAAAGAGGATAAGCACCACAATGAAGGATACCGTCTGGGCGATGGAGATGCGCACAACCTGCAGTTCATCCGCACCTGAGACCGTAACAACATGCAGCATGTTGATGATAGCGTTGTTGACAAAGTGGTCGGCCATAGACATCCAAAGCGAGCCGGTGAGTTTGGTGAGCAGGCAGAACTTTGCGCCGGTAATTCCCGTTGTGAGCACGAGCATCAGGATGGACATTACCGCTCCGACGGGGCTGATCTCTCCGTCCAGCAGGCTGCGCACCGGCGCCGCGATGTGCCAGAAGCCAAAAAGCACAGAGGAGAGAATCATGGCCTTTAAGAAGGAGTGCTTTGTTTGTATCAGCTTGACAAACAGGCCGCGGAAGACGCCTTCCTCCATGGCGACGTTAATAATATTGCCGACGATACAGAAGACGAAGAACAACAGCCCCAGTTGCTTGCCCTGATTGCCGTCGATGGCATAGCTGGTTACATACACCTGCAAAGAAGGGGTATTGCCCGCAGAGTGCTGTATCAGGAATTCGGTCCCATAGGCAACGAAGAAAACGGATAAGCCGAGCAGCAGGCCGTAGAGTACCTTTTTCCAGGCGTCCTGTACCGCAAAGCCTACCTCCTGCCACCGAAAGGCGAAATACCTTATCGCCAGCGCAAGGATGAGGATGCCGACCAGTTTGTGTATAAACGCTTCGCCGAAGAGGCTTTGATCGGTGCGAAGGAACATGTATTCAATCGCCCTGAACACAAAGCAGGTGCAGTAAATAAGCAGTATCGACCGTATGGGGAACGCCAGCCTGTTCTCTTTCATCTTTCTTCTCCTGTTTACGTCCTGTATTTAGCGTGAAAGGCTCGGTATGAACCAATCGTTTTATTGTGCTTTCATCTGCCCGATGTGCGGAGATTGTCTAAACCCGTTGCTATGATTCCCGCGTTATTCCGTGATTTCCACCCGGTTTCCGTCCGGGTCTGCCACACAGCTCTCAAAATAGCCGTCGCCGGTCTGGCGCGGAGGGCTGTACAGTTCATATCCGTCCGCCACCATCCGCTCGGTGAGTGACAGCACCGTTTCTCTGTCCCCCACCGAAAAGGCCACGTGGCTCCAGCCGTTTACCTTATCGATCACCGGCCGCTGCTCAAGCTCCGTATGATGCATAATCTCAAGCCGCGCGCCGCTGCCAAAGGTAATAAAGTAGCTGGAGAAGCCCTTAGCGTTTTTATAAAGCGCGTTGCTCGTCCCGCCGAAGTAGTTGACATAATATTCCTTTGACTTCTCAAGGTTGGTGGCATATACTGCCAAATGTGTAATATGAACGTTCATTGTAAATTCTCCTTTTTATTTATGGTACCTAAGGTTAAGAATTTACGGTGCCGAACGGTTGCTCTCGCCGAACAAACAGAAAAGCCTCGGTAATCTCCTGCATGGCCAGTCTTGATACGCGAAAGCTGTTATACCGGCCGTAGCAGGCGCGGATAAGCGTAATGATTTTTATGCGGAGATAAAGCGGGCTTTGTTTCATAAAACTGTATATCCCATCTGTGTGAGGGCGGCTCTGGCCGCCATGCGCGCCCCGAATTTTAGCGGATAACAAGGATTTTATTACAATTATCATAGCATAATGGTGTTATTATATCAAGAAAAAGGAATGTAATATTGACCCTAAAAATCACGTTGATTAACCCCACTTTGGCGGGAGCGCAAAGTACACCGCCTTTTCGGGCGGTATCATGAGACTTTTAGTTGTATGACAAAAAGACGGTGCTATTTACCGTTTAAATTGAAGATTAGTACTAAGAAAGCGCCCCGAAAGCAGTTGCTCCCGGGGCGCTGCGGCGTATCTTTATTCCCACTTGAAGAAACGGATTGCCACGCCAATACAGATGATTGAAACGACTATCATTACTACGACGGGTATTAAGATGTTCTCGAGCGGCAACCCCAGCGAGGTTCCCTTTAACAGCTTAATGCCCTGCGTCAGCGGCATAAAGTCGGCCATCCGTTGCATCACCTTTGGCATGATTTCGTAGGGAAGGGTAGCGCCCGAGAATATCAGCATAGGAAAGTACAGGATGGTACACAGCAGGCTCGCAGTTTTAATATTCGGTGAAACCGCTGCTACCAAGAGCCCCAGACTATAGATAGAGGCCACTACCAGCAGGTAGGCGCCTAAAAAGGCAAGCAGCGAGCCGTGCAGCTTAAAACCGTAAAACAGTAAAGATACAAGATAGACAAGCACCAGTGAAATAACAGAGTAGATAAAGTTCACCGCTACCTGCACCAGCAGAAGCAATACGGGGCTTACGGGTGTTACCTTAAACCGTTTTAGAATCTTCTTGTGCCGGTAGTCGGAGAGAACTAAAGGAAGCCCCATTACACCCGCCGCGCAGATGCCGATAGACACCACCGCTCCAAAGGATTGCTCAAAAAAGGTATACCCCGCGCCCTCAAAAGCAGGCTTGCCGCCGTACACGATCCCCAATATGATGGCTACGATCAGGGGGAACCCCACCGCAAAGATGATCATGTTCATATCCCGAACAGACAGTTTAAACTCTGTTTTAAGCAGTGTGCTAAATGCCTTCATGTTGTCCTTCCTCCTCTCCTGTAAACCACAGGTATGCGTCCTCCAATCTGTCAAAGGGGCTTTGGGCAACCGCCTCGGCGACGGTACCGCAGAAGATGCTTTCGCCGTTTTTCAGGATCATGATCCGGTCGCACAGCGTCTCCACCTCATCCATGTAGTGTGAGGTTAATAAGATGGTCAGGCCCCCGGCTTTGAGCTGCTCGAGGTACCGCCACACATCCCTGCGCGCCTTGGTGTCCAGCCCGGTGGTAAGCTCGTCTAAAAAAACCAGCTCTGGGTTTGGAATCAACGCGAGCACCACAAACAGGCGCTGGCATTCACCGCCCGAAAGCTCGCTCACCGGCTGCCTGCCTTTATCCGCCAGACCAAAGCTTTTGAGCAGCTCGTCGTAAGCCGCAGGGCTCTTGTAGAGCGAATGCGTTTCTTCGCACAGCTCTGTAACCGTGATCTTTTCCTGATACCGCGGTTCCTGAAACTGTACCCCCACCCGCTCAAAAAGCCGTTTGCGGTTTGCCTTCGGGTCCATGCCCAAGATGCGCACCCTGCCGCCGTCAGCCCTTTTGGTGCCCAGCGCGCATTCAATCGTCGTACTTTTTCCGGCACCGTTTGCCCCCAGCAGGCCAAAGATTTCGCCTTTTCGTACCGAAAGGCACAGGTTGTGTACCGCTGTTCTTTGCCCGTAGGTTTTGCGAAGGTTTTCAATGGTCAACACTGTTTCCATGGGTTTTTCCTCCTTTTTTGTTTACGGGCAAAATTATAACACCAAACAAAAGTCTGGTGTCAAAGTGGAGGGTTTAAGTAAATTGTCTTTTCATCTCATAGAGTTTACTCAGGATACACTGAGCATCCTGCGCGACTTCCTTTAAGGAGGTCAGTAGCCTGTCGCACGCGGATATAATATGCTCCGTCTCTTTCGGCACGTCGATACTGGCTTTAAGGTCAAGATGCCGGGAGGTATCCAGGTCGCCCAGCATGCGCAGTATCGCCGTAAGCGAATAGTTGGCGGCTCTGAGCGCGTAGATGATCTTCAGCCGCTGGATATCCGCTTCATTATAAACGCGATATCCGTTTTCCTTTCTCTTTGCCGTGAAAAGCCCGTTCAGCTCCCAGTTGCGCAGCGTGTCAATGGTTACGCCAAGCGAAACGGCGGTTTGCTTGCGGGTAAGCTGCACGGGCTTTAGGGACTGGTTCGGTTGTAAGATAAGGCGGTTGACGATATCCAAGGCTTCCTCCGCACGGCATGTTGCATCGGCAATGGCGCGGATGTAGGCCTCCGTCCGGTCTATCGCCCTGTCGTAATCCCCCGCGGCCGACACAAAGATTATGTCAATGGCCCGCTTGCGTATCCCGCCCTGCACAATCTCGCATTTCAGCGCTGTTCTGGCAAGGCGAATCTGTTCTATATGCACATCGGTGTATACGCGGTACCCGTTTTCCTTCCTTTCGGGCGTTGGAATAAAGCCCCACTCCTCATACAGCCGGACGGAATTGGGGTGCAGCCCGACGACGGATGCCACCTCGGACGTCTTATACGTACGCATGGCTACCGTATCCTTCTGGCCTCGAGATAAAACCGCTTTTCGCAGGCCTCGCCCATCGAGAAGGTTTTGCGGGGCAGGGCGCCGTCGAGGATGACGGTTTTAAACAGGTCGGGTTTTTCCATGGCTGGCAGTATAAAACCGATGTTGCCCGGCTCACGGGCAAGCGTCTCGGTCACATCCCTGCCGTGGATATAATCGATTTTCCCACCAAAGCGCGAGAGGTAATCGTCCAAGAACAGCTGCAGGGTGCCTACAGCAAGGGTGCTGGCGGGGTTCTTTACCGTGATAGTGCCCGCCCCATCCTTGGTTACATAGTTAAAGGCTTGGCCTTCGCCGCAGCCGTATGCGCAGTCGTAGCGCTGAAACAGCTCGGCGAGCAGCTGCTCGGGGTTTATACCGAACACCACGCGGTGGATGGCCTCAAACTCCAGCGACGGGTCGTGCAGGTTCACAAGCTCCACCAGCGCATACCGCGCGGGGTGGGCAAGGGCCTCCTCGGGCGGGAGGGTAGCGGCCAGCTTGCTAAAGCACTCCTTGGCGGTGGCAAGCGAGTGGTTGCCGTCACCCACCGCGAACTGCAGCACCTTTTTGCCGGTTATGCCATACTTCTTGTCAAAGGCAGACTGGTCCCCAAGTAGCTTGAGCGCTTCGGCAACGCCTGCGGCGGCAGCTGTGGAAACACGCCAGCCCTTGATATTCCCGCCGCCCTGCATCAGGTTAAAATCGTATATTTTCTCAAAACCATCTTTCTGCGCGGCAACCTTGCCGATGACAGCCTCAGCCTCGTCGTCGATGAGCAGCATCACATGCGGCAGCTCCAGCGGTGCGTTTTCGCGAATCTTAACACGCGGGGGGATGCGATCGAGCACCGTGCCCTCGGTCGCGCGGATAAGGCTCTCGGCGCCCTTGTTGTAATCGTACTGCAGCAGGTCCACCTTACCGATCAGGCCGCGGCGCACCTTGCCGTTTGTCACCCTGCGTTCAATATAAAAATAACTTTCGGTATATTCGTCCAAAAGTTTGTTATTTAAGTATTGATGCATGCTCGCGTTAATCTTCTCAATGCGCGCGCCAAAATCCGCGTTGTGCAGGTAGATTTCGGGGAACACCAGATGAAGTGTCGAAGGGGCATCGCCCACGTACGCGGCGGTTTGCTGCCAGTAATCCGGCTGCGAGGTATACTGGTCACAGGCGACCACACTCCATTTCTGGGGTTCCTTGACGCGGGGAACCAAAATATCCGCAGGGGAAAAGGGTAAGCTGCTGTCCGTCATACAAAGCTCCGTTCCGCCGGCTGCCGCCGGCTGTGGTTTAACATCCTTGCTTATTATAGCATTCGGGTGTTTTAGAGGCAATAAAGAATGTCGACAAGGCAGGGCGGAGCGACATAGAATGTACTAACTTATTTTGGAAGAAAGGTTATGACTATGCAGAATAATTATGCAATGAACCAATGCACCACGCCCATGCAGCTGCAGGTGCAAAACACGCTGCGCCTTCTTTGGCTGGAGCATGTGCTCTGGACAAGGTCGTTCCTCGTCAGCACCGCCTTTGGCCTAAATGACCTGGAGTACGTAACCAACCGGCTGCTTCGGAACCCGATAGACTTTGCAAACATACTTAGGCCGTTATATGGCAATCAAACGGCGGAGGAATTTCAAAAGCTGCTTACCGAGCATCTGCTCATAGCAGCCAGATTGGTGAATGCCGCCAAGGCAGGGGATAGGACCATAGCTCAGGAGCAGCGCATCAAGTGGTATACCAACGCCGACGATATCGCCGAGTTTTTAAGCGATATCAATCCGAACTGGGATGCAAAAACATGGCAGGCCATGCTGTATGAGCACCTGAAAATGACGGAGGAGGAAGCCCTGCAGCTGTTAAACGGGCAGTATGCCGCAAGCATTACGCAGTACGATGCCATCGAGCAGCAGGCACTTAAAATGGCGGATGAGATGGCCCGCGGGGTTATCAAGCAATTCCAAATCCGGTAAATTTAATTTGCTAAGTAATCATCCACTCAAAAAGAGAGCACATTTGCAGCATCCGATAGAATAGATGATTCATATTCTATCTGTTTGGTGCTTGCAAATGGCTCTCTGATCTTATGTGCCTTTAAAACTATTGAGCGGACTTGTAATTGAGCTTCAGTTCACTCGCCTGTTCCCCATGCAGCCCCCAGTTATCCAGCGCCGGCTCGTGGATGATAATGAAGATATCGTCCGGGGTAAGCCCAAGCGCCTCGCCCAGCCGGCGGATAATCTCCTTCATCATGTTCCTTTTCAGCTCTTTCGGTCTGCCGGGGAAGAGTGCCAGCTCAATAATCGCAAACTTGTCCGATTTGTCGCTGTGCTCAAAATATTCCGGTTCGATTTCATACAGCCGCTGGTAGCGGTCACTGTCCGGTATGCTCAGGGTATCCATTAACGCCTGATGTATCACCTGCAAAAATGTTTTTTTGTACTCTTCCGAGTGCCCTTTTACAATTTCAATCCTTACCAGTGGCATGGCTTCACCTCATAAAATAAGTATGGTAATACAGATTATAACATAAAAATAGCCATCCATGCAAACGCGTTTCGGTGCGGTTGTATGCGGTGGCTAAAGTTTGGCTATTACCATATTCATAAATCCTGTATGCTCGGCGGGCGGGACGGTGCCACCGGAGCGATGTTTTTGATATGTATGATTACAGGCCTTTGTATTGGCCGTAACCCATTTACAGGTTCCTAAACGGTTGTGACAAATTTAACGGAATACAGGTCGCACATGATAAGGGCGTGGGAGACCAACTCCTCAAGCACAAAGTAGTTTACGCCAACCTCACGTACAATGCCGGTTCTGTCTGTGTACACACTGCCGCCGAGTAAAAATTCAGCCCGTACATTCTTGCCGATGAGGGTGGAAAGGTACCCGGGTATAAAGTCTCTGCCTGTTGAGGGGGGTGGGCCCTGCTGGTCGCCCGGCATCATGCCGAAAGAATCGGTGGGGGCGGTCACCATATCCGTATCCGGTGTGCGGCGCCGGTAAGAGGGGGTATAGACAGCCTGCTGAGACACCCCTGAGGTCAGCACCCGGTTGTCGGACCAATTAATATTGCTGTTCATTCATCAAGCCACCTTGTCTGTAATTATGTTTGTGCGTATTTCTCCGTAGGGTTGAAAAAACAATGCTGGTTAATTCTTGTGAACCAATAGCCGGTTCCGTTATAAGGGAATGGATCGGGACACCTTGGGTTAAAAGGGTTCATGTACCACAGTGTAGCTGCTCCGGCGCCGGAATATATTGCGCCTTGGATTGCCCGGTCGGCGACCTGATAATGGATCGGCTCCGGGGTTGCCGCCCAGACATTCTGCGGATTATCCCGGCCGCCCAGCACCGTTTTCATACAGGAAAACTGGCCGGGCTGCTCTATTACCCTGCGCAGGTCGCCTTGATTGACCCTAAAATACTCCCCGTAGTCTACCCGCACGCGGTTCATCACCACGGTTGCTACGGCATCCATGCCGCTTTCTCCTTCACCCCCCGCCTCACATTTGATAAGCCTTGCGAATAATTCTCTTGTATCCGTTACCTTCACCTCCCCAATAATACAGTATTCTTTTATACCAATCCTGTTACTGCTTTTTTGGGTCAGGCGATAATTTATTTACAGCGTAAAGATTCATACGACAGCGTGTAAATTTTACCCCCCCATGCCTTATCAATAGAACAAATGTACTGAGATGTTATGGTGAGTGACAAATAGGGAAGAAAAATAACCTCCAAAGTGATAAGCTAATTCATTGCTAAGGAACACCATCACAAAAGAGTTTGCTTTTTATGATACGCATAGCGACAAGAGTACACTTCCGTCAACGGGTAATGTGGCAATACCTACAAATATCAAGCCAATAATTGTGTAAGCCGCCTCTTGTAAACGAATCGGTAAGTGATTATTATATAACTAAACAGTTACTTACTTGGAGGACGATATGAGGGATGCAAGCGTTACGAAAAGAAACATTCTGCAAGCGGCTGAGGAGGAGTTTTCCGCCAAAGGGCTTTATGGTACGCGTATTGATGAAATCGCGAGCCGGGCGGGCGTCAACAAGCGAATGATCTATGAGTACTTCGGCAATAAGACCGAACTTTACCGCACGGTACTGCAAAACGCCTACGAGCGTCTGGGCGAGCAGGAGCTTTCCGCACTTGCGGAGGAGGGCTCCTGTGTGGAAGCAATCCGGAGGATGATCCGTTTTTACTTCGACTACCTGCGGGCGAATCCCACCTATGTCAACCTGCTGCTGTGGGAGAACCTCAATCAGGGCCGGTATCTGGACAGCGAGGATACCTCCAGCCTGCGTGCGCCTGCTTTCCGTGCGCTGCGCAGCATCGTAGAGCGCGGACAGAAGGAAGGTGTGTTCCGCGAGGAGATAGATAGTGAGCAGGTGCTCATCTCGCTGCTTATGTACACGTTTTCCCACTTCTCGAACCGTTTTACGCTGCCCCGGCTACTCGGCTATGAAACGGAGGAGCCGATCATGGCGGAGAAGGCGGTCGAAAACCTGACGGAAATGATCCTGCGCTATATGTGCGCAAATGGAGGGAATGACGCATGAATATTGGAATGATAGGGACGGATTCGACACATCCCCGTGCTTTCGCAGGAATTTTTCATAACGCGCGCGAAGGCGCTCTTGCGGGTGTCCGTGTCACGCATATTTGGGGGAGCGACCCAGTCGTTACCGCTCAGATTGCGCAGGAAAGGGAAATCCCCTATGTTGTGCGGGAGCCGCTTGCCATGGCGGACGCGGTGGATGGCGTGATGATTCTCTCCCGGAGAGGCAGGGATCACACAGCGCTTGCGCTTCCTTTTGTGGAGAGAGGCATGGTCGTATGGGTGAACAAGCCCTTTACGGATACGGTGCGGGAGGCAAGGCTGCTTGTGGATACGGCAAAACGATTCGGCGCATATCTGTGCGGCGGTACGACCTGCAAGCATGTGCCTGCAATCGGGCGCATTCGGGAGCTTGTCTCGTCCGGCGCAAGGGGGAAATGTAAGGGGGCCTCCCTGTGTTTTCAGGCGGACCCGGACAGCCCTTTCGGCGGGCTGGCGTTTTACGGTTCTCATCTTGTTGAAATAGGTCTTGCGGCGTTTGGGCAGGATTACCGGACGGTCAGCGTCCGGCGCGAGGGCGGGGATATCGTCGCCGACGTGACGTATGACGGGTTCACCGTGGCGCTGCGCTTTCTGAAAGAGGCTGCCCCCTCCGTCGCCAAACTGCACTTCGAGAGGGGCGGCGAGGAGGTCGCGCTCGATATTTCAGAGGGGTATTCACTCGCGCTCACCCACTTTGCGGAGGTGCTCCGCGGGAAGCGGGAAGGCTATTCCGGCAGCTTTTTGCTCCGCTCCGTGGAATTGATGGAAGAGATTGTACGCGCTGTGTAGCGAAGAAAAGGAGAGAAAACTATGTGGACGGAACAGGTGCTTGACGCCATGCTGACGGAACCCTCCCAAGCCTTGGTGGAGGATATTCAAAAGATTGCAGGGAACATTCTTGTGCTCGGAGCCGGAGGGAAGATGGGCCCCTCCCTGTGTGTGCTGATCCGAAACGCCTGCGAAAAGGCGGGGATTAAGAAGGAGATCATCGCCGCTTCGCGGTTTTCAGATCCGATCGCTACCGCGTATCTGAAGGAAAAGGGGATCACCCTTGTTTTTGCCGACCTTCTCGATGAGGAACAGGTGAAGGCGCTTCCCGATGCGGATAATGTGATCTTCATGGCAGGACGGAAATTCGGTACGAACGGGCAGGAAGCAGCCACCTGGGCGATGAATGCGGTTGTCCCCGCGAATGCGGCACGGCGCTTTGCGAACGCACGCACCGTGGTATTCTCCTCCGGCAACATCTACCCTATGGTTCCGCTCGCGTCGGGAGGAGCGACGGAGGAAACCCCCACAAGCCCCGTCGGCGAGTATGCCATGAGCTGCCTCGCGAGGGAGCGCGTGTTCGAATATTATTCGCGTGAGCGGGGGGTTCCCATTCTCCTCTACCGGCTGAATTATGCCGTGGATCTGCGGTATGGCGTACTTCACGATATCGCGAGAAGTATTATGGAGGGTACGCCCGTACCGCTTGCGACCGGTGTGGTGAATCTGATTTGGCAGCATGACGCGAATGAAATCGCCGTGCGCAGCCTGCTTCATACGGGAACGCCGCCCACCATCCTGAATGTAACGGGGCCGGAGACGCTCTCCGTCCGCGCGATTGCCGAGGAGCTGGGCCATCATCTGGGGAAAAAGCCCGTGTTTGCCGGCGAGGAAAGCCCGATGGCGTTTATCAACAACGCGGCGAAGGCGACGGAGCTGTTCGGTTATCCGACGGTATCCGCGCGCACGATGATCCGCTGGCAGGCGGAGTGGCTCCTCCAGAACGGACGCTCGCTCGGCAAACCCACACATTTTGAAGAGAGAAAGGGGAGCTTCTGATGGCCGCGAGCAAGGCTTTGCAACTGCTGCATGCGGGCTGTGTGATCCCGGCAGTCCCGCTGGCGCTCGACAGGAACCGAAAATGGGATGAGAGACGGCAGCGCGCGGTGCTGCGCTATTATCTGAACGCGGGTGCGGATGGGCTCGCTGTCGCCGTACATACTACGCAATTTGAAATCCGCGACAAGGGGGTGGAGCTTTTCGAACCTCTGCTCCGGCTTGCTTCCGAGGAAATGGATGCCTATGCTCAACGCACGGGGCATACCGTTGTGCGTGTTGCGGGTGTGTGCGGACCTGCGGAGCAGGCGGTCGCCGAAGCGGAGGCAGCCGTCCGGCTGGGCTTTGACGCGGTACTTCTCAGCCCCGGAGGCCTTGGCGCTTACGACGAGGATTACCTCATTGCGCGTACTGTGGCGGTCGCCGCCGTTGCCCCCGTGATCGGTTTCTACCTCCAGCGCGCCGTCGGGGGGCGGCGATTCAGCTTCGATTACTGGACGCGCGTCGCTGAAACGCCGAATGTCGTCGCCGTGAAGGCGGCTCCCTTTGACCGCTATCTGACGGCGGAGATGGTGCGCGCCGTCGCCCTTTCAAATCGCGCGGACGAGATCACGCTCTATACCGGCAACGACGACAACATCGTGGCCGATCTGCTTACCACCTATCGCTTCGAGAAGAACGGAAACGTGGTCGAGAAGAGCTTTGAAGGAGGCTTGCTCGGGCACTGGGCTGTTTGGACGAATCGCGCCGTGGAGATTTTTCATGCGCTCCGCGCCGCGAAGCGCTCAGGGAATATCACTCCGGAGCTGCTCACGCTTGCCGCGCAGATCACCGATGCGAACGCGGCCTTTTTTGACACGGCGCACGATTTTGCCGGATGCATCGCAGGCATTCATGAGGTGCTCCGCCGGCAGGGCATTTTTGAAAACATCCTCTGCCTCAATCCCGAAGAGGGGCTTTCTGCGGGGCAGTCGGAGGAGATCGACCGGGTATACGCGCAGTATCCGCATTTGCACGATGACGCATTCGTAGCGGCGCATCTGCGCGAATGGCTCGACTGAGAAAAGGGGATCATATCCATGACGGAGACAAGGCTCATCGACAGCTGCACGGGTTGGATCGACCGTGCACGGGCAGACATCGCGCGTGACCGGGAATGGCTCTTTGCCCATCCGGAGCTTGGCTACAAGGAGAGGGAAACGGCGGCGTACCTTGCTAAGAGGCTGCGCGGAATTGAGCCGTGCCCTGCCATACAGGAGGGGCTTGGCATTACGGGAATCAAGGCCACGATTCCCTGTGGAAATCCACAGGGAATCCACGTGGGGCTGCTCTGTGAACTGGATGCGGTCACGTCACCTCTGCATCCCTCAGCAGATCCGGTGAGCGGAGCCGCGCATGCCTGCGGGCACTCCTTTCAGATGACGGTGATGCTTGCCGCCTTTGAAGCGCTCCTCCGCTCAGGGGCATGCCGGGAGCTGTGCGGCTCGATCAGCTTCTTCGCGGTTCCCGCCGAGGAGTATATTGAGCTGGCCTACCGGCTGGAGCTTCGCCGGCAGGGGAAAATCCGCTACCTTTCCGGCAAGCAGGAGCTGCTTTCGCTGGGGGCCTTCGATGAGGTAGACATGCTGCTCATGTGCCACGCACATCCTGATTCTGAACCGGGGGAAGTGTTTCTGGAGGGAGGGAGCCTCGGCTTTCTTGCCAAGACGGTTTGCTTTCTCGGGAAAACGGCGCACGCGGGCGCCGCTCCCCATCTCGGCGTGAATGCGCTGAACGCTGCGACAGCGGCGATTATGGGGATGCACATGAATCGTGAAACCTTCCGTGATGAGGAGCATGTCCGCATCCATCCCATTCTGACCAAGGGGGGAGACGTGGTGAATTCCGTGCCCGCCGAGGCGGTTATGGAAACCTACGTGCGTTCCTCGAATCTGAATGCCATGCGTGATGCCGCTGCCAAGGTTGACCGGTCCGTGCGCGGGGGATGCGTCATGGTCGGCGCTTCCGCCGAAATTGAGACGCTCCCCGGCTATCTGCCGCTCCGGCAGGATACCGCGCTCACCGCTGTATTCGAACGTGCGCTCGAAAGGACGCAGGGCTTCTCCCGCGCGGTGCGCGGCGTCGATATGCCCGGTTCGTCGGATATCGGCGACCTGAGCCATCTTCTCCCGGTCATCCAGCCGACTGTCGGAGGCTTCTCCGGCAGCCTCCACGGGAGTGATTTTGCGGAGTTGAAGGGGGATTTCGTCGCGGCGCTGACCGCGAAGGCGATGGCTTCCGCGGTGGTGATGCTGCTTGCCGACGGCGCGGCACGGGGCAGGCACATCAGGGAGGCGTTTAGGCCTATACTGACCAAGGAAGCCTATCTGAATTATCTGGATGGCTGCTTCACACACGAATGGGTGGAATAAGGACTGATTGGTGAAGGGGGAGGGAAGCCTGCTTGCGGAATTACGGTGTGTTTGATATTGTCGGGCCGGTGATGATCGGCCCCTCCAGCTCGCATACGGCCGGAGCCGCGCGCCTCGGACAAATGGCGCGCCTGCTTGCCGGAGGGAAGGTGGAGAGTGTGGAGTTCCAGCTCCATGGCTCGTTTGCTAAAACCTATCGGGGGCACGGTACGGATAAGGCGCTGCTTGCGGGGATACTGGGGCTGTCCCCCGATGACGAGCGGCTTCATGATGCCTTCGCCCTCGCGGATGAAGCGGGGATCGCCTACCGCTTCACACCCGTCGATCTCGGCGAGGTACATCCGAATACGGTGCGCTTTCTTCTCACGGTGCCGGGCGGGCATCCGCTCACGATGACGGGGAGTTCCCTCGGGGGCGGCAAGGTGGTCGTTTTTTCCATCGACGGGCTGGAGGTTCACTTTACCGGGGAAACGCCGATCCTGATTACGGAGCATAACGACGTTCCGGGCGTGGTATCCCTGCTTGCGGCGCTCCTGTACCAGCGGGACATCAACATCGGTAATATGCGCGTGAACCGAACCCGTCCCGGCAGGGAAGCGTACATGTATGTTGAGCTCGACGGCGCGCTTCCGTCTGAAGTACTGGAGCAGATACGGCGTATCCCGGGTGTGAAAAGCGCCACATGGCTGAATGCGTTGGGCTAAGGAGGACGTGGAATGGAAACGTCGGTTGAGAAGCTTCTCCCCCTGTTGGAGCGGCAGGGGATTTCGCTGGGCGCGTATACGCTGCGCGAAGAAAGCGAGGTGCGCGGCGAAGCCGCCGCCAAAGAGCAGATGCGGGAAGCGCTGCGCGTGATGCGCCGTACGATAAGCGAGGCCAGACGGCACCCGGTTTTCTCTGTCAGCGGGCTATCCGGCGGGAGCGCGCACCGCTACTCGCAATACCTTGCGCAAGACACCTCTTTGCTTGGGGGAACCATGGGCGAGGCTGTTGCCATGGCGCTGTCGGTATCCGAGGTCAACGCGTCGATGGGTAAGATCGTCGCCTGCCCGACGGCGGGCTCCTGCGGGATCGTCCCGGCAGCCCTGCTTTCCGTGGGGGAGAGCAGGGGCAAATCGGAGGAGGAGTTGGTCGATGCGCTGTTCACCGCAGCGGGAATCGGCATCCTCATCGGCGAGCGGGCGACGCTCGCGGGGGCCGAGGGAGGCTGTCAGGCGGAGTGCGGTTCGGCTTCCGCGATGGGCGCCGCCGGTGTGGTGGAGATGATGGGCGGATCCCCCCGCGCCGCGTTCCACGCCGCGTCCATGACGATCAAAAACGTGATGGGGCTGGTGTGTGATCCTGTCTGCGGACTGGTTGAGATCCCCTGCGTGAAGCGCAATGCCTCCGGCGTGGCCAACGCCCTTGTATGTGCCGATCTGGCGCTTGCGGGGGTCGAGAGCCACATCCCGTTCGATGAGGTGGTGGACGCGATGTACCGCGTTGGGCGGGGCCTTCCGAAGGAATTGCGGGAAACCGCGCTGGGCGGGCTTGCTGCAACGCCCACCGCGAAGCGGCTTGAGAAGCAGCTTCGCAGCGTGAGCCGCGCGGAGCGGTAGCCATCCTTTTGGCGGTTTTCAACGGTCTCTCAGGTAAAAATAATCGAAACCATTGCATGTGAAAAGAATCTGTGATATGCTAGAAAAAACGGTTACGTAATCGATAACGTAATCGTTGACACATTCACACGGCTTGGTTTGCAACAGCCATGCACAGGAAACAGGAGACACGCGCATGAAGGCATTTCTTAACGCGAGGCTGGTGCTGCCGAGCGGCATCATCCAGCGTGGCTATCTGCGAACGCAGAATGGAAGGATTACCGATCTGGGGGATATGGCGCATTATCAGCCGCAGGAAGGCGATGCGGTGGATTGCGGCGGGCGCTATCTTGCGCCGGGCTTTATCGATCTGCACGTTCATGGCGGCGGTGGATATGATTATATGGACGCAACGGTAGAGGACATGGTCGGCGCTTCACGTGTGCATCTCCGCTACGGCACGACAACCCTGCTTCCTACGACATTAACCAGCAGCGACGAGGAGCTTTTTGCTGTGATCGATGCCTTTCATCAGGCGAAAACAGTCAAAGAAGCCATGCCCAATCTTCTGGGGCTTCATCTGGAGGGCCCGTATTTTTGCCCGGAGCAAAAGGGTGCGCAGGATGCGCAGTATCTTCGCACGCCTCAGCCGGAGCATTATGAAATAATCGTTCGCTATGCCAAGGGAGCGATCAAGCGGTGGTCCATTGCCCCGGAATTGCCTGGAGCGCTGGAAATGGTGGATCGCCTTTCGAAGCGGGGCATCCTCTTTTCCGCGGGACACACCTCCGCAACCTTTGAGCAGATGAAAGAGGCCTTTAACCACGGCGTACGCCACCTGACGCACTTTTACTCCGCGATGTCGACAATCGTCCGGCGGGATGGAGTACGGGTGCTTGGTGTGGTGGAAAGCGGTTACCTGCTGGACGGATTGACGATCGAGTTGATCGCCGACGGAAGGCATCTCCCGCCCGAACTGCTTCGCATGATCCTACGGCATAAGGCGCATGACGACATCTGCCTGTGTACGGATAGCATGCGCGCGGCAGGGATGCCGGACGGTGCGTCTATCCTCGGCTCGAAGAAGGACGGGCAGAAGGTTCTGGTCGAAAACGGCATCGCCCTCATGCCGGACCGTTCCTGCTTCGCCGGAAGCGTGGCGACCACCGATCGCCTCGTGCGTGTGATGGTCTATCAGGCTGGGCTTCCCCTGTGGGAGGCCGTGCGCATGATGACGTTGATACCGGCGAGGATTATCGGCTGCGACGAGAGAAAGGGCTCTCTGGAGATTGGAAAGGATGCCGATATGGTGCTGTTTGACGAGGACATTTCCGTGAAAACGGTCTATGTCGGCGGTAATTGCGCCTATACGAACGAAGCCCCGCGGCAGGGCTGACGCGCATGTACAAAAGAACGGTGCAAGGAGGGCGGGCGGTTTCGGCCCAAGGAGGCTGCGGATGTTCAAAACCAACAATGTATAGATAGGAGACTGAGAGATGAAGCTGTCTTTTCGCTGGTATGGACAGGATGATCCGGTGGCGCTGCGTTACATACGGCAAATTCCCGGGATGCGCAGTATCGTTTCCGCGGTGTACAATGTTGCACCGGGGCAGGTTTGGCCGGAGGAAGCGATCCTTCAAATCAAGCGGGACTGCGCCGATCACGGCTTGGTGTTCGACGTGGTGGAGAGCATCCCCGTCCACGAGGATATCAAGCTGGGCAAGCCCCGCCGCGGCGAGTACATCGATGTATACAAGGAAAATATCCGAAGGGTAGCCAGGCACGGTATCCGTTGCATCTGCTACAACTTCATGCCCGTGTTCGATTGGACGCGTACGCAGCTTGACAAAATGGCGCCGGACGGCTCCAGCAGTCTGGTGCTGTATCAAGAGCAGTTGGCGCGGCTTGATCCGCTCAAGGATGGCTTATCTCTGCCCGGCTGGGACGCAAGCTACCGCAAGCAGGATCTCAAGGACCTGTTTGCCGATTACGAATCGCTCGGTGCCGACGGACTGTGGAACAATCTCACGGTTTTCCTGAAGGCAGTAGTCCCTGTCGCCGAAGAGTGCGGCGTTCAGATGGCGATTCATCCAGATGACCCGCCGTATCCGATTTTCGGGCTGCCCCGTATCATCACCTGCGAGGAGAATCTGGATCGTATGCTCGGCATTGTCGACAGCCCCGCGAACAGCTTGACCTTCTGCACAGGCTCTCTTGGAAGCTCCGCGGCGAACGATATTCCCCGTATGGTACGCAAATACAGCGCAAGGGGGCGTATTGCCTTCATGCACATGCGCAACGTCAAGCTGCTGGAGGACGGCAGCTTCGAGGAGCGCGCGCACCTCTCCGCCTCCGGGAGCCTGGACATGTACGCGATTGTCAAAGCGCTGGTGGATACCGGCTTCGACGGCTATGTCCGTCCCGACCACGGACGCATGATCTGGGGCGAGACGGGAAGACCGGGGTATGGACTGTATGACCGCGCACTGGGGGCTACGTACTTGAACGGATTATTCGAAGCGGCGCGGCGCGCCAAGGAGGAAGTATAATGGCGGGAATTTTTCAGGATAAAACGGTGGTGATTACCGGTGCCGGAGGTGTTCTGTGCGGGTATTTCGCCAGGCTGCTAGCGGAGCACGGCGCTCGAGTGGCGCTGCTGGACATCAATCTGGAAGCGGCGGAAGGCTGCGCGGCTGCCATCCGGGATGCGGGCGGAACGGCGCGCGCCTACCGGTGCAATGTGCTGGAGAAGCAGGATTGTCTGGATGTTGCGAAGAGGGTGCGCAGCGAGATAGGCTCCTGCGATATTCTCATCAACGGCGCGGGAGGGAACAATCCGAAGGCGACCACCGACGATGAGTTTTATCAGCCGGACAGCATCGATCAGGATACCAAAACGTTTTTCGACCTGGACGCGGCGGGCGTCGGCTTTGTATTCAACCTGAACTTTCTGGGCACGCTGCTGCCCACGCAGGCGTTTGCAAAGCAGATGCTGGGCAAGCAGGGCGGGAGCATCCTCAATATCTCTTCCATGAACGCATTTGCGCCGCTGACGAAGATTCCCGCGTATTCCGGCGCCAAGGCTGCCGTCAGCAACTTCACGCAGTGGCTGGCAGTCTATTTTTCCCGGGCAAAGATCCGCTGCAACGCCATAGCCCCGGGCTTTTTTGTCACGGGACAAAACCGCGCGCTCCTGTATCGGGAGGACGGTACGCCCACGCCGCGAACGGAGAAGATTCTCGCGGCAACGCCCATGCAGCGCTTCGGTGACATGGAGGAACTGGGCGGCGCGCTTCTGTTTCTTCTCGATGACCATGCGGCAAGCTTTGTAACGGGCGTGGTGCTCCCCGTAGACGGCGGCTTCAGCGCATATTCGAACGTATAGCGGCCGACTTGCCATTCTTTCCTACCGCCGTTCCCTTGAGTTTTGCGGCTGCGATGTGATATGATAAGCATGAAACGTTAACGACATAATTCACCCCTTTACCGTGCGGAGAGGAAACAGCATGAAACGAGTGACGCTGCAGGATATTGCAACCCAAATGAACATCTCACGGACGACGGTGCATCGCGCTTTGCAGGGAAAGGAAGGCATCTCTGAGGAGTTGCGCGAAGCGATACAGGCGCGCGCTGCTAAAATGGGTTATACCGCCAATTACATCGCGTCCTCCCTAAAGCGCAAAACAATCCGGCTCGCCGTCGTTCTCCCGCAGCGGGAAGGAAGCGGGCGCTACTATCACAAATATATCTGCGATGCGGTCGATGCCTTTCAGGAAGATGCGAAAAGCCTGAATGTGGATATTGCCTATTACTTTTGCATGGACGGACAGCAGGAGCAGGTGCAAATTCTGGATCAGCTCTTTCGCAATGGCAACAGCGAGATTCACGGCTTGCTGCTCGTGCCCTCGAGCAGCGACGAGAATCTGCGCGTTGCTGTGGAGCGTTTTTCTTACATCCATATCCCGGTTGTCCTGATTGATACGGATCTGGAATCAACCCATCGCCTGTGCTGTGTGGCGCCGCACGACCATCAGATCGGGCGGCTGGGAGCGGAAATCCTGACCCTGATGGCGCAAAGGCCCGGGAAGATACTGGTGGCGGGCGGCGATCCCCTTAATGCCGCGCACACGCATAATCTTTTGGGGTTTACAGAATATCTGGAGGAAAACCGGAAGCCTTTTACCGTTGTTACGGTAGAGGGCTTCGGGGATTATTGGCAATGCTACCGGCAGTCCTTGCAAATCCTGCAAAACGACCCCGAGGTGAGCGCCTTTTATTCGGTCACGGCGAGGGATACGATCCCGTTGGCTCAAGCCGTGATCGACAGCGGTCTGCAAGGGAAGCTGAGGGGAGTGGGCAGCGATCTCTTCGCAGAGAGTGCCGCGCTTTTGCGAGAGGATGTGCTGCAGGCGCTGATTCACAAAAACGCCTATGAAAAAGGGCAGGCCGGGTTTCAGATTTTATTTCAGTATGTTGTCAAAAATATTCTTCCGAAAACGGACAAGGTGGCGGTTCCCGTTGGTATCATTATGAAAAACAATTTGGATTTTTTTCTCAACCGCCTTTGAAGGATACCGTGTGTTGACGGGTCCCCGCCGTGCGTAAATAGGTAGCACAAATCGCGCTTTGCCGCGAGTGTTTCAGGGTGCCGTACTCTTTTGGCCATGAGTGCGACACCTTTCTGTCATTCTGCACAGGCTTTTCATACCGCATGCTGAGCGTTGAGAGGAGTCTCTTCCGAGCTGCGCGGCATGGTGCGCTGCTTGCGGATTTTGGCTGTCGCCCCGCCCTTTCAACGAAGAAGTGTCTTGACAACAAGGTAAATAAGTACATAAAGGTAAGTGGATATTCAATTTATATAATAGGGAGTTGGTTTTGATGAAAAAGTGGCGCAACCTGTCTTTGAGCCTCAAGCTTTTGGCCAGTTTCGTTGCAGCCATTTTTGTGTTTTCCGTATTTCATATTATCACCTACTACCGCTTGCTGGATACGATGAATAAGGACGCCCAGATCAACGCAAACGAACGGATGACCAGTGCAACGGCGCGTCTGGACGAGGGTTTTCGCTATGTGCAAAACGCTTATTTTGCGCTTACGTATACCCCCGCGTTTCGAAAAGCCAGCCGCTCGGTTGTGCCCAGTGATTATGAACTGGTGGAGTTGTCCAATCAGGCTATCTTGAACTTAGGCTATGACGACAAAATCTATACCTATGCCATTCTGTTTCGCGGTAGCGACGAAGTGGTCACTGCCAACGGCGTTTACCCGGATGAAAAATTCTTTACCCGGCACTACGTAAGCGAGAAATACAGTGCGGCGTTCCTGCGGCAGGAAAACTTGACGAGTTTCTCGCATAGGACCTATCCCACGGCCGCTTTTTCGATCAGTAACCCCATCTTTGACGATCAGACCAAGGAATTAATGCCTGTTGCGTTCAAATCCTATTGGAACAGCAATACGATGGTGCTGCTGTTTCTGGATATGCGCGCAATCTGTCAGCAGGCCGACCTCCTGCTGACAGAGGATTTTTATATCTTTCATACGGAGGACGGGAAGCTCCTCTATTCCTCCGAAGAGACACCGGCGATTCAGAGCCTGCCTGAACAAAAGGATGCGTTCATCGAGATGCCGGAAGGAAGCTATATTATCCAGCAGCGTTCGGCATACACCGGCTTTACCTATATTAAGCTTCTTCCCAGAAATATTGTGGTGGGACAAATCACCAGCAGCCTTTATTTCACCCTCACAATCGCTTTCGTAGCGTTCGTGCTTGGCCTTGGCATCGTTATCCTGTCCGTTTGGAGGCTGACGCATCCCGTACGTGCGATTTTGCAGCTCTTCTCTGACGGAGTTCCTAAAAATGGCGGTACGCGTGACGAATTGCATTGTATTCAGGAGAACGTCGAGCAGATCCTCCGGCAGCGGGAGCAGTATGTGGAGCAGCTTACTCTGAAAGATTCCGCCTTGTCGGGCTTCCTGCTCCAGTCGCAGTTGAAAAATATTTATGTGGAGTTGCATGCTCCCGACCAAACGGCTTCCGCCGACGAAAAGACGTTTTACATCATCTATCTGCGCATCCATTACCGTCGGGGGGCGCTGGAGCATATCGACACGGAACCTCCGGCGGTTGCGTACATGTTTTTGGAAACCCTACAGCAGGTGTTAAACCTGTTGTTTGATACCGCGCTGGTTTTTCAGTTGGAGTCAAACCAGTTTGTTGCGAAGGTGAGCCTGCCCTCCGACCGGCAGGATATCGAGGAGCAGATGAAGTATCTGCTGCAAAGGCTGGATAACGAAAGCGAATTTGCGTTTTTTACGGTCGTGCAAAGTCCGCCGCTAGAGGCGGGCGGAGACTTTACCGCTGTCTACAGGCAGGTGCTGGATGCCGCGCAGTATTCCCGCGTGAAGGCGCAGACCCAACTGCTGAACCTGCCGATGGATACGACGGGCTTTACCAGCTTTTCGTTCTCTGCCGAACAGGAGCAATATCTGAAAGTGCTGATCCGGGAGGGACAGTCGGAGAAGGCGCAGACACTTGCGGAAAGCATCATACACGAAAACCTGTCGCGCGGAATCCGGCGAATTCATCTGCACCTGCTCTGCTCCGCTATTGCCAGCACCGCTCTTCTCGTTTTATCGGAGCTGGAGCCTTCCGGTAGCGGTATCCCCGGTAGCAACAGCAGCGGTGTGTTGAACCAATTGCCTTTCTGCGATACAGAGCAGGATTATCTGGAGCTTGTGGCCGCGTTTGTCGGTCAGGCTGCCCTCGCCGCTTCCCAATGCGGCCGTGGGGATGACCCTGTGCTGGATGGTGTCCTCACCTTTCTTGAGAAAAACTATCAGCGGGAATTTTCGATGGATGAGCTTTCTGACGCGCTTCATCTTTCAAAAAGCTACCTGTCGACCTATTATAAGGGAAAAACAGGGAATAATCTAAGCGACAGCATTCAGTTTTTCCGCATCCAAAAGGCGATCGAGCTGTTAAACAAAAAGGATCTGCGGATCGGAGACGTAGGGAGGCTGGCAGGCATCAGCAACAGCAACACATTCCTGCGTCAGTTTAAGAAGTATACCGGGATGACTCCCAAGGAATACCGAATTCGAAAACTTTTGATCTTCTAACGCGTGTTATAGGTGGCGGCCTGTGCAAACAGACCGCCTTTTCCTTTCCGTATTTTGCTGCTTTTGCATGAAATCCGCGTGATATCCATTGCCAATTGCTTTGATTTTTGTCATTCTATTCGAAAAGTTCCTCCATCGCGTCAAATGAGAAAAATCCATTGATTTGCAAATTGCTTTTTCAGCTGCAAACCATTAGGATGAAAATGCAAACGATGCATCGTGCGTTCATCGCAAAAACCCAGAGAGCCTGTGCGGTTTGACTATTTTCTGCCGTATCATCGCTCTCGCATCATTTCAGGAAAGAAGGAACGTCCACATGAAACAGCGATCTCAAAAAATCGTCTCCTTGCTTTGTGTAGCCGCGCTGTCTGTCGGCATGCTTGCAGGTTGCGGCTCTTCTTCACCTTCTCCAGTTTCCGGAAGCAGCAGTTCTGCTTCCGACAGCAGTTCCGCCTCCGGGAATACGGATTCCGACGGTCCGCTCTTCAGCGAACCGGTTAAATTGTCGATGTACACGGCGTCCCATGCGAGCTGGCCCTATCAGGCGGACTGGTATGTAGTGGATCTTGTAAAGGAAAAGACCAACGTTACCTTTGATCTTACCGCTGTCGATACGGAGGGCTTTACGGAAAAGCTCAACCTGATTATGGCTTCGGGCGAGCTGCCCGACCTGCTGTACATGATGGATAGCCGCGCGGTTCAGCAATATGGCCCGCAGGGCGCGTTTGTGAACCTGCTGGATCATATGGACCAGATGCCGAATTTCAAAAAATGGTACGAGGAAAACACCTCCTACGCCCTGAGCTATCTTTCCCCGGACGGCGCGCTCTATATGGCTCCCCAGCACGGCGTGCAGGAAACCAACCGCCGCATCTGGATGTACCGTGAGGACGTGTTTAACAAACAGGGCTTGAAGGTTCCTACAAATCAAGAGGAATTCTACAATGTTCTTGTAAAGCTGAAGGAAGCATATCCCGACAGCTACCCTCTGGCCTTCCGTTCCTTCACCAGCGGTCTGGCACAGTTTAATATGATTGCTCCCTCATGGGGAACCAGCTTTATCAGCGGGGAAGACAATACCTATCTGGGTTATGATTATGACACCAAGCAATGGGTGTTCGGCCCCACGCAGGAAAGCTTCAAGGAAATGATTGCGTTCTACCACAAGCTGTACAAGGAGGGGCTGCTGATTCCGAACTTCCTGACTATCGACACCAAGGGCTGGCAGGATGTTATGGCGAACAGCGATTCCTTTATCACGCTCGATTACCTCTCCCGTATCGACTTCTTCAACAAATCCATGCGGGAAAGCCAGCCCGAATTCGGCATGGCCTATATGGAGCCCCCGGCTTTCGGAAGCAACGGCCAGGCCAAAATGGCATACTCCACGAAATTTGTTTCCGGTTTCTCCATCTCCAGCCAGAGTAAGCAGCTTGATAAGGCGCTGGCTTATTTAGACTGGCAGTACTCTGACGAAGCGTATGAACTCCTCTCTTGGGGCCGGCCGAACGAGCTTTATACAGAGCAGGCCGACGGTAGCCGCAAATGGAACAACTTCAATACCGCCGCGGAAATGAAGCAGGGTACCGGTTTGCAGACCTATGGCTTCTACAGCCGCTACAACTTTGACGGCGAGCGCTCCACCTTCTCGCCCGAATGCCTCAACGCGTCTCTGATGGCGCAGAAGTATGATCTCCCCGCACCGCCCGTCCTTGCTTTCAATGAAGAGGAGCGCTCTGTCATTGAAACGGTCGGCGCTAATATTGAAACACACGCAACAGAGCAGATTTCCAAGTTCCTGTTGGGCGAACGCAGCATGGACGAGTGGGATGCCTTTATCTCCGAGGTGGAGAATCTGGGCCTTGACCAGTTGAAGAAGGTCCATGAGTCCAGTTATGCCCGTGTTCTGGAAGCGATGGGCAAGTAATCCCAGAATCTCTTTATCAGCAATTCGTTTATCGTTGCAGAGGCCATGCGCAAGCCAGTATCAGACACCATTTCGCGCATGGCCTCTTTTTGCAGAAAGTGAGGATGCCATGCTCTCCGTTGGCATGATTGGCGCGGGAATTATTGCTACCAGTCATTTGCAGGCAGTTGCCAATTCTGCGCGCACCACCTTGTGTGCTGTGGCCGACCTCATCCCCGAACGGGCGGAAGCTGCGGCTGCATCCTACCATGCGGCAGTCTATACCGATTATATGGAAATGCTGGACAAAGAAAAGCCGGACGCCGTCATTATTAATCTGCCTCACGGGCTGCACGAGGCCTGTGTACTGGCCTGCGCTGCCCGCGGAATTCATATGCTGTTGGAAAAACCCATGTCGGTGTCGGCCGATTCCTGCCGGCGGATGAACGATGCCTGTGAAAAGGCGAATGTTGTTCTGCAGGTAGGGCATATACAGCGGTATATTCCGCAGAACCGTGCCGCCCGGGCAATCATCGCATCGGGTAAACTGGGTCAGCTTGTCATGATCAGCGATTTGCGCACCAATAATTACTTTCGGGAGGACCGTCCGCGTTGGTTTTTGCAAAAAAGCATGGCTGGCGGCGGCATCTGGATGAACTACGGAGCTCATTCACTGGATAAGCTGTGTTATCTGACAGACAGCTCGATTGCCGGTATCAGTGGAAGCTGTACATGGTTTGCACCCGGTACGGATGTCGATGGAAGCGCTCAGGTGCTGGTGCGCACTCATAGCGGCATCAGCGCAAGTATTTCCATCTGCGGTTACCCGGTTGTTCCGGTGGATGAAACCATGATCTTCCTGTCTGAAGGATCTCTTCGCTTGCACACAGGAAGCGGCCTTTGGATTGCCCGAGAGGGTCATTATGAAGAAGTGGATACGAGTCATTACCCCGACCCGTTTGATGCCCAGTGGGCCAATTTTGTTGAGGGTGTCGCCTGCGGTCACGCACTGTACTGTGATGGCAGCTACGGTTGCTCCATTGTTGAATGCATAGAATCCATATGGAAATAGCGATCAGTTTGTCCGGTAAGGGCAGGATCGCGCTTATAAATATTTCTTGCGGTCTCCGAAATTGAAATAGGGAGGTTTTGATTTGGCAAGCGGATTGATAGAAAAGAAGCTTCCCGTATCCGGCAACAAAAAGCCGTTTCTGTCAAGGATATGGAACAGTTTAACAAGCAAATTGATGAAGAAGAAGTTTCCCGCGCCCCTTAAGAAAAAGACGTTTGTAGCAAGGGTATGGAAGGATCGTTACCTGCTCTTGCTGTTTTTGCCCTGCTTGATCTACTACATCCTTTTTAAGTATGTGCCGATGTGGGGCGTACTCATTTCCTTTAAGGATTTCAAGCCCTTTATCGGGTTTATGGATAGCCAGTGGGTAGGGCTGAAGCACTACGCGCAGTTCTTTGCTTCTCCCGATGCCATGCGTATAATCCGCAACACACTGCTCCTGGGCATTTACTCCCTTGTCTGGAGTTTCCCCATGCCCATTATTTTCGCACTGGGGCTGAATGAAGTGACGCGGTTGCGTTTTAAGAAATTCGTGCAGACGATCAGCTATATGCCCCACTTCCTTTCGGCCGTGGTGGTATGCGGCATGATTACCACCTTCCTCTCTCCGATACGTGGTGTGATCAATCAGATCATCGTACAATTCGGCGGTACAGCCATCAACTTTATGTCGTTGGGAAACTATTTTCGGCCAATCTATGTCATCTCTGACGTTTGGCAGACGATGGGCTGGGGCGCGATTATATACCTTGCCGCCATCAGCAATGTGGATCCGCAGTACTATGAAGCGGCCAAACTCGACGGCGCTTCCCGCCTGCGGCAGATCTGGTCGATCACGCTGCCCTGTATTGCTCCCACGATCACGACCATGATGATTCTCCGCGTGGGTTCTGTTCTTGAGGTTGGTCTCGAAAAAGTGCTGCTGCTTTATTCGCCGGCAATTTACGAAACCTCCGATATCATTGCTACATATGTTTACCGGCAAGGTATTATCTCCGGCAATATGAGCTACGCATCAGCTATCGGTCTGTTCAGCGCGGTTGTCAATCTGGTGCTGTTGGTTTCAGCCAATATTGCGTCCAAAAAGATCAGCGGAACAGGGCTGTATTAAGAAAGGAGGACGCGTGTTATGACCCGCAAAAAACGGATCAGCTTTTCACCGTTTATATTAATTTTATATTTGTTCATGCTGATTGTCCTGCTGGTGATTCTGCTGCCGATGATTCACATGGTGGCAATTTCCATGTCCTCCGACGTCAATGTCCTACAGGGGAAGGTGGGCCTTTGGCCCAAAGGCTTCACTTTGCAGATGTATAAATATGTGTTCGAGGACGCCCGTATTTTCCGTTCGTATGGTAATACCGTTCTTTACACGGTTTTGGGTACCACCCTTTCGTTGGGCATTACCGCTATGGGTGCGTACGCTTTGAGCAATAAACGCATGATTGGCCATAAGTTTTTTTCCATGATGATTATTTTCACCATGTTCTTTTCCGGAGGAATGATTCCTACCTTTCTGGTAGTAAAGGACTACGGCCTGATTGATACCATATGGGCGGCGATTCTGCCCGGCTTGGTGTCTACCTGGAATTTCATCGTCATGCGCAGCTTTTTTGATAATTACCCCACGGAGATCGAGGAATCCGGGCGAGTAGACGGGCTGACGGATGCCGGCGTCTTTTTCCGGCTGGTGCTGCCTACCTCAAAAGCCGTTCTGGCGACGATTGGTCTCTACTATGCGGTCGGCCTGTGGAACGCTTATTTTACGCCGTTTATTTACCTGACAAAACCCGAGCTGTTCCCGTTGCAGCTCATCCTGCGTGAAATATTGAGCACCGGTTCCTCCAACAACGCCGCCGTAGGCGTTGGCGATGTGCTGGTGGTTGCGGAATCGCTGCAATATGCCACCGTTGTGGTTGCCATCGCCCCCATTATTGCCGTGTATCCGTTTCTGCAAAAATATTTCGTAAAAGGTGTTATGATTGGCGCGGTAAAGGGCTAACCATGCAAGGGAGGCATTATGAAACCAGTTCGCAGTTTTAAGAAGGACGCGCTGTCCGTGCGTATCTATGCAAGCCGTCGGGACATGGGAGCCGCGGCCGCGGAAGATGGGGCCAGGCTCCTCCGGAGCCTTTTGGAAAAGCAGTCAGGCGCGCGCGTGATTTTTGCCGCTGCTCCCTCCCAGAATGAATTACTAGAAAGCCTGTGCAGCGCCGGAGGCATTGACTGGACGCGCGTGACGGCTTTCCATATGGATGAGTATATCGGTTTGAACGCCACGGCCCCTCAGGGGTTTGGAAATTTTCTTTGCACTCGCATCTTTGACCGCCTGCCGTTTGCGAAGGTAAACTATCTGGACGGCAGTGCGTCCGACATCGAGGCGGAATGTAAACGGTATACGGCGCTTTTGGAGGAAGCCCCCATTGATCTTGTCTTCATGGGTATTGGGGAAAACGGCCATATCGCGTTTAACGATCCCCCTGTGGCGGATTTTCAGGATCCATACATCGTTAAGGCGGTGGAGCTGGATGCCGTCTGCCGCAACCAGCAGGTCAACGACGGCTGTTTCTTGAGTTTGGATCAAGTTCCCACGCATGCGCTGACGCTTACCGTTCCGGCGCTCGCAAAGGCAGGGAGCCATATTTGCGTGGTGCCCGCCGCTACGAAGGCAATCGCTGTACGGGAAGCGGTGGAAGGCCCCGTTTCGACGGCCTGCCCGGCATCGATTTTGCGCATTTGTCCCGGAGCAGTGCTGTATCTTGAGCCGGATAGTGCCAGACTTTTAAAGGAGGACTAAGCAATGAGTTTGCCTTTTGTTCCTTATCCGCAACGCTGTAACCTACTTCACACAACCGCGCGGATCTCACCGGAAAGCCCGGTTGTTCTGCAAGCACCGGAGAACGACGAGCGCCTTTTGCGTGCCGCGTCCGCCTTGTTCAGCAAAGTGAAATGCCATACCGGCCCGTTTGCTTTGTTCTCTGACGGAAGCTTCGCGCCGTCATATCCCTTCGCTAGACCGGAGGGGTATATTCTCACCGTTCGGGAGGAGACCGTTCAGCTCGCCGCCCACGATGCCGCGGGGTTGTTTTATGGTATGCAAACCCTACGGCAGTGGATGGAAATGCCCGAGCATCCCGCCGTTGAAATCTGTGACTGGCCGGATCTTTCCATGCGCAGCGATTATCTGGATATGCGCGGGCTGTTTCCGAAGTTTGAAAATCTTCTGCTCTATGTAGAGGAAATGGCCGCGTATAAGCTGAATACACTGGTCATTGAATATGAAGACAAGCTGCCCCGCAGCCGGAAGGAGCTTTGCGCGCCCACCGATGCGCTGACGGAGGAGCAGCTTCGGCAGCTGCTGCAAGTGGCCCGCGATCATTTTATCGATGTGATTCCCTTGCAGCAAAGCTTCGGGCATCTGGAGTATGCGCTGAAGCTGCCGGAATATATCCATCTGCGGGAAACGCAGAATACGCCCGGTGAAATGTGTCCTCTTCGCGACGGCGCATTTGAACTGGCGGCCTCACTTATTGAAGAGACAGCAGCCATGCATCCGGACAGCCGCTACCTGCATCTGGGCTGCGACGAGGTCTGGAGCCTTGGACAAAGTCCGGAATGCAAGGCCAGCGGGAAGTCCCGCGGACAAATCGCCATTGAGTTCATCAACCGCCTTGCGGAAAAGGTGATTGCACTCGGGAAAACCCCCGTTGTCTGGCATGATATGCTTGCCAGCGTCTGGGAAGGCGGAGAAATGGGCGGAGCACAGGATTACGCGGCGCTTGCTGCGATCAACAAGAACATCGTGGTCGCCATCTGGCTGTACAGCCCCGAGCTTGTCAACGAGGTGGCTCCCGAACTGATGGAGCGGCTGCATGCCCTCGGTATCCGTACCATTCCCTGCAGTGCCGTGCGCGCAAGCGACATGAGCGGCGACCAGAACTATCCCCGTGTGGAGCAGCGCCTGCGCAATATTGACGCATGGTGTGAGCTGATCGCGCAAACACGCGCCACGGGAATGATCAATACCAACTGGTGCAGCACCTTTTCCCTCGGCAATCCCTACGGCCTGTTTGAAACCAGCCGCTACACCGCGTTCTATGCCGCCGATCGGTGCTGGAACCTGCAAGCGGACAGCACCGGGTTTCTGGAGCGTTTTCTCGCGGTCTTCCACGGTGTGTACCACGCGGAAATCTCCAGCGGCGCGGAACGCCGGTATGACTATTACAAGATCATCGGGCGCCTTCTGCCGCAGGTTACACGTAACAAAGAGACGGCGGAGCTTATCCATATTATGCGGTGGCTGGAATATGCCGCACCGGTCAATCACCTTACCTTCCGGGGCGATTATTTCAAGGGCAGTGAAGTGGAGCTGACCATGCTCCGCGGGCGCGCCACCAAAAACTATGCCAACCTGCGCAAGGCGGAGGAAGCGTTAAAGTGGCTGCTGCCGCAATTGTTAAGCCAGCCGATGGCGGAGCTGTTCTTTGAATCGCGCAGCTATCCCAATCGCCTGTTTCAGCGGGAGCTAGAGCGCATTCTGGGTCTTTCTTTGGGCTCATAACCGGAGACGGAATACAATTAGGAGAATGAATCATGAAATTGAGAGTGAAATTGCAGGGTGACCTGCCGCCTCACTGCGCGAAAGCGCTCTGCGCACTGCAAGAGGAGTTGAATCTGTGCGAGGCCGATGACGGCATTCTACTGACCGCCCGCAAGGGCGACCGGCTGAAGGTACGGTACGACGGTACGTCCATTGACCTTACGTGGGCAAAGCCGGTGGAGTTTTATCGTGCGCTCAGCCTGCTGCCCCGCCCGTTAGCGCCCTTCACCGCCGAGGAGAAGGCCTGCTTTGAAACGGTCGGCATGATGTTCGATACCTCCCGCAACGCGGTGCTGAAGCCGGATACCCTGCGCCTGTTTCTGCGGAAAATGGCCCTAATGGGATTGGATCTGGCCATGATGTACACCGAAGACACCTACGAGGTGCCTTCGCAGCCGTATTTCGGCTATCAGCGCGGGCGTTACACGATGGACGAACTGCGCGGGCTGGACGATTATGCCGACATGCTTGGCGTCGAGCTGTGCCCCTGCGTCCAGACACTGGGACATTTAAACCGTATTCTGCACTGGCCCGTCTACCATCATCTGCAGGATAACGACGAGGTGCTGCTGGCAGACAGGGAGGAGACATACATCCTGCTGCGGGAGATGATCGCCGCCGCCAGCGCCCCCTACCGCTCCAAGAGAATCCATATCGGCATGGACGAGGCGCACGGTGTCGGTCTCGGTCAGCATCTGCGCGCGTTCGGCTATGAAAAGCCTTACAGCGTTCTGCGCCGCCATCTGGAGCGTGTGCTGGACATTGTGAAAGAGCAGGGGCTTTCCCCCATGATGTGGAGCGATATGTTCTTCCGTCTGGAATCGCCCACAAACGGCTATTATGACGGCCCCACCCCCTCTGAGCAGGCCAGGTCCGCCGTTCCCGAAGGCGTCGAGCTGGTCTACTGGGATTACTACCACGATACGGAGCAGGAGTATCAGACGCAGATCGACAAGCATGCGGTGCTGCCTGCACCCACCGTGTTCGCCGGGGGAATCTGGACATGGTGCGGCCTTGCGCCGGACTATGCCAAAACGAAAACAGTCACCCTTGCCAGCCTTTCGGCATGCAAGAAGCGGGGAATTCCTCTGGTGTTTGCCACCGCATGGGGAGACAACGGCGCGGAGGCTAATCTGCTGACCACCCTGCTCGGCATGCAGATGTATGCGGAATTCACGTACAGGGGAGACTGCGGTGACGCGTGGCTGGCGCAGAGACTCCGCGCCTGCTGTCAGGAGGATGCCCGCGCTTTCTGGGATCTGACCCGGTTCAACACGGTCGAGGGCATGCGTTCGGATCACTACCGTCCGGTCAATGCGGCGAAATTTCTGCTGTACCAGGACCCCCTGGTGCAACTGTTTGCCGCCGATACGCAGGGGCTGGCTATGTCCGGGCATTATCAGGAGCTTGTCGGACGTTACAGAGCGTATACCGAGCAGGGCGGCCCGCTGGCTGCTGTCTGGAATTTCTACGCGCTGCTGGCGGATGCGCTGGCGCTGAAATGCGCGTGGCACGAGCAAGCGTCCACAGCGGTAAGGGAAAGGAACCTTTCTCTGGCGGCGCATCTGGCCGACGAATTGTCACAGACGATCCATGCGGTGGAAACTTTGCGCACGGCCTGGCTGGCACTGTGGAATTCCACGAACAAGCCGCAGGGCTTCGAGGTGATAGACGGCAGGCTGGGTGCTGTGAAGGCGCGTCTTTCCACGGCGCAGATGAGAATGCGGGGCTTTATTCTGGGCGAATGCGCGATCCCGGAGCTTGAGGAAGAGGCCCTTCCGTTTATGCTCAAGGAAAACGGTACGCTTAACGGCTGCTACACCTATGGGGACATGGCGTCCGCCTGCAAGATCAATGGATAATCGCACTTCGCTCAGCCTTACCCTTCGCGGATATTCTCAAAGGAGGATCCCCTATGAGCATACATTTCACGGTCGATGATATTTTGGCTTTCGCACAGAAAATAGACCTGCCGTTCCCCGTGCGGGAGCGGGTTGCCCGGCTTGCGTCGCCTGATTTTCTGACGGAGCACAGGCCATACTGCGAGGGCCTTGTCAATCCGGATACCGCTTTCGTCACATGGGAAAAGCTGAAAACGCTTGCGGGTGGTGCGGATCCGGAGGGGATGAGGCTGCTGACGATATACTTAGCCGCAGCCTGCCTGACGCGCGATGAATACTGCGCTGCCGGCATTTCGGATGCTGTTTTTTGGGATACCATGGCATGCTTTTCCCGCTTCCTGCTGGACGAGCATCTGCATACCGGCATTTTTGCTTTCACCCGCGGCTTCTGGGCATGGCGGCATCTGTCCTGCCGGCTCTTTCGTCTGGGGACGCTGGAATTCGAGTATGCCCTGCTGGAGGAGCATCAGCTCACGCCGAAGGGAATGGGACCGGGGGAGCCGGTTCTGTTTGTCCACATCCCTTCGGACGCCAAGCTGACGGAGGCCGCCCTTGCGGATTCGTATCGGGCAGCAAGGCGCTTTTTCACAGATCACGGGGCGCAGGTTTGTCCGGCGGGAGCACCGCAAGCCGTTCTATGCCATACATGGCTGTTATCGCCAACCCTGCAAACCCTTCTGGCCCCCACTTCCGGCATTCGCCGCTTTGCGCAGGATTATACGGTTTTAGCCGTGGATACGGGGGATGAATCCTTCTATCTCTGGCTTTTTCATGGCAAAAAGCCTCCCGAGCCGCTCCCGCTGGAAACCAGCCTGCAGCGCGTGGTTTGTGACTATCTTCAAAGAGGCGGGAAAATCGGCGCTGCTTATGGAATTCAATCGGAATGGGTAGACGGAGAGAACTCTTGATTTTCAATAGAAGAGCAGTAGAGAACATATCCGTTCAACAGGAAAAGAAGATGTTTCAGGTGAAAGTAACCATTATCGGTGCGGGCAGTACCTACACCCCAGAGTTTGTGAAAGGCTTTATTAAGCATAACGATCTGCTTCAAATTTCCACACTGTGCCTGATGAATATCGATATGCGCAATGTGAAAAACTCGATGACATCGTAGCGCGGATCGGTTATCCGCTTCACAAGGTGGTCAATGACTCCTATCTCTCCATTCATGCATCCAGCCCCGACGGAACCGGCATCTGCTCCGTTAACGGAACCGGTGCCGTGGCGGGAGGGATTGACGCGGCTGGGAAGATGGTGCAGGTGGGCGGCCTGGGAACCTTAACTTGGGATTGCGGAGGCGGAACCTATATTGCGTTTAAGGCGGTCGAGCTTGCCTATAGCCAGCTCTTTCGCAACGGACCGGTTACCGCCCTGACCCCCAAGGTGCTGGAAATACTGGGAGTGGAGGATCTGAGCATCATCCACGAGCGGATTGCCGAACGGGTTGCTGCCACCAGAGAGTACAGGCTTCCTCTGATGCGCGCCCTGTTTTCGCTGTGTGGTGAGGACCCGGTCACTACGGAGGCGGTCCGTTTCATTGCCGGCGAATTGGCAAATACGGTGATTGGCTGTGCCGGGCATTTGCACTTCCCCGGGCGGATTCCTGTCGTGTGCGCGGGCTCGATCTGGCAGAAGGCCGAAACGTCGTTGATGCTGGAGCATTTTCGTCACAAGGTTCAGGAAGGGCTGAATGATCGCGCCGACATTACTGTCCTCAAGGAAACGCCGGTAGTCGGAGCGATCAAATGGGCTGTTCGCCATTACCGGTCCCGGTGTTCATGAGCCATCTCTGTCCGGCGTTCATACCCATGGTATGCGCGCCCTGATAGAAGATTGAGTGAATACGCACCTTCTCACAAAGCACCCCCGCATGTAGTCGCTGTCCTACATGCGGGGGTGCTTTTTATATCATCTCTCTTGCGCAAATGGTTGGAAGTCCGTTTGCTTGGTGAATAGCTGCTTCCGGCAGTCGTGCTTTCTCCGGCCGGATGCTTGAAACGCCCCGTCCCGTATCACGAAAAGCCGTGTTTTAGGTCTGAAGGAAAACAGATTCCGCTTTCAACACGGGTACAAAACAAAACGTAATCCACAAGGAGAAGTGCGCGAATGGGGTGCGCACACAGTCTGCCGGTGCAGTGTTTACTGATAAATGTGAACCCTCCATGTCCTTGAAGGAAACTGTTTTTGCCCCATTCCCGTAATTCCAAGATTTTATCATCATACAGATAAATGGGCCTTACAAAGCCGTCCATCAGCCGTTGCTGCTGAAATACAGCTCCTTTCGGTCAGGCATCGGCAGGTTCATGCACCGCGCTGTCGCGCCCTTCCTCCAGGTAGTTGTAGAGCGTAAATTTTGAGATTCCAAGGAAAGCTGACGCAATTTCAGCGGATTTCTTGATTAAGAAGGCACCCTTTTGATCAAGATAGCGTACGGCCTTCACTTTATCCTCTTTGGTCATTTCCGATACCGTTTTACCGAGTATGGTCAGCGTGCTCCGAAGCAGGACCTGCAGCAGTTCATCGACATTGCCGGTGAAAACCTCCTGCGTATCATCTGCGCCGTCCAAAAAGGTTATGGCGTAAATGGTCCTCTGCGCCATCATCAGGTCTGTAATGTCAAAATTGATACACAGACTGCCGATGATCGTTCCATCCTGATCCTTGATGTATTTGGAGGAGGAGCGCAGAATGCGCCCGTTTTTTGCATGGTTGACGTAATTATAACGGTCCGCATTGTCTTTGCCGGTCGTGCCGCGGAGCACCTCCAACCCAATATTGGTCCCGGAATCACCGATCTTTCGCCCAGTGATATATCCGTTTTCGATATGGATAATCGTGTGATCGTACGGTTGGGTCAGATCATGCACTACTACCTCGCAGTTGGGGCCAAACTGTTTGGCGATGCAAGTTGCTATTCCGGAGAACAATTCCAGATGCTCCTGCATATAACTCATGATTCTACCGTCCTTCCTCTGTATATTCGGTCATGGGGTGTCTTGCCGCGGCAGCAAGGCGCATCAAAAAAAGCAGCGCCGATCCGTCACGATGCGTCGTCCGGCTTTGCCGCCCACATTTCGATTTCCACCAGATAATCCGCCATCAGTACGGCCTGCACGGCAGTGCGGACGGGGCGGGGCTCCGGCATATAGTCGCTGTATACCTGGTTCATCTTATCCCATTGGGAAAGATCCTTCATGAAAATATTGACCTTGAACACATCGGACAGCGTGCAGTTTGCGGTTGCAAGCTGCCTTTTGCAGTTGTCCAGCGCAGCCCGTGTCTGCGTAGAAATATCCGCCCCAATGGTTGCCCCCTGCGGATCAACGGCGACTTGTCCGGAAATGACGACCATCTTGGAGCACACTACTTCCAATACAGGGGAATAAGGCCCTGCCGTAATGTGCTGGGATGCGCCCGCGGGAATTTTCTTTGCTGTCATAAAATCACTACTCCTTTTTGTTTTATAAAGCCGCCAGGCTACGCAGGATGATCCCTGTTTCACCCTCGCGCAGTGACATGGGGTTGATGAATATGCCGTTTTGATTCTCGGTGTAGGTATAGATCGGCGGATCGTTTTCCCGCAGATGCTCCTGAAGCTTGCCGGGCGTCAAATCTTCATCGATGATTTCCACAAAGGCGCGCGCAATGAGCTGCCCCGCCTCGTTGGGAAAGGAGCGCTTGGCGCGTATACGCGGATGATCCTTCAGCGCATCGACGATTGAGCGAACCTGCTCCTCACACCACCGGTACCGCGCTTCGTGATCCATCCGGACGTATTGCCGGATGGCGGCATATAGTCCGACCATTTCCTCACGACCGACCTTCATCATGCGGCCGATCCCATAATTGGGAAAGCCGATGGCGGCAACGTGGTCGAGGAAGGCCTTGCTGCCCACCATGAGCCCGCTCGCCTGCGGCCCGCAGATGTCCTTGCCGCCGCTGAACAGCGTGACGTCCACGCCGGCTTGGCTGTACCGCCAGAGATTCTCGACCGGAGGAAGCTGCGCGGCCGCATCTACAATCAGCGGGACGCCGCGCCTTTTGCAAATGCGGATCACTTCCTCCAGCGGCAGCGCCCCCGGGGCGGCCCACCCCGTTGCAGCGTAATATACCGCGGCGGTTTTCTCATTGAGCGCATCCTCGAGATCTTCCCCGGTGGACGGAAGGATCAAATTGGGAAAGCCGAGCTCGCGATATTGTGCGCCCAAATACCCGATCACCAGATCGTAGGGGTTGCGGTGCCCCTTAAACAGAACGACGTTCGCGGAGGAGATGTCCTCTTTGGCCAAATAAACGAATTTTCTGCCGTAAAGCCGCTCGATAGCGGCTGCAATCGCAAGATACAGCCCTGTTGCAGCCCCGTTACTGACATAGGCAGCCTCGTTATGAGTCAGCTCCGCGATGGCTTCGTTCACATGCTGCTGCAACTCCCGGATGGACACAAAATCGTTTGCCGCCTCAGCCATTGCGTGTAAAGTTTCGCCGCTCATGCGTGAACCGCCGAGCGCGGTATAGGTACCGGCGGCGTTGATGATCGGTTTAACCCCCAGTTCCTTATAGATACTCATGGTATGCCCCCTAAAATGTTAAACAATTTGTTTGTGAATTCAACTATTTGTGAGGATTATTATACGTCCTGGCTTGAAAGGTGTCAAGAGCTAAGGATGAATTATGAGTTGAAGGAATGCCAGAATAGCCGCAGCCGAAAGCAAAGAAAGAAAGTCTACAAACATATGAAAGTTTAAAAAGAAAGTTGAAATATGTGTAGATATGGTCTATGATAATGACATCTGAAAAGATGACATTGTATATTCGCGAACGGAGGAGGATTGCTATGATGGATTTGTTGTTGAAAAACGGAACGGTGGTGGACGGAAGCGGCGGAAGGCCGTTTTCTGCCGATGTAGCGGTAAAGGGCGGAAAGATCGTCCAAATCGCTGCGAACATTCAGGATGACGCGCTGCGGACGATTGATTTGCAGGGGGCGTATTTGACGCCCGGTTTTATCGATATCCATCGGCACAGCGATGCGTTTGTATTCCGGCCGGGTTTTGGCGAGGTGCAGCTGCGGCAGGGGATAACCAGCACCATCAACGGTAACTGCGGCTTGAGTATTGCGCCCTGCCCGGCGGCGCGGCGGGCGGGCATCCTCCGGTATCTAAAGCCTATTACCGGCTCCTTGCCGGGAGAAGTGATGTTTGAGAGCTTTTCCGAATATCTGACGCAGGTTGAAAAGACGGGGCTCCCCATCAATTTCGGCATGCACGTTGGCAATGGAACGCTTCGCATGGCGGCCAGAGGCTTTGCCGATGGAAAGCTGACGGAAGATGAGCTGCGCACCGTCCATCGGTATTTGGAGGATGCCTTGGAGCATGGCGCCTTTGGCGTTTCCATGGGCATCGTCTATATGCCCGAAACGCTGTATGACCGCGAAGGATTCCTTGAAGCGCTTGCACCCCTGCGAGGCAGGGGTGTGCCGCTGGTGACACATATCCGCGGCGAGGGAGATCTCTTGGTGCGTTCGCTCGAAGAGGTGATCGATCTTGCCCGGGAACTGGAGGTGCCCTTGCACATCAGCCATTTTAAGTGCGTCGGGAAAGCCAATTGGGGAAGGCTTCTTCAGGAAGCGATCCACACGCTGGATGCCGCGCGGGAGAGTGGCATGCACGTAACCTGTGATGTATATCCGTGGACAGCGGGGAGCACCCAACTGGTACAGCTCCTGCCTCCTTCATTTTTGGAGGGCGGCCTTGACCGTACGACCGAGCGCTTGCGGGACCCCAAGGAGCGTGCGCGCTGCCGTGCGGTTCTGGAGCAGCCACAGATCGAATTCGAAAATTTACTTCATCTTGTCGGTTGGGAAAATATTATGCTGACGGCGCTTTACCGCCCGGAGAATCAACAGTATATCGGAAAGCGCGTGGCAGAGATCGCCGCGATGCGCGGGCAGGACCCCTACGATGCGGCGTTCGACCTGCTGGCAGAAGAAAACTGTGATATCTCTATGGTTAATTTTATCGCTTGTGAGAAGGATATCGAAACGATTCTGAAACTCCCCTACAGCATGATTATTTCCGATTCGATCTATCCTGACAAGGGGAAACCCCACCCCAGGCAGTACGGCACGTTTCCAAAGCTTTTAACCGACTATGTGAGGGATAAGCAGGTGCTTACCCTTGAGGAAGCGATTCACAAAATGACCGGAGCGCCCGCGAAGGTAATGCGGATTCCCGGTAAGGGCTTGATCTGCGAGGGTTACGATGCGGATTTGGTTGTGTTCGATCTGGCAAAAGTAAAAAACAATGCCGATTACCTGCATCAGTCTGAATACGGAACGGGTATGTCTTATGTGTTTGTGAACGGGCAGCTCGCCAACGATCATGACCATTTCATCTCAACAAGAAGCGGGAAGGTGCTTCGCCGCAAGGCTTCGCTTTAGCCCTTTATAGCAATAATGGCGGCGCCCGGGAGCGGATTTCCGTTCCCGGGCGTTTGGCGTGGGCGTATTGTTCGGCGAGCCCAGGGCATGCCCCGATGGCAGGCGTTTGATAAGATGTTCCATTTTAGGAGCTGCTCTGCAATAAAACAATTTATTTTGAAAAAATAATTCAAACGGGTTGTTTTTTCTGAATGTTTATGCTATCATGGAAAAAACCAATAGAAAATCGCTTGCCGACAGTAAAGTTTACAACAAATTGCTCAAAAAACGATATGCACTCTCTTGAAAGGCAGGCTATTTTCGGGTGCTTTCCCAAGAAGGGTTTTAAGGGCATAACCTTGGAGAAGGTTAGCAATACAAAAAAAGAAAGAAGGATTATGATGAAGAGAAGAAATAAGCTCGCGGCCATGGCGCTGGCAGGGGTTATGGCTCTTACCATGTTCAGCGCATGCGGCGGCGACGGCTCTTCAAACAACGCATCTGTCTCCCAACCGGATAACAGCTCCGTTGCTGCTGAGCCGGAAAAGGTTACGTGGTGGTACTATCACAAAGGAAATGAAGGCGCTGTGCTGGAGGAAGCGATTGCGAAATACAATGCCTCCCAGTCGAAGTATGTGGTTGAGGGCTTCAGTGTTCCCGATAAGCAGAAGTACTTAGTTGCCATGTCCGGCAACGAATCCCCCGATGTCATCGAAATTACCAATCAGGATATTATCAGCTATCAGGCAAACGGTCTGCTTGAGGACCTGTCCACAATGGGCGCGGAGAAAAACTTTGACTTCGGTATTTACGGCAAATCCGCAGTGAACGCGAACAGTGTTGACAATGTTCTGTATGGTCTGCCTTTTTCAACGGTCGTCATCCAGATGTTCTACAATATTGATATTCTGGAGTCCATCGGCGAAACCGAGCCGCCTAAGACGATGGAGGAGCTTTACGACATGGCTGTCCGCGCCACTACGCTGGATGCGGAGGGTAATATTGATGTTCTCGGTTACCCGCTATTTCCGCTTGCTTCCGCCCGTCAGGAGGGTATTTACGCTTTCGGCGGAACCTGGGTTGACGCGGACCGCAAGACGCCCACTGCGAATTCGCAGGGCGTGCTCGACAGCCTGCGTATAAACCTGCAATATCGTGAAAAGTATGGGCTGGATAAGGTGCAGAAGTTCGTGGCAACCGGTAACACCAACCGTTACACCCCTCAGGATATCTTTTTTGCGGGCAAACAACTTTTTCGCTTTGACGGCCCCTGGCTCGCGAAGCAGATTAAAGATAACAACCCCAATATTCACTTCGGCGTAGCCATGATCCCCGGTACCCAGGCCAACCCTGAGCTGCTTGGCTCCAGCCGCTATGAAAATACCTCGCTCGTTATGCCTATAGCCGCAAAGCAGAAAGAAGGCGCATGGGATTTCATGTCCTGGTTTGTCACGGAGGGCGCCAAGGATGTTTTGCTCGGCATTGGTTCCTTGCCTGCAAACATCAATCTCTATGACGACGCAGACCTGCTCAGCTCAAATGAAGTATTCCCAAGCTTCGTTGAGGCCCTCAAGAGGGACAATGGCATTCAGCATCCCGCCATGGAGGAAGCCGCACAGTACGTCTCGCTTATCGATGAGTATCTCGATTACGTTTACAATGGCTCCAAAACCCCTGAGGATGCAATGAACGAGCTTCAGGAGCAGGCGATGAACCTGCAGTAAGCATATTTCCCGCTTTTGTCATCCTCTTCCGTGCGGAGGGGGATGACGGGCGGAAATTCCTCAGCACTTGTTGAAAGGAGTAGGGTGGATTTGTTCAGGGCCATGTGTCTGCCCATATGTTTCGATGAAACGTAAACTGATGTCTGAAGAGGCAAAAAATAATTTGAACGGCTTTTTGTTCGCATTGCCGTGGGTTCTGGGCTTTCTTTTTTTCAGTCTCTATCCGCTTGTAACATCGCTTTATTACAGCTTTACCGAATTTAACCCCATTGTCGCGCCGAAGTGGGTGGGGATAGATAATTATGTGAGCGTGTTCCGCGACGCGCGGTTTTATAAGAGCTTAGGCAACACGCTGTTCTATGCGTTTGTTTCCACTCCGCTAAATCTGTTTGTTGCCCTCTTCCTTGCCAACCTTATTAATAAGCGCTTTATTGGACGTGCGGCAGTGCGTACGATTTTTTTCCTTCCCGCTGTTATTCCCATGGTAGCCGGCACCATGGTCTGGATCTGGATGTTCGATCCGACCTACGGATTCATCAACAGTTTTCTTGGTGTATTGGGCATTGAGGGCCCGGCATGGCTGATCAATCCTGACACAACCAAGTGGGCGCTTGTGATGATGGGCACCTGGGGCACCGGCACAACGATGCTGATTTGCCTTGCGGCATTGCAGGATGTACCAAAAAGCTACTATGAATCCGCCGATATTGACGGCGCAAATGCCTTTCAGAAATTTTTTAGCATTACGCTACCCTGTGTAGCGCATGTAATTGTATATCAGGCGATTATGAACCTGATCAACGCATTTCAGTATTTCACACAGGTATATGTTATCACAACGGCTTCCGGCGGGACTACGTCCGGTGCTTCCGGCGGGCCGGAGAATTCAATTTTAATGTATCCTTTGTACTTGTTCCATAATGCTTTTATCTATCAGAAGATGGGTAAAGCGTCCGCCATGGCGTGGGTGCTCTTCCTCATTGTCGGAGTGCTGACGATTTTCATGGTCAGGCTTTCAGCCAAAACAGTTGATAATGCGGGAGGGGAATAGAGATGATACAAAATACTGCCGGCGTGCGCCGGCCGAACGCCGGGGGATATGCAAAACGAGCCGCGTTCTACCTGCTTGTAATCGCGTTGTCCTGTGTGTTTCTGTCACCGTTTGTGGTTATGCTCACGACCTCGTTTAAAACGATGCAGGATGCTTTCCAGATCCCGGTCCGCATTCTGCCGAGAGAATTTACATTGCAGAATTACCCGGCGGCTATCCAGAAGATCCCGTATTTCCGCTATATGGCGAATACCGCCTTCATTACGGCGCTCAGCTTATTAGGCCATCTCATCGTAACACCGATGGTAGCCTATTCGCTGTCCAAGATCAAGTGGAAGGGCGAAAAGGTGATTTCCGCGCTGATCTTGGCCACGATGATGATTCCATATACGGTTACCATGATTCCGCTGTACAAAATCTGGCACCTTTTAGGGCTGACAGGCTCCTATGTACCGTTGATTGCGCCGGCCTTTTTCGGGAACGCCTTCTATATTGTAATCATGCGCCAGTTCTTCAAAGGGCTCCCCACTTCACTGTTTGAAGCGGCGAAAATCGATGGGGCGAACGAATTCCAGCGTTTTTGCAAGGTCGCTCTGCCTTTGTGTAAGCCCGCGTTGACCACCATTGCGATCTATTCATTTATTGCGTCCTGGTCGGATTATCTTGCCCCGTTGATTTATATCAATCAAAAAGAGAAAGTTACACTCTCTCTTGGGCTCCAGCAATTTCTTAATGAGTTCACGGTAGACTGGACGATGCTCATGGCTGCCGCAGTGGTCTTTGTATTACCGGTGGTAGTGCTTTTTCTGTTTTTTCAGCGCAATTTTGTCGAGGGGATTGCCACGACGGGATTGAAGGCGTAAAAAAAATATCCGGCAGGGCAAAAGAAAGAAAACAAAATGAAGGGTGCAGAGAGTATTTCCCGCACACAGCAATTCCTTCCATCGGCCGGAGATGGCTCATGTGGAATTGCATGGAAGACTGTCACGATGATGTTTATGCAAAACTCGGTGGAGCGGGGCTGACGCGGTCGACCCTCTCCGCCAAAAGGCAGGGTATACCTTGTTAAGGCGTCCGGCAGTCGGCGTCTGCGATTTGCTCGGGAATATCCCAGTGCAAATGGAAGCCCTTTTGCCGCGCGCTGGCGGCTAATTTTCGTGCCCGTTCGGGCGGTATAATTCCACCCATGAAGGAGAATGTATATGAAGAACCTTTCGGATTTAGTTACCGAAAGCAGGAACGAAAGAACGAAGGAGATCGATTCAGTTTCCACACTGGAGATGCTCCGGATTATCAATAAAGAAGACAATCGCGTGGCAGGGGCAGTCGGCAAAGAGCTGGAGCATATCGTGCAGGCCGTGGATGCGATTTATGACCGCGTCCAGCAGTCCGGCCGGCTTATTTATTGCGGCGCGGGAACCTCCGGCCGGCTTGGAATTCTCGACGCTTCCGAATGCCCGCCCACTTACAACGTGAGCGAGGGATTGGTTATCGGTTTAATTGCGGGCGGCAAGGAGGCCATGTTTCGCGCCGTAGAGGGTGCCGAGGATGATGAAACCCTTTGCGAGAAGGACCTGCGCATGATTGGCTTCTGCAAGCAGGATACACTTGTGGGAATCGCTGCAAGCGGCAGAACGCCGTATGTACTGGGAGGGATGCGTTATGCCCGTTCGATCGGAGCGCTTACCATCGCCGTGACCTGCAATGCCGACTCTGCCATGAAGAAGCTGGCGGAGATCACGATTGCGCCGGTCGTGGGGCCGGAGGTCATCTCCGGATCGACCCGCATGAAAGCGGGAACAGCCCAGAAGATGGTGCTAAATATGCTTTCAACGGGGCTAATGATCCGCTGCGGCAAGGTCTACGGCAATCTTATGGTTGACTTGCAGCTGAGCAATGAGAAGCTGGTCAGCCGTGCCCAGTATATCATCAGCGAAGCCACCGGCGTTGGTGAAGCAGAAGCAAAGGAGATGCTTCTTCTTTGCGGTAATGAGGTCAAAACCGCAATCGTTGCGATCCAGACAGGGCTGAAGCCGGAGCAATCCCGTAAACTGCTTGCGCGGCATGAGGGGCAGATCGGAAAAGCAATTCAAAGCTTTGCGAAGGAGAGGTCGCGTTGAATATCGTTATCGGAGTGGATGCGGGCGGTACCAAAACCAGTGCCGCCGCCTACGACGAAGCAGGGCGGGAGGTTGCGCGCTGCAAAAGCGGTCCGGGTAACTTCAGCACAGATGCCGCCCTTGCTGCGCACAATGTCGCCGAAGCACTGGATGGCTGCCGGCGCGCATGCAGCGGCAGGTGCCGGGGAATTCTTATCGGCGCTGCCGGGATGCGCGGCTACGACGGGAAGGAGCGGCTTGTCCGTGAGCTCGAAGCGCGCTTCTCCTGCCCCGTGGTGCCGACGGACGATGGCGCGTTGGCGCTTTACGCCGCTCTGGGGGCAGAGGACGGTGTGTTGGTTATCAGCGGCACCGGCTCCATTGCCTATGGCCGGCGTGGGGAGAAACTGCAGAGCCGCGGTGGATGGGGGCATTTGCTTGATGACCGCGGCAGCGGCTACGAGATTGCCATCCGCGCCTTCCGGCTCATGACGGAGGATTATGACGACGGGCGGGATCCTTCGCCCCTGTCGGCGGCATTGCTGGAGTGGTCCGGCGTGTCACGGGTCAAGGAAATCGCCGCTTTCCTCCAGCGCATCAGCAAGCGGGAGATTGCCGCCGCGGTTCCCGCGATTGAACGCATGGCGCTTTCGGGTGATACAGCCGCGATGCGGCTGCTCAATGATGCGGGGGAGCGCCTGACAGAGATGGCTCTGCCACTCATCCGGAGTATGGGGCTTGAAAAGCCGCGTGTGGCGGTATCCGGCAGCGTGCTCCTTAAAAGCTCGCCGGTCGCGGATGCATTTTGGAAACGAATATCCATGGATTATGCGGAATATACGCGCGTCCGCTTTGACGGAGCGTCGGAAATCGGCGCGTATTATTGGTTCCGTTCTGCGCGGCAGCGTAACGATTGATCAATACAGGGCTACAGATAGAAAGGATGACTGCGGTTATGATGGTTAGTGTTTTTTCCCCGGCCGATATCCCGGAGGCTGTTCGGCTTTGGAACCGCTGTTGTGAACAGGGAGAGATTCCCTATAAGCCGATGACGGAAGCAGAATTTAATCGGACATTTTTGCAAAACCAGCACTATGCAGAGGAATATATGCTTGCCGCGAAGGATATAGACGGAAAGCTTCTCGGGTTTGTAAGCGGCATTGTGAAGCGGCAGTATCTCCGCGGCGAACATTTTGATAATACGCCCGGCTACCTCACGATGCTGATGACGTTGCCGGAGGTTCGTAACAAGGGTATAGGCAGCGAGCTACTGCGCAATCTCGAGAATCGCTTCCGTACCGCCGGAAAGCGCCGCATCGCCATTACCTACCGCAACCCGGTGAATCTGACATGGCTGATACAAGGAACGGATGGGCATGACCATAACAATGCACCCGGCGTGGATATGGACGGTGCCGCCTTTAGGCTGTTTACCGGGCGCGGCTATATTGTTTCCAGCGTGGAGTACGGGATGTATCTTCCCCTGCGGGATTTTGCTCTGGGGGATGATTATCGTGCCAAGGAAGAAAAGCTTCAGGGGTTTGGTATTACTGTGGAGTTTTATGACGCCGATAAACATCACGGTTTTGATGAGATGTTTGATAAGCTCGGCGGCGAGGTGTGGCGCGCGACGATTGCGCAGAATCAGGCGAAGGCTCAGCCGCTGCCGGTCCTTGTCGCTTCGGATCATGGGAAAATCGTCGGGTTCGCCGGCCCGATCGACCGCCAGGAAAGCGGCCGGGGGTGGTTCAACGGCATTGCGACACATCCCGATTATGGGCGCAAGGGTATTGCTTTCGTTTTGTTCCATCGGTTGATGTCGGAATTCAAGAATATCGGCGCGCAATTCAGCACGCTGTTCACAGACGATCAAAATCCTGCTGCACGGCTGTATGAGAGCGTTGGTTTTCGCACGGTAAAAAAGTGGGCGGTCATGACAAAGGAGCTGTAGTAAATGGAACCAAAAACAATTTTGGCGATCGGCGCACATATTGGCGACATGGAATTGACATGCGGGGGCGTGCTGGCCGCCCACGCCGTACAGGGTGGAAGGATTGTGACGGCCGCCCTGACGGCGGGGGAAAAAGGGAATCCACCTACGATGAGCGTCGCTGAATACCGCAAGCAAAAGGTTGCGGAAGCAAAGGGCTTCGCGGAGGCTCTTGGCGGGGAAGCCGTCGTGTTTCCCACGCCGGACGGTCTTCTTGAATACACGCAGGACAATATCTGGGCAATCTGTGACTTGATCCGTCAATACCGCCCCGATGTGATTATTACGCATTGGCGCGAAAGCGTGCACAAGGATCACGCAATGACGAGCCGCCTGGTTTCCGAAGCGCGCTACTTCGCCGGAAATGCCGGATTTGAGCGTGAGCTCCCGGCACACGCCTGCCCGCACTTCTACTTTGCAGAGAACTGGGAGGACGGAAGGGATTTCAAACCCTACGTATACGTGAATATTGCCGAAGGCTACGAGCTTTGGCGGCGTGAGGTCGCGAAGCATTGGTTTGTGACGCACAGCGCCGATTTCCGTTATCTTGAATACTACGATGCGCTGAGCATCTGCCGCGGCTGCGAAAGCGGCTATCCCCGCGCACAGGCTTTCATGGTGCGTGAAATGCGCGACCGCGTGATGCGCGGAAGCATCACTGAATAGGGAGTGTGCCGCCATGAAGCAACCAACAGTGCGCTGCGGCGCAGACCGCATCATGGAATACAAAGACCTTTTTCAGGGCAGGCGAATTGGCCTGGTTACAAACCCTTCGGGTGTGCGGTGCGATTTTATATCCACCGCAGATTATCTGTCCCGGCATTTTAACCTCGCTGCCATGTATGCGCCCGAGCACGGCGTGCGCGGGAACGCGCAGGACGGGCAAAGCATCGGATCCTATACCGATGAAACGACCGGCGTGACGGTGCATAGCATTTATGGTGAAAACCGCCGTCCTTCAGCGGAATCGATGGAGGGCATCGACCTGATGGTTTACGATATTCAGGACATCGGCTCACGCTTCTACACATATATATACTCTATGGCAAATTGCATGGAGGAATGTGCAAAAAAGGGGATCCCCTTCGTTGTTCTGGACCGCCCGAATCCGATTGGCGGGCTTTCCCCGGAAGGCAGCGGGCTTGAGGATGAATGCCGCTCCTTTATCGGGATGTATCCGATTCCTCAGCGCTACTCGCTGACATGCGGTGAGATCGCGAACCTTTTTAATAAAGAGTACGGCATGGGCGCGCAGCTGCACATCGTACCGATGGGTGGCTGGAAACGGAAGATGCTTTGGAATGATACGGGCCTTCCCTGGATCAACCCCAGCCCCAACATCGTTTCTCCCGAGGGTGCACTTCTCTATAACGGTACAGCACTGTTTGAAGGAACGAACCTTTCCGAGGGACGCGGAACGACCCGTCCATTTGAATATATCGGTGCGCCGTGGATCAATCCCTGGCGGCTCGCGGATACAATGAATGCAAAGCGGCTTCCGGGAGTTCGATTCCGTCCCCTGTACTTTACCCCCATGTTTCATAAACACAAGGATACGCTGTGCGGCGGCGTACAAATCCATGTCACGGAGCCGGAAAAGGTCCGCCCATGGGCGATGGGGTTACACTTGCTTCTTGCCGCAAAAGAACAAAACGAGACGGAATTTCGCTTCACTGCGCCCCGGCATGAGATTGGCGACTTTACGGTTGATCTCATGTATGGCAGCGCCAAACTGCGCGAGGGGGCATTGCTGGAGGAGCTTCTTAGCGAGTCCGAGCAGACTGCGCAGGCATTTTTGCTTATCTGGCGTCAGTATCAGCTATACGAGTAAACCCACGGCAAGGGAACGGGCCCCGGTCATAACGATCGGGGCCCGTTTTAATGGTGCTTTAGCGCAAAAATCCCCAGCCATGCCGGTGCGGATAAAACGCTTATAGCTATTTCGTAGCAAAGCGAGGGAACTAACAATAATTGTTGCTGGCCGGAGCTTAAATAAATCACCCGTTTACGGGTTGCAGGGTTCGTAATGCGATGACAGGATATTCAGTGCGTTTTGAGAATGCTGTTCCTGCAATATGCCCTTCTAGGGCTTGTGTATACCACCCGTTAAACTGGCGGGTTTTGATTAGGCTAGGTACGCCTTTTCATGCTAAGGATGTTATGCGTCTTTGTCAGGTAGGTCTTTACCTTGCTATATTCAAGGCTTGCCACGCCGACAAAAAGGATATCCACGATATTCAGCATTGCAATGCGAGAGCCCATCGCCCCGCTTCGGATTGTGATTTCAGGCGTTGAGATACTAAGCAGTACATCCGCCCCCTGTGCGAGCGGGCTTTTGCTGTAGCGCGTTACGGCAATGACGGTTGCCCCCGCAGCCTTCGCAATGTCCAAAACCTGCAGAATATCCTCCGTCATACCGGAATTGGAAAAAAGCACGATGACATCACCTTGCCGGAGCAGGGCGGCGGCGGTAAGCTGGCTGTGCGTATCCACATAGGCATGGCAATTCATATTGATGCGGGAGAACTTCTGGCGGGCATCCTCACAGACAACGATGTTGGCGCCCACGCCATAGAAATCCACACGGTCAGTGGAACGAAGCAAGCCGACGGCGCGGGCGATTTCATTTTCGTCCAAAACACTGAGCGTGTCCTCGATGGATTTGCAGTTGTTGAATGAAATATTTGAAATGATGGTATCAAGATTATCACCGGGGCGAATATCAGTATACTGGCCGCGGACGGACTCGTCTATTCCACCCAGATGCAGCGATATGCCGACAATAAATTCACGATAGCTACCATAGCCGATCGTTTTACAAAAGCGCAGAACGGAAGCCTCGCTGGTGCAGCTGTTCTGAGCGAGCTTCTTGATGGACATCTTCGGGATATCATCGAGGTACTCCTCTACATAATCCGCGACCTTCCGCTCGACGGGGGTCAGTGTGTCCTTTGCTGCCCGCAGTTTGATAAGAACACTATCGTTGCCTGCCATAATGGATTCCTCCGTCCATGCTACTTCTACGCCCTGCAGGGATAGCCTGTTTTTCTAATCATACTACATTTGAAATCTTTTTTCAATACTTGAGGAGAGTCTGATTGTTTTTAACCATTCTTGAGGTCCTATTCAATTTGCGGCAGGCATTTTCTAGTGGCTATCTGAAAACTCCAAATTCTTGTCTATTTCTACTACACAAGGCATCTTCGGCATCAAAAATGCTCGGAATACATACAGTATTCCTGTGCTTTTTGATTTGAATCTGCTCTCGCGTAGCGAAATATCCAGCGATTTTCCGTTTTCAGAAACGCCCTAGTCAGCAGTTATTAAAATATCCAGTTAATCCTTATGTAGTTATCTAGGATGCTTTCTAAAACAAACGAGAGAATATAAGCGCCTATAAAGATAGAAGCATATATTTTAAAATGCTGTATGCCGACCTGATATACCTTTCGAATGATAAAGAATAAACATAAGCCGGAAATGACGATAGACAGGATGGGTGGGAGATAGGCTATGGCGTTCACGCCAAGAAGCCTTTTCAATACAAGGCCGGTTTGCAGTTCATCCTCCATATGCGGTTTGCCTGTAAAAACCGGCAGAATACAGGTGAGCAGGGCGGGAACAAGCCTGATAATGGAATTGCAGAGCGCAACTGAAAGAATCGCCGTCTGTGCGACCGTAGATTTAACCCTGTACTTGCGGTATATAACCGTAAAGGTAATAGCGAGCAGCAGGGTAACAGGCACACCGAGGTCATTTAAACTGTTCGCGTCCAGATTGAGATTTGTTCTAAAGTCTGCCTCCTTGGGGAAGGTGTAGGCATTCCCGATACGGTTAAAGCCCGTACTTACCGGTTGGCCAATGAGTGCAAAACTCAGGCCGTGCCCGCATTCATGGGCAAAGGTGGATGCAACAAAGATAATCGTGCACAGTAAAAACCAGCAGAGGTATTTCTTGAACGGTTGGTCTTTTGCTTGGCTGGCCATTTTAAAACGCCTTCGTTTCTAACATAAAATATCTACACAATACCATAAAAATGCAATAAAAATCGACAGCTATTTTAGGATATGTTCCGTGTGGTAATTAATCTGCCATGGCTTTAAAGATTTTCTCCATGGTATTCATGTTTCTTGAGGTAAGCAGGCTCTTGTATTTTTTGCTCCCCAAAATCTTGGCGCCAAAATCAGAGCTGAGTGTGGAGCCTTTGGGGACGATCCAGAACGTTCCAGCCTCGTGTGCAATGAATTGCTCCTGTGATATATGCGGCATGGAATAAAACAGTTCCTTTAATTCCAACGGCAGCGGGGTATCGTCACAGAGCAGGCAGTAGTGGTGGTGCTCTTCCGGCACGGTTATTGTGCGGGCAGCAAGCAGCATCGCTTGAATTTGCGCCTTGCTGCGCATGAAGATATGGGCGTCATAGCCGAAACGCCCGCTTAACGCTTTTTCTATAGAGGCCTTGATGTCCTGCCCGGGGTCATGCTCCTCTGCATCGGAAAAGATGACATTCCCAGTCGCCAGTATCGTTTTAACGTTCTGAAATCCCATATCGATAAATGCCGCCTTTAAGGCGTCCATCTTGATACTGATGCCGTTAACATTTACCCCGCGCAGGAATGCGCAATATCTTTCTGCCATACCCAGCTTCTCCTCATTATCTATTCTGCAGTGCCTGTAAAGAAGTGTACACTTCCGTGACGACGATTGAAGTGGTGCCTTGTCAAATGAAAATCAGAATCATACCGGCCAACACTAAAATCCCGCCTGCGATGCGCGCAACGACCAGTGTGGCATCCGAAGGCTCGGCATTCTTGTACCTCCAGCCGTAGCTTAAATACTAGGACGTATAGGGCGAAATCAGATTCCAAAGGCCTAAAGCGATCATCAGCACAATTAAAAAGTAATTCTTCTGGCCCTTACCCGCCGGAATTTCGGAGGTTAAAACCGAGATCAGGTCGGGCCCCGGGATGTATTTCTTCTCATCGTAAGTAGCGCTCCATCCGCCATAACCGCTGTTCTCCTGCTGCGTCCACCAGTATTCGGAGCTATCGGGGTAGGTAATTGTAACAGTTGAACCGTCCAGAGCATATCTGTAGGCCTGCCCCTCATAAGAAATTGTTTTGTTTATCGTGTTAACCGTAAAGGTTCTGTTTTGAAAGGTGACATCGTAGCTATCTTTATTATGAACGCTGCAAGAGCCTAGTAACATGGTGAAAATGAGTGCCAGTATCAGCAACAGCTTCTTCAATATTCACCCTCCTCATCTTACCTTTATCATAACATAAAAACAGGCTGACGCAAGGGTGAGCTTTACGTCAGCCTGTTTTGGTCAGCCTGAGAAATTATGTATGCGTTGTGCCTATCCGTTCCAGTATCTTCTTCAAATACATTAAATGAAACTGCCTTTTTTGAATCGCATATTCTACAAGAAAAGTGTCGTCCGCCATTTCAATAATTGTTGCAAGTTCACGCTCTAGCTCCATTATTCTTTTTCCAAGAATGCTTTGAGCCCGCTTTTTGTCTATGAATTCAAAAAACGGGAAGATCAAATAGAGGTCATCCACACTGTTGGCAGAGGCAAATCTTTCATAGAGCGCATTCTCAAAAAATTCACGTCCGGTTTGGGTGATGGCATACATTTTTTTGCTTGGCGTGTTTTCTCCGGGTACAACGGATACTTGGGAGATATAATCCCGCTGATGCAGCAGGTCGATATTATAATAAAATTTCGCTTCCTCGATAGGTTGAAACCTGGAGGCGGTACTGTTTTGATAGTCTTTAAATACGCGGTATGGATTGGTCGGCGCATCAAGCATTTTGCTCAAAATATAAAGCCGGATTAACATCGTGTCTTTCATAATCACATCTCCGATTCAGCGATAGCCGTTGCGGCAGTGGTAGCCACTGCGGATTCGCCAGTGATTCTGTTTAAATCAACATTTTTATCATCCTTTGTGTTAACCTGCATGAAGTGCACGATGCAAATGTTGATCAAAAAGGTCATCAGCCCCACTAATACGAGCCTGAGTTCATGCAGACCGGTTCCGCCGCCTCCATATAGGACATTATAGCATATTTGTGTATTTGAATAGATTGGCGAGATATTGGCGAGCACCTTAAAGGGCAGCGGCAGCATGGTATAACTCATTGTAGCGCCACTTGATAAAACCTGTGCCATTAAAAGCGGCGTATTCACAAGTGAGCCGTAACTGCCCAGTAACAGTGAAAAGATTGCAGTGAGTTGAAAAGCACAAAATTGGAAAAACACGCCTTGCACGAATAATTTAAGGATAACGGTAAAAGGAGGTTGAATGAACAGCGCGGCCATGCATATATTGATCAGCGGTGCAACGATCGAAATCATCAATCCCGCCATCTCGAAAAATGTGAACATCCGCCATTTGTTCTCCTTTTGGCACCCGGCTTTGAATACCCCGGAGATGGAAATTGAGGCTATCATTGCACCGGAATAGAGTGCCAGGGTTAAGAACATAGGGGCCATCTGATTGCTCATGGGCTGGGGGGTCGGATTGGAAAAAACGAAATTGGTTTTTACCATTTCTGCCGCCGACGGATTCTTCTGCATGTTGAGTGCCGTAACAACCGATTCGGCGGTTTGTTGCATAGACATTACGGAAATCTGCGGGTTGGATTTATTGATATAGAAATTTACGACATCGGTTTCACCCTCAGAAAAACCTTCAGGCAGTTCGATAATCATGGCGGTCTTCCGCTCATTTAGCCGCAGTTGTGCTTGGTCGAGCGAATTCGCAAAGGCGACCTGGTAGGGTAGGCTGGCAGATAGCTCTTCGAGCAGATGGTCTCCCGCCGCACCGTCGCTGTTGTAAAACTCGACCATCAGTTTATTGACATTGGTTGGAAGCGCATGGTAGCCGTAAAAATAAATTCCAAGCATAAAAATCTGATAAGAAAGCGCCATTAAGATTGCAAAGCGAGTACCCTTGTTAACGATAAATTGTTTGAATGCCATTTTCTATTACCTCTTAATATAAACCTTTGTACTAAAGATTATAGTACTAAAGTTTATACTTGGCAATACCTTTATAAAAGCGGTGTTTTTCGAAATTGTAGATTACAATAGGTATTGGACAGTGGGAAAGGAAAAAGAGCGGAAAGGGGCACAGTTGAACCTGTTTTTACAGACTAAGCCCAAGAAGGCATAAGTTTAAAACCTGTTTTCGCTGTTTGATAACACAGCCGCTCAGTTGGGCATTCGGGGAAGCGATAAGAACATATCAGCCTATTTTTTCACCTGCTTTAGTTTTAAATCTCTTATATAACGCGCATAACGTTTTACATTATCCAATTCTTCGTCGCTCACGGAGGTTGTTCCGAACAAAGCAAACTTTAGGTTGCATTTAGTCAACTGTGTATCAACGCCCTTTTTTTCCTGATCGAAATAGCCCATCGATACATCGAAATAATCTGCGATTTTTTTGAGATTTTTTGCGCTGATATTCGTTCCCTTTTTCCACTGCGATGCGCTTGATTTGCTTATACCGATATCAGTGCAAAGTTTATTCATGGTAATGCCGCGCTGGTTACAAAGAAGTAGAATCTTGTCATAATATAATTTACTCAATTTATACTGTCTCCATTGTCAAAGCATTAGATGAATTTTTATAGTACGATGATGATCGTTCGCAAGCAATGTGTAAGGATATCTTGGTTTATATTACCTTCTTTCATAGCAATAGTATTGCGCTGAAAAAGTATCTGAGGTTTCATCTGCCCGGTGAGTAGATCAGCGGAATGGATATTACAATATTATGATTCTACCACGTAGTGATTCGGATTACTATTCTATTCACCGTAAATTCAGCTGAAAGTGCAATATAATTACGGAAAAAGGTATAAAAGAGGGTCCCAGAAATCTATAACGATTGCTGGGACCTTTCTTGAGAAGTCAGTCAATAAAAGATGCCTTTTGTTCCTGAGTGTTCGCATAACAACAACTATCTCAAACACCCTCCGCGATTGGTTTTGTGTGGAGGTCTTACGCTGTTTTCCCTTGTGAGAGACGATTATTCGTAGCGTTTTCCAGCAATCATCATTGGTATAAAAAAGCCTAAACATGCAATCAAAATTAATACCAATTGTCCCGACTCCCAAACCGCGGGAAGGAACCATTGAACCACCAAATATAACAGGGGAAATACCATGGAAACTGTCAACAACCATGTGCGACCCGCACTAAGAATATGCGGCCAGTTGCTGTTATTGAAGCGGATTCCTGCCAAATTCATACGGAATACCCCATCACTGTAAGTGCTGATTTTATGCTCATCATAATAGGCAGGCAATGTTTCTTTGACAAATAGGCAGAACCACCCACCGAATCCAAGACACATCCCTTCAACCAACGCAATATCCTCCCATATTTCGTCAATTGAAAACCCAAGAGCCACTAACCCCACAAATTCCAGTACAACAATCATTACACAGGCAATGTAAATCCATATCCTTCGCCTGTGCCTTTGGCTTTGTTGCTGTAGTTCCTCCTTTGCGGAGAGCCGAATTGTTCCGGCCAACAGTTTTTCAACCTCCTGTATATTCAGAAGTTCAGGCTCATTGATACGCTGACCGCTTAGCAGCTCTGTTGTGGTTACGCCGAGCAGAGCGGCCAGCGGCATGAGCAACGCAATATCCGGCATGCTCAGACCCCGCTCCCACTTGCTGACGGCCTTATCGGAAACGAACAGTCTTTCCGCCAATTCCTTTTGCGTAAAGCCTTTCTGTTTTCGCAGTCGTGTTAAAAAGGTACCAAATCTCTCGTTGTCAATCTCATACATGTTATACAGCCTCCTGTTAAAAGTATAAGCCGAAAGATGGTTTGAGGCAACCGACTAACAGTAGAATTGGATATCATTCGAGGGTTAACCCCATATAACTTATGGTCTTATACTAATGACCATGCAAACGCGCTGATGGATTCTTAAAGATGGTTGTTGGACATAGCGAAGATATGGATACCTATGGTGTATATTCGCACAAGATGGACGGAACTTAGAGAAGGTCGCGGAATATATGCAAGGTGCATTTAGTGACATATTGAAATAGAGTGGGTTATAAAATGGGCTTTTTCAAAATAACAAAACCCCAGCAAAGCGTTGAGCTTGCTGGGGTTTTGTTTGGCGGAGAAGGAGGGATTTGAACCCTCGCGCCAGTTACCCGGCCTACTCCCTTAGCAGGGGAGCCTCTTCACCACTTGAGTACTTCTCCATTTGGTGAAAATAAAAATCTATATATGCTCATGGGCAAAGCCCTCATCGCCCCGCCCTAAGCTTTTACGCGTATGGCGGAGAGGAAGGGATTCGAACCCTTGGTTCTTTCGAATCACTGGTTTTCAAGACCAGCTCCATAAACCGCTCGGACACCTCTCCAATTATGACGAAGATTATAATATCACATCTTTAAACCACAGTCAACACTTTTACAGCTCTTTATACAATTTTTTAAAATGCTGCCTGTGTTATATTTTCTATGCTGCCCCAAAAGAAGATGGGGCAGCATAAACGGATAAGACGCCTCTTACTTGATTATTCCCGGATGAGCTTGAACTTTGCAAGCTCCTGATACAATACCGTTGCCTGCGCCGAAAGCTCCTCGCTGGAGGCGGAGCTTTGCTCGGCGGTAGCGGCGTTGGACTGCACCACAATTGAGATCTGCTCCACGCCCTGCGTAATCTGCTCAATCGCCTGTGCCTGTGTGGTGGAGGCATCGTTGATTCTGAGTACCGTTGTTTTAATCAGCTCGGTTTCACGCAGGCTGGAGGAGATCATATCCGCCATCTCTTTGGTAATCTGCGCGCCGTCGGTAACCGCCTCCATGGAGGTGGAAACCAGAGCCTGCGCCTGCTGCACCGCCTCGGAAGATTTGGCGGCGAGGTTGCGCACCTCGTCGGCCACTACCGCAAAACCTTTGCCCGCGTTGCCCGCGCGCGCCGCCTCGATGGCCGCGTTTAACGCGAGAATGTTGGTTTGGAACGAGATTGATTCGATCATATCGGTAATCTCGTTGATTTTGCCGGAGGAGGCGCTGATTCTCTCCATCGCCTCCAGCATGCGGCCCATCTGTGCGTTGGATTCCTCAATGCGCAGTGCCGCCTGCCGTGCGTGTTCCGCCGCGTCGGTGGCATGCTCCGCGTTCTTGTTGGCGGTGTCCGATACATGCGAAACGCTGGAGGACAGCTCTTCAACCGCGCCCGCCTGCTCGGAAGAGCCGGAGGCCAGGGTCTGCGCGCCCAGCGAAACCTGCGCGGCCCCCGCCCTTACCTGTTCGGCGGAGCTTTCGATAATGCTGAGCGTTCTGTTTAAAGACGTGTGAATCTCTGTCAGAGACGCCTTGATAGGCGAAAAATCCCCGATGTAATCGTAGTCTGTCAGCTGCGACATGTCGCCCTGCGCCATGCTCTGCAGGTTCTGGGCGATGTCACCGATCATACCGCGCATGCTGGCAATCAGCTGGTCGGTCGCCTGCGTGAGCAAGCCGGTTTCATCCCGTGAGTGAATGATGGATACCGATGTGGTTTGGAGATCGCCCTCCGCAAGCAGGGAAAGGCGTTTGGAAACCGCCGTAATGGGGTTCGAAATCCTTCTTGCCCACACCCGCATCAGAATGAGGCCCAAAACCGCAATAACAAGACTGGATACCACCAGTATCCCTTCCGCCAGCATCTTCTGCCACTCCTGGGCCTGTATCGCGGCATCGATGTCGTCGTAGTAATTGCCGGTGCTGATATACCAGCCGTACGGCTCAAACTTTAATGTAAACGCACGCTTTTTAAAGGAGCCGTCCTCACCCGGTTTGGTGAAGTAGAACTCGGTAAACGCGCCCTCCGGTTCGTCGCCCGCGGTAATCAGGTTGCGTATGTAATAGGTACCCTGCAGGTCCTGTGCATCGTAACGATTGGTGCCTTCATATTCCGGGTTCATATGTACTGCGCACTTGCCGTCGGCCGTATCAGCCCAGAAATAGCCGTTTCCTCCGTCATACCGTGTGTCGCGCACCAGTTTTTCAGCGCTTGCAAGGGCCTCTGCCTCGGTGATCTCACCGTCCTGAAAGCGCTTATAGTTCACATCAAGCATGCTTACCATGCTGATTACGGCGGTTTTAATCTCAGTGTCATACTGCCCCATTTTATCGGAAATTGCAGTGTCATATGCCGCGTCCAGGTTTACATAGGCCAATGTGGACAGTACCGCTACGGTAACAACCAACAGCAGCCCTACAAACATCGTGAGCTTGCCTTTCAGCCCCAATTGCGGCGCCTTGAGCTTTGTCATAGTCAACATCCTTTCGTCCCTGTGTCCGTTGTATTAATAAGTCATTTGCATCTTCTAAACTTATCCCATTCAACATCCTTGCCATACTTATTTAACTTGTTTTATTATAGTCCTACCATAATAATATCGTCAATGGTTTAACAACCGAAAAAACGCTTTTTGTCGAAAAAACGAGAAAGAGCGGCCGTTTGCCGCTCTTTCTCTAGGAGGATTGAGTTATGAAAAAGGGTTGTGGTTGTCAAAATAAAATACGTTTGCCCAGTTTGGCGCTGTCGTAGACACCGCAGACCATCTTTTGGGTTTTCAGCGCTTCCAAGCCTGTTATATCCGGTTGCGTGTTGTTTTTTAAGGTGCCGTAAAAGTTCTCGATCTGCTTTATGTGGCTTACGCCGTAATACTGTTTCTGCTCACCGTTGCGAAAGGCCTCGCTCGGGTTTTTATCGGCGGTAAGGGTCCGTCCGTCGTTAAAACTGATGGTGCCTTTTTCGCCCAAAAGCTTTGCCGTGCCCTTTTGGCAGTGCAGCTCTAACTCAACCGGTGTGTCGCAGGTGTAGTAGTTGACGGCGAAAAACGTGGTGATAATGCCGCTCTTATACTTTATTACCCCTTCGGCGGAATCCTCCACCTCAATTTGGCTGTGTGCGCGGTTTGCAATAGAGGCGTCCACATACTCGATGTCGTCGCCCACAAACCAGCGCATCAAATCCATGGTGTGCATGGCTTGGCCGATGAGCACGCCGCCGCCCTCCTGCTCCCACGTGCCCTTCCAGCCGCTATTCTGGTAGTATTCGTCGGGACGGTTTAGGATTACCGAAAGTCTGCCGGCGTAAACCTTCCCGAGCATTCCGCTGTCCAGAGCGCTTTTGATGAGCACCGAGCCGGGGTTGTAACGGTTTTGGAAGATAACGCCCAGCGTCACCGCGTTGTCCTTCGCGGCTTGCACCATCTCCACCGCGTCGCCATATTCGACGGACATCGGCTTTTCGCACAGGATATGCGCGCCGTGCTGCGCGGCGAAAATAGCCATGGGTGCGTGTTCGAAGTTCGGAGTACAGATATGTACCACATCCGGCTGCTCTATTTCGATCATCTGGCGGTAGTCGATGTACGCGCGGCAGTTTAACTCGCGGGCGCGCTGCTGCACAACCTCGGGCTTTATATCGCAGACCCCAACCAGCTCACAGCAATCCAGATCATTGATCGGTACGGCGTGCATGGGGAAGATATCCCCGCACCCGATAATGGCTACCCTAAACCTGTTCATGGGTGTGTTACTCCTTTAATCAAGTTCGTTGTACGAAAATCTGCGGAAACAGCCTTCACATTATTTTAGCCACATGCCCACAACCTCAAGGTTGGTATCCAAGCTGATGGTGTAGGTGAGGGTGTTGTTCTCGTAGGCGCAGGTTAAGGTCACGATTGCGCCGTCTTCACCGGTTTCTTTTACCTTCACCCCGGCGGTGGTCACCTTCTGGTATTCTTTAAATGTTCCCGCGGCCGTGAGCAAAGACTCCCACGCCGTTTTAAGAGAGTCCGCGCTCACCTGTTCCTGCAGATTGTCCCGGAACTCCGCGCACATGGCGCCATAATCGAGGGTGTTGATAACCTCCACCGCCGCCTTGGCGCGGTCGATTACCTCATTTTCGTCAAACGAGGCAGCCAGTTTTGTGCCTCCGCACGCTGGAACAGCAAACAACAGCAGTACGGCAGATACCGTTAGTATCAATCTTTTTATCATTCGTCTTTCTCCTACGCGCTATCTCTGCGGATATCATTGGATAGTTTACTCCAAAGAAGGCAACAGAAATAAAATGTCAAAGGCCGCTGCAGAAGTTTAGCGAATGCGCTGATAGGGTTATTCCTATAATGGTGTCATGTCGCTGCTTGACTAAAACGACCCTTTCTTCTATAATAACCACAAAACATAACAATTTCAATATATAGTAGCATTCTTATGGTTGTATCTGCCGAATCCTCGATATCTTGCCTTGGCTGATAAACCCTGCCCTTCATTTTTTGTCACCGCATACTTTGCCGCGAGAATCGATAAAAACAAAAAATGAAAACGATTACATAAATGGTTAATAAAGAACCGATTTTCTCAATCGGCTATTAATATAGTAGCATATCAACTGGTAAATATCAAGGCGAATTCTGAAAATGTGCGCGGTGATAGTGCCGAAATATGCCGAATCAGATTTGTGTATATGCGACAACGCAAAAATTCTTTTGCAGCTTTCTGTTGATATTCACAGAAAAGCATGGTAAAATAACAACATAGTTGTAAACGATTTCAATATCGCCGCTCGGAGGGGAACTCAATGGCTACCTTAAAGGATGTGGCAAAGCTTGCGGGGGTCTCGGTTGCAACTGCCTCGCGCGTGCTGAATAAAAACAAGAACGTTTCGCCCGAAAACTACGAGGCTATCATCAGCGCGATGAAAACCCTCAACTATACGCCGAACTATCTGGGTCGCAGCCTGCGCATGAGCAGCAGCAAAAAGATTCTGGTGCTCTTGCCCTCGCTCTCCAACCAGTTTTATTCCGGTATCATGATGGGGATCGAGGACATTGCCAACGCCAACAGCTACAGTGTGATGGCGGGCTCGACACATGGGGAGGCCATGGCGGAAGAGAATTATTTTAAGCTGCTGTTTACACGGATGGTAGACGGCATTATCCTTTTTTCCACCATGTTGAGTGAGGTACGCTTAAACGAGATTGCCGCTTCCTACCCGATTGTGCAGTGCTGTGAATACAAAAACGGCGTAAACGCCTCGCGCGTAATTATCGATAACGAAAAGGCCGCCTACGACGCGGTATGCCATATCATCGCCTGCGGGCACACGAGGGTGGGTCTGATGGCAGCGGGCACCACCACTCTCACCTCCATTGACCGCACCAACGGCTACAAGCGCGCCCTTACCGAACACGGCATCCCGGTTCGTGAAGACTATATTGTACACGCCGATTACAGCTCCAAAAAGGCGATGACCGCCTGCGGAACGCTGATGCACCTGCAAAGCCCGCCCACCGCCATCTTCTGCATCTCGGACGGCATGGCCGTAGGGACGATACGAAAGCTGTACGACATGGGCTACAAGGTGCCCGACGACATTGTTGTGGTGGGCTTTGACAATACCAGCGTCACCGAGTTTTATACCCCTACCATCACCACCATTTCTCAGCCAAGATATGAGATAGGCGCCACTGCCATGCGGATGATGCTTAAAAAGCTGGAGGACGTCAACTCCCCAACCGAGTTTGTCACCCTGCCGCACGAGCTGATCGTTAGGCAGTCCACCAACCCAAACGCGAGATAACGAATATATTTTGAATAGTTGCTTCCTGTATTAGCAAAGGGGCCGTGCGCGATACCGCGTACGGCCCCTTTGTGCCTCTATAACTTTTTGATCAGCTTCTCATAAAACGCCGCGCATTCGTCAATCTTTGTAAGTTCTATACGCTCATTCTCGGCGTGGATGGCGGCACGGTCCTCCTTTGAAAGCCGCAGGGGGGTAAAGCGGTACACGTTATCGGAGATGCGGCAGAAGTGCCGCGAATCGGTGCAGGCCATCATCAGGTAGGGGGTGACCAGCGTATCCTGCCAGCTCTCACTGATGGTTTGGGCCAGCAGGTCATACCGCTCATCCATCTTTGAGATCTTCGACGGCTCGGTGGCGTACACCCTGGTTATCTCGATATCCTCGCCCGCAAGCTTTTGAATGCGGCTGACGGTGCTCTCCACCGTCTCGCCCTGCAGGATTCTGAAATTGGCGGTGGCCGAGGCCGTCTTGGGCAGTACGTTGGCCTGCCTGCTACCGCCGGACATAGTAAAGGCGCAGGTCGTCCTTGTCATGGCGGCAAGCTCGCCGCCGCTTAGCTTACAGATGAGCTTTACTAGGGGGGCCGTGAGCCACAGGTTGGTAAAGACGAATTTTAAGGCGCCGTTTGCAGAGTTCCTGCCCAGATACGCGAGCATGCTGCGCACCGGGGCAGTCAGGCGCTGCTTAAAGGGGCGCGCTTCCACGCGGCACACCGCCTTTGCCACCGCGCCGATGGCGGTAACCTTGGGCGGGGAAGAGGCGTGCCCCGCTTTGGAGGTCGCCGTAAGCATCAGGTCGGCCATGCCCTTTTCGGCAATGCCGATAACGGCGCAGTTTTTGGTGACACCGGGGAAGATATTAGATACGATGGTGCCGCCCTCGTCCAGTACAAAGCTTAAGCGGATGCCCCGATGCTCCAGTGTGTCCACAATTGCGGGCGCCGATGGGCCCATGATTTCCTCGTCTCCCGAAAAGGCAAGGTAGAGGTCGTTTTGGGGGATAAATCCTTCGCCGAGCAGAGCCTCGGCCCCCTCCAGAATGCCGCAGAGGGTCACCTTGGTGTCGATCGTACCGCGGCCCCACAAAAACCCGTCCTTGATCACGCCGTCAAAGGGCGGCTCCTGCCATGCTCCGCCGGTTTCCACCACATCGTAGTGTGCCATCAGGGCGGAGGGGGTGCTGCTGTTTTTGCCCTTTAGGGTAAACAGGATGCCGCTGTTGCCGATTTGTTCGTATGAACAGCTTTTAAACACGTTCGGGTAGCGCTGCCGCAGGTAGTCGCGAAGGGCGGAAAACTCCTCACGGCTTGCGTCCGGCTCGTTTCGTACCGAGACAGTTTTAAAGGTAATCAACTTCGCGAGCGATTCTACGGCTCGACTGTTACTCATCGTCTATGCCTTCTTTATTATAACAGATTTTTCTTATACAATAGCCTTGCGGCACCGATGGAGAGCAGCGCCGCAGCCGGAACGAGTATACCCACTGAGCTAGCAAGGGAGGGCACAAAGATAAACAGCGCAATCATGGCGATCATGGGCGTCAGCGCAATCTTGAAGTTTTTCGAGATATATACCACGCCCAGCCCGCCGAACAGCGCGGGAAGGATGTTGTCAAACGCGGGCTTTAACGCGGGGGTCTCCAGGAGCGGGGTAAGCGGGATGAGCAAAACCACCCCCGCCACAATAATCAGGGTAGTGATGATCGACGAGGTGGCGATGGCGATGGTGGAGATCACCTCGCCCTCCTCGCTGCCGGGCTTTACGTCCGCGGCCTCCATGGCGGAGAGCGCGCAGGGAACCTTTAGGTTGGTTACGTTGCCGGTCACAAACCCCAGATAGGTGCCCGCGTTGCCGAGCATGGGGGCGTAGGTAAACACCTCGATGGCGCACACCGTCCAGAAGATCGGGGCGACGCCAAGCAGGCCCTGCAAAACCTTTAGCGGGTCGGGCCATATGTTATTCACCAGGCAAAAGAGTACCGGCACGCTGAACATCATCACCAGGGCGGCAACCATCCAAGTTCGGCCCCACAGGTGGGTTGATTCTTCATAGCTTCTTTTCATGTCCGCCCCTCCTTAAACAATATGGTTAAACAGTATCGCCAGCGCCATGGCGCCGATCATGCTAAACGGCAGAGCGTAGTTTTTAAGCCACTCGGCGCCGAACCTTTTAATCAGCAGGCCGCATACCGCCATAATCACCGCGGAGCTTATCAAGGTAAGCACCGAAAGGATACCGCTTGAAATACCCATGCCGAGGAAGGCCGAGATCATGCCCAAAAACAGTGCTGACATAAAGATGTCGCCCCATTTTTCGTCGCGCTTTTTCATCGAGTTCAGCCCGCCGCGCAGCTTTTTTAAAAAGAGCGGGACGATGATGAGAGGGGTGATGCAGCCGCTGGTCATTACCCAGATGATGGCCGCAAACACGCGGATGTCGGTAATATCGCCGGTAATCGAAAGCCCGAAGGCGTTTGCCGCCGCCTCCGCCGCGGGCAGCTCGTATGTAACGGCGCCGATTACGCTTAGGCGTATCCACGGCAGCGCCACCCCAAGCGCCTTTGAAAGGGTAACCAGCGCGAGCAGGATAGAGATAGAGGGGGTAACGGAAAAGATAGCGGAGGAGATGATGGTCTTTTTAACGGTAGTACCCGTTATCCCCAGCGCCTTGCCTCGCGCCACCGCCCTTGCCAGAAAAAAGACCGACTGCGCGACGACGAAGACCGCGACAAAGGTGCCGAGCACAAACATCAGCGTACTGTTTTTAAAATCGCCCATAGTTTTAATCCTTTCAATTATTAAGCCGGAATTATAATGGAACGCTCGCGAATATTATCAAAAGCATAGCATACACCGTTAGGGATTGCAAACATTTCCATGCTTTTTGCGGTGAGGTTGCCAGCCTTGCCGGTTTGCTGTATACTAACAATAAATACAGCTTGTATACGGAGGCCGGAATGGATCAAAACCCATCGAAAACAGAGCTTAAAAACCGCCTTGTCGCGTTTTGCAGGGCGATGGATACCGAGCACGCAAACTGGGACACCGCGCTCATCGTCAGCAAGGTGAATCAGTACTATTTTACGGGCACCATGCAGGACGGCCTGCTCGTGATTAAGCGGGGCGGCAAGGCCTTTTATTTCGTGCGCAGAAGCCTGGAGCGCGCGCGGGAGGAATCCCCCCTTGACGGTCTCTACGCCATGGAGAGCTACCGCGACGCCGCCGCGATTGCGGGGGCAGCCTGCGGCAGTACCTACCTCGAGACCGAGGTTGCCACCGTCGGGATACTCGAACGGCTGAAGAAGCATTTTGCCATGGAGAGCATCGGTTCGCTCGACAGAACCCTGCTGTTTGTGCGCGCGGTAAAATCGCCCTATGAGCTTGCGTGGGCGGAGTATGCGGGCAAGCGTCACCACGAGCTGCTCACAAACGTCGTGCCCGCGTTGTTAAAAGAGGGGATGAGCGAGGCCGATCTGGTGGGCGCGCTCTACGAGCAGATGATACGGTACGGGTATCAGGGCATCAGCCGCTTTGCCATGTTTCAAACCGAGATGGTAATAGGTCAACTGGGCTTTGGCGAAAACTCGCTTTACCCCACCAGCTTTGACGGCCCGGGCGGGGCCCGCGGCCTCTGCCCCGCGGCACCGCTCGGCGGCAGCAGGCAGCGCACCCTTCAAAAGGGCGACCTTGTTTTTGTAGATATCGCATTTGCGGTAAACGGCTACCACAGCGACAAAACACAGGTATACCAGTTCGGCGGGCACCCTGCCGAGGACACGGTAAAGGCGCACTGGGCCTGCATGGAGGTGCAGAAGCGGCTGGCCGAGCGGCTTTTGCCCGGCACCGTTCCGTCCGCGCTTTACCAAGACACGATGGCAGGGCTGCAGGAGGCTTTCAAACAGAACTTCATGGGCTTTGGCAGCCGTCAGGTGAGGTTCTTAGGCCACGGCATCGGGCTGCACATCGACGAGATGCCCGTCATCGCCAAGGGCTTTGACGCACCGCTCAGCGAGCATATGCTGCTCGCGCTCGAGCCCAAGAAGGGCATTGCGGGTGTCGGCATGGTCGGGGTGGAGGATACCTACGTGGTTACCCCCGAGGGAGGCCGGTGCATCACAGGTGGCGGCTCGGATATTATTCTAGTATAACAAAAGGCGCTTCGTATTTTGGCGAAGCGCCTTTTTATTGCGGAAATCCGTGATGCGTACAAGGTCACCCACGGGCTTGCTGGCGGGTGTTTAAATTTTTATCCATAATCATTCATAAAGCTATTGAAAAAGCTGGTGGACCATAGTATACTGTATTTGATCAATGTTCAGAACGATGTTCGATAAAGCGTTTAATAGGGGCTGATTAAGATGAAAAAGCCAGATGACATTAAAGACAGGATTATTGCCGCCACCACAGAGCTTATTACTGCCGGCAGCGGAACTGTCGAGGAGATTACGACACGGGCCATTGCAGAGAGGGCACAGGTCGGGGTGGGGCTCGTGAACTATCACTTTCAAACCAAGGAGAACCTGATAGAGCTTTGCGTTCAAAGAATCATCTCCAACGTCATTGCCAAGTTTAAGCCGCCCGAAAAGAAGAGCTTAAGCTGCATCGAAAGGTTACAGGCCGTTGCCAAAGCGGTCGCGGATTTCCTGGCAGAGAACCCCTCGGTATCAAGAATCTCAATTTTAGGCGACTACAACAGGCCGCAGGCCTCTGATAATACCATGAAAGCGGTGCAGGGCTTTATGAACTCCCTTCAGGGCGCAGATCTTTCAGAGAGTACCCAAAAAATCCTGATGTTCGAGCTCGTGTCCATACTGCAGGCCGCGTTTTTAAGGAGAGACCTCAGCAAAGAGCTTTGGGGGTACGATTTTAACTGCAAACCGGAGCGGGACCGGTTTATCGATTTAGCCGTTGAAGGCTTGATGAAGGGGTGGGTAGGATGAAATGCCTGATTATTGACGGAGGCTCCCGCAAGGGCAACACCTGGAAACTTATCGAGCTGGTAAAAGAAAACCTGAAAAGCCTTAGTTCTGATATCCTGTTTGAAGAGATTCATCTAAGGGATTTAAACCTGCCGTTTTGCGCGGGGTGCAGCCTCTGCTTCCGCAAAGGGCATGAATACTGCCCGCACCACAAGATTACGCAGTTTGTTATAGAAAAAATCGAGGAATCCGACGGCGTGATCTTTACGGCCCCCACCTATAACATGCAGATGCCTGCGCTGATGAAGAACCTGATTGACCATTTCTGCTTCCTGCTGCATTGCCCGAGGTATTTTGATAAGATCGGGCTGGTCGTCTCCACCACCGGTGCGGTCGGGGCAAAAAACGCGACGAAGTATCTGGCGGGCACGGTCATCGGATGGGGCTTTAACCGGTGCTATCAGCTGCCGGTTGCCTCTGTCAGCTGGAACGATTATCAGCCGACGGAAAAACAGCGGAAAAAATGCGCCCAGGTTGCAGAACGGTTTTACGGCGATTTTGCATGCAGGAAGCTGCGTTCCCCATCGTTACCGGCGCTGATACCCTACAACCTGTTTCGCGGCATGAGCCGCACCTATAGCCCGGGAACACCCTATGAAAGCTATGACGGTATTTATTGGGAAGAGAGCGGGCTGCTCGGCGAAACATACTCGCCCAAGGTGCCGCTCCCCATTCACAAGCGGGCGTTCGGGAATCTCTTTTATTGGCTTGGGAAAAGTATGTCCAAAAAGATGGTCGTTACATATAAAAGGTGAGATGCAATGCTAAAAAGGAGCGCTCCGTACAAGGCTGCGGGGTGCTCCTTTTTGCGTCCGGCTTTATTCTGCCTTTTCACGTTAAATTTTGTGACATATTTCGGGCAGAATAATCAGGATATCCTGCGGCATGGCCAAGGTTATTAAACGAAAAAAGTTATTGACACCGCTCCAATAGAGTGCTACGATATTAAATATACAAATTTGGTATAATATAAAGGCTCAATGTTTGGATTCAGTGATAGAAGGGGGCAGGCTTAGATGTTTGAAACGATTGCTCAGGGCGGCATATACCGCTACCTGTTTAACGGGGAGTGGCACGAGGGCACCCACAACCCGCCTATTTCGGTTTATGCGCCTGCAGACGGCGCGTTGGTGGGGAGGATACAGGCGCTTTCAAAAGAAGAGGTGGATAAGGTCTTTGAAAACGCCAAAACGGCTCAGAAGGAGTGGGCGCAAACCCCGGTCAACCGCAGGGCGGAGATTCTGCACCGCGCGGCGGATCTGCTGGAGGAGCACACCGACGAGCTTGCGGGTATCCTATCCAATGAGATTGCAAAGGACATCGATTCCGCTGTCTCTGAGGTAAAACGGACGGCTGATTTTATACGCTTTACCGCCGATGAGGGCAAACACCTTGAGGGCGAAACGGTGGGCGCCGATAACTTCCCCGGTTTTAAAAAGGAGCGCTTCTCGGTGGTTACAAGGGTGCCGCTCGGGGTGGTGCTTGCCATCTCGCCCTTTAACTACCCCGTAAACCTTTCAGCCTCCAAGATTGCCCCCGCGCTGGTTGCCGGCAACAGCGTGGTGCTCAAACCACCCACCTCGGGCGCCATTAGCGCGCTTTGCCTTGCATACGTCTTTCAGGCAGCCGGGCTGCCCGCCGGTGTGCTCAATGTCGTAACGGGGCAGGGTTCCGAAATCGGCGATTATCTTGTGACCCACCCGATGGTGGACTTTATCAGCTTCACGGGCAGCACCGCCGTGGGCAAGAACATCGCGAAGATTGCGGGGATGGTGCCCATGCTGATGGAGCTTGGCGGAAAGGATGCCGCCATTATTCTGGAGGACGCCAACCTCGACGAGGCCGCCAAGGACATTGTGGCGGGCGCGTACAGCTATTCGGGCCAGCGCTGCACCGCGGTAAAACGGGTGCTGGTGGTAAAAACAGTTGCCGACGAGCTGGTAAGGCGCATTAAGGAGCGGGTGGAGGCGCTGAAGGTTGGTAGGCCCGGCGAAAAGGTTCAGATTACGCCGCTCATCAACAGCAAGGCGGCCGACTATGTGCAGGAGCTGATCGACGACGCGCTTGCCAAGGGCGCCAAGCTCTTGGTGGGCAACCGACGCGAGGGCAATCTTATCTACCCCACGCTGTTTGATAAGGTGACCACCGATATGCGTCTGGCATGGGAGGAGCCGTTCGGGCCGGTGCTGCCGATCATCCGCATTCAGGATGCCGAGGAGGGCGTGAGCATCGCCAACCGCTCGGAGTATGGCCTGCAGGCCTCGGTGTTCACCAAGAATATCGACGCGGCATTTACCATCGCGAACAGCCTTGAGGTGGGCACCGTGCACATCAACAATAAAACCGAGCGCGGGCCCGACCACTTCCCATTTTTAGGGGTCAAATCCTCCGGCATGGGCACGCAGGGCATCCGCTACAGCATCGAGGCGATGAGCAGGCATAAGGTGGTTGTTATCAACCTTGAAAAGTAACCGGTACCATTCAATAAAAACAGTGCAGTCATTCGGCTTTCAAGCCAAGTGACTGCACTTTCTTATTTATGAGCACTATTTACAACACTAGTAGTTCTTATCCAGGAACAGTGAGTCGTTGTTGTGCATGTAAACGCTCAGCGCAAGCCCGATGGCAAGGTAGAGCGAGAGCACCGACGAGCCGCCCTTGGAGAAAAAGGGCAGCGTAATGCCGATAACCGGCAGAAGCTTTAAGCACATGCCCACGTTGATGATGGTCTGCACCGAGATCATGGTGAAGATCCCTATGCAAATGGAAAAACCCAGGGTATCCTTCGACATGCGCGAGATAAAGAGTACCTTGGAGGCAATCGCGAAGATGAGCACCAGCGCCGCTACACAGCCTACCAGCCCGAGCGATTCGCCGATAAAGGCGAAGATGAAATCGTTTTGAATCTCATCCACAAAACGGTGCGGGCTGAAGATGCCGATGCCCGAAAGCTGCCCCGAACCGATGGAGATAAGCCCCGAGTTCTGCTGGTACTCAATGCCCAGCGGGTCTATACCCGGCGTAAACACCGCCTGAAAACGCTGCTTTTGGTCGTTGTTGAGCACAAAGTTCCACATCAGCGGCAAAGAGACCAGCGCAAGCCCGGCGGCAGCCGCAATATAGCGTATTGAAAGCCCCGCCGAAAACAGCATCGCTATAAAGATGAACAAAAACACCACCGCCGTGCCGTCGTCGCCCTGAAAATGAATAATCAGCATGGGTACCGCGCCGTGCAGGCAGAGCGGCAGCAGGGTAAGCGGGGCGTTTAAATGGTCCTTCACCTGATCAATGTGGTAGGCAAACGACAGGATAAACGAGATCTTTAAAAACTCCGAGGGCTGCAAGCTGGCGCCGCCCGGCAGCGCGATCCAGTTGATGTCGTCCGCTCCCGCGCGCCCGTAACCGATAATAAAGGTGACAAGCACCAGCGCGTAGGCAAGCGGCACATGCAGCTTCCACAGCTTACCGAGCAGCTTGTAGTCAAACTTCGAGAGGATGATGGCGCAGATAAGCCCGAGCCCCGCACCGGCCATCTGAATATAAAGCCCGCGCAGGCCGCTGTCAAAGGCATCCAGCACACCCCACAGTATCAGCAGGCCATAGCCGGTGGTGGAGAGTGTCAGCAGAAAAAGCAGCTTGTCCGTGGTTTTTATGTAATTTAAAATACTTGAAAGAACCCTGTTCATGGTTAGCCTCACTCCGCCCAATAACGGCGTCACAATCCGAACTGCAAGCCGAAAATCATCGGCAGTAACCTCATTATAGTATGGTTTCTGCCCTTTTACAAGCAGTATAGACGCTGAAGGAAATAATTTAACAAATAGATGCTTCGGTAGCAGTTTGCATAAAATTCCCTTTGTTCTATAACTTCTGCTTTAATGGGGCGTGCAGATGTGGTATAATAAGCGCATTATAGGCGAAACAATCAAAAACAGTGCTTTGCGCTTATTATACTTTTACTCAGGTTCATCGGCCGGAGTATCGTATAAACAGCTTGTTTGATTACGCAGATTGCTGGGGACGCTGAGCCGGAGAGGGAAGGCGCCTTATCCGTTTTACACCCGGCAAACCATATTTGGAGGTGCCGCCATGCTGACAGACATTGAAATCGCACAGGGCTGTAAGATGCTCCCCATCACCGAGATTGCCCGGCAGATTGGTATTGGTGAGGAGGAGCTTATCCCTTACGGGCGTTTCAAGGCAAAGATTGAGGACGGCGTTTACGAACGCTTAAGTAATAAAAAGGACGGCAAGCTGGTGCTGGTGACCGCCATCAACCCCACCCCCGCGGGCGAGGGGAAGACCACCACCACCATCGGTATCGGGCAGGCGATGCGCAAGATTGGCAAAAACGCCATCGTGGCGCTGCGCGAGCCCTCGCTCGGGCCGGTGTTCGGCGTAAAAGGCGGGGCCGCGGGCGGCGGCTACGCACAGGTGGTGCCAATGGAGGACATCAACCTGCACTTTACGGGGGATATGCACGCCATCACCGCGGCAAACAACCTGCTCTGCGCGGTGATCGACAACCACCTGCAGCAGGGCAACGCCCTTGGCATCGACCCCAGACGCATCCTGTTTAAACGCGTGATGGATATGAACGACCGCGCGCTGCGCGATATTATTGTCGGCCTTGGCGGCAAGCTCAACGGCGTGCCACGGGAGGATGGCTTCAGCATCACCGTCGCAAGCGAGGTGATGGCGATTTTGTGCCTGGCGTTAGACCTTGCCGACCTGAAACGCCGCTTAGGCGATATCTTAGTTGCCTATACTTATACCAACACCCCGGTTTACTGCAGAGACCTGCGGGTTTCGGGCGCGATGGCCGCCCTGCTCAAGGACGCGTTAAAGCCCAACCTGGTGCAGACGCTGGAGAACACCCCCGCGCTGATGCACGGCGGGCCGTTCGCGAACATCGCGCACGGGTGCAACTCGGTGCGCGCCACCCGCTTAGGGCTTAAGCTTGCCGATTACTGCATCACTGAGGCGGGCTTCGGCTCCGACCTCGGGGCGGAGAAGTTTCTGGACATCAAGTGCCCCACGGCGGGGCTTACCCCCGCGGCTATCGTGATTGTGGCGACGGCGAGGGCGCTTAAGTATAACGGCGGCGTGCCCAAGGCACAGACGGGGGAGGAGAACCTCACGGCGCTTGCCGCAGGCATGGAAAACCTGCGCGCACATGTGGAGAACATGAAGAAGTACGGCGTGCCGGTGGTGGTGGCCATCAACCGTTTCGGCAGCGATACCGACGCGGAGCTTAACATGCTCAAGGACGCCTGCCTTGCCATGGGTGCTGAGTTCGCGCTCTCCGAGGTATTCGCCAAGGGCGGAGATGGGGCGCTGGAGCTGGCGCAGAAGGTGTGCGAGGCGTGCGAAAAGCCCAACCATTACGCGCCGCTCTACGAAGAAGGCCTTCCGGTAAAGGCGAAGATCGAGGCGATCGCCCAGAACATCTACGGTGCCAAGGGTGTTAACTACAGCAGCGCCGCCGAGAAGACTATCCGTGACATCGAGGCGCTGGGCAAGTCACACCTGCGCGTCTGCATCGCCAAAACGCAGTACTCACTTTCGGATAACCCGAACCTGCTCTGCCGCCCCACCGGCTTTGAACTTTCGGTGCGCGAAGTGCGGCTTTCCGCGGGCGCGGGCTTTATTGTGGTGATTATGGGCGACATCATGACGATGCCGGGCCTGCCCAAGGTTCCGGCGGCCTGTACGATCGATGTGGACGACAACGGCAATATCACCGGCCTGTTTTAATCAAGGCGGGTCTGCGAGGGATACTTATCTTAAAAAGAGGTGGACGCGTGGAGCGTTATCTATCACACAGCGCACAGGAGACCGAGGCCATCGCCGAGGCCTACGCGAAGCGTGTAAAGCCAAACGACGTGCTGGCGTTTTTCGGTGGCTTGGGCATGGGTAAAACGGCCTTTACGCGCGGGCTTGCGCGCGGCCTTGGGGTAAAGGGCGAGGTGCTCAGCCCCACCTTTGCGCTGGTGCACGAATATGAAGGCGCGGTGCCGCTTTACCACTTTGATATGTACCGCGTTACCTCGTTTGAAGACCTGTACTCCACCGGATTTTTCGATTACCTCGACACCGGCGCGGTAATTGCGGTGGAGTGGAGCGAGAACATCGCGGACGCGCTGCCCAAGGGGTATAAAAAGGTAACCATCCGTCGCGTTTCAGACGAGGAGCGCGAGATCGTTATAGAGGACGGGGAACAAGAGTCATGAGGATACTGGGTATCGATACGTCGGCAAAGGCCGCGTCCGCCGCCGTATGCGACGAAACACAGCTGCTGTGCGAGGCGACGGTGAACACCAAGCTCACGCACAGCCAAACCATTATGCCCATGGTGCAGTCGATGCTGGAAAACGCGCACCTGCCGTTACAAGAGGTGGATGTGTTTGCGGTCTCGCACGGCCCGGGGTCATTTACGGGGCTGCGCATCGGCATAGCGGCGGTAAAGGGTATGGCGATGGCGCTTAAACGGCCGTGTGTGGGGGTTTCCGCACTCGAGGCGCTCGCGTATAATCTGCGCGGCTTCGAGGGCATCGTCTGCGCGGTGATGGACGCGCGCTGCAATCAGGTGTACACTGCCGCTTTCCACACCAACCGGGGGAGCCTGATACGGCTTACCGACGATAGCGCAATGCAGATGGAAGAGCTGAGCCGTTATCTTTCACAATTTAATATGCCTATTTTTTTTGTTGGAGACGGGGCATATTTGTGTTATAATAATATAAATACGAGTATTCCCAATGTATTTGTGGCGCCGGAGCATCTTGTAAACCAAAATGCCGCCAGCGTATGCATGCTGGCGCATAAAATACTCAGTGCCGCACCCGAAGCGGCGGTTTCGGCAGAAAAACTCGCGCCGGTATACCTGCGCCTGCCGCAGGCGGAGCGTGAACTGCTGCAAAAGCAGGCAGGCTCCCGTGATGTATGAATAATTAGCTTCGGCTGAAAGGAAGTATTAGGTATGGAACTAACACCCTTTATTATGGATCACCCGCTTATTCAGCACAAGATCTCGCTGTTAAGAGATAAGAATACCGGCTCCAAGGAGTTTCGCGAGCTTGTTTCCGAGATCGCAATGCTGATGTGCTACGAGGCCACCCGCGATCTGCCCCTTAAAGAGGTGGAGATTGAAACCCCCGTCGCGGTGGCACGCACAAAGGTAATCACAGGCAGAAAGGTTGCGTTCGTACCGATTCTGCGCGCAGGTCTTGGCATGGTAGACGGCGTGCTCAAGCTGGTTCCCGCCGCGAAGGTAGGGCATATCGGCCTTTACCGCGACCCGCAGACCCTTGAGCCCGTAGAGTATTACTGCAAGCTGCCCGGCGATATCGAGGAGCGCGAGGTAATTGTGCTTGACCCGATGCTTGCCACCGGCGGTTCGGCGGTGGACGCCATCAAGCTCATCAAGGCGCGCGGCGCCATCAATATCAAGTTCATGTGCATTATCGGGGCGCCCGAGGGCCTGAAGGCGCTTACCCAAGCCCACCCCGACGTGCAGGTTTACTGCGCTTCGCTCGATGAGCGCTTAAACGATCACGGCTACATCGTTCCCGGCTTGGGCGACGCGGGCGACCGAATCTTCGGCACTAAATAATGATATAGGTAAACGGGCGGGGAAGAGTGACTCTTTCCTGCCTTTTCTTTTTAAGCCATCGATTGCAGCAACCTCATGTAAAAACGACACTGTAAAGGAAATGATGTGTCTCTTGTCTTGCGTGGAGGGGAATGTGATGAAAAGCAAGCGCTTGCTTTGGTGTGCGGCTTTGGCCATTCTGGCAACAACGGGGGTTATTTGTATCGTTTGGTTTTGGGGAAACAAACCTTTTAATACACTCAAAAGTGAAGAGATTGTTAGCGCGCAGGTACAGGTACTTCCCCCCGATACCAAGATGCAGATCAATGACAGGGATACTATTGAGGAACTGACGGATATTTTAAGGAAGGCTGTTATTTACAGGCAAGACGATTCTTATAAGGAATACGTTGGGCAGGCTGTCCGTTTTACGGTTGAAATGAGGGACGGTAGAAAGCTGGAGGTTGTCGCCTACAATCCGTTTCTTATTATCAACGGCATCGGTTACCGAACCAAGTACGAGCCCTGCGAGGCGCTGAACATGCTGGGTAACCGCTTAATAGGAAAGTAAGACCGCAACAGGAGATATCAAGACGGTATGAAGAAACTGATTATTGTAAACGGCAGCATGGGGGTGGGTAAAAGCACCGTGTGCAGGCAGCTGCTTAAGAATTTGACCCCGAGCGTGTACCTTGCGGCGATTGGTGCTGGAACATGAACCCATTTGTGGTGACGGAAGAGAACAAGGCCATGGTGATGGATAACATCACCCACCTGCTCAATGCCTTTTTGCGTAACTCGGGGTATGAATATGTGATTTTTTGCTGGGTAATCCACGAAGACAGTATCTTTGACGAACTCTTATCACGGCTGAAGGACGCCGAGTATGAGCTATATAAGGTAACGTTAATTTGCTCCGAACAGATGCTCAGAAAACGGCTGATGCAGGACGTTCACAACGGTATACGTGATCAAGGTATTATCGAAAGAAGTATAGCCCGCCTGCCGCTTTATGCGCGGATGGATACTGTAAAGCTCGACGTAAGCGGTATTACCCCGCAGCAGGCTGCTGACGAGATCTGCAGGCTTGTCAGCGGGTAGAAGCCTTATTGTGGGTTGCGCTGCCGATTACACCGGCCGGACTATCCCGGTATGATAATTACCTTTGCGGCGATGTCGCTGATTATGGGGTGTGGGGACTACCTGAATGTGTTCAATGCCCTTTACCAGATGACAAAGGGGACGGTCACCCAGCTTTTATGATTTAGTTCTTACTGGTACTACCCCCAACAAAAGGCGTCGGCGTATAACGATAACGTGAAATTAGGCATATAATCTAAAAGCGTAAGGGTGATTCCTTACGCTAAATTTTTAAATTGTCATTGACTTTCAAGTCAACAAATGCTAATATTGACTTTGAAGTCAAAATTGATTGAGGAGTGAAGCTATGTCTATAGATATGTTTGAAAGGCTGCCGGAAGAGAAGAAGCAGTTGATCGTCGAAAATGGCTTAAAGGAGTTCGCCGAAAAGAACTATCAGGATGCCAACAACGACCTCATCGCAAAAAACTGCGGTATCTCCAAGGGGAGCCTGTACCACTACTTTGAGCATAAAAAGGGGCTTTACCTCTACCTGCTAAAGCACTGCCTGATAGTAACCGAGGGTCTTGCCGAGGTAAACACGCAGGAGGGCAGAGATTTCTATGGAATTTTGTTTGATTCTCTAAACAGCAAGCTCGTCGTGCGGCAGCGCTACCCGTTGGAGGTCGCGTTTTTGATATCCGCCGCCAAGGAGCGGTGCGCGGAGGTGTATGCCGAAAAGCAGCAGCTCTTAAGCGCGTCGATGCAATCCTCCGCAAGGCAGAGCGGCGTTGTGCTGCAGGCGGCGGCAGAAAAGTTGCGGCTAAAAGAGCAGTATGATGCGCCGAAGGCGCTTCGGGTACTGAGTATGTATATAGGTGCCATTACGATGCAGTATTTGGAGCAATACCAGCAAAACCCCGACGCGTTTTTCGAGAATCAGTATAAAATCCGCGCAGAGCTTAAGGAGTATCTTGATATGCTGCTGTACGGCATCGCAAAGGAGGAGGTTTAAGGAAAAGTATAATAAGTTTATAAGCTTTTACTTAAATAAACCATATCTACCAATTGAACACCATCTTCAAACATTGGGTGGTTGTAGTTGTCTGTGAAAAAGTCCTTAATCCTATGAGAACTCCTAAAGCCGTTTTTCTGGTAAAACTGCAATATCCATGGAATGTCACCTGTTCCCACAAGCATGGTTGTATACTTGCCCTTGTAATACGAAAATATGTGGTTTAAAAGTTTGCTTCCATACCCTTTGCCATGCCATTTTTCATAAGTGGCTATATTTTTTAGTTCACAAACATCATCGCGTTCCTGCGTAACGACGCAAACACTTTTTAAGTCGTCATCATATAATGCAAACATTTCTCCGCGATGTAAGTATTTCTCTATCATTTTTAATTCTTCATCTGCAAGAAGGAGAAGATCCATGAAATTTATTTTATTATCATCTTCAATTTTAGTTATTTCCATTTTGCCCTCCATAACTTTATTAGCTCCTAAAAAGTTTTTAGGATTCGTAAAGGCTATTTATTGAATTCCAGTAGCCTTTACTATGCGCAGTTTCTCCTGCTTTCCCATATTGGTCACTCCCCCTTTCGCAGGCTTTCATTATATAAAATTATACCTATTTTGGAAAGCTTCCACAATAGGTAAAGAAAATACACAACTGTCTTATGGAGGATTGCCCTTGGCGCTTTTTTGTTTTGTATACTTGACAAATCGTCCAATATGCAATACGATAACCTAGGTAATCGTTTTCACGAAGATGGTTGCAGGAGCGTGCTGAGGGGTGAATTATTTTAAGCATTTGCCCGAGAAACGGCTTCTCTCGGTCATGCGGGCGACGGCGCGCGCAGGAATGGTGCGATCGTGGCACAGAAGATACCGTTTACAGAAGAAAAATCAATAGCTTGGAAATTTCGGAATAAATCACACGAAAGAAAGACTACACGATGATGTTAAACAGTCAGATTACCCGGCAGAAAGCGCCGGAAATGGACCCTTTGCACTTCGGCATGGGGTGGTCGCAGCAGGATGTTTCCGCCCCGCAGGTGCTGGTGGAAAGCACGTTCGGCGACAGCCACCCCGGCAGCGTTCATCTATTGGAGCTTGTGCAATACGCCGTTTCGGGGGTATCGCAGGCCGGCGGCAAGGCCAGCCGCTATTTTGTCACCGACATCTGCGACGGCATGGCGCAGGGTCACGACGGCATGAACTATTCGCTGGCAAGCCGCGACCTCATCTGCGGCATGATTGAGATTCACGGGCGGGCCACCACCTCGGATGCGGGGGTGTTTATCTCCAGCTGCGATAAGGCCGTTCCGGCCCACCTGATGGCCATCGGCCGCTTAAACCTGCCCGGTGTGGTGGTGACGGGCGGGGTGATGGATGCGGGGCCGGATCTGCTGACCTTAGAGCAGATCGGCACCTATTACGCGCAGTATAAACGCGGAGAGATTGACGAAGATAAGCTGAACTACTACAAATGCCATGCCTGCCCCTCTGGCGGCGCGTGCAGCTTTATGGGCACCGCGGGCACCATGCAGGTGATGGCGGAGGCATTGGGGCTGATGCTGCCGGGGACCGCTCTGCTGCCCGCCACCTCGCAGGAACTGCGGGAGGCCGCAGAGAGTGCGGGGCACCTTGCGGCAGCGCTGGCGCGGCGCGGCCGCACTCCGCGAGAGATGGTGACGCTCAAGAGTTTTGAGAACGCCGTCGCGGTGCACGCTGCCATCTCCGGCTCTACCAACGTGGTGATGCATCTGCCCGCCATCGCGCGTGAGTTTGGCATCGAGATGGACGCCGAGCTGTTTGACCGCATCCACCGCACCGTGCCTTACCTTCTGAACATACGCCCCTCCGGTTACTGGCCCGCGCAGTACTTCAGCTATATGGGCGGGATTCCGGCCGTGATGGAGGAGATCAAGCGCCACCTGCATCTGGACGTGATGACCGTCACAGGCAAAACGCTCGGCGAAAACCTCGAGGAGCTCAAGGCAAACGGGTATTACGACCGCTGTGCGGAGAAGCTGGCCAAAGCCGGTGTAAAGAGAGAAGATATTCTGCGGCCCTACGGCGCACCGCTTGGCACTCAGGGTTCCATATCCATCTTAAAGGGCAATCTTGCCCCCGGCGGGGCCGTCATCAAGCACTCGGCGGTGCCTCAGGAGATGTACGACGCCCTGCTTACCGCGCGGCCGTTTGACAGCGAGGAGGAGGCCATCGATGCGGTGCTCGGCGGGAAAATAATGCCGGGTGACGCCGTGATTATCCGCTACGAGGGGCCGAAGGGCAGCGGCATGCCCGAGATGTTCTACACCACCGAGGCCATCGCCTCCAACCCGGCGCTGGCGAAGTCCATTGCATTGATTACCGACGGGCGCTTCAGCGGGGCTTCGCGCGGGCCGGTAATCGGCCACGTCAGCCCGGAGGCCGCGTCCGGCGGGGCGATCGCGCTGGTGGAGGAGGGCGACCTGATTAAACTGAGCATCCCCGAGCGGCGGCTTGCGATTGTCGGTACCAAAGAGGGGAGAAAGACCCCGAGCGAGATGGAGAATATCCTCACGCAGCGGCGGAAAAGCTGGTCACCCCCGGAGCCGCGGTTTAAACGGGGTGTGCTCAAGCTGTTCACCGAAACGGCGGTTTCTCCCATGCAAGGCGGATATATGAAATAACGATAGATTTAAAACGATTGTGAAAGTTTGAAAGGAGCCACTATGTCACAGCTAACTTTTCCAAACAACTTCTTATGGGGTTCCGCTACGGCGGCCTATCAGATCGAGGGTGCCGTGCGGGAGGATGGACGCGGCGAATCGATCTGGGATCGTTTCTGCAAAACACCCGGCCATATCCAAAACAACGACACCGGCGACGTAGCCTGCGACCATTACCATCACTTTGAAGAGGACATCAAGCTCATGAAGGCGCTGGGGCTGCAGGCCTACCGCCTTTCAATCTCCTGGCCGCGCGTCTTCCCGCAGGGCAGGGGCGAGATCAACCCCAAGGGCCTGGATTTTTACAGAAGGGTGCTCACCCTGCTGGTGGAGAACGGCATCAAGCCGGTGGTAACGCTCTACCATTGGGATCTTCCTCAGGCCATGCAGGAGATCGGCGGCTGGCAGAACCGCGAGGTGGTCGATTGCTTTGAAGCCTACGCCCGCCGGATGTTCACCGAGTTTGGCAACCTTGTGCACTCGTGGATTACGCTCAACGAGCCGTATGTAAGCGCCTTTACGGGCAACTGGTTCGGGAACCACGCGCCGGGCAACCACGATTTTCAAACGGCACTGAGCGTTGCCCACGGCCTGCTGCTCGGGCACGGCAAGGCGGTAAAGGCCTTCCGCGAGATGAAGCTGCCGGGTGAAATCGGCGTTACACTGAACATGAACAGCTATTACCCCAAAACCGACGCGCCGGAGGATATAAAGGCGGCTGAGTTTTGCTTTAAGGCATGGAACGGCTGGTTCTCCGATCCCATCTATAAGGGCGCATATCCCGAAGAGGTGGTAAAGCTTTATGAGGAAAAAGGGGTTATGCCCCGCATCCTGCCGGGGGATATGGAGACGATTGCTCAGCCGATAGACTTCCTCGGCATCAACAACTACTTCAGCCAGGTCGCGGCAAGCGACCCAAAGCACTGGCCTGTACCCATTGAGGTTTCGTTCTACGGCAAGGACTACACCGAGATGGGCTGGGGTGTGAACCCCGAGGGGATACACGACCTGATGGTGCACCTGAGCGAGGACTATAACTATCCCAAGCTCTACATCACCGAGAACGGCGCCGCCTTCCGCGATATGGTCAACAGCAAGGGCGAGGTGGAGGATACCCTCCGTGTGGAATACCTGACGCGTTACCTTTCTCAGCTGCACCGCGCCGTGGAGGAGGGTGTGAATCTGCAGGCCTATTTCGTTTGGTCGCTGATGGACAACTTTGAGTGGGCGTACGGTTACTCGAAGCGTTTTGGCATCATCCACATCGACTATGAAACCCAAAAGCGCACCATCAAGCAGAGCGGCTATTGGTACGCAAATGTGATTAAAAACAACGGTTTGACGCTTTAATATCAGCAATCTAGTTAACTTATTAACTTATTAGCACAGAGTTTCATTTTTATACAACATTAAATTAAACAGCCCTTGACGACAAAATTCGACTGTTGAGGGCTGTTTAGCGCTTTCAATGCGGTAATTCCGCCGGATTATCCAAATAAACAAAAAATATAATAAAAAAAGTTAAATAAGTATTGACCTATTGGTTAAAACGTGATAACATTAACGTGTAAAAAGTTCATGCCAATCAGAGCAATAAACCATTCGCAATTTTGTGGGCGGCCGATAAAAAATGCCGTCCAGCACTGATATTGCCGTCCTATAACTGAAGATAGATTCGCCTATATGACGGTTCGGTACAGGGAAAGGTGGCGGAGGTTGTTGGTAGATAACATCCTAAAACACGACGCAGCATACATCATCACAGAGGCTATTCGCCACTCCCTGCCGGATGCTGCCGTAAAGCGCGCGTTAACGCAATGCTCGTTTGGGCGCCCGGTATACCTCGCCGCAATCGGAAAGGCCGCATGGCAGATGGCGGCAGCCGCTCGGGCGGAGCTGGGCAGCGGGATTAAGCAAGGCGTTGTGCTAACGAAATACGGGCACTCGATGGGCGCTCTCCCCGGCATCGAGATTATCGAAGCGGGGCACCCTACCCCCGATCGGAACACGGTTGCGGGTACGGAAAAGATTCTTGAGATGGTAAATGGCCTCACCGCAGAGGATGAGGTTTTATTTTTGGTCTCCGGCGGCGGCTCGGCATTGTTTGAAAAACCGCTGGTGCCGCTCGAAGAGCTGATGGACATCACCCGCCAGCTGCTTGCGAGCGGAGCCGATATCAACGAGGTAAACACCATCCGCAAACGCCTCTCGGCGGTAAAAGGCGGGCGTTTCGCCCAGCTGTGTGCGCCTGCAAAGGTAACGGCTATCCTGCTTTCCGATGTAATTGGCGACAGGCCGGACAGCATTGCCTCGGGCCCTGCCGCACAGGACTGCTCCACCAGTGAGCAGGCGCTGGCGATAGTAAAGAAGTATCGGCTTACACTCTCGGGGCAAGCGCTGCAGCTGTTAAATAAAGAAACCCCCAGAGCACTGCAGCCGGTTAAAACCATGATCACGGGCAGTGTGCGTGAGCTATGCCTTGCCGCGGCGAACGCCGCACAAGAAAAAGGGTATAGCCCGATAATACTCACCGATTGCCTTACCTGCGAGGCGCGGGAAGCGGGTGCTTTCTTAGCCTCGGTTGCGCAGTACATACAGAAGAACACCGATAAGCCCGTAGCCGTGATCGCCGGAGGCGAAACGATAGTGCACCTTAAAGGCAGCGGCAAGGGCGGACGGAATCAGGAGCTTGCCCTCGCGGCCGCGCAGGGGATAGCGGGGCTTGACAACACCGCGGTATTCTCCCTAGGCTCGGATGGAACCGACGGCCCTACCGATGCCGCGGGCGGCATGGTGGACGGCACCGTCTCAGCCGAACTGCAGCAGAAGGGTATTTCAATCGCCGCCATACTGGAGGATAACAACGCCTACTACGCGCTGCAGCAGTGCGACGGTCTCATCATCACCGGCCCCACGGGCACCAATGTCAACGACGTTGCGGTGGCACTGGTAAGGCCAAATCGATAGTCTGCCCGCGTATGAAAAAGCATACGCTTGTGTTATATAGTTGGTCTTCAAACATGAAATAGACGAGAGGCTTTCCCGTACACACTCCGGGGAAGCCTCTCGTCTATTTTCTTTATGTATGCTCGGCTCCTTTAAGCAGGGAATACTCTGTTTTATGCGGGTCTTCTGCCCGGCCTGCGGTCGATCACCTTGGCCCTTTCTAAGATCAGGATGATGGCGGGCAGCAGCGCAAGCTGGATGATGATGCCCGGCAGCGCAGTAACAAAGGCTCCCGCGATGAATACGGAAAAGGTGAATTTGCCCGCCGCAAAGATCAGCGCGTTCAACACGCCGTAAACCACGCGCCCGCCCAGCATTGCGCCCACGAGCGGCAGATAGAGGTCCGCAACGTGGTTGCCTGTGTGTATGAACAGGATGAGCAGGCCCGCCACAAGCCCGTAGGCGGCCAACTCGCACATCATGCTGGGCAGGTAGGCCATGGGCGGCATGCCGGTCACAAGGCTTGAGAGCAGCGGTGTAAGCACCCCGCAGGCGAGCCCGTAAGGCCAGCCGCAGGCAAGGCCGCAAAGCAGCACGGGAATATGCATTGGCAGCAGGATACTGCCCGCGTTAGGGATCGCGTGCAAGGTGAAGGGCAGCACAACCCCCAGCGCGATGCACAAGGCTGTGATAACCAGATTTTTCGTTTGATTTTTACCCATGTTCGTCCTCCTACAAACAAAAAGGCCGCGAAACAATGGTCCGCTTCCTGCAGACGATTGCCTTCGAGGCTTTTCATTCAACCTATTCAATCTGTGTGTACAAAAAACAATAACTACCTTCAGATAGTCTTTATTTCATTATAGAGTGTATAGCAAGGATTGTCAATTATCGCGCCGTAAATTTCCTTGATGTTTAAAAATCTGAGGTGTCAACGACCAAGTCACACTGTTCGGGGATATTAAAGGCGCGGTGATAGCTTTCCTCCAGCGGGATCCATTCGTTAATAAACCGCGTGAGCATCTGCGGGCCGGACCGTTTAAAAATACGCTCCTGCTGCACGGCAGGCGAACAGGTTAGGAATATCCGCAGCTGATAGTAGTCTTTTAAGGCGGGGTGGAGCGAATAGCTGCCTTCGACGATGGAAAGCTTGTTAGCGGGCATCTGTACAGGTGGCTGCAGCGCGAGGGTTGAACAGTCAAAGGGCCGGAAGATTACCTCATGCCCTTTGCTGAGCGGCAGCAAAACCTCTTCTAGAAAGCGCTCGTAATCTACATTCCCGCCGGGTTGCGAAAAGCGCTCCTGTGTGCGCAGCTGCGGCGGTAAAAAGAAATCGTCCATATGAAACAGGCTTGAACGAAACACCTCCGCAAGGTATTTGGCCAGCAGCGACTTGCCGCTTCCGCACCGGCCGTCAATCGCCAGTACCACCGGGCGGTCATCTTTTATCAGGCGCTGAACAGCCTCAAAGACGGGCAAAAAGTTTGCGTAGGGCAGCTTTACCACGCGATAGTGCGGGCGGTAACTTTCACGGTAGGCTTGGCTGTGGCGCGGAACAGGGCAGCCCGCGGCAAAGTGCGCCTCCAAAAAGGCGCGCACGGCTTCCGCCTGCAGAGTAAGCAGCCCCTCTGCCGCCATGTCGTATAGCAGCGTCGCCTTCTTTTGAAACTCCGCCACAGAGCCGTGATGACTGGTGGCGGTGGCGGCAAACAGCCGGTTTATAAGCGGCAGTGCGTCCGAGGATATTTTGTCGGGGTTTAAATATAGCCTGCATAGGCCGTTGCCGATTGGCTCAATAAACGGCATGGCTGCGGGTAGATCCTTCTCAGCGCATACCTGCCCGTATTCCGAACGCAAAAGTGCCTCGCTACCGGCAGGATCGGTAATCAGATGCCCGCATCCGAACTCGTGCTGATAGATGAGTTTGACGTAATCGCACAGCTCCATCAGCGGGTATAGAGCGCTGTGCGCAAGGATGATGTCTTTTAAACTGCTTTCCAAAACCGTACCCTCTTAAGTGTTCTTTTGAATTTCCTGCACCGCCAGTTGAACGGCCTGCCGGATATAGCCCTCCAGCGTATTGCCCTCGGTGCCGGTGACGATGACGGAGCATTTTGAGGAGGGCACCAATACCTTTACCGCGTCGGCGCCCGACACAGCGGTGGCCATCGCTGGTGTAATCTCGCCCAGCATGGCGTTGGCGAGAATGATGCCGATCGGCCCCAAGATGAGGCAGGCGCGCGGCACATTCCACAGGATGGCGTTTTCGCCCGTGGCCCCCATGTCCGCACCCGCCTTAAGCATGGCGTTTGTCGCAAGCACATTGGTGCCTACGCTGACTATTTCATAGTCCGCGGGCAATTGTGGTTTCAGCGCGGCGATAATCCGGCTGCCGATGCCGCCGCCCTGCCCGTCGATCACAAGAATCTGCATGATATCAGTCCTTTAATTGAAGTTGTACTTTTTCTGGCCAGGTTTCTGCAAGAACGAGGTGGATGGCGCTAGACGATACAGGGTCATTGTACCTATTATATCATATATTGTTCGCTGTCATCCAACTGGACTTTTACTGTTCCTGATTGCCTTGTCCCGCAGGATGCACCACAGCGTAACGGCTGCGATGACAATGACGCCGCCGACAAGCGCGAAGGCGGAAGGCGCTTCCCCCACAAACAGAAACACCCATACGGGGTTTAACAGCGGTTCGATGGCACCCAGCAGCGAGCAGGCGAGCGGCGGGCAGTTCCTCACCGCGATGCCGTAAAGGATATAGGGGATACCCAGTTGAAAGACCCCTAAAACGATGATGCTGACGACGGCAGTAGGTGTTACAGGGGTAGGGTAGAAGAAGGTCGCGGTAATACCCACCGCGGCGGTGAGCAGGTGCCCGAGCAGGATGCCGCTGATGCGGGCGGCGTCGTTCGTGCGCCCCGTAACAACATACATGCCCGCAAAGGTTAATCCGCTTCCTATAGCGATGCAGTTGCCAAGCAGGCCGCCCGGGGTAAACTGCCCCAGAAAGAACAGCGAGATGCCCGCCAGTGTGACGATAACAGCCGCCACATCGAGCATGCGCAGCCTTTGCCGCAGGAAAACCACCGAGATAACCAGTATAAATACGGGGCAGGTAAACTGCAGCACAATCGCGTTGGCGGAGGTGGTGAACTTGTTTGCCGTTACAAAGGCCAGAAAGGTAAGTGCAAGCAGTACACCTGAGAGTACCGAGGCCCTGTTAATAACAATCCGCTGCTTTATGTAGCGCATATATATTAAAACGATTACGGCGGCGATAAGGCTTCGAAACCCGGCAATCACCAGCGGGTTCCACGGGATGAGCTTAATAAAGATACCGGCAATGCTCCACAGGGAGGCACAGGTTAGCATGAGCAGGACAGATTTTTTTTGCGCTTTTGTCTCGGCCAAGTTTTAGCACATCCATTTCAAGATAGTAAAAGTCATAGCAGGTCGATTGCCTTCGACAGAAAGAGACCTGCCCATCGGCAATTTTTGGAGCTATTATAACACGCGCTGATGTCTTTTTCAATCCATACCTGTGCTTATACACATTGTTTACAGGGTGCTTTCACTTCGTACGCGGAGGATTCTATTATAAACTTGACTATGTTTATGATATAATAATGTCGCACCGGCTACCTTTTGATGGAGCCCTGTGCGACATTTTCTGTAACAGGAGCGACCTATGCAGTATCACATCAGAGCGTGTACCCCCGACGACCTGCCCGCCCTGCGGCAGCTTTCACGTCAAACCTTCTGCGACGCGTTTGCATACCTCAATACCCCCGAGAACATGGAAGCCTACCTTAATAAGGCGTTTAACGAGGACACGCTGCTTGCCGAGCTGATGAATATCCACTCGTACTTTTACTTTCTGTATATGCAGGATACCCTGTGCGGCTACCTGAAGCTCAACGACTGGGAGGCGCAAACCGATATCCACGACCCGGCCTCGCTGGAGGTGGAGCGCATCTATGTCGTCTCGGGCTTTCAGGGCAGCGGCCTGGGCGGTATCCTGCTGAACAAGGCAGCCGGGATGGGGGAGATCCTTCATAAATCCTATCTGTGGCTGGGCGTATGGGAACGAAACCAAGGCGCCCTTCGGTTTTACAAGCGCAACGGGTTTTATGAGACGGGGCGGCATGATTTCTATCTGGGGCAGGATAAGCAGACCGATTACATTCTGCGCAAAGACCTGTAGCCCTTAACCCGCATTTACATCCTGCTTGTGTTTGCCCCTGCTGCGAAGCTTATAATAGCCCCGCACCAGTCCTGTGACCGGCTTAAAGTAGAAGCCCTCCAGATCGCCCGATACCTCTTTCAGATGGGCGCGGATGGGTAGGTTCTGCGGGCAGTGCTTCTCACATTTGCCGCAGCCGACACACAGGGAGGCATAGGAGGGCTTGCCGCCGTCTAAGCCGCCCATAAAGCCCATGTATTGAAACTGGGTATGGTTTTCGTTAAACAGATACTTGTTGTTATAAAAGGCAAAGCACATGGGAATGTTCACCCCGGCGGGGCAGGGCATGCAGTACCCGCAGCCGGTGCACCCTACCTTGAGCAGCTTTAGGAAAAGCGCCTTCACCTTGTCCACCGTCTCAAGCTCGCGCTCAGACATCGAAAGGGGCAGCGCGTCCTCGGCGATGCGCAGGTTCTCTTCAATATGCGCTTCCTCGTTCATGCCCGACAAAAGCAGCGTAACCTGCGGGTGGTTCCACACCCAGCGTAGCGCCCACTCCACGGGCGTTTTATTTTTATCCGCCTGCTGCCACACCTCTTCTATCTGCTCGGGCATCTTACGCGCCAGCAGCCCGCCGCGCAGCGGCTCCATAATCACAACGCCCAGGCCCTTTTCGGCGGCGTACTCCAGCCCGGCCTTGCCCGCCTGTGTGTGCTCATCCAGATAGTTGTACTGCATCTGGCAAAAATCCCACGGGTAATCGTCTACTACGCTCTTAAACTGCCCCTCGGAGCCGTGATAGGAGAAACCGATCCGCCTGATCTTGCCCGCCTGTTTGGCCTTTGCGAGGAAATCTATCACGCCGAGCTGCTTTAACCGCTGCCATCCTTCAACGCTGTTGATGTTGTGCAGGAGGTAGTAGTCGATGTAATTCGTTTGCAGGCGCTTGAGGGAGGTATCCAGGGTATTTTCCATATCCTTGAGCGAGTGGATCATGAAAAGCGGCATCTTTGTCGCAATCATCACCCTCTCGCGGTAGCCCTTCGCGAGGATTCTGCCCAGCACCGCTTCGCTGTTCGGGTAGATGTAGGCGGTGTCAAAGTAGTTTACCCCGCGCTCGATGGCGGAGATCACCTGCCGCTCGGTGCGCTCCTCGTCTATCCTTCCGTCCTTTCTGGGAAAGCGCATGCAGCCATAGCCCAAAATTGAAACCTTGTCGCCGGTTTTGCCCATCTCACGATAATACATGTTCTGTCGCTCCTTTTTCTTGCAGCCGCTGCTATGTAGCAAAACTGGCTGAACGGTTTGTGAATGCCTTCGTGCAAGTACTGTTACACTTTTAATATTTCGCGCATATGCTTGCTCGGCCTTGGGTAATTGCCAAATTGGTTAAAGGACTTGGTGTAGATGGCCTTGGCGGGGCAGAGGTTGTAGCACGCCCAGCAGCCGTGGCAGTTCTGTTCTTCGAATGCAGGGTACTCCTTCATGGTGATAGCGTGGTAGTTACAGGCCTTTGCGCATCTGCCGCATTGGGTGCAGCGCTTGGTATCCACCAGCTTTTTGCCGATCATCCTTCTGTTAAAGGCTGGGCGATTCAGCTCGGGAATCATCTTATAGACACGCTTTACCGCCACCTCTTTGGGGGCGATCGCCTTGCCGAGCCCGATCCTGCGGCAGATTGCCGAAAGGCTGCCGATAAACCCCGTAAATCCGTCCATCTCCTGCTTGCTCGGGCTGTTTTCGTAGCTTTGGTCATGCCGGATGGTCGGCGGGTGGTTTTCGGGGGTGTGCAGCGCGTAATCGGCCACCACCTTAAATCCCGCACGGGTGGCCCATCTTGCCAAAACAGCGGTGGTGGCCCCGTTGTTCCGGCCAAAGGTACTGAACACAAAGGCGGGCGTATCTTCTGCGTGTTTCAGGCCCGCGATGTAATCCTTAACGTACTTGCAGATGGAAAACCCCTCAGAGTAGGTCGCAAAGCCCACCATATCATAGCCGCTTAGGTCGTTCGGCGCGGTTTTCATATCAATCAACTCAAAATCCGCGTCTTTCACCGTTGCTTTGATGTATTCGCAGGCCAGCTTGGTATTGCCGGTTAACGAAAAATAGAGGATCGCACCCTTTATCATGCCATTACACTCCTTCATCTATTTTGCACTATAATAATCGAATAATCGTTTAATATAGCATATAACAACATCTGCTTAAAACTTCAAATTAAGAAGACCAGTAAATAATCGAACAATCGTTTAATCATGGGTAAAAGAACAGGCTACGCCTTTATCGCATCCCAGCTCATCTGAATGATCTGGTCCACAGCATCATTTTTTAGCTCAAAGTTGCCCATGAAATAATCTTTTGCAATGTGCAGCATGGGAATAGAACAGAAGGCGAGCAGCAGCGTGGTATCCATCTGCTTTAACAGGCCTTGCTCCTTGCCGCGCTCGACGATATCGAACAGCGGTTTAAAAAGACCAATTCCTTCCTGGTGCGACACATTGTTGATGAGCGGGGAATTACAAAACTGCTCCATGAACAGAAAGTCGTCCCGGTTATTCAGCGCAAAGCCCATCAGGTTTTTCATCCCTGTTTCAAAGGCTTCCCTTATGGGCATAGAAGGCTCAAGGTTGCGAAGCGCCGCACTGCTCAGCTTCGCCTTTACATTCAGGTAGAGCTTGTTGAGCATATCCTCTTTGTTCACAAAATAAACGTAGATGGTGGAGGGGGATACCTGCGCCCGCTTCGCGATTTTGGACATAGAAATCTCAGCCAAGCCAATCTCGTTGAGCAATTGGATGGTGGCGTTAAAAATCGATTCACTTTTGGCTTCGTCTTTGTATCTCATGGCCCTATAATAAACGTTCATTCGATTATTGTCAAGCAGATTCCGATATGAGAATTTAACAGCAAAAAACGCTCGCACATCCAAAACGCAAGCATTTTCCAATTAATATACGCAGAGACATCCGGTTAAAACCCGGTAAGGGAGGCAATCACCAAAGCTCTGCCCGCTGGGACTTTGGCCTATTGCCGTTTGTATCGGTAATGCCGTATTGCTCGGCAATCTCGGCGGTTATTAAGATCTGGCCGCTTTTTTCAATGGCCTTTGCATCCTTGGCAAGCGCCGCTACACACCTGCCGACAAATTGAGGGGATTCCATGGCGCCGATGTCTACCGTAGGGTCGTATTTCGCATATTCCAGCATCCCTTCGGTGCTCACCTGCCCGGGGTATAAAGAGAATACCGATACCCCGTACGGCTTTAGCTCATGGCCCGTGTCGGCGGATAGGCGGTCTACCGCGGCCTTGCACACGCCGTAGGCGACGTTGTTAAAATAGTGCCTGCCTCCGTAGTACGATACGTTTACAATCATCCCGCTCTGCTGTCTTACCATGATGTCGGCGGCAAGGCCGCTTGTAATATAGTTTGACCGCAGCCCGACAAGGAAATTGTCGTCCCACAGGGTAACTGGCTGCTGCCAGAACGGCGTATTGAAAAAGTAGCTCTGGGCGGCGTGAACCCCCCCGCCCCAAGCGTTGTTTACCAGAATGTCGAGCCTGCCCTGCTCTGAGAGCACACGCTTAAAAAGCGCTTCGGTTTCCTCATCGTTTGCGTGGTCGCATCGGTGCGCAATGCCGGTGCCGCCCAGCGCGGTTACCTCCGTGGCTGTTTCATAGATACCCGTTTGGTGCAAAAACTCCGGCAGCGCGTCGCCGTTTTCGGTTCTGCCCGTCACATAAACGGTTGCGCCCGCTTCGCCCAGGCCCTTCGCGATGCCTCTGCCGACCCCGCGGCTTGATCCCGTTACAATGGCGACCTTACCCTTTAAATTCATTTTGTCCTACCCCCAACCGTTTGGCGAATCGTGATTTTACCTTCTGTTCTCAGTATCGCCTAAAACGCCTCGGGCTGCATGACCTTTCTTGCTGTATATGCAGGCTATTTCAAAGGCACAAGGATCTGAACCTCATGGGTGGAGGGGTAGTCCCGCTTAAAGATGTTGAGCATCCCAACCCCGTTATGCGCCAGCGTCACCTCTTTTACAATCACCCAGCGGTACAGGTCGTCCACAAAACTTTCCCGAATGTCAAACATATCCCCGCTGTATACAAACCGCACATATCGGCCGCCCAGTATCACACGGAATTTTAGCCCGGGTACATCCGCGGTATCCCGCGCCTTCATGCCGTAAAAAACGGTGTAGGCGTTGCTGTCCTCCCCGTGGCAGTTTACCGCCGCGTAAAGGGTATCTTGGTTGAGTGCGGAGCACTTACCGGCCTGCGCGAGAAAAGCTTCCCCCGCTGCCTGCAGCCTGTGCTTAAAATCCTCACTGTTTTCGGCTACCTCGGTATCGCTGCCCCATAACGTCAGCGCTTCAAGGGATATGTAGTCACCTTTAAGCGCGAGGCTGCCGCGGTAGTTGATAAAATCCCGCTCTACAATATTCGCCTTTGGGGTGATGTCCACAGCAGGCCTATCGGCACGATACCGGCTGGGCGCTAAGCCAAACTGCTTTTTGAATGCGCGGCTGAAAACCTCGGGGTACTCAAAGCCGAGGTCGTAAGCGATATCGATGACAGGCGCACCGGTCTCAGCAAGGGGTTGCAGGGCATTTGTCAGCTTGCGGCTCAGGATGTACTGCTTGAGGGTGGTGCCCGTAACGGTTTTAAAGATGCGGTTAAAGTGAAATTCCGATACGTTGAATTCGCGGGCGATCACCTCCGCAGATAACCGCCCATGGATGTTCCGCTCGACATAGTCCACGGTACCCTTTATGAGGTCTATGTAAAAATTCATATCGGCGCAGCCTTTCCCCAAATCATAGCAGATGGAATAATCAATCACTGCGCTTATTATACCGCATTTTTGTCACAGCCGGAAGATTACAAGAAGCATCGCCGGATACAAGCGATGCTTCTGTATGGAAGGTTTTATATGGATTCCAGCAGCTCTTTAAAGCTTATGATATATCTGTCTGCACTAGCGAGGATTTTATCCTTTTCATGCGCCGAGTATCGGTCGTACACCCCGCAGGTTAAAAAGCCGCCCGCCTTGGCCCCCTTGATGCCTTCTAAGATATCCTCAAACACCACGCACTTTTCCGGCCGCAGCCCCAAGCGCGAGGCCGCCAGCAGATAGATATCGGGGGAACCCTTGCCTCTGCTTACTTCGCTTAACGAAGCAAAGGCGTCGAAATACTCAAGAATGCCGTTATTTCGCAGCGCGGGCCCATACAGGTCTGGGGTCAGTGCCGTCGCCACCGCAAGCCGGATTCCCTTTGCTTTCAGCTGCTTAAGATACTCCTTCGCATACGGCTTTAGGGCTATCCTGTGGCTGTAGGCGTCGATGGACATCCGCCCCCACTCGGCGATGATATCCTGCGCGCACTCGCTCAGGTGAAGCCGCTCGATGGTATACTCCGCCGCCTGTAAAAAGCCCATGGGGGTCACCTTTTCCACATAGTCTTGCGGCACCGCAATCGAGCGCTTGGCCAGAAATGCGATGTCGATCTCCTCCCATACCCCCATCGAATCGAGCAACGTGCCGTCAAGGTCAAAGATGGCGCCGCGAACGTCAAGCATGGCAGTTCTCCTTAAATAATCGCAGCAGCTCGGCGGCGGCAGCACGGATATCCGGCTGAGAGATAACGGCGGAGACCACCGCAAGCCCTTCGATGCCGCTGCCTTGAAAGTCCCCTACGGTGTTCTTGTTGATGCCGCCGATGACCACGACCGGCACCGTCACGGCGGCGCGGATGGCCCTCAGTTCATCGAGGGTGACCAGCGCCGCGTCGGTTTTGGTCTGGGTGGAGTACATCGCCCCCACCCCCAGATAGTCCGCGCCCTGCCGCACCGCTTCTACGGCCTCCGAGAGGGAGGAGGCGGAGACCCCGACAATCTTCTCGTTGCCGATAAGTCTTTTCACCGCACCGCAGGGCAGGTCGCTCTGCCCGACATGCACGCCGTCGGCATCCGCCGCAAGGGCGATATCTACGCGGTCGTTGATAATCAGCGGAACACCGTAATGCTTGGTAATGGCCTTCATACGGCAGGCCGTATCGTAAAACTCCCGCGAGGAGCAGGCCTTTTCCCGCAGCTGAACGACGGTGCAGCCCCCTAAAATCGACTGCTCCACGGCCTCTTCGAGGGTGTCGGTGCTCATCAGCTCCCGGTCGGTGCACAGGTAGAGCGAATAATCCACCTTATTCCTCATACAGCTTCGCCCTTTTCTCCATAAGGTCTGCGTCCAGCATACTCAGCGCGTCGATGATGGCGATGTGAAAGCTGCCCGTGCCAAGCTTCCCTGCCTTTTCATAAGCAAGCTCCCCTGCAATACCCATCGAGGCGATACCGCCCACCGCGGCGGTAAAGGCATCGGCGGCGCCCGCAAAGCTGCCCACCAGCGAAGTGGTCATGCAGCCGGTACCCGTCACCTTCGAGAGCATGGGGTGGCCGTTGTGTATCTTCACCACCCGCGTGCCGTCGGAGATCACATCTACAGCGCCGGTGATGGCGGCCACGCAGTGAAAGCACGCCGCCACCGCCTTGGCGACTGCCGCAGCGTCGTTGCCCGCGTCGATTTCGGCTGCGTCCACCCCTTTGGTGGCAACCTGAAGCCCCGCGAGGAAACCCACCTCCGAGATATTGCCGCGGATGATGCTCATCCGCACCTGCTCAAGCAGCATTTTTACCGTATCGTTGCGCAGGGCGGAGGCACCCGCGCCCACCGGGTCGAGCACAACGGGAATGCCCAGCTCGTTCGCCCTTTTGCCCGCGGCCACCATCGAGGCAATCGTGCGCTGGTTGAGCGTGCCGATGTTGAGGACGAGCGCCGAGGAGATGGCGGCGATGTCTGCCGCCTCCAGAATATCATCCGCCATAATGGGGGAGGCCCCGATGGCCAGCACCGCGTTGGCGCAGTCGTTCACGGTAACGTAGTTGGTGATGTTGTGCACAAGCGGGGTTTTATTCCTTACAGCCGCAATGGCCTTTACAACATCTTTAGTAATTTGATTCATTCGTCTATGCCCTTCCTGTTTCTTATTTCTCGCTGCAGAATTCTACCTTTTTACCCTCGAGGATGAGGTTGGTGGTTCTCACCGCGCACATCTTGCCGCACATCGAGCAGGTGTGCCGGTCTGCCGGAGGGGTGCTCTCAAAGTATCTGCGCGCCTTTTCGCCGTCGATGGCAAGCGAGAACATCTCGTCCCAGTCGATTCGGTGGCGTGCGTGGGCCATCTTATCGTCGATATCCCGCGCGTGGGGGATGCCCTTGGCGATATCGGCGGCATGGGCGGCGATCTTACTCGCCACAATCCCTTCCTTTACATCGTCCAGGTCGGGCAGGCGCAGGTGCTCGGCGGGGGTGACATAGCACAAGAAATCTGCGCCGCTCGCGGCGGCTATCGCCCCGCCGATGGCGGAGGTGATGTGGTCGTACCCCGGGGCGATGTCGGTCACGAGCGGGCCGAGCACATAGAAGGGGGCGTTGTGGCAGAGGCGCTTCTGCAGCACCATATTGGCGGCGATCTCGTTCATCGCCATGTGCCCGGGGCCTTCCACCATCACCTGTACGTCGTGGCTCCACGCCCGCTTGGTGAGGTTGCCAAGCTCGATCAGCTCGCCGATCTGCGCGGCGTCGCTGCTGTCGGCAAGGCAGCCGGGGCGCAGCGCGTCCCCAAGGCTGATGGTTACGTCGTACTCCCGCAGGATATCCAGCACTTCGTCGTAGTACTCAAAGAACGGGTTTTCGTTGCCCGTCATCTCCATCCACGCAAACAGCAGCGACCCGCCGCGCGAGACGATGTTCATCTTGCGCCCTTCACGCCGAAACGCCTCCACCACACGGCGGTTGATGCCCGCGTGAATCGTCATAAAGTCCACCCCTTCACGGGCGTGCGCCTCCACCACCTTTAGAAAATCCTGTGCGGAGATTTCCAGCAGGTCTTTTTCAAGGTAGCCGATGGCGTCGTACATCGGCACCGTGCCGATCATCGCGGGCGACATGGCGATCAGCTCCCTGCGGAAGGTGTTGGTTTTACCGTAGTTGCTCAAATCCATAATCGCCTCGGCGCCGAAGCCCAGCGCGAGCTTTACCTTCTGCATCTCTACCGTGTAATCCTTGCAGTCGCCCGAGATGCCCAAGTTTACATTGATCTTGGTTTTAAGCCCCGTGCCGATGCCCTCCGCCGAAAGGGCGGTGTGGTTGACGTTGGCGGGGATGGCCACCTGGCCGCAGGCAACGAGCGGGAGCAGTTTTTGGGGTTCTATCTGCTCCTTGCGGGCGACGGTCTCCATCTCTTTGGTCAGGATACCGGCCTTCGCGGCCTGCATCTGTGTTTTAAACGTTTTCACTCAAGAATCCTCCGTTATTAAATAAGCTATAGAAGTGGTTGGTTGGGCCGTGCCCCTTGCCGATGGGCAGGGCGTGCTCGATGGCGGTGGTCACATACGCCTTTGCCGCCTCTGCCGCCTGCGGCAGTGTCATTCCGTTTGCAAGATTTGCGGTAATGGCCGAGGACAGGGTGCACCCCGTTCCGTGGGTGTGGGTGGTTGCGATGCGCTTGCCTGTGAAGGTGTAATACTCCTTCCCGTCGTACAGGATGTCGGCCGCGTCCCCCTCCAGATGCCCGCCCTTGACCAGCACATTTTGAGCGCCCATACGGTAAATCTTCGCGGCGGCCTCTTTCATGTCATCAAGGGTGTGTATGGCGCGGCCGGTTATCGCCTCCGCCTCGGGGATATTGGGGGTGAGCAGGCAGGCCTGCGGAATGACCTCTGCCTTGAGCGTTTCAAGGGCCTCGGGCTTCATCAGCGCGCAGCCGCCTTTGGCGACCATCACAGGGTCGATCACCACGTTCTTGGGGGCGTACTGTCTGAGCTTCTGCGCGACGGCACGCATCTGCTCGGCACCCGAGAGCATCCCCACCTTTACGCCGTCTACCCGAATATCCTCAAACACCGCGTCGATCTGGTCGGCAATGATTTGGGGCGTGACGTCCTGAATCGAGAGTACGCGGCAGGTGTTTTCGGCAACCACCGAAACGATCACGCTCATGCCGTAGGTGCCGTGCGCCGAGAAGGTTTTAATGTCGGCCTGAATACCGGCGCCGCCGCTGCAGTCTGAGCCCGCAATAGTTAACACATGCTTCATAATGGCTTTAAGACTCCTTTTTTCAATAAAAAATGCCCACCGTGAAGGTGAGCATACAGGGTATTCTGTGTTTGCTTCCCTACAACAGCGTTAACTGACAGGTTCAAAGGGTCAGGTTTTACCTTCTCAACTCTCTTTTACTTATTACAATTAGAAATATAGAAAAAATTCGGGCAAAAGGTTAAATTTATGCCTTTTGTGAAGAATTTTTCACGGTTTATTTCTTATTGGAATTAGTATTATCAACAGGCGGCTTGGCCGTATGTTGACAATTTGAGTCCCCCCGCAATGATTCAATTTTTTAAACAAAAAAGCGTTCACCCATAGCAGGCGAACGCTTATCCTTTAAGTTCACGTTCCCTACGCCGGTGTTAACCGCCAGGTTCAAAGGGTCAGGTTTTACCTTCTCAACTCCCTTATCAACAAACGGTATAGCGCATGTTGATAATCTGAGTCCCCCCAGTTCTTTTTAATTATAGCACGGGCGGCGGAAATGTCAAACGAAAACTTTTCGTCCGCCCCTATTGCCGTCAGTAAAAATATGCTATAATATAAAAATTACAGAATATTCAGGATAAAAAGTGCAGGGATAGCGATGTATACCTATCAGCCGCTCGAGTATATCATCTTTATTTTATACAATGCCGGCGTGTCCTTGCTTGCGCTCGCGCCCTATATTGTCTTCGGCGTGATTGTCGGTGAAGCCCTTAAGCTCACCTCGTGGACAAAGCTCATCTACAAGGGCGTGAACAGGTCGCCGTTTGCCGCCATACTGGTAGCGGCGGTGCTGGGCATGCTGTCGCCGCTCTGCACCTACGGCACGGTGCCGGTGATGCTGCAGCTTTTTAAGGCAAAGGTACCTATTGCCCCGCTGATCACCTTTTTGTCGGTGTCGGCGATGATGAACCCGCAGCTGTTTATCTACACCTGGGGCGGCTTAGGCCCCGAGATGGCCCTTGCGCGGGCCGCGGCAGTACTTATATTCGGCATACTGCTCGGCTTATGCCTTTACCGCGTGCCGCAATCGCGGCTTGTCAATGCCTCGGCTGTTACGGCGGACAACGCCGAGCAGGAGATACTGAGCCGGGGGAAAAAGAAATTCGTGCTGAAGGAATTTCTCAAAAATATCTTTGACGGTTTAACGTTCGTAGGTTTTTACATAGTAATCGGCGTGCTGATAGGTGCGGTAATCGATGTTCTGGTGCCCAAAGAGTGGCTTACGGCGGTTTTTCAAGGCAACGGCTTTGTTTCACTGCTTGTTTCGGCGCTGCTGGGGGTGCCTCTTTACGCCTGCGGCGGCGGGGTAATCCCCGTGGTGCGCGAGTTTATTGCGCAGGGCATGAGCAAGGGCGAGTCGCTGGCATTTCTGTTTGTCGGCCCTGCCACACGGGTAACGCCGCTCATGGCGTTGGCGGTTATCCTGCGGCCGGTGGTCATCGTCCTTTACGTGATCCTCGTCATCGCTTTTTCGCTGCTTATCGGCGTCATCTATCGCTAACATCAATTGTATGGGAGGTAGCTCACACATGAAACCGGGGAAGAAAATGCTGCGGCTCATAACACTGTGTGTCATGCTATGCCTTATTTTAGCGGCTACTGTCATCTTCTCTCTGCAGCTTATCGATTTTAAACCGGTCTATCAGCAAAGCTCCGGCGCCGCACCGGTGGTAAGTTCGAGCGCGGGCGCAGCCACAGGCTCGGACAGCGTACAAACCACGCTGTCACAAGACCAGTCGGTGGTCAGCATTATACAATCAGCCAAGGCCAAGGCGGAGGATTTAGAGTATAACGATATCAAAGAGATGGTGCAAAGCGCCGTCGAACAGGCGGGCGGCCTGCAAGACATCCTGTCGGACGGGATGACGGTGGTCATCAAGCCCAATCTGGTAACCCCCATCGACTATACGCTGCCGGGGAGCAACGGCAAGCCGTTAAACCCCGAGGTAAACGGCACCACCACCGATTACAGGGTTACGAGGGCCGTTGTCGAGCTGGTGAGGCAGCTCAACCCGAGCGGCAAGGTGTATGTGATGGAAGGCTCGTCCTTTGATACCGAGGCCTGCATGAAGCAGCTCAATTACACGCCCGAGTATATCCCCGCCGTCGACGAGTTCATCGCGATAGAGGATGACAGCGGCCCGTGGCGGGATTATGATTCGTCCCAGCTTATCAAGGTGCCGGTGAAGGACGCGAGGCTTGAGGGCAACGACACCGTATATATGAACAAGCGCTACTACGAGGCGGATGTGCTCATCAGCCTGCCGGTGCTTAAAACCCACTGGACAGAGGTGGTGTCGGGCGCGATCAAGAATGTGGGCATCGGGGCGACACCCGCCAATATCTACGGCACCAGCGCGAGCAACAACCTGCGGTACAACGTGCTCGACCACGACAAAACCAAGCTTGACCAGTGGATTGCCGACTGGTTTACGGCAAGGCCTGTGACCTTTGCCATTATCGACGGGCTGCAGGGCGTACAAAACGGCCCCACCCCCTCCTACGATATGACGGGCACCACCGACATCGCGCAGGACCAGATGAACACAAGGCTGATCCTTGCGGGCAAAGACAGTGTCGCCGTCGATACCGTTTCCTCCCTCATCATGGAGTGGGACCCCGCCGCGGTCGGCTACCTTGGGCATCTGGCGGAAAGCGGGGCGGGTAACAGCGACGTTGCTAAGATACATGTGGTGGGTAAGCGCGTAGACGAGGTTCGCAAAGACTTTAAAGGCACCGCGCCCGAGGGGAAGTTTACCGACCTGAAAGCACCGTCCGTTCAGGTGAAGAACGCGCAGCTCTCAAACGGCGTGTTGACGGTTGACATTACGGGTGACGGCAAGGCGCGCAAGGTTGAGGTTTACAAAGACGGGGAGTATCTGGGCACCTGCACGCCCGTGGATGCCTCGGCTTTCACCGTCAAGGTTGATGGTTTGGGCGCCGAAGCATCGACAGACGGCATAAGCCTTCATGTTTACGACCAATACATGAATTATGCCGAGCTGCAGGTGGATTTGAAAGCAAACGAACAGAAATAAGCAAATAAAACAATAGAAGAACAGATGGTCAAGCATCGCTTGACCATCTGTTCTTTTACTTTTCAGGGCTTCATTAAAGCCCCAAATTTTTGTGAAAGAACCGTGTAAAACGGTAACAATAAGTAATATTTAAATTTCTTCATATGTCATAGATGGCTCTTTCCGCCGCTGGGTTTGGGGTACAACACGTTACATCCGGCCTCCTGCGCACGTGTAAGATAGGCGGAATCGGGGGCCTTGTCCGTGACCAGTGTCTGCAGGTTCTCAAACCCGCAGGTGCGGCACATGTACACCTCGCCCACTTTGCTGGCGTCGCACAAAAGCACCCCCGCGCGCGCGTTCTGCAGCATCATGCGCTTTACGTCCGACTGCTCGGGCGAGGCGTCCGTCACCTCCTCGGTGAGCGACAGCCCGCTGCAGGAGATGAGCGCCAAATCCGCCTGAAACCTCGCAAGGAAGCGAAGCGTACCCCCGCCCACCACCGAGGTGGAGCGCGGGTTCACCATCCCCTCCGGCATGTAGATCTTCGCGTCGGTGCGGCGGGAGAGCAGCAGGGCGTTGCCCAGCCCGTTGGTGATCACCGTCAGCCCTTTCAGCTGCGACAATAGGGGAACCACCATGCCCACCGTGCTGCTCGAGTCCATGAACAAAACCGAGTTGGGCCGGATGAGCGGAATGACCAGCTCGGCAATGGTCCGTTTTTCTTTGGTCTGCTGCAACTCGCGGATAGAGATGGGGGACTCGGCCGCGCCGCCCTCCACTAAAACGGCGCCCCCGTGAGAGCGGCTGATAAGCCCCGCGTGCGCAAGTTCCGCCAGATCGCGCCGGATGGTTGCCGCGCTGACAAACAGCTTTTTGCTCAGAGAATTTACCGTTGCGCTGTTTTCCCGCTCCAGTAGGTTTATAATCTGTTGTTGTCGTTCCGATGCAAACATGGATGGAACACCTCGCTCACTTTTGATTGATTTTGATTCGATTATATAATATTTATGATTTTTTATCAAGATATCGTGCAAAACTGTACATTTAGCTGTGTGCATGCTACACTGTAAACAATCTCATGAGGGACGGTGGAAAAATGGTAACGAGGGTTCTCTCCCTTGATTTGGGTGCTTCGAGCGGAAGAGCGATGCTCGGGGAGTTCGACGGCAACACCTTAACCCTGCGCGAGCTGCACCGCTTTTCAAACGATCCCGTGCTCATGCGCGGCACCCTGTATTGGGACATCCCAAAGCTTTTTTACGAGATCCGACAGAGCATTGCAGCGGCGGTGCACGCGGGCGGCTTTGACGCTATCGGCATCGACACTTGGGGTGTGGATTTCGGTTTGCTGGATGAATACGGCGAGCTGATCGGCAACCCGGTGCATTATCGCGACAGCCGTACCGCCGGTATGGAGGAAGCGGTAGCCGCCGTACTCTCCAAAGAAGCACTTTACGCCGCCACCGGCATTCAGCATATGCGCATCAATACCGTTTATCAATTGGCCTATCTCGTCCGGCACCGGCCGGAGCAGCTTGCACGTGCCAAACGGCTCTTGCTCATCCCCGATTTACTCGCATACCTGCTTACGGGCGAGGCGCGCTGTGAAATTACAAACGCCTCCACCACGAGCCTTTTTAATTCCCGCACAAACGACTGGGCAAGCGATGTTTTAGAAGCACTTCATATCCCTTCCGGGCTTTTCGCCCCGCTGATTCACGCGGGCGAGCCCTACGGGATACTTTCCAAGGAGCTGTGTGAGGAGTTTCATTGCCGCCCGGTGCCGGTTATCGCCGTCGCCACGCACGACACGGCCTCCGCGGTGGTGAGTGTTCCCGCAAAGGACGACGACTATGCGTATATCAGCTCCGGTACATGGTCGCTCATGGGCATTGAAAGCGCTGAACCGATCCTGATCCCGGAGGCGGCGAAGGCCAACTTTACCAATGAAATAGGTTTTGGCGGGAAGATACGCTTTTTAAAAAACATTATGGGGCTGTGGCTTATTCAGGAAGCCCGCCGCCAGTGGATTCGTGAAGGGCAGACCGCCGATTTTGACACCTTGGAGCGTGAAGCGCTCAAAGCGCCTGCCTTTCGCTCTTTCATCGACCCGGACGCACCTGATTTTGAATCGCCGGGAGACATGCCCGCACGCATTCGTTCCTACTGCGAACGCACCCGTCAGCCGGTTCCGCAAGGGCGGGGCGAGATCATGCGCTGCATCTATGAGAGCCTTGCCCTCAAATACCGTGTGACGCTTAAGCTGCTGGAACAGCTGGCGGGCCACGGGTTTGGGCGCATCCATATCATCGGCGGCGGCATTAAAGACACGCTGCTCTGCCGCATGACGGCAGACGCCTGCGGCAAGCCTGTATTCGCAGGCCCCGCGGAGGCCACGGCCATGGGCAACGCCGCCGTACAGCTTATCGCGCTTGGCCGGCTTACAAGCCTTGAAGAGGCCCGTGCGGTAAACCGCCGCTCGGTGGAGCCGGTGGTTTACACTCCAGAAGGAACACAGCAATGGCAGGAGGCCTATCAGCGGTATCGAAAGCTGTTGTCTTTGGATTAATCATTCGACGCCGCTGCAACGCCACCTGTAAAGATAGTTTTATTCCACGAAGCTTTACCTCATTTTAAGATTCTTAAACCAAATCGTTGTAGTAGAAAGCCAGGGAGAGCAAGGATGGAAAACAATATCAACAAAGCCTACGAACTTGCAAAGGAGTCTTACGCGGCACTCGGCGTCAACACCGAAGCGGCGCTTGAGAGACTCAAGAACATCCGCATCTCAATGCACTGCTGGCAGGGCGACGACATCGCCGGTTTCCTGTTTAAAGAGCCGCTTTCCGGCGGCATACAGGTGACGGGCAACTATCCGGGCGCCGCACGCAACATCGCGGAGCTGCAAGCCGACATTGAGACGGCGATGAACCTGATTCCCGGCAAAAAGAAGCTGAATCTTCACGCCATCTACGCCGACACGCAGGAGAAGGTAGACCTCGACGAGCTGGAGCCCAGGCATTTCGCCGGTTGGGTGGATTGGGCAAAGGCGCATGGGCTGGGGCTTGACTTTAACCCCACCTGCTTTTCACATCCGATGGCCGCGTCCGGCTTCACCATCAGTAGCGCGGACGAACGGGTGCGTTCCTTCTGGATCCGGCACTGCGCGCGCAGCCGGAAGATCGGCGAATCCTTTGGCCGGGCGCTCGGGCAGCCCTGCGTGACCAACTTCTGGTTCCCCGACGGCTACAAGGATATCCCCGTTGACCGCGAAGCCCCCCGCGCCCGCATGAAATCGGCGCTCGACGAGGTCTTTGCGGAACCGATCGACAAGCGATACAACATCGACGCGATCGAAAGCAAGGTATTCGGCATCGGTTCCGAAAGCTACGTTGTTGGCTCCAACGAGTTCTGCCTCGGCTACGCCGTTCGCGGCGGCAAGGCTGTCTGCCTCGACGCGGGGCATTTTCACCCGACGGAGGTCATCTCGGATAAGATTCCGACGGTGCTGCTTTTCACGGACGAGCTGCTGCTTCACGTGAGCCGTCCCGTGCGCTGGGATAGCGACCATGTCGTGATTCTGGACGACGAGTTAAGCCAGATCGCGCATTCTCTTGTGCGGACGAACCTGCTTGAGCGCACCCACATCGGGCTGGACTTCTTCGACGCAAGCATCAACCGCGTGGCCGCGTGGGTTATCGGCACGCGCAGCATGGAAAAGGCGTTGCTAAAAGCCCTGCTTGAACCGACACAGGAGCTCAAAAAGCTGGAACTGGAGGGCAACTATACCGCCCGTCTCGCCATGCTGGAGGAACTCAAATCGTACCCCTGGAGCGCCGTATGGGATTACTACTGCACTAAAGAGGACATACCGCCCCGGGAAAGCTGGCTTACCGAGGTAAACAGGTATGAGGCCAGTGTGTTAAGCAAAAGAAAATAGGGGAAAGAGACGATCATGAACAACATTCTTTATGCACCATTTCTCAGAGAAATGTGCGAACTGGCAGACAATCTCTACCGTCTTGGCTGGGATGAGCGCAACGGAGGTAACGTCAGCCTCATCGTCCCCGAGGAGGAAATCAAGCCTTATCTTGATCCCTCGCATGTGATACGCACCATCCCCGCGGGGTTTGATGCAAAGCAGCTGGCCGGGCGTTACTTCCTTGTAACGGGAACAGGGAAATATTTAAAAAACGTATCGCGTAACCCCGGTGCCAACCTTGGCCTTGTACGCGTTCAGACGAATGGCGAAACGCTGGATATACTCTGGGGCTTCGAGGGCGGCGGCCGGCCCACCAGCGAGCTTGCCTCCCATTTCATGAGCCATATCGAGCGCCTGGAGTGCGACCCGGCTCACCGCGTGATCATGCACGTGCACTGCACCAATCTTATTGCCATGACCTTCGTTCACTCTCTTGACGAGCGCGAGTTTACGCGCACGCTTTGGCAGATGTGCACCGAGTGTGTGGTGGTTTTCCCGGAGGGCATCGGCGTTCTGCCGTGGATGCTTTGCGGGGGTGTAGAGATCGGGCTTGCAACCGCGGAGAAGATGAAGGACTTTCGCATGGTGATGTGGGCGCACCACGGCGTTTTCGGCGCCGGACGCACGATCGACGAGGCCTTCGGCCTGATCGAAACCGCGGAAAAGGCGGCGGAAATCTACATCAAGATTATGGACCGCCCCATCCTGCAGACCATTACCGACGAGCAGCTTCACATTCTTGCCGATGCCTTCGGTGCGAGGGTAAAGGACGATTATCTCAAAACCCAAGATTAAGCGATAGATGCAGCATTACCGCAATATCCTTTAGCAACACCATAGCAAATACCCATGGAAGGGAAGTGTAGTTATGCCGAGCCTGCGCGATATACAGATACGGGACCCCTACATCTTTAGGGAAGGGGACAGCTGCTATCTGTTTGGCTCCACCGATAAGGATATTTGGAAAACACCCGGGGTAGGCTTTGATGTTTACCGCAGCAAAGGCAGCCTTACCGAGTTTGAGGGGCCATACCCCGCGTTTCGCCCGCCGCAAGGCTTTTGGGCCACCTATAACTTCTGGGCGCCGGAGGTATACGCCTACGGCGGAAAGTATTACATGTTCGCCACCTTTAAGCCGGATAGCGGCTGCCGCGGCACCGCTGTTTTGCGCTCGGAAAGCCCGCTGGGCCCGTTTATACCGTGGAGCGACGGGCCGGTTACCCCGGCGGATTGGGAGTGCCTGGACGGCACGCTGCACCTAGACCGATCCGGTTTGCCGTGGATGGTGTTCTGCCACGAATGGGTACAGGTGGGCGACGGGCAGATTTGTGCGCTGCCGCTTAGTAAAGATTTAAAAACACCCATCGGCCCTCCGCGCCTTCTCTTTAAAGCGAGCGAGGCACCTTGGGCAAAGCCGCTGGCAAAGCGGGCGCCCGGCAGCTACGTCACCGACGGGCCGAATATGTACACCGCAAAAAACGGCGCGTTGCTCATCCTTTGGTCCTCCTTTGGGGCGGACGGCAACTATTGTATCGGCGTGGCCACCTCGCAAAGCGGCACCATAGACGGGCCGTGGGTGCAAACCGAAGAACCGCTGTATAGGGCGGACGGCGGCCATGGAATGCTCTTTACTGCGCAGGACGGCAAGCCCTATCTTGCTATTCATACACCGAACAAAACACCCAACGAACGCGCTATTTTTGCCGAAATCTCGGATAAAGACGGCAAGCTGTCCCTTACAGGCTCTGTCGTTTCTTAATGGAAGGGGAATCGCATATGAAAAAACGTTCTCTGCACATAAGGGATAATGCCGTTGGCTATCTCTTCCTTACCCCGTGGCTGCTGGGATTTTTCGTTCTTACGCTCTATCCCATGATACAGTCGCTCTATTATTCCTTCACTCAGTTTGATATGTTAACCGCGCCCAAGTTTCTGGGCCTAGACAACTACATCAAGATGTTCACCAACGACCCGACCTATCTTAAATCGCTGGGCGTTACCTTCCTCTATGTATTTCTCGCGGTACCGCTCAAGCTGATTTTTGCCTTACTTGTTGCGGTGATCATGAACCAGAAGCTGCGTTTGATCAGCCTATACCGCACGGTATATTATATCCCCACCCTGCTGGGCGGGTCGGTAGCTATTGCGATGCTGTGGCGCAAGCTGTTCAGCGGCGACGGTGTTATCAACACCATCCTGCACGGGTTGTTTGGTGTAAACCCTCCGGCGTGGATCGCAAGCCCGAAGTATGCGCTCTACACGCTCGTGCTGCTCACCGTGTGGCAGTTCGGTTCGTCGATGATTATCTTCTTAGCAGGCCTTAAACAGATTCCCGACGAATACTACGAGGCCGCCAGCGTAGACGGCGCGGGCAATCTCACCAAGTTCTTTCGCATCACGGTGCCGTCGCTCTCGCCCGTTATCCTGTTTAACCTGGTTATGCAGATGATCAGCGCGTTTCAGGCCTTTACGCAGGCGTATATCATCAGCGGCGGTAAGGGCGGCCCGTTGGATTCTACCATGTTCTATACGTTATACCTGTACACCAAGGGCTTTTACTATTATGAGATGGGCTATGCCTCGGCGATGGCTTGGGTACTGCTCTTAATCATCGGTATCCTTACCGTTATAATATTCCGGTCCTCCAACTCTTGGGTGACCTATGCGAGCGGGGATTGATTATGAACAGAAAAGCTACAAAGATATTGGGCAAAACCGCTGCCCACCTGATCATTATTCTTTTAGGGATTGTAATGCTCTACCCGGTGGCCTGGCTTATTGTCAGCTCACTTAAACCGGGCAACACCATTTTCAGCGACCCCAGTCTTATCCCCTCCGCCGTCACCTTCGAACACTATGTAAAGGGCTGGGAGGGCATAGGGCGCATTCATTTCAGCACCTTCTTCATCAACTCGTTTATTGTATGCTTCCTCGTAGTCATCGCCAACGTGGTTTCTTGTGCCATGACAGCCTATGCCTTCGCACGTTTGAAGTTCGTGATGAAGGGGCTGTGGTTCGGCATCATGATGCTCTCTATCATGCTGCCCACCCATGTTACCACCATCCCGCGGTACGTGATGTTCCACTCCTTCGGCTGGGTAGATTCCTATCTGCCGCTGATTGTCCCGAAGCTGCTGGCAACCGACGCGTTCTTCGTTTTTTTGCTGGTACAGTTCATGCGCGGCCTGCCAAAGGATTTAGACGAGTCGGCGACGCTGGACGGCTGTGGCAAGATCAGCATCTTCTTCCGCATTATCGTGCCGCTTTCGGTGCCCGCTATGGTTACCACCGCCCTCTTCAGCTTCTTATGGACGTGGGATGACTTCTTTAATCAACTGCTTTATATCAACACGCCTGCCAAATATACCATTACGCTGGGCCTTAGAATGTTCATGGATTCCTCCGGCCAGTCGGCATGGGGCTCCATGTTCGCCATGTCCGTGCTTTCGATGCTGCCCTGTTTTATCCTGTTCTTTGCGCTGCAGAAGTATTTCGTGCAGGGCATTGCCACCACGGGTATCAAGGGGTAGACGAGAAAAATGACGATGCAATGCTTTCTGTCATGCCCGCAGCGGCACTGCCGCTAGGAGGGGCGCCTATGTTATATAACAATGTCGAGCTTTACAATATCGCAGAGATGGAGCCAACCGACGGCGGCATGCGGCTCTGCCGCTTTCCGTCTGAGCTGCGCGGGCATCTTAATTTGAGGGCGCAGAATTCCGCTTTTTACGGCTGCGGCACCGAGCTCCGCTTTGTCTTAGGCAGCGGAAAAGCAACCCTCCGCCTTCGGCGGGATCGCTGCGAAGGGTTAAGCGGTACAGGGCTTGCCGAGATTTACTACGGCTCTTTCCCTGCGCCGTATCAGGTTAACCCCTGCTATATCACCCAAAGCGGCACGGAGATCGTGATTCCGCCGCCCGCAAATCTCCCGCTTTTAAAGGAGATCTCCGAAAGGGAAAAGATGCCTTACAGCCCTGAGCTGGTGCGAGTTCTGCTGCCTTACGACGCGGGCAATGTCTTCGTTGACATTGCGGGGGATGTGCATCCTCCCAAGCCGGAGATGGCCCCGCAGACAAGGTACTTGGCGTACGGCTCCTCCATTACGCACGGCGGCAGCGCCCTCAGCCCGAGCGGCTCGTACGCCATGAGAACGGCAAAGGCCTTGGGCGTGGATTTGATCAATCTCGGCTTGGCCGGGGGCGCCCAGATGGAGCCGGAGCTTGCGCAGTATATCGCACACCGTGACGACTGGGACTTTGCGACGCTCGAGATGGGTGTTAACGTCATGGGTGAGTGGGACGTGCAGGCCTTTCAAGACCGTGTGGATAAGTTTGTCGGCTGCATCGCGTCTGCGCACCCGGATAAGTGGATTTTCTGCACCGACCTGTTTTTAAACAACAGCTACTGGGCGGAAAACCCCAAGCGGGACGCTTACATCGGCGTTGTGCGTGAGAAGGTTCGGCAGATGAACCTGCCAAAACTTCTTTATATTCCCGGGGCCGGGCTGCTTTCGCGGTGGCAGGGCCTTAGCGCCGACCTTTTGCATCCGTGCGAAGAGGGCTTTGAGGAAATTGCCCGCAAGCTCACCGATATCATCCGCCGTAGGGTGTATCTATAAACCAGTGGTTCTTTCGTTTTTGCTCAACTCGCTCTGTCAAAAATCCTCACAGATTCACTGTAGGCAGAGCGAAGCTTTAGGTGGTATTAAGGGGTTCTCCCCTTATTATAAGTATTATACTTTCATTTTTCTAAGGAGGAAAACAAATGAAAAAGTTTCTTGCTATGTCCGTAGCGGCATTGATGCTCTTTAGTTTGGCTGCCTGCTCCACAGCTCCTTCTGCAAATTCTTCTGCTCCTGCCTCCTCTGAGGCTCCCGCAAGTTCTGCCCCCGCTGAAAAACAGCAGATCCGTGTGGTATGGTGGGGCAGTGACACGCGCCACGACATTACCTTAAAGGCAATCGACCTCTTTGAAGAGAAGAACCCGGATATCACCGTGGTTCCCGAGTACATGGGCAGCGACAGCTATTGGGACAAGCTCGCCACTCAGGTTTCCGGCGGTAACGCTCCCGACGTAATCCAGTTCGGCGGCAACTACCCCGACTACGTGGCAAAAGACGCTCTGCTGCCGCTTAATGACTACTTTGGCAACCTCATCGACACCACCAACATCGATAAAGGCGTTATCGACTCCGCCACCATGGACGGCAAGACCTACGGCCTCTGCCTGGGCACCAACATGCTCGGCGTCGTATACAACAAGACGATGATCGAAAAAGCAAACGTAGGGATGCCTGTGGCCGGCGCAAGCTGGAAAGACCTCGGCGACTACTGCGCCAAACTGGCGGAGAAGCTCCCGGAGGGCGTATTCCCCATGACCGATGACAGCGGCACCAACACCAACTACATCGGCTTCTATTCCCGCCAGATGGGCACCAAGATGTTCACCAGCGAGGGCGTAACCAAGATGACGGTTGATACCCTCAAGAGCTTCCTTGATATGTGGGCCGGCTGGCGTGAGCAGGGCATCGTTCCCGACGCTGAAACCACCGCCGAGTTCTCTGAAGAAGGCCCCGACCATTCCTCTCTCGTAGCCGGTAAGGTTGCCATGTCGGTTCTTTACTCCAACCAGCTGGTTGCTTACCAGAACGCCATGCAGGACGAGCTGGACATCATGCCCCTGCCTGACATGGAGAAGAACGCCGCATGGGTAATGCCCAGCCAGTACTTCTGCATCAACAAGGCCTCCGCTGCCCCCGACGCTGCCGCCACCTTCATCAACTTCTTTGTAAACACCCCTGAGGTAGGCACCATCCTCGGCAACGACCGCGGCATCTCCGCTTCCTCCAAGGTACGTGAGACCGTTGCTACTCAGGCTACCCCTATAGACCAGAAGATCTATAAGCTGTACGAAGTATCCGCTTCCCACACCTCTCCGATGGACCCGAACGTTCCCAACGATCAGGAATTCACCGACGGCTTCAAGCGCATCTGCCAGGAGGTTGCCTTCGGCCAGAAGGATACCGCCAAGGCCGCTCAGGAAGCCTTTGACCTCTTAAATACAATGATCGCCAAAAAGTAATCTTACCTTTCAGCGCACGGGTCGCCTCAAAAAAGGGGCGACCCGTTATTAAAACAGGCTATCTGTAGAAACGATCGAGGTGTTTTCTTTGAAATACAACAACACAAACGTTAGCGGCCTGAACGTAGCATATATCGGCGGCGGTAGCCGCGGCTGGGCATGGGGGTTTATGAAGGACCTTGCGATGGACAGCCAGATGGAAGGTACGGTGCGCCTGTATGATATCGACCGTCGGGCAGCCGAGGATAACGCGATTATCGGCAACAAGATCTCTGCCCATCCGCAGGCGGAAGCCCGATGGAAATACGAGGTTGCCGACTCTTTAAAAGACGCTCTTACGGGCGCCGACATTGTGGTGATATCAATACTGCCCGGCACCTTTGAGGAGATGCGCTCCGACGTGCACGCGCCTGAAGCCTACGGCGTGTGGCAGTCGGTGGGCGATACCGTGGGCCCCGGCGGTTTTATACGCGCTCTGCGCACCATACCGATGTATGTGACCATCGCCGAGGCGATACGCGATTACGCGCCCTTGGCTTGGGTCATCAACTACACCAACCCCATGGCGCTTTGTGTCCGCACGCTGTATGAGGTGTTCCCCGAGGTGCGCGCCTTCGGTTGCTGCCACGAGGTATTCGGCACCCAGAAGCTGCTCGCCGCCATGCTCGAGGATAAAATGGGCATCGCGGGCGTTACACGGCAGGAGATCAAAGTAAACGTGCTTGGCATCAACCATTTTACATGGCTCGACAGCGCAAGCTACGAGGGCATAAACCTTTTCCCGCTGTACGAGGAGTTCGCGGACCAATACTATGAATCCGGCTTTGCTAAGGGCGAGGATAACAACTGGATGAACAACACCTTTAAGAGCGCCCACCGCGTGAAGTTCGACCTCTTCCGCCGTTATGGCCTTATCGCCGCGGCGGGCGACCGGCATCTCGCCGAGTTTATGCCGCCGTGGTATCTGAAAGACCCCGCTACCGTCACCGGCTGGATGTTCGGCCTTACCGGGGTGGACTGGCGCGTAAACGACCTAAAACAGCGGCTTGCCCACAGCGCCGCTCTGGTAAGCGGCAACGAGCCCATCGATCTCACCCCCTCCGGCGAGGAGGGGCACCTGCTCATTAAGGCATTGCTCGGTCTGGGCGAGCTGGTAAGCAACGTAAACCTGCCCAACCGCGGCCAGATTGCAAACCTGCCGCTGGGTGCCGTGGTAGAGACCAACGCCCTGTTCAGGCGCGGCGAGATTCTGCCGCTGCAGGCGGGGAAGCTGCCCGGCAATGTTCAGGCGCTGGTTATTCGCCATGTGTGCAATCAGGAGAACACCCTGCGCGCCGCCATCGACTGCGACTATAAGCTGGCGCTCGCCACCTTCTTAAACGACCCGCTCATGAGCCGTATGGACGAGCGGGACGGCGAGGCGCTGTTTAAGAAGATGCTGAAAGCGACCGCCAAGTATCTGCCCACACGCTGGAACGAGGTATTAGCGTAAAACTACCTTTTTCTGTTGAATCGCATCCGCTGCGCGGACAAGGAGGTTAGGCTGAAAGAAAATCTTTCAACCTTGGGAAAACGGTCTGTCCGAACGATGAAAGGCTTAACCCTTCATCGTCCTGCGTAGCCACTCCTGCCGTTCAAGCGGCATCGGTACTTTTCCAAATCGGTTTTATGTCCTTTCTTTCGGGCATAAAACCCGAAAGAAAGGACATGAATCTTAACATGAGCACGATATTATCCAAGCTGCGCGAAACCGACGTCAACAGCCGTGTCGGCGCGCTAAAGCAGGATACCGGACGAAGCGCTTTGAATGAATTCCTGCATTCCGGTGTTAAATTTGTATCGTCCCATCCGAAGATAGAGAATGTATACTACAAGGCCGTGCACGATCTGATGGACTGCATCGTCCCCTCGGTTGCCGATGGCCGCCCCATGCTGCTGGAGGGCGCGGATTTTATCGGCTGCTGGCTGGAAAGCACCGGCACCATCAACTCCGAGTTGCTCTCCCGCTTCTGCCCGGACGCGGCAAAGTCGAGCTTTGAGCTGTTCGCCGACTTTATACGGGAGGACGGCCTGCTGCCCTACAAGATCACCGCCGCGGGGGCGAACCACCGTCAGGTGCAGATGGTCACCCCGCTTGCCCGAAGCGTGTGGACCCACTACTGCTTAAGCGGGGATAAGGCGTTCCTCAAAAAGATGTATGATGCCATCACCCGCAACGACGAGTGGCTGGCCACCCACCGCGACACTCGAAAAACCGGCTGTGTGGAGGCCTTTTGCACCTTTGATACCGGCCACGACGCTTCCCCGCGGTTCTGGCACGTGCCCGACACCCCCTATATGGCGGACCCCGCCCGTTACGACCCCAATTCGCCGATCCTGCCCTTCTTAGCACCAGACATGACGGCAAACGTGTACTGCCAGCGCAAGTATCTGGAGCGTATGGCACAGGAACTGGGAGAGGACGGCAGCGTGTGGGCAAAGAAGGCCGAGCAGACCCGCAGCAGCCTGATGAAATACTGTTACGACGCGCAGGACCATTTCTTCTACGACCGAGATAAGCTCGACCGCTTCGTGCGGCTGCAGTCGGATAACCTCATCCGCGTGTTTGCCTGCGAGGCCTGCGACGACGCGATGTTTGAGGACGCTTTGCGCCGCTACCTGCTCAACACCCGAAAGTTTTTCTCAAGATACCCCATCACCACCATCGCGATGGATGAACCCGGCTTCAGCCCTTTCATCCAGTACAACAGCTGGTCGGGGCAGATCAGTTTCTTGACCCAGATACGGCTGCCGCACGCCTTTGAATATCATCGCCGCTATGTGGAGCTGACGTGGATCATGCATCCCATTCTCACGGCTCTCTCGCGGTTTGAAAAGTTCTCGGGCGGCTTGAGCGCGTGGATGGGTTGTGAGGGGTATGCCGACAACTACACCCCTACTATGCTCTGCGTGCTCGATTACCTCGAGCGCATGTGCGGCATATACCCCACCTCGCAAAAGGAACTGTGCTTTAGCTCGGTGATTCCGGGCGGTATCGACCACGGCGAGATTGTGGCCGAGGAGACGGGCTACAGCCGCGCGGTAGACGGGGCGCTGTTTGAGCTTGTAAACGAGCGTGAAGGCTCCTTCGTATACAAGAACGGGGAGAAGCTTTACGCCTTCCCGCATGGCATCCGGCTGGTAACCGACCGCTCCGGCAAGCTTAGGTCTGTCATCGGCATGACGGTTCAGCCGGTTGACGGGGAGATTCGCCTGCCCGACGGCCGCACGGTTTCCTTCCGCGTTTCCGGCAACGAAACGCTAAGGTATACCGATACCGGTTTTGTGAGTGTCGAGAACTTGGGCATTGTTCCCCCGAATTACGGCGAGTATGACTCAAAGACCCTTTAAGCGTTTTCCCTTGGTAGCTCAACTATTTAAATAGATTTCTTCAGACACAGCATCACTTATCCACGGGCTGCATGTGGCGGGGCGGGAGAGCAAAGCCTGTATCCATGGCGCAAAACGCTATGGAAGACATCCGGTCTCCCGCCCGTCAGCCATTTTCCCCGCTTATACTTATTACAATTAGAAATATAGAAAAAATTCGAGCAAAAGGTTTAATTTATGCCTCTTGTGAAGAATTCTTACGGTTTATTTCTTATTGGAATTAGTATTTTGTACAAACACTGATCAAATCAGGTCATGAATACGAGGTGGACCCATTGAAACAGTTTATGGATCGGGATTTTCTCTTGTCCGGCGAGACGGCCAAGACCCTTTACCACGACTACGCGGCCAAAATGCCGATTATCGACTACCATTGTCACATCAATCCCGCTGAAATTGCCATGAACCGCCGGTTTGAGAACATTACACAGGCCTGGCTGGGCGGCGACCACTACAAGTGGCGTCTGATGCGTACCTACGGCGTGGACGAATATTATATCACGGGCGGCGCAAGCGATAAGGAGAAGTTCTTCGCCTTTGCGCAGATGCTGCCCAAAGCCATCGGCAACCCCCTTTATCACTGGTGCCATCTGGAACTGCGGCGCTACTTTAGCTGCGAGCTCACACTGAGCGAGGATACCGCCGAGGAAATCTGGCAGCACTGCAACCGCGTGCTGCAGCAGGAAGAGATGAGCGTTCGCGGCATCATCGAACAATCGCATGTCACCGTTATCGTAACCACCGACGACCCGGTGGATACCCTGGAGCACCACAAGGCCATCCGCGACGACGGGCGCTTTGCTGTAGAGGTGGTGCCCGCCTGGCGGCCCGACCAAGCCGTCTACATTGAGCGGGAGGGCTTTACGGCATATCTTAAAAAGCTCTCCGCGGCCTCCGGTGTAAACATTGAAGATATGGCCGGACTGTACGAAGCGCTTAAGGCGCGTATGGAATATTTCGCGTCGATGGGCTGCCGCGCCTCCGACCACGGCATCAACCGGGTGGTATACGCGCCCGCGGAACCGGAGAAGCTTGATGAGATACTTAAAAAGCGCTTAAGCGGCGCGGCGCTGACGGCGGATGAGATCAACGCGTTCCAGTACGCGCTGCTGCTCTTTTTGGGCAGGGAATACGCCCGCCTCGGCTGGGTGATGGAGATACACTTCGGCGCGCTGCGCAACGTAAACAGCAGTGGTTTTAAAGCGCTCGGGCCGGATACCGGCTTTGACTGCATCAGCGACGCAGACTGCATGTCGGGCCTTACCGCCCTGCTGGATACCCTTAACCGTGACGCACTGCTGCCCAAGACCGTCATCTTCTCCCTCAACCCCGGCGACAACGCGGCGATTACCTCGGCCATCGGCTGCTTTCAGGGCGGCGGCATCGAGGGAAAGGTCCAGCACGGTGCGGCTTGGTGGTTTAACGACACCAAGAGCGGTATGCGCGAGCAGATGACAAACCTCGCCAACATGTCCCTTTTGGGTTGCTTTGTCGGGATGCTCACCGATTCGCGCAGCTTTCTCTCCTATACCCGGCACGAGTACTTCCGCCGCATCCTCTGCGACCTCATCGGCAGCTGGGTAGATAACGGGGAGTACCCGGCCGATATCCCCGCGCTCGGCAAGATGGTGGAGGATATCTCTTATCACAACGCCATGCGGTATTTTAACTTTTAGGCAGATAAAAGGAGCATAGCATGAAGCAGCTGAATGATGAGACCTTAAGGCAGAGCGGGTATAAAGGCTTTGTTCGGCGCGGCGCGCCCGAAAGGGTGCTGCAGTTTGGAGAAGGCAACTTCCTGCGCGCCTTTGTCGATTATTTTATTGACGTCGCCAATGAACGGTGTGGTTTTGACACCTCGGTGGTTGTCGTGCAGCCCATCGCTCAGGGCCTTGCCAATGTTTTAAACGAGCAGCAGGGACTGTATACCCTCTACCTGCGCGGGTTTGAGGACGGTAGAAAGGCGGAGGAAAAACGCGTTGTCAGCTGTATCAGCAGGGCGATCAACCCCTACGAGGATTATGCGGCCCTGCTCGCCTGTGCGCACAACCCCGACCTGCGGTATATTGTCAGCAACACCACCGAGGCGGGCATTGTATTTGACGATACCTGCCGGTTTAGCGACGCCCCCCCGTCCGCCTTTCCCGCCAAGCTGACGAGATTTCTTTATGAGCGGTACAAGGCCTTCGGTATAGGATACGGGCTGGTTGTGCTCTCCTGCGAGCTGATTGACCACAACGGCGACGAACTGCGCCGCTGCGTGGAGGAAACCATCCGGCTGTGGCAGCTGGAGGATGATTTTTACGACTGGGTAAAAAAAGAGGTACTGTTCTGCAACACGCTGGTAGACCGCATTGTTACCGGCTACCCGCGCGCGGAGGCGGAGCGGCTGAATGAGGCAAACGGCTACGAGGATAAGCTGCTCGATACCGGCGAGGTGTTCGGCCTGTGGGTGATCGAAGGGCCGAAAAGCCTTGAGGAGGAGCTACCCTTCGTGAAAGCGGGCCTGCCGGTGCGGGTCGTGCCCGACCACCTTCCCTACAAGCAGCGCAAGGTGCGCATCCTAAACGGCGCGCACACCAGTATGGTGCTGGCGGCTTACCTGGCGGGCAAGAATATCGTGCGCGAATGCATGGAGGATGAGGCCATCCGCACCTTTATGCAGAAGACGATTCATGAGGAGATCATCCCGACTTTAAGCCTGCCCCGCGAGGAGCTTGAGATGTTTGCGGCCTCGGTGACCGAGCGCTTCCAAAACCCGTTCATCGACCACAGCCTGCTCGCCATCGCGCTCAATTCAACCTCCAAATGGCGGGCGCGCGTACTGCCGAGCTTAAAGGAATATGCAGAGCGCTTCGGCAGTCTGCCACAGCGCATCGTGTTCAGCTTTGCGGCCTACCTTGTCTTCTACCGCGGCGTGCGGCTGGAGGACGCGGGCCTTATGGCCAAGCGCGGGGAGGGAGAATATTGTGTCAACGATACCCGTTCGGTGCTCGAGCTTTTTTACGCCCACCGGGGGAGCAGCGCCGCGGAGCTTGTACACGCCGTCTGCTCTGACGTTAAACTCTGGGGCGAAGACCTCGGGGCCATTTCGGGCTTTGAGGCCGCGGTAACCGGGTATTTGAACCAGATTGCGGCGTTCGGTATGAAGGGCGCCATTGCCAAGCTGCTTTGAGCCGGGGATGAGCGGGGAAGGGAGCGAGTATTTTGCCAAAGGCTATACAGATCAATAAAAGCGACAACGTTGCCGTCGCGTTAAGCCCATTGACGGCGGGTATGTCACTGCCGCTTGGGGATACAGAGGTCATCCTGAAGGACGATATCCCGCAGGGGCATAAATTCGCTGTCCGCCCCATTCGGGCAGGGGAAAGCGTTATCAAATACGGCTACCCGATCGGCACCGCGAAAAGGGCTATCGGCATCGGCGAATGGGTGCACATGAGCAACCTTGCCACGGCACTTTCCGAGGAAGCCGCTTACACCTATCGCCCCGCCGTAACACCGGTTGTACCGTCGGCCCCCGAAACGTTTATGGGCTATCGCCGCAGCGACGGCAGGGCGGGTGTGCGCAATGAGCTGTGGATTATACCGGCCGTGGGCTGTGTAAACGACGTGGCGGAGCGGCTGGCCCGGGAAAATGCCCACTTGACCCAAGAGTTTGGCATAGACGGGGTATATGCGTTTCCCCACCCGTACGGCTGCAGCCAGATGGGCGACGACCATAAGAACACGCAGCGCCTGCTGGCCGCCCTTGTACAGCATCCAAACGCGGGCGGGGTTCTGTTGGTCGGGCTCGGCTGCGAAAACAACACGATATCCTCCTTACAGGAGGTTCTGGGCGAGTGGGATGAGCAGCGGGTAAAGTTCATGGTCTGCCAGGAGGTGGAGGATGAGATTGCCGCGGGCAGCGACGCGCTGCGGGCGCTCGCCGCATATGCAAAAGCCGCCAAACGTGAGCCGCTGCCGGTATCATTGCTTACCATCGGCATGAAGTGCGGCGGCAGCGACGGGCTTTCGGGCATTACCGCAAACCCCACGGTCGGCGCGTTCAGCGACCTGCTGATTGCCGAAGGAGGCAGTACTATTCTCACCGAGGTACCCGAGATGTTCGGCGCGGAGACCATCCTGATGAACCGGGCTGCAGACGGGCGGGTTTATGAGAAGATCGTTGGGATGATAAACGGCTTTAAGCAGTACTTCGTCTCGCATGGGCAGGTCGTGTACGAAAACCCCTCCCCCGGCAACAAGCAGGGCGGCATCAGCACACTGGAGGACAAAAGCCTCGGCTGTGTGCAAAAGGGCGGCACAGCGCCGGTTTCGGACGTTATCGGGTACGCTCAGCAGGTACAGGCGCACGGCCTTACCCTGCTGGCCAGTCCCGGAAACGATCTGGTGTCTGCGACAGCGCTTGCGGCGGCGGGCGCGCAGATACTCCTCTTTACCACCGGCAGGGGCACGCCCTTCGGCGCGCCGGTTCCCACCCTCAAGATCTCCAGCAACAGCGCGCTCTTTGCCAAAAAGCCCGCTTGGATCGATTTTAACGCCGGTACCGTCGCCGAAGGCGAGCCGCTTGATAAAGCCGCCGAGAGGCTGATGCAGCTGGTGGTTGAAACGGCCTCGGGCAAGGCCACCTGCACCGAGAAGTCAGGGTACCGGGGCATCGCCATCTTTAAAGACGGGGTGACGCTGTAAGACGATACAGGCCTTTTTATTAAAGCACAGGGTCGGGTAAACCATGGTTTACCCGACCCTGTGCTTTTGATGACTACAACGCAAAACCCCACCAGCTAGCTAGTGGGGTTAAAAAGCTGCTTTCATGCAGTTATATGCTACAGCATCGCCGCACCCATCACTCCCGCATCATTGCCGAGCAGCGCGTAGACGATCTTGGTTTTAAGGTTTCTCTCCCCCAAAAGAAGATGCTCCCTCACATAGTTCGTTAACGGCCCGGTGAGGTTTTCTTTTTGGGCACTGATGCCCCCGCCGATGACGATCACCTCGGGCTGCAGGGTGTTAATGGTGTTGATGACCCCGATGCCGAGGTATTTGATAAACCGATCAATCACCCTGCCGGCCGCTTTATCGCCGCTGCGGTAGGCGTCGTAGACCGTTTTGGCGTTCAGCGCGTCGATATCCCCGTTCACCAGTGAAAGCATCCGTGAATCGGGCGTGTCTTGCATCTCCTGCTTCGCGTGGCGTATGATAGCGCTGGCTGAGGCGTACAGCTCAAGGCACCCGTTTTGCCCGCAGGGGCACCGCTCGCCGTTGGCATCCACTATCGTGTGGCCGATCTCCGCGCCCGAATTAAAGCGCCCGGTCACAACGCGGTCGTCGATAATAATCCCGGAGCCGACCCCGGTTCCGATGGTGATGGTAACGGAGCTTTGACTGCCCTTCGCGGCGCCGAAAAGGTGCTCGCCCAGCGCCGCGGCATTTGCGTCGTTGGTCAGCGTAATGCGGCTGCCGTCAAAATACGGTTGTAAACATCCCTGCGCGTCCACATCCACAAACCCGAGGTTGCTTGCAAACACGATCCTGCTGCCATCTTCGCTGACGAGCCCAGGTATTGCAAGGCCGATGCTGCTGATCTCGTCTTTTGTAGCGTTTACAGTCTGTAGGCCCGCTTCAAGGCAGTGTGCGATATCGGCGAATACCTGCTCGTACCCAAGGCCGCACCGCGTGGGAATGCCGGTTTTATGTACGATCTCCGCTTGTTCGGAGATAAAGGCCACCTTCGTCGCGGTGCCTCCAATGTCAATGCCAATCCTGTACATTACTGCACCTCAATAAAATATGTATTTGGGTAGGTCTACAGCTTGTTTACAATGCAGATACCGCGGCAGAGTACCATCTTTATCTCATAGCGGCTGTCGAGCACGACGATATCCGCCTGTTTTCCCACGCAAAGGCTGCCGATTTCGGTGTCTGCGTTTACGGCGATAGCCGGGTTTATCGTCACGGCGCGCACGGCCTGCCGCAGCGGTATGCCGTACGCAATCAGATTTTTCAGTTCCTCGTGCAGGTTGGTAATGGAGCCCGCGAGGGTACCGTCCGCAAGGCGCGCGGTGCCGTTTTTAACGTACACCTTCTGCCCGCCAAGCTCAGAAACCCCATCCGGCAGGCCGGCGGCGCGCATCGAGTCGCTCACCACGACGGCACGGTCACCCAGCACCTTAAACGCCGTGCGCAGTACGGCGGGGTGAATATGCTGCCCGTCGCAGATCAGCTCGGCTGTAACACGTTCGTCGTCCAGCACCGCGCCCACTGCCCCGGGCGCCCGGTGGGTGAGGCCCGTCATGGCGTTAAACAGGTGGGTGGCATGGCGTACGCCGCAGCCAAAGGCGGCCTTCGCCTCGTCATAGTCGGCTTCGGAGTGCGCGAGCGACACAAGGCAGAGCTTGCTTACAGCCTCAATAAAAGCGTGCGCATCCTCGGTTTCGGGCGCGATATCCACCAGCTTTATCCCGCCGCCGCAGGCTTTAAAAAGACGCATAAACTGATCAAGGTCCGGCTTTCTTACATACTCCGCCATCTGCGCGCCTTTTTTATGTACACTGATATACGGCCCTTCCAGGTTTACACCCAATATGGATGCACCCTTTGGCGGCTCGTCGATGCAGTCCCGCACCGCCATAACGGCCTTTGTCAGCGCCTCGGGGGCAATCGTCATCGTGGTGGGGCAGAAGGCGGTCACGCCGTGCTGCACCAGATGCGCCGCCATGGCGCTTAAGGCGTCGCGGGTCGCGTCACAGGCGTCGTGCCCCGCGCAGCCGTGAATATGAATGTCCACAAAGCCCGGCAGCAGGGTGCAGCCCGAAAGGTCCACCGCGTCATCATCCGCAATGTCTGGCGCAATCTTTATAATTCGGTTGCCGGAAAGGGCGAGGTCGGCGCGTATCAGGTTAAAATCGGCGTCAAAAAGCTCCGCGTTTTTCAGTACCATGGTTATGATCATGCCTTTCGTAGTTTGAAAATTTCTTTTCAAACTTGTTACCTCTCAAACTGTTCAGGGTGCTTTGCCACACACGGCTCAAGTGCGGCGCTGTCGGCCACGATCACGACCTCCGGGTGCAGCTGCAGGATAGAGGCGGGTACCGCGGGGGTAACCGGCCCGAACAGCGCGCGCTCCAGGATATCTCCTTTGTCGGTGCCGCTTGCCACCAGCAGGATCTTCTTCGCGTGCATGATGGCGCGGATACCGAGAGTAATGGCAAAGCGGGGCACCTCGTCGGCATTCTTAAAAAAGCGGGCGTTTGCGTCGATAGTCTTCTGGGCCAGCGTCACGCGGTGCGTCATCTTGCCAAAGCTGGCGTCCGGCTCGTTAAAGCCGATATGCCCGGTGTGCCCGAGCCCGAGCAGCTGCAGGTCGATCCCGCCAAGCGCGGTGATCAGGTTGTCGTAGCGCATACATTCGGCGGTATAATTCTCCGCCGTTCCGTCGGGGAGATGGATGTGCCCATCGGGCAGGTTGATATGGTCAAAGAAATTTTGCCGCATATAGTAATGGTAGCTTTGTTCATTGTCGGGGGAAAGGGCGCAGTATTCGTCAAGGTTTACGCTGTAGGCCTTGGAGAAATCCACATCCCCCTTTTTGTACCATTCGATAAGCTGGCGGTAGATGCCAAGGGGGGTGGCGCCGGTGGCCAATCCCAACACGCTGCGCGGGAAGAGTATAATCTGTGCCGAGAGGATGTTGGCGGCCTTTCGGCTCATATCGGCATAGTCTGCCGCTTTTATGATCTTCATAGACTATGGTTCCTTTCAAAGGGCAAGGCGAGGGGTCCATCAAGCGAACCATGCAGGTTACAGGTATAGGGGGTTAACGCTCCCTGCTCGGGGCGGTGTTTCGGTATTCGTTTGGTGAAACCTGCTCGTATTTTTTAAACGTCTTAGAAAAATGTGTAATATCGGTGAAGCCCAGCAACTCCGAAATCTCGTGAATCTTGAGCGACGGGTCGGCTAAAAGCTGCTTGGCCCTGTTAATGCGCGTCTGGTTTAAAAGGTCGGAAAAGCTGGTGCCGAGATAGCCGTTTAACAGCTTGCTTAAATACCACTGGCTGACGAAGATTTTATCCGCCACCTCGGTAAGCGTCAGCTTTTCGGCGTAGTGCTGCTCTATGTATTTGACGGCGCTGCGCACAATGAAGTTGTTCACAACTGCATCCTGCCCGTCCTTTGACACCTCCTCGGATAAAGGGGGAGCGGGGTGGCTGGCAAGGTTCTCGGCCATGGTAAGCAGTGCTTCCTCCAGTTCGTTCATCTTGGAGGGCTTTAACAGAAAGCGGGTAACGCCGAGGTTGATCGCGCGCTTGGCATACTCAAAATCGCGGTAGCCGGTAAGCACCGTAATCTGCATTCTGGGGAACTCGCCCTTCAGCCCCGCAAGCATGGTCAGCCCGTCGATGCCGGGCATCATGATGTCTACGAACAGGATGTCGGGGTTGTGCTCGCGGATAGCCTGCGCGCCGCTCTTTGCGTCATAGGCGGTGGCCACCACCTCGCAGCCGAACTGCTTCCAGTCTAAAACATTCTTAAGCCCTTCGACAATCAGTTCCTCGTCGTCAATGAGTATCACCTTGTACATAGTTGCACCCTCCGGCATACAAACGCTTTGTGTTGTTGGGGAAAGACTGCTGATATTCTGTAATTAATTATAGCATCCGTGCGGGCAAAAAAGGTGGTTTTTCGTAGGGACAACAGCTTTTCGGGGCTGCGTCGGCGATTATTCCTTGATGGCGCCCGCGGTCATCCCCTTGATGATCGACTTCTGCATAAAGATGTACACAATTAACACCGGGAAGATTACAAGCACCACCGCGGCGGCCATCAGCCCGTAGTTGATCCCGGCAATCGAAACAATCTCGTTTAACAGGCGCGTAATGGTGTAGGTGTTTCGGTAACGCAGGAAGAACATCTGAGTAAACAGGTCGTTATACGACCACAGGAAGGTAAAGATGGCTACCGTCGCGAAGCTGGGCTTGATAATCGGCATTACAATCTTAAAAAAGATCTGGAATACGTTATAGCCTTCCATGTAAGCGGCTTCTTCCATCTCGATGGGCAGACTGTGGATATATCCCATCAACACGATGATTGAAAACGAGAGGTTGCCCGCTATCTGCGGCAGGATCACGCTGAGCTGCGACAGGGCAAGGCTGCTGGTGTTGACGATCTTCCAGTCAAACATCATGCGGAATACGGGGATAATGGTGGAGAATACGGGGAACATCATGCTCGCAATGATGAGCGAGTGCAGTACCTTCCGGCCCTTAAACACATAGCGCGCCATGCCGTACGCGGCAAAGCCCGCCAACAGTAGCACCACCAGCGTAACGGCCGTGGAGATCACAATGCTGTTGCGGTATGCCCCGAAGATATCCACGCGCTGAAACGCGAGGGTATAGTTATCCAGTGTAAAATTCTCCCCCAGCGGCAGGGTGAACGAATCGGTGCGAATTCTGCCTCTTACGCGGAAGGAGTTGAGTATTACCCATATAAACGGGTAGATGGTAGTGGCCGCCCAGAGCGAAAGGAAGAGGTAGATAAACAGCTTGGATACCGAAAAGTGAGCGGTGCGGGATAACGGGTGCTTCGATGTTTTAGCGGTGTGCATTCCTTTCCCTCCTTAATAATTCTTTTCTTTATAAAACTTATTAAACAGCTGTGAGAGCACAACCCCCAGCACCACGATGAGCAGCGCGATGGTGGAGCCGTAGTCCACGTCGCCCATTAAGAAGGTCTGGTGGTACATATAGGTGCCCAGCAGCCACGATTTATCCATTGGCATACCGGCACCCATCATCACCCACGGCAGGTCGAACACCTTTAAGGCGCCGGTGATGCCGAGTGTCAGGCAGGTGCCCAAGGTGTTGTGTAAAAGCGGCAGGGTGATGTAGCGTATACGCTGGGGCAGGGTTGCGCCGTCTATCTCGCACGCCTCGTAGAGATCGGTGGGGATGTTGTTTAGCCCCGTTGTCAAGATGATGAAGTAAAAGCCCACGTACTGCCATACCACCGGAAAGGACATGGTGAACAGGTAGAGGTTTTCGCCCTTCCAGTCGATAAGCTCCTTCCGGCCCAGCGCGAGCAGCACCTGATTGATCATCCCGCCGTCATATAAAAAGATGAGATTAAACAAAAGGCCAAGTGCGGTGGCCGAGATTACGATCGGGAAGAAGTAGACCGTACGGAAGAACTGCACGCCCTTTTTAATGCTGTCTACCAGCAGTGCCAGCAGCAGCGCGATACCGATCTGGAACACCAGCGTAAAGAGCATCAGCAGCGCGGTGTTCAGCAGCACCGTGCGCATGATGGAATCGCTCAGCAGCTTGACGTAGTTAGTATACCATGGGCTGTTTAAGCCGCTTGCCGCAGTGCCCAGCCCCGTAATGGTGGAGAAGCTGTTAAAGATGTTCATGATAAACGGGTAGAACAAAAACACCACCATAAACGCAAAGGCGGGGGTTAGAAATAAAAGCAGGGGAGCCTTATTCTTATAGATTATTGATTTCATTCTCATCGCCCTTTTTCAAAAAAGCCGGAGAGCTATTTGGCCGCTCTCCGGCTTTTTGCATAAACGTATTCCCTCAGAGTAGGTTACTCCTTAATGGCAAGCGCTTCGTCAATAGCCGCCTCGGCAGTGATGGAGCCGGTTACGATGTTCTTTACATTGCCAAACAGGGAAGCGCGGGAGTTGGGGATAAGGCCATCCTCTGTGGCGGGGGCAATACCGCTGGCGCCCTTCGTCATCGCGATAGCGGCGATCATCAGCGCGTCCGCATCCTGCGGGGCAATGGCACCGTTTTTAAGAGCGGTAACGGAGGTTGCGCCAAACTTCGATACAACCTCATCCAGTGTCATGGAGGTTACGAAGTCTACAACGGCCTTCTGCTTCGCGGGGTCGTCCCAAGCTTTCTTGGTGATGTAGTAGCCCATCGAGAAGCCGCCGATGATCTCGGTCGCCTTGCGGCTGTTTGCACCGGGGACATATGTAACGGTGAAGTTGTTGATATCGGTGGCGTTCTGCTGGAACCAGCCGATCTTCCAGGAACCGTCGATCGCGAACGCGGCCTTGTCCTCAGCCATCAGTTGGAAGGTCTCGGCGTCGGTTGCGGTGAGGGTGTTGGCGGGGAAGTAGCCTTTTTCGTAAAGGTTCTTGATGTCGTTTAAGCCTGCGGCCCAGCCCTTACCGGCTTCATCGGTGGAAGAAGCGGGCAGTACAACGTGGGTTGCCAAGGCGCGATGGTTGAAAACAGAGAATTCAAACCAGTAGTGAGGAACCTCCTGCAGGGAGGCGGCGATGGGGGTATAGCCCGCTGCCTTGATCTTTTCGCAGTCGGCAAGGAACTGCTCCCAGGTGTAATCTGCGCCGGGCACGGTAACACCGGCAGCTTCTAAAACCTTCTTGTTTACAAAAAGGCCTTCCCAGTAGCCGTTTACGGGAACCGCGTATTTTACATTGTCAACAGGGGAGGGAACAAGCAGGTCGTCTCTCATGTTGGAAGCATAGTCCGGGTATACCTTGCGGATCTCGTCAATGCTTACAACCTTTTTGTTTTCAATAAGCTTGTTGGCATCCACACCGGTGAAGTAGAAGAGCACATCGGGCTCTGCGCCGGTCTCGAAATCGGCCATTACTCTGGCTTTCCATTCTTCGTTGGAGGTACCGGAAGCATCCTGTACGGTATTGCCGGTTTTAGCCTCGTAGGCCTTAAAGGCTTCCTCATAGTTTACACGGTTGCCGTCGTCGCCGCCATAAGAGGTAACCACCGAGATGGTAACGGGCGCGGCGGGTGCTTCAGAAGCCGCTGCGGAAGAAGCGGGGGCGGGTTCATCGGCGGCAGGGGGTGTTGCGGCCGACTGGCAGCCGGACATCATGGTTGCAAACAACGCAATTGCCAGAATAAATGCGAATGCTTTTTTCATAATCAAACCTCCTTGTATTTAGATGAAATACAGTCATTGGTGTGTTTCACCTTACAAAACAATAATACAAGTTTGACAAATAAAACATAATGGACAGTCTTGCCTTTTGTTGCATATTATTGTTTTGATGGGTCAATTGCGATAATAATTCTGAAAACGGTGTACCCCGCTTTATTAATAACTACAGAAAGGCGGCTGTTTTCGCCGTAGATGATGCGCAGGCGCTGGTGCACGTTGCGGATGCCGAGGCTTAAGGAGCTTTCGCCGGACGGCTCGTAGCTGTCGGACAGCAGCAGGTCGATGCGCTCCTTGTCCTCCTCGGTAAGGGCGCCGGAGTTTTCCGTCTCTAAAATAAGGCTGTCGTTCTCTTTATATACCCGGATGATGATCTCGCCCTTTTGCTGAGGGGCGACCCCGTGCTCTACCGCGTTTTCGATAATCGGCTGCATTATCAGGCGGGGGACATACAGGTCGAGCAGCGAGGCGTCGATCTCTTTGGTTACGGTAAGCCGCTTGCCGAAGCGCACGCCGATGATATACAGGTAAGAATCGACATAGATAAGCTCTTCGGAGAGATGCACAACGGGCTTGCCCTTGCGGTCGGTGGCGGCACCCAGCATGGAGGAAAGGGCCTCGATCATGCGCGTGATCTTCACGCTGTGGATAAGACGGGCCTCCCAGTTGATGATCTCGAGCGTGTTGTTTAAAAAATGCGGGTTTATCTGCGACTGCAGCGCCATAATGCGCGCGTCGCGCAGCGCAAGCTCCTCTTTGTAGATGCGGTTAAACTGATACTGCAGCTTGTACGACATGCTGTTAAACGCGTCGGTAAGGTATGAAAACTCGGCGTTATATAAGCGGTCGTCTACCGTTATGCCGTAGTTCTCGCGCTCGATCTCCTTCGCTACGGCAATCAGGCGGTTGATGGGATGGGTGACGTTGCGGGAGAAGAAGTAGACGACAATCGCCAGAAAGGGCAAAACCGACAGCACCAGCCAAACCAGTATCTTCTGGAAGTGTTTCATCTCCTCCATGAGCACCGAGTTGTCGATCGAGATGAGGTAGGATAACTCCGCGGTCTGTGTGAGCCTGCTGCCGTACAGATAAGAACCGCCCGCCGTACTGCGGAAGGTTTGCCCGTTGGGTGGGAAGGTGATGTTGAGGGTATCCGGATTCAGCTGCTCGCCGTCAAGAACAACAGTGGTGCCGTTGAGCCACACCGTCGCGGCGTTCTCCCACGCGATGCTCTGCATACCCGCAAAGATATTGTCGAGGTTTAACTGCACCACCAAAACCCCGTAAGGTTTAAAATCGGAGTTGATCAGGTTGCGCGCCAGATAAACCCTGCCCTGAACATTAACAAAGGCGACACCGGTGCCGAGGGTCTCGGAGGCGCGTTTCACCACCTCATGCGCGCTCTGCTTATAGTCGCGTACGCTGTTGTAGGTGGAGTTATTGATCTCGTTGTATGTATAGTAGATATTGTCGGGGTTACTTAAAAAGAACAGCCCGCAAAACAGCAGCTTTTCGTCGTATTTGTATTGCTCCGACAAAAAGGTGAACACGCTGTCGTAGAGCCGCATGTCGTCGCGGGTCTTCATGTATTGCGTATAGGCATCTTTGATGGTGTTGTTGTACGAGGCGTAGCGCGAGGCGGAGACGACAAGGTCGATCTGCCCCGAGGCAAGGCGGGCGGCGTTTTCGCCCGAAAGGGTGATGGTCTCGCTGATCTGCTGGTTGATGTTGTTGGTGATATAGGAGCTCATCGCGCCGCCGACGATAGCGATGGGGAGTATCCAGCAGGCTATAATAATGACGATCAGCCACCATCGCAACGATATCTTCGTGTGTTCATGCTTTTTATGTATCATCATCAGGCCATCTCCCATGTAATAATAAAGGAAGTGCATGGTAAAACAAACAAAATATGATGCGGACGAAGTGCTTTTTTGGCGAGTATTACTCCCTCTAGCATACCTCGGCAAGTGGCCCTGCGCAAGGGTTTTCTTCATACTTCAAGCGGATACGATAAAAATTTCACAGGGGGCGGCGCACACGCGGCCGCCCCCTGTGAAATGGAGGAGTATCAAGTTTGAAAATTAATTTTCAAACCACGGAAAAATCGCTGTCGGATTATAACTCCTCCTGCGGCAAAGCCGCACCGCAATTTTTCATGATGTTTTGGGCCTTTCCGGCACAGCTGCCGGAAAGGCATGGTCAATAAATATTAAGAAATGTTGAGAGGGTTTCGCTCACCCTGCGCGCCTCATCCAGGGTGGGCATCTCGCAGAAGATGCGCAGCAGCGGCTCGGTGCCGGAGAAACGGGCAATGATCCAGCCCCCGTTTTTAAAGTAGACCTTGCAGCCGTCCAGGTAGGAGATTTTTTCAATCTCATACTCAAACTCGGGCAGCAGCTTATCTATGAACAGTACCCCCATAATACGCTCTTTGTCCGCCAGCGAGAAGCGGTAGTCCGATTCAACCATTTCGCAGGTGCCGTACTTCTGGGTGATTTCATCGTAAAGCTGCGAGAGGCTTAATCCGGTTGCCGCCATCATCTCCACCAGCAGCGCAGCGGCATAGATGCCGTCCTTGCCAAGGATATGCCCGCGCACCGTAAGCCCGCCTGAGGACTCCCCGCCGATGATGGCGTTGGTATCGGCCATTTTTGCGGAGATATACTTAAACCCGACGGGCACCTCATAACACACCTCGCCAAAGTCCTCCGCGATGCGGTCTATCAGATGGGTGGTGGCGATGTTGCGCACCGCGCAGCCGCGCCAGCCCTTAAACCTCAGCAGGTAGTAGTAGAGCAGCACCAGAATGGTATTGGGGTGCAAAAACCTTGCCTTGTCGTCGATTACCCCCAGCCGGTCGGCGTCGCCGTCGGTCGCGATGCCGATATCGTACCCCTTTTCCTCCACATAGGTCATCAGGCCCGCCAGCGTCTTGTGGTTGGGGGTGGGCAGCCTCCCGCCGAACAGCGCGTCGTGCCGCTCGTGGATAACATCCACATCGCAGCGCGCGGTGAGCAGGATGGTCTGCAGCGCCGTTTTGCTGACGCCGTACATGGGGTCCAGCACCACCTTCAGCCTGCGGGCGCGGATGATGTCCATATCGATCGAGTTGATAATACTGTCGATATACTCGTTCATCGGGTCGATCAGCTCGATCAGCCCGGTGCGCAGCCCTTCCTCGAACGGAACCTCCTTGATATCGTCGGGGGCAAGGGCCGCAATATACTGCTCCAGCTCGGCCGTCAGTGCCTCGTCGGCGTCGCGGCCGCCCTTCATAAATACCTTAATGCCGTTGTATATGGCGGGGTTGTGGCTGGCGGTAACCGCCATGCCGTAGGGCAGGTCAAACTGCATCACCGAAAACATCACGAGCGGTGTAGGGGCCTGCCGGTTGATGAGTCGGCATAGAATACCCTGCCCGGCCATGACCTCCGAGGCCCATTTTGCCGCTTCCTCCGAGAGAAAGCGCCGGTCGTAGCCCACGATAAACCCGTGCTCCGTCACACCGTCCTGTTGCATCTTTTTGGCGATGGCGGTGGTTAACTGGCGGACGTTCTCCTTGGTAAATTCGTCGCCGATAACGGCCCGCCAGCCGCCTGTTCCAAACTCAATCATCTTTTATCACCATGCTTTTCTCCGTACATAGCATCTGCCCGTTCGTACGGTAAACGGAGCGCCGCACTATCCCATTACGACGCGTACCTTGTTTACTATCCTGTCTTTTTGCTGCGGGATGACGCCGACACCTTGAACATCGGTCAGTTTATCCCCGTTTAGAAACACCTGTTTTACCCCCTTGCTTACACCGCTTGGGTTTTCCACATGAATCTCGTAGGTGGCTCCGCGCCAGATGCGCGTTACGTCAAATTCCTTCCACTGTGCGGGGATGCACGGGTCGATAATCAGCGCGTCGTAGTCGGGGCGCACGCCCAAGAGGTAACGGGTGGCGGCGAAGTAGGCCCAGCCGCCCGAGCCTGTCATAAACGGATGCCGTGCCCGCCCGAACGCCGTATGGTCCCTGCCCATGATGAACTGACAGTAGGAATACGGCTCCGCCTCGCGTACCTCGATGAGGTCGTTCTGGTTTTCGGGCAGCAGGGCGTTATAGAACTTCATGGCCCTGTTCCCGCGCCCGAGCCGCGCTTCGGCGCACCACGCCCAGGGGTTGGGGTGGCTGAAGATGGCGCCGTTTTCCTTCACACCGGGGTAAACGCGGGTCACAAAGCCGATCTCGTCGTCGCACTCGGTATAGGAGGGGGCGTTGAGCATCAGGCCATAGGGGGTATAGAGGTATTCATCCACCGCGTCCATCGCCGAGATGCCGCGCTCACGGTCTGCCAATCCGGAAAACACCGCCCAGGTGTTGGACTCCATGTGCACGCGGCCTTCTTTGTCCCGCTGTGTACCGATTCTTCGGCCGCTGGCCGTAATGCCGCGTATGTACCATTTGCCGTCCCACAGGTTGTCTTCACAGGCCTTCTTCACCTTGGCAAGCATGGCCTCATATTTGGGCAGCACCTCGGTTCTGCCCGCGTAGCGCGCAAGCGTTAAAAAATGGGTGAGTGCCCAGTGGTGCAGAAAAGACACCATGGCGCTTTCGCCGCCGCCGAGGTTTAAGCAATCGTTCCAGTCGGCGCGAAGCCCCTTGCAGATGCCCGTCGCACCCACCTCGCGGTTGGAGAAATCGAGAATGCGAAGGATATGCTCAAAAACGCTGTCCTCGCCGCCGTCGGCGTAGGTGACGGTTTCGCTCAGCAGCGAAAGCTCGCCGGTTTCTTTGATGTACTCGCAGATGGAAGCGACCAGCCAAAGCGCGTCGTCCGAGCAGGCATCCTTGATGCCATGCACCATCTCGGCGCGGCTGGGGGTGGGAATCAGGGTGGGGGACTTAAAGCTCTGCTGCTTGCCCTGCAGGGTGGGGTCGAACCACTCGGGCTGGAAGAGGTGCAGGCCATAGCCCTGTGAGGTAAGCCCGCGCAGCAGCTCGATAATGCGCTGGCGGCACTTTTGGGGGTTGGAGTGGGGCACCGTCATGGCGTCCTGCGCCGTATCGCGGTATCCCAGCCCCGTTCTGCCGCCCACCTCGATAAACGAGGCGAAGCGCGAGAACATAATGTTGATCTCCGCCTGATACAGGTTCCAGATATTTAAGGAGGTGTTCATCCCCTCGTTGGGCGTTTTCACCTGAAGCTGCGCAAGCTTTGCATCCCAAAAACGGGCGAGCCCCGCAAAGGCGTCGTCCACCTGCGCAGGGGTTGAATACTTCTCTTTAAGGGCTTTGCCCTGCTCGCGGCGCCCCTCGCCCAGCATGAACACAAGGCGCGCTTCCTCACCGGCCTTTAGAGTAAGTTTCTTTTGTAAAGCCGCACAGTGATTGCCTGTCTTTTCATAACTGCCCGAGCAGGTGCCGCGTTCTACCGCCAGAGGGCTGCGCTCATCGCGGTAGGGGCCTAAAAAGCCTGAGCGCAGGCAATCAAAGCCGTCCGGCTCAAAGCTTGCAGCAAACCACTGGTAGCCGAATTCCTCATAAAAGAGGTCGTATTCGATAATGCCATCCTTATAGTCAGAGCCGGAAGCGTACAGGCTCATCTGGAAGTTCTGATTGTCCATGTCGATGTGATGGAAAGAAAACTCCAGATAGGAATACACACTGAGGCGGCGGGGGCGGCCGGAGTTGTTGGCTATCGAGACGTCCCACAGTTCCACCGCGTCGTTTAGGGGGATAAAAACCGTCTGGCGGGCCGCAAGGCCGTTGTAATCGCAGCTGTATTTGGAGTAAGACAGCCCGTGACGGCATTCGTATGTAGCCTCGGTAAGCGGCTTGCCCACCGGGAGCCAGGAGATGCTCCAGTACTCGCCCGTATCGTCGTCCCGCAGGTAGACGTAGTGCCCCGGCCCGTCTACGGGGGCATTGGGACGGAAGCGGGAGATACGGTGGTATTGGGGCGACTTATAGAACACATAGCCCGCGGCTGTTTGGTTGAGTACGGCGCACATGTCGTTTACCCCGATGTAGTTCGTCCATGGCACCGGCGTGTTTACCCGGTTGATCACATACTCCCTGTTTGCATTGTCAAAATAGCCGTAGTTCATTCGTTTGTTACCCCTTTGGCTTATATTCTGATTAAATTATAATGCAACGCAAAAAACGAATGAATGGACAATGTTGTTCTTATTTATACAATCTTGTATACCTGTTCTTTTGCATGAAAAAGCAGTGCGCCATAGTATTCCTTCACTATAGCGCACTGCTTTATAATTATTTAAACGGTTGCTGTACGGTTGCGCACACTTACTGCCCTTATCCTGAACTTATTTATTCATACCTCAAGGCCTCGATCGGGTCCATCACCGCGGCCTTATTGGCCGGATAGTAGCCGAAGAACACCCCGATCATCATCGAAAAGCCTACGGCGAGCGCGATAACGCCGACAGAGGGCGTCGCGGGGTACCCGAGTAATGCGGCGCCGCCTATGCCCATTGAAACGCCTAAGACAATGCCGATGATGCCGCCGATCAAACAGATAATGACCGACTCCACGATAAACTGCACGCGTATCGAGGTATTGGTTGCCCCCAGCGCCTTTCTTGTTCCGATCTCGCGCGTGCGCTCCGTAATCGATACCAGCATGATGTTCATCACGCCGATGCCGCCCACCAAGAGAGAGATTGCCGCAATGACGGCAACGGCGATGGAGATGGTGTCCATCATAGAGCTGAGCTGGTTCACCATCGAATCCATGCTCATGGTAGAGCATTTGTAGGTTGCGTTATTCACATAAAAGGTGTTGAAAAAGTCCCCGGCCTCGGTGGCGAAGGCGATGGAATCTACGCCGACATTGGTCGTGATGGTGAATGTCCGGTAACCGCTGTCTGCGCCGCTGATCTTTTTCGCGGTGGTTACAGGGATGTACAGATTGGTGCTCACATCCTTGTCTGAGACCGAGGCGAAGCCGAAACTGGAAGGCTCGTATTCATAAACACCGACAATAGTAAAGGTTTGAATCTCATTGTTGGTATGAATCTTCACCTCCTGCCCCAACGGGTCGGTATTGGCAGGAAAGAGGTTGTCGAGGAGCTTATCTGAAACCACCGCCACGTTTTTTGTGCCCAGCTCATCGCGCTCGTTCATAAATCTGCCATCCACCAGCGTCAGGTTATTGGCACCGGCGTAATCTCGGCTGGCACCGATGATTGAAACGTTGGCATACAAGCGCCCGTCCTGCGCCTTGCCGGAGCCGACACTCTCCGACATACTGATGTACTTCACATCGCTTGCGTATATCTCGGTAAACTGAGCGATCATTTCGTCGGTGTACAGGTCTTCGGCTGCCGGTTCTGCGGCGGATGTCTGAGTCATCATATTTCTTCTGAGCTCGGTATCCTCGCTGTCTTTCTCCTGCAGCCCCACAATAATATTGTTGGCCCCCATATCCTGCATCGAGGAGGTTACCGAATTGGTTAATGAGTTGCCTACCGTTATAATGGCAATAACAGAGCTGATACCAATGATAATGCCAAGCATGGTCAGGAGTGCACGCATTTTGTTGGCAAGCAGTCCCGAGATGGCAAGAGAAACATTTTCACGTAAGTCCATCTAACGACCTCTTTTCTCATCGTTGATAATATTGCCGTCACGTAATGTCACAATGCGTTCCGTCTCAAGCGCCAGCTCCTGACTGTGCGTGATCAATACAATCGTTTTCCCTTGTTCCTCGTGCAGCTTGTGAAAAAGATCCATGACAAGGCGGCCGGTCGCGGAATCGAGCGCGCCGGTAGGCTCATCCGCAAGTATAATGGAAGGGTTGTTGGCCATTGCGCGGGCGATGGCCACACGCTGCTTCTGCCCGCCCGAAAGCTCATTCGGCAGATGCTGCATACGTTCCATCATATCTACCTGCTCCAGGAGCTCTTTGGCTCTGGTTAAACGCGCACTGTGGGAGGCGCCCGCGTAAAGCATTGGCAGTTCGACGTTTTTTAAAGCGGAGGTTCGCGATATCAGGTTAAAGGTCTGGAACACGAAGCCGATTTTGCGGTTCCTTATTTCAGAAAGCTCCTTATCTCCGCTGCTGCCGATATCGACGTCATCCAGCGTGTAACTGCCCAGGGTGGGTCTGTCCAGCGCCCCGATAATATTCATTAACGTAGACTTACCGGAGCCGGATTGCCCGACAATCGATATAAATTGCCCTTGCGGCACCTGCAGCGTGATGCCGTGCAAAATCTCCAGCTCATTGGGAAGCCCGATATAGAAGCGCTTGACGATATCGCGCATATCAATAATATACTTCTGCTCCATTACTTGCGCACCCGAACCTTTGCTCCGTCTGTGACCGTATCCGGATTGCTGATAATAAGTACGCCCTCAGAAAGGTTATCCGAGGCAATCTCAATGTAAAAATCGGTTTCCAGCCCTGTTGTTACCGGCACAGCCTTCGCGTTGTAGCTGCCTTTTTCTCCCGGCTCTGCGACATAGACGATCTTGTTGCCCTTGTCATCGGTAACCACCGCATTGTAGGGAACGCCGAATATATTGGTTCGCTCCGCCAAAACGATGTTCACGCGCGTGTTCATGCCGACACGCAGGCCTTCATGGTTGCCGGTTACCGCAATTTCGGTGTCGAACTGAACATTGGTTCCTGTAACGGTAGAGCCGTCGTTGGCTTTTGCCGCGGTGGGCGCTATTTTGCTTACGGTTCCTTCAAATTCCTTGTCCCCGGTGGCGTCGGCCTTAATCGTCACCGGCAGGCCCGACTTCACCGTTTCGATATCATACTCTTTAATGGATGTAGTAATCTTCAGGTTTTCGGTATCCTCAATCACAAACAACAGGCCGTTGCCGGGAGCACCTTCGGTGGCATAAACCGCCGTGACCGTTCCCGAAATAGGGGACCGTATCGTGGATTTTTCCAGCTGAAGGTTTAATTTCTCAAGCGCGATGGTACTCGCCTGATGGTTCGCCGCAATCTGGCTGCCGGTCACGTTGTCTTTCGCGGATTCAAGATTTTTTTCGGCGGATAGAATCGCGGCCTCATAGCTCTTTTGCGCGTCGTTATAGTTTCTTACGGTATCGCTGCGGGAATCCTTCGCGTTTTCGTAAGCCGTGTCCGCGGCATTATAAGTGCTTTGGGCGGCCGCGTATGCCGCGTTGGCACTTGTAAGCTCCGCTGTCGCGTTATTCAGTGCCGCCTCTGCCGCCTCTACGGCAGCCTGCAGGTTGTCTGTTTCCGACTCTCCTATTGTGGGGTCTGCATCCTCGAGCGCTTTTTTTGCGCTATCGTATTGCGCTTGAGCGGCAGCCTTTGCCTGTTCGCTGCTTCTTACGCGGGATCGTGCGGCAGAGAGCGAACTGGATGCGGAATCCCGATCATCATCCAAATCCTCTAAAGCGCTGTCGGCATCCTCTAGGGCGTCTTTGCTGTCGCTCATCGCGTTTCTGCTGTTGCGAACAGAGGCGTCTAGGTCCTCGTCGTTAACCTCCTGCGCATAGTTGTAGTTTTTCACGCTGGTGTTGATCTGGTGCTGTGCGGATTGTGCAGAAGCGTTAATGGTAGCCTCCTGCTGAGCGATATCAAGCTTAAGGCTCTCGGTATCCAACTCGCAGAGGATATCCCCCTCCTGCACAGTATCCCCCACCGAATAATCGATGGTTTTAACCGGGTTGGAGAGCTGCGAATACACATTTGACTTATCGGTGCTCTCGACCATGCCGGTGGCACTGATTGTATTGGAGAGATTTCTTAAGGTGAGAGGTTCCGCTTTTATTTCCACCCCGCCGCTTCCGCCTCTAAAATTTCTGGTAACCCCCAGTATAACAATCACTATAATCAAGATTATCGCCACCGGTATGATAACCTTCTTGGTTTTAAACTTGTGAAGAGGATTGTTTGCCTTGCTAACGATTGTAGTTGTTTCAGTTTTCTTCGCCATGAGTAAACTCCTTCCTTTTACCGACCACCATGTTTTGCGACCTTAAGTCTAACAACAAAACATCAATTGAATCTCAACAAATGGCCGGATTTCAGTTGATATTCAGTTGATGGTTCGATGCTATCTTTTGTGGTATACTGGTATAAACGGAGGGGTTTGCTATGTTTAAAATTCTGGTGGTTGAAGACGACGTCAACACAAGAAAGCTGATGTGCGCGGTTCTTCGGCAAAACGGGTTTGAAGCGCTGCAGGCCGAGGATGGTGTGGCTGCGCTTGAAATCATGGATAAAAAGCAGGTGGACCTCGTTATATTGGATTTAATGATGCCGAAAATGGACGGGTACGAGCTTACACGGCAGCTACGGCTGACATGGGAAACCCTCCCTATTTTAATGGTAACCGCAAAGCAGGAGGCAAAGGACAAGCGTCAGGGCTTTTTGGCAGGCACGGATGATTACATGACGAAGCCTGTAGATGAGGAAGAGATGGTGCTTCGCATCAGGGCATTGCTGAGAAGGGCGCAGATCGCCAGTGACCACCGGCTGACAGTGGGCGATATAACCCTTAATTATGACTCACTTACCGTAACGCGCGGGCGGGAAGAGATGATGCTGCCGCAAAAGGAGTTCTATCTATTATTTAAGCTTCTTTCCTATCCCAACATCATATTTACCCGCCTGCAGCTTATGGACGAGATATGGGGCATGGAATCTGAAACGGATGACCACACGCTCAATGTGCACATCAACCGTCTGCGGGAAAGGTTCCGCGACTGGCCGGAGTTTGAGATTGTCACAGTCCGGGGCATCGGCTATAAGGCGGTGAAAAAGGGTTGAGTCGCTATAACCGTTTTAAAAAAAGATGGAGCCTTACCATCTCGCTTGTATTCTTTGTTTTTTGGGTTTTGCTGGCGACACTCTTTTTATCGGGATTCATTATTGTTCTTTTGCATAAGACCGGAATTTTACTGTTGCCGGAATTCAGTGGTACAGGGAATGCCGGCAGAGGCCCATACGGTTTTTTATTTTCATTATTTGGGCTCTGTGTTTTACTGGGGATAGCGCTCACCTTTTTCTTCAGCAAAAAGGCGCTCAACCCCATTCGTAAGGTAATCGACGCTATCCATAAAATTGCCGAGGGTAATTTTAGCGTTCAGGTGGAGCTTAAAGGTATCGGAGAATTGGAGGAACTGGCACAGAGCTTCAATAAGATGGCGCATGAGTTGTCGTCTATTGAAACGCTGCGCAGTGATTTTATCAATAACTTCTCCCATGAATTCAAAACTCCCATTGTATCGGTGCGCGGGTTTGCCAAGCTGTTGCGGGACGGTAATCTCAGCGAAGAGGAGAGGCGGGAGTACCTGGACATTATCATTGTTGAATCAGAGCGTTTGGCCTTGCTTTCTACCAATGTTCTTAACTTATCAAGGTACGAAAATATTGAAATCATCACCGACAAGGCACCGTTTCGCTTGGATGAGCAGATCAGAAGGGCGATCGTACTGACGGAACCCAAGTGGTCACAAAAGGCGATTTCAATGAATGTTGAAATGGCTGAGGTCACGTTCATGGGCAACGAGGATTTAATGCAGCAGATCTGGCTCAATCTTCTGGATAATGCGATTAAATTCTCATATCAGGGAGGAATGATCAGCGTAGGCCTTGTAAATGAAAACGGCGGCGTCCGATTTACCATTCAGGATGACGGCCCCGGCATGGACGAAGAGACCGTGGAGCGCATTTTTGATAAGTTCTATCAGGGCGATCTTTCTCATTTCAAAACGGGGAACGGGCTCGGCCTTGCGATTGTCAAGCGTATTACGGCGCTTTGCGGCGGTACGATAGAGGTTCAAAGCGAGTTGGGCAAAGGCAGTCTATTTACCGTTTTCTTGCCGAATGAAAGTGAAAACAAGGCATAAGAAACGACAGTGTATGAGCTATGCTTCATACACTATCGTTTTTTATTATATACTTATTAATTGGCGGAGGCAGTGCTTAACTTATGTTGAATATCTCGGTAGAAATGCACAGCGATGTAGTAGAGCGAGGAATAGCGGATGGAGCGCGGGTCGTACCCCGTCGCTTCCTTGAGCTTGTTAAGCTTGTATTGCAGCGTGTTTTTGTGGATATACAGGCGCTCGGCCGCTAAACTGATCGACCCCTCTGTCTCGAAGAACACCTCCAGTATCCTGATCCACTGCGAGATATCCTCCTCGGAGTATCCCCGAAAGATCTTTCGGATATACTCAAGCTTGGTCAGGTCGGGAATCTCTCCCGAGAAGATCTCCATATTGATGGTGTTGTACAGGCGGATGTCCTTGCTCTTTGAGCGCATGCAGGCCTGCAGCGCTTTTTGGGCCTTGATGTACGCGGTGTGGATGAACAGGTAGTTATCCGTGGGGCTGTCGATACCGACAGCCAGCTTTGCCTTGTATTGAGCCTCAAACGCCTCCTTGATTCGGGCTGCCGTGTGCAGGATGTCCTTATCCTTGGTGTAGGTGACGGCGCAGATGAAGTTTT